>JAXGQB010000028.1:0-27743 GCA_040766655.1 Anaerolineae bacterium
TGGCGTACGAGACGTACGGCCAGCTGAACGCGGCGCGCAGCAACGCGATCCTGGTCTGCCACGCGCTCAGCGGCAGCGCACGCGCGGGCGGCCCGGACGGCTGGTGGAGCGACTGCATCGGGCCGGGCAAGGCGTTCGACACCGACCGCTTCTTCGTCATCTGCGCCAACGTGCCCGGCTCGTGCTACGGCTCGAGCGGCCCCGCGAGCATCGATCCGGCGACCGGCGCGCCGTACGGCCTGCGTTTCCCCGTGGTCACCATCGGCGACATGGTGGCCGCACAGGAGCGGCTGATCGGCCACCTCGGCATCGACACGCTGCTGTGCGTCGCCGGTGGCTCGATGGGGGGCATGCAGGTATTGCAGTGGGCCAGCCGATACCCTGAGCGCACCAGGGCTGCCATTCCACTGGCCACCACCGCGCGCTCCAGCCCAATGCTGATCGCGTTCAGCGAGGTGGGGCGGCAGGCCATCTACGCGGACCCAAACTGGCTCGGCGGCGACTATTACGGCAACGGCCGGCGGCCCGACGCGGGGTTGGCCCTCGCGCGCATGATCGGCCACATCACCTACCTGAGCGATCGCTCGATGCAGGCCAAGTTCGGCCGCCGGCTGCAGGACCGGGCCCGTTTCGGCTACGAGTTCGAAACGGAGTTCCAGGTGGAGAGCTACCTCAAGTACAAGGGGCTGAGCTTCACCCAGCGGTTCGACGCGAACAGCTACCTCTACGTGACCAAGGCGCTCGACTACTTCGACCTGAGCGTGCCCCATGGCCTGCCGGCCGCGTTCGCAGGGTCGGAACACGTCCGCTTCCTGGTGGTCAGCTTCACGAGCGACTGGCTGTACCCCTCCTACCACAGCAAGGAGCTGGTCACCGCGCTCACGGCCGCGGGCGCGGACGTGACCTACCTGGACATCGAGAGCTCGTGGGGCCACGACGCGTTCCTGCTGGAGGTCGACACGATGACCCGCCTGCTCCGCAGCTTCGTCGACCGCGTCGCATCGGAGGCCGGCCTGTGACGGACGAACTGCGGCCCGATCTTCGGCCCGATCTTCGACCCGATCTTCGGGCGATTGCCGGGCTCATCCCGCACGGGCAGCGCGTGCTGGATCTCGGTTGCGGCGACGGCGCGCTGCTGGACCACCTGGTGCACCGCCAGGGCGCCAGGGGCCGCGGCATCGAGCTGAGCGAGGCGGGCGTGCTCGCGTGCGTGCGCCGGGGCCTGAGCGTGCGCCAGGGCGACCTGCAGGAGGGACTGAGCGACTACCCCCCACTGAGCTTCGACTACGTGGTGCTGGCGCAGACGCTGCCCTTCCTCGACGATCCGGGCATGATCCTGCGGGAGGCGCTGCGGGTGGGCCACCGTGCGGTCGTCAGCTTCCCCAACTGGGGTTACTGGCGCTGCCGGCTGGAGCTCCTGCTCACCGGCCGCATCCCGCAGGCGCCCGACCTGCAGCAGGCGTGGCACGAGAAGCCGCGCTGGCAGGCGCTGACGGTCACCGATTTCGCCCGGTTCTGCCGTGAGAACGCGATCGCCATCACGCAGCAGGCGTACCTGGCGCGCGGGCGCCGCGTGCGGATCGTGAAGGTGACGAACCTGCTGTCGACCACGGGGATCTTCGTGCTGGAGCGGCGCGCGTAGGCGGCGCGGCCTGCCGCGACCCGCGGCGATGATGTGAGTTGAGGTTATGTCTCGCGGCCCACGCCGAGCCGGGCGATGAGGGCTGCACCCGCGAGGCGCAGGACGGTGGCAGCGATCAGCGCGGGGGCCAGGCCGAACGCGTCCGCCAGCACGGCGCCCATCAGCGGCGCGATGAATGCGGCCATCTGCACCGTGGTCTGGTAGATGCCGATGTAGGAAGCCTGGTTGTCGGGCGGACAGGTGCTCAGGACGATGTTGAAGAACACCAGGTCGACCCCGGCGGTGAAGAACCCACCGATGCCGGCCCAGAGGGGCAGCAGCGTGGGCGTCCTCGTCAGTGCGGTCATCAGGGGATAGAAGCTGACGCCGAACGCGGCGATGAGCAGCACCAGGCGCTCGCTGCGGCGTTGGGAGATGCGCGTCCACACGAAGTAAGCCAGCATCATCAGGAAGGTGGCGGACGAGTTGATCACGCCGATCTGCGCGTCGGACGCGCCCACCTCCTTGACCCAGTAGAGGGGCAGGAGGGGGATGGCCATGGCCATGCCCCACCGGAAGACGAACTGGGCAGCGAGAAAATTGACGAAGGGCCGACTGTGGCGCAGCGCCGCGCCGTGGCTGCGCAGGGTCGCCACCAGGTCCGACTGCTCCTCCGGCACCTCCTGCGGCGGGAGCTTCAGGCTCGATGAGAAGACCACGCTGATGAACGCGCCGATCGCGGACCCGATGAAGACGACCTGGTAGCTCAGCGGGAACTCGAACCAGGTGAGCAGTTGCCCGACGATGACGACCGTCAGCGCGTTCGTCAGGCCGAGGATGCTCCACCGCCGGCTCATCAGGGTGAAGCGCCCGCCCGGTCCCGCCACGCCCCCCATGACCACCGTGAACGCGACCGAGACCACTGTCTGGGGCAAGGTCGCCAGCGCCCAGATGGCGACGATCACCAGGGGCGCGGCGTCGGTCACGAAGAAGGGGACCAGGCCGGTCAGCACGTAGCAGGAAAGGACCAGGAAGCGAGAGCGGGCGAACCAGGGCACAACGTTGCGCTTGCGCGCGAGAAATTCGCCCACCGGGATCGAAAGGAACATGCCCGTCAGTGCGGGCATGGCTGTGAGCAGGCTGACCATGAAGCTGGATGCGCCGAGGCGGACGAGGAAGACGGCGAGGAAGCTGCCGACGCCGGCCGTGATGCCGACGCCGATGCCGTCGATCAGGACGTTGCGCTGGTTGACTTGTGCACGCGTCGCCGGACGGGTAAAGACCTGCCACAGCGAAGCATCATGGCCCATCGCGGCGGTTGCCGCCTGGCGATTCGGAGACATGGCGCCATCCTACCAAAAAGGCGCGCGCCTGACAAATGGCCCCGGTCGCCGGGCCGTCAGGATCCAGGTGCCGGGCACCTCGGAGGTGCCCGGCACCTAACGCGCAACAGCCTGGCGACCGAGGTCGCGACTGAAGGGCCTCCGGCCGTCGGGTCCAGGTGCCGGGCACTTCGAAGTGCCCGGCACCTAACGCGCGAGAGCCCGGCGACCGAGGTCGCTACTGGCCAGGCACCATGTGGAAATCGACCGCGCCCACCCGGTTGGAAGCCAGCGACTTCACGCCGCCCGTGCTCACAGCTACCACGACGTAGTAGTCGTTGATGTCCGGATTGCCGAGGTGGCTCGCAGTGTCGGTAAACGAGACAGGCCCGCCCACCTCGGCCGGCCGCGCCACGCTCTCCGCGATGCGTTCGCCCTGGCCCACTTCCGGCAGGAAGTACGGACTCTGGCCCCGCCAGACTTCGTAGTGATCCGCGCTGCTGCCCACGTCCATCCAGGTCAGGTAAATGTCCCCAGCTTCATCCACTGCCGCGCCGAGATCGTCCACCGCGGCGGGCAGCGCCTGGGCGCTGAGATCCACTTCGTGCTGGCCCTTGTCGCCTGTCCACTGCACCGGGGAGGGCGAACCAGCGGCCGGCGCGCCGTTCACCCTGAACGTGACCGTCTCGTTGGCCACCATGCCCGGGGTGCCCGTGTCGGGATCTGCGCCGTACACCCGCATGTAGCCGTAGATGCCCGGGATGGTCACGACGAAACAGCCCGTCTGCACGCCCTGGCCGTTGACCGCCTCCACCACCGCGCCGATGGGCGCTGAGACGCCGTCCACCCGGACGTCGCCGTAGTACTCGGTGTAGGTCGGCGTGCTCTGCACGGTGCAGCTCACCTGCGCGGCATCGACGATCGCTTGCTTCTCGGGAGCCAGGGCCATCACTTCGGCGGCCTCAGCCGCGACCATTACATCGCCACAGAGGCCCGCCGGATAGCTCAGCGCGGCCGCCTCCGTCGTGTGGATCATGTACCCGCGGCCGGACGCCATGGTGCTGAACTGGTTGTTCAATGGGTCGGCCGGTGGCGGCCGGTAGGTGCCGGTCTCGTTGTGCAGGATGTCGTACTTGCCCGCGATCCCGGCGAGCGCCGTCGGAACCGTCAGCTCGCACGTCGGCAGGTAGCCCAGCCAGCTGTAGCCCGCGTGCAGCGGCAGCGGCAGATCCGCCGCCACGCGCCGGCCCGTGACGGTCAGATCCACGGCCTCGCTCACCCAGATCAGGTACCCGCGCCCCGGCTCCACTGTCGTGCAGGTGTTGAAGCGCGGGTCCGCGGGCGGGGGCAGGTAGGTGCCGTTCCCACACTGCAGCTTGACGACCTTGTCGCTGATCGGCGCCAGAAGCGTCTCGACCGGGATCACGTCGGGCGCAGCCAGGTCGATCTCCAGCAGTGCGTTGCTCTGCCAGATGACCGGGTACGGGGTGGGGTTGGCCACGATCCCGTTGATCTTCAGGATGATCGGATCGCCGGGCTGCATACCGGTGACCGCGCCCTCCGCGCCGTACACCCGGAGATAGGGGTATTGGCCGCTGTATGCGACCTTCACACAGCCGGTCTTCACGCCGCCCGGCGTGTAGGCCTCGATCAGCGAGCCCGCCGGCACGGGATCTGAGCCCAGCAGGGCCGCTCCAGACAGCGTAGCGAACGTTGACGTCGCGGTGACGCCGGAGCAAGCGGTGGCCGGCCGGACGGGCGGCTTGACGTTGAAGGAGATCCAGTTGGGGCTTCCGCTGTGCAGCGGGATGAGCTGGGTGGCCTGGTCGTCCGGGCCGGGCAGGAGCGTCAGCTCCTCGAGCGCGATCTCGCTGATGAAGGCGCCGGCCGTGGCGCCCCCGAGCCGCGTCACCCGCACGATGATCGTGCCGTCGTCGGAGTACATGCCGACCGGCACATCCACGATCTTCTCATCCCGGTCGATGCCCACCACCTCCAGGACCACGCCCGTATCGACGCTGTCGACCGAGACCGATTGCTGCACCGTGGCCGTGCCTGCGCCCTGGTAGACGCTGAAGCGCAGCTGGTAGCGCTTGCTCCCGGAGAGGCGGTCGAACCGGTAGCGCAGCTCGTTGTCGGGGTCGTCAGTGGGATCGACGTCGCTGAGGTCGATGCGGCGGGTCTGGTAGGGCAGCTTGCCCCACGTCTCCTGCGCCACCCCGTCGAGATAGCCGTACCCGAGCGCGGTCGTGTAGGCCGCTTCGCCGGCTGCGCCCGCATCGGCATAGCGGTAGTCGATGTCGTAGAGATTGATCTCGGACACGATCGCGTCGTTGCCGAGCAGTTCCTCGATCCCGACCACGATGCTGCGATCCGCGTAGAGGGCCGGATCCAGCCGGAACGAGAACCGGTGCACGGCCAGGTCGCTCAGATCGATCACGTCGCTGATCAGGTTGTCATCGACACGCACCTGTTGCTGGCGGTTCATGCCGTCGCATTCGAACAGGGTGAGGTCCAGGTGGTAGAAGTGGCCCGGCAGCAGGTGGTCGAAGCGGTAGCTGAGCTGGCCGCTGTAGTCGCTTCGCAGCGTGCCCGCCGCGCTCGCATCGCAGGCGCCGAGTACCGGACTGCCCAGATAGCCGAAGCCGAGTTGGGGCGTGTAGGCCGGATCGTATGCGTCACCGCCGCCGCTGTCGATCATAAGCGGGCTGGCCAGACCGATGTAGACATCCCGCCAGGCGTCGTTATTGCCTTCGTCGTACTCGTTGACCTGCCGCGCCTCATCCATGCGCACGAACAGGCGCTGTGGGCCGGGGCCGCCCGGATTCCAGGCCATCTCGATCGGAGTCGTGCTGTTCGCATCCGCGGCCACGACCGTCTGTGCCACGAGCGCACCGCCCGCGTCCGGGGGACCGTCATACAGTGCCAGCTGCGATCCGGCCGCGGCCGTCTGCCCGTCGTTGCACAGCATCAGCGTGACGTTCACCGTCTCGCCGGCCATCGGCTCGTCGTCCGAGAGCACGATCTCGCTCACGCGCAGGTCGGGCCGCGTCTTGATCGGCAGGCTGGCCGTGGCTGCGTTGTTCGTCTCTTCCGTCTCCGCCACCCGGTCGTACGGGTCGATGGCCACGCGCACCGGCACGTCGCCCGTGAAGCCGAGGGTGTTCCACCCGATCTCCGCCTGCGCCGCGCCGCCCGCGGGCACGTTCGGCACGAACGCGCTGCCGATGTACCACTCGCCCCAGTCGGGGGACGTGGCGAAGAAGCTGGCGGTGAGCCGGCCCGTGTCCAGGCTGCCGCCGTTGTGCAGCATGGCGGACACGGTCACCTGATCGCCCTCGACCGGGTCGGATGTACCAAAGGCGATATCAGTGGCTGCCAGGACCAGGTCCCTGCCGCCGGCCGCTGTGGCCCGGGAGCTGTGCAACGCCGTGAACAGCGACGGGCTGGGCGTGATGCGGACCGGCACATCCACCTCGCCCGTGCGGCCGGCCAGGTAGGCGTTGAAAGCCTCGGTAACGACGACGCTCCCCACCGGGATCACCGCCGGGTAGCCCGCCGGCGCACCGCTGTACGAGTAGTCGACGCTGCCATCGGCGCCAACATCCACGGTGAAGGCCAGCGGCCCTGGCGGGTCGCCTGCTTCGCCGAGCAGGACATCCAGCGACGCTTCGCCGTACTCCGCGACCGGCAGTCGCAGGAAGCGCGTCTTTGCGCCGACCGGGGTGAGTGCCAGGTTGGTGAGCATCACGTCGGCCTGCCGGTCCACCTGCACGCGCACCGGCACGTCAACCGGATCGCCCCAGGGGATGTCGCTGCGCGTGACAAGGTAATCATTGAGCGCATCGGCTAGACTGATTGCCTCCAGTGTTGCCGGGAAAGTCACGCTGGCGCTCAAGTGGGTCCAGTCGGCGGAGCCGTCGGCTCCAATATCGAGTGATAGGTTCAGCGCGCCGGAGACGGTGCTGGTGTTGCTCACCAGGGCGTCCAGGGTCGCAGTTGAAACCATTTGGCGCTTCATGCGCAAGACGTTCGTGGCAGAGCCGGAGGACTGGAACGTGTAGCGCCTGCCGTATTGGACTTGATAGAGCGTACTGCTCGAAATTGACTCTGGCATCACCAGCTCGCCAGAGTCATAGGGTGAAGTCTCAATTTGCCTGACGAGATAGCAGTGAGGACTCTGCACGTTCGCTCCTGGGATTGTTGAGCCACTCAGGGCATCACAGTATTCGATGCGGATTCGTCCATCCCCGCCGGTGCCTCCCCAGGCCGTGTCACCTCCGGTAGTGGAATGATCGGCTATGCCCCCCGTCGCACTGATCTTGGCTGTGCCAACCGTAGCTGTCTTGGTCTTGATGATTACAGAGCCACCGGCACCAGCACCACCCCGATTGGCATAGTATGTGCTTGTGCTAGTGTCAGCCCCTCTTGATCTCAGAGCGCCAGAGAGCATGACATCGCGGCTTGCCATGTAGATGATCCCGCCACCAGCCCGGCCGCCAATGATGGTTTGTCCACCGTTGTTCGGGTGGCCGTAGGCCTCGCCACCTGAGCCACCAAAGGTCATGTTCGACAGCTCAGGATTCCCTGAGATGCCCCCGCCATAACCACCGATCTGCTGTCGTCCACTGTCGCCGTCGCTATACCCTCGTCCTCCGGCCGTTCCGTTTCCACCGCCGCCTCCACCTGTGCCCTCGCAACACACCTCTCCCGAGCCGGCGTAAGGGCCGCCACCGCCAGCATTTCCGTATGAGGCGGAGGACTGCACCCGATTTTCACCGCTTGTTCCCTCACCCACGTAACCAAGTTTGCTGGCATTGCTTATCGACAGGTTGCCGCGATATCCGAGGTAGTCTGCTGTGAGCGTCCCGTCGATTGTGGTGGTCCCGCTGCTTCTGAAGGCGACTATGCCGCCCGTGCTTCCATCCCAACCATGCGCAGTCAGGATGCCACCGCTCAAGATGGTTACATTCTTGTAGTGGGGGACACGCAATACCTGAGCTCTATCCTGGAACCTCAACTCGGCTTTTCCCGACCCGGTGTTTTCGTAGTACTCGACCCTGATACTGTGCACCCCCTCACTAAGGATTCTGGAACCGACATAGTGGACCCCGCTTTGATCCACCCAACGATCAATAACTAATTGATTATCTACATACAGTCGAACCCCGTCATCGGCAAGCATCTGGAAGGCATGCTGCCCAGCGCGGAAGAAGAAATCACCGGTCCAGCGCACCGAGAAGTGATCTGCGGGAATCCCCGTTGCAGGGCTGACGCCCTCGGGCCAGTTGAAGTTGATGGCGCTGTCACATCTCGTGACTGTTGGGCTTCCGCTCAGGGTTTGGTTGCTGAAGTACTCACCGAGAAAACCGCCATTACACGACTGACCGATCGGCGGCCCGTAGCCGTGTATCAGATCGTTCTCGAGAATGATCGTTCCATTTGAGCTACCAGCTACCGTGCCAAACTCGTAGTCGCCAACGCCAGGGCCTTGCATCTGCATGATCAGTATTTCGTCGCCGACATTCAAACCAGATGCGTTGTTCACGGTAACAGCCTTCTGTCCGGCAAGTGACGCCCCGTTAATGGCAGTTCGCCACTCGTCGGTATACACCGTATCTCCTGGAGGAACGGTCAGATCACCCATGTTGCCATCACCGAATTCGCCATAGGACCATGTCAGGTTGCTGGCCGCGGTTCCGTATTTACCCACGCCGTGTTGCACCGCGTAGTCGTGGCTATATACTCTCACCGGGTGCAAGCTCTGGGCGTCCGGCCCAAGTGAATGGTCATATTGCCATGCTTCCCCCATACCATGTATCCCGGTCACTTCCACCGCTACGTCCAGCGGCCGATCCGCGCCCAGATCCACGGCCGCGGCAGTCAGAACGCTAGGCTGGTTCGACTGAAGCGTCAGCACAAGGTTGGTCAGGATCACATCCGCCTGCCGGTTGATCGTCATCCTTACCGGCACGTCGATGTCAGCACCCCACGCTGCGCCGGCCTGCTCCACCATGTACGCGTTCAGCGCGTTCGCCAGGGATGACAGCGTGAAGCTGACGGGGAAGGTCGTCGTATCGTTGAACGTCCAGTCCGCCGTGCCGTCGTCGCCGATATCCAGCGATAGGCTTAAATCGCCGGACGAGACGCCGCTATTGCTCACCAGCGCATCCATGGTCGAGGTGGCATAGAGCTGTTTGGGCATGCGGATGGATTGCATCAATTGAAGCGTATCGGTGAAGACATACCGTCGCCCATACTGCATCTGGTAGGTGTTGATTCCTGCATCGGGAAGGGTGAGGCGCGCTCGATTGTAGGGGACAGACTCGATTTGTTCAGTGACATAACATGTGAGCTTTACGGGAGTGGTCGAAGGATTAGTCGTCCCGACGAGATCTTCGCAGTACTCTACTCGAATCCGTCCCAGCCCACCATTGCCACCGCCATTATACCCCGCTCCGCCGGTAGCGGTTACTTTGCCTACGCCGACCGTCCCCTCTCTAGCGCGTAGAAATACCGTCCCGCCTGCGCCTCCTCCGCCGCTGCCAGGGCTGTCCTTTGCAACTCCATTCAGACCGTTTGCAGTCACCGATCCGTTCACCGTTAGTTCGTTAGAGGCGACATAGATTATTCCGCCCCCAGCTCCACCATCCCCTCCGACATACCAGCAGCAGGCATATCCTCCCGCACCTCCCCCACCGCCAAGCACCAGTGATGTCAGATCAGAGATACCTACAACGGTACCCCCTGCTCCACCGGGATTACTACCATTGCCTGCACCGGTGCCTCCGGCCGTGCTATGCCCCCCCCCACCTCCGTCTGTGGCATCATAGCTGACACCTCCTCCACCACCATTAAGGTTGTTGTAGGGTCCCCGCCAACTAGGGAACAGATTGCCCTCAGCGCTGCTTCCTGGGTTTCCGTTTCCAGTACCAGCTGCACCGCCACGGTAACCTTTCCCCGAAGCACTGATCACACCGTCAACTACCGTTGCCCCGCGACTGCGAAATGCCAGCACTCCCCCTGCACTCCCGCCCCATGGGATGGACGTGAGC
Source organism: Anaerolineae bacterium (assembly GCA_040766655.1). Taxonomy (GTDB): domain Bacteria; phylum Chloroflexota; class Anaerolineae; order CG2-30-64-16; family CG2-30-64-16; genus JALOOB01. Next base: position 9,999 of record JAXGQB010000028.1, read on the forward strand.
GTGCCGTCGCTCTCAATGAGCACATTCTGGTAGTTCGGCACCCTAACCACTTGGGCGGAATGGTAGTCTGAGAACAGGCTGAACATCATTTCTGCCCATCCCGAAATGTTACAGTACTCGATCACAAAGGTGTGGAGGCCTGCGGACACGGACAGGGCAGGCGAATACATCCTTCCAGTGCCGTCAACAGTGTGCCATTCGTCGAAAACTAAAGTCCCATCCAAGTAGATACGTACGCCATCCTTGGCACGTACCTGAAAGGTATATGAATCGTTGCCGGGGAAGTCGAATTGCCCTGTCCATCGGATAGAGAAACCGTCGCTCGGCAGACCTGCTGGCGCTTGATCCCCCCATACAAACCATAGGTTCGAATCGCTCTGTGTGTAAGTCGGAGATCCACTGAGATTGGGATTGCTGAAATACTGTCCCACCAGCGGACCTCTCCAATCACCGACTGAGAACTCACCATAGGTATGGCGCAGGTCACTTTCAGATACTATAGACCCAGATCCAACACTTTGAAGTCGGACAAACTCGTAGTTGCCCACGGTCAGTCCTTGCGTCTGCAGCAGCAGCACCTCATCGCCAGCACTGAGGCCTGTCGTATTCATGACAGGGATTATACGCTGACCTGCGGTCACAGTACCGGAGACCGAGGTTCGGACGCTATTGATCTGAACTGTCTCACCAGAGGCTATGACTAGGTCGCCGTCTCGTCCATCACCGAACATATCGTAGGATGCTGTGCCCTGCCCAAAGTCAGGCGCATACTTCCCCACCCCCCACAGCGTTGCATAGTCCTGGCTGTATACCTTCACCGGGTGCAGCGTGGCGGGGTCAGGGCCGAGCGTATGCGTGAACTCGACCCAGTCGCCCTGGTTGCCCGACACGGTCACCGGCATATCTAACGGCCGGATCGTCACTCCTCCCGGCGCGTCCTCGGGCATCGGCGTCACTTCACCGCTGATCGTGATCGTCTTCATCGGATTCGCCGGATCGTCCGTGCGCACCTCGAGCGTCTCAGTGAACGCGCCGACGGGAAGGTACTGCGTATTCAACGTGACAGTGTAGGCCGCAGTGTCGCCGGGCACCAGCGGTTCGGAAGCGGGACCCGCAACGCTGATTCCTGTCGCATCGCTCAAGTGCGTGAGCAGGTCGCCGTAGCCCACGCTCGCCAGCGTGAACTGCCGTTGCATAAGCGTGCCCTGTTGCGCGGCGCCGAAGTCCCAGGTTTCGTCCTCGCTGGCCATGGCGAAGGCCGGCTTGGGGTCTTCCTGAAAGCTCGAGAGGGGCCGCGCCGCGGTGTCCAGGATATTGCCCTGGTAGTCGGTCCAGAACGCCATGACGATGTAATCCTGCTCGGCCGAGTAGGCGGGTGAGAAGTCATCGGTGGACCAACTGACCGGCACCGCCGTCGGCCCGGCGGGCAGATCGGCCGTCACCGGCACTTCCAGGGCCACGGTGCCCTCGGGGTCGATGAATTCCAGGAACAGGTGCGCTCCTGTAAGCCCTGTTTCGGTCGGGTTATTCACCACCAAGTCGGTCGTGTTGGCGCCGGCCGCGAACGGTCCGGACGTCACAATCTCCACGCCAGGATCCTGCAGCATCTGGCCGGAGTACGCCATCAGGTCGTCGGTCGGGAGGGACAGGCTCATGGCAGCAGGCGGCACCACAAACCGGTGGTTGCCCTGCGGGTCGTTGTAGGAAACGAGCACGATCGGCGGGGTGAAGTCGTCCTCGTGGCCCTCAGCAATGGTATATTGGAAGGTATCACGCGGAGTGAGCGCGTTGACCGTGAAGGAGTCGCCGTTGTAGACCTTGCCCGAGAGCAGCCCGAGCTTGAGGCCGAATGCGCCCACAGCCAGCAGGCCTGGCGAATCATAGCCGTCGCCGAAGGGCAGATCGCCGCTGGCGCCTGCACCGTCATCCCAATGCAGGACCCACGTCCCCGCGCCAACGTCGCAGCCGCCCACGCCGCAGGACTGCACCGTAAAGGTGTAGGTGCGGTCGGTGTTGCCGGTGTAGTAACCCCCCGGTGCTGGCTGAGCGTGTCCGTCCTGGGTCCATGCAGCGGGCGGCGGGGTTTGCGCCAGGATGCGGCTGCCCACAATGACCTGCTTCTGTGCGCGCACGCGGCCCGACCCGCCCACCGTGTTGTTGGTGATGCTGACCGAGTCGTCCGGCGCGATCATCACTGCTTCAACACCATACGCATCGTACAGACCAGTGTTGAGCAGCGACAGGGTGGCGGTGACCAGATTGCCGCTCGAGATGCTGTGCACCCCCGCAATGAGCTCCGGCTTGGGGAACGATGCGGCATCCTCCGCATCCGTGCCGAGGCGTTCTTCGCTGCGATCGCTGTAGCCATCGAGGTCAGTATCCTTGTTGAAGCGGAAGAGCGCGGTCTGGCCCGGGGCAGCGAGCGTGTCCTGGAACCCTTCGGAGCCGTCGCCCATGCCACTGGTGTAGATGTTCCACCAGTCCGAGGTCGAGAGCGCGTGCTTGCACCAGAGCGTGTTGCCAGTGCGAACCGACTCGATGCACCAGGCAGGCGTGTCGGCGCGCTGCTCGGGCGTCCACACCGAAGTCATCATCCCGTCGGCATCGGTTTCATGCGGGAAGTAGCGACCCAGCACGTCCAGCACAGTCTCCTCGCCCCAGGTGGGGATGAGGTAGGTGTCGATGGCCTCGTCGCCGTCGTCGGTGCCGTCCTCAATTGCCAAAGCGACGCCAGCAGTCAGAGCGTCGCGGTAGTATTGCTCATCAGCCCCGTAACCAAAATCCTCCATCACAACACGAATCGGCGCTCCCAGATCTATTGCTTTCATCTGGTCAAGCGTGAGAGGGAGTCGCGCCGAAGTTGCTGGGTATGACTCACCAGGCTCGAGCGGTGGGAAGGTAAGGCTCCCCGAGGAGGTTCCACACGTTGCAGCGCCAAGCCAATATGTGCAGACGGGATCCGATTTGTCCCCAATGAAGATATTGAACACAACGTTCGAGACATTCATGGCGTAGTCGGTACCAGTGTTCCGGATGCTATAGCTAAACCAGAAATCTGCAGCGTGGGCTGAATCGACGGCGGTGGCCGTTCCCCAGGCCTCTTCAGACGAAAGGGCTTCTCCGTTCGTTACCGCATGTTCCTCATACTGCGTTGACGTGGTAGTCTGCGCTCCGCCCCACGACTTACCACTTGTCTCCGTCTGCGTGGGAGTGAACCTGGAAGCGGCGAACGCAACCTCGAATAGTCGCTCTACCGTCGTCTGCAATTCATTCCGCGAGACCAAGTTGCCAGTCATGCCGTTGGAGAACTGCTGATAACTGACATCTGATGCGCTCATGCGATTTCCGTCGGATGCGTCGATAGCTGCTGTCGAGACGCTCCCACCGTACTTCTGCAATTCGCTCTCCGCCTGTAAGCGATCGTATTCCTGATTGTATTCTGTGGGCCAGACTACTGGCTCGCCCATCTTGTGAGCGAAGTAGTACCTAGAACCAATGTAGGTCAGACGGTTGATTCCCTCGGCATACTTGCTGCCTATCTGTGCAACCTTGATGGGCAATTCAAGAGCACTCACAATGTTGTCCGCAAGGTTCAGAGCACCACCAGCCTTGATCGTGGAGGGTCCTACCTGCTTCGTTGCATTCGCTGGAACATAGAGTCCGTCTTTGTAGATGAACTCAGACTCCACCAAATGCAGGCTGACACTCACCGTCTGCTGACTTGAACGTGCAGATAGCTCCTCCGTTGTCGATACTTCCTCCCATTCATTCCATGTAGTTGTGTTCGCAACACTCGTGGAGGTTCCTGCGGTTTTCGTCGTCGCATAGGTCTTCTCAGTGCCCGACGAAATCACATGGTCTGTGGTCACCTCGGTCACAGTCTGGATCGTGAAGGACGTTTCACTGATGTCTATTTCAGGCCGTGGGAAAGAGGCTACTGTCGGATGCTTCCCAGGTGCCCTTACCCACCCTGGCATCACCGCCCCGACATAGCCACTGTCTGCACTTCGCGGCAGATCGCCATAGCCACAGCTCAGGTCGCCACCGGGGCAGTAGGTCACGCCGAACAGCTCCTGCCCGTCGTCGAACTTGTCACGGTCGCTGGACTCCAGGTCCATGTTCAGCCCCAGCTCCCAGCGCTCTGCCAGGTTCGGAATGGAATCGCTGTCCTTGTCGGGGCATGTCAGGCTTGTCGGCGACATCGGCCAGGCCGGCCACGGCGTCTCGCCGGGCGCGCTCTCGCGCTTGTTGCCGAGCCAATCCTTCAGTGCCTGGATCTCGGCCCCGTCAAGGCGGCCATCATCGTCGGTGTCCGCATCCAGCGGATCCGTGCACCACCACGCCTCCTGCGTGTTGGTCAGCCCATCTGCGTCATCGTCCACGCTCACCGAATCCGCGGTGCCTGCGATCTGCTCCGGCGTCAACGCCTGCAGCGACGTTCGCAGCGCGCGCACGGCGAGCGCGTCGGCCACCTCGGCGGCGCCGGCTGCCGCGGCATCGTCCGCGCCGGCAACATCGGCTGTCGCCTGCTGTTCGGCGATGGCACGCTGTTGGACCACCATATCCGCCTGGGCCAGCAGCGGCCGCAAGCTCTCAACCAGCCAGCGTTTCTCCGCGCCCTGCACACTGACCAACAGGCCCAGCTCATCGGCCGCGTGCGGCCGGAAGCCGAGCCGCGCCAGGTCCGCAAGCTGGTCGCCGTCGGCCAGGACGACGGCGGTCTGTGCACCGCCGCTGCCGGACGTATCCAGGACCAGCACGCCAGTCTTCTCCAGCCGTGCCAGGGTGCGCGAGCCACCCAGTGTCACGGACGCGCGGAACAAGAAGCCGGGGGTCTGGGGATCGACCGGTCGTGCGGCCTGGATGGATGGATGGATCAGTTGCCTCAGCCGCCGGAATGGCGGCGATGGCCGAGAGCGGCTGGACCAACATGGCGAAGAGGACGAGCAGGCTGACGATGCGGTGGGCAGTGGACGAAGTCAAGGCGCACCTCCGATGTGCAAGCGGCAAAGCAATCTGAGCGGATTTCTATGGTTGTTATGCCATTGGGGACTACGATTGTCATCGTAGCATGATCTAACGAATTTGTGCAAAGTCCGACAAGGGGCGCCGGGGCGCGGGTGCCTGGCGACCGAGGTCGCGGCTGAAGGGCCTCCGGCCGGCCACCTGCGTGGCGTCGGGTCCAGGTGCCGGGCACCTCGGAGGTGCCCGGCACCTATAGGCGCACTAACCTGCAACCCGCAACCCGTAACGCGCAGGTGCCCGGCACCTAACCTTCAATGACCTTCAACCTGCCAACCTTCAACCCGTTGCCTGCGCGCGGGCCACGAACCCGTCGATCAACTGCCGCGCGATGGTGTGGGACGGCGGGATGTTCGGCAGCTCGTCCGCGCGGAACCAGTGCGCCTCGGCCAGCTCGCTCTCCTCCAGCCGGATCTCGCCGCGCACACAGTCCGCGGTGAACCCGATCATCAGGGAATCCGGGAACGGCCACGGCTGGCTGCCGAAGTAGCGGATGTTGCCGATCGTGATCCCCACCTCCTCGCACACCTCGCGCGCCGCGCACTCCTCCAGGCTCTCCCCCGGCTCGACGTAGCCAGCCAGCACGCTGTAACGGCCGGCGGGGAAGCGATGGTTGCGCGCCAACAAGATCTGCAGGCCGTCCGGCGTGGACCGCGTCACCGCGATGATGATCGCGGGGGAGAGGCGGGGATAGGTGACCAGCTCGCACGCGGGACAGCGCCGCGCGCGCTCGTACGCCTGGTTGACCATCGGGCCGCCGCACTGGCCGCAATACCGGGTGGTGCGCTCGAACGCCAGGAGCTGCACCGCGCGGCCGGCCACCCGCATCGGCGCCTCGTCGAGCGCCGGGTACAGGTTCCGCAATCCCTCCGCGGCCATGCCGTCGGGGAGCGCGTCGCCCCGGTCGATCTCCGCTGCGAAGCAGTCGGTGCGCGCCGCATCGTCTTCCAGGTAGCCGAGGTAGAGCGACCGCAGCGGCGACACGCCCAGCTCGACCGGGCTGCCCACAATGGGTACCGCGGCGCGGTCGCCGTTGGCGCGCACCAGCAGGCGGTCGCCCTGGAAGATGAACCAGCAGGCGGGCCCGGCGCTTGCCGGCGGCGCGCTCAGCTGCGGCACGAAGGTCGTCATGGGTCACTCCCCTCCAGAAACTCGGCAAAGACCTGGTTGCCCAGCAGGCGGCCCGCACGCGTGAGGCGCAGTCGGTCGGGCAGGCGCTCCAGCAGGCCGCGGCGCACGAGGCCGGCAACCTCCTCGCCGAAGACGGCATCGATGGAGGTACTTCCGCGCGCGCCGAAGCGCGCCTCGAAGCGCGCAGGCTCGACCCCCTCCGCCACCAGGCGCAGGCCGAGCATCATGAACTCCCCCATCGCGGTGCGGGTTCCGACCGTCTCGCCGTCGCGCACCGGCGACGCGCCGTCCCCCACCCGCGCCACGTACTCCGGCACGGGGCGCACGTTCCACCAGCGCCGCGCACCATCGAAGCTGTGCGCGCCCGCGCCGAACCCGAGATAGGGCTCGTGGCGCCAATACACCAGGTTGTGGCGGCACGCGTGGCCCCCGCGCTGCCAGTTAGAGATCTCGTACTGCTCGTAGCCCGCCTGCGCCAGCCGATCGAGGGCCAGCTCGTAGCAGTCCGCGGCCCGGTCGTCGTCCGGCGGGACCTGGCGGCCCAGGCGGACGTCGTTGTAGAGCGGCGTGCCGTGCTCAACCGTGAGGCCGTAGAGGGAGAGGTGTTCCGGCTCCAGGGCCACCGCGCGCGCCAGCGTGCGCTCCCACGTCGCGAGTTCCTGGCCGGGCAGCCCGAAGATGAAGTCCAGGTTGATGTTGGCGAACCCCGCACGGCGCGCGGCCTCGAACGCGGCCTCGGCCTGGCCCGCGTCGTGGATGCGGCCCAGCCAGCGCAACTCCGCGTCGTCGAAGCTCTGCACGCCCATGCTCAGCCGATTCACGCCCGCCGCGGCCAGGTCCGCGAAGAGGCGCGCGTCGGCCGTGCCCGGGTTCGCCTCGCACGTGATCTCCGCGCCGGGCAGCACCTCGAACGCCTCCCGGCACGCGGCCAGCACCTCGGCCAGGCGCGCGGCGGGCAGCACCGTCGGCGTGCCGCCGCCCAGGAAGATGGTGCGCACGGCGGGCCGCTGCCGCGCCTCGCCCGCGCGGCGGATCTCCGCACTCAGGCTGCTGGCGTAGAGCTCGTGGTACGAGGAGAGGCCCGCGTAGGTGTTGAAGTCGCAGTAGTGGCAGCGGACCGCGCAGAACGGGATGTGCAGATAGAGCGCAAGCGGCAGGGGCATCGATCAGCTCGTGCGGTTCTCGAACCGGAAGCCGTGACCCCGCATGGTGACGATGTACTGGTGGTCCAGGTCCGCCTCGGCCAGCCGTTCGCGCAGCCGGCGCACCAGCGCATCGATCGACTGCTCGGAGACGCCGCCGTCGACTGCGTCCGGCCAGACCGCGCGGACGATATCGTCGCGCACGACCACGCCGGTGGTGGCCATCAGCGTCTCGAGCAGGCGGTATTGCTGGGCCGAGAGCGGCGGCTCCAGCACGCGGCCGTTCACGATCACCTGCCTGGCCGCGCTGTCGAGGCGCAGCCCCTGCTCGACGGGCGAGTCGAGCGTCAGGGGCGCGGTGGCGCCCGCATCGACGAATGCCAGCTTGTAGCGCAGCGCGATCTGGATCTCGTCTCCGTCGCGCAGGGGCTGCACGCCCACCACGTCGCGGCCGTTCAGGTGGGTGCCGTTCTTGCTGGCCATGTCCTCGATCTCGTAATGATCCCCGCGCCAGGTGACGCGCGCGTGCAGCCGCGAGATCTGGCGATCATCGAGGACGATGTCACAGTCAGGGCTGCGGCCGATGGTGATCACCCGGTGGCCGAGCGGCCAGGTGAGGCCGGACTCGCCGCCCCGCTGCAGGATCAACATGGCCGATTCGCGTGTCATCGATCGATCGTTCATGCGCCGTTGCACTCCTGTTTCATCGGGTGTCCTTGACACCCGCCGTCACCTGCGGGATAATCGCAGAGGATTCGTGCGAAACGTTGCTTCTTGCCCGATATGACTCAAACACTACCGATTGGCTCCATCCTGCGCGAGCGCTACCAAATCGTCGAACTGGTCGGCCAGGGCGGCATGGGAGCGGTCTACAAGGCGACCGACAGTCGCCTGCGCGGCCGCGTCTGCGCCGTCAAGGAAGTGCTGCCCGACCTCGTCAGCGCTTCCGGCATGGAAGACCAGGCCCAGGAGCAGTTCTCCCGCGAGGCCAGCGTGCTGGCCAGCCTCGACCATCCCAATCTGCCCAAGGTCTCCGATTACTTCGATCAGGACGGCCGGCAGTACCTCGTCATGGACTTCGTGCCGGGCCACGATCTGCGACAGGTCGTCGACGATGCCCGGCGCCGCGAGACCTTCGTTCCGGAGGAGAATGTCCTGTCCTGGGCAGCGCAGCTCTGCGATGCGCTGAGCTACCTGCACACGCAGGACCCTCCGGTGCTGCACCGGGACATCAAGCCCTCCAACATCAAGCTGACGCCGCGCGGCGTGGTCAAGCTGGTCGATTTCGGCCTGGTCAAGCTCCTGCAGCCGGACGAGAGCCGCACGGTCACCGTCGTGCAGGGCCGCGGCACCGTGGCCTACACCCCCCTCGAACAGTATGGCGGCGACTCAGGCCACACGGACGTCCGTTCGGACGTGTATTCCCTGGGCGCCACGCTCTACCACCTGCTGACCGGCCAGCCACCCGCGGACGCGAAACAGCGCTTCCTGAAGCCCGGTAGCCTGATGCCGCCCACGGACATCAACCCGCGGGTCTCGCCCCGCACCGAGCGGGCCATCCTGGCTGCCATCGCACAGCATCCGGACGATCGTCCTCCGACGGTTGCCGCCCTGCGCGATCTCCTCTTCCAGGATGAACCGGTTGCGGTGCCTCCCACCTCTCAACTCCCTGTGTTGGCGTCCACCCGCAGCCTGTGGCGGGAGCTGGTCGCCCATCACGCGGCGCTGCTCGTCACCGTCATCGGGCTGACGGCCACCGCGCTGCTCGTCACCCTGCTCTCCCCGCCCCTGCCCTGATCACGCGGGGCGCTCGCGCCCCGTCCAGAACAAGGTCAGCAGCCCCGCAACGAACGTCACCGCGCCCGCGACCCAGGCCCAGCCCCGCGCCTGCACGACCGTAGAGCCGGGCAGCCAGCCCACCGCGTAGAGCACGTACGCGCCCCACGCCGCAGCGCCGGCCCACAGCGCGGCCACGGTGGACCGGAGGTTGCTGGCGCCGGCCAGGCCGTTGCGCCCGCGACGGCTGCTCGCGAAGACGATCCCGCCCGACAGCAGGGTGCCGGCGAGGCCCGCAAAGAATGCCGGCATCCCGACGCGGGGCTTGGGCGGCGGCGGCGGCTCCGGCGCGGGCACCGGAGTATCGGTCGGCTCCGGCGTCGCGGTCCACGTGGCGGTCGGGCTCGGCGTGATCGTGGGTGTGGCCGTCGGCGATGGCGTGGGGGTCGGGACGACCGTGGCGATGCTGCCCGGCGCGTCGCCACCCACGCGCAGCTCGATGCGCGTCGAGTTCTTCGCCTCGCCGGACTGCACCGTGATCCACAGCTCGCCCGGCCGGTCCAGCGGCACGATGGTCCGCGCCCGGCCGCCCACCGTGGTCTCCACGCGCGGTGCGAGCGCCAGCGACTCGGTCGGATAGCGCAGGTGGAACTCGACGGGCGTCCCATCGGGCACCGGATGGCCCTTGCGGTCCAGGATGATGCCGGTCTCAAGCGCAATCTGGCTGCCGACCTGGATGCTGCCGGTCATGACGTCGCCACTGCCCACGGGCGCCAGGGAGATCACCTGGCCCGGGGCCGGCTCGAGTTGGTTGATCAACTCGTAGTTGATGCCGGTGACCGTGACCGGCGGCGCGCCCACCGGCGTGAACTCGCGGAAGAGCGCGCGCACCGCGGTCTCGAGGAACGGCGCGGTGTGCCCATACACGCCGAAGTAGGCCGTCAGCTTGCTGACCTCGGTCGTGTCGAGGTAGTACGGCGCCGCAAATGCGAGCACGACGATCCGCTTGTCGCGCAGGCCGTCGGAGCGGCGAGCGAGGAAGTCGCTCAGCGCGATCGACTCGGGATACTCCTGCGGCCGCTGGTCGAGCTGTGCGAAGATGATCCAGCGCGCCTCGTCGATGGCCCTCTCCACGACCGCATTCTCCTCCGGCGCAAGGAGACTGGCCGCAAGGTCCCGGTAGGTGAAGCTGCTGACGTTTCCCGCGTCCACCTGCCCGGTCGCATCGGGCCCGTATAGCTGCAGGATGATATCCTGCAGGGCCGTCGGCCCGATCAGCGATACAGGGTCGCACGCGGGACACTCGCGCACCGTGCGCGCATCCGTGAAGATGACGATCTTCTCGTTCACGGCCGGCGCCGCCGGCAGCCGGTCCGCGAACTGCTCCTGCCCCGGGTAGATCAGCGTGAGGCCGGCGCGGGCAATCGCCCGCGTCACGCTGCTGCTCTGGCCGACCTGGGCTGCCACGGTCGCTTCATCGCGCACCAGGTCGGAGCGCAACCAGCGGCCGCCGTACGAGCGTAGCTTGAGGGTCACGATACGGAGCACCGCGGCATCCACCCGTGCCGCGAACGCGCTATCGCTGCCGTACTTCTCCTGAAAGAACAGCACCGTCTCCTGAATCGCCTTCACCTGGTCCGGCCAGTTGTCGGTCAACGCGAAGCGGCCGAGGTAGAGCAGATCGTTGCCCGCGAGGAAGGCATCCTGCGCCACGCGGCGGTGCGGGAACTCGATCAGGGTGGGGCTATAGTATCGGCGCAGCGCGGGCACCCCCAGCGCATCGCTGATCAGCACGCCCCCGGCCGCGCGCCATGCCGCGAACTCCGGCAGGTCCATGAGGTCCTGCAGCTGCGGGGCGAGGCTGATGGGCGGCGTTGTCTCGCGGATGTTGCCCTGAAAACCCCGGTAACGGATGTGAGACGTCAGGAGCGCCGGCGTGATGCCGGCGACGGAGAAGTCGCCCGAGCCGGTGACGGCGGAGAACGGCGCGATCTCGATCTGGCGCAACTGCTCCACCGATTTCTGGACCGTCGCTACCTCATCTTCGGGGCCCCGGTCCGAGCCGCCCTGGCCCGGGAAATGCTTGCCCGCGGGGATCACGACCCCGCCGCCGCCGATCTGGACGCCACGGATGAAGGCCTGTCCGATCTGGCCGACCCAGAAGGGGTCACCGCCGAACGTGCGCGTGTTCAGGTCGCCCTTGCTGCCGGGCCGGGGGGTGTCCAGGACGTCGAGCGGCGGGCCCAGCAGCAGGTTGATGCCCGCGGCGCGCAGTTCGCTGCCCATCACCTGGCCGGCCTGTTCGGCCAGCTGCGGCGACCAGGTGGCGCCGATCGCCATCGCACTCGGCAGGGGCGTGAATCCCCCCAGGCCGGAAAGGAAGGACCGATCGTCCCCGACCCAGTCCAGGCCGATCAGCAACGGCAGGCCGGGCAGAACCTCGTTCGGATCCTCCGGCGTGGGCGTCGGCGACGGCTCCGGCGGAGGCGCCTCGGGGTTAGCAGCAGTGGCGACCGGCGACGCGGCCGGCCGCTCGACCGCGGGCCGGTCATCCCTGAGCGGGGCCGCGGCGGTCGCGGTCACCGTCATGGTGGGGGTGAGGACAGCGGTCGCGGAAATCGGCTCGGTGCTGGTGACGCTGACGGTCGCGGTGATGGGCCTCGGCGCGCTGAGCGCCAGGCGCTGAAGCGCCTCGGTCATCTCGGCGATCTGCAACGGCGTGCTGACCTCTTCCTCAATGGCGCCGGGCATTTCAGCGGCCGGCCCGCGGGAGACGGGCACAGTGCGGAAGTTGTCGTTCGAAGGGAGGAGCACGACGCCGCCGATGCGGTAATCGCGCACCAGGGTGGCGATGTCCGAATCGGGTGTGACGTCCTGGCCCACGAAGGAGATCAGAAACAACTGGCCGACCTTGTCGGCCACGCTCATGCCCTCCAGGATCTGCTGGGCATCTGCCACGAACGCGGCAGCAGGCGGCTGAGTTTCCTGTTGGGCCCCGGCGAGCGCCGTGCGCGACACGTTGCTGCCCGCGGCGGGCGCTGCCGGCAACACGAGGGAGAGTAACATGACCAATAAAGGCACGAGCCTGGTGAATTTTCGCATGGCCTCGAACCGGCGTCGCCGGCCTACCTATTCTAGCCCGACGCCCGTCGATCGTCAACCGTGCGTCCGCCGGGCGCATCCCGAACGAGCGTTCGACCCGCGTTTTATTTTGCAGCAAGATGCACCCTGCGTTATGATGTGAGCAGGAAATGACACACTGGATGGGAGCCTTCATGCCCGATTTCAAGCTGGTCTCGGACTTTGCACCGACCGGAGATCAACCGGAAGCGATTGAGAAGCTGGTCCGCGGGCTGCACGAGGGCCACCAGCATCAAACGCTGCTCGGCGCGACAGGCACCGGTAAAACCTACGTCATGGCCGCGATCGTGGAGGCGGTCAACCGCCCCACCCTGATCCTGGCGCACAACAAGACGCTGGCCGCGCAGCTCTACAGCGAGTTCAAGGAATTCTTCCCCCACAACGCGGTGGAGTATTTCGTCAGCTACTACGACTACTACCAGCCGGAAGCCTATCTGCCCCGGACCGACACCTACATCGAGAAGGACTCGCAGATCAACGACGAGATCGACCGCCTGCGCCTGGCCGCCACGTCCGCGCTGCTCAGCCGCCACGATGTGTTGATCGTCGCCTCGGTCTCGTGCATCTACGGCCTGGGTGACCCGGCGGAGTACGGACGCGTCACGGTCAAGCTCAAGGTGGGCGAGCGGTACCGGCGCGAGCTGATCCTGCGCGAGCTGGTCGAGATGTTCTACGAGCGCAACGACCTGGAGCTGCGCCGCGGCAAGTTCCGCGTGCGCGGCGACACGCTGGAGATGATGCCGGCCTACGCGGACCTGGCGTATCGCGTCGAGTTCTTCGGCGACGAGGTGGATCGCATCACTGAGATCGATCCCCTGACGGGCGAGGTGCTGCGCAAGCTGGACGAGATCGAGGTCTTCCCGGCCAAGCACTTCATCACCCCCCAGGACAAGCTGACCGAGGCGATCGAACGCATTGATGCCGAGCTGGAAGAACAGCTCAAGAAGTTCCGCGCGGACGACAAGCTGCTCGAAGCGCAACGGCTGGAGCAACGCACGAGATACGACCTCGAGATGCTGCGGGAAGTCGGCTATTGCTCGGGGATCGAGAACTACAGCGCGCCGCTGGCGCTGCGGCCGGCGGGCTCGCGGCCGTTCACCCTGCTGGACTACTTCCCGAGTGATTGGCTGCTCATCGTGGACGAATCGCACATGACCCTGCCCCAGGTGCACGGCATGTACAACGGGGATCGATCGCGCAAGGAAGTGCTGGTCGACTTCGGCTTCCGGCTGCCGTCCGCCATGGACAACCGCCCGCTGAAATTCGAGGAGTTTGAAGAGACGATCAACCAGGTGATCTACACCTCGGCCACCCCCGGACCGTACGAGATGCGCAACTCGGCGCAGATCGTCGAACAGATCATCCGCCCCACCGGGCTGGTCGATCCCCAGGTGGTGATCCGGCCGACCAAGGGCCAGGTGGACGACCTGCTCAAGGAGATCCGCCAGCGCGTCGCGAAGAGCCAGCGCGTGCTGGTCACCACGCTGACCAAGCGGATGGCGGAGGACCTTGCCGATTACCTGCAGGAGGTCGGGGTCCGGGTGCACTATCTGCACTCGGAGGTGCAGACGATCGAGCGCATCGAGATCCTGCGCGATCTCCGCCTGGGCGTGTACGACGTGATCGTCGGAATCAACCTCCTGCGGGAGGGCCTGGACCTGCCCGAGGTCAGCCTGGTCGCGGTCCTGGATGCGGACAAAGAAGGCTTCCTGCGCTCCGAACAGGCGCTCATTCAGACCATCGGCCGCGCGGCCCGCCACATCGAGGGCACCGCGATCCTGTACGCGGACAGGGTGACCGATTCGATGCGCCGGGCGATCGAGGAGACGAACCGGCGCCGCGCCAAGCAGGAAGCGCACAACCTGGCACACAACATCATTCCACAGTCGATCGTGAAAGCAGTGCGCGACCTGACGCAGCGCATCCATTCGGAGCGCAGCGCGGCGCCCGCGCGTCCGGGCATCCAGCCGTCCATCGCCGAAGGCGGGCCATCGTATCGCACCGGACCCACCGCCCTGCCCAAGGATGAGGTCGCGCGGCTGATCAAGGACCTGGAAAAGCAGATGAAAGCTGCGGCGCAGAACCTGGAGTTCGAGAAGGCCGCCGTGCTGCGCGACGAGATCATGGATCTGCGCCGCGCGCTCCAGGCACAGGACAGCCGGCCGCTGTGGGAACAGATACGGGACGAAGTGTAGAGGAATCGGAATGGAATTAGGAACGATCCGGACGATCAACATCGACGCCGAGATGCAGGCGTCTTATCTCGATTACGCGATGAGCGTCATCGTCTCCCGCGCGCTGCCCGACGTGCGCGATGGGCTGAAGCCCGTGCACCGACGCATTCTCTACGCCATGTACGACTTGGGCGTGCGCCCAGATCTGCCGTACAAGAAGTCCGCGCGCATCGTCGGCGAGGTGCTCGGCAAGTATCATCCGCACGGCGACGCAGCCGTGTACGAGGCGATGGTTCGCATGGCGCAGGACTTCTCCCTGCGCTACCCCCTGGTGGACGGACAGGGCAACTTCGGGTCCATCGACGGCGACAACGCGGCGGCCATGCGTTACACGGAAGCGCGGCTGGCCAAGATCGCCATGGAGATGCTCAACGACATCGAGAAGGACACGGTCGACTGGACGGAGAACTTCGATGGCACGCTGAAGGAGCCGACCGTCCTGCCGGCCGCGCTGCCCAACCTGCTGGTGAACGGTTCCAGCGGCATCGCAGTCGGCATGTCGACCAACATCCCGCCACACAACCTGAACGAGGTGTGCGATGCGCTCTGCTACCTGATCGACCACCACGACAAGCGCGAGGACGTCACCATCGAGGACCTGATGCAGTTCATCCCGGGGCCCGACTTCCCCACCGGCGGGGTCGTCTTCCGCTACGGCGCGCCGGGCGAGGAGGGCGAACGCGAGGACCTGATCGCCAAGGCGTACGCCAGCGGCCGCGGGCACATCACCGTGCAAGCGCGGGCCCACATCGAGGAGATGAGCCGCAATCGGAGCCGCATCGTCGTGACGGAGCTGCCCTACGCGGCCAACAAGACTACCATCATCGAGCGCATCGCAGAGCTGGCGCGGGATGGCCGCATCGAAGGCCTCACCGACCTGCGCGACGAGTCGGACCGGACGGGCATGCGGCTGTGCATCGAGATGACGCGCACCGTCGAGCCGCGCGAGATCCTGGCCCATCTCTACAAGCACACGCCGCTTCAGCAGACCTTCGGCATCTCGCTGCTGGCGCTCGTGGACGGCGAGCCGCGGCTGCTCAGCCTGAAGCGCATGCTGCTGCATTTCATCGAACATCGCCAGGATGTGATCGTCCGCCGGGCAAAGCACGATCTCGCGAAGGCCAAACAGCGCGCCCATATCCTGGAGGGGCTGCTCAAGGCGCTCGACATCCTGGACGAGGTGATCGCACTGATCCGCGGGTCGCGCACGGCCGACATCGCACGCCAGGGTCTTAAAAGCCAGCTGGGATTCACAGAGATCCAGGCCCAGGCCATCCTCGACATGCAGTTGCGGCGGCTGGCCGCGCTGGAGCGGCGCAAGCTCCAGGACGAATATCGCGACCTGGTCGCGCTGATCGCCGAGCTGGAGACGCTGCTGGGCTCGCCGAAGAAGGTGCTCGCGCTGATCCGCCAGAACCTCGTCGACCTCAAGGCGACGTACGGCGACGCGCGGCGCACGCAGATCACGGACCAGGCGCGCGGCGCGCTGACGGTCACGGACGTGATTCCGGACGAAGAGGCGTGGATCACCGTAGGGACCGACGGGGCCGTGGGCCGCGCGGCGGGACGGCTGCCCGCGGGCATCGACGCGCCGCAGATGGTGCTGGGCGCAAACACCCACTGTGACCTGTACCTGTTCAGCCGGCGCGGACAGGCCACGCGGATCGGCGTGCACCAGCTTCCGGACGGCGGAACCGCACACCATGCCGACCTGGGGGGCCTGGGCCGGGGCGACCAGCTCGCCGCGGCCATCACCGCGCGCAAGCCGAACGGCGATCCGGTGGAAGGCTACGTCGTTTTCGCCACGGCCGGAGGTTCGGTCAAGCGCATCAACCTGGCCGACCTCGCCGCGTCGACCCAGGGAAATCCGACCGTCATCAAGCTGGACGACAGCGACGAGCTGGCGTGGGCCGGCACGAGCAAGGGCGGCGGCGAGATCATGCTGATCACCGCGCAGGGACAGGTGATCCGCTTCGCCGAAGACGAGGTGCGCGCGATGGGCCTGCCCGCGGGCGGCATCGCGGGCATCAAGCTGCAGGGCGACGATCGCGTCGTCGGCGGCGTTGCCCTGGACGCCGGGCAGCAGAGCGGCGACCTCGCGCTCGTCGCATCGGCAGGCGCAGGGCGGCGCTCGCCCCTCGCCGATTTCCCGACCAAGGGCCGAGGCACCCAGGGCGTGACGGCCAGGCTCGGCGCGCGGACAGGCCCGATCGTCTCGGCCTTCCTGGTCGCTCCGGCGGATAAGGTGCTCCTGGCGCTGCTCAGCGGCGCGACCAAAACCATCTCGGGCAAGAACCTGGCCCTGGCCCGGCGCAGCAACACGGGCAAGGCCGTGACGGCCCTCAAGGGGGGAGATGCGGTGGAGCGGGCCCTCGTGCTGCCCCCTGGCGACTCCGCACCGGAGCCGCAGAAGGGCGCCGAGGGGAAGGCGCCGGCGAGGCGAACGCGTGCTTCAACACCCAAGGCGGCCAGCACGAAAGCGGCGGCGCCGAAGGCGACCGTCACCAAGGCTGCCAGCACGAAGGCGGCAGCGCCGAAAGTGGCGGCGCCGAAGGATGCCACTCCCAAGACAGCCGCACCTAAGGCCTCGGCGCCAAAAAAGCCTGCAGCCACTACGAAGGCAGCCGCGACAAGGACAGCCGCGCCGGCAGGCACAGCGTTACACGACCAGGATGACGTGGTGACGCGGCGGGGTAAGCCGGCCGTCCTGCCGCGGCCGGGGGTGATGCCCGACATGCCTGCGGGACGAGCGGCAACCCGCATCACACAGAGCGGCCAGTTATCCCTGATGCCGGCAGAGGAAGTTCCGGCCAGGCCGCCGGCGGGCAAGGCCCCCGCCGAGCCCGCGGCGAAGGCCCCGGCTCGCGCAGTGCGGCCCAAGGCTGCAGAGAAAGCCACGGCCGAGAAGCCGGCAGGAGCCACGACAGCGAAGCCGGCAGCAAAGCCGGTGGAAAAGCCATCGGAGAAACCGGCCGCCAAAGCACCGAAACCGGCAGCCAAGCCGGCAACAAAGGCGGAGCCGGATCGGGCAAAGACCGCCCGCACTAGCCGGCCAGCCCGGGAAGAGGAGATGCTACCCGATCCGGCCGTGAAGCCTCGCAGGCCCTCAAAGGCGCCGAACGCGCCGGGCGCGGGCATCCAGACCACCTGGTCGCCCAGCCCCGTCAGGCCGCCGGGAGACGTGCCGTCCAGCGATGCGGCATCACCGGCGCCCAAGCGCAAGCCCACAACGCGCAAATAGGGCGCACACGTAGGGGCCGACCTGCGTGTCGGCCCCCGACCGGGCGCACACACCGGTC
>JAXGQB010000029.1:0-25268 GCA_040766655.1 Anaerolineae bacterium
GCCTGCGCGGGGAGAAGGGCGGCTTCCTGATGGACGACATCCTGGTGGGCTATCGCGAAGGCCAGCCCTGCCCGCGCTGCGGCAGCGCGATCGCCAAGATCAAGACCGGGGGCACGAGCAGCTTCATCTGCCCCACGTGCCAGCCGCTAGCGGGCGCCCCGTAGCGGCCCGACGCGCCCGGCAGGCGGCGCAGCACAGGCGTCGCCTGCCGGCAGGCTATGAATTGCTCCAGCGCTCGCGAACCTCGGCCAATGCACCCGTGATCCCCTGACGGGGACGGGTGGACTGCGCGCGGCGCAGCGCTTCCTCGCGTTCGCGCAGGATGATGTCCCGTACACGGCTGCGCGCGCGGGACAGCCGCGATTTCACGGTGCCGATGGGCACCCCGGTCATCTCCGCGATCTCGTGATAGTGGTAGCCTTCGATGTCCGACAGGACGAGGATGATGCGCTGGTCCGCGGGAAGCCGGCCGATGGCCGCCTGCAGCTGCTGTTCGAGCTCCTTTTGCAGCACCAGTTCATCGGGTCGGGCGGCCGGATCGCGGAGCGCATCGTGCCACTCGGACGCCTCCTCCTCTTCGTCGATCGACACGCTGTTCGCATTGTGCCGGCGTTCGCTGCGCAGCACGTCGTAGCAGGTGTTGGCGACGATTCGCATCAGCCATGCCCTGAACGATGACCCGTTTCCCCGGAACTGGTGAGCGCGCTGGTAGCCCTTCACGAATGCATCCTGGGTGGCATCGGCGGCTGAGCCGGTGTCCCCCAGGATGCGGTAGGCCACATTGAAGGCCGTCGCCTGGTGGCGCAGGACGAGAATGTTGTACGCATCGAGTTCTCCCCGTTGAACGTGCTCGATCAGCACCTCATCCGGGATGTCCGGCCCTATGTTTCTCCAATTCATCACGATGCCCCATGGCTCAAGGACGCAGCACAGATCAAGCCGCCGCGGCCGGTCCGCACAGGCCAGCAAGGAGCAGTATACAAATGGTCACCGCCCGGCGCATCACCCGCCGGTATCATCTTAATTGGCGAAAATGAACGAGAATGACCTACCGGGAATCTGGTAGCATGTCGTCGTCTACTTGACGCCGAACTGTGGGACGGGTACGATAGGCCATGGCCCGACGGGACCGCAGTTGGGCTCCACCGCGCACCTCGCGCGCGGCGGTTCGATCCCGCGGCAACACGGCGATACACATGCAACATGACGACAGAGCTCCCTACGTTCAGCGCAGGGTGGCAGACAAGAAACCACGGCGCTCGTGGCTGACCGTCATCACGGGAGACCCCCTGGCGACGGCCGAAGCGCCACATGAAACGATCAACAAGAAGGTCGGGCTGGCCGTATTCGCATCCGACGCCCTCTCCTCGACGGCCTACTCGACCCAGGAGATGCTGGTCGTGCTGGCGCTCGCGGGCGCCGCGGCATTCACCAACGCCATCCCCCTGTCGCTGGTCATCGTGGCGCTCCTGGCCCTGGTGACGGCCTCGTACGTGCAGACCATACACGCGTATCCGGGCGGCGGCGGCGCGTACATCGTGGCGCGCGACAACCTGGGCGCGGCGCCGGCCGCGGCTGCAGGCTCCGCGCTGCTCGTCGGCTACATATTGACCGTGGCGGTGTCGATCTCCTCCGGCGTCGCGCAGATCAACTCCTCGTTTCCCGCGCTCTATCCCTATCGCGTGCCCATCGCCGTGATCCTGACGGTGTTCGTCATGCTGGTCAACCTGCGCGGGGTGCGCGAGTCGGGGATGGTCTTCGCAGTTCCGACGTACTTCTTCGTGGCCATGATGTTCCTGACCCTCATCATTGGGATGGTCCGGTACTTCACCGGCACGCTGGGCGTCGTTCAGGACCCGCCCCCGATGGAGATGGTGGGGCTCGCGCAGCCGCTGACGTTGTTCCTGCTGCTGCGCGCGTTCACCAGCGGCACCACCGCGCTGACCGGCGTGGAGGCCATCTCTAACGGGGTGCCGGCGTTTCGAGTGCCACGCAGCCGCAACGCCGCCATCACCCTGGTCTGGATGTCCGCCATCCTGGGGTTCCTGCTGATCGGGATCACCTACCTGGCCGTGCAGATCGGCGCGGTGCCCTCGGAAGAGGAGACGGTCATCTCGCAGCTCGCGCGCACGGTGGACGGCGGCCGCGACATCATTTACCTGCTCACGATGGCGGGCACGACGATCATCCTGGTCATGGCCGCGAACACGTCCTTCGCCGGCTTTCCCCGCCTGGCCGCACTGCTCGCCATCGACGGCTTCCTGCCGCGCCAGCTGTCGACCCAGGGCAGCCGGCTGGTCTACTCGCGCGGCATCACGGTGCTCACCCTCCTGTCAATCGGCTTCATCGTCGCGTTCCAGGCCAGCGTCACCGCGCTGATCCCGCTCTACGCCATCGGCGTCTTCCTGTCGTTCACGCTCTCGCAGGCGGGCATGGTGCACCGCTGGTGGAAGTCCGGACGTCTCCAGCCCGGACAGGAGGTCGCAGAACGGGGCTCGACGCTGGCACACGACCGGGGCTGGCGCGCCAAGCTGGCGTTCAACACGGTGGGCGCGGTGGCGACCGGGATGGTGACGCTGATCTTCGCGGCCACAAAGTTCAGGGAGGGCGCGTGGATCGTGCTGGTGGTGCTGCCGCTGCTCATGGGGCTGACCTTCCGCATCCATCGCCACTACCGCGGCCTGTCGACGGCCCTGTCGCTCCAGAAGTATGAGCCGGAGATGCGCTCCACGCGGCATCGCGTCATCCTCCTGATCAGCGGTGTCCACAAGGGCACGCTGCGCGCGCTGCGTTACGCGCAGCTGCTCTCCAGCGACGTGACTGTCGTGCACATCTCTGTCGATCCGGAGGAGACCGCCCGGGTGCAGCACAAGTGGGAGGAGTGGGGCGAGGGCGTGCGGCTGGTGATCCTCGACTCGCCGTACCGCCTGATGCTCGAGCCGATCGTGGAGTACATCGAGTACATCGCGTCCCAGCGCCAGCCGAACGACACGATCACGATCATCGTGCCGCACTTCGTGCCGCGCGGTTGGTTCGACAACCTGCTTCACAGCCAGACCGCCATGATCCTGCGGCTGCGGCTGCTGCGGCTGCCGAACATCGTGGTGACCGACGTGCCATACCAGGTGACATAATGCTTTCCCTGGCGAAGCCCAGCAATTCATAATGTAGTCATTTATTAGCCGCAGAGAGCGCAGAGCCCCCAGAGGCATTTGAGGAATAGCACCCTCTTGCCATTTCTCTGCGCCCTCTGTGACCTCTGCGGCAGAAAAAGCCGGCGCCATTTGGAATTCCTGGCGAAGCCGGATTTCATTTGACACCCATGGGGGCCGTATGCTACACTCAACCGTCAAAGGCCATGATGGAAACGAGTAGGCGGACCCTCTCGGCGCCCAGCGAGCCCGGAACAGTGTGAGCCGGACATCCCCGAGACCCGCTGAAAATCCTTCCGGAGCCGCGACCCCAACGGCCGTTCACGTGCCCAGTAGGCGTCGCCGGGCTTGCGCCCCGTTATCAGCCGCAGAGGCGTGATAGCGTCTCAACGAGTGAACGTTTGCCGGCTGAAGATTCCGATTGCAGCTCGGGCCACGAACCCAATCTTCAATCTTCAATCTTCAATCTTCAATCGTTAAGCGGGGTGGTATCGCGGGAGCCGATGCTCTCGTCCCCACATGGGACGGGGGCGTTTTTGTTTAATCAATGCCGATGGGAGGCAATCGTGACCGATCTGCTGTACCAGACCGATAGTTATCTGCGTGAGTTCGACGCAGTCGTGGTCGATGTCGACGAGGCGGGCAGCCGGGTGGCGCTCGACCGCACCGCCTTCTATCCGAGCGGCGGCGGACAGCCCTGTGACCTGGGCGTCCTGCGCCTGCCCGTCCTGTCGGGCACGGAGACGCCCGAGGTAAGCCTCGCGGTGACCCAGGTGAAGAAAGAGGGCGGCCTCGTGTGGCACAAGGTCGAGGGCGTGCTGCCGCGCCAAGGCGCGCGCCTGAGCGGGGAACTGGACTGGGCACGGCGCTACCAGCTGATGCAGACGCACAGCGCGCTGCACGTGCTGTGCGGCGTGGTGTATCGCGACTATGGCGCGCTGGTCACCGGGGGCAACATGGACCCCGGGCAGGGACGGATGGACTTCGAGTTCGCCACCATGCACGGCGACCTGGTGTCGGAGATCGAGGCGCGCTGCAACGAGGAGATCGCGGCCGCGCGCGACATACGCGTCAAGATCCTGCCGCGTGAAGAGGCCTTCCAGATTCCGGACCTGATCCGCACCAAGATCAACCTCCTGCCCGAGGGCATCGCGGAGGTGCGGACGGTGGAGATCGTAGGACTTGACCTGCAGGCAGACGGCGGCACGCACGTCGCCAACACGCGTGAGATCGGCCGGATGGGCGTGACGGACTACAAGTCCAAGGGCGCCATTAACAAACGCATCTATATCGAGGTCGGGTGAGGCGATTGGTCACCGCACTGCTGGTGTTATATGCGCTGGCCGTCGGTGCGTGGCTCGTCGCCCGCGCAATCTGGGGCGATCAGCTGCTGGTGCTCGCGTTCCTGAACAGCCTTCCCACCCTGCCGTTCCTGTTGGCGCCCGTGGCGCTGCTGCTGGCGCTGGTGGTCCGGCGGCCCGTCGCATTCGTCGCGGCCCTGATTCCCGTGATCCTGTGGCTCGCCTTCTTCGGGTGGCGCTTCCTGCCCAGGGGCGGCTCGCTTGAGGCGGGGCAGCCGGCCGTGCGGGTGATGGCGCTCAACGTGCTGGTGAGCAACGACGACATCGACGCGATGGCCGCGGCCATCACTGCGGAGCAGCCGGACATCGTTACGCTGGCCGAGCTGAGCTCCACCCAGGACGCCGCACTGGCCGCAGCGATCGGCGATGTCTACCCGTATCGCACCCTGCGGCGGCTGCCGCGGGTGAACTACGGCGTGGGCATCTACAGCCGCTGGCCGCTGCAGGACCTGGGCAGCCTCCAGACGGGGCTGGGCCTGCGGTCCGCGGTGGCCGACATCGCGACGCCCCACGGGGTGATCCGGTTCGTGGGCATTCACCTGCGCTCCACCGGGGCCAGCGGCGAGTCGCTGGCCGGGCTGGTCGAGCAACTTACGGAGGGCTTCCGGGGCCGCGAGGCCCAGATCGCGGCCGTGTGCGGCTACCTGGACCAGTGGCGGGCGCTGAGCGATGCGTCGGGCGACATACCCGTCATCGTGGCCGGCGATTTTAACATGGGCGAGTTCAGCGACGCGTACCGGTGCATGGGCTCGCGCATGACGGACGCGTTCAAGGCCGTGGGACGCGGCTATGGCTTCACGTGGCCCGCAACCGATGCACGGCTCGGGCAACTGGCCAGCAGGCTGGTGCAGACCCGCATCGACTACATCTTTCATTCGCGCCATTGGCGCACGGTGTCGGCTGAGACGCTCGGCCGGCCCACCGGCTCCGATCATCGGGCGGTGGTGGCGACGTTACGATTGAAGATTGAAGATTAAAGATTGCGGATTCAGGCCGCGATCGCAGGAGGAATCATGTCCAGATTCAAAGATGTCTCACCCCAGGTGAACCTGCCCGAGATGGAGCAGGGGGTGCTGGGCTTCTGGCGGAAGGCCGGGGTGTTCAGCAAGACCGTCGAGCAGCACAAGGACGGCCCGCGCTACGTGTTCTACGAGGGGCCGCCGACCGCAAACGGCCGCCCCGGCATCCACCACGTGCTGGCGCGCGCCTTCAAGGACATCTTTCCGCGCTACAAGACGATGCGCGGCTACTTCGTCTCGCGCAAGGGCGGCTGGGACACCCACGGCCTGCCGGTTGAGCTGGAGATCGAGCGCAAGCTGGGCTTCTCGGGCAAGAAGGCGATCGAGGAATACGGCGTCAGCGAGTTCAACAAGCTCTGCCGCCAGAGCGTCTTCGACTACGTGGAGGACTGGGAGAAGCTGACGGAGCGCATGGCCTTCTGGGTCGATCTGCCGACCGCGTACCGGACGTATACGAACGACTACGTGGAGTCGCTGTGGTGGATCCTGAAGCAGTACTGGGATCGGGGCCTGATCTACCAGGGCTATAAGGTCGTCCCGTATTGCCCGCGCTGCGGCACGCCGCTGAGCAGCCACGAGCTGGCCCAGGGCTACCAGGAGGGCACGAAGGACCCCAGCATCTTCGTCAAGTTCCCCGTGAAAGATCAGCCGGGCGTCTACCTGCTCGTCTGGACCACCACGCCGTGGACTCTGCCCGGTAACGTGGCGGTCGCCGCGGGCGAAGAGGTGGACTACGTGCTGGTTCAGCATGACGACGATCAGCTGTGGCTGGCCGAGGCGCTGGTGGACACGGTTTTTGCCGGACACGCGGATCACGTGGAGGTGTTACGCCGGGTTAAGGGCAAGGAGTTGCTCGGGCTGCATTACCGGCCGCTCTACACATTCCTCCCCGTGCTGCAGGATTACTGCTACGTCGTGCCCGGCGACTTCGTCAGCACGGAGGACGGCACGGGCCTGGTGCACATCGCGCCTGCCTACGGCGCGGACGACATGGAGGTGGGCCGGAAGTTCGGCCTGCCGACCCTGATGACGGTCGACGCGCAGGGCCGCTTCACCGAGGAGGTGGAGCCATGGCGCGGCATATTCGTCAAGGACGCGGACCCGCTCATCCAGCGCGAGCTCACCGAGCGCGGCCTGATGTTCAAGCAGGGCATCTACGAGCACACCTACCCGTTCTGCTGGCGCTGCGATACGCCGCTGCTCTACTACGCCCGCACCACGTGGTACATCAAGACCACCGCGTTCAAGGATCGCCTGGTGGCCAACAACCAGCGCATCAACTGGGTGCCGGATCATATCCGGGACGGCCGCTTCGGCGAGTGGCTGGAGAACAACATCGACTGGGGCCTGGCACGGGAGCGCTACTGGGGCACGCCCCTGCCGTTCTGGGTGTGCGACAACCCGAAGTGCGGCCACCAGGAGTGCATCGGGTCGGTCGCGGAGCTCGGCGAGAAGACAGGGCGCCGCTTCATGAACCCGCGTTACCTGGCGCAGCAGCTCGGGCGCTGGCCCGACGTGAATCAGCCCGACACGGAGCCGCTGGACCTGCACCGTCCCGCGGTCGACGTACTGACCTGGACGTGCGCCAAGTGCGGCACGGGCGAGATGCACCGCGTGCGCGAGGTGGCCGACGCCTGGTTCGACTCGGGCTCCATGCCGGTGGCCCAGTGGCATTATCCGTTCGAGAATCAGGAGGTCTTCGCGGAGCAGTTCCCCGCGGATTACATCTGCGAGGCGATCGACCAGACGCGCGGCTGGTTCTACACCCTGCACGCGGTCAGCACCCTGCTGTTCGACAGCGTGGCCTTCAAGAACGTCATCTGCCTCGGCCACATCGTGGCTGAGGACGGCGGCAAGATGTCGAAGAGCCGCGGCAACGTCATCAACCCGTGGACCGTCATGGACCTGCACGGCGCGGACGCGACGCGGTGGTATATGTACACGGCCAGCCCGCCCGGCAACACCCGGCGCTTCAGCGCGAACCTGGTGAAGGAGATCGTCGGCCGCTTCATGCTGACGCTGTGGAACAGCTACAGCTTCTTCGTGACGTACGCGAACCTGAATGACTTCGATCCGAAGGCGACGCCGGTGCCGCTCGACCAGCGATCGGTGCTCGATCGGTGGGTGTTGGCCCGGCTGCACCGCCTTGTGACCGACGTGACGCAGGCCCTCGAGTCCTACGACGTCATCGGCTCGACCCGGCCGATCAGCGAGTTCGTCGACGAACTGAGCAACTGGTATGTGCGGCTCAGCCGCCGGCGCTTCTGGAACGTGGAGCCGGACGAGGAGAGCCAGCGGCTCAGCCTGGCCGCGCACCAGACGATGTACGAGGTGCTGGTCACCCTGGCGCACCTGCTCGCGCCGTTCACGCCGTTCATCGCGGACGAGATCTTCTGCAACCTGGCAACAGGGGACGGCGCGGCCGAGAGCGTGCACCTCAGCCGCTGGCCCGACCCGAACCCGCTCCACCAGGATGACCGGCTGGTGGCCGACATGGCGCTGGCCCAGAAGGTGGTCGGCCTCGGCCGCGCGGCGCGGGAGAGCGCATCACTCAAGCTGCGCCAGCCGCTCCGGGAGGCGTTCGTCGGCGTGCCCAGCAAGGCCGAGGCAGAGGCGGTCCTCCGCATGGCCGACGAGGTGGTGAAGGAAGAGCTCAACGTCAAGGCGCTGCACCCGGTGGCCGCGGGCAGCGACCTGGTCGACGTGCAGATCCACCCCCTGCCGAAGCAGCTGGGCCAGAAGCACGGGCGCAAGTTCCCCGCGATCAGGGCTGCGCTCCTGGCGCTGGAGCCGATGGCCGTCGCGGCCGCGGTGGAGGCCGGCCAGCCGGTCGACGTGACGGTGGACGGCGAGGCGATCGCGGTGCTGCCGGATGAGGTGCAGGTGCGCAAGCAGCCGAAGCCAGGATTGGCCGTGGCGGAGGAAGGCGGCTACCTGGTTGCGGTGACGACTGAGCTGACCGACGAGCTGCGCTGGGAGGGGTACGCACGCGAGGTCGTGCGTAACGTCCAGGAGTTGCGCAAGAAATCGGGCTTCGAGATCAGCGACCGCATCCACACGACGGTGCAGGCGGGCACGACGCTCGACCCGGTTTGGCAGCACTTCGGCGCGGACATCGCGGCAGACACCCTCTCGGTGTCACTCACCGCGGGCGCGCCGGAGCCCGGCATGTTCACCGCGACGGTGAAGCTGGAGGGCGAAGACGTGACCCTCGGGGTGCGCAAGGCGTAAGCCCGTTCTCCAGGTGCCCGGCACTTTAACGATCCGCAGGATCGCAAGTGCCGGGCACCTAAAGATACTCGTCTCGCACGATCCTGCCCGCAACGTGGGCAAGCCCGAGTCGCGCGTCCTCCTTGCCTTTCGGGCCGCATGGGGCTAAAATGCGGGTAACGGCACGCGGTAAGGTGCCGGACGAGTGAGGCATGTATGTTGACACCGGAGAGAATCGAACGGTTGCGGGGCTACCTGTTCGAGCAACAAGAAAACCTCCGGCAGCAGTTGGTAGGATTAGCCGATGCTGCGCAGGAGAGCACGGTTGGGCTCGGCAACCACATGGCGGACGACGCCACCGCAGCATTTGACCAGGCCGCAGTGGTCTCATTGCGCAGGAATCACTCGCGCATGCTGGCCGACGTCGAAAACGCACTGCAGCGGATGGAAGACGGGACCTACGGCCGCTGCGAGCGCTGCAGCGAGGAAATCGACTTCGCACGGCTCAAGGCCCTCCCGGCCACGACGCTCTGCATGTCATGCCAGAGGCTGATCGAGTTGTGAGCGGCCGTCGGCGCCGCCTATCTTTGACCCCGGCCGCGCGATCGCGCCGCGGGTTCGATGCCCTGTGCGGCCCTCAGCGGCCGCAGGAGAAACACACCCCTGATGCGTGATCTACGTTGGCTTTGGGTCTTCGTCATCGCGGCCGTTGTGGTCGTGCTCGACCAGTGGACCAAGAACCTGATCGAGTCCAGCATTCCCCTGTGGGGCAACATCGCCCCGATCGAGAGCCTGAGCGACTATTTCCGGCTGGTCCATTACCAGAACTCCGGCGCGGCGTTCGGCCTCCTGCGCGGCCAGGTGGGCCTCTTCATCGTCGTGGCCGTGGTCGTGGTCGGGATCATTGTGGTGTACTCGCGACACCTGGCCGGCGAGGGCTGGTGGATGCGGCTGGCGCTGGGCCTGCAGCTGGGCGGCGCGCTCGGCAACCTGGTGGACCGCCTGACGCAGGGCGGCCTGGTAACCGACTACCTGCTCTTCATGCTGCCCGTGGGCGACAAGGTCTACCAGTGGCCGGCGTGGAACGTCGCCGACGGCTCGATCGTGGTCGGATCGATCCTGCTGGCCATCCTGCTGCTGCGCAGCGAGACGCAGCAGACTAAGGCCGTTGAGCTGCCGAATGCGGAGTGAGCGGTGACAGGGCGCAGGGATCACGCTTCGGAAGTCGACCCGACTTCCGAAGTTTTGTTTGACGAACCGGTCGACGAGCTGGCGGGCGCGGAAGAGCTGGCCCTGGTGGTCGAGGCGGGCGGCGAACGGCTCGACAAGTGGCTCGCGGGCCAATTGCCCGATCGCTCCCGCGCAGAGGTGCAGCGATGGATCGAGGCGGGCCTGATCACCGCCCGCGGCCGGAGCCTGCGCGCCAGCCACCGGCTGAGCGCGGGGGAGACGATCGAGGTCGTCGTGCCGCCCCCCGCGGACTACAGCGTCGAGCCGGAGGCAATCCCGCTCGACATCCGCTACGAGGACCAGGATCTGCTGGTCATCAATAAGCCGGCTGGCATGGTGGTCCATCCGGCCATCGGCAACTGGCACGGCACCCTGGTGAATGCGGTGCTGCATCACGCGCCGGACCTGGCGGGCGTCGGCGGCGTGCACCGCCCGGGCATCGTGCACCGGCTGGACAAGGACACGTCAGGCCTCATCGTGGTGGCGAAGAACGACGCGGCGCATCGATCGCTGCAGGCGCAGTTCCGGGACCGAGAGGTGGAGAAGCACTATCTCGCGCTGGTGTACGGGGCCTTGAAGAGCGAGCGGGGGGAGATCAATGCCGCGATCGGGCGGGACCCGCGCGACAGGAAGCGGATGGCGGTGGTCACGGCCACCGTTGGCCGCAGTGCGGTGACCCGTTACGAGACCGTGGCGGTCTACCGGCTGATGGCGAGTGCGGAGCGCCTAACCCTGCTCGATTGCCGCCTGCTGACCGGGCGCACGCACCAGATACGCGTTCACCTGGCCCATGTGCATCACCCGATCGTCGGCGATGTGATCTATGGCCCCCGGCGCAGGCTGCCGTTCGCCTGTCCGCGGCAGTTCCTGCACGCCGCGCGGCTGCGCTTCCGGCTGCCGTCGACGGGAGAGGCGTTGGAGTTCGCGGCCCCGCTGCCCGACGATCTGCAGGGCATCCTCGATCGCCTCGCCTCGGACGCCTAGCCGGGGGACGTCACCCTGCCAGCGGGTTGGGCCGGCCGGGCACCTCGTGGCACACCCGGCAGCGCGCCTCGTACACCTCGCTCGCGCCCACCAGGATGACGGGATCTGCGTAGTTTGCCGGCGCGCCGTTGATCAGGCGCTGGGTGCGGCTGGCCGCGGCCCCGCACTTCACGCAGATCGCGTGCAGCTTGTCCACCATCTCCGCCTCGGCCATCAGCAACGGCATCGGCCCGAACGGCTCACCGCGGAAATCCAGGTCCAGCCCGGTGATGATGACGCGGTGTCCCCGGTCGGCCAGCAGCCGCGCCAGGTCCGCCACGCTCCAGTCGAAGAACTGCGCTTCATCGATGGCGATCACGGTGGTGTCGGGATGCAGCTTCTCGAGGATCTCCCGCGGCTGCTCGATGACCTCCGCGCCGTACTGGTCGCCGTCGTGCGATGCCACGCGCATGGCGTCGTAGCGGTTGTCGATGCGCGGCTTGAACACCTGGACCCTCTGGCGCGCGATCTCCGCGCGGCGCACCCGGCGGATCAGTTCCTCGGTCTTGCCGCTGAACATGCTGCCGCAGATGACTTCGATCCATCCGCCGCGCGGCTGGAAGTAGGGCGTCATGCGTTCCATCCTTTGCGAAGAAGCGGGGAGAAAAGTAAGGGGCCGGACACCGCATCTGGCGTCCGGCCCCCTGGTTACCGATCTGAGACCTTCGAACTGCGCCGGGCCGCGGACTACTTGTCGCCGCGGCGCTTGGCCAGCCGCTGCTCTTGCTGGGCGCGGCGCAGCACGTCCTGCTGCGAGCGGATGGTATCGACCGTGTCGGCCGTGCGCTCGAGGCGCTTCATGAAGCGGTCGACCTGTCCGGCCGTGTCGACGATGCGCTGCTCGCCGGTGTAGAACGGATGGCACGCGGAGCAGATATCGACCTTGAGCTCCGGCGACGTCGAGCCGGTGTTGAAGGTGTTGCCGCAGGCGCAAATGATCTTTGCGTCCGGGTAGTACTTCGGATGAATCTTTTCTTTCATGGTTACGCCTCGGGATAGACGCTCACAACCTGGCGCCCATTCTTAGTCTCGAATTTGACGAAGCCCTCGGCCGTCGCGAACAAGGTGTAATCCTTGCCCAGGTCGGTGTTGAGGCCCGCATGGAACTTCGTGCCGTGCTGGCGGATGATGATGTTGCCGGAGCGCACGCGCTCGCCGCCGAATTTCTTCACGCCGAGGCGTTGGCCGACGCTGTCGCGTCCGTTGCGGCTGGAGCCGCCACCTTTTTTGTGTGCCATTCTACTATCTCCTCAAACTAGGCCTGGATCGCCTCGATCCGCAGACGCGTGAAGGGCTGCCGGTGGCCGGTTTTTGTGCGCTGGCGCTTCTTCGGTACATAATGGAAGTGTAGCACCTTGCGGCGTCGATCCTGAAGCGTCACCTTCGCCGTCACCGTTGCACCGGGGATGAAGGGGTGGCCGACCGTCACCTGCTCGCCATCGGCGATCAGGAGCACCTGGTCCAGCGTTATCTGCTGGCCCTTGTCGCCCGGCAGCTTCTCGACCTCGATGAACCCTCCCGGCGTTACCTTGTATTGCTTCCCGCCGGTCTTCACAATCGCAAACATGTTTCCACTGCTCCTGGCAAACCGCGCTCATCACACCGTCGGGCGGACGAGACTTGAACTTGGCGGTTCGCCCCTGTAAAGGGCTGATAAACGCGATGGCACGGCCCGGGGGCCGCACCGACCTGTAATTATACGCAGACCCCGGCACCGTGTCAAAAAGGTGCCCTGAGGTAAGTAGAATTTGCCGCGAGGTAAACAAGAGCGGAGCATCCAGAGCGGAGGGCGCCAGCCCGAAGTCGAAGGATGCTCCCGCGCATTCCGATTTGCGCCCTTACGCCCAGTAGACGTACACCGTCGGGCTGTTGGCCCCGCCCTTCGCGCTCCACTGGTAGATCCACCAGGCATCGTACGGGCTGAGGTTGACGCAGCCGTGGCTGCGCGGGCGCCCGAACTTGTCGTGCCAGTACGCGGTGTGCAGCGAGTAGCCGCTGTAGAAGTAGGACGTCCAGGTGACATCCTCGATGTCGTAGCCCGGGCCCCTCATCTTGCCCGTGTCGAGGCGGAGCCAGGTGCGGAAGATGCCCTGCACTGTGGGCGTGCCGGGCAGGCCGGTTGCGGCCAGCGCGGCGTACACCGGCCGATCTCCCTCGTAGGCCACCACCGTCTGTTGGGACAGATTCACCGCCACCCAGAGCGCACCGGCGGAGATGCTGGCGGGGCGGGCGCGCAATCTCGCCACGCCCACCTGCGCGGCCTCCACCCATTGCCGGTCGCCGACGCAATACCAGCGCGCGCCGCCCGTGACCCGCTCCTCGAGGATGGGCACGACATCGTAATGGTGTAACTGCCCGACGTCCGGGTTGCCGGCCGGTCCGCCCGGCAGCCCGCGGATCGCCAGCGTCTCGGGCACGACCCAGCCGAACGGCAGGCTTCTGGCCGCGGCCGGGTCAAGCGCGGGCGCCCGCGTGCCCGTCTCGTTCAGCCGGACCCAGCGGGCCGCCACCCAGCGATTGGCGCCGACGCGATACCAGAGCTCTCCCGCGACCGACTGCTCCTCGTAGATCGTCACCACATTGCCCGCGCGCAGCGACCCGACCGGCGGATTCGTGCCCGCGGTGCCGGGCCGGCCGCGGACATTGAGCACTGACGCAGTGACGACACCGGTGCGGTCCGTTCCCGCGGGGGGAGGGGTGGAGGAGACGAGGCGGACGTAGGTGCCGCAGATCCAGCGCGCCTCGGCGATGCGATACCACGCTTCGCTGCCCACGCGCAGTTCTTCGAGGATCGTCACCTGCGCGCCCGCGTGCAGCACGTCGACCGGCGGATTGCCAGGGCTCACACCCGGTCGCGTGCGCACGTTCAGCGCCGTCGATGTGACGACGCCACGGCGCTCGTCGGAGGAGGGCGGCGGCGGAGGTGGCGGTGGGGGCGGGGGCGGCGCGGCATCGTCGAGCAGCACCCCCTGCAACTCGGAGGGGACGAAGAAGCTCACCGTGCTCGCCTTGATCCAGTCGCCGCCCGCGGTCTGGTACCAGAGCGCGCCGCCCACCGTCGTCTCGCGGCGCACGCTCATCCACGTTCCCGAGCCGACCCACCGGCGCACCGTGCCGCCGCCCGGCTGGCTGTACGTGCGCGTCCCGCCTGCTACGGGGCGTATGTTGCGATAGGGCAGCCAGTCCACCACGCGACGCGTGGCGAGGGGTTCCGCCTCCGCCCATGGCGGCAGCGCGCGCGGCGCGGCTGCCTCCTGTGGCCCTTCGCCCGAGGCGATCTCCAGCGGGCTCTGCGCCAGCGTCTCGATCCAGAACCCCTCCGCGTCCAGCAGGTCCAGCGTGACGAGGTAGGCGCCCGGCTTGGGGTAGGTCAGCAAGACCTCGGCCGACGCGGCCTGGCCGTCTTCGCCCGCGAACTCGCGCACCTGACCACCGCCTGCATCCAGGCGCAGCCGCTGGCCATTGGAGAGTGCGGGCGCCTGCACCTTGAGGCGGCGCTGGTGGGGCGCATCGCGCACGGGCGCCAGGGCGAAGAGGGGCACGGGGGACGGTTCCACAGCACGTGGCCGGGCCTCGGGGCTCGTCAGGGTCACCGCCGCGCTGGCCACGACCTGGTCATCGACCGAGAGCTCCGCGGTGAATGGGCCGGTCCCGCGATAGGTGTGGGTGCACAGCTCGATGCGGCGCTGCTCGCGCCACGTCACTGCGCTGGGCGGGCAGAGGCAGCCCACGGCCAACTCCTGGCCGTCGCCCGTGGCCAGGCGGGCCTCCCCGCACGCGGCCTCGCCCAGATCATCCTCCAGTGGCGCGGCGAACAGCGCCGCGAAGGTCACCGTACGGCCCGATGAATCGACGGTCGCATGCAGTCTGGTCCCTGGTGTGCTCATCTGTCTCTCCCCCGGTGGAACGATCGATCGACAAGTAAATACTATCACACTTTTTGGTCGGTGACAAGCTGGATTTCGGGCAGAGTCTAGCATGGGCTGCACTTCCGGCCTGCGGCGGGATGCGCTACAATACGTGACGGCATTCTGTGTGTGGAGCGGACTCGCATGGTAGATGGCGCACGGCCCGACTTCCGTGTCCTGGAGGATTCCGGCTCGGAGCAGGGGGATGGCAGGGCACGGGGCGCGTTCCGCCGTGCCTCGGGCGCGGTGGTCACCGGGGCCGGCTGGCTCGCGGACCGCATCGAGGATGCGGGCGGCTGGCTGGCCAACGTGGTGCGCTACCTGCCCTGGCGGGTGGCGCGGATCGCGCGCACGCTGGGGATCGGCGCTGTCGCCACCGCCACCCTCATCCCCTCGGGCGTGCGCATCGCGCGCCGCGGCGGCCGGCAGCACGTTGGCCCCTTCATTCGGGCTGCCGCGCGGCGGGGCGCCATCAGGGTGGTTCAGATCGTCCTGGAGGCGCTCGACCTGCTCGGCGTGCCCGAGATCTTCGCGTTCATCTGGCGCATCGTGACGCATACCAGCACGCTGCGTGGGGAGGAAATCGCCCTCGCCGCGTCCGTGCTGGGCCCGGGGGCCGTGCGTTACCAGGACATCCGCGTGGCGCAGGGCGGCGTGCTCCGCTGGATCTTCGCGCGCAACGGCCAGCGCGCCTTCGCAACCTTTCATATCATCAACCTGCCCGAATCGGGTCCCCAGCAGCGCAGCAACGTCGAGATCGTCGTGCACGAGATCGTGCACGTCTACCAGTATGAACGCGCGGGCAGCCGCTACCTGGCCGAGGCCCTCCTGGCGCAGCGGGAGGAAGGGTATGGCTACGGCGGGACGAACGGCCTGGCGGAGGCATTGCACCACGGCAAGCGCATCTCCAACTTCAACCGCGAACAGCAGGCCCAGATCGTGGAGGACTATCTCCTGCGCCTGCGGCGCCATGCCGACGTGTCCGCGTATGCGCCGTTCATCGAGCAGTTGCGCAAGGGCATGGTGTAGTTCCCCGGCTCGCCGAGCACCGGTGGCGAGCGCCCCGGACCCGCCCGCTGTTGCCTGAGGTCCCTGAACCGACATCATCGCCCTTCGCATGCGGAGGCTGTGCTTGGAAGTCTACTGGCGCGTGGCCGTCAAGTCGTTTCAGAAGAGCCTGACGTATCGGGCCGCGAACCTGGCCGGCATCGCGACGAACATGTTCTTCGGCGTGATCTACATCTTCATCTACCAGGCCCTCTACGCGGGTCGGGGCGAGGTGGCCGGCTTCACGCTGGCAGATACGATCACCTACGCGATCATTGCTCAATCCCTTCTCAGCGCGATGTCTGCGTTCGGGAACAACGACCTGTCGATCGCGGTGGTGAAGGGCACGATCGCGGTGGACCTCAGCCGCCCGGTTGACTTCTATCTCTACTGGGCTGCGGTTGACCTGGGCCGCGCGGCCTACTACGTGCTCCTTCGCAGCATCCCGGTCTACCTTCTCGGAGCCCTGGCGTTCGGTGTCATCCTGCCGCCATCGCTGCTCCACTGGCTCCTCTTTGCCCTGGCGGTGGCCTTCGGCGCGGTGATCAGCTTCGCGTTCCGCTTCATCACCAACAGCCTGGCCTTCTGGACCAGCGACGCGCGCGGGGCCGTGCAGCTGGCGAACATGCTGATCCTCTTCTTCTCCGGCTTCATCGTGCCCCTGCGCTTCCTGCCACCCGGCCTGCGCGCAGTCACCGAGGCCCTGCCGTTTCGCGGCCTGGCGCAGCTGCCGATCGACATCTACCTCGGCAAGCTCTCCGCGGCGCAGATGGCTGCGGCCCTGGCGCAGCAGGCGGCCTGGCTGGTCGTCCTCGTGCTCCTCGGGCGCTGGTTCCTGGCGCGCATGGTGCGCCGCATCGCCCTGGCGGGAGGGTGACCGTGTTGCCCGCGCTGCGTCACTACTTTGCGCTCTATCGCCGCCTCATCGGCGCGCAGATCCGTTCGCAGATGCAGTATCGCTTCTCGTTCTACGCGGACATGCTCGGCACGATGGTGATCACCGGGCTCGACGTGGTGATGCTGGTGGTCCTCCTTGCGCGCTTCCAGGCCATCGGCGGCTGGACCCTGCCCGAGGTGATGTTCCTGTACGGCACGTCGGCCGTCTCGTACAGCCTGGCAGAGATGCTGGTCGGCGCGTTCGACGACTTCGATCGGGACGTGGTCTCCGGCGACTTCGATCGCGTGCTGCTCAGGCCGTTGCCTGTCTTCTTCCAGATGGTGACCGGGCGTTTTCCCACGCGGCGTCTCGGCCGGCTGGCCCAGGGCGTCATCGCGCTGGTCGTCTCGCTCACGCTGCTGCACCCTGCGTGGCCGGCGGCCTACTGGGTCTTCTTCGCGGTCATGATCGTCTCGGGCGGCCTGTTGTTCGG
Source organism: Anaerolineae bacterium (assembly GCA_040766655.1). Taxonomy (GTDB): domain Bacteria; phylum Chloroflexota; class Anaerolineae; order CG2-30-64-16; family CG2-30-64-16; genus JALOOB01. The sequence continues at coordinate 17,321 of JAXGQB010000029.1, forward strand.
GGCGATCCTGATCATGGGCGCGACCGCATCGTTTTGGTCGCCGCAGACGAACGAGGCCGTCAACATCTTCACCTACGGGGGGCAGTTCATGAGCAGCTACCCGATGCACATCTACCAGGGGTGGCTGATCTCGATCTTCACCTTCGTGATTCCGATGGCGTTCATCAACTACTATCCGACGCTATACTTGTTCGGCCGGACCGCCGCGATGGGCGTGCCGGCCTTCGTGCCGTTTCTCTCGCCCCTGGTCGCGCTGGTCGCGTTCGCCGCGAGCCTGCGCGTGTGGCGCGTCGGGGTCCGGCACTACCACAGCACAGGAAGTTGAGCGCAGCGCACATGATCGATGTCCGTGATCTACGTAAGGAGTTCCGCGTCGCGAAGCACCACCGGGGCGGGCTGGGCGCGATCCGCAACCTGGTGAGCCGCGAGGCCACCATCGTGCGCGCGGTCGATGGCGTCTCGTTTCACATCCGCGCGGGCGAGCTGGTGGGCTACCTGGGACCGAACGGCGCGGGGAAGTCGACGACGCTCAAGATCCTGACAGGTATCCTGGTCCCGACCAGCGGGGAGGTCGTCGTCGCGGGCCGCGTGCCCTGGGAGCAGCGGCGCCAGCACGTGCAGTCGATCGGCGCGGTCTTCGGGCAGCGCACCGGGCTCTGGTGGGACCTCCCCGTCATCGAGTCGTTGGACCTGCTGCGCCACATCTACCGCGTCCCCGAGGCGACCTACCGGCGGAACATGGCCTTGTTCGGCGACCTGCTGGGGGTGGACCAGTTCCTCGACACGCCCGTGCGCAGCCTGAGCCTGGGCCAGCGCATGCGCGCGGACCTGGCCGCGGCCCTGCTGCACGATCCGCAGCTGCTCTTCCTGGACGAGCCCACCATCGGGCTGGACGTGGTGGCCAAGGAGCGCATCCGTGAGTTCATCCGGGTGGTGAACCGTGAACGGGGCGCCACGGTCATCCTGACGACGCACGACCTGGGCGATGTCGAGAAGCTTTGCGAACGTGTGATCATGATCGATCGCGGCCGGCTGATGTACGATGGCCCGTTGACCGCGCTGCGCCAGCGCTTCGGCCAGGGCCGCGTGCTGGTCGTGGATTTCGAGCGTCTCCCCGACGTGCTCGACCTGCCGGGCGTCGAGGTGCTGCGCACGGAGGGAAATCGGGCGATCCTGCGGGTGACCGCGCATTCGGACGGCGAGGGCGCGGGCCTGGCCGCGGTCGTAGCGAGCCTCTTCCGCGACCATTTCATCATCGACCTGTCGCTGCAGGAGCCGGAGATCGAGGATGTGGTCCGCCGCATCTACGAGGGAGAGTACGCCCCTGGTTGACAGCGGGTGCGCTGGCCGTTATGATTGGCCGTGCGTTGCCAGGCGCAAGCGAAACATATCGACAACGAGGAGTAGAACGTGGCGAAGGCTGAGATCGATGCGGGCATCTGTGGGTTCCAGACGACCTGTGTGGCGACCAAGAACGAAGATGGCACAATCCAGTTGGAGATCGAGAGCGGCTGCAAGGCCGTGATGAAGCTGGCGGAGCAATTGCCGAATGTCGAGCCGTACAAGGAGGTGTTCTGGCGGCGCTCGCTGCCGAGCATCTACGAGCTGGCGCCGAAGTGCCTCTCGCACCCGGCGTGCCCCGTGCCCTCGGGCATCATCAAGGCGATCGAGGTAGAGGCGGGTTTGGCGCTGCCGAAGGACGTCTCCATTACGATTACCACGAACGGCAAATAGGGCAGGCGGCGCATGGCCGATCCCAGCATCACCGAGATCCTGCTGGCCAGCCTGCGACGCCAGGGCGGCCGCTTTCCCGCGCAGCTGCGCGATGTCGAGGTCGCACTCGCCGCGCTGGAACTGCCGCGTGCCTTCCGCCTGATGGACGCGCTGAAGGCGAGCGGTGCGTGGCAGCCTACCGCTGACGAGGCGGAGGCGCTCGAGGATTTCTGGTGGGAGTACGGCCAGTGAACTGGCGGCCAGTAGACTGGCGGCCCGTAGACTGGCGACCAGTAAAAGCGCCCAGGCCGCCGGATGCCGGTCGCCGGGGACTCGGCTTCCGTTCTTCCGATCTGTGACTCGACGAGGCGTCCGGTGGACTTCCAGAAACTGGTGACAACCGAATTCGGGACGCGCACCTGGCTCGCGCTGGGTGCGCTGCCGCCCCGGATGGGCTATGCCATCGCACGGTGGCTGACGCGGCGCCTGCACCAGCACAAGCAGGGCAAGGTTTACCGGGTCCTATACGCGAACCAAAGGCGCGTGTTGGGCGAGGAAGCGACGGAGGAGCAGATCGACGCCGCGGTTGCGGCGGTGCTTCGCCATGCCGGCATTAGCCAGTACGACATCGTGCGCGCGATCTCTCAGGGCGAGCAGGCCATCGTCGACACGTTCGAGCTGGGCGAGCCATTCTGGGCCAATCTGCATGCGGCGCGCTCGACGGGCCAGGGCGTCCTGATCTGCGGTGCACACCTCACCAACTTCAACCTGGGCTTCCTTGCGTTCGCCATCCAGGGTGGCTTCCCGCTCCAGACGCTCTCCGCGGCGCAGCCCGCGGGCGGCTTCGGCGTCATCCGCGACCTGCGAAACCGGGGTGTGATAGAGGACACGGCCATCGACACGTCATCGCTGCTGAAGGCGGTCCGCCGGCTGCGCGCGGGCGGTGCGGCAGTGGTCGGCATCGACTGGCCCATTCCCGAAGCGGAGGAACGCATCGAGTTCTTCGGTGCGCCCTCCCACCTCTCCTCCGGCCCGGTCCGGCTCGCGCTCAGCGCGAATGCCCTGATCGTGCTGCTGCATTGCCACTGGTCGCCCGAGCGCGGCTACTGGGCGGCCACCGATTCCCCCATCGAGTTGACCCGCACCGGCAACCGCGAGCAGGACATCCACGACAATACCCACCGCTTGCTCAGTATCGTCGAGGGGTGGATTCGCGAGGCGCCGGACCAGTGGCTGATGTATCATCCCGTCTGGCCCGATACGGCATCATAGACCGACGCCTGCAAGCCATCCTAAGCCAAGGGCGATCAAGCCAACCGAAGGTTGGCACAACCTCCAAGGCTTCAGGCCAACCGAAGGTTGGCACAACCTCGGCGGCCTCTGGCTACCTGCGGGAACGGCGGGGCCTGTCTTTGACGCGTCCCGGCGCCCGGCTATAATGGCTCATGTCCCACAAACGATCCTTCAGGAGACCGATGATCATGGAAGCGAAAGCGAAAGCCTGTCACTATACCGATGTCGAGGCCAAGACCTTCGGCGATGAAGCGCCGGGGGTGACGATCCGCTGGTTGATCGATGAGCCCAACGACGGCGCGCCGAACTATGCCCTTCGCCTGATCGAGGTGGCGCCTGGCGGGCACACGCCCCGGCATGCCCATCCCTACGAGCACGAGAACTACGTGGTGGAGGGCCAGGGCCGCGTGTTGATCGACGATCGGTGGCACAACGTCGGTCCCGGCAGCGTGGTCTTCGTGCCGGCCAGCGTCACGCACACCTACGAGAACACGGGCGACACGCACTTCCGCTTTCTGTGCGGCATCCCCACCTCGCGCCACATGCCCGCGGCGCAGGGTTGAGGGGAGCGCCATCGATGCAGACTGTTCAGACCCCTGCCTGGGTTCGCGACGCGGTTTTCTATCAGATCTTCCCGGATCGCTTCGCGCGGTCCGAGCGCGTGCGGAAGCCCGCCGGACTCCAGCCCTGGGGCGCACCGCCCACGTTCCACGCGTACCAGGGAGGTGACCTGCTCGGCGTCGCCGAGCACCTGGATTACCTCTCCAGCCTGGGCATCAACGCCATCTACTTCAACCCGATCTTCCAGTCCGGCTCGAACCACCGCTATCACACGCACGACTACTTCAATGTGGACCCCATGCTGGGCGGCAACGCGGCGCTGCGCGAGCTGCTCGATGCGGCCCACGCGCGCGGCATCCGTGTCGTGCTGGATGGTGTGTTCAACCACGCCAGCAGGGGCTTCTTCCAGTTTCACGACATCCTGGAAAACGGTCCTGAGTCGGCCTACCTGGACTGGTTCACCGTGCACGAGTGGCCCGTCCGTCCCTACGGCAGCAAGACACCGAATTACGCCGCATGGTGGAACAACCCCGCGCTGCCCAAGTTCAACACGAACACGCCGGCCGTGCGAGACTACATCTTCAGCGTGGCGCGGCACTGGATCGAGTTCGGGATCGATGGCTGGCGACTCGACGTGCCCACCGAAATCGACGACGATAGCTTCTGGCAGGAGTTTCGCACGGTGGTTAAGGCCGCGAACCCCGAGGCCTACATCGTCGGCGAGATCTGGGGCGATGCGGAGCGGTGGCTGAGAGGCGACCAGTACGACGCCGTGATGAACTACGGCATCTCGCGGTCCGCGCTCGGCCTGTTCGGCCGCGAGACCTTCGACCGGGAGTATCGCCCCGGCGGCTTCAAGCTCGTGCCCCTGGGCGCGCGGGCGTTTGCCCACGAAGTGCAGCGCATGATGGAGATGTATCCCTGGGAGGTGGTGCAAGCGCAGTTTAACCTCCTGGACAGCCACGACACGGCGCGCTTCATCCACCAGGCCGGGGGCGACTGGCGCGCGCTGGAGCTGGCGCTGCTCTTCATGATGACCATCCCGGGCGCGCCGTGCATCTACTACGGCACGGAGATCGGCATGCAGGGCGGCCCCGACCCCGACTGCCGCCGGGCCTTCCCCTGGGACGATCGCGCCTCCTGGAAGACCGATCTGCTGGACTTCACCAAGCGCGCGATCCGGCTCCGCCAAAATCACTCGGCCCTGCGAAGGGGCCACTACGTGGCGCTCTACGCGCATGAGGATCTCCTTGCATTTGCGAGGCGATCCGAGGAAGAGAGCGTGCTGGTGCTCTTCAACGCCGGGCCGGACGCGCGCTCGGTCACGCTGGATGTGGATGACCTGCTGCCCGATGGGCTGCTGACCGATGTCTGGGGCGGCCTGCGGGCGCGCGTCTCGAAGGGGACCATGCGCCATCTGGAGTTGCCCGGGCGCAGTGCGGCGATCTTTGTGAATGGGTAGCGGGGAACGGGGAACGGGGATTGGGGAACGGGGACTGGGAGTTGATCTGAGGTGAAGGGCTAAAATGAAGCTCCCGCCGGGATACACACGGCGGGAGCTTTTCGGTTAATGGGGCCGGGTGCGGGGGTTACGCGGGCGGCAGGGTCTCCCATGTTTCCACGAAGTTGATGCCCAGAGACTCGAGCTCGTCCAGCACGGGCTCGTAGATCTCCGGCATGACCGGCGCCTGGACGCCCGTCAGCTGCACCTTGCCCTCGAGGACCAGCCGCACGCCGATGGCCGACGGCAGGCCCACTGTGCGGGCCATGGAGGTGTAGCCGTGCGGGATGCCGAAGTCGATCATGGTCGACGTGATCATCTCGCGGCGGTCGGGATACTCGGCCTCGAACTCGTGGCGGAGGATGAGCATGTCGCGCTCGCCCGGTGCGAAGAGCATCTTATCCAGCATGCGCGCGCACAGGATGTCGATCGGCGCCTTCTCGCCCTGCGGCAGCGGATCATCGGAGAAGACCCCCAGCCACCCCAGGTCCGCGATCACCTTGGCATCGGGAGCCACGCGGAGCTTCTCAGCCAGGTCAGCCGCCAGTTCGCCCGAGCCCCCCACCAGCTTGCGCGTGAGCTGGGCCCACGTCAGGCCGGCGAGGTCGTCGCACGGCGCCTCGTCCAGCAGCCCCAGGTCCGAGATCTTGCTCAACGTGTCGCACCACCCCAGGTTGCGCAGCGTGCCGCGGAACATTGTGCGTGCGCCCTCGATGCCGTACGTCTCCATGTAGGGCAGGCTGTCGCGGTTGGGATAGCCCTCATACGCGATGACCTTTCCCTCCACCTCTATCGGCATGGTCCAGTAGTTGTCGAACAGCGTGCCGGCCACGATGTTGACTTCCTTGCCGTCCCACAGATAGTGCGCGGGGTTCTTGCCCGCCAGCAGCACGCCCTTTGGGCTCCACGAGAACTTGTAGCCGAACGGATTGTCGTTCGCCTCGGGCGCGGGCAACCCACCGCAGAACGAGATGAACTTCGTGATCTTGCCGCCGGCCGCCTGCACCTTGTGGATCACGCGCATCGCGGTCATGTGGTCGATGCCGGGATCGACGCCCAGCTCGTTCAGGAGGATCACGCCGGCCCGCCGGGCCTCATCGTCGAGATCCGCCATGGCCTGTTTGATGTACGAGGTCGTGACCATGTGCACGCCGTGCTTGACGCAGAGCCGCGCCACCACCGGGTGGTACGCATAGGGCAGCAGGCTCACGGCCAGGTCGTGCTGCCGGATGATCGCCTCCATGGCCCCTTCGTCATCCGAGTTGACCGCCATCGCGTGGCCATTGGTGCGGCCCCTGACCAGGTCCTCTGCCTTGCGCAGCGTGCGGCTGGCCACCGTGACCTCGAAGCCGTGATCCAGCAGGTACTCCACATGTGCGCCGGCCACCATGCCCGCGCCGAACACCACAACTTTCTTCATGAATCGTGCCTCCGTAAGGTTGAACGTCTTAATCCAGGTATCGCCTCAGGTGCGCGTAATCCGGCGTCAGCTCGCCGCGATGCACGATGACGGCCCGTTTGATGGGCGCGGGCAGCGCCAGCTCTCCGAACGGCGCGGCGAAATCCGCGGCCGCAATCGCTGGGATGAACGGCTCGAGGATCCCGCTGAAGTACTCCGAGGCATCGCGGGGCAGCTCGCTCGGCAGGATGTCGACCGCCATGACCGCCACCCCTTCGCCCTCGTAGCCGTCGGCCACCTCGCCCGTGAGGGGGTGATAGACGAAGGCCGGCTCGCCCGGCTCCGTCGCCTTGACGGTGATCTCGATCGACCCCTCGATGTCGCAGGAGATGTCGCCTATGACCTTGAGCCTGCGCTCGCCGCGCTCCCACAGCCCTCGCAGCGCCTTCTTCGTCACCAACCGCGGATAGCGCTCGTCCCAGTAGATGCCGTTGACGATCACCGCCAGGTGGGGCAGGCTGCGCCCGAAGATGGGCCGGAAGTTGTCCGGGCAGTCGTAGTAGCGCTGGCAGTCGAACTCACCCTCCAACGGCTCCACGATGTGCTGCTCCTTGAAGGTCGTCCCGATCACCGCGTGGCGGTCGGGCGCAGGATCGCTCGTGATCCCAGGCAACTCGGACGGGTCGACCACCCGCACGGGCAGCAGGTCGAGGATCTCCCACGCGCCGCGGGAGACGTTGCCGTAACCCGTGACGCCGATGGTCAGGGGTACAGCGGCCCGCGGCAGGCCATCGCGACGGATCGCATCGCCCACCCGCGTCACAGCTGCCTTTGCCTCGGCCAGATCATGGTACTGGTGCGCGTGGCCGATCTCCTCGAAGGGGTTGGGGATGCCCTCGCCGGCCAGCCGCCGGCCGAGCGCGTGCAGCGTCTCGATGGCGCCGGCCAGCCCCGCGTGGCGGCCGAAGAAGATGAGCCGGCGCCCCTGTTCGTCCACCACCCGCTCGTAGTCGATCAGCGTGCAGCCGAGCGCCATCAGGCGGCGCAACATGGGCATGTTGTACGGCTGGCCCTTGATCACGTGCGCGAAGAACATGTAGACGCCGCCTGGGCGGAAGAAGGAGATCGGGATCTCCTTGACGGCGAAGACCACGGGGCACTGGGACAGGTCTTCCTGCACGGTGGCGCCGTGCTGCTCGTACTCTGCCTCAGGGAAAACGCGTATTGGGGACGGTTGAACGGCCACATGGATGCCGTGCTGCTCAGCCAGGCGCTGCGCGGTGACGGGCGTGACAGGTGCACGGCGCTCCCAGATGCTCTTGTCCTCACGACGTACACCGATCGTGCGATGCATGCCATCCTCCTTGACGGTTGATCTGCACCGATTGTATCACGCCGTCATGCGGACGTCGAAAAGCAAGGGGGGGCGGCTAAGCGATTCAGGAATGCAGAAGCATCCTGTCGGTGACGGCCAGGTGATC
>JAXGQB010000003.1:0-34414 GCA_040766655.1 Anaerolineae bacterium
TTCAAGGCAAGCGTCTTCATCCTTTAAGTATGCGAACATTTTCCCTGAGCAGTTGACCCGGACATGGTCGCTGAGCAGTGACAGTTTCGAAAATTGCCACTTGACACGGCTCCCTTATCGTGCTAGTATTCGACTGTCGACAGTCGACGGTTTGGTCTATGCAGTGACACCTCACGCGCTCGCTCTGTTGTTTCCGATAAGTTCTGTCGCGAGTGCGTCGCACGTCAGCCAGTCCATTGCCGGGAGCCACATACTCCATGAACGGTCCATCCGTAGTGCACTACCCACGCGAAACGCTGGTGCGTTTCACGACGACCTATCTGCAGGCCCTGGGAGCAACCACAGAGGAAGCTGCCATCGTCACGGAGGGCATCGTCACCGCGGCCGCGCGTTGGCACCCGGGCAAGGGCCAGGGCCTGGAAAAGCTCTTTCGCCTCACGGAGCAGTGCGGAAACGGAGGTATTCTTCCCCGCGCGCCCTTCCAGATCCTGCGCGAGACGCCGGCCACGGCGCTGGTTGACGCTCACAAGGGCTTCGGTTACGTCTCCGGCGCCCGTGCCATGCAGCTCGCCATCACCAAGGCCAAGAATGTGGGTACGGCGTCGGTTCTTGTCCGCCATAGCAACCATTTCGGACAAGCCGGCTACCATGCCGAGATCGCGGTCAAGGCTGGCATGATCGGCTGGGCCATCACCAATGCCGCGGCGGAGATCGCACCCTGGGGCGCCAAGACCCCCGTGGTCGGCACCAACCCCTGGGGCATCGGCATCCCGCGACCCGTCGGGTTCCCGATCCTGCTGGACATGGCCCTCAGTGCATCGGGACGCGGGATGGTGCAGTGGGCGTACCGGGCAGGGGAGAGCATCCCCGACCACTGGGTCCTGACGAAGGATGGCCGCCGCAGCACAAACCCAGCAGACTACATCGCCGAGGACGGCAGGACCTTCGTCGGCACGCAACTGCCCATCGGCGAATTCAAGGGCTACGGACTCAGTCTTTTTACCGATATGATCGCGGGCGTCCTGAGCGGCTCCCTCTTCGGCACTGACGTCTTCCAGGATCTGGCGAATCACGACGTCGGCCATTTCATGCTCGTCATCAACCCCGACGTCTACATGGACCGGGGCGAGTTCGAGCGCCGCACCGAGCAATTCGTCGCCCAGATTCGCGCAGCCGAGCCGATTGAGCCCGACCAGCCAGTTTACCTGCCCGGCGAACTCGAGTTCTTGCGCGAACAGGAGCGCCTGGCAGGACCGGGCATTCCGGTCGACCTCGCTACCGTCGAGGGCCTCCGGCAGTTGGCCAGCAAGCGCGGCATACCTTGCGAACTATAATCGCGCCCGCCGGGACGCCTCACACACGGGTGCGCCCGACCGCGGCGTTTCGGCAAGCGTGACATCCACTCACATCAAGGAGAGAACCTATCATGGCTCAGGCATTGCAGATCGGTAACGTCACGGTGCAACCCGGCGAAGTAAAACGCGGCGGCATCCCGCTCGGCACGGACATGTACGGGATCGAGCGGGCCATGCCCATCATCGTCTACCGCGGTGTTGAGGACGGCCCCCGGCTGTGGATCAACGGCGCCACCCACGGCGATGAGCCCGAGGGCCCCTACTCGATCCACCTTCTGCTCAAGCAGATCGACGTCACGAAGCTCAAGGGCATGATCGTGGCGGTGCCTGCGATGAACATCGAGGCCTTCACCGGCGGCGACCGCGGCGACCCGCGCGACACTTTCTCCTACGACATGAACCGAATATACCCCGGCAAGGCGGACGGCTATTCGACCGAGCGCGTGGCCTGGGCTCACTGGGCCGTCATGAAGGAGCACTGCGACCTGCAAATCGCGATTCACTCAGGCGGCGACCACTCCTTCCTCGATACGGCCATCTTCGCGTCCGACGTTCCTGCCTCGCTTGAACTTGCGGCGGCGATGGGCCCTGACTGGGACCTCGTCAATGCCAGCAGCGCCGGCCGCGGCAGCCCTAGCTCCATGATGGCCGAGTTGGGTCGCGGCGGCATCACGGTCGAGCTGGGTGGGTGGTGCTCCATGTTCAAGACCGACTTCCATGAGGTCGGGCGGCGCCTGTCCGATGCTTACCTGAACGTGCTGCGCCACTACGGCATGATCGAGGGGCAGCCCCAGTACGCCGACAAGTGGCTGCGGGGCCACCAGGTTGCGCTCCTGGCGAACAGCACCGGCCTCTTCATCGGCGAGGACGTGCAGTTGCGCACGGCGATGAAGGGTGGGACGGTGCTCGGCCATATCTACAATCTCTATGGCGACGAGATTGAAACCTTGTCCGCGCCTGCCGACGGCCAGATCTTCGGACTCCGCTTTCGCGTGATGACCCAGACAGGCGATTGGTGCTGCTTCTACGCAGTCATCGACGCGGTCCGGGACGACTTTCTGACCCGCAAGTAGGGCTATCAGTGGAGCGGACCATGTCTCACCCAATGACGACGAAGCGAGGCCTGATTCCCGAGGACCTCGTGCTGTTCAGCCTGGTCGAACAAATGACGCTGGCGGACGATGGCCGGCACCTGGCCTACACGGTCAAGCGGCCGCAGGCCCCACGCAACGGCTACCAGGCCGACGCGTACTTGATGGATGTCGACGCGCGCCGCGCGGCCAAGCTCACCAGTGGAGAGGGCTTCGCCTCCTCCCTGGCGTGGAGTCGCGACAGCAGCAAGCTGGCCCTGGTCTGGCAGGGCAACGGCGACGTGCGCGTGCTCATCTTCTCGGCCGAGGGGGACTTACTCAAGAGCCACCCGGTGAGTGGATACACGCCCAGCGAACTCGACTGGGCGCCCGACGGCAACACCCTGGTCTGCACCCGCTGGACCGAGGCCGATCGCGACGGCGACTACGCGGTCCAGGAAGGGATCCCCGCGCCGACCATTCGCTATATCACCCGGCTGCGCTACAAGATGGATGGCGTGGGTTGGGTCGAAAATCGTTTCCGCCAGCTGTGGCTGATGGACGTCGAGTCGGGGGAATTGGTCCAACTCACTGCGGACGAACGCGACTACAGCCAGCCGCGCTGGAGCTGGGGCGGCACGCAACTCGCCTACACCGTCGCAACGCGCGAGATGGATGTCCCCCTGGGGCACGGCCAGGTCGAGATCATGGACCTTGCCACGCGTTCGAGCAGGCTGATGTTGCCCGGCTGGAACGGGCTGGCTCACTCGCCCCAGTGGCGCGCGGACGACAACGCGCTCGTCTTCACCGGCCACAACTCGCCGCCGCCGGTCAACAACCGCCTCTTCTCCCACGTCTGGCATCACGACCTGGCAACCGGGCTCTCGCGCGACCTGTCGGAGGATCACGACGCGGAGGTGGGCAACTACTGTGTTGCGGACCAGCGTGCTGCGCTGACGAACATCACCGTCCGCTGGCCTGGCGGCAGGGGCAAGATCTGGTTCCTGCTGACCGAACAGGGCGCCTGCAATCTTTACAGCACGACCGAGGCTGGCGGATGCCATCTCGAGGTGGGCGGCAAGTCGGTGACCTTCGAGTACGCACCCTCTGCGGCGGGGCCCCTGGTCTATGGGCAAGCGGATTGGAGCAACCCGGGCGACCTCTACCTGCTCAAGGACGGCGTTACAAACTGCCTGACCGACCTGAACCCCTGGCTGCGCACTCGCCAGCTGAGCCAGCCCTGCGACTTCTGGTACGATGGCGTCGAGGGTGCACGCGTCCATGCTTGGGAGATGAAGCCGCTGGACTTTGACCCCACCAAGCGCTATCCCCTCGTCCTCGAGGTCCACTGCTCGCAGTTCTCCTGGGACTTCAGCTTCGAGTTCCACTGTCTCACCGCTGGCGGCTACGTCGTCGCCTACTTCAACCAGCGCGGCACCACGGCGGGCTACGGCCAGGCGTGGACCCGCGCGAGCGAGGGGGACCAGGGAGGCAAGGACTACGAGGAGATCATGCTCGGGGTCGACGATCTCCTGACGCGGCCCTACATCGACGAGCATAGAATGGGCGTCACCGGGGGTTCCTGCGGCGGCTTCCTGACCAACTGGATCGTCGGCCACACCGACCGGTTCAAGGCCGCCGTCACCCAGCGCTCAGTCGTCAACGAGATCAGCATGTTCGGCACCTCCGACATTGGACCGGAGATGTCCGCGGGCGAGACTTCGGACGTGCCGTGGACCGGACTTGAGTCGATGTGGCGTCAGTCGCCCCTTGCTTATGTCGAAAACATCAACACACCGTTGCTCATCCTGCACGCCACCGAGGACCATCGCTGCCCGCTGGAGCAGGCCGAGCAACTGTACGCAGCCCTGCGCTGGCTCAGGCGGCCGGTCGAGATGGTTGTCTTTGTGGGTGAGAGCCATGGCCTCACGCGCGGCGGCCGGCCCGGCAACCGGATCGAGCACCTGAAACGGATCAAGGGCTGGTTCGATCGGTACCTTGTGGTCGAGCAACCGGGGAGATAGGACGTGTCTGCTGCCCAGTCCGATACGATCCCTGGCCTGGTCCCTGAAGACCTGCTGCTCTTCAGCTGGCTGGAGGAAGTTGCGCTTAGCGCTTCCGGTGAGTTCGTGGCGTACACGGTTCGCCGCCCCGATGCTGAACGCAACGGCTATCAGGCCCACGTCTACCTGCGCAATCTGCGGTCGGGCGACGAGGTCGTGATCACCTCGGGGATCGGTTATGGTTCGTCGCTCGCCTGGAACCGGTCCGGAGAGTGCCTCGCGTTCAACTGGCGAGACGCGGAGGGGAGCGCGATCCGCGCGGTCTCGGTCGATGGCGCCGCGTTGGCAGACTGGCCGCTGGCGAGTGGCGTGGCGGCGGATCTGAACTGGTCACCCGACGGCCGCCAGATCGCTTTCAGCCGATGGACCCCTGCACCGGAGACGAATGCGCGCGCGCGCCAGCCCGGGGCGCCTGCGCCCACCATTCGTGTAGTGAGGCGGTTGCGTTACAAGCAGGACGGCGTGGGCTGGGTGAACGACCGCTACCGGCACGTCTGGATTCTGGACCTGGAGACGGGGGAAGAACGCCAGTTGACCAGTGGCGAGGCAGACCATCGCGAACCGGCGTGGAGTTGGGACGGCACACGGCTTGCCTATGTGATCACGGCGCGCGAGCAAAACAGCCCCGAAGGCCAGGGGCAGATCCTCATCCACGACCTGCGCACCGGTCAGACGAAGCCCATGATCCACGCGTGGCAGGGTGCATCGGCAAGCCCGCAATGGCGGCGAGACGATAAGGTCATTGCCTTTACCGGGTATGACCTCGAGCCGCCGGTCAATCGGGGGCAGTTCCACCATGTTTGGGTCTGCGACCTGGAGACCGGCGTGGCGCACGACGTCTCTGCGACGCTGGACCAGGAAGTCGGCAACTATGCGGTTGCAGACCAGCGCGCGGGCCTGGTGAACGTCACGGTGCGCTGGCCGGACGGCCGCGGACCGCTGTACTTTCTCATCACCGAGCAGGGGGCGACGCACCTCTACACCACCGACGAATGTGGCGCCTGCCGCCTGCAGGTGGGCGGGCAGAACATCGTGTTTGCCTACTCCGCCGACTCGGCTGGAACCGTCGCGTACGGCCTGTCGAACCCGGTCAACCCCGGTGAACTTTACATCAGAACCAGCGGGCAGGCAGACCGAATGACAGACCTCAACCCGTGGCTGGCGCACCGCAGGCTCTCGCCGCCCCGCGAGTACTGGTACTCCGGCCTTGAGGGAACACCGGTTCATGCGTGGGAAATCAAGCCGCTGGGCTTCGAGGCAGACAAGCGCTACCCCACCGTCGTGCAGGTCCACTGCTCCATGTTCTGCTGGGACTTCAGCCTGGAGTTTCAGTGCCTGGCCGCCGCGGGCTACATGGTGGCCTACTTCAACCAGCGCGGCACGACCGCTGGTTACGGACAGGCGTGGACCAAGGCCGGTGCGGGCGCGAAGAATGCCTGGGGCTATAACGAAGTCATGCTGGGCGTGGACGACCTGGTGATGCGCGACTACGTTGATAGCACCCGCATGGGCGTGACGGGTGGCTCGTGCGGCGGCTATCTGACCAACTGGATCGTGGGACACACGAACCGCTTCAAGGCCGCGGTCACGCAGCGTTCGATCAGTGATCATGTCTCCAACTTCGGCACCGCGGACATCGGCCCAGAGTCTGGTGAGGTCAAGACAGGGGGCCTGCGTCCCTGGACGGACATCAACACCTACTGGCAGATGTCGCCGCTATCCGCGGCCGAGCATATCCACACCCCATTGCTGATCCTGCACGCGGATGAAGACTACCGTTGTCCGTTCGGTCAGGCTGAAGAGCTCTTTGCGGCCCTCCGCTGGATGGGACGCGAGGTTGAGATGGTCGTCTTTCAGGGCGAGAGCCACGGTCTGACCCGCGGCGGCCGCCCCGGAAATCGCATCGAGCACGTCCGCCGCAGCCTCGATTGGTTCGAGAAGTACCTGGGCACGCGGCCAACGTGAGACAGAAGGAGCAAGAGGATGCAGATAGGAACTCTTGAGGCGAAGCCCGGTCAGCACGTGTTCGGCTACCTCCCTGTCGCGAAGTCGCGCTCAGGCCTGAGCCCGGACATCCCCGTTCACCTCTTTGCTGGAACCGATCCCGGTCCAACCCTGCTCGTCCAAGCCGCGATCCACGGCTCCGAGATCATCGGCGCGTTGGCGCTACTCAACTTCATCAAGAAGCTCGAAACGCGCGGCCTGCGCGGTAACGTTATCGTCGTGCCCGCCGTCAACCGCATGGGATTCGAGTTGATGGAGCGCGGGTCGAAGATCGATGGTAAGGACATCAGCCGGCTCTTCCCCGGCAATCCCAGAGGCAGCGTCTCCGATCAGGTGGCCTACGTGTATTTTGAGGAAGTGATTCGCCAGGCCAACGTGATGATCGACTTTCACGCGGGTGGTCGCACCGCGTATGAGCGTTATGTGCTGTTCGATGCGGACAAGGACCCGGCCAACGTGAGCGAGATCGAGGAGAAGCGGCACAGGTTGGTCGTCGCGTTCGGGCTCGACCAGGCCGCGTTCTTCCCGCCCGGCACCTTTGGCACGAACAAGAGCCGCGAGGCCATCGAGGGCGCGGGCGTGGTCCAGTTCACCCTCGAGTTTGGCGGCGGCACTGGCTGGTTCAAGAACGGCGAAGACAACGTCCGCGATGCGGAGCGCGGCATCTGGAACACCCTCAAGGCCATGCGCATGATCGACGGCGAGTTCGAAGCCGATGGACCGCTCTGCACGGTCTACAACGCCGGCGTCGTGCTCTGGAAGCCGCCGGTCGACGGCTATTTCATCCGCCATAAGGAATTCGGTGAGTTCGTGAAGGCCGGCGAGGTGTACGGGGCCCTCATCGATCCCTATACCGGCCAGCTCCTGGCGACCATCCCGAACACGAAGGATGCCATCGTCATTCCGAGCGGCCAGAATTGGTTCACCATCGGCGCGACTTCGGTCGGCATTTTGGGCGTGATCGACCGCGTTGTCGATCGCCGCACGACCGACCTGTACGTGTCGTTCTGAGCCTGAGAGCGAGGTCAACATGAAGATCCAACAGATCCAAGCGCTGCCAGGCCAGAAGGCCTTCGGATTCGTCAAGGCCACCGAGACCCACGGCGGTTTCGACGTTCACTTCCCGCTGCACATCGTGGCGGGCCAGCAGCCGGGGCCCACCCTCCTGATCGTGGCGGGCATGAGCGGCCTCGAGATCGAGCCGGCCCTCGTCCTGCCCAAGGTGGTCGACGAGATCGATCCTGCGGCGCTGTGCGGCACATTGCTCGTGGTTCCGCTCTTCAACACCTCTGGGTTCGAGTTCGAGCAGGTCAACGCCATCTGGGATGACAAGGACCTGACCCAGCTCGGCCGCGGCAAGCCGGACGGCACCGTCAGTGAGCAGTTACTGGATTGCTTCTACACGACGGCGGTGGCGGCAGCGGATGCGGTGATCGAGATGCGCACCGGTGCGCTCTGGGGTTACTTCCGCTATGCGGGGGTCTACACAGAGGGCGCACAGGACCGCAGCCGTGCGTTGGCCGAGGCACTCGGGCTGCCCCACGTCGTGCTGGGCCAGCCTGCGGACGGCTCGTTCGCCTGCGAGGCCGCAAGTGACGCCAAAGCCGTCGTGTCGGCCTGGATCGGTGGCGGGCCGGGCCTGCGCGACTTCCGCCAGGACGACATGCAGCGCGTACGCAACACCGTCGTCAACGCGCTCCGCCACCTGGGCATGCTTGGGGGCAACCTGGAGAGCCTTGACGGGCCTGTGTCCACGGTGCGCGGCCACACCTTCGTCAAGGTGACCGGTCCGCGGGGCCTGACCTTCATCGACAAGAGCATGCGCGGCCAGGCGGTCGGCGCGGGCGACGTCATCGGCTACGTGAAGCACCCGTTCACGGGGGATATCGTTCATGAGTTCCGCGCCGCGCGCAGCGGCGTCATGGTGCACGCCGGGGCCTCGTGGCCCATCGTGCCCGAGGACGCCGTCCTCGCCATCCTGGGCGACGCGGCGAGTTAGGGACACGGAAACAATGTCAGGCGTCGAGCATGAAGCCACCACCTGGACACAGCGACTGTCGAGTAGCTTCCACTACTACGGCTATCGCCAGCTGTTCGCCGGCAGCATGCTCGCGCAGACAGTCTTCCGCATGAACGACGTGATCCTGGGCTGGCAGATGCTCGAGCTGACCGGTTCTGCCCTCTGGGTCGGGATGGTGGCGTTCGCCAATGGGCTGCCCCTGCTCGTCCTGTCGCCGTTCACTGGCGCTCTTGCCGACCGCCGCGAGCGTCGTTTCGTCGTAGCCGTTGGCCTTGCGAGTTGTGCGGTGGCGGCTGCCGGGCTGGCCTGGTCGACGGCCGCGGGCCAGGTCCAGCCGCTACACATCGTACTCACGGCGTTCCTGACCGGTGCTGGCTTCACGTTGTATGCTCCGGCCCGCCTGGCCATGCTGCCCAACCTGGTGCCCAGCTTAGTGCTGCGGAGTGCGTCCACACTCGAGTACTCCAGCACCCGTCTGGTGGGCTTCGTCGGCCCAGTCGCGGCTGGCTTTCTTATCGACCGTGCGGGCGCGCCAGTAGCGCTGTTGACGGGCGCCGGCCTGATCCTGCTCGCCGCAGCGATCTTCACGAGAGTTTCCGAGGTTAGCGTCACAAGTGGGAGTCGCATGCGAGGGATGGCGCGTCCCAGCCTGGTGCTCTTGTTGCGCGAGGCCGTGGCTTACCTGCGAACCGATCGGCCACTCTGGTCGCTCCTCCTGCTGGGCCTCATCATGGTGCCCATCGGCATGGCTCACCAGAAGTTGCTCCCGGTCTTCAACCGGGACGTTCTCGCCGCAGGTGCGTCGACGCTTGGCCTCATGGTGGGTCTCTTCAGCCTCGGCGCCGCAGCAGCGGGCATCATTCTGGCCGGGCTCGGCACGCTGCGCCAAGGGCGCCTGTTGTTGGCTGCGTCGTTTGGCATTGCAGTCGGCGTCATAGGTTTTGCGTTCACGCGTAACGCGGTCCTGGCGTTGGCCCTGGCCGTCCTGCTCGGCCTGGTTGACGGCGTCTACCTGACGCTGAGCAATGTGGTCTTCCAGACCTGCGCACCGGATGCTATGCGCGGTCGGGTGCTCGGCGTGTGGGCCATGGTCTGGGGCATCCTGCCGTTCACGGCCTTGCTCGCCGGTTTTCTCGCCGAGCAAATCGGCGTGGTCGCCGTCATCGCCGGCAGCGGTGCGCTATGTCTGTTGTTTGCGATCGGCTTCGCCTATGCCTCTCCCCAGCTTCGGGAGCTCGCATGACGTCGATTCCCTACGAATTCGAGTTCTAGTTCGTCGATCTTACTACTCCAGGAGGCAGTGCAATGCTCACACACGAAGGGCTCAAGAAGGACGTCACTCGCAGGATTGACAAGATCCAGGCCATGATGGCCGCCAAGGATGTCGGCGCGTTGGTCGTGGTCGGCGGCGGCGCTCCGGGCTCCATGGGCGCCATCCGGTACATCTCGAACGCCCACCTTTGGGGCGGCGCAGGATACGTCGTGCTCGGAGCGGAAGACCCCGAGCCATGGGCCGAGATCTGGAGCGCGTACCAGGCCGTCTGGACACGCAACGAAACCACCACCAATCCCGCGCGTGTCGAATCGCCCAACGATCCGCTCGACCGGGTCGCGCAACTTGCCAGGATGTACGCTGAGAAGAGCAAGCGCGTCGGCATGGTCAATATGAATAAGCTGATGAGCGTGTCCGACCATGGCAAGTTCAGCAAGCTCATGCAGGGCTTCGAACTCGTCGAGGTTACCGGCGACTACAACGCGATCCGCCAGATCAAGTCGCCCTGGGAGCTCGAGGCGATCCAGCAGCAAGGCGCTATCCTGGATGCATCGATGGACGTCTTCGCCGAGCACGCGCGTGTGGGCGCCCGGTACTGGGATGTCTGCGCGGCTGCGGAGACGTTCGTTAAGGGCAAGGGGGCATTCTGGGGCCGCACCAAGCTCTCCCTCGACATCACCCCGTTCACGGTGCCCACGCCCAAAGACCTCACCATGCGTGAAGACGATATCATCAACTACGAGATCGTGTACGAGTCGCCATGGGGGTATTGGCTCGAGATGACTTCGCTCTTTTCCTTCCGGCCCTTGCCCGACGACGTCCGCTCTCTTCTTGAAGGCTATCTGGCAGCGGTCGACGCCTCGTCAGCGGTCGCCAAGGCGGGCAACACCTTCCGTCATATCTCAGAGGCCAACGACCAAGCACTTCGCGAGCGTGGGTACGATGTGGTCGGTAAGCACACGCCCGACTGCCACTCGACCGGCCTGGACGGCAGCGATGGCCCGAGCACCGAGGGGCAACCTGACTTCGTGCTGAAGCCCAACATGGTCCTGTCGTATCATCCCGGCTCCGTGCTCGAGAACAACCGGGGCTTCCTGATCTCGGACAACTTCCTGGTCACGCCCGAGGGCGCCGTACGCCTGTCGCCGCACAACGCGCATCGTTATCACATACTGCTGGACCGTTGACATGAACGTCTACATCACGATGGACATGGAGGGCATCTCCGGGATCACGACGGGCGACATGGCCCGCTCTGGATCCGCGGAATGGAGCCATCGTGGCCGCCAACAAGCCACCGACGATGTCAATGCGGCGATCGAGGGCGCGCTTGCGGCCGGCGCCACCCGAATCTGGGTGCAAGACATGCACGACTCCGGCGAGACGATCCTGCGCGAAAGGCTCAACCCGCGCGCGGAGCTGATCACCGGCTGCCATAAGGAGACAACAGCATGCGCGTAGGCAACATAGAGGCGAAGCCCGGCGAACATGCCTTCGGCTTCCTGGAGGTCGCCAAGTCACGGTCCGGCCTAAGCCCGGATATTCCCATTCACCTCTTCGCGGGGACCGATCCCGGCCCCACGTTGTTGGTCCAGGGTGCGATCCACGGGGCGGAGATCATCGGCTCGATGGCGATCCTGAACTTCATCAAGAAGATCGACCCGCGCGGCCTGTGCGGCAACATCATTGCCGTGCCAGCCGTCAATCGCGCAGGCTTCGAGTTCAGCGAGCGAGGCTCCAAGATCGACGGCAAGGACATCAGCCGGCTCTTCCCCGGCAATCCCAGAGGTAGCGTCTCCGACCAGGTGGCCCATGTGTACTTCGAGGAGGCCATCCGACAGGCCAATGTGATGATCGACTACCACGCGGGCGCCCAGGTGGCCTACGAGCGTTACGTCTTGTTCACCGCCGAGGCCGACCCGCAGAACCTGACCGAGATCGAGGAGAAGCGCCGCAAACTCATCGTAGCGTTCGGGCTCGACCAGGCCGCGTTCTTCCCGCCCGGCACCTTCGGCGCCAACAAGGCCAAGGAAGCCATCGAAGGCGCAGGCGTGGTCCAGTTCACCACCGAGTTCGGCGGCGGCACTGGCTGGTTCAAGAACGGCGAAGACAACGTCCGCGATGCGGAGCGCGGCATCTGGAACACCCTCAAGGCCATGCGCATGATCGATGGCGAGTTCGAGGCCGATGGTCCGCTCTGCACGGTCTACAACGCCGGCGTCGTGCTCTGGAAGCCGCCGGTCGACGGCATGTTCTTCCGGCACAAGCGGTTCGGTGAGTTCGTCAGGGCAGGAGAGATCTACGGATCGATCGTGGACCCGTACACCGGGAAGCTGTTGGGGACCATCCCCAACACGAGAGACGCCACCGTCATCCCCAGTGGCGAAGAGTGGCCGACGATCGGCGCAACATCCATCGGCATCCTCGGCATTGTGGATCGCGTCGAAGATCGCCGCACGACCGACCTGTACGTGTCGTTCTGAGCCTGAGAGCGAGGTCAACATGAAGATCCAACAGATTGAAGCGCTGCCAGGCCAGAAGGCCTTCGGATTCGTCAAGGCCACCGAGACCCACGGCGGCTTCGACGTTCACTTCCCGCTGCACATCGTGGCGGGCCAGCAGCCGGGGCCCACCCTCCTGATCGTGGCGGGCATGAGCGGCCTCGAGATCGAGCCGGCCCTCGTCCTGCCCAAGGTGGTCGACGAGATCGATCCTGCGGCGCTGTGCGGCACATTGCTCGTGGTTCCGCTCTTCAACACCTCTGGGTTCGAGTTCGAGCAGGTCAACGCCATCTGGGATGACAAGGACCTGACCCAACTCGGCCGCGGCAGGCCGGACGGCACCGTCAGTGAGCAGTTACTGGACTGCTTCTACACGACCGCGGTGGCGGCTGCGGACGCCGTGATCGAGATTCGCACCGGTGCGCTCTGGGGTTACTTCCGCTATGCGGGGGTCTACACAGAGGGCGCACAGGACCGCAGCCGTGCGTTGGCCGAGGCACTCGGGCTGCCCCACGTCGTGCTGGGCCAGCCTGCGGACGGCTCGTTCGCCTGCGAGGCCGCAAGTGACGCCAAAGCTGTCGTGTCGGCCTGGATCGGTGGCGGGCCGGGCCTGCGCGACTTCCGCCAGGACGACATGCAGCGCGTGCGCAACACCGTCATCAACGCGCTCCGTCACCTGGGCATGCTTGGGGGCAACCTGGAGAGCCTTGACGGGCCTGTGTCCACGGTGCGCGGCCACACCTTCGTCAAGGTGAGCGGCCCGCGGGGCCTGACCTTCATCGACAAAAGCAAGCGCGGCCAGGCGGTTGGCGCCGGCAGTGTCATCGGCTACGTGAAGCACCCGTTCACCGGGGATATCGTTCATGAGTTCCGCGCCGCGCGCAGCGGCGTCATGGTGCATGCCGGCGCTTCATGGCCCATCGTGCCCGAGGACGCCGTCCTCGCCATCCTGGGCGATCCTGAGACGTGAGGAAGATACCTGCAGGCCGTCACCTGCAGGGCTTCCTCTCCAGATTTACCGAAAAGGAGGTGGTGCACAGAAGTCTGTTGGCGCACGTACGACGTGTGATCGCGACAAGAGGTACTGTTGACATGCTCTTTGTTCACCCAAGAAGGAGATGGAACTGCTATGTCCAAGAATAGAGCGTACAAGGTCATCACGCTGGCCGTCCTGACCATCATGCTGCTCACCTCGTGCAGTGCGCAGCAGCCCGCCCCGGCGCCTGCGGCGCAGCCGACGACCGCCGCGGAGCAGCCGACCGCCGCTCCGGCGCAAGCCACCAGCGCTCCGGCGCAATCGACCACTGCGCCTGAGCCCACCAAGGCTCCCGAACCGACGGCAGTCCCGGAGCCTGTCGCCACGAAGCCATTCGTCTTCGCGCATACTGGCCCGATCCGCACCCTAGACGCCCCTGTCACCTGGTACGGATCGACGCACTGGCTGACCAACCTGCTCTTCGACTGCCTGATCTGGCGCAAGAGCGATGGTTCAGGTTACGTGGGGCAAGCCGCAGAGAAGTGGGAGAACGTCGATCCCACCACCTGGCGCTTCTACCTGCGCGAAGGTCTGACATTCCACAACGGCGAGCCGCTGGATGCTGAGGCGGTCAAGTGGAACATCGAACGCGTGATGAGCCGCAAGGACTTTCAGGTGCAGCCGCAGTGGGAGTTCATCGACAAGGTGACCGTGATCGATCCAACGACGGTCGAGATCACCACCGACGAACCGCACGCTTACTTTGAGTACGATGTCAGCTATAACGGCTGCGAACTCCTGCCGCCTGCCTACTTACAGGAAGTGGGCGAAGAGAAATTCGGGACCGCGCCGGTTGGCTCCGGCCCTTACAAGCTTGCCAAACTGGTCCTGAATGAGAAGTACGAATTCGAGGCGTGGGACGGGTACTGGGGCGGCAAGCAGCCGGTCGAGAAGGTCATCTATCAGGTGATCCCGGAGAAGGCAAGCCAGATGGCGGCCTTGCTCGCAGGCCAGGTGAGCCTGGTTGCGGGGGTGCCGATCCCAGATCTGCCGCGGGTGGAAGCAGCGCAGGATATCAAGACGATGAGTGAGTCATCGAACCGCCTGCACATGCTCTATCTGCGCAGCGAAATCGAATCGGGCAACATGGCCAAGAAGTATCCGGATTACAAGCCGGCCACGCTCGATATCCGCATTCGCCAGGCGATCAGCCACGCGCTCGACCGCACCCTGCTGGCCGAGGTGCAAGGAACTGCCACGCCGACCCTGGTCCGCCTGAGCCGCAACGACCCCGAGAGCTACGCTGAGAAGTACGCAGGCACGCAGGTTGCCGATGAGTGGTACGACCCCGATCTGGCCAAGCAACTGATCAAGGAAGCTGGCTACGATCCCGACAACGGCAACAAACCAAAACTCTACTTCGATGCACCCGCGGCCTACTTCGGCAATGAGAAGGAAGTCGCAGAGGCCATCAAGGCGATGCTCGAGGAGGTGGGCTTCGAGGTTGAACTCAGCATCCTCGACCGGTCGGCCTACTTCGAGCAGATCGATGAGCCGGGTAATAACCGGGACATGATCCTGGTCACCCTCGGCGGCGGCGCCTCTCTCATCCCGACCTTCTACACCTGCGACTGGTGGGAATCCACCTACCATGTCTGCGAGAAGGAATGGAGCGACCTGGGCGAGGAGATGATCAAGACTGTCGATCCCGTGAAGCGCAAGGAGATGTGGGGCACATGGTGGGAGTACTTCATCGACTTCGCTCAGACCGTGCCGCTCTACGAGCTCGACAATGTGTATGCCATGGATGCGTCGTTCAACTGGGAGCCGCGCGCCGATGGCTGGATGACCTTCCGCGAGCTGACGCCCGCGAAGTAAGGCTATGATACAGAGGGGGCCTGCGACCCTCACGCAGACCCCCTTCGGGAGTTAGCCATGTACAGGTATATCGCGTCTCGTCTCGGGCAAATGGTGATCACGGTCTTCATCGTGTCGCTGCTTGTGTTCTTCCTGGTGCGCCTCAAGGGTGACCCGGTGACCATTCTTGCCCCAGAGACGTTCAACGAGGAACAGAAGGCTGCATTACGGCATGCTTGGGGCCTCGATAAGCCGCTGGGTGAGCAGTACCTGGTATTCCTGAGCAAGGCCGTGCGTGGCGACTTCGGGAACTCGATCGAGTATCGGATCCCCGCCATGGATCTGGTCGTTCAGCGTCTCAAGTGGACCTACCTTCTGGCCGGGGTTTCGGCGCTGCTGGGCCTGGCGATTGCCGTGCCGCTCGGCATCCTATCGGCCGTCTACCGCAACAGTTTCATAGATTTGATCGTGACGGTCCTGGCCACCCTGGGCCGCGCCATGCCCGGCTTCTGGATCGGTCTGATGCTGATCCTGATATTCTCCGTCCATTTCCGCGTGTTGCCGGCTTATGGAGCGGAGTCGCCCAAGTCCATCATCATGCCCGCCACCGCGCTTGGCGTTGGCCTCGCGGCCACTCTCTCGCGACTGACGCGTTCATCGATGCTCGAGGTGCTGGGGCAAGACTACATCCGCACCGCGCGCAGCAAGGGTCTGCGGGAACGCTCTGTCCTAATCCGCCATGCGCTCCGAAACGCACTCATCCCCGTGGTCACGTCCTTCGGACTGTCCCTTGGGTGGTTGCTTGGCGGTGCGGTGGTCATCGAGTCTGTCTTCTCATGGCCGGGCCTTGGTCGCCTGATGATTGATTCGATCAATATCCGGGATATCACGATCGTGCAGGCGGGGTTGCTCTTCTTCGCCACGTCTTTCGTCGTGATCAACCTGGTTGTCGATATTATCTACACGCTGATCGACCCACGGGTCCGTTTCGATTAGTCATCGGCGCGACCCAGGAGACGTCCAATGGAAAACGAAACACCAAGTCTGACACTCATGGCTCAGCGGCAGCGGGACCGTAGCTCCCCGGCAGCCCGCTTCAGTTACGCGCTCCAGTCGCTGAGGCGCAGCCTGGTCGGTATGGTGGGTGTTGGCATCATCCTTACCGTACTCATCGTTGCGATCATCGGCCCGAGCATCTCGCCATTCGACCCTGTGAAGCATAACCTGCGGGCGCGTTTCAAGCCGCCCGGCTACACGACCGAGTACGGAACGCACGTCCTTGGGACCGACCAGCTGGGCCGGGACATTCTCAGCCGCTTGATCCTTGGCAGCCGCATCTCCGTGATGATCGGCCTGGTGGCCGCGGCCATCGGCTCCACCGTTGGCATGACTTATGGCCTTGTCGCCGGTTATTTCGGGGGACGCGTCGATGCAATCATGATGCGAGTGGCTGATGCATTCCTGGGCATACCGTTCATCGTGCTTGTGGTCGCCATCTCAGGAGTGGTCGGTCCGGGATTAGTGACCCTCATCCTCATCCTCGGGTTAACTGGCTGGGTTACCTACGCGCGCGTCGCACGCGGGGAGGTGCTCGTGGTGCGCAACCTGGAGTACGTCACCGCCGCGCGCGTCATCGGCCAGAGAACGCCCCAGATCATCCTCAGGCACGTCAGTCCGAACGTGATGTCGTCCGCGATCGTGCTTGCAGCCATGGAGGTCGGGTCGGTCATCCTTGCGGAGTCATCGCTCAGCTTCCTTGGCCTGGGCGTCCAACCGCCGACTGTCACCTGGGGTCTGATGCTTGCGGATGGTCGCCAGTATCTCGGCAGCGCGTGGTGGATGACAACTTTCCCGGGCATCGCGATCAGCATCACCGTTCTTGGCATCGTGTTTGTGGGTGACTGGCTGCGCGATGTGCTCGACCCGCGCATGCGCGGCCGGGACTGAGCATGGCCAAGGCTGTAGGGAGGAGATGGCAAGCGTGATGGGTGTCCTTTCAGAACTGCACACGAGTGAGCGGAGAGACGCTATGCGCGTGCCCCGCTCGCGCGCAGTGTCGACCCACCGGTCCATGCGCGATCAGATTCTCGAACGGTGGCATCAAATCGTCTGCGAGGACATCGGCCTCGGAGCCGCCGAACGCGCCCGCTTCGAGTCCGAGTTCGCACTGGCGGTGGGACACAAACACGCTGTGGCGGTTCACTCCGGCACACTTGCGCTGTTCCTCGCGCTTCGCGCGTGTGACGTCCGCCCAGGTGACGAGGTCATCACGGTCGGCAACTCCGATATTTCCACGACCGCCGCGATCTCGCACTGCGGCGCAGAACCAGTTCTCTGTGACATCACAGCTGCTGACTACACCATCGACGTGACCCTCGTCGAGGGTCTGATCACCCGCCGTACTAAGGCCATCCTGCCCGTCGATTTGTACGGCCATCCAGCCAATGTGCGGGCCATACGACCGATCGCGGATCGTCACGGCCTGAAGATCATCGAGGATGCGGCCCTGGCGACCGGCGGCCAGGACTACGATGCATCGGTCGGCGCATATGCGGACGTCACTGTGTTCAGCTTTGCCCCGTTCAAGCCACTGGGCAGCGTGGGAAACGGCGCGGTGGCGGCGGCGAACGACGACACGCTGGCGGAACGTCTGCACCTGCTCTGCGGCTACGGTCACGATTCCCGCGAGGTCGGCGGCCCGGCGGGCCAGCAGTCGCACGTGCTCGAAGGGTACAACATGCCCCTGGACCCGCTGCAGGCGGCGCTCTTGCGCATCAAGTTGCCATACCTGGAGGAGTGGGCGCGATCGCGACGCGCAGTTGCTGCGGCATACGCCAAGGGCTTGGCCGGGCTCGACGTGGGCTTGCCCGTCTTCCGGCCTGAGAGCAGGCCCACTTTCCGCGCTTACACCATCCTGGTCGAAGACCGCGATCGCTT
Source organism: Anaerolineae bacterium (assembly GCA_040766655.1). Classification (GTDB taxonomy): domain Bacteria; phylum Chloroflexota; class Anaerolineae; order CG2-30-64-16; family CG2-30-64-16; genus JALOOB01. The sequence continues at coordinate 18,057 of JAXGQB010000003.1, forward strand.
ATACCGCGAGCTGCTCGGGCGTGGGATCGAGGTCGTCCAACACTACGTGCCGCCCACCTATCGTCAGCCCGTCTATGCCGGGCGCACGCTCCGCGGCGCGGATCGACTTTCGGTCACTGAGGATATCACACGGCGTCTGTTGTGCCTGCCCGTCGCTCCCGAACTGACTCCCTCGGATATCGAATATGTCGTCGGTTCGGTGCGCGAGGTCATGGGTTCATAGTAGGTTGAAGGGAGATGTCAGCCATGTCTTGTACGCTCAGCCGACGGTTCACACGATGGGCCGTGGCCCTCAACGTTGAGGAAGTAAGTCCTCGCGCACGCATGGTCGCCAAGCGCCTCCTGTATGACACAATTGCCACCGGGCTAGGGGGCTATCAGACCCCGCTCGGCGAGCGTGCCGCAACCTTCGCCGGCCGCAGCATGCCGGGGGACGAGGCCACGCTGTTGGCTACGGGTGCAAGAGTGTCGGCTGAAGGCGCGGCCTTCGGCAACGCTGTCATGGTCAAGATCCTGGGCATGGACGACTCGCATCGGACCGCCAGCCACATTGCCGCCCAGGTCATCCCGGCCGCTTTGGCCGTCACCGAACCGTACGGCACATCCGGCGCGGACCTGCTTGCAGCCGTTGTCGCGGCTTATGAGCTCGCTGTGCCGGTCGGTCACGCCCTGCGCCGGACGACACGCGAACGCGGCCAGGATCTGAAGGGCGTGGTGGGAGTACTGGCAGCGACTGTGGCTGCTGGGCGCTGTGCAGGGCTGGATGCGGAGCAGCTGGCGCTCGCGCTCGGCCTTGCCGTCGATATGGCCAGTGGCACCGAGCAGTACGTGTACGACAAGGACGGGTGCGACACGAAGGACCTCATTGCGGGCTTCGCAGCGCGCAATGCAGTCTTTGCCACGCGCCTTGTGCAGGCCGGCTTCCGCGGGCCACTTAGCGGCCTTGATGGGGAATATGGCTTCTTCCGCGCCTATGGCGAAGGTTACGCGTCGGACATGTTCGATGATCTCGGCCGTGACTTTGCGATCTTGACGACCGGATTCAAGCCGCACGGCGGCTGTCGACACACACACCAGGCCGTGGACGCAGTGCAGCAGATCCTCAGGTCCGGACCGGTCGACACCACCGATATCGAACGTGTGGTCATCGGCACCTATCGCTACGCGACCGAGCCCAGCTTTCGCGCCGCTGCGGACCCTGCCACGCGCGAGCTGGCGGGACTGAGCATCCGGGTCGCGGGGGCCGTCAGCCTGGTCCGACACTCCGCCTGGCCCGATGACTACGCGGCCTGGGACGCACCGGAGGTACGGCGCCTGCGCCACATCACAGACGTGGTCGTCGACCCCGAGATCGACAGGACTTTCCCGCAGAAGAACGGCTGCCGCGTGACCCTGCAATTCAAGGATGGCTCCGTGCGAGAGGGATATGTCGAGTACGCCAAGGGCGAGCCTGAGTTTCCCATTTCCGACGGCGAGCTTCAGGAGAAGTTCGCCGCGCTCACCCGGGAAATCCTGCCTGCGTCCACAGCAGCGGAGATCTACGACCGTTGCATGGCGTTGGATAAGCTGCCTGACGTCCGCAGCCTGTTGGCCCTGGCGAAGACTCCAGGGCTGGTATGAGAACTCACCCTCTTGACACAATCAGTCACACTTGCGTGCGGCGCGAGGGCTGAGGGGACCCGCGTTGTGCGCGTGAATATATCGAGAAAGAAGGAGGTAATCTGTTCATGATTACTCGTCTACAGCACGTTGGGTTGGTCGTCGAGAATCTCGAAGCATTCTCGGATCGTTGGGACAAGGTTCTCGGGCTACGTCCGACTGAGTTGCGAAGCAACCAGGGGAAGGGTTTCCAGTTCGACTCCCGGATCATGCTTCCTAACAACTGTTGGTTGCACGTCGTCCAGAACTGGAACCCAGAATCGCGGGTGAACCGCTTTCTCCACAGTCACGGTGAGGGACTGGAGCATCTGGCGCTTGAAACCGATGACATTGAGGCGGACGTGGCCCATTTGCGGCAGCTCGGCGTGCCCGTCTATCAGGACACCATTTTCAATGCGGCCGACGGCTTCGAGGCGTTTGTCTATCCAGATGACGCCATCGGCTTCACCGTCGAGCTGATCCAGCCGCACGCATCAAGCTGGAACTTCGACCCGAGCAAGGTGGCCAACCCGAACGTTCGCGGGCTGCAGCACATCGGCGTGGCTGTACGCGACGTCGATCGGGCCGCCCGGCGCTTCGAGCAGCTCTTCCGGCTGGCCGCCGACGAACTGCGTATCGACCAGCACAACGGGGAGCAACTCGACATGAAGATCAACATGGGCAACGACCGGCTCTGGTTGCACCTCGTCCAGCCGACCGTGCAGAACCACCGTGTTTCGGCCTTCCTCGAAGGGTACGGCGAAGGCCTGGAGCACCTCTGCATTGAGGTCGCAGACATCCGCAAGGCGGTTTATCAAGCACGCCAGGCCGGCGTCGCGCTTGAGCAGAAGAAGATCTACCTGGACCGCGAGGATGGCCTTGAGGCGTTCGTCGAGGCCAAGGATACCTGCGGCGTCACGATCGAACTTATCGAACCGTACCCGACCAGCCGTGGCTACCGTCCAAGCGGCGCGTAGCTGAAGGGAGAACATTCGCACATGTCTACTTCTCGGACCGTACAGAACGTGATCGAGCGCCACCAGGGCAATTCGCTCTTGACCGTGCAGTTGCCACACCCCATGCCTGCCCAGGTGGGTCTCGACCTTTCGGTGGATCAGCCTGCCTCCTTCCTCGACTATGAGATGGTCGAGAGCGCGCGGCAGGCCGTTGAATCGGGCCAGACCCATTATGTCGACGTCCCAGGTGTCATGCCTCTGCGCGAGGCATTGGCCGGCTATCTCGGCGAAATGGGCGCCTCCGGCTACGGGGCGGGCGAGGTGCTGGTATCAGCCGGGGTTCAGGAAGCCCGGTTCCTTGCCATACAGATGATGGCTGGGTTAGGCGGCGAAATCGCACTCCCGGCAGTTGTGCATCCCGGCGTCCGGAAAGCTGCCGGCGTCCGATCTCTGAAGCTCACCTTCATCCCGACACCGCGCGATCGCGGATACCTGCCCGCGGTTGCTGAGGTCGCCGCAGCTCTCGCGGCCGGCGCACGGCTGCTCTACCTCGAATCACCGTCGCGCCTCACCGGCGCGATCTACTCGCCAGACGAAGTGCAGGAGATCGCAAAGCTGATTGCCCGCTTCGAGGCGCGCGTTATCTGGGACCAGGGTCTCGCGCCCTGGGTCGCAGGTCGTCCATACCTTTCGCTCGGCTCGATCACGGACGTAGCCGATAGCGTGCTCCTCATAGGGGAGGCGTGGCCGGGCACCGGCCTGGAGAGTCTGATGGTCGGCTACGTGGCAGCACACGCGGAGTGGCTCGAGCCGATCCGATCGCAGAAACAGATCATCTCCATCTGCACGAGCACTCCTTCCCAGTACGCGGCGGTCAAGGCACCGAGTGTATACCGCAAGCTTCACGAAGCGCAGCTTGGGCTGCTCTGGGCGCTGCGCGAACGAGCGGTGATGGTCGCGCGCCAACTCGGAGCAGAGGTGCTTGACGGGAGTGCGGCAAACATCCTCGCGCTTGCGCCTGCTGACGTGCAGGTCGCGCAGCAGCGCCTTGCCGAGGCTGGGTTCGTTGTGGCCGACGGTGCGACGTTCGGGGCGCCTGGGAGTCTGCGCTTCGCCGTCACACCCGACAACGCGGTGGCTCGCGCGCTGTGCCATCTCGCCTAAACACTACGCCGCCGCAAGGCGGTTACGGAGGAATCTTTCCATGGCTAAGAAACCGAAACAGGGAACGGATCTGCTCTACACACTCATAGCGCAGGCGCGCACTTACAACGACACCATCATCATGGGGCGGGGTGACCCAGATTTTGACACGCCGCCGCACATCCGAGCTGCGGCCATCGAGGCGATGAAAGGCCACGGCAACGACTACTCGCCGCCGGAAGGCATCTTGCCGTTGCGACAGGCCATTGCTGGACGCGTCCGGCGGATCAATGGAATCGAGGTTGATCCCGAGACCGAGGTCGTGGTGACGAACGGGGGCCAGGAAGCCCTGTTCCTGATGGTGCTGACCGCGATCTGCCAGGGCGACGAACTCATCGTTCCGGAGCCCAACTACAATACTTATGCCGACGCGATGAATTTTGCAGGCGGAGTCAAGGTGGCGGTGCCAACCTATGCCTCGGAGGACTTTCGCGTCGATCCCGAGCGCGTTCGCAAGGCGATTACTCCGCGCTCGCGCGGGCTTCTGCTCGTCTCGCCCAACAATCCAACCGCGAACGTGATCACACGCGAGGACATGCGGAGTCTGGTGTCCCTGGCACAGGAGCATGATCTGATCCTGCTGGCCGATGACATCTACGACCTCTTCATGTACGACGGCCACGAGCACGTCAGCACCGCGTCGCTGCCCGGCGCCAAAGAGCGCACGCTCACGCTGAACGCGCTCTCGAAAGCGTTCTCGATGACCGGCTGGCGCTGCGGCTGGGTGGTGGGGCCGGCCCCGCTGATGGCCCAGTTGAAGCAGATCAAGGCAGCAGTTAACGCCGCGCCGCCCATCGCCGCGCAGTACGCCGCGCTCACGGCGCTTGAGGGCTCCTTCGACGACGTGGAGCGAATGCGTCAGACGTACCTCCGCCGCCGGAAGGTTGTGCTTGAGGCCCTGGATGCAATGGGCCTGCAGTACGGCTTCCCTCACGGCGGCCAGTTTGTCTTCGTCGACATCGCGAACACCGGCGTAGGCTGCGTCGAACTCGTGCAGCGCATACTCGACGAACAGCACGTTCTGATCTACCCCGGCTCCTCTTTCGCGGCCGGGCTAGACAACTACCTGCGCATGACCTTCTTGCAGCCTGAAGAGAAGCTGCGCGAGGGACTGGCCCGCATGAAGATCGTGATGGACAAGGTCTTTGCGGAGAAAGGCAGCCGGTCATGACGGAGGCGTCCGAGCAGATGTGGCGCGTGCTGGTAGCCGACGCGGAGTACGCATCCATCCAGCCCGACATGGCGCGCAAGTTCGCTGACCTCGACATCGTGATCGCGGGCGAGGGGCAGGATCTCAACAGCCTTGCGGGGACGGGAATCCAAGGCCTGGTGGTACAGGACGCGACGATCGACCCTACGTTCCTGGACTCCTTGCCGGACCTGGCCGTCGTGCTGAAGATGGGCCGCAACTACCACAACATCGACTCCCTGGCCGTACGCGGGCGCGGGCTCACCTTCGCCTCTTCCCCGCGCAAGGGGCCCAACTGCGTGGCGGAGCTGGCCCTAACCTTGATGCTCTCCCTCAGCAAGGACTTGCTCAACTCGCACCGCGCGGTCGAGATGGGCTCGTATCGCCTGCGCGGACTCAGGCCAATTCGCACCGAACAGTGGAAAATGGCGTTCCACTGGATGCGTAATCAGGTCGTCCACGAACTGCGTGACAAGCGATTAGGTATCGTGGGCATGGGCGAGATCGGCTGCGAGTTGGCGGCCCGCGCGGCCGTGATGGGCATGCAGACAAGCTACTACAAGCGCTCTCGGCTCAGCTCCGAACTGGAACGGCGTTTCTCGGCCGAGTACCGAGACCTGCCCGTACTGCTGGCCGAGTCCGATTATGTGGTCCTCGCAGTCCCGCACACCCCTGAGACCGAGCGACTGATCGGCGCCGATCAGCTCGCCATGATGAAGCCGGAGGCTTATCTGGTGAACATCTGCCGCGGTGGCGTGGTCGATGAGGAGGCGCTCATCGACGCGCTACAGAAGGGCCAGATCGCTGGCGCCGGGCTCGACGTGTTCACATTCGAACCGCTTCCGTTCGATAGCCCGCTGTGCCACATGCACAATGTCATCCTCACGCCTCACATTGGCGGAGGTTCAGGCACCAACCGCACAATCGAACTGACCGACGCGCTCACCGAGTTGCGCGCCATTCTGGCCGGCCGTCCGCCGCGCTTTGACCTGACCTGATCCATCTGAGCCCGGACCCAGCGGGTCGCCCCGACTTCTTTGCGGGTGGACCTGTTAGGTCCGGGCCTACCAGAATCAGATGTAACTAGCCGATATGGAGCTCGGCACACCCTACAACTTCATACTGCGAAAGTTATCGAGAGCCGCCAATGCCAAAGATCCTGGTCATCAATCCAAACACGTCCGATGCCGTCACGGCCCGTATCGCGGGGGTCGTCCAACGCATCGCCCATGCGGGCACCGAGGTTACTGTCACCCAGATCCCGCACGGTCCGGAGGCGCTTGAGTCCTACTACGACGAATCTATCGCCGCGCCTTACCTTATCGAGGCAGTACGTGAGGCCAATGCAGACGGCTATGATGCGATCGTCATCGCGGCCTTCTGTGATCCGGCCATCGAAGCGGCCAAGGAAGTATCGGGCATTGCCGTCTTCTCGCTCGAAGAAACGACCCTGGCCGTCGCGCTCCTCATGGGCAACCGGTTCAGTATATTGACCGAGAAGAAGCATAAGGTCTCGGTCAAGCAGCAGCACGTGCGCAAGCTTGGGCTTGAGTCGCGCTTCGCGTCGGTGCGGCCGCTCGACATGGGCGTCACCGAGATTGCGTGTGAGCCGGATCGTGTGCGCGAGAGGGGCATCGCCATCGGCCGCCAGATGGTGGAAGAGGACGGTGCGGAGGTCATCGTGATGGGCTGCGCGTCGATGGCGGGCTACTCGGCCGCCATGGAGGCCGCGCTGCACGTGCCCGTGCTTGACCCTGTCAGCATCACCTTCAAGGTGGCCGAGGCGCTGGCGGAGCTCGGAATCCGCCACTCTAAGATAGGCTTGTACGCAACGCCAGCGCCTAAGGCCGTACGCTAGAGCGACTCAGGGAGGATGGTATGGAACAACGCAAGGTCGCCGTGGTGACTGGCGCGACGCACGGCCTGGGCAGGTGTGTGGCCGAGCACCTGGCCACGCTCGATTTTGAGGTCGTGCTCATTGCGCGCACGGCGGGCTCCCTGTCCGAGATGGCCGCGAGGCTCGGCCATGCCGGTCACGCGGCGCTGGCAATCGCGTGCGACGTCTCCGATCCCGCGCAGGTCCGGACTGCAGCAGCACAAATCGGCGAGCGCTACGACCACGTGGACGTACTCGTCAACAATGCCGGCATCCCCGCCCCGCGCACTTTCGAGGAAACCGGCCCCGCTGACTGGCAGCAGGTGATCGCCACAAATCTGGGTGGGGCGTTCTACATGACCCGGGCGCTCTGGGACAACCTGGCTGCCAGCAACGGTGCGTACGTCATCAACGTCTCGGGTACGAACGGCCGCCGCGGCGGTACCAGCCCGGCCTACAGCAGCGCCAAGTTCGGACTCACCGGGTTAACACGCGCGATCGCGGCGAACGGCAAGGCCAAGAATATTCGGGCCACGGCGCTGTATCCCGGTGGCATGGACACCGGCTGGCGCGGTTCGGCTATCGGCGTGCGCCCCGCGCGCGAGACCATGAATCCGGCTGAAGTCGCGCGCTACATCGGCTATCTCGTTCAGACCCCCACCGAGTTCGTGGTGAATGAGTCGGTCCTGAATCCTATCGAGGACGTATGGCTGTGAGTGCTGAGAGCAGAGGAAGTATGAACGAAGTCAACAGCAGGGCGGACAGTGCGGCCGTCGTAGAACCCCGGCCCCGGACGCAAAACGTCTTCACATCGGGCGGGCTGCCCGTTGTCGCGAAGGTCGGCCATTTCAATGGCGACTACCTGCCCGACACGGTGACGAAAGCCGTCGGCCTGCTCGGCGGCATCGAGAAAGCGATCAAGCCAGGCGACCGTGTGGTCTTGAAGCCCAATTTCAACTGCTCCCACGCGCTGCCGCTCTCCACGGACCGGGCGTTCCTCGCCGCGGCCATCGAGCTAATGCAGGACGCGGGAGCCGAGGTGATCGTAGCAGAGATGTCGGGCCGCGCGGACTGGCCCACCGACAAGGTCGTCTCCAACCTTAGAATCATGCCCGTGCTGGCGCGCTACGGCGTGAAGTTCGTCAACTTCGAGCACGACGAGTGGGTCACCCTGCGCGTCGACGGCAAGTTCTGGACATCGTACCGCGTGCCGCGCGTCATGTTCGAGGCGGACAAACGCGTCTACCTGTCTAACATGCGGTGTCATTCATCGGGCCGCTTCTCCGCCAGCCTCAAGCTGAGCGTCGGGTGGATCCATCTCGACGACCGGGATTTCCTGCACTCGGTCCACGAAGAGACCGAGGCGAAGATCCCGGAGTTGAGCCTGGGGTGGCAGCCCGACCTCGTGCTGATGGATGGTCGACGGAGCACAGTCGGCTGGGCGGGCCGCGGGCCCTACGTCTATCCGAATGTCATCATGGCGTCCGGCGACATGGTGGCGATCGATGCTGAAGCGGTTAAGCTCCTGAAGACCTTTCCTGCCGACAACCGGCTGGGGATAGACATCGCCGAGATGGGTCAGTTTAAGGCCGCGGTGGGATTCGGCCTTGGCAGCCTGGACTACGTGCTGGCAGAAGACCCGGGGCACACGCGCACCGAGCAGGACGAGATCCGCGACCCTGCTGCGCTTGCGGCGATGATGAAGGCGGCGCAATAGAAACAATGCGCCGCCCCGTTCACTCCTGCCCGTTGTTCCGCAGGCTCAGCGCCTGCAGTGCACGACGCTGGGCATCAATGATGTGATCGGTGAGGAGTTTCTCTGCGGCCCGCCCATCGCGTGTGGCCATGGCCTCCAGGATCCCCTGGTGGTACAGCTTCGGCTCTTCAGGGTGCTTGTAGTGAGTTCGGGCCGTTAAGGTAATCAGCAGCTGTGTCTGCCAGCGCATGCTGCTCCACACCTGGTACAGCCGGTGGTGTTGGGCCATCTGGCAGATCGCTTCGTGGAACTGCATATCCTGTTCGACGATCATCGAGGAGGTCGGCTGAGCTTGTGCCAGGGCGCCGAGAGCATCAACCATCTGCTGCATCCGGTCCACGTCTGCTGTCGTGATCCGCTCGATTGCCCGGCGCATGGCTCCGACTTCGAGCAGCAGCCGAAGGCTGTAGATCTCGTCAATGTCCTGAGCAGAGAACTTGCTGACGTAGCTGCCGCGGCGCTGGATGTTGACCACCAGACCCTCCTTCTCGAGGGCTGCAAGGACTTCGCGCACCGGTGCACGGCTGATGCCCAGCTGAGAGGCGATCAGGCTTTCCACCAGCCGTTCGCCGGGCTGGTACACGCCGCCGATGATGGCGTCTCGGATCTGTTGTTCGACCAACGTCTTCAGGTTGCTTTTCTCGAGTGGTGAAAACGTAGAGTGTGGCCTGGCCGGTTCGATGGTCATAAGAGCGAATCCTTTCTGCAGCACGGTGTCGACAATCGACGAGATACACCAAGACTGTAGCACTATCGTTGTAAGTTGTCAATCTGTGATACCGGGCACGCCTTCCGATATGGCGGTCGATATGAAGGTAGAAGACAAATGCTGAATCACGCTACTGCCTCGTCAGCTGCGCCCGCGGCTGCTTCGAGCGGCCTCGATGCTCTGATCGCGCCGCGTGCCATCGCGGTGGTCGGAGCGTCCGACCGACCCGGCGCGGGCTCCAATGTTCTCAACAATCTACGCAAGTTGGGCTTCGCAGGCCCGGTTTACCCGGTGAATCCGAAGTACGCCGAGCTGAACGGCTGGCGTTGTTACGGGAGCCTTGCCGACCTGCCTGGCCCGGTCGACACGGTTGCGATCCTGCATGGCCACAAGCAGGTACTGTCCACGCTCGAGCAGGTGAATGCCATCGGCTGCAAGGCTGCCTGGGTGCTGGCGAGCGGCTTTGGCGAGGCCGGCCCGGAAGGCGAGGCTGCGCAGGCCGACCTGATCGCGTACGCCCGCACCCATAACATTGCCGTCTGCGGTCCGAACTGCATCGGTGTGGTCAGCCCGCACGCACGCGTCGCCACCTACAGCGTCGCTCTTCCGACCACCCTCCGACCCGGGCCCATCGGTGCGGTGGTCCAGAGCGGCGCAGTCTGTCTCGGTTTGGCCAACTCCAATCGCGGCATCGGCTTCAGCACCCTGATCTCCAGCGGCAACGAGGCAGTGCTCGACAACGCGGACTACATCGCCTACCTGGTGGACGAACCGCACACCAGGGTCATCGTCGCGTTCGTCGAAGGCTTCAAGAGTCCGGCCAAGTTCGTCCGAGCTGCGGACCGTGCACTCGCTGCGGGCAAGCCGCTGCTCGTCGTCAAGGTTGGCCGCTCTGAGGTCGCGCAGCGCGCAACAATGGCCCATACCGGCAGCCTCGCCGGCGCGGACGCGGTTCATGATGCAGTCTTCCGCAAGCATGGCGTGATGCGCCTGGACAGCCTCGACGAGTTGCTCGAAGCCGCGGAGCTATTCTCCAGAGCCCCCCTGCCAGCGGGCCGCGGGGTCGCGATCCTTACCTTGTCTGGCGGCCAGATAGGTTTGATTGGCGACCTGGCGCAAGGACTGGACCTCCATCTGCCTACGCTCTCCGAGACAACCCTCGCTGCGCTCTCGGAGGTCCTCCCGCCGTACAGTTCGGTCGCAAACCCGCTGGACGCGTGGGGGGCGGGCAATTTCGAGGATACCTACCCAGCGTGCACGCGCATCCTCGCCGCAGACCCCGAGGTACACATCGTCGCGGTCGCGCGCGACACCTCTCCCGGCGTGGCCGAGCCAGAAATCCGCCAGTCGAACGTGATCGTCGATGCGGCCGCCGAAGTCGTCGCGGCCTCCGGCAAGCCAATCCTGGTCTTCAGCAATATTGCCAACGGCATTGAGCCATCCGTTCGGGCCCGCGCGGCCGCAGCCGGCCTCCCCGTGCTCCAAGGTACGCGCGCCAGCCTTAAGGCGATCGAGTCGCTGGTTCGATATGCTGAGGCGCGCCGCTCGCCTGTCGCGCAGCCCGGCCCCAGCCCCATCGGACAAGACCAGCTGGGCTCTCTTAAGGAATGGCTCACGAGACAGCCCTTTAGCCTGACCGAGCAGGCGAGCAAGCATCTGCTGCAGGCTTACGGCGTTCCCGTCACCCGAGAGGCTGTTGCGTCTTCTCCGGAAGAGGCCGTGCGTTTGGCTGCAGAGCTCGGTGGCTCGGTCGTGCTCAAGATCCACTCCCCCGACATCCTGCACAAGACGGAAGCCAAAGGGATTCTGTTGAACGTGGCGGGCGATGACGCGGTCAAGCGGGGATTCGATCAGCTGCTGGCCAATGCCCACGCCTACAACCCCGGTGCGCGAATCGAGGGTGTGTTGGTGCAGGAACTGGTGCGGCCCGCGGCAGTCGAGGTAATCGCCGGCGCGTCGGTTGACAACCAGTTCGGCCCAGTGGTGGTGTTCGGGTTGGGCGGCGTCCTGGTGGAGTTGTTCCACGATTCGAGCCTCAGACTCGCGCCGGTCACCCCGGCCGAAGCACACATCATGGTCCGCGAGACTCGCGGAGCGGCCCTCCTGGACGGCTATCGCGGCCGGCCCCCTGCTGACGTCGATGCACTGGCCGATGTGATCTGCCGCCTCTCGCATCTCGTCGCGGACTTTCGAGAGGAAATCGTCGCCATCGACATCAACCCGTTGATGGTGCTGCCAGTGGGCCAGGGCGTGGTCGCTGCCGACGCCCTGGTCATCAAACACGAACTAACCAATGGAGAAATGCAATGAAGGTGATGCTGACAGGTAACGAAGCGATCGCACGCGGGGCCTACGAATATGGCGTCAAGGTAGCGATGGGCTACCCTGGCACGCCCAGTTCGGAGATCCTGGAGAACGTCGCACGCTACAAGGAGATCTACAGCGAGTGGTCGATCAACGAGAAAGTAGCGATGGACGGAGTCATGGGGGCCGCGTACGCCGGGAAGCGGGCCATGTTCACCACGAAACAGGTGGGCATGAACGTAGCTTCTGACTCGTTCTTATATGGCGTCTACACGGGCGCGAACGCTGGTGTGTTGATCGTTACTGCCGACGACCCGGGCATGTTCAGCTCGCAAAACGAGCAAGACAACCGGCACTACGCTCGCCTGGCGAAGATGCCCATGCTGGAGCCGGCCGACAGCCAGGAGGCGAAGGACTTCGTCGGTGTCGCGTTGGACATGAGCGAGCAGTTTGACGAGCCGGTCATCCTTCGCACCGTGATGCGGGTCTCTCACTCCTCCTCCCCGGTTGAGTTGGGTGAGCCGAAGCGGGCGGGCGACGAGGAGGCGGGCCGCATGAAGCGCGATCCTCACAAGTTCGTGGCGACCGCGGGCTGGGCGCGCCAGCGCCGCCCCATGATCGAGGAAAGGATCACCCGGCTCGCGGAATTCGGCGAGACCTTCCCGCACAACCGCATCGAGTGGGGCGACCGCAGCCTGGGCATCATCACCAGCGGCGTAGTTTACGAATACGCCCGGGAGGTTTTTCCCGCTGCGTCCTTCCTCAAGCTGGGCATGGTGTGGCCCATCCCCCCGCGCCTGGTCCGCCAGTTCGCCGCGGGCGTGGCGCGCGTGATCGTGATCGAAGAGCTCGATCCATTTCTGGAGGAACAGGTGCGGCTGTTGGGCATCACCGCCGAGGGCAAGTCGATCTTCCCAGCCTATGGCGAGTTGCTACCTGCAACCATCGAGCGCTGCGCAGTCCAGGCCGGGCTGCTGCCCCCGGGCTCGGTCCCGGAGAAACGCAACGTCACTCCCGCGGATCTGGCCCCGCGCAGCCCCATCTTGTGTCCCGGCTGCCCGCATCGCAGCACCTTCTACAGCCTCAACAAGCTGAAGTACGTCGTCGCGGGCGACATCGGCTGCTACAACCTGGGCGCGCTCGAGCCATTCAACGCCACCGATACAATGGGTGCGATGGGCGCAAGCGTAGGCGTGGCGCACGGCTTCCATGCTGCGGGCATGGAGCAGGATGCGGTGGCCGTGATCGGCGACGGCACCTTCTTCCATTCGGGCATGGCTCCGCTGCTGAATATGGTTCACAACAACGGCAAAGGAACCATCGTCATCCTGGACAACCGTACCACTGCCATGACCGGCCATCAGGACCACCCGGGTGTGTCCCAGACGCTTGACGGCTTGGAGGGTGGCCGCGCGGATATTGCCGATCTATGCCGCGCAATGGGCGTTAAGGACGTGCGCACAGTCGATGCGTTCGACATGAAGGCAGTAGAGCGCAACCTTAAGGAAGCGGTCGCCTACGATGGCCTCTCGGTCATTGTGATGGACGGACCCTGCGTCTTCGTGGAACTGGAACGCAAAGCCCCGTTCGAGGTCGACGCGGACCTCTGCAACGGCTGTACGCTCTGCTTCCGGCTCGGCTGTCCGGCCATCGTTCGCACCGAAAACCTGGATGCAAAGACCGGCCGGCCTAAGGCCGACATCGATCCCGTGCTCTGCGTGAGCTGTGACATGTGTCGCCAGATCTGCCCGCGCAAGGCCATTTACATGCCAACCGACGCGATGGTTAAGGCGTAGGAGTACGACTATGAAATCATACAATCTGTTGGTCACCGGCGTAGGCGGTCAGGGCACAGTAGTTGCGAGCGACATCCTCGCTGCGGTCGGCCTTGCGGCTGGCTACGACGTCAAGAAGTCTGACGTGCTAGGCCTTGCGGTGCGCGGGGGCGCGGTGGTCAGCCACGTGCGTTGGGCCGAGACTGTGCACTCTCCCATCGTGCCTGAGGGCAAAGTGGACATTCTGCTGGCTTTCGAGATTCTCGAGGGCCAGCGGTGGCTCGACTGGGTCCACCCTGAGGGCACTATCCTGATCAACGACCAGCGCATCTACCCGGTCGTCGTCAGTTCGGGCGTCTCCTTCTACCCCCACGATGAGGAGGTTAGCCGCTCCCTGCTCCAGGCTGCCCCCAATGTCTACAAGGTTCCCGGACTGGAGATCGCGCAGACCTTAGGCAACTCACGCGTCCTCAACGTCGTGCTGCTGGGCGCCATGTCCCACCTCACCGGGATCGAGCCGCAGATCTGGGAGAGCATGATCCGGCAGCGCGTGCCGGCCAAGGCACTCGAGCTCAATGTCAAGGCATTCTGGCGGGGCCGCGATGCGCTGGCGGCGTCACGTCTGGCCGGGATTACAGGCACGGGAGTGACTGCATGAAGATTCTAGTTATCAACCCCAACACCTCCGAGAGCATGACGGAGCACCTCGAACGCGAGCTCGGACACCTCAAGTCGCCCGGCACCGAGCTCACAGTGGTTAACCCTCCGCATGGTCCGGTGTCCATTGAATCAGCCTACGACGAGGCCTTGGCCGTCCCGCCCATGTTAGCGCTGATAAAGCAGGCTGAGCTTGACGGCTACGACGCAGTTGTGATCGCCTGTTTCTCCGATCCCGGCCTGCACGCAGCGCGCGAGCTCGTCTCCATCCCAGTGTTGGGTATCCAGGAAGCGGCGCTTCACGCGGCCGCCCAGCTTGGTTTTCGGTTCACCATCACGACCACCTTCCCCAAGCGTGTTCCCGCGAAGATCGAGGCGGTCAAGATGGCCGGAATGGAGTCCAGGCTGGCCTCGGTGCGACCGCTCAATATGACCGTGCTAGACATGGACCGGGACCCGGAATGCACCAAGGCGCGGCTGATCGATGTGTGCCGTGCTGCGGCGGTTGAGGATGGCGCGGAGGTGGTGATCCTGGGTTGTGCTGGCCTGGCCGGTTATGCGGAGGATGTGGAGGCGGCGACGGGCATGAAGGTGCTCGACCCGACCCCTGTCGCGCTGAAAACCGCCGAGATGCTCGTCAGCCTCGGCCTGAAACACTCGAAGCGCGGCCTGTTCGCCCAGCCGCCTGTGAAGCCGATCAAGTAAGACAAGGGGATTCGACATGAAGGAATTTGATGTCATCGTCAAGGACGGTCTGGTTGTCACCGGCAGCGGTATCGCTCGTGCCGACGTCGGCGTCCGAGGCGAAAAGGTGGCGGAGATTGCAGTCGATATCGACGCGGGCTGCGGCGGGCGTGTCATCGATGCAGCGGGCAAGTACGTGCTCCCCGGCGTGGTCGACGTGCACACCCACCCAGTCTACCTGGACGATCTCGGCGGCATCTCGGTCACCGGCGCGTTCGGCGGCGTCACCACCATGATTCACTACGCTTACGCCCGGCCCGGCATGAGCCTGATCGAGACTCTGCGCACGTACCGTTCCGATGCGGAGAACCGCTCGCTGCTCGATTTCGCGCTTCACGGCGGCCTGTTCGACGTCGAGCATCAGCTGGCAGAGGTGCCTGCCGCGTTCGCCATGGGCGTCACCTCGTTCAAGGTCTTCATGACCTACGCCAAGCTGAAGTGGATGACCGACGACTACTGGCTCACCGCGCTGATGGATGTGGTTGCGGGCGAGCGCGGGCTGGTTGCGGTCCACGCGGAGAACGGGCTGGCGACCGACTATCTGGAGGATAAGTATCTACGCGAGCGTCGCCCGCCGGCGGAGACCTTCACAGCCATGCGTCCTGACCTGCTGGAGGCCGAAGCGGTCAACCGCGCGATGTCTCTGGCCCAGGTGACGGGTTGTCCGCTCTACGTGCCGCACAACAGCGCGGCCGCGTGCCTCGAGCCGCTCCGCCGAGCGCAGGCCAACGGGTGGCGCGTCTTCGGTGAAACCTGTCCGCAGTATCTCACGCTCACCGAGGAGACGACCTTGAGAGTCGGCCCTCTGGCTAAGATCGGCCCACCCCTGCGCACGACGGCCGATAACGAGGCGCTGTGGCAGGGTCTGGCCGATGGCACGCTCGTCACCGTGGCGAGCGACCATGCGCCAAAGGGCAAGAAAATGTCGGACGATTTCTTCCAGGCCGCGTACGGCTCCCCGGCCATTGAGACCATGCTGACTGTGGCCTATGATGCGGGTGTCAACGGCGGCAAGATCAGCCTTCCGCGGCTGGTCCAGGTCATGTGCGAGACGCCGGCCAGGCTTTTTGGGCTGTATCCGCGCAAGGGGACCCTGGTTCCGGGCTCGGATGCCGACCTGGTCGTCTGGGATCCCAATCGCGTGCATACCATCACCGCCGCGACCCAGCACTCGGGCGCGGACTACACCCTGTACGAGGGCCGTCAGGTGACGGGAAAGCCGGTGCTGACGATGCAGCGCGGTGCGGTCATCGTTGAAGACGGCAAGCTGTTGGTAGCTCCGGGCCGGGCGCACTTCTTGGCCACTGATACGAGTCACTTATACAACTGACTGGAGGTTTTGTCTCGTCGATGCTGAGAGGCAAGGGGATCCTGCGGGCTGACAAGTTCAACCAGAAGCAGATCGATCTAGTCAGCTGTGGGCCAGGAGGTCGCGCATGAAGTGGACCCGACAACGCTGCCAGGTGGCGTCGGTCAGCACCTAGCAGGTTTTCATAGATTGGGAGACAAGGTATGGGCAGACTTTTAGAGGTGAAGGGGCTCGAAACGCGT
>JAXGQB010000030.1:0-23711 GCA_040766655.1 Anaerolineae bacterium
CGGTCCGGATCCTTGTACAGCGTGCGCAACATGGCGGGCCACGGCTGCTTCAGCACCAGGTAGCCCTCCTCGCCTGCCGCCACCGGGTTGCCCGCGTCGTCGACGACGTCGGCCTGGATCCCGGGAAACGGCCTGGTGGCGCTGCCGGGCTTGAGGTCCACCGTGGGGAGCGGCGTGATCATGAACATCCCGGTTTCGGTCTGCCACCAGGTGTCCATGATGGGGCAGCGTTCCTTCCCGATCACCCGGTGGTACCAGCGCCAGGCCTCGGGATTGATCGGCTCGCCCACGCTGCCCAGAAGTCGCAACGACGAAAGGTCGTGCCGGTTCGGCCACGCCTCGCCGAAGCGCATCAGGCCCCTGATGGCGGTCGGCGCCATTTAGAGGATGTTGATGCCGTACTTCTCGACCATGCCCCACCAGCGGTTCGGGTAGGGAAAGGTGGGAGCGCCCTCGTACAGGAAGCTCGTCGCGCCGAGCAGCAGCGGGCCGTAGACGATGTACGAATGGCCGGTGATCCAGCCCGGGTCTGCCGCGCACCAGTAGCGATCGTCTTCTTTGAGATCGAACACCCACTTGAGCGTCGTTCCCACGCCGACCATGTAGCCGCCATGCGTGTGAACGATGGCCTTGGGCTGGCCGGTCGTGCCCGACGTGTAGAGCATGAAGAGCGGATCTTCGGCATCCATCACCTCGGTCTCGCAACGATTGCCCCCGGAGGCGGCCCGCGCGATGGGCAGGCCCATCAGGTCGTGGTACCAGTAGTCCCGGCCGGGCTCCATGGGCACGTCATGCCCGGTGCGTTTGAACACGATGACGTGTTCCACCGAGCCGGCGCGCTGGATGGCCTCGTCGAGGATGCGCTTCAGTTCCACCACCTTGCCGTTCATGTAGCCGCCGTCGCAGGTGATGGCCACGTTTGACTGGCTGTCCTCGATCCGTCCGTGCAGCGCTTCCACGGAGAAGCCGCCGTAGACGACCGAATGAACCGCGCCGATCTTGGCACAGGCAAGCATGGCGATCGGCAGCTCGGGCACGCGGCCCATGTAGATCGTTACCCGATCGCCCTTCTTCACCCCCATGCTGCGCAGGACGTTGGCGAACTTGCATACCTCCCGGTTGAGCGCGTGGTAGGAGAAGGTGCGCACGTCACCGTTCTCTCCCTCCCAGATCAGTGCCAGCTTGTTACGCCGCCATGTTTGCACGTGCCGATCCAGGCAGTTGTACACGATGTTGGTCTTGCCGCCGGTAAACCACTGGTAGAAGGGCGCATTGGAATCATCGAGCACCCGATCCCACTTCTGGAACCAGGTGTACTCCTCCGCCTGCGCCGCCCAGAACCCTGGCAGGTCACGCTGCGCCCACTCCGCCATCTCGTCGTAGCTCGCGACGTTGGCGTTGCGCACGATATCTGCGCTGGGCCTGATCATGTCATTCGGCCGATCACCGTTCGCCGTGCCCATGGCTTCTCCTCCGATCTCTGAGTCCGAATATTGCACAAACTGAGATCTAATTATAGATAATCAACACACCAAACGCAAGAGCCGCAGCATCGCTCCTCGGCCGGATTTGTCGTATCGGTGGTTCGGGTTATAATTCGTTCCAATAGGCACGAAGTCTCTCGCCGCCTTCGACGAGGAGGGATCGCTATGGAAGACGAGCGGCCGGTGAACATTCCGGCGCCTGCGCTGCGGCGGCTGCCGATTTACTATCGGCGGCTGCTCCAGGCACTGCGCGAGGGCCAGCGCAGCGTATCGTCCAGGGAGCTCGGCGACGCAGCTGGCGTGCCGGACGGGCAGGTGCGCAAGGATCTTTCCTATCTTGCGTACGAGGGCCGGCCGGGAGTGGGCTACGACGCACAACTGCTGGCGGGCTGCATCGAGGAGTTCCTGGGCCTGATGAACGACAAGGAGGCAGTGCTCGTCGGGATGGGCAACCTGGGACGGGCGCTGGCTTCTTACGGCGGCTTCGAGCGGTATGGTCTGCACATCGTAGCGCTATTCGACAGCGACCCCGCCAGGCAGGTTCGTCTGCCCGACGGCCGCCAGGTGTTTCCGGTCGAGAAGCTCACCAATCTGGTGCAGCGCCTCCAGGTGCGCATGGGAATCATCGCGGTGCCGGAGGCGGCGGCCCAGGCCGTCGCGGAAGCCTTGATCGCGGGGGGCGTGCAGGTCATCTGGAACTTCGCGCCGTGTAAGTTGCAGGTGGGATCGGACATCCTGGTCAAGAACGAGGACCTGGCTGCGGAGCTGGCGACCCTCTCGCATTTCATCACCCAACGGAAGCTGAGCCGGTCCGCATCGGACGCGGCTGGCTCATAGCGCAGGGACGGGCTGGGGGCCCGCAAGGAGATCATGCTAACCGTCACCGTGTGCATCGGCAGCTCCTGCTACGTGCGAGGCTCGGAGCAGATGGCCGATACTTTCGAACAACTGATACGAGAGCGTAATCTCTCGGCCCGCGTGGAGTTGACGGGCGCGTTCTGCATGGATCAGTGCTCCATGGGTGCATCTGTTCGTGTAGGCGAACGGGTCTACCGCGGCGTGGATCCGCGCCAGTGCTGGCAGTTCTTCGAGGACGAGATCATGCCTGCCTTGGTGCAGGGGGCGCAGCCTTGAGCCAGATCGTCGAGACCGCGTATCACAGCCTGTGTAAGACCGGGGAGGAGTTGTGTGGCGATTGGGTCAAGGTCACGTCGACGAGCGAGGACCTGATCGTCATCCTGTCTGACGGACTGGGCAGCGGCGTGAAGGCCAACATCCTTGCCACGCTCACCGCGGAGATCGCGGCCGGCATGTTGGAGAAGGGGGCCAGCATCGACCAGGTGGTGGAGACGCTCATCGAGACACTGCCTGAATGCCAGGTGCGCCATCTCGCGTACGCGACGTTCGCGGTGTTGCGCATCCACAGGGGCCGCGAGGCCTACCTGGCCGAATACGACAGCCCGCCGCTCATCCACGTGCGGGGTGGCGCAGTTCTCGCCACCCCGGCGCGCGAGCGCGTCATCGCGGGCCGCACGATCCGGGAGGCCCAGTTCGTGCTGGAGCCGGGCGACTATCTGGTCATGGTCAGCGACGGCTATGTTCACGCCGGCGTGGGCGGGCTCTACCGCATGGGATGGGGCTGGAAGAACCTCAGTATCGCCGCGCAGCGCTGGGCCGAGACGCGCGGGGACACCCACCAGCTGGTCGGCGCCTTGAGCCGCACCTGCCTCAAGCTGTCGAACGGCAAGCTGGGCGACGACGCGACCGCGGTGGCCATGTGGGTGCGGCCGTACCGGAAGGCCACTGTGCTCACCGGCCCACCATCCGAGCCATCCCTGGACCCGATTGCGGTGGACAAGCTGATGTCATCGCAGGGCGTGAAGGTCATCTGCGGCGGCACGACCGCACAGATGGCCGCGCGGGTGCTCGGCAAGCCGCTGCGGGTGCAACTGCGGACGCAGGGAGCCCGGGCTGGCGCTCTGCCCCGCCCGGGCCGCAAGCTGCCGCCCACGGGTGACCTCGAAGGTGTTGACCTGGTGACCGAGGGCATCCTCACGCTGAGTGCCGCGGTGGACCGCCTGCGCGACGTGGAGACCGTGCACGATCTCCCGCCCGATCAGGATGCAGCGACCCGTCTCGTGCGGGCGCTCCTCTACGCCGACCAGATCCATTTCATCGTGGGCGACACGATTAACCCGCAACAACTTGCGGATGTTGTCCGGGGCATGCCCATGCGTCAGATCTACCTGGAGGAGCTGATCACCAAGCTCCGCGAGCGTCACAAGCGAGTGACGGTCGAACACCTATAGGGTGGAGCGACACGAATGGTTGATGAGTACGAGAGCGGGATGCGCGACTGGGCGGATTCCATTCATCGCCGGCTGCTGGCCGCGTACGGCGAGCCGACCTGGCGGCCGTTTTACGAGCCCATGGACGAGTTGGTGCTGACGTTCCTCAGCCAGAACACGAGCGACCTGAATTCCGGCCGCGCGTTCGAGGCGCTCAGGGCGCGCTATGCCGACTGGCAGGCGGTGATCGAAGCGCCGGTCGAGGATGTGGCGGATGCGATCCGCTCCGGCGGCCTGGCCCAGCGCAAGGCCCCGCGCATCCAGGCCGCGCTTCGCCGGATCAAGGAGGAGCGCGGCGCGTTCGACATCGACTTCCTGGCCGATCTTCCCGTGGAGGAGGCGATGCAGTGGCTGACATCCTTCGACGGGATCGGTCACAAGACCGCGTCGATCGTGATGTTGTTCTGTTTCGGCAAGGCCGCGTTTCCGGTCGACACGCACGTCGGCCGCGTCACGCGGCGGCTCGGCCTGGCCGGGCCGAAGGAGAGCGAGGAGAAGATCAAGCGGCTGTGGGAGCGCCTGGCGCCGCCCGAATGGTACTACCCCCTGCATCTGAACCTGATCCGCCACGGCCGCGAGGTGTGTCACGCGGCCCGGCCAGAGTGCGCGCGCTGCGTGCTCGTCGATCTTTGCCGCTATGAGGGCAAGACCTCGCCGGCTGGTACTCCGCATAGCGAGTGAACCGCAGCCGCAGCATGGCACGTTCCGGGCGGGGAACGGACCCGCTCCCCGCCCTCACAGCATCTCAGAACCTGCCGATGACGCCGCCATTGACGATGGGCCGGCGCGGCCGCCGCGGGTCGGCGAACTCGCCCTCCCACGGCAGGGTGAAGTCACTCTTTCTCAGGTCCCGCAATATGATGTAGCGCATCCGCGCGATCGCGCCGGCCCGGACCTGCACCAGGCGGAAGCCCTGGAAGGTGGGCTGAACCAGGCGGCCCGGCAGTTTCTCGACGCTGATCCCCCTCGGCATGTTCAGCTCCCTGTCCGACTCGATCACGGGACGGTAGTGCTGCGGAGGCGGGTGCAGCTTGTAGAACGCGCCGTATCGTTGCCGCGGGTCGATCGGGCCGAGCGCGGAGGTCTGGGCAAGCAGCGGCCTGTGCTTCAGCCACCAGGCCTTCGGATCCGAGGTCGAATTCAGCGGGTCCGCATAGGCCGGCGTGCGCACGGTGCCATGGGTCAGGTTGATCCGGTGATCCGTGGTGACACCCACGGCGACCGGATGTGAGGGGTCCGCCTCCACCCTGACGGCGAGCGGAGCGCCCTTCGGCAGGGGACGCACTCCAAGGATGTCCCTGCCGTTGATGGTGTGATAGTACGTCTTTGGATTCTCTGTGTAGAAATCCATGTAGTACTCCATCGTTGCGGCCGCAGGGTTCCACCGGACGCGATACTCGACCCGGTCGTGATGATGTCCGGCAAGCACCAGGTCGACGGGTCGCGGCAGGTCCACGCCCGCACAGATCCTGAGAAACTCCTCCCCCCAATGCGCGATGACGCCGGCGTTCATCCCGTCGGCGATCTCTCCGGTCTTGAAGTAGGGCGTTCCCGTCCGCGTCCAGCTTCGCCCGTCCTCGATCTTATGACGCACAAGGTAAGCATCGGTCAGCACCGGGTCTGCGAGGGGATGGATGGTCTCGCGGTGGAAGTAGGCGTACTCGGACCCCTTCGGAGAGATGACCGGGCAGTGCATACCGACGATCACCAGGCCGTCCGCCCCGGCCTCTACCACCGCATTGCGCAGAAGGGCCAGCTCGCGCTCGCTAAATCCGACGGAATCGGGCCCGCCGCCGGCGAGGAGCTTCTGTGTCGCGGGCAGGCCGCTCCCGAACTGGCTGTCGAGGAAGCCGGAGCCACCCCGCCACAGGTTGATCAGGGTCCAGATATCGAAGTCGTCGGGAATCCCGTTGTCCATCTTCGTGTCCATCACCACCAGCCGGTGCTTGCCGAGCCGCACCACGTAGGTGCGCTCTTCGGTGAAATGGAACTTGAAGTAGTTGTACCGGTTATCGAACCGGTCGTACTGCAGCATCTTCCCCGCGCCCTCGATGTTGCTCAGCCCATACTTAGGCGTCCGGCCGTCCTGCAGGGCGATGGCATCGCTCTCCAGAAGGTTATGTCCGGAGTGCTCGTTGAGCGCGGTGTCCTTTGACCCTCCCGGCAGGTCGACGTCGGCCCGCAGATCATAGGGGTTGACGCGGTAGTCGTGATTGCCGAAGGTCATGAAGATTGGGATGCGCAGCGCTTCGCCGGGTGGATCCCCGTGATTGAGCGCGGCCCCGAGAAGGATGCGGCGCAAGCGGGCGAAGTTCTCGCCCGGCAGCCCATCGTTCGCCTCGGCCACGTAGTCGACGAGGTCGCCCGTCGCCATGACAAGATCCGCCAGGCCCTGAGCGTGCAGCCGGTTGGCATAGCGAATGAAGTCGCGCAGGTTGTCCTGGAAGTTGGCGTAGTTCTGCGCCGCGTCTTCGAGGCCGCTCTCCTGCAGCTTGCGCCGGAACTGATCGTTGCGCTGCGAGATGTGCAGATCGGTGATGTGAAGCAGGCCGAAGTTATCCCAGTCGCGCTTCGCATACAGGCAGTGCGGCGAGATCATGTAGGTGTTGCCGTTCGGCAGCTTGAGTTGCAGGTCGTACAGGGTGCGATCCTTCAGATCGAGCGGCCCGCTCGGTGGAATGGTCATGACTGCGCGCACGTCGACCTGTTGGATGTGTGGGACATCGTTGCGCAGCGAGACCTGCTGGCAGGCGATGGCGATATGGCTGAACGGCGAGCCCACCGGCGAGAGGACCAGCCGGTCGGACCACAGCTCGGCGAACACGCTGGGCCGCCAGTCGATCAGGGCCTGGTAATGCGACCGCATGAGCAGAGGCCAGGTGACCAGGCTCTGAATGCTGCGCGATCCCTGATCGTCCGGATCGATCAGCTGCGGTCGACCCATCAGGGGTGGATCGAACCGGCCGGCCAGCACGGCGACAATGCCGGCCGAGAACAGCACCCCTCTCTCGAAATAGGCCGCTTGCCCGCCGGCCAGCGGGGTGTTTCCGATCAGTGGCAGGCCCAGACCCGCGGCTGCGGTCCCCACCTGGGGCCTCTGATACGTGGCCCAGATGGAGCCCCAAAGCACACACCCGCCGGTGCCCGGGGTCCAGTAGATGGCGCCGGACTCGAAGATGCTCCGGGGCACGC
The DNA here is from genome assembly GCA_040766655.1 of Anaerolineae bacterium. Taxonomy (GTDB): domain Bacteria; phylum Chloroflexota; class Anaerolineae; order CG2-30-64-16; family CG2-30-64-16; genus JALOOB01. Next base: position 7,025 of record JAXGQB010000030.1, read on the forward strand.
CTTCCACGCTCATCTCGTCCGTCACCGGATAGCCCAGCAGTCGCTCGCCGGTCTGAGGGCTGTCTCCTGGCCCGCCATGCGCAAGATACAGGCTCAGGATGCCGCCGTGCACTTCGTGAGCGCCCGTGGCGCTGCTCCAGTAGATTTGGCCGCGCTCGTATCGCCGCACCTTGCCGCCCGCGGGCGCGGGCTCTTCGGGCCCGAGCGGACCGCCCAGATCCAGCCCTTGGGCCTTCAGATGCTGCCACTTGTCGTCAATCGCCGACATCTCATGCTCCTTGACTCTGAACTTCGTCCACGATCGGGTCGACCGTGCCGGCCCTGCGGCAGAATGTGGATAGGATTTGTAAACTATTATAATACTAATATTGAGCAATATCAATACATAAAATGGGTGACGTCCGGTGGCCTGCGCGGCCGGCGCATGTCGCGCGGTGTGGCGCGCAACCTTTACAGATTGGCGCGGCTGCGGTAGAATGCCCACTGTGGCGCGGGCCATACCCCTTTTGCCAGCGGTGTTCTCGCCCCATTCAGGATCGCTGATCTGCGCCAACGGAGACGTCATCATGTCTGACATGTCAACCCCGACGGTGATGCGGGACGCTGAGTTCAAACAACTCAAGCAGCTTACCCTGCGGAACGACGAAGAGATCGAACAGGTCAATGCGCTGCTGGCCGACGGCTGGCGCGTGCTGAGCATCGGCCAGCGGAGCGATGCGACTGTCTACGTGCTGGGTCGCGTCGAGGAGAAACAGCGCACGCGTGCAGGCTTCTTGCCGGCCAGTTGAAAGCTCTCATCCTACAGAAGGAAGCGTGATCATGAAGATCGACGACATCGAAGGTGAGTTGCCAGAGGATCTCAAGAAGAACGTCTTTCTGACCACGGTTGACAACGTCTACAACTGGGGTCGGGCACGCTCCATGTGGCCCATGATGTTCGGCCTGGCATGCTGTGCCATCGAAATGATCGCAGTGCAGGCTGCGCGCTTCGATCTGAGCCGCTTCGGCATGGAGATCATGCGCGCCTCGCCGCGACAGGCCGATCTGATGATCGTGTCGGGCACCGTCACGAAGAAGATGGTCCCGAACATCGTGCGCCTCTACAACCAGATGGCTGAGCCCAAATACGTGCTCGCCATGGGCGCGTGCGCCACATCGGGCGGACCATTCAAGGAGGGCTACAACGTCGTCTCCGGCATCGACAAATTCGTCCCGGTCGACGTGTACGTCCCCGGCTGTCCTCCCACGCCGGAGGCGCTGCTGTACGGCGTGATGCAGGTGCACAAGAAGGTGTTCACCCAGTCGGTTCGGACAGCGCCCTGGTATCGCCGAGATAAGCTCAACGAATCGATTCCCCTGCCCGTTCTCGGGCCGGACCTCTACAACCCGAAGGATCGGGACGCGCTGAAGCGATTGGCCGAAGCCGCCCAGCAACAGCCAGCCGACGCTGCTGATCAAGCGTGAGGGAGAGCTGCGATGACTGCACCCATTGAGACGATGACGCAAGACCTCCCCTACGCTGATGTGGCGCCTGGGGCCGTGCTGGACACGACGAAGGATGGACTGGTGGTGGCGCCCGATCGCGTCATCGAGCTGGCGCGTCACCTGCGCGACCACGAGGGCTACGACTACTGCTCCATGGTGACCAGTGTCGACTGGCCCGACTACTTCGAAGTGGTGTACTACCTCTACGGCGTGGCCCAGCCCAAGGACGCACTGGTGCTGCGCGTGCGACTGACCGATAAGGCGCATCCCAGCATGCCTTCGCTGACCCCCATCTGGCCGGGCGCGGACTTTCAGGAGCGCGAGGTCTACGACATGATGGGGATCCGCTTCGAGGGTCACCCCAACCTGCGCCGCATTCTCCTCTGGGAAGGCTTCGAGGGCTATCCGCTCCGCAAGGATTACAAAGAGTCCTACCACGAAGAGGATGCCAAGCCGCTGAAGAGCCGCCATCCGGAGGGCCACCACGCCTGGGCCGAAGATCGGGTTCCCTGGAAGGACAACGTTACCTATCCGGTGGCCTGGGATCCGGATCTGTGGCGGTCGCCGAAGGTAGAATACCGCCGCATCATGGGGGTGGACGACCTGAAGAGCGATAAATCGGACATCAGCACCGAGCGCATTCTGGTCAACATGGGTCCGCAGCATCCGAGCACGCACGGCGTGTTCCGCATGATCATCGCGATCGAGGGCGAGAACGTGGTCGGGCTCGAGCCGGAGATGGGCTATCTCCATCGCTGCCACGAGAAGATCGGCGAGCGCAACACCTACATCATGAACATCCCTTTCACCGACCGGCTGGACTACATCTCCTCGATGTCGAATAATCTCGGCTACGTCCTGGCGGTGGAAAAGCTGATGGGGCTGCAGCCGCCCGAGCGCGCGGAGTACCTGCGCATCATCATGGTGGAGTTCACCCGAATCATCAGTCACTTCATTGCGGTGGGCTTCCTCTTTAACGACCTGGGCGCGTACTTCACCCCCGCGCTGTACGGCATGCGTGAGCGCGAGCTGATCATCGATCTGTTCGAGGAAGTCTCCGGCAGCCGCATGATGTGCAACTACATGCGTTTCGGCGGCGTGGCCGGCGACCTGACGGACGGCTGGATCGAGCGCGCGCGTGAGCTCGTGTGGAACCGCCTGCCGCGGGTCCTGGAGGATTTCGAGAATCTCCTGTCGGGCAACGAGATCTTCCTCGCTCGCACGCGCGGCGTCGGCGTGCTGACCGCGCAGGAGGCCATTGCCTACAGCATGGCCGGGCCAATGCTGCGAGCCTCCGGCGTCCCCTACGACCTGCGCAAGGTCGCACCCTATTCGATCTACGACCGCTTCGAGTTCGACGTGTGCAGCCGGCCGGAGGGCGATGTTTGGGCTCGCTTCCGCGTCCGCATGGACGAGATGTATCAGAGCCTGCGCATTCTCAAGCAGGCGATCGAGCAGTTGCCCGAGGGGCCGATCATGCCGCCGGGCAAGAAACAGCACCAGGTACGCGTGCCGGCCGGTGAGGCCTACTCCCGGATTGAAGGGCCGAAGGGCGAGCTGGGCTTCTTCGTCGTGTCCGATGGCAAGGCGAACCCGTATCGCTATCACGTGCGCGCCCCGACCTTCATCAATTTGACCAGCCTGGAGAAGATGAGCCTCGGCCACAAGATCGCAGATGCGGTCGTCATTTTGGGTGCGGTCGATATCGTGTTGGGCGAAGTAGATCGATAAGGACGGAGGCGACCATGTTTGGATCGGGCGTATTCAAGGGGCTGGGTGTTACGCTAAGAGAATTCCTGGCCACCTACGTCGATGACATCAAGCAGATTCCGAGTCGCTATGCCGGCGGCAAGGAAGAAATCGACCAGACCGATGTCGGCGAGCAGCGCGGCCTCTTCACCATCCAGTATCCCGAAGAGCATCGCAAGTTGCCGGAGCGGTTCCGCTATATCCCCATGCTGCTCTACGAGACCAACGCAGAGACGGGGGAGAAGGAGGACCGCTGCACCGCGTGTGGCATCTGTGCCAAGGTGTGCCCGCCCCAGTGCATCTGGATCGTGCGCGACAAGGATGAGAAGGGCAAGCCGATCACCCGGCCGGCCGAGTTCTACATCGACACGACGATCTGCATGAACTGCGGGCTTTGTGCGGAGTTCTGCCCGTTCGACGCGATCAAGATGAATCATGATTTCGAGATCGCGGCCTACCAACGCATGCCGCACTTGGTCTTCGACCTGGATGAGCTGCGCGTGCCCGTCAGCTACTATCAGCGCATCCGCCCGTCCGACTACGCGGCCGAAGAGGCTGCCCGGCTGGCAAAAGAGGCCGAAAAGGCAGCTGCGAAGCCTGCGGAGAAGCCTGCGAAGCCGGCTGCACCCGCTGCGGCTGCAGCCGCCCCGGTCGCCCCAGCCCCGGCAGCAGAAGCGCCGGCGAAGCGCACGCCCGAGGAGATCGAGCGGCTGAAGGCAGAAGCTGCTGCACGTCGTGCCGCGAAGGCGGAGGGAGGTGGCGAGGCCCCTGCGGCCGCCGCCGCACCCGCCGCGACCGAAGGCGTGGGCGCCAAGCGCACGCCTGAGGAGATCGAACGGCTGAAGGCCGAGGCTGCCGCACGCCGCGCCGCGAAGGCGGAGGGAGGCGCGACAGCTCCCGCCGCGCCCGAGGCGGCTGCGCCGGAACCGCCAGCGCCACCTGCACCGACGACCGGTGTGGGCGCCAAGCGCACGCCCGAGGAGATCGAGCGGCTCAAGGCCGAGGCCGCCGCACGCCGCGCCGCGAAGGCCGCAGGTGACGAGCCGAAGTAGGCTGGCGGCCACAATAGGAGTGAAATGATGGAGACCGCAGCATTGATCGTCGCGATCGTAGCCCTGCTCGGCTTGTTTGTCGCGTTCCGGCGTATGAGCGGCCTTCAGGAACGTCTTGACCGGAGCGCAAGTCAGATCGCCGAGCTGCGCAGTGCGGTCAACAACGCGCAGCAGTCGCTCGAGTATCGGATGAACGACATGCGCCTGCAGGCACGCCAACAGGCCGGGGAGAAGATTTTCGACCCCGCGATGACGATCGCAGAGGCGTTGAGCGTTCACCCCAAGGTCGGCGAAGTGCTGACTGACTTTCATCTCGGGGGCTGTTCTCATTGCTCGGTCAGCGACGTCGACACGATTCAGGGTGCGTGCCAGACATACGGCATCGATCTGGACGCGTTGATGAGCGCGCTGAATGCACTCGCGACGGGCAAGCCGGCCGGCGGATCGCCGGGCAACGCCAAGGCGTCCAACGTACAAGTGAGTTTCTGAGCGTCAATGTATCCTAAAGCTGAGTTACTTTTCCCGCCCAGGCTGATACCTTCGCTGAAGGGCCTGCGCGGTCCAACGTGGGCCGACCTGGTGGCCCGCGTCGCCAAATTGCCGGAGACCGACCCGGATAGCCTGGCGTTCTCGTTGATGATGATCCGCCTGGATGGCTGTGTGAAGTGCCATGAGGGCAGCTTCAAGTACATGCGCGGCTGCCAGCTGTGCGCCACCCAGACGATCGTGCAGTTCAAGGGAACCGACGAAGACCTCCTCGCTCTGTACCTCAAGGCGCGTCGCGACATCGACGCTTACCTGTCAGGCCAGCCTGTGTCTGAAGACGACAACCCCGAAGCCGTCGACGAAGCAGACCCGGTGGTTCAGGACTGAGTTGACCATGGCGAAACCCAAAAGAATCGCAATTGTCGGGGCCGGCATGGCCGGGCTCGCGGCGGCGCACGACCTGAACAAGGCGGGACACCACGTCACCGTCTTCGAGGCCGCGCCCCAGGTGGGCGGATTGGCCGCGGGCTTCAAGGCCCCGCATTGGGACTGGACGCTCGAGAAGTACTACCATCACTGGTTCGCGGGCGACCGCGCCATGCTCGGCCTGATCGAGGAATTGGGCTGGCGCGACCGGGTGATCTACCGCCGGCCGTGGACGGTGGTCTACTACCGCAACAAATTTCAGGCGCTCGACTCCTACGTCGAGGCGGCCAAATTCACCTTGCGCAACTTCGGCCCGGTCGACCTGGTCCGATTCGGGCTGGTGGGCGTCTATCTCAAGCTCACCCCTAACTGGCAGCCGCTGGAGCGCGTGACGGCCGATGCCTGGCTGCGTAAGTGGGTGGGTCCCCGCATCTACAACGCGATCTGGAAGCCGTTGATCGTCGGCAAGTTCGGCGAGGAAAACCTGAACGTGGTCAACATGGCGTGGTTCTGGGCGCGCATCAAGGCGCGCACCACGCGGCTGGGCACTTTTGCAGGCGGCTTCCAGCGCTTCCTGGACATGCTGGCCGAGGACCTCCGGGGACGCGGGGTGGAGATCCGGTTATCCGCGCCCATCGAGGCGATCGAGCGGACCGGGGATGGCCTCTCCGTGCGCACGGGGGAACGCGCGGAGGTCTACGATGCGGTCATCTCGACCAGTTCGCCGGCCCTGATGGCCCGCCTGGCGCCCGACCTGCCCGAGAGCTACTCGGCCGCCCTGCGCCAGCTCAAGTCGCTCGGTGCAGTTGTGTTGGTCGTCACGCTGGACCGGCCGCTGACCACCTACTACTGGCACAATCTCCCCAAGGAGTCGGGGTTCCCCTTCCTGGCCCTTGTCGAGCACACGAATTTGACGGATCGCGAGCACTACGGCGGCGACACTATCATCTACTGCGGGGACTATCTGCCGCCGGATCACGAATACTTCAGCCTGACAAAAGAACAGCTCCTGGAGCGGTTCCTGCCGTCGTTCGTACGGTTCAACCCTGCGTTCGACCGAAGTTGGGTGAAGGATACGTGGCTGTGGAAGACCCCGTATGCGCAGCCCGTGCCGCCCGTCGATCACTCGCGCAATATTCCTGAGGTGCGGACGCCCGTGCCCGGGCTTTATTTCGCCAGCATGAGCCAGGTGTATCCCTGGGATCGCGGCACGAACTATGCAGTTGAGATCGGCCGGCGCGCTGCCGGCATGGTCATGGAAGATCTTAGTTAGGAACGGAGAGAGCATGTTGTTCGGCAAATCAAAAGATGTGACCGTCGAGATGGTGCTCGACGCACTGCGACACGTTCAGGAACCCGAGCTCCACAAGGACCTGGTGACCCTGAACATGATCAAGGACGTGCAGGTGCAGGATGGCGCCGTCAGCTTCACCATCATGTTGACGACCCCCGCGTGTCCCCTGAAGGCACAGATCGAGAGCGAAGCGAAGGCGGCTGTGGCAAAGTTGGACGGCGTCAAAGAGGTCACGGTCAAGCTTGACGCGCAGGTCCGCGGGGACCATCGTATTCCTGCGAAGCTATCGGTGCCCATCAAGAACATCATCGCGGTGGCCAGCGGCAAGGGCGGCGTGGGCAAGACGACCGTCGCCGCGAACCTGGCCGTGGCGTTGGGCCAGATGGGCGCACGGGTCGGCATCCTGGACGCGGACATCTATGGTCCCAACGTGCCGCTCGTCATGGGCGTGCATGGCCTGGCCGACGTGCGCAATGAGCGCATGATCCCGCCGCACGCCCACGGCATCCAGGTGATGTCGATCGGCTTCCTCGTGCCGGACGGCGAGGCGCTGGTGTGGCGCGGGCCCCTGCTGCACAAGGCCATCGGCCAGCTGCTCACCGACGTCGCCTGGGGCGATCCGGAGGCCGGGGACGAGGACGATCAGATGCTCGACTACCTGGTCGTCGATCTCCCGCCGGGAACGGGCGATGTGCAGTTGAGCCTGGCCCAACTTGCGCCGCTGACCGGTGCGGTCATCGTGACGACGCCGCAGGCCATGGCCCTGGCGGATGTGACGCGTGGCATCACGGCCTTCAATCGCCTCGAAGTACCTGTCCTGGGATTGATCGAGAACATGGCGGGCGATGTGTTCGGCACCGGCGGCGGCGAGGCTGCGGCCGCTAAGCTGGGTATCCCCTTCCTGGGCCGCGTCGGCCTGGCCGCCATCGTGCGCGAGAGCGGCGACCAGGGCGAGCCCGTGGTGGTGTGCTGTCCCGACAGCGCTTTGGCCGTCACCTTCTGCGAGATCGCGCAGCGCATCGCGGCCGCGGTCAGCGTGCTCAACGCCAAACGACCGCCCTCAGGCAGCGCGCCGATCAAGCTGGAGCTGTAGGCCCGTCCACTGCACCCATGGATATCTGTAGAGACGCTGCAGCCAGCGTCTCTACCTGTTTAAGGCCCTCTCTTCTCCACGGCCTTGGCGCGATTCGTTTCCTGTGGTACAAATAGACCATCGACAAGTTGCGGCCGGCGTCGCCATGCCGCGCCGACGGTGACCCACCATAGTGCCTCGCAAAGGAGCTAAGCAGATGGATCACGCATCGTTTTGTCCTCCTGGTCTGCCATGTCGCTACAGTTGGTGGAACATCCCGGTATCCCTGCGTATCGTCTTCTTCGTGATCATCGGCCTATCCGCAGCCCTCATGATCTGGGGCATCGTTCGCCGCGCGCAGCTCTGGCGCCGCGGCAAGCCTGACTTCGGGCTGGACCGGCCCATGGAGCGGCTGCTGCGCACGCTCAAGTATGGCGTCGCGCAGGTCAAGATCCTCCGCCAGCGCTACCCCGGCGTGCTGCACTTCGCCATGTTCTGGGCCATCGTCCTGCTTTTCATCGGCACGATCCTGGGGTCGGCCGACACTGACATCTGGGAGCTGATCCTCAAGCAGAAGCTGCTGTATGGCACCTTCTACGTCGTTTACAAGGTCGTGCTCGACCTGGCCGCGCTAAGTTTCCTCATCGGCCTGGGCATGGCGCTGTGGCGGCGTTACCTCGTCAGGCCCGCGCGGCTGAACATCGACTGGCGGTTCAACGTCACCCTGCCCCTGCTGGGCTTCATCATCCTGAGCGGCCTGTTCATCGGCGCGCTGCGCCTGGCTGCACAGAATCCGCCCTGGGGCCCCGCGCAGGTGGTGGCCTACCCGCTGAGTTTCCTCTTCCGCGGGGCCAGCGAGCAGAGCCTGCTCCTCGCACACCGCGTCGTGTGGATCTTCCACTTTGCCGCGGTGGGCGCGGCCTTCGCGATCCTGCCGCACACCAACCTGTTCCACATCTTCACCTCGCCCGCGAACATCTTCGTCGCGCCGTTCCGCAATAAGGGTGCGCTGTGGCCCGTGAAGGACCTGGAGCAGGCGGATCGGCTGGGCGCCGCGCGGCTGACTGACTTTCCCCAGCCGCAGCTGGTCAACTTCGATGCCTGCACCGAGTGCGGCCGCTGCCAGGATGTTTGTCCCGCCTATGCCGCCGGGCAGCCGCTCAATCCCAAGTACGTCATCCTGGATCTGCGCGACCACATGACGGACGTCTCGCCGAAGCTGCGCGCCCTGTCGCCGCAGCGCACTGCGACCGCGCCCGCCGCACCCCCGGCTGAGGCGCCAGCCGGCGGCCCAGGGGATCCGAAAGGCAACAACGGCACGAACGGGACCAACGGCCACAAGATGGTGGGCGACATCATCAAGCCGGAGACACTGTGGTCGTGCACCACCTGCCTCCACTGTGTCTACGAGTGCCCCGTGCTGATCGAGCACGTCGATGCGATCGTCGACATGCGGCGCTACCTGGCCCTGATGGAGGGCGACATTCCGTCGAGCGTTGCCACGACCCTGACGAACATCGAGCGGTCGGGCAACCCGTGGAAGCTGCCGAAGCGCAAGCGCGCGGCCTGGACCCAGGGGCTGGACTTTGAGGTGCCGGTCATGGCGAACGTGGGCGAGGCGGACGTGCTCTGGTGGGTCGGCTGCGCGGGCTCGTACGATCCGCGGAATCAGAAGGTGAGCCGGGCCCTGGCGACCATCCTCCACGCGGCCGGCGTGAATTACGCCATTCTGGGCGAGGAGGAGACCTGCAACGGAGACTCGGCGCGGCGCGCGGGCAACGAGTACCTGTTCCAACAACTGGCCCAGCAGAACATCGAGACGATGAAGCAGTACAAGTTCAAGACCATCGTCACCCAGTGCCCGCACTGCTACAACACGCTGCTGAACGAGTATCCCCAGATGGGCGGCGAGTACCGGGTGATGCACCACTCGGAGTTCATCAAGAAGCTGCTGGACGAGGGTGACATCCGTGTGCACCGGACCGCAGGCGGCCGCGAATCGCTGACGTTCCACGATCCGTGCTACCTGGGCCGGTACAACGACATCTACGCGGCACCGCGCGAGGTGGCCACGGCTGGCGGCAAGTCGTTGGTCGAGATGGCGCGGTCGCGCGACGCCGGCATGTGCTGTGGCGGCGGCGGTGCGCGCGTCTGGATGGAGGACGAAGGCGAGACGCGCGTCAACTGGAATCGCATGCGCCAGGTGCTCGAAACCGGGCAGAACGAGGTCGCGGTGGCGTGTCCCTTCTGCATGATCATGCTGGAGGATGCGCGCGGCGCGATGGACGTGGAGCACGTGCAGATCCGGGACATCGCCGAGATCGTGGCCGAGAACCTGGTCGTGGAGACGCCCGCCTGATCCTTAAGACCCTGACGATCGATTTGGAGGATTGCATGTCATATTTCGCCACGGTCCCGAGCGCTGCGGGACTCAACCGCCTGCCGACGAATCCGTGCAAGCTGCTGGACTTCGGCTACCTGGTGTTGTCTGAGGGCCAGACCTACGAGGCGACCAGCGGAGATCGCGAGCTCCTGGCGGTCGTGCTGGGCGGGAAGGGCACGTTCGTGGTCAACGGGCACGCGTTCGGGCCGGTCGGCGGGCGGCCGAACGTCTTCGCGGGCAAGCCCCACTCGGTCTACATTCCCGCGGGTGCCACCTGCGCGATCTCCGCGCATGGGCCCTTGACCGTGGCGCTCCCCAGCGCACCGAGCGACCTGGCCGTGGATCCCTACGTGATCCCGCCGGAGCGGGTCACGTCCGGAACATGGGGCGCGGCGAACTTCACGCGTAGCTTCCACCAGATCCTGACCCTGGCGGGCCAGCCCGATCTGCCCGCGCGGCGGCTGATCGCCGGCGAGACCTACACGCCCTCGGGGAACTGGAGCACCTACCCGCCGCACAGGCACGAGGTGGATGACCTGCCGCGCGAGGCCTACCATGAGGAGATGTACTTCTTCAAGGTCAGCCCTGCGGACGGTTTCGGCATGGTGCGTTACTACAACGACGAGATCGACACAGGCTACATCGTCAAAGACAACACCATCCTGATGGCCCCAAATGGCTATCACACGACCAACAGCGCGCCGGGCTACACCAGCTACTTCCTGTGGGTCCTGGCCGGCAACCATCGCGTGCAGGCCACCGCGGACGACCCGGCCCTGGGGTGGGTCAGCCGGACGATCCCGATGCTGAAGGCGCTGGGACACTGAGGGAGGCGGGCCGCATGATTCTCGATCATTTTCGTCTCGACGGCCGCGTGGCGTTGGTTACCGGCGCTGCGCGGGGATTGGGGCAGGGCATCGCACTCGGGCTGGCCGAGGCCGGCGCGGACATCGTTGCGCTGGACCGCTGCACCAGCGATGACACCGGTGCGGCAGTCCAGGCGCTGGGGCGCAGGTTTCTTCAGATCTGCTGCGATCTGGGGGAAGCCACGGTGGCGGACCTCGACGCCGTCGTCACCCGCGCGGTGGCGGAGATGGGGCGGCTGGACATCCTGGTCAACAACGCGGGCATCATCCGCCGCGCGCCCGCGCTGGAGTTCAGCGAGGCGGACTGGGATGACGTCATTCAGATCAACCTGAAGGCGCTCTTCTTCCTGTCCCAGGCCGCGGCGCGGCAGATGGTGGCGCAGGGCGGCGGCGGGCCCTCCGGCATCGGTGCCGGGCCCTCCGGCATCGGCAAGATCATCAACACGGCTTCGATGCTATCTTTTCAGGGCGGCATCCTCGTGCCATCCTACACCGCGGCCAAGAGCGGGGTTGCGGGGCTCACCCGCGCGCTGGCTAACGAGTGGGCCAGGCACGGGATCAACGTCAACGCGATCGCGCCGGGCTACATGGCCACGGACAACACCGCCGCGTTGCGCGCGGATCCGGCGCGCAGCCAGACCATCCTCGATCGCATTCCGGCGGGCCGCTGGGGTGTGCCCGCCGACCTGCAGGCCGCAGCCGTGTTCCTGGCCTCGTCCGGGGCCGACTACGTGCACGGCGCCATTCTGTGCGTCGATGGCGGCTGGATGGGAAGGTAGACGGGGTTCCGGACAGGGGCGGTTTGCCCGGCGCCGGCCCGACACGGGCACCGAACATCGCGCGCCCGCCCTTCGTCGTCAGCTTACCGGCTTCGCGATCGCGGCGCAGCTCGCACTGCTGCCTCGGCAAGGATCTTGAACGTGCCGAGTTCACGCCGGCTCTCGGCCAACCCGGCCAGCCTGGCGTCCAGCGCGGCCCACTCGGCAGCGCGATCGATCGTTGCCTGCTCGCGCAGGTCTTCCCCCGTCCAGATCTCCAGGACCAGGTAGCGCCGCCGGTCGTTCACGTCGCGCACCAGGCCGGCGCCGCGGAAGCCCGCGCACCGGCCGAACAGGTTGCTCCACGCGCCGCCCGGCCCGTACACCAGCTCGAACTGGCCGCGGGCCTCATCCCTGACGATGTACTCCTGCACATACTCGATCATGTTCGGCATACTCTTTCTCTGAAATCCCCGGCATAACTGGCAGCTTGCATCTGCGGATGGCTTTACAACAGCATGACTGCGTCAGGGGCGAGACACCTTTGTCCCGACCACGCACCAGTAGCGCCGGTGACGATCATGCGCCTCTTCGACCCGGCTCACTCTGAAGCCGGCATCGATCATCATCTGACCCACTTCGGCTCCGTCGTGAAGCGCCAGGCCATGCTGCGCAAACGGCCGATCCTTGAGGCTCTCCCTGCTCGTGAAGACCAGGACCAGTGTGCCGCCGTCGCACGTGACGCGCCAGCACTCCCCGATTCCTTGACCCACATAGGGCCAATAGAACAGGGAATTGACGCTGAAGACCTTGTTGAAGCGATCTGCTCCGTAGGGGATTGCCTCGACCGATGCGCACTTCAGCTCAAGCCTGCCCGCGCGCACCTCCCGCTGATACTTCCTGAGGCAGTAGTTTGCCATGGCGGCCGACGCGTCGATCCCGGCCACAGTACCTCGCGTTACCCTCGCCAACGATCGGCCCAGGAGATAGCCACCGCCGAAGCCGATCTCCAACACGACGTCATCGGCCTCAAGCGACAGGTGCTTCAGGGCGGTGTCGTTGAGGGCCCGGTTGCGGCTGTTCCACAGCGGCGCAAGGATCAGATGTCCGATCGCGCCCGACGGTCTGCTGAGCTGTCCCGCAAGGAACTTCCCGATCACGTGTTGCCTTCCCTGTCACTGCCGGGAGCGGCGAAGTCGACCTCCCCGGCCGTGGCGGTGCCGTTTTTCCGGCCGGGATAGCTGACCCAGGTCATCGCGATGTTTATTTCCCCAACAATGTCCGCGGCCTCGATTGTTGTTCCGTTCTCCAGTTCCACTGCGCCGGTCGTATGAGCGTCGCTGACGAGCGTCAGGTCGTAGCCGCGCTCCAGTGCGCCGTACGCCGTGGCCCGAATGCACCAGTTGGTCGCAGCCCCGGCCAGCACGATGTGGGTCGCGTCGAGCCTGACGAGGTGATCTTCGAGTGCCGTCTGCTCGAACGACGAGTTGAAATGCTTGTGGATCAGCGGCTCGCTCTCCGCTGGTACCAGTTCCGGCACCCACTGCCACGCCGGGCTGCCGGCAGTCAACTCTTCGTCAGAGTGCTGCACCCAGATCACTGGGACGCCCTGACTGCGGGCTCGCTCGACGACCCGCGCCACGTTCCTGATGATCCGTGAGGCGTCCCAGGTGTCGCTCATCACCCCGGTCTGAACGTCCACCACCAGCAGGATGCTCTTGTTGCCTTCGCGCACAGTTGCCATCGCATATCTCCCCGGAAGGAATCAAGCCTTCCCCTCCAACAATATGATCGGTACCGCCACCATCCCACACGCGGCGCCCCGCGCAGTTGTCCGTCAGGCAGCGCGGGCGTCCGTGTCGTACGTCAGCATCACGATACCGGACTGAAGCTGAACGCAGCTGGTCAGCTTCAGCGACGCGGAAGATGCGCCGGGCGCCAGCATCGGGATGCCTTGCCCCAGGAGCACCGGCATGATGGCGACCTCGACGGTGTCCACCAGGCCGGCATCCAGGAGATGCCGGAACAATTCGCCCCCGCCAAACAGCCAGACATCCTTCTCCGTGTCCTCCTTCAGCTTCTGCACGTGCTCCGCGACGGCCTCGTTGATGTATGTTGTGTTGCCCTCCACACCAGGTTGGTGACTGCGCGAGACCACGACCGCATGCACGCCGGCGAATGGTTCACTCAAACCCTGAGCGCGAACCACGTCGTAAGTCTTGCGACCCATCACGAGCGCGTCGAATTCCGCGTACAGCGCCTCGAAATCGATCGTTGCGTCTTCGACAATCCAGTCGTACGAACCGTCCGGCCGGGCGATGAACCCGTCCAGGCTGATTGCCACGTTGTATCTTAGCCGCCCCATCGCCATCTCCCTTCTCTCCCCCATCGCCCGCACCCTACTGGCCCAACGCCTTCATTCGCAGTGCACGCGGAGGCGCGCAGGCTGGAAGCACCCGATCGGCAGATGTGCACCGCGATCGAATACGCCCGCTCAAGTTCGGCCGGCTTCTCTCGGCATCAAGGCGACGATGTCTGGCTTCTCAAAGACCTGGATCCAGGATATCACCGTTTCTTCTGATATGTAGTGTACGGTATTCGTAGGATTTTGGTTCCTTGGGAAGCTTCTTGGAGTCGGTGTTTGGGGCTTCTGCACAGGCGATTAGGCCCAGCAGGAAGGCCGCAATCGCTAACAAATAGAAGATCGTGCGCGGTTACGTGACCGGCTAACTCCCAAATACAAAGGACGGCAGGCCAGCGGCGTCATTCACGCTCAACAAACAAGCCGTCGCGTCCAGGGGCTTGTCCGGCTACGCCAGTTTCTTCTTGGCTGGGTGTACCTCGTAAAGGGCTTGATCCTCCCTCAAGATAGGGGCGGCCTCGGTGGGTGCCTTCTCGAACCGCAGCTCGGCGGAGGTGAAGAGGTCGGCCGTCTCCGCCTTCAGGTAGCGCGCTGCCATGCGGCAGTACTCTGGATCGATCTCGATCCCAATGCTATTACGACCTGTGCGAAATGCAGCGACCATCGTGGTGCCCGATCCACAAAACGGATCCAATACCGTGTCTTCGGTGAACGAAAACATGCGCACAAGACGTGTCGCTAGCTCCAGAGGAAACGGAGCCGGGTGGTGTTTGGTGGATGCACCGCTGATGTTCCATATCTGCTGGAACCAACGATTGAACGCATCTTTTTCAATCCGACTTGTCTCGCGCTGCCGATCTGTCGGCTTGCGGTAGCCGCCCGGCTTGCGCTGCATCAGAATGAACTCCATGTCGTTCTTGATGATCGCATTGGGTTCGTAGGGCTTCCCGAGAAACTTCGATCCATTCTCAACCTCGTAGGAAGCGTTGGCGATTTTGTGCCAGATGATTGGGTTCAGGTTGTCAAACCCGATCCGCCGGCAGATGACGCAAATGTCTGCGTGCAAAGGGAAGACGAGATGACGACCAAAGTCACGGCGTGCCACACATACGTCCCCAACGACGCACACGAGCCGACCACCGGGCACAAGAACCCGATAGACGTGTCGCCAGACCTTCTCCAGTTCATGAAGAAATGCCTCGTAGTCCTGGATATGGCCTAGCTGATCTGGGTTCTCGTTGTACTGCTTTAAGTTCCAGTAAGGAGGAGATGTGACGACGAGATGAACAGACGCGTCGTCCAGATATCCCAGATCCCTGGCATCGCCGTTGATAAGTCGGTGAGTCGTTGTATTCATAGCTTCAGGCAAAGGCCGCCAGGTGGGCTGTGAGTGTCTTGGCAAAGCGTTCCACAGAAAGATCATCCGCCGGGGTTGCGAAACATCCTCTGATCCCTTCCCCCGCAGTTGAAGATAAAAAAGCCGCTGCTGTGTAGTGTCGCTCCAGGACGAGTTTTCGGCAGAACAGCTCGTATCTACGCATGTACGAAGCCCCGACAAATTCGGGAAGTGCTCTGAAGTGCGGCTCCTGAACTTTAACCGGCCGGTTAGACGCGTCGCAGTTCTCCAACATGAAGAAGTATCCCAGGAAGGGCTGTGGGCTGTTCAGGTAGGCACGTTCACGATAAGCGGTCCAGAAGTCGAGAGCGCTTCCCATCGCTTCTTCGATTCGATTGTTGAAATTGTTGCCAAAAGATGGTCCAACCTGTGACTTTGCCTCAATGGCTGCAAGCAAGGTCCCATCGCGCACAACAAGAAGATCCCATTCCTTCGTGGGACGAAAGAAGCCCGGCAGTTCAACAGCTCTCTTTCTAAAGATGTAGTGCTCAGGGACTCCTGCCGCGATTATCAACTCCGTGAAGAGGTCGATGAATCCGTCCATCTGGGCACCGCCGGTTACGGCGCTCCGCCATCCCTGATCGGCTTTGCCGGTCTGGATTTGCCTATCGCGCTGACCCATCCGTGTAGTCCAGTAATGTGCAACGGCTCTGCCGGTGCGGTCTGCCAAGCCTCGGAGTATTTCATCTGGATTCATAGACATGGTGAGCTTGACTTTCTCTCCTACTTCAGGTGGCGAACGGATCCCTCTCTTGCGCTGTTCACGGTCAGCATATCATGCGGCACAAAGACGCGCAAGCGGTAGGCGAAGTCCGGGAACGCGAAACTCACTTCGCATCGGCCGTGATCTACTTCGTAACAAGAGAAGGATGGTGCACCTGCGAGAGACAAACCTGTCCTCCGGGCGGCATTGTCTCTGCGCCCGAAAGTGCTGTTGCCTGCCGATGGCTCTCCGGGCTGTGTACGCAAGACAACATAGCAGAGGCAATTACAGACACCACGAGCCCAATCGCCTAACCTCATCCTGAGGAGGTGCTATGCCCGCGCTGTCTGCTGACAAATTCGTCACCCGTGACTATGCCGCCGCGTTGACGGCGGACCAATTACTTGAGATGTACGAGCTGATGCTGCAGGCGCGCAAGCTTGACGAACGCATGTGGGTGCTGCACCGCCAGGGCAAGGTGGCCTTTCACATCTCCGGGATGGGCCAGGAGGCGTGCCAGGTTGGCGCAGCGTTCGCGATGACGCGCGGCAAGGACTGGCTGCACCCCTATTACCGCGACCTGGCGTTCGTCCTCGCGCTCGGCATGACCCCGCGTCACCTGATGCTGTCCATGTTCGGCAAGGCGGAGGACCCC
>JAXGQB010000031.1:0-23662 GCA_040766655.1 Anaerolineae bacterium
GCGTTTCGACCGGCAGGTGGTCATGGACCGGCCGGACATGAAGGGCCGCGAGCAGATCCTGCAGGTGCACGTGCGCGGCAAGCCGCTGGAGCCGGCCGTGGAACTCGAGACGATCGCGCGCGGGACGCCGGGCTTCGTCGGTGCGGACCTGGAGAACCTGGTCAACGAGGCGGCGATCCTGGCCGCGCGGCGCAACAAGCGGGCGATCGGCCTCAGCGAGTTTCAGGAAGCCGTCGAGCGCGTCATTGCCGGGCCCGAGCGGCGATCCCGCATCATCACGGAAGATGAGAAGCTGATCGTCGCCTATCACGAGGCCGGGCACGCGCTGGTCATGAAGATGCTGCCCAACTCCGACCCGGTGCACAAGATCAGCATCATCTCCCGCGGCATGGCCCTGGGCTACACCATGCCGCTTCCCGAAGAAGACCATCTGCTCTATGCGCAGAGCAAGTTCGAGGACGAGCTCGCCGGCCTGTTGGGCGGCCGGGTTGCGGAGGAAGAGGTCTTCGGCGATGTGACCACCGGCGCCAGCAACGACCTGGAGCGCGTGACGTCGCTGGCGCGCCGAATGGTGACGCAGTACGGCATGAGCGAGGTGCTCGGCCCGCAGACCTTCGGCGAAAAAGAAGAGCTGGTCTTCCTGGGCCGCGAGATCGGCGAGCAGCGCAATTACTCCGAAGAGATCGCTGAAGCCATCGACATGGAAGTGCGCCGCCTGGTGCACGAGGCGCACGAGCGTGCGCGCGACATCGTGCGCACCTATCGCTCCAAGCTCGATGAGTTGGCCAGGCGCCTGATCGAACAGGAGACGGTCGACGCCGCCGAATTCGCGGCGATGTTCGCTTAAGATCACTCAGTACGGAATCAAAGGAGATTCTCATGCCTGAACTTCCCGAGCGAAACCTGGCACTTGACCTTGTTCGTGTCACCGAAGCTGCAGCGCTGGCTGCGGGGCGTTGGATGGGCCGCGGCGAGAAGATCGCTGCGGACCAGGCAGCCGTCGACGCCATGCGGCTGGTCCTGAACACCATCGAAATGGAAGGTGTCATCGTCATCGGCGAGGGCGAGAAGGACGATGCCCCCATGCTGTACAACGGCGAGCGCCTTGGCACGGGGGAACCCCCGGTCGTCGACATCGCCGTCGACCCGATCGACGGGACGACGTTGACCGCCACGGGCCGTTCCGGCGCCCTGAGTGTGGTGGCGCTGGCGCCTTCTGGCAGCATGTACGCACCCGGCAAGCTGGTCTACATGAACAAGATCGCGGTCGGACCCGAGGCGCGCGGCCACATCGACATCGATGCGCCGGTGTCCGTCAATCTCAAGGCGATCGCACGGGCCAAGCACCGGGACGTGGACGATCTGACGGTCATGATCCTGGA
Source organism: Anaerolineae bacterium (assembly GCA_040766655.1). Classification (GTDB taxonomy): domain Bacteria; phylum Chloroflexota; class Anaerolineae; order CG2-30-64-16; family CG2-30-64-16; genus JALOOB01. The sequence goes on from JAXGQB010000031.1 coordinate 1,383, forward strand.
TCGGCCCCGTCACGCGCAACTGATCAGCGATGTGCGCGAGGTCGGCGCACGGATTCGCCTCATCCTTGACGGCGATGTGGCCGCATCCATCAGCGCTGCCATGGAAGACACCGGGATCGATGTGCTGATGGGAATCGGCGGATCGCCCGAGGCCGTCATCTCCGCAGCGGCATTGAAGTGCCTGGGCGGGGAGATCCAGTGCAAGCTGTGGCCGCGCGATGACTCAGAGCGAGAGTACGCTTTGGAGCAGCACCTCGACCTCGACCAGGTGCTCACCATCGACGACCTGGTGGACAGCGACGACGTCTTCTTTGCAGCGACGGGCATCACGCGCGGGGAGTTGCTGGATGGCACCCGTTACTTCGGAACGGGCGCCCGGACGTCGAGTATCGTCATGCGGTCCAAGTCCGGAACGATCCGGCTCATCGAGTCGACCCATCGCTGGGACAAGCTGATGAAGTTTAGCCAGATCAAGTTCGACTGATCCGTTTCCAGACGGCGCGGCCCTGCCTGTGGGGCGTTCAGCGGCGCCGCGCCGTCTCCTGCAATCGCGGTCTTCGCGTTCGTTTTTTTGCCCGGTTGTTCCATTTGACGAGTTATCGTCCATGTGCTACAATCAATTCACATTACTTTGTATCATCCACCTACCCTCTTTGCTCTCTACTTGCGATTTTCGTGTGCGCGGCGCTGGTTGTCCGCGTTTCATGTTTGTCCGGCAGCAAGTTGGATGAGATGTACCAGGGTGAATTTGAGAGACTCATCCCATATTCAGGTTGTCCAACAAGCTGACTGACGCAGCGGATCGGTGAGCCGCGCCGTCCGTTATTATGATGAACCCCCTATTCACCTCTCGAACGGAGAGCGTTTAATGAATATCGCTGATTTAGAAACGAAGACACTTACTGAGTTGCAGGATGTTGCCAGGTCGATGACCTTGACCGGGTACACCAGGTTGAAGAAGAACGACCTGATCATGCGCCTGCTGCGTGCTGAGACCGAGTCCCAGGGCCTGATCTTCGGAGGGGGCACCCTGGAGGTCATTCAGGACGGAATCGGTTTCCTGCGCGCAAACAAGCACATGAATCCCGGGCCCGAGGACGTCTATATCTCGCAGAGCCAGATCCGCCGCTTCGGGTTGCGGACGGGCGATTTCGTCGTGGGACAGGTGCGTCCGCCGAAGGAGTCGGAGAAGTACTATGGTCTTCTCAAGGTGGAGGCCGTCAACGGCATCGACCCTGAGATCGCCAAGCGCCGTCCCAAGTTCGAGGAACTGACGCCCATCTTCCCGAATCAGCAGTTGGCGTTGGAGACCCAGCCCTCGGTGCTGACCACGCGCCTGATCGACATGGTGGCGCCCATCGGACGGGGCCAGCGCGGCCTGATCGTCTCGCCGCCCAAGGCCGGCAAGACGACGGTGCTGAAACAGATTGCCAACGGCATCTCCGAGAACTACCCCGAAGTCGTGTTGATGGTCCTGCTGATCGGCGAGCGCCCTGAAGAGGTCACCGACATGGACCGCGCCGTCGAGGCGGAGGTGCTGAGCTCGACCTTCGATGAGCCCGTGTCCTCCCACGTGCGCGTGGCGGAGATGGGTCTCGAGCGGGCGAAGCGACTCGTCGAAGCCGGGCGGGATGTCGCTATCCTGCTCGACTCGATCACGCGGCTGACACGCGCCTACAATCTCACGGTGCCGACCTCGGGGCGAACGCTCTCGGGCGGTATTGATCCCGCCGCCCTATATCCGCCCAAGCATTTCTTCGGCGCTGCCCGTAAGATCGAAGAAGGCGGCAGCCTGACCATCATCTCGACCTGCCTTGTCGACACCGGCAGCCGCATGGACGATGTCATCTACGAGGAGTTCAAGGGCACCGGCAACATGGAATTGCATCTCGACCGGCGCCTGGCCGAGCGCCGAGTCTTCCCGGCGTTCGACATCGTTCGCTCGGGCACGCGTCGCGAAGAGCTGCTCCTGAGCGCCGAGACACTCAACCGGGTGTGGACACTGCGGCGCATGATCGACATGCTGCGCCAGACGGGCGAAGATCCGCTCGAGGCAGTGCTGGACCGGCTGCGCAAGACACGCAACAACAAGGTGTTCCTGGATACGCTCTCGCAGAGCATTTAGGGGCGTCTGCGGTGGTGGGGTTGCGGTCGCACGTTGCGCCAGCCGCTCGAACCTATCCAAGAGGAACGCGCGTATGCGCGATGACTTAGCTGAACAACGCAGCCCGGTCGTACGGAATGACTGGGGACCGGGCTACACTTTCTTCGCTTCCATCCAGAGATCGCTCGCACAGCGTGGCCCCGAGGGCGCGACGCCGATTTTGCGCGTCGGCTCTCATCTGGCCATCCTGCTCGTCGCGGTCGGCGTGCTTCTTGTCAGCCAGCTGCAATTGCCCACGCTGGTGATTCCTGAAGAGGCGCCGACGACCGAGCAGGTCATCCTTCAGGCGGATGTGCTGGCGCCCGAGGTGGAGAGCGAGGTGACCACGGCCGAGGCCTACGCGCTGACCCGAGCGGCGGTCCCGATCACCATCATCCCCGAGCGTCCCCGCGTGGACATCATCACCCACACGGTCAGTGCAGGCGATACGTTGTACGGCATTGCGAAGAAGTACAAGCTCAGTGCCGAGACAATCATGTTCTCCAACGGGCTGGAGAAGAACCCCGATCTGCTGCGCCTGGGACAGCCCCTGGCCATCCTGCCCATCGACGGCATCCTGCACACGATGGGGCCGAAGGACACGCTGGCTTCGATCGCCAAGACCTACAAGGTCAAGGTGGAGGATATCGTCAGCTATCCGTTGAACCGGCTCGACGCGCAGAATCCCCTTGTAGCCGCGGGGCAGAAGGTGGTGGTGCCGGGCGGCAAGAAGGAGATCCCGCAGGTCGCGACCATCTACCGGGGGACCGCACCTGCGGGCGCGAAGAAGGGTGACGGGCGCTTCGTCTGGCCTGCGTCTGGCGCATTGACACAGGGGTACAAGCCACTGCACCGCGCGATCGACATCGCCAGGGCCGTCGGGACCCCGATTAAGGCCGCGGACAATGGCTACATCGTCGTTGCGGGCTGGAGTAATGCCGGCTACGGCAACTACATCGTCGTCGACCATGGCAACGGCTATCAGACGCTCTACGCGCATCTCAGCCGCATCTTCGTGCGTCCCGGCGACATCGTGACGCAGGGCGCGACGATCGGCAACATGGGCAACACGGGCAATTCGACCGGCCCTCACCTGCACTTCGAGCTGATCAAGGGGGGCATGAAGGTCAACCCATTGAGCTACCTGCCGTAGTACGGGCGGTGCTCTACTTCAACCGCTAACTGCCACTGCATGCAAGAGCCGGGTCAATGGCGATCCGGCTCTTGCGCGTTCTGAGATATGGGTGGGGGGTTAAGGCGTAACCAGCTCGACGGCGACGAACGACTCTGCGTAACCACCGACGGTGTCGTACACCCGCAGCCGCAGCGTATACGGACCCGGCGCCAGCCCTGCCGTGTTCCACGTGGCCAGCAGATCGCCCGTGACAGGCGTGGTCGAGGCAAGCCCGAGCGGCATCCAGTCGCTCTGGCCGGGGATCAGGCCGACCGCGAAGTCCAATTGGTAACCCGCGAATCCTGCGCCATCCGCCACGCCGGCGATGTCCAACGGACCTGTCACCTGGCTGCCGCTGGCCGGCTGCATGATGGCAGCCCGCACGACCGACGACGTCGGCGCGGCGGTGGGGCCCGGCGGCGTGGGAGTGGACTCGACCGTAGGCGCCCCTGTTGGGGACGCGGTAGGTGTTCCTGCTTCAGGCGACGGCGTCAAGGTCGGCGTCTCGGTCGGTGTCTCCGTGGGGGTGAGCGTCACCTCTGGCGTCGCCGTCTCCGTCGGACTGGGCGTGGACGTCGGCGCCTCCAGGATCACGTATACCGGCGCAGATACCGCGACCGGATATTCCAGCTGCGTCACATCGTCGTAGGCCGCGAGGCGCAGCGTGAAGTCGACCGAGTCATGCAGCGCGGCCGCGGCCGCGAGATCCCACTCGCCCAGGTATCCGTCCAACTCCCGGCCGAACATGTCGCCGGCGTCGACCGGGTGCGGCCCGCTGAGGACGCCCCAGCCGATGGGGCTCGGCCCGACGCCGTATTCCAGCCGCCAGACCAGCGGATCGGGCACGCGCACCCGGCCCTCCAGGAGGACCGTCTCGGACGATAGCTGCCCGCTCTGCGGGGAGCGGAGCGCCAGCTCCGGCTCGAATGCCAATGCGGGCCGCTGTGGCCCGAGCACCGGATAGCCGTGCGCCTCTGCCCAGGCGTGGTATTTTGCGGGGAAGAGCATGACGTCCCGCTCTTCGATGCGATCCGCGGGCGTGAACTCGGTCGCGAGTTGGCCCGTCTGCCGGTCCACCCGCACGCGCTGCCACAGGTCGTACCCCGAGGGCAGGGGCCCCTTGCCGGCGTTGAACACCTCGTCCCGGCGCTTGTCGTTGGGACAGGCAGCGCTCGGGAGCGTGCCGCTGTCGCCGCAGATGGTCGCAGTGCCGACGCCCTGTGGGGCGGGGAAGGCCGTCGCGGGCGTCCCCTGGACGCCGCGGAGCATGATGTCGTGCCAGACCGGCGCCGCGCCCAACGAGCCCGCCAGGCGTTCCATCTCCGTGTAGTCCGCGTTTCCGATCCAGACGCCCACAGCAAGGTCCGGCGTGTAGCCCATCGTCCAGGCGTCACGGTAGTCGTTGGTCGTCCCGGTCTTGACGGCCACGGGGCGGTCGGGCAGCGTCATGACGTTCTGGGCGCTGCCGAACATGGGGCGCCGGGCCTGCACGTCCGAGAGAATCGACGTGATGACGTAGACATCCTGCGGACTGAGCGTCTGCTCGGCGGGCTGCGGCGTGATGGCAATGGCCGCGGCCTCGGCTGCCACAGCGCCGAGGCATGGCGGCACCTGGGCCGCGGCGGAGCCCCGCCAGATCATGCGGTTTTGTGCGTCGATGACGCAGGCGATCGGGCTGACGGGCACGCGCGTCCCACCGTTGGCGAGCGTCGCATACGCGCCCGTCAGCTCCAGCAGGGTGACGTCTCCCCCGCCGAGTGCCAGGGACAGCCCATAGTAGGGTTGGTTGAGCGTCGTGATCCCGGCGCGGGCTGCCACGTCTTTCAGCCGGTCCAGTCCCGCGTGCTGGAGCGCTTTGACGGCCGGGATGTTGAGCGAGTTCGCGAGTGCGGACCGGACGCTCACCAGACCATGTTCCTTCCCGTCGTAGTTCCCCGGCACGTACGTTCCGCTGGGGTCGGGGAATTCTGTGGTGATGTCCATGATGGTCGTCCCCGCAGTCCAATAGCCTGGCGGTTCAAGACCGCTGGGCGGTTCAGCACCGGCCTGCCCCTCACCTGGCGCGGGCGCGGCTGCCAGCGCGTCGATGCGCTGCTGCAGCGCCGCGTTGACGCTCGGTGCATCTGCCGGCACGGACGCGGGCATCTCGAAGGTGGAGAGATAGACGAACGGTTTCAGCGCGGAGCCGGGCTGCCGTGGCTCTACCGCCATGTTGATCTGGCCGCTGATCTCCACGCTATCGAAGTCCGCACTGCCGACCATGGCGAGCACCTCGCCCGTCTGAGGCCGGATGGCAACCGCCGCGCCGTTGCGGGCGCGCTGCTGCGCCAGCTGCGCGACCTGCTTCGCAACGGCTTCCTCGGCCGTGATCTGCAGGTTGGGATCCAGGGTGGTGTAGATCCGCAGCCCGCCCTTGCTTGCCAGCTCGGGGCCGACCAGGCTTTCGACTTCGCCGCGGGCATACAGGACGAAGTGTGGGTGGCGCGATTCGTAGACCTGCCGGAGCGGCTGGAGTACGAGCGGCTCGGCCCAGGCCGCATCCGCCTGCGCCTCGCTGATGTATCCGTTCTCAACCATCAGGCGCAGCACGACGCCCTGCCGGCGCTTGACCGCGCCGGGCTGGCCGTCGGCCTCCCACAGCCGCGTGTAGGGGTCGTAATAGGCAGGCGCCTGCGGAATGCCGACCAGCATGGCTGCCTGTGCCAGGGTCAGGTCAGACGCGTGTCTGGCGAAGTAGGTTTCCGCGCCCGCCTCGATGCCGTAGGCCAGGTTGCCATAAGGGATCTCATTGAGGTAGATGCGCAGGATGGTGTCCTTGTCGTAGCGACGCGTGATTTCTGCGGCCAGGATCGCCTCCTTCACCTTGCGCGAGATCGTCTTCTCCGCGGACAGGTAGGTGAGTTTGACGAGCTGCTGCGTGATCGTGCTGCCGCCGGGACCGCTCAGGTCACGCTGGCGGATGGCGTAGTACACCGCGCGGGCAAGCCCTACCGGGTCCACGCCGGGGTGACTGTAGAAGTTCGGGTCTTCCGTGGCGATGGTCGCATCGGCCACGTACGGCGAGATCTGATTGAGTTCCACCGCTGTGCGCCGGCCGAAGTTCGGGTCGCCGATCTCGTTCAGCAGCTGTCCCGTGCGGTCGTAGACCATGGTGGACGCGAATTGGCTCGCGCGCTCCTGTAGCTCGTTTGCGGAGGGCAGGTCCCGCGCGACGCTGGCGTACCCGATCAGGAGGATGCCCAGCATCAGAACGCCGACTGCCAGCAGGGCCAACAGGGTCAGGCCGAGTGGGGCACAGCCGCGACGCCGTCCGGATGGAGGGGGCGCGGCCTGCACAGGCTGCGCTGCCGGCCGCGGCCGGCCGGGGACCGCGGGCTGCGGTTGGACGGGCGCCGGGTCTTGCTGCGGCGGCGCTGCGGGCGACGGCTGGGACGGGCGGGATGGCCGGCTGCCCCACTCTGGCGATGAATCAGACATAGATAGCAAGTGTCCTCGAGTTACGAATCGAATGAATCCATAGTATGACACAACTGCGTATTATGACGTAATGGGCGCGGTTTTGGTTGCACGGGGGGGGAATGCTGGGGGAGGGCGCCCGGTGCGCCGCGGCTGTGGGTCGCAGGGGCGACCGGCCGGTCGCCCCTACCGTGCGTCGCGGCGTGCGTCAGCGGCCGACCGTGCCGCCGCTCGGCACATTCTGTCCGTCGTACTGTTTCCCGGTGACGCGGGGATAGACCAGCACGTTGCGGCCGAGCCTCGTGTTGGCCGGCACGACCGCGCCCTTGCCGATGACCGTCAGACCCGTGTTGAGCCGGTCCGGAAACGCCCGGTTGGGCGTCAGGTCGTCGCTGTCACCGACGACCGCACCTTCGCCCACGATCACCTTCTTGTCCAGGATCGCACGGTCCACGATGGCGCCGGGATGGATCTCGGCGTCCGTCAGCAGGATCGAATCGCGCACCTCGGCGCCTGCTGCAACGTAGACGCCGGGCGAGATGATCGAGCGAATCACGGTCCCCTCGATCCGGCAGCCGTCACTCAGCAGGTTGCCCTGGACGCGCGCGTTCTCGCCCAGGTACGCTGCCGCACGCTCTTCGCTGCGGGTGTGGATCACCCAATCTGGGTCGTACAGGTCCAGTGCGGGTGTCTCGGACAGGAGGGCCATGTTGGCCTCGTAATACGCCTGGATGGTGCCCGCGTCCTCCCAATAGCCATGGAAGCGGTGTGCGTACACTTCTGCGGTGCGCACCAGCCCCGGCAGCGAATCACGCCCCAGGTTCGTGTCGGCCTTGCCGGGCCCCTCCAGCCATTCCCGCAGCACCTGTGCCTTGAAGACGTAGATGCCCATGCTGGCCGTGGTGTGGTGGGTGCGTCGCGGCTTCTCCGCGTACTCGATCACGCGGCCCGCCTGGTCCGTGCCGATCATGCCGAAGCGATGGGCCTCGAACGGCTGGACGGAGATGGTGGAGACCGTGACGTCCGCATCTCGCTCGCGGTGGAAGCGCAGCAGCGGGTTATAGTCCATCTTGTAGATGTGATCGCCGGGCAGGATCAGCACCTCGTCGACCGGCGACCGGAGCAGGTCGAGGTTGAAGCGCACCGCGTCAGCGGTGCCCTCCTGCCACGCGCCGGACTGGCCTTTCGTGCTCTGGTACGGCTGCAGCAGGCGGACGCCGCCCGCAGTGCGGTCGAGGTCCCACGCGCGGCCCAGCCCGATATGTTCGTTCAGCGAGACCGGCTGATATTGCGTCAGCACCGCCACGTTGAAGATGCCTGAGTTGACGCAGTTGGAGAGCGCGAAGTCGATGATGCGGTACTTGCCCGCGAACGGCATGGCAGACTCGGAACGCAGGGCGGTGAGGACGCTCAATGCCGGTCCTTCCCCTCCGGCCAGGATCATGGCTAAGCAAGTCATCGTCGTCCTCCCTCAACCGATGGTGGCGCCGCTGGGCACCACGTCCCCGTACTTCTCGAACGCATCTTCATCCACATCGGTCTCGATCACCACATTGCGGCCGATGACCAGGTTGCCCCGTATGTGGGCGCGTTTTCCGACCAGCGATGGTCCGGTGTAGAACTTGCCGGGCTCCAGTTCGTTGGGCGTGTCGTAGTCGTCGCCGTGGCCCAGTTGCGTGCCCCCGCCGACGATGACGCCCTTGTCGATGATGCAGCGATCCACGACCGCGCCGGGGCCGATCCAGGTGTCGTTCATGATCACGCTCTCCCGCACGATCGCACCGGGGGAGACGTAGACGCCCGGTGAGAGGATCGAGTGAGTCACCTGACCGCGCACGACGCATCCGTTGCAGATCATGCTCTGCTGGACGAGTGCCTGGGGCCCGACCTTCGCGGGCGCGCGCTCCTCGCTCTTCGTGTGAATGGTCCAGGCCTGGTCGTAGAGGTTGAGCTGCGATTTTCCGGAGATGAGTTCCATGCTGGTGCCCCAGTAGGCATCGACCGTGCCAACGTCGACCCAATAGCCCTCGAACGGATAGGTGAAGATGCGGCCGCCCTCCACCATGCTGGGAATCACGTGTTTCCCGAAGTCGAGGTCCTCATGGTCGGACGCCAGTGCCTGCATGCGTTCGATGAGCACGTTGACGTTGAAGACGTAGACGCCCATGTTCGCCAGGGTGCTGGGCGCGTCCTTGGGCTTCTCGAGGAAGCCGGTCACGCGTCCCTCCTCATCGGCCAACACGATGCCGAAGCGCGTGGTCTCCTCGGGAAGGACGTTCATGACGGCCAGCGTGAGGTCGGCATGCCGTTCCTCGTGAACCTTGATCATCTTCCGGTAGTCCATCTTGTAGATGTGATCACCCGAAAGGATCACGACGGTCTCGGCACGTGTTTCGCGCAGGTACTCGATGTTTTGCCGCACCGCATCGGCTGTGCCGCCGTACCACTGCTGGCGCAGCGGGCCCTGATATGGCTGGAGCAACCTCACACCGCCGAAGGTGCGGTCCAGGTCCCACGGACGGCCGATGCCGATGTGGTCGTTCAACGATCGGGGCAGGTATTGGGTGAGAACTCCGACGTCGTAGATGCCGGAGTTCACGCAATTGGACAGGGTGAAGTCGATGATGCGGAAACGCCCCGCGAAGGGCACCGCCGGCTTGGCGCGATGCTCAGAGAGCACGCCGAGGCGCGTGCCGGCACCGCCCGCAAGGATGAGAGCTACAACCCGCATGATGCGCTCCTTCCACGGCAGGATGATAGCGTGATTGGCCGATGATGAGATGGCGTCACTGACCACGCCATTGTCGCATGTAACCCACCCCTTGTGCAAACGCGCGTGAACCATCACCGGCGGCTGGGAGACCAGGGGAAGGCATCTTGCCCGGCGATCGTTCGGGCCGCGGCGGGCCGGTCTACGATAACAGGGGGGACAGATGTGATGTAGGTCATAGCGTCCGGGGTGAATGAGGTGTAAGATTATTGCAAGTCATTCCTAATAATAGCAAGGTCACGATGATCGACATATCCCACAAGGTCAGTTCAACTTTCCCGGTCGCGGATCTGCCGTCCGGCGCCGAAGCGATTGTCTGCGCGTTGACCGGCGGGCATGACTTTCGCAGCCGCATGGCCAATCTCGGCTTCACGGTTGGCGCACGCCTCAGGGTGCGGCAGAACTACGGACGCGGACCGATCGTCGTCACGCTCCGGGGCACGCTGGTCGCGCTGGGTCGTGCGGAGGCAAGCCGCATCCTGGTGGCGCCGCAAGGTGTCCGATGATCGAACGCGTCAGCAGTACCGGCGCTCTCACAGCGCAGACTGTCCCTGACACACGCCCGAGCCTGCGCCTGGTGCCCGATGCAGGAACGGACGGCGACTCCCGCGTCGCGTCGCACCCCGATGCCCTGACCGTCGCGCTGGTGGGCCAGCCGAACGTCGGGAAATCCACCGTATTCAACATGCTGACCGGCCTCAATCAGCACGTCGGCAACTGGCCCGGCAAGACGGTGGAGCTTAAGACGGGCGTGTTCGAAGTCGAGGCGACGAACGTCACGCTGGTCGATCTGCCCGGCACCTACAGCCTGACGGCGAATTCCGAAGAGGAGCGCATCGCGCGCGACTTCCTGATCTTCGAGCGGCCGCATGTGGCGATCGCGGTGGTCAATGCGGCCGCGCTGGAGCGCAGCCTGTACCTGGTTGCGGAGCTGCTGGCGCTCGACGTTCCGCTCGTCATCGGCCTGAACATGAGCGATGTGGCCGAGCAGCACGACATCCATGTCGAGGCGCATGTCCTCCAAGCCGCGCTGGGCATCCCGGTCATTCCGCTGGTGGCGACGCGCAACGAGGGGATCCGCGAGTTGGTGAGGGCTGCTTACGGCCTGGCTGTGCAGCCCGCCGACTTCCGGCCGAATCGGCCCACGATCCGTGCCGAGCACCAGCCCATCCTGGAGCAGTTGGTGGACATGCTTGGCGCCTGTACGTGTCGTCGCTATCCTCCAGGCTGGGCCGCGCTCAAGCTGCTGGAGGGCGACAGTGAGGTGACCCGCGAGGTCCAGGCTTCCGCACCACCTGCGTTGTGGGAGGACATTCACAGCATCCTGCTGAAGCATGAAGATGCGTATCTGGATATCGCGGGTGGACGCTACGAGTGGATCGGGCGCATGGTGCGGGCAGCGGTGACCGCACCGCGCGCGGGCGCGATCACCCGCACCGACCGCATCGATCGGGTCGCCACGCACCCGGTCTTCGGCCTGTTGCTGTTGCTGGGTATCTTCGGCCTCGCCTTCGGCCTGACCTACGCCATCGCAACGCCGCTGTCCGAGTGGTTATCGGGCGCCGTGTTGGCCGGGCTGATCGGGCTGGCCGAGACCGTGCTTGGGGGGGCTCCGGCGTGGATTTCAGGGCTGGTCATCGACGGGCTGATCGCCGGTGTTGGCACCGTGCTGGCGTTCCTGCCCATCCTGGCGATATTCTTCGCGGTGCTGGGCATCCTGGAGGACGTGGGCTACCTGGCGCGCGGCGCCTACATCATGGATCGCTTCATGCACCTGATGGGGCTGCACGGTAAGTCGTTCCTGCCGCTGTTCCTGGGCTTCGGCTGCAACGTGCCGGCCGTCATGGGGACGCGCATCCTGGAGGACCGCCGGGCTCGCTTCCTGACCATCCTGCTGGCACCGCTCGTGCCGTGCACCGCGCGGCTGGCCGTGCTGGCCTTCCTCGCGCCCGCGTTCTTCGGCGCCTCCGCGGCCGCGGCGACGATCGGGCTGGTGGCTCTCAACCTGGTCATCCTGGCAGTCACGGGAATCGTCATCAATCGTGTGGCCTTCAAGGGGGAGCAGACGGCCTTCATCATGGAACTGCCGCTGTATCACGTCCCCAACGCGCGAACGGTCGGGCTCTATGTCTGGAACAACACTGCGTCGTTCCTGCGGAAGGCAGGGACGCTGATCCTGTTGGCCTCGGCCGTGGTGTGGATTCTCTCTAACGTGCCGGGCGGCGATGTCGAGACGAGCATCCTGGCCGCGATCGGCCGCGCGCTGGCGCCGGTGGGCGAGTTGATGGGTTTGAGCGACTGGCGCGTAATCGTAGCACTGTTGTCCAGCTTTTTCGCCAAGGAGAACACGATCGCCACGCTCGGCGTCCTGTTCGGGGCCCCCGCGGCGGGGTCCGCGCTGGCGACCCAGGTCGCGGCGATCCTGACGCCCGGTGCGCGGCTCGCGTTTCTGGCAGTGGCCATGCTGTTCATCCCGTGCGTGGCAACCGTGGCGACCATCAAGCAGGAGACAGCCTCGTGGAAGTGGACGGCAGCGAGCGTCGGCCTGCTGTTGATTATTTCCCTCGGCGCCGGCGTGGTAATCTATCAGTCAGCGCGTATCTTTGGGATGTGAACTAGATGGTCGAGCAAGAAACGAACCTGCCCCTGCGCCTGCTGCAACAGTTGGCTCGCGGCGGCATCCGGTCGACAGCGGATCTGGCCCGTTCCCTGGGGGTGAGTGAGGGGTTAGTGAAGCTGATGGTCGAGGAGTTGGCGCGGCGCGGGTACCTCGTGGCACTGGGCGGCGGCGCCTGCGGTGCGAGCTGCGCAGGATGCAGCTCCGCGGCCGCGTGCCATCTTCCTTCCGACCCCTCCCGTTCCCCGGGCATCATGACGCTGACCCCCAGCGGCCGCGAGAAAGCCCTGGGCCGCTCCTAGAGGGGGTTACTTCGGCAGCACCCGTAGGGGATCGATGAGCCGGCCGTAGTCACGCACCTCGAAGTGCAGATGCGGCCCGGTGATGTTGCCGTTGGCGCCGCTCAGGCCGATCACCTGGCCCTCGCCTACGACCTGTCCTGGTTCGACGTAGATGTCGCTCAGATGCGCGTACAGGGTCACGTAGTCGGTGCCATGGTCGATCACGACCCTGAAGCCGTAACCCGTTGGGTTCCAACCGGCCATGATGACCTTGCCGCGGTCTGCAGCGCGGACGTTCGTGCCCAATGGAATGGCGATGTCGATCGCGATGTGCCCCGCGTGCGCTCCCTGGGAGATCCACCCGCCCGAGACGGGCCAGACGAACTGCCCGTCGCCGTAGGGCCACTCCTCGTAGATCGTACCGCCCCATTGGTCGGTCGGGCGGCTGACCGTGGCCCGATCCGCGCGCGGCCTGGCATCCGCACGTGCGCCGGGCAACAAGATGCGCTGCTTCGGCACGACGACGTGGGGGACAGACGTGAAGCCGTTCCAGGGCACCTCGACGATCTGATCGACTGTCAGCTTATGGCGCGCCGCGATGCCGCGGAGGGTGTCGCCGGGGCGCACCGTATAGCAGAGGTCGACGAGCGCTGGCACCACGATGGTCCGGCCCGGGACGAGCTTCTCCGCGTCCGCGCCGGTCGGCGTGGTCGTGCACGACATCGTGTCGAGATCGCGGCCGAAGTCGAGCGCCAGCGACCAAAGCGTGTCATCCGCCTTGACCACGTAAGTGAAGGATGCGGGATTGGCTCCCGACTGGGACGCCGGCGCGACCTGTGGCAGGAAGAGCTGGTGGATCTGGCGCTGAGCCTCAGGGGTGAGCGCCAGCCGTTCAGCCAGGGTGAGGGGCCGCGCGGTGGGGGTCGGCTGGGGCGTGGGCGTCGTGATGACGGGCGCCGGAGGCGCGCCCCAAGTGCTGCTGCACGTCACCACGGTGAGCAGCACCGCCAGAATTCCAGCGCGCAACGTCCGTGTCTTCATCGGTACGCGTATGATACCCGGAACCGTGGTTCCGCGCAAGCCTCGTCAGTATCCGTCGGCCCCTCTGACGAGATCAGGTAGCGACGACTAATCTGTCCTGAGGATCACCGGCAGGTAGAGCGGGCCGCCTCGCGGCTCGGTCTTCACCTGTATGGTCTTCTTCTGGCCGGACGGCAGCGAGCCACTCGATTCCATGCCACCCATCATGCCAGCCTGTTGACCGGCCACCTGCACATAATAGTCCCCACCCAGGCCCGTCAGGGTCACGCTCAACGGCTCATCGAGCGCGCCGAAGACCCAGCCCAGGCCGTCTGCGCCGCCGTACCAGACGCTGTCTGGCAATTCGGTCACCGGGCCGGTGCTTGCGCTGTAGCCGAGACGCCGCCCACTGCCATCCACCAGGAACATCTCCACCGGATCGCTGGTGACATTCCATACGTTCATCAGCGATGTCCCACCCAGCCCGGTCGAGATGTCGCTCGCCAGCCAGGCAGCTCCCAGGGTGTCGAGAATCTTCTGTTGCACGAGCGGATTCGCCATGAGGCCGGAATGCGTCGTGTTGCCACCCAGGACGCGCACCTTATTGACCCGTGCGTCCCCCTCGAACTGGCCGACGAGCGACTCGCGGGGTACGGTGCCGTCACCCAGCACCGCACCGATATCGCCATAGTAGGTCACATCCCTGGGCACATCCTGCTCGGTCCAGGCATCGAGGGGAAAGCGCGCGTTGCTGGCCGGACCCACCTCTTCCTGCACCCGGTAGGCCGTGTACTGGGCATCGGAGTAGATCACCGTGGCTTTCACGTGATTGGCAAAGGGGCTGGCATCGGCCGGAGGCGGCCGGTCCGGCATATCCAGGCCGTTGTTGAGGTCCAGCAGCAGGTCATTGCGATATAGGGGCTCCATGTTCAGGTTGGTCGGGATGCCATCAAGGCCAACGTAGAAGTCGTAGGTCGCCAGGAGTGAGCGGAAAGTAGGCACATACTGGTTGATGAAGGCGGTCCCGCTGAAATTGCCGAACCCGTCCCGAATCGAATCAGGCGTGATCGGCTGGGGAAAGCCGGTGATCGTCTGACCCTGTTGCACCTTCTGGTACGCAAGGTTCAGCATCTTGGAGATGACGTACTTGGAGGCAGCGTCGATAATGTAATTGTTGTTCATGGCCTGCCAGGGCTGCGATGCGCCCCGGTTGGGCACCGAGACCATGATCAGGTTGTTGATTCTGGGCAAGCGCATCGTCTGCCCTTGCGACACGAAGGTGTCACCGTACGCATCGCTTTGGATGTAGCTTCGTGCTACCAGCCCACCGGTGCTATGGGTGATCAGATCAACCGAGTCCAGCGTCTTGCCCGGGTGATCCTTTTGCCACAACTCCGCCGCCAGCCGCAGCCAGAAGCCGAGATAGTCGACGCCATACTGATACTCCGCATCGGTGATCGATGCGCCGGTCAGGCCGTCGAGGTGTCCATCGTATTGGCCATCGACAGGCCCGGGCGTCAGGCGCCAGTCATACGGCGCGGCAAAGAGATCCTTTCCCTCCTTGTAACCGACCGTCTTCAGCGTCTTGACCAGGTCGTCGTACGCATGCGTCAGCGGATCGAGGAGCAGGTGCTCGGGGTCCACGCCCCGGTTCAGCACCCAGTACTGGTGGGCCGTGATGTAGTAGAAGTATGCCCCCAGTATGCCCGGGACAACCAGCACCGGGCGCCGAATCTGGGCCGGCTGGCAGTTGTTCGGGTCGGTGCAGCGCTTGTAGGTCACTTCGATGACGCCCTTCGAGCCGTCCATCGACCACGAATCGATACGGCCTGCCAGGGCGGATGAGCTGAAGGAAATCGTGACCGTGTTCTTGCCGCTGAAGGCCAGGCCGGGATCATAGCTGCACGTCTTCCGCTCGATGGCCAGAGAGGCGGAGCCTGTCGCGCCTCCGTCCTGCCTGCGATTCTCCGCATACTTGCAGAGCCCGGGCATTCCCACCACGGCCTGGCTCATCTCCAGCCACGCCGACCCGGTCTTGGTGAGATCCTTTAATTCCCATGTCATGGATCCGGCAGCTTCGGCGGCGAAAGTGGATAGTTGCCCGCCCTGCATCAGGTCGGGATAATCGACCCGCATGGTGTCCTCGGTGTGCAGGGTACGGATGATGCCTCCCGCAGCATTGGTGGCGTTGCAGACGGTGTTCACGCTTTGCACGCCGATCGCCCCGTACTCATCGCGAATGGGCCCATAGGGGTATTGGCAGACCCACTCGATCACGCGCACGTCGTCCAGACGCCACTTGTCGGTATCCGCAGCCGGTGCAACCGGCTCGCGCTCGATGCGCACACCGCCTGGCGCCTGGGCGGGCAACGTTGTCGGGGCTACGTCATGGGGGAGCTGATCGCTGCCGGGGATGGCGGCCAGGAGTGGGTGCGCCGGCAAGCAGGCGAGCAGCAGGGCGAGCAGGGTCGCCGCGGCAAGGGTTCGGGGGGAACAGACTTCCCTTGTCATGCTAACCTCCCATCTTAGGGCTGGAGGTCCGCACCGTCCGGCAAGGAACCGATCTCGGCGCGGTCCGTGTTGGGTCGCCGGTGACGAAAGGATCCGTCACCGGCGCAGTGCACACAAAGGCCCGCCGGCCCACGTATATGTGATTTGACCGAAGATCTGTTCGCGATCTCTATATTATCAGTACGTCAGCTTGCTCTCTCCTGATATCCGTTTCCTGAAGATGTAGAAGTTCCACCCCTGGTAGAGCAGCACGATGGGCACCAGCACCAGGGCGATGATCGACATGACGCGTAGCGTGTACGGCGTCGACGATGCGTTCTGGACCGTCAGGCTCCACGCATCGTTCAGGCTGGAGACCATGACGCGCGGGTAGAGGCCGCGGAACGTGGTCACGACGGTGAGGGCGATCGTCAGCGAATTCATGATGAAGGCCCAGCCGAACCTCCCCTGCAGGACGGACCATGCCGCGATCAGGAACGCGGCGCCCGCGCCGATCGCACTGATGCCCGGGTTGACGCCCAGCCGCTGGAAGATGTCGGTGGCGAAGTAGGAGGCGACGACCGTGCCCGCGCCCACGACGAGGACGATGGGCCACAGCTTCCTGGAGAGCGCCTCCGCGCGTGCGCGCACCGTGTCGGTCGTGCGCAAGGCGAGGAAGGTCGCGCCCTGCAGGGCGAAGACGCCGAGTCCGGCCAAGCCGCCCAGCAGCGCGTAGGGATTGAGCAGGTTGAAGAAGCCGCCCACGTAATTCATGTCCGCGTCGATCGGCACGCCGCGCACGATGTTTGCCATGGCCACGCCCCAGAGGAGCGCAGGGATGGCGCTGCCGCCGAAGATGGCCCAGTCCCACGCCGCGCGCCAGCGGGGATCCCTGTCCTTGCTGCGATACTCGAATGCCACCGCGCGGAAGATCAGCGCGAGCAGCATGAGGAACAGGGCCAGGTAGAAGCCGCTGAACAGCGTTGCGTACCAGTGGGGAAACGCGGCAAACATCGCGCCGCCCGCGGTGAGCAGCCACACCTCGTTGCCGTCCCACCAGGGCCCGATGGTGTTGATGATCTGGCGGCGCTCCTCGTCCTTCTTGCCCAGGAACGGCAACAGGATGCCGACGCCGTAATCGAAGCCCTCCAGGATGAAGAACCCCGTAAAGAGGACGCCGACCAGGATGAACCAGAGCGTGTTGAGTTCCATCGTTGCCTCCGTGAGATCAGGACGAGCGCAGGACGAACGCATCAGCATCCGATGCGTCGCGGGTCAGCGTGGGCACGCCATCGTTCAGGATGAGCTCCGTGTCCGCGCGCGCGTACTTGACGAGCAGATAGACATCCGCCACGATCAGGATCGCGTAGATCAGGGTGAAGCCGATCAGCGTGGCAAGCACCTGCCCCGCGGGAACGCTCGTCGAGATGCCCTGCTCGGTGCGTAACACGCCGAACACGATCCACGGCTGCCGGCCCATCTCTGTGAGGATCCAGCCCGTGCTGTTGGCCAGGTAGGGGAGAGAGATGGCAAAAGGCAGGCTGAGCAGCAACAGCGACCGCTTGCCGATCTGGCCGCGCAGTGCAACCCAGAGGGCCCAGGCTGCCAGCGCCAGCATCAGGCCGCCTGCGCCGACCATTGCCCGAAAGCTCCAGTAGTTCACGAAGATGTTCGGCACGTAGTCCCCGGGACCATAGGTTTGTTCGTATTCGGCCTGGAGGTCGTTGATGCCCTTGACCTCGCCGCTCGGGCGGTTGTAGCTCAGGATGCTCAGGCCGGCAGGGATGCGGATGGAGAACACGTCCTTGCGGTTGCGCGTGTCGCCGATGGTGAACAGCGACAGGGACGCCGGATCCTCGCTGTCCCACAGCGCCTCGGCGGCCGCCATCTTCATGGGCTGCATGCGCACCATGTGCTGCGCCTGGCTGTGGCCGACCAGGCCCACCATGACCGAGCCGATCAGGGCCGCGATCGCGGCCACCTGGAAGGAGCTGCGGAAGAAGGCCTGGTCGCGGTCCTTGCGCAGGAGCCGCCAGGCGACGATGCCCAACATGAAGAAGCCGGCGGTCGTCAGGCCGGCGAAGAAGACGTGCGGCCACTGCACCCACACGTGTGGATTGGCCACCAGCGCGCCGAAGTCGGTCATCTCGGCCCGCCCGTTGCGCAGGGCGAAGCCGACCGGCTCCTGCATGAAGGAGTTGGCGATCAGGATCCACAGCGCGGAGAGGTTGCCGCCGATCGCGACCAGCCAGATCGCAGCGAGGTGCAGCTTCTCCGGTATCTTGCCCCACCCGAAGAGCCACATGCCCAGGAAGGTCGATTCGAGGAAGAAGGCGAGCAATGCCTCGATGGCCAGCGGCGCGCCGAAGATGTCGCCCACGAAGCGGGAGTACTCCGACCAGTTCATGCCAAACTGGAATTCCTGGACGATGCCTGTTGCGACGCCGATCGCGAAGTTGATGACGAAGAGCTTGCCCCAGAACTTCGTCATGCGCTTCCAGGTCTCGTCCTTCGTGATGTACCAGCGGGTGTGCATGATCGCCACCAGCACCGAGAGTCCCAGGGTCAGGGGCACGAAGAAGAAGTGATACACGGTGGTGATTGCGAACTGCCATCGGGCCAGAACAACTGGGTCCATGGGCTGACCTCCCTTTGCGTGCGGTTACCGTAGCTGCTGACTGACAGCGTGAAGATGACTTAGCATACCGGGTTCCCGGAACTTGTCAAGTAGTTCACAAACCTGTCTGACGTATTTGTGTGCCGGATGGTATAATCCGCGCATGCATGAGCTGCCGATCACCGAGAGTATCCTGAAGATCGCCACGGACGCGGCGGGCGGGCGCCGGATCACTGCGATCCACCTCACCGTCGGCGACCTGGCGAGCATCGTGGATGATGCGGTGCAGTTCTACTTCGACATCATCAGCAAGGGCACAGACGCGGAGGACGCGATGCTCCATTTCCGGCGCCGCCCGGGCGTCGTGACCTGCCTGGCGTGCGGCCAGCGCACGGAGGTCAGGCCGCCGCTGCCCGAGGCGTGTCCCCGTTGTGGGGATGTCAGCCTCCGGGTGACGGGCGGACGGGAGCTGCGTGTGGAGAGCATCGAGGTGAGCGATGATGGCTGAGATTCCGATCCGCCAGCGCATCCTGAGCGCGAACGACGAGGTGGCAGCGGAGAACCGGCGGACATTGGAGCGTTTCGGCATCCTGGCCGCCAACCTGATGGCGTCGCCGGGCGCGGGCAAGACCAGCGTCATCCTCGCCACGGCCGAGCGGCTCCCGGCGCACGTCCGCCCGGCGGTGATCGAAGGGGATCTGGCGTCCAGCATCGACACGGAGAGGGTCCTGGCTGCGGGCGTGCCGGCGGTGCAGATCAACACGGGCGGCAACTGTCACCTGGATGCCCCGATGATCCGCCTGGCGCTGCCGCAGCTGCCGCTCGACCGGATCGATCTGCTGTTCATCGAGAACGTCGGCAACCTGGTGTGCCCGGCCGAGTTCGACCTGGGTGCACGCCTTGCGGTCGTGGTTGCCAGCGTCCCGGAAGGGCACGACAAGCCCTACAAGTATCCCGGCATGTTCGCCGCGGCCGATGCGGTCCTGCTCAACAAGGCGGATCTCGCCGCGTACTTCGACTTCGACCTGGCGTACTTCCGCCGCGGGGTTGCGATGGTCAATCCACGCGCGGCGATCTTCGTCATGTCCTGCCGCAGTGGTGAGGGCGTGCCGGAGTGGGTGGATTGGCTGCTGGCTGCGCGCGGCGCAACCCAGTTTGAGACGTAGTACGAGGTGGGCACGTGCAAGTCGCTTCCTTCGACTTCGCTTCGGCTTTGCCTCCGCTCCGCTCAGGATGCTACTCGGTGGGGGATCACTCCCCGGGCTTCTCGTACTGCGATGCGTCGATGCGCTTGCGCAAGGCTTCTTCGGCGCTGAGCGTCGCCGCTGCCCCGGGTTCGGGCTCCCCCTCACGGGACTCCGCGACCTCGACCTCAATTGCCGACGCGGCGGGCAGAATCGCCCAGGCGCCGCAGTGAGGACACCGCAGCAGCTTGCCGACCAGCATGTTCGGCGCCCACCACGGACGCGCGAAGGCGCGGCCGCACTTTCGGCACACTGCGGCACCGGCGATGCCATACGACGGGCGGCCATCGCGGGACGAGCCGCTCGCGACGAACAACCTGCGGCCGATGACCACCAACAGGATCACGACCGGGACCAACAGTCCCAATGGGTTCTCTTCGAACATCCGTCACTTCCCCGGCGAGTACCTCAGAACGGTCCCGCCATTTGATCCATCCGCCACGCGCATCGCGGACCGTGCCCGGGCTGTGAGTCCATTGCACGGTCCGCGACGTCATGTTCCAGCCCCCCATCAGGCTTGCCTGATGGGGGGTGGTTCTACCGTTACTGGCTTGCCGGCTGGTAGCCGAACGCGCGCACGTATTCGACCGCCGCCCAGCGCTCCTCAGCGCTCAGCCGATCCTGGTGGGCGGGCATGATGCCCTTGCCCGCGCTCACCGACTGGTAGTACTGCTGGGCCGGGTGCTGGGCGATGAAGTCGGGCGAGAACTTCGCGGCCTGCGGGATTAGGCCCTGGCCCTCGGGGCCGTGGCAGCTCACGCATCCGGCCGCCGTATAGACGGTCTCGCCCTGGGCCAGCTGGCTGGCCGGCACCGCGAAGCTCCACAGGTAGTACGTCGCGTTCCAGCGCTCTTCATCCGAGAGGTCGTCCTTGAAGGCCGGCATGTCACCGGCGCCGTTCGTCACCACAGCGTAGAAGTCGACCGGCGCGGAACCCCGCAGATAGTCTACGTCCGTGAAGTTGCGCGCGCCTTCCACCACGCCTTCGCCCGTGTCACCGTGGCAACTGGCGCACTGCGCGGAGTAGATGGCCTGGCCGTCTGCGGCCACCGGGGCGGCTTTCGGCAGGACGACGCCCGGTTGCGGCGTGTTTTGAGCGCCGGGCGGCGGCATGGTGGCCGGAACCAGCGTGGGGATCGGGGTGGGCGCGTCCGGCAGGGGCGCGGGCGTGTTGCATGCCGCCAGCACCAGGACCAGCACGCAGAGCGACAACCAGACTCTTGTGTTCATCGTTGCTCTTCTCCGGTCAGTCAGGGTCACTGGCTCATGCCCTTGACGTAGTTCACGACGTCCCAGCGCTCGCGAACCGTCAGGTTCTCGCGCAGCGGCGGCATCGTGCCGTAGCCCTGCGAGATCGTGATGTAGAGCGAGCTGTCGGACATGGTGGCCATGCGAGCCTCGGTCAGGTTGGCCGGCGGCCGCATGTCGGCCATCCAGAACCCGGTGATCGGCCCATCGCCCAGCCCGCTCTCGCCGTGGCATAGCATGCAGTTCTGATCGTAGAGGATGCGACCGCGTTCCAGCGAGACTGCGTCCGCGGGCACCGGATTTTCGGCCGGGCCGCCCTTGGGCTCGCTGGGCCCCTCGAAACGTACAGACTCAGCCGGCGCGGACAGGCGCG
Organism: Anaerolineae bacterium; assembly: GCA_040766655.1. GTDB lineage: Bacteria > Chloroflexota > Anaerolineae > CG2-30-64-16 > CG2-30-64-16 > JALOOB01. The sequence goes on from JAXGQB010000031.1 coordinate 22,816, forward strand.
GCCCCTGCTGAGCCTCGATCGTGATCTGGTCCTCCATGTTGCTGGCCCAGTTGATCTTGATCACGTCGTAGGTGAAAAGCAGGCCTAGCGCCAACGGGATGGTCACGAGGGCAAAGGTCATGATGACCCGGCGCAGGTATCCTGAAGGTGGGATCATAGCGGCCTCCGCTCCGGCTCGTAGATGCGTTCTGCGCCCTTGTCTGCCATCACCCGGCGGACCTCCTCCTCGTAGCGCGCATCGATGTTGGCCATGATCGCGATCCGGCCCTCGTTGACAATCGGATCGTAGTATTGCGGCTTGGTCGAGGGGAAGCCGCACTTCCACACGAAGTTGAGGAAGGTCCCCAGGATCAACCCCAACATGGTCATCTCGTACAACGGGATGACGGAGGTCGGGATCGACGTGTACGGCCGGCCGCCGACGCGAATGGCATAGAAGAACCATTGCGTGCCGTAGGTCAGGAAGAAGCCGATGGCGAACCCCGTCATGGCGCCGATGAGGCTGGCCCAGGGCACGCGCTCGTGGATGTGCGGCCGGCCGAGCATCCTGGCCGAGTGCGGAACGCCCTGTTGGATGGCGATGTCTTCCTCACGCAGGCCGATCAACCGGAGGCCGTCCAGCGCATCGGCCGCCTTGTGCACATCGGTGTAGAGGCCCGTGAGCATGATTTTACGTGGCATTGGGTCCCTCCTACTCCAGCTCGGCAATCGAGGTGACGACGGTCTTGCCGATGCGACGCCGGCTGTGACTGAGCTGCCCTTCGAGGACCTCCCAGACCGGAATGAGCGGGATCACCCGGCTCGCCAACACATACAACAGGCAGAACAGCGCCAGCGTGCCGATGGC
>JAXGQB010000032.1:0-22796 GCA_040766655.1 Anaerolineae bacterium
TGCCCGCCGAACTGCGCGGAGGCGCGGCCACGATCCTTCTGCTCGCTCAACGCAGCCTTGAAGCCCTCGACGTCGACCGTGAGGCCCTGATCCCGCGCGACATCCTCCGTAAGGTCCAGGGGAAAGCCGTGCGTGTCATAGAGCCGGAACGCATCCGCGCCGGAGATGACCGAACCCTGCCGGCTCTTCACGTCCGCGATCAGGCCGTCCAGCAGGGCCAGGCCATTGATCAGCGTGGAGCTGAAGCGCTCTTCCTCCTGTTGGATGTTGCTCAGGATGAACTCCTGGCGGCGAGTCAGCTCATCGTAATGGGGACCCATCATCTCGATGATGGTCTTCGACAACTCCGCGAGGAAGGGGCGCTGGAAGCCCAGCATGCGCCCGTGACGGGCCGCGCGGCGCAGAATGAGGCGCAGCACGTAGCCGCGTCCCTCGTTGGCGGGCAGCACCCCGTCGCCGATCAGGAAGGTGATTGCCCGGCTATGATCCGCGATCACGTGATAGGACACCCGCCGCTGCGGATCCTCGAGGTCGCGGCTGACGTCCCGCTGGACGCCCGATTCTGCCAGGAGCTTCTGGGTCGCAGCGATGATGGGCGTGAACAGGTCCGTGTCGTAGTTGCTGCGCGTTCCCTGCAGCACGCCGACGATCCGCTCGAAACCCATGCCCGTGTCCACGTGGCGCGCGGGCAGCGGCGAGAGCTCGCCCTCCGCGCTGCGGTTGTACTGGATGAAGACCAGGTTCCACAGCTCGATGAAACGACGGCAGTCGCCGTTGACGCGGCACACGTGCCCCGGCACACCCTGCTTGTCGCAGCGCTCGGGCCCCAGGTCCAGGTGGATCTCGCTGCACGGCCCACACGGCCCCGTGTCCCCCATCTCCCAGAAGTTGTCCTTGCGCCCGAAGAAGAGGATGTGGTCCGGGTTGATGTCCGTCTCCGTCTTCCAGAAGCCGGCCGCCTCATCATCGCGACCGACCTGGTTCTTGTCATCCTCGAAGACGGTCGACCACAGGTGTTCCTTCGGCAGGCCCCAGACCCCGGTCAGGAGCTCCCAGGCCCATCCGATGGCCTCCTTCTTGTAGTAGTCGCCGAACGACCAGTTGCCCAGCATCTCGAAGAGGGTGTGGTGGTAGGGGGAACGACCGACATCCTCGAGATCGTTATGCTTGCCACTGACGCGCATGCACTTCTGAGCATCTGCGACGCGCCGGTTCTCCGGCTCCGCCAACCCAAGGAAGTAGTCCTTGAACTGGTTCATGCCGGCATTGGTGAAGAGCAATGTCGGATCATCCACCGGGACCAGCGAAGCGCTGTGCGCGATCGCGTGCCCCTTCCCGCGGAAGAAATCCAGGAATTGCTGGCGGATCTGCGCGCTCGTTGGCTTGTGCGTCATGCGAAAAACCTCTCAAGGGTTCTGGTAAGAGACAAGATAAGGCGCGCTGCATAGGGCTGCAAGCGCGCCACCTGACGACATTGTACGGCATTCAGGCCCGAATGTCAAAGCAGATTCGGCTCACACCTCATCCCCGTTCAGGCCGCGCCAGACCACCTCAGGCGTAAGCGGCAGGCGATCGAACCAGGTCCCGGTCGCATCATGGACCGCGCAGACGATGGCAGGCGCCAGGGGGCTGAACGGCGCCTCGCCCACCCCGCGCACCCCCAGCGGCCCGGCCGGGTCCGGCTTCTCGTACAGATGCGTCTCCACGCGCGGCGGAATGTCGCACACGGTGGGGATCAGATAGGTGCTCAGGGAGTCCGTGAGGACGCGACCGCCCTCCGTGACGAAGTTCTCCATCAGCGCCCAGCCCTGCGCCTGGATCACGGCCCCCTCGATCTGCCCCTGCACCTGCTGTGGATTGACCGCGCGGCCAGGGTCCTGGGCCGTGATCACGCGCGCCAGCCGGACCGCGCCCGTCTCGGCGTCGACCTCGACCTCAACCGCCTGCGCCACGTAGGAGAAGCTGACGGAGTTCCGCGACGCGCCGGTCTCCGGATCGAACGGCGTGGTCTCCGGCGCGCGGTAGCGAAACTCGGCCACGGCGGGCCGGTCCTCGTCGCGCCAGCGGGCCAGCGCCATGTCGGCCGCGGTGACCACCGCATTGCCCGCGAAGAACGTCAGACGGGAGGCCGACGCCGGTCCCGCATCGCCGATATCGGCCGTATCGGATGCGACCACGGTGACGCGTTCGACCGGGATGCCCAGTCGCTCTGCCGCCAGCTGCGCCAGGGCCGAATGGGTCCCCTGCCCCACCTCGGCGGCCGCGGTGTGCACTTCGGCAATTTCGATCTCCATGTCGCCGCGCAGCACCACGCGCGCGGTGCTGGCCTCGGGGAACCCGAAACTGAAGCCGGAGTTCTTCATGGCGATGGCGATGCCCAGCCCGCGTTTGCCGGCGCGGGGCGAGGCAGCGACCTGTCCGAGGTCGGGCAGGCGCCAGCCATCGGGCGTCTCCACCGCGCCGGCCTCCCTGGCGCAGATCTCCAGCAGTTCCGCGACGCTGACGCCGCCGGGCACCGGGGATTGGGTGGCCAGCAGGTCGTCGTCGCGCAGGCAATTGCGCAGCCGGATCGTGATCGGGTCGATGCCCAGCACCTCGGCCAGGTGCGCCATCTGCAGTTCGGAGGCGAAGGCTGCTTGCGGCGCACCGAACCCGCGCCAGGCGCCCATGGAAATGTTGTTGGTGTAGACGGCCCGGCCATCGATGCGCACGTTCGGGATCTTGTAGGGGCCGGTGGCAGCGAAGAGGAAGTTGTCCAGGACGGACGTGCTGGTTGAGGCGTATGCCCCGGCATCGGACGTGATGTCCATCTCGGCAGCGACGAGCGTGCCGTCGCGGCGCGCACCCCACTTGTAGTGCAGGCGGATCGGATGCCGCTTGTGGTGGGCCGTGATCGATTCCGTGCGGGTCCATTCGATCTTGACCGGCCGGCGCAGACGCCAGGCGGCCAGGGCCAGGACCAGCTGCACGGAGATGTCCTCGCGCCCGCCGAACGCGCCGCCGATCGGACCGTAGATGATCCGCACCTGCTCCAGCGGCAGGTCCAGCGCAGCGGCAATCTGGCGCTGGTCGTCGTGGGTGTTCTGGCCGGCCGCGTGAACCGTGACCCGGCCCTGTTCGTCGATGTACCCGAGGCCGGCCTCCGGCTCCATGAAGACGTGTTCCTGGCTCGATGTGTAGTAGGTGCGTTCCACCACCACATCGGCCGCGGCCATGGCCGCGGCCGCGTCTCCTCGCCGCAGGCGGATGGTGCGCAGCACGTTGTCCCCGTGCTCGGCGTGCAGGACCGGCGCGCCGGGAAGCAAGGCCGCGTCCGGGTCGGCCAGCACGGGCAGGTCCTCATACTGCACGTCGACCAGCTTCGCCCCTGCAGCGGCCAGTTCCGGCGTGTCAGCGACCACGGCCGCGACCCGATCGCCCACGAAGCGCACCACGTCGGCGCAGAAGACCGGCTGATCCGCGATCATCAGGCCGTAAAGGTTGTGCGGCACGTCACCCGCGGTGAAGACCGCCTGGACTCCCGGCAGGGCCAACGCGCGGCTCGTATCCAGGCGCACGATTCGGGCATGAGGGCGGCCGGCGAAGACCAGCTTCATGTGCAACATGCCGTCCACGCGCAGATCCCGCGCGAAGACCGCCGCACCGGTGACCTTTGCGTGCGCGTCCTGACGAACGACCGACTTCCCAACCACGGTCATCATGACCTCCTATGGCACGATAGACTCAACAGCACAGGGTCTATTTGTCCCCGCGCGAGTACGGGACGGCAAATGCGGCCGGAAACTCAGCGCGGCGAGAGACACCGACCAGGACGATGATGGTGATGACGTAGGGCAGCATCAGCAACAGCTCCGATGGGATGGGCATCTTCAGCGTCTGCAGCGACAGCTGCAATGCCATCGCACCGCCGAAGAGCAACGCGCCCCAGAGGGCACGGACCGGATCCCAACGCGCAAAGACCACCACCGCGATCGCGATGAAGCCCCGCCCCGCGGTGATCTGGGTCCAGAAGAGGCCCAGGCTGGCCAGGGGCAGGAAGGCGCCGCCCAGGCCCGCGAGCGCGCCGCCGATGATCAGGCTGAGGTAGCGCAACCGGTCCACGCTGAGGCCGCGCGTGTCCACTGCGTCCGGACGCTCGCCGACCGCGCGCAGGGCCAGCCCGAAGCGCGTGCGGTACAAGACGACCCAGGCGATGGGCACGAGGATCAGGGCCAGGTAGACGAGGATGTTGTGGGAGAAGAACATCTCGCCCAGCACAGGAATCTGGCTCAGCCCCGGGATCGGCTGCTCCGGGAACATGTCGATGGTCGGCGGCGTGCTGCGCAGCCCGAAGAACAGGCGGAAGAGCAGCGTCGACAGCCCGCTGCCCAGGATGGTGATTCCCAGGCCCGCCACCACCTGGTTCACCTTGGCAGTGACGCTCATGAAGCCCATCAGCAGGCCCATGACGGCGCCACATAACATCGCCGTCAGCACGCCGAGCCACAGGCTGCCGGTGGCGTACGCGCCGGCGAAGCCCGCCAGCGCGCCCATGAGCATGATGCCCTCCAGGCCCAGGTTCAGGATGCCGGCCCGTTCCGTGAAGATCTCACCGAGAGCCGCCAGCAGGATCGGAGCGGCCAATCGCACCGCGGCCGCCAGCAGGCCGACTATGAACGGAAAGGTGATCAGCTCGACGTTCATCGGGCCCCCCTCCTGAATCTGAAGATGTAACCGCGCGCCAGGATCAGCAGAATGATGCACCCCTGGATGACGTCAACCAGGGCAAACGGGACGCCGGCGTTGCGCTCCATCGCGTTGCCCCCAACCACCAGTGCGCCGAACAGGAACGCGGAGACGACCATGCCCAACGGATGCAGCTCGCCCAGCAGCGCCACGACGATGCCCAGGGAACCCATGCCGCGCGCGAACTCCTCGATCAGGCGGAAGTGCAGGCCGAACATCTCGCCCCAGCCCGCGATGCCGGCCAGCGCACCGGTGAGCAACGAGACGACCGCGATGGTTGCGGGCACGCTGAGGCCGATCTGACGGGCCACCCGGCGACTCGCGCCGACGATCTCAGTGCGTTGGCCCAGGGTGGTGCGCCAATAGAGGAGCGCAGCCCCCGCCATCAGCAGTGCGACCAGGAATGAGATGTTCAAGCGTGTGCCGGCGATCAGGCGCGGCAGCTCGAGCGCGCGGTCGATCAGGGGCGATTGCGGGAAGTTGAAGCCGGCGGGGTCCATCATCGGGCCATGCACCAGGAAGGCCAGCAGGTACACCGCAATGTAGTTGAGCATCGAGGTCGTGATCACCTCGTTGGCCTGTGCGTAGGCCTTCAGCAGCCCGGCGATGAGGCTCCACGCCGCGCCGGCCAGCGCGCCGCCGATGAGCGTCAGCGGCAACAGGATGGCTGGAGGCAGGCTGGAGAAGGTCAGGGCGACCCAGATCGAAGCAATCCCACCCAGGATCACCTGCCCCTCGGCGCCGATGTTCCAGATCTGGCAGCGAAAGGAGAGCGAGACCGAGATCGCGATCAGCAGCAACGGGGTGGCCTGCACCAGCGTCTCGGTGAAACGGTTCACCGAACCGAACGCGCCCAGCCACAGGCTCTGAAATGCCAGCAGCGGGTTCTGCCCGCTGACCAGGAGCAACAGGGCGCCGATCAACAGGGAAAGCACCACCGAGAGGAGCGCTTGGTAGGTGCTCCGCCACAATGCTCGTCCGTCGACGCCTCGCCGCAGGACCGGCTGCTCACTCGCGGTCATACGACACCTCCGGAACCCACAGCAGCGCCCAGTGGCGTACCAGCCATCATCAGTCCCAGGGTCTGAGCATCGGCCGTCTGCGCAGGCAGCTCGCCCATGGAGCTTCCGTTGTACATGACCAGGATCCGATCGCTCAGAAGCAGGATCTCGTCCAGATCGGTGGAGATGAGCAGGATGGCCGCGCCCCGGTCACGCTCTGCCAACAGGCGCTGGTGAACGAAGGCAGTGGCGCCGATATCCAGGCCGCGCGTCGGCTGGCTGGCGATGATCAGGCGCGGGGCCTGGCTGAGTTCACGCGCAAGGATGAGTTTCTGCTGGTTGCCGCCGGACAACGTGGCGGCGCGCGCGAATGGACCCTGCGACCGCACGTCGAAGTCTTGCATCAACTGGCCGGTGAACTGGTTGATGGCGCGCTGGTTGAGGAAGCCGAACGACGAGAACGGTGGACGCCGGAACAACTTCAACGTCGCATTGCGGGCAAGATCGAAGCCGAGGACGAGACCGTCGTTCTGGCGATCGTCGGGGATGTAGCCCGTGCTGTGCTGCAGGAAGTCGTGGGTGTCCCAATGGGAGGCCTCCTCGCCGGCAATCATGAGCTGCCCTGCCTGCAGACGCCGCAATCGCACGACCGTCTCGGCCAGCTCGCGCTGCCCGTTGCCGTCCACGCCCGCGATGCCCAGGACTTCGCCGCTGCGCACCGCCAGGCTCACCCCGCGCACGGCCGGCAGGCCGCGATCGTCGAGCGCGTGGAGCCCCTTCGCCTCGAGCAACACCGCACCCATGGCACGCTGGGCCGCTGGGGCCAGGGTCGGTGCGGCGTCCTGGGCGCCGGCCAGGACCAACACCTGGTTCCGCTGTTCCGCGCGCAGCGCGACCAGGTCGCGGCCGATCATCTCCCGGGCGAGCTGCACCTTGTCGGTGGCGCGCGTCAAGGCCTCGAAGACCACCCGGCCGGCACGGAGCACGGTGACCCGGTCGGTCAGCCGCATCACCTCGTCCAGCTTGTGGCTGATGAAGACGATCGCCTTGCCCTGCTCGGCCATCTTCCGCAGGCTGGCGACGAGGCTGTCGGCCTCCTGCGGCGTCAGCACAGCAGTCGGCTCGTCCAGGATGAGAATCTCCGCCTCGCGGTACAGGCTGCTCAGGATCTCCACCCGCTGCTGCTGGCCGACGGAAAGGCTCTGCACCGTTGCTGCAGGATCGATCTGGATGCCGTACGCCTCGGCGACCTGGCGCACGCGCGCCTCGGCGGCTTTGATGTTCATCAGTCCGCGGCCTTTGAGGCCGAGCACGATATTCTCGGTCACGGTCAGAGGCGGGACCAGGCGGAAGTGCTGGTGCACCATCCCGATGCCATGCTCGATGGCAGCGGCGGGGGAGGCGACCACGATCGGCTGGCCGCGGACCAGGATCTGGCCCGCGTCCGGCTGATACAGGCCGAAGAGGATGTTCATCAGGGTGGTCTTCCCGGCGCCGTTCTCCCCGAGAAGGCCATGAATCTCACCCTTGTGCAGCTCGAGATTGACGTGATCGTTGGCCAGCACGCCGGGAAATCGCTTCGTGATGCCAACCATCTGTACGACGCCCATCGGCTCGTACCTCCCCTCGTGCAACGGTGCACCTTCAGTCCGCCGCGGCCCCGAGGCCGGCGGCGGACTGAAGACACCTATAGAGACCTCGACTACTCCTCGAGCTTGACGGAGTCCAGGTCACCGAGATCGAGCGTCCCGGCCTCGAACTGCGCCTTGACCTCTTCGTACTTGGCCAGCGCTTCAGCAGGGATCTTGCTCTTGACCGCTTCGTTGAAGGCGAAAGATACGCCCTGGTTGGCGAACTCGATCCAGTAGTGCTTGTTACCGAACTGGTTGGCGCCGATCTCGTCGATCATCTGGCCGTAGACCGGGGCCCAGTCGTAGACGAAGCTGGAAATCACGCTGTCCGGTGCGAGGCTGGTCTGCTCCGCGATGTTACCGAAGCAGAGCGTATTCTGCTCCTTGCAGGCGCCGAGGACGGCGATGCCGATGCCGTCACCGCTCTGCCAGACGATGTCCGCGCCGGCCTTCATCTGGCTCAGCGCGGCTTCCTTCGCGCCGGCCAGGTCGTTGAAATCGCCGACGAAGTTGTTCACCACCTTGGCGTCAGGGTTCACCAGCTTGACGCCCTGCATAAAGGCGACGTGGCCGCGATGGATCTCCGAGACATCGACCCCACCGACCGCGCCCACCAGGTTGGCCTCGGTCAGATGGCCGGCGATGATGCCGGCCAGGTAGCCGCCCTGCTCCATCTTGACATCATACACGCCGACGTTCTCCGCCAGCTTGTACCCGGTGCCGATCGCAAAATGCGCGTTGGGGAACTCCGGCGCGACCTTGATGATGGGCTCCTGGAACTGGAACCCGTGGCCCACGATCAGGTCGTAGCCCTGCTGCGCATAGTCCCGCAGGGCCGGCTCGATGGCCACCGGGTCATAGACCTGCTCGACCACCTTGAGTTCGACCGGCACCTTGGCGTCCTTGACCGCGCGCTGCATGCCATCATAAGCGGCCTGGTTCCAGGACACATCGTCTGCCCGGCCCGGCAGGATCAGCGCCACCTTGACCGGCTTCACCTCGGGCGCGGCAGGCGCGGCAGGTGCGGCCTGCGTGGCCGCGGGGGCCGGGGCCGCAGGCGGCGGCGTCACGCAGCCGGCCACCAGGGCCAGCAGCATCATCAGACAGACAACGGCACCGACGAATCGCACACGCTGAGACTTCATGTAGAACCTCCTTGGTCCTGAGAACTGAATTGAGGATCCTTTCACGATGACCCCGTACGGCTACGACGATTGATCGGGTTCAGCGGCACACTCCTTTCGCACGACGCGGCGCCTGAAGTGAAACTTGAAATACTCGGGGACGATGTGATTGCGCGACCAGCTGACCAGCCCCATGCTATCGGAGTAGAACGCCTCTTCAAGCCGGAACAGGATGTCGCCGGGCCTGACTCGCAGAAGCGCGGCGAGGGCATCGTCTGCCGGAGCCGCGCCGAGATGGCTGTCGCTCCAATCGATGCAGGGCCGTTCCTCGCGGCCATCGAAGAAGTCGATGACCGAGTCGCTGAAGCTGGCCCGCAGCGTGTCCACCGTACAGTTGCAGGTGGCGATGGGCAGGAAGTCCTGCAGGTGCATCAACGGCACAGCGTCGATCTCGACGACCCGCGCCACGCTGATCAGGGGTTCACCCGCGCGCACGCCCATGGCCATGGCGGTCTCGGGGGTGGCGACGACCTCCCCAATATGGAGGTGTGCGAGACGCGACGAGCGCCCCAGGCGGGCCGCCAGCCGGGGATGAAAGCTCTCCAGGGAGTCCAGTTGGGCTTCAACCTGGAAGTGCCGCTGGGCCACGAATGTGCCGGCGCCATGGATGCGCTGGATGTAGCCCAGCGTCTCGAGGTTCGCGAGCGCGCTGCGGATGGTCGTCCGGCTGACACCGAGATCGGCGCCGAGCTGGTCCTCCGGGGGAAGTTGATCGCCTGGGTGGTAGATGCCGTCCATGATGCGCGAGGTAATGACGGCCTGCGCTCGCTCGTAGAGCGGTCTGCGATCGTCGCGAATCGGATCATCCTTCATCGGAAATCCTCTCGCCATTCAGTCGGTTAGCAAGGGACCTGCGCGGCGTACTCCGTCTGCACCCGGTTCTGCGCAACGATGGTCCCCTGCCGGATGACATAGGGCCGGATCGGCTGGCGGGCCAGGGCCTCCGTCGCGGAGCTGGCCGGGATCAGGACCAGGTTGGCCGCTGCGCCAGGACGCAGGCCGTAGTCGGGCAGTCGCAACGCGCGCGCCGCGCGGTGGCGCGGCATGTCGAACGCGGCCTGGATGTGGGCCGCTGAGCTGAGATGCGCGGCGTGTGCCACGAAGTTCGCGACCTCCAGCATGTCCATCTGCCCGAACGGGTAGAACATGTTCATCAGGTCGTCCTGGCCGCAGGTGACATTGACCCCCGCGTCCAGCAGTTCGCGCACCCGCGCGATCCCGCGCCGCACGAGCTGGCGGTCACCCCGCCCCTGTAGCAGCAGGTTCACCGGTGCGTTCGTGCAAATGTTGACGTCGGCCTGCCGCACCTTCTCGATCACGCGCGCGGCCATTGCGTCATCCCACGCGGCCATCGCACAGCAGTGTCCGGCCGTCACCCGGCCCTGGTACCCGGCTTCCACCGTCTTCTCAGCCAGCAGCTCCAGCGTGTGCCAGCGGGGATCGTCCGTCTCGTCGATGTGCATGTCGATGTCGGCATCGTGCGCCCTGGCGATCTCGAACGCAATCTCGATGTGGCGCGCGGCGTCATCCATGTCCCGTTCGCCGTGCGGCATGCCGCCTACCACCGTGGCCCCGCGCTGCATGGCCTGCCACATCAGGTCGACCGCCTCGGGATTGCGCGCCAGTCCCAGTTGTGGGAAGGCGACGATCTGGACATCGATCACGCCGGCAAACTTGTCGCGCGCCGCGCAGATGGCATCCAGCAGCCGCACCTTCGCGATCTGATCGATGTCGACGTTGTTGCGCATGAACAGCGTGCCGTTGGCGACCGCCATGCGCAGCGCCTGCGTTGCGCGCGCGACGATGTCCTCACGGCTCATGTCCCGCTTGACATCGGCATAGATGTTGATTGCCTCGCGCAGCGTGCCGCTCCCGTTCACGGCGTCGGAAAGCAGCGCGTTCTCGAGGTGAAAATGAGGATCCACGAACGGAGGAGAAACCAACGCACCATCGGCCTCGATGGCGACCGTGCCGGCGGCCAGTTCATCCTCCTGCATCGTGACGATCTTGCCATCGGCGATGCCCAGATTGATCGACTGCTCCGCACCTTCGATCCGTGCGTGGTGAATGGTCAGGTCCATCAGTCCCGTGCCCTCCGTATGCAAGAATGGCGTATCGGTCCGTCGCCGGTGCCTGGCCGGAGAGAGCGGCCCTGCCAGCACGCCCCGAACGTAATACGTATCACGTCGTCTCTCACAGGGCCATTATAGGACGGGACCCCGGCGCTGTCAATCCTTTTTACGGAGAATCAGATGCCAGCATTGCTGGCGGCACTTTCAACGGATGAAGCCGCCCCAGAGGCTGGGCGGGTAGACCCCCTGGCCGACCAACGCCTCGAGGGCTGCCTTGACCTGGGGCTTGTCCTCCCCATAGGTCACGCCGTGCCAGCGCTCCTGCGTCGGCAGGACGGTCACCCGTGCTCTGCCGTCATGGATCAGGGCCGCCACCAGGTTCGGGATGTAGAACTCCACCTTGCTGAGATCCGCCCGGTTCTCGGCCAGGAAGCGCGGGAACCGCTCGTTGATCTCGTCAAAGATCGCCGGTGTGAAGCCCCACAGGTTCATCGAGACGATGGTGCCCGGGGCCAGCTCGGACCACTCTCCCCCTTCCTCAGTGAAGCGAATGACCCCGCCCTGCCTTTCTATGCGGGTGCGCTCCCTGGCGTCCTGCAGCAGGCCGTCCTCATCGATCCTGCACACCGCGCGCGCCACGTGGCCGTGCTCGGTCAGGGTGTTCTCGAGGCGATAGCCCACCATGCAGTAGTCGGGGATGCCGTCGGTCGCGGGGGGCCGGCGCAGGAAGCTCGCCGCCGCCTGATAGGCGCCGCGGCCGTAGAAGTCATCTGCGTTGATGACCGCGAACGGTCCATCGACCTCGGGCTGGCTTGCGAGGACCGCATGCGCGGTGCCCCAGGGCTTCTTCCGCCCCGGCGGCACGTCGAAGCCGTCCGGCAAGGCATCGAGGCGTTGGAAGGCGTAGGCCGTGTCGACCCGCTTCTCGATCGACCGGCCGATGCGATCCCTGAACGCGTCTTCGATCGCGCGCGAGATGACAAACACAACCTTCCCGAATCCGGCCGCCAGGGCATCGTAGACCGAATAATCGAGGATGATCTCGCCTGAAGGTCCCATGGGATCCATCTGCTTGAGGCCGCCATAGCGGCTGCCGATGCCGGCCGCGAGCACCACGAGTGATAACGTATCTGACATTGTTTCACCCCCTTGACCCGATTATAGCACGCTATCCGGCAAGGTTGACGACTTGAATCTCGCCGTCGATAATGACCGGGCCGTGATCCCGGACATCGATGGATGCGCCCGACTGGCCGGCATCAGGCTCGAACCCACGCCGAGGAGACGACAATGACCGAGCGAACTGCAAGCGTCCGGGCAGCGGTGATCCAGGCCGCCCCATGCCTGTTCGACCGCCAGGCGTCCGCCGACAAGGCCTGCACCCTGATCGCGGAGGCCGCGGCGCGCGGCGCACGCCTCATCGTCTTCCCGGAGGCGTTCATTCCCGCCTATCCGCGCGGGCTGAGCTTCGGCGTGGTGGTCGGCAGCCGCAGCCCGTCGGGCCGGCTGACCTGGGAGCGCTACTGGGACAACTCGGTCGAGGTGCCCTCACCCACCGTCGATGCGATCGGCGAAGCCGCGCGCGCGGCAGAGGCGTACGTCGTCATGGGGGTCATCGAGCGTGAGACGTGGGGCAGCGGCGGCACGCTCTACTGCACCGTCCTGTACTTCGACCCGGACGGACGCCTGATCGGGCGGCACCGCAAGCTCAAGCCGACCGCGGCCGAAAGGCTGATCTGGGGAGAGGGCGACGGCAGCACCCTGACCGTGGTGAAGACGCCGTTCGGGCGCATCGGCGGCCTGATCTGCTGGGAGAACTACATGCCGCTCGCCCGCGCGGCGTTGTACCAGAAGGGACTGGACATCTACGTGGCGCCGACCGCGGACAGCCGAGACACCTGGCAGGCCACGATGCGCCACATCGCGTGCGAGAGCCGCTGCTACGTGCTGAGCTGCAATCAGTTCGTCACCAGGTCGATGTATCCCCCCGACCTGCCCGGCATCGAGGACCTGGCGAGCCAACCGGAGATCATGTCGCGCGGCGGCAGCGTGATTGTGTCACCGCTGGGCGATGTGCTGGCCGGTCCGCTGTGGGACGAAGAGGGGATGTTGCTGGCGGACCTCGATCCGGCTGAGGTCACGCGGGCGCGCTTCGACTTCGATGTGACCGGGCACTATGCGAGGCCCGACGTGTTTCACCTGCGGGTGAACGAGGGGAGCGGGTGACGGCCGAACTGCGTTCGGCTTGGCCGAACTGCGTTCGGCACGGACTCAAGGTGACGGCCGCTAACCCTACAGGACACCAAAAGGCGCCCCACCCGATTTCGAAATCGGGTGGGGCGCCTCACATTGCCGGTCGATCTCCGTCAGCCGACCTGCTCGACCAGGTAGGCCTGGATGCCCATGTGATCGATCTGGTCGAGCTGGGTCTCGATCCAGTCGAGATGTTCCTCTTCGTCGTTCAGGATGTCTTCGAGCAGCTTTCGGCTGCCGTTGTCGGCGAATTCCACGGCGAGGCTGATCCCCCTGTTGTACAGGGCCACTGCATCCGTCTCCGCTTGGTGGTCGTTCTGGAACTGCTCCAACACGGCGCCGCCGATGTGGATCTTGTTGAGGTTGCTCACGATCGGCTTGCCCTCGAGAAACAGGAGCCGGCCGATGAGCTTCTCGGCATGCTGCATCTCCACGATCGCCCGCTTTTCGATGGCCTCGTGCAGCTCGCCGTAGCCCCAGTCCGCGCACATCTCGGAGTGCACGATGTACTGGTTGATCGCGGTCAGCTCGTCAGCGAGAGCCTCGTTCAGAAACTCGATAACCTTCTCGTTGCCCTTCATTGCGCTTCTCCTTTGAAAATGATAGACCCAATTGTGCGAGCGCCGCCCGTTGCAGCGCCCTGTTCCTGAGCATGGGGCCAGCCGGAGGCCAGTCCGTCACTTCTTCTGCAGCTTAGCCCACGTGTCCTTCAACCCCACGGTTCGATTGAACACGAGGAGCCCGGGCTGAGAGTCGGGATCCAGGCAGAAGTACCCCTGGCGCAAAAATTGGAATCGATCGCCCCCCTTTGCCTCAGCCAGGCCGGGCTCCACCTTGCAGCCCGCCAACACAGTCAATGACTGCGCATTCACGTTTGCCGTGAAGTCCTCGCCGTCTGCGACATCGTTCGGGTCCGCCTTGGTGAAGAGCAAATCGTACAGGCGAACCTCGGCATCGATCGCGTGGCTGGCGGACACCCAATGCAACGTTCCCTTGACCATGCGGCCATCGGGCGTCGTGCCGCCCCCCGACTCGGGGTCGTAGGTGCAGCGCAGCTCAATCACCTCGCCCTGCGCATCCCTGACGGCCTCATCGCAGCGGATGTAGTACCCGTGCTTGAGCCGCACCTCGCGGCCCGGACCGAGCCGGAACCAACCCTTCGGCACGTCTTCCCGGTAGTCGTCGCGCTCGATGTAGAGCTCACCGGAGAACGGGATGCGCCGCGTGCCCATGGCCTCGTCCTCGGGGTTGTTGACCGCCTCGACCCATTCGACCTCGCCGGCAGGCCAGTTGGTGATGACGACCTTCAGCGGCCGCAGCACGCCCATCACGCGCGGCGCACGGCGATTCAGGTCCTCGCGCACGCAGTGTTCCAGCAGTTGGATGTCGACGGTCGTGTTGGCCTTAGAGACGCCGACGCGCTCGAGGAAGTCGTTGATCGCCGCGGGCGTGTAGCCGCGGCGCTGCATGCCCACCAGCGTGGGCATGCGCGGGTCATCCCAGCCTCGGACGATGCCATCCTGGACCATGCGCCGCAGATGACGTTTGGACAGGATCATGTAGGTGACATTGAGCCGCGCGAACTCGATCTGCTGCGGACAGTAGATGCCGAGCGAGTTGCAGAACCACTCGTACAGGGGCCGGTGATCCTCGTAGCCCAGATCGCAGAGCGAATGCGTGACCCCCTCGATCGAATCGGACTGGCCGTGCGCCCAGTCGTACATCGGGTAGATGCACCACTCGCCGCCGGTGCGATGATGCTCCGCGTGGAGGATACGATACATGACCGGATCGCGCATGTTGAAGTTGGGATGGGCCATGTCGATCTTCGCACGCAGCGTGCGCGTGCCGTCGGGGTACTCGCCGGCTTTCATGCGCGCGAACAGGTCGAGATTCTCCTCCACCGAGCGATCGCGCCACGGGCTGTTCCTGCCCGGCTCGGTCAGCGTGCCTCGATACTCGCGCACCTGCTCGGCCGAAAGGTCGCAGACGTACGCCTTGCCCTTGCGAATCAGGTCCTGGGCCCACTCGTAGAGCTGCTGGAAGTAATCGGAGGCGAAGAAGAGCCGGTCACCCCAATCCCAGCCCAGCCAGCGGATGCTGTCCATGATGGCGTCGACGAACTCGGTCTCCTCCTTGACGGGATTGGTGTCGTCGAACCGGAGGTTGCAGTCTCCGCCGTAATCGCGCGCGAGTCCGAAATCGATGGCGATCGCCTTGGCATGGCCGATGTGCAGATAGCCGTTCGGCTCCGGCGGAAAACGCGTGCGCACCCGGCCGCCGAAGCGGCCGGTCCGGTTATGCTCCTCCACGATCTCGCGGATGAAGTCCTTGGGTGCGGGGGCAATCACGGGCTCAGACATAAACGTACCTTCTATGACCCGCCGGCCCGGCGGGAGGATATGCGACTTAGCCTCACCGCAGAACGCTGTGAAGCAGGATCAGCGCATTTTAGCACGGGCGACGCACTGTGACAAACCGAATTTGCGGCGAAGATGGCCGCGAGTACTTGCCAGTCCTGGCGGTTTGGGTTATAGTACCCGCAGTACCTCACACGGCAAGGGGCGCCTCCGCGCCCAATAACACAACCACTTCGAAGGAGACGTGGCAATGCACAAGAAGCTGTTCATCCCAGGCCCGACAGAAGTCCGGGAGGAGATCCTCCAGGCCATGGCCACCCCGATGATCGGCCATCGGTCGTCGGCCTACGCCGAGCTGCATCAACGAGTCGAAAGCAAGGTCAAGACCCTTCTGAACGCCGATCGACGCGTGTTCCTCTTCAGTTCCGCGTCCACCGGTGTGATGGAAGGCGCCATCCGCAACTGCGTCGGCAAGAAGGTGCTCAACACCATCAACGGCGAGTTCTCCAAGCGATGGTTCGAGATCGCCAAGACCTGCGGGGTCGAGACCGGCACGGTCACGGTTGAGCCTGGCCTCGCCGTCACGCCCGACCTCGTTGATGCCGCGCTTGCTACCGGCGAATACGACACCCTCTGCCTGACCTACAATGAGACGTCGACAGGCATCCTGGGCCCCGTGCCCGAGGTGGCGAAGCTGGTGCGCGAGAAGTACCCGGAGATCATCATCATGGTCGATGCAGTCTCCTGCATGGCGGGTACGCCGATCGACTTCGATGGCTGGGGATTGGACGTCTGTCTGGCCGGTGTGCAGAAGTGCTTCGCGCTCCCGCCCGGATTCGCGGTCTGTGCGGTCAGCGAGCGCGCATTCGAACGCGCGAAGACCATCACCCACCGCGGGTACTACTTCGATTTCATCGAGAATGAGAAGTATGCCGTCAAGTTCAACACGCCCGCCACGCCTGCGATCAGCTTCCTGTACGCGCTCGACAAGCAGATGGACTCGATGTTCGAGGAAGGCCTGGAGAATCGCTACGCCCGCCATCTCGAGATGGCCCGTTTCACCCGGGACTGGGGCCGCAAGCACTTCGGGCTCTTCGGGGACGAGAAGTACCTCTCGCCCACCATCACGCACATCAACAATAACGGTTTTGACTTCGGCGCACTGAACAAGGAACTCGGCAAACGCGGCGCGCAGATCTCTGATGGGTATGGCCCCTTCAAGGGCAAGACCTTCCGCATCGGCCACATGGGGGACCTCACGATGGACGACATCGTGTGGCTGACCGGGCAGATCGACGACATCCTGGGCCTGCATTGATAAGTGAGCACTGCGGCCACGAGCGTGACGATCTGCTCGTGACCGCAGCGCTGAGATCCATCAATTTCAACTAACAGGAAGGGCATGTGATGAAGGTATTAGTGTGTGATTCCATCTCCCCCAAGGCCGTCGAGCGCATGCGGAAAGAGGGCCTTGAGGTCGACGTACAGGACCAGATTACCCCTGAGGAGCTCCTCGAGGTCATCGGCGCCTATGATGCCATGGTCGTGCGCTCGCGCACCAAGGTGCGCAAGCCCGTCATCGACCGTGCCGAGAACCTGAAGGTCGTGGTGCGAGGCGGCGTTGGCGTGGACAACATCGATGTCGACTATGCCACGTCGAAGGGCATCCGCATCATGAACACGCCGGGTGCGAGCACCCACGCAGTTGCTGAACTGACGATCGCGTACATGTTCGCCCTCGCGCGCCCGATCGCACAGGCGACTGAGTCGATGCGCGCCGGGCTTTGGGAGAAATCCAAGTTCGCGGGCATCGAGCTCGCCGGCAAGGTGCTGGGCATCATCGGCATGGGACGCATCGGGGCTGCCGTGGCGCAGCGCGCGGCCGCGCTGGGCATGGTGGTCATCGGCTACGACAGCCGGACCGTAGGCACGGCGCCCTACATGACGATGGTTGAGCTCGACGAAATCTATGAGAAGGCCGACTTCATCAGCCTGCACATCCCGCTCACCGAATCATCCAAGCACATGCTCAACGCCGAGGTGTTCGCCAGGATGAAGAAGGGCGTTCGGATCGTAGACTGTGCACGCGGCGGCGTCATCGACGAATCAGCCCTCTATGACGCGATCACCGCCGGCCAGGTCGCAGGCGCGGCGCTGGACGTGTTCGAGAACGAGCCGCTGACCGATCGCAAACTGTTCGAGTTGCCACAGGTGATCGGCTCCCCGCACATCGGTGCGGGCACCAAAGAGGCAACCGCGCGTATCGGCGACGAAGTCGCCGACATCCTCATCACCGTAAGCCAGGAACCCTGCAACTAGCAGGCTGTAAGTCTGGATAGTGTCATGCTGAGGCCGGGTACCTGATCTGCGTCGTACGGCCAGGCGGTCAGGCCAAAGCATCTCTGACACCGGAAGCGAGACCCTTCGCTTCGCTCAGGGTGACAGAAGCTAGACCGAAATCGCGATCCGGGGGGAGGAAGATCCTCCCCCCGCTGCGACACCTGCGTCACATGCGTTTCATCAGAGGCTCACCACATGACCAGCGGCGTTCAGATTCCCACAGTCCTATTGCCCAAGTCGGAGATCGACCTGCAGAAATGGTCGGTCATCGCCTGCGACCAATTCACCTCCGAGCCGGAGTACTGGGCGGAAGTCGCCCGCATCGTCGGAGACGCCCCGTCCACCTTCCACATCACCCTGCCCGAGGTCTATCTCGAGACACCCGAAGAAGAGGCTCGCGTCCGGTCGATCAACGACACGATGCGTGAGTACCTGAGCCGCGATCTGTTCGATGAATTTCGCGGCGTCGTGCTGGTGGAACGCACCGCGGGCGGCAAGACACGGCATGGCCTGATGCTCGCGCTCGATCTCGAGCGCTACGACTATACGAAGGGCTCCACCAGCCTCATTCGTGCGACGGAAGGCACCATCCTCGAACGCATTCCGCCGCGGGTTCGCATTCGATCCGGCGCCCCGCTCGAACTTCCCCACATCCTCGTGCTGATCGACGATCCCGAGGGCACCGTGATCGAACCGCTCGTCGCACAGCAGGCCCGCCTGGGCACGCTGTACGATTTCGACCTGATGCTGGGCAGCGGCCACCTGAGGGGCTTTGCGGTCGATCCCGCCTCGCAAGACAGGCTGATGGCTGCCCTGGCTCGACTCGGTGATCCGGAGGTGTTCGCGCAGAAATACGGACTATCGCAGGACACGGCGCCCCTCGTCTTCGCCATGGGCGACGGGAATCACTCGCTGGCAACCGCCAAGGCGATCTGGGAGAAGATCAAGGGCGATGTGGGAATGGACCATCCCGCACGCTACGCGCTCGTGGAGGTGGAGAACATCCACGATAGCGGGCTCGAGTTCGAGCCGATCTTCAGGGTGTTGTTCGATGTCAGGGAGGATCTGCCCGGTGCGCTGGACCATGCCTATCCGGACCGGTTCCGCCTGCTGCCAGTCGCCACGGCCGACATGATGGTCTCCCTCGTGGACGCGCACGCCCAGCGAGCCGACGAGCACGCGATCGGGGTGTTGGCGCCCCATGGCTGCCACGTTCTCTATGTGTCCGCTCCGCCCTCCAACCTGCCGGTCGGCACGCTGCAGACCTTCCTCGATGCGTGGGGCAAGGCGGGCGGGTACGCCAAGATCGACTATGTGCACGGCCTGGACGTGACCGAGCGGCTGGGCACGCAGGGAGGAAACCTCGGCTTCTACCTGCCAGCGATCGACAAGTCGAGTTTCTTCAAGACCGTTATCGTGGATGGTGCATTGCCTCGCAAGACCTTCTCCATGGGCGAGGCCAGGGAGAAGCGCTTCTATCTCGAGGCTCGACGCATCGTCTAGCGCCGGTGCGTCCCGATTCAATCGTCGTCTGGGCGGCCCCGGGTTCGCCCAGGCAAGGCAGGGATTCATTTCTCACCCAGAGGAGGCAGAAAATGTCCCGAAGAAGCGGAAGATTGTACCGGTCAGTCAGCATCATGCTCATGGTGGTGATGCTGCTATCGTCCGTCGGCGCCGCATTTGCTGCGCCGGCAGCCCGGCCAGCAGGTGCGACGGACGCGGTGACTGTCACCATCCTGCATACCAACGACTTTCACGGCAACCTCGAGCCGGCCGGCAGCAACCCCGGCATCGCACGCATGGCGAAAGTCATCAACGACGTGCGGGCATCGGTCGGCGCGGAAAACGTGGCATTGCTCGATATGGGCGACTTCATGCAGGGCTCGCTCATCTCGAACCTCTTCAAGGGCAAGCCCACCGTCGATCTCTTCAACTTCCTGGGGTACGAGGCCACCACCTTCGGCAATCACGAGTTCGACTGGGGCCAGCAGGTGCTCAAGGACCGCGCAGCTGAGCTCACCTACCCGTTCGTGTCTGCCAACGTGGTGAAGAACGATACGGGCAACTGCGCCACCGCGGGCTGGACCGCGCCCGATTATGCGCTGCCGTGGACGACAATCACCGTCGGCACGGGCGCGAACACGGTGAAGCTCGGACTCATCGGCGTGACGACTCCCGAGACCCCCTACATCACGATCGCTTCGGCGACCGAGGGGTTGTGCTTCAAAGAACCGACGGCCTCGATCTCGCATCACTGGGATGCGATGAAGGCGGCCGGCGCAGAGGCCATCATCGTCCTGTCCCACCTGGGCTACACCGATGGAGGCTATGGCTACGGGTTCAGCGTCGACGGTGACCAGACGCTGGCCAAGAACCTGGCCAAGGCAGGCAAGAAGCCCGCACTGATCATCGGCGGCCACAGCCACACCAATCTCAGCGCGGCGACCATGGTGGAGGGCGTCCCGGTGGTCCAGGCCTACTACGCCGGCCGCAGGGTGGGCCGGGCCGACCTGACCATCGACAAGGCGACGGGGCAGACCACGATCGCCTGGCAGTCGCTGGTCGTGGATCCGAAGGGCGCCGAGGATCCTGACGTCAAGGCGAAACTGGACGAGTGGATCAACGATCCGTGGTACCAGGGCGAGATCAACCGCGTCGTGGGCTACACCAACGTCGACCTGGTCCGCAACTACAACGGCGACTCGACGATGGGCAAGTTCGTCAACGACGCCATCTACAACGACCTGAACACCGATGACACGGCGGAGAACGACGTCGACATGGTGTTCAACAATCCCGGTGGCCTGCGCAACGACATCCTCACGGGTGGCGCGGCGCCCTTCACCCTGACGCACGGCCTGCTCTTCAACGTGCTGCCCTTCGGCAACCAGACCGTGGTGGGCACGATGACGGGCGCGGAGATCCTGGATGTCCTCAACCAGAGCGCCACCCTCTTCAAGGGTGCGATCCAGGTGGCAGGCATCCGCTATATCTTCTACAACTACACCGATGACAAGCCCGGCCCGCAGCCGTGGGCCTGGGGTGCCTACCGCGCCCAGGTGCTCAACAAGGTGACCAAGCACTGGGAAGCCCTGGATCCGAACAAGACGTACAAGATCGCCACGAACGAGTTCCTCGCGCCTGCCGGTCAGGACGGATTCATCGGCTTCAAGTATCTGAAGGACAACACCTACTGGGGTGACATGCTCGACGGCGTGGAGCGCTGGGTCGCCAAGACCTACACGATGGACCATCCGTACAACGGGCATCTCGACGGCCGCATCCGCCGCAACGGCACTGCCAAGGGCGGGCCGGTCGTGCCGGTGACCATCCTGCACAACAACGACTCGCACGGCAACCTGTACAAGGGGCGCTACGTGGGCTACACCCAGCTCGCCACGCTCATCAAGCAGGAAATGCAGCATAACCCGGCGCGCACGGTGCTGGTCAATGCTGGCGACCAGATCCAGGGCGACGCGATGATGTATTACTACAAGACCGCGCCGACCGGATATGGCGCAGACGGCACGCCGCTGCCCGCGGAGCTGAACAGCCTCCACCCGATGGCGGCAGTGATGAACGCGCTCAAGTACCACGCCTGGACCCTGGGCAACCACGAGTTCAACTTCGGCAACCAGGTGTTCGTGAGCGTGCTGAAGCAGTTCACCATGCCGGTGCTGCAGGCCAACCTGGAGGATGACGGTCGATACGGCATCGCGCAGGTGCCCGTAGAACCCTACACCGTCGTCACACTGCCCGCGCCGTCGTTCAACAAGCAGATCAGCATGGCGATCCTCGGCATCGGCAACCATCGCATCCCGAACTACGAGCTGCCGTCCAACATCGTCGGGCTCACCTTCACCGATCCGATCGCAACCGCGCAGCAGTTCGCGCCGACGCTGCAGGCGCGCTACGACGCGGTGCTGGCCCTCACCCACCTCGGCTTCACGGCCAACCCGAAGAGCGTCGAGGTGGACACGAAGGTCGACACGAACCTGGCCGCGATGACGACCGGAATCGACGCAATCGTCGGCGGCCACAGCCACACCGACCCGACCAAGAAGACCGACGCCTCCGGCGACTACTACTACTTGCCTGCGTTCGTCGGCGCGCCCGACGGGACGCCGGTGCTGGTCACGCAGATGGCCCGATACAACAGCTACCTGGGCCAGGTCGTTCTGGGCATGCTGCCCGGACCTGCAGGCCAGTGGCAGGTCGTCTCGCGCGCGGGCCGCTACCAGGCCGTCACGATGAGCACGCCGGAGGATCCGGAGATCAAGGCGATCGTCGATCCCTACGTGGCTGCGTTGAACGCGTATACGCAGACGGTGATCGGCCAGACGACCGTCCCGATCGATGCGTTGAAGGCATACACCGAGGAGACCAACGGCGCGAACATGCAGGCCGATGCTGCAGTGTACGAACTCGCCCGCAACGGCGTCACGGTCGACTTCCACCTGTCGGGCGCGATGAGCAACCGCAAGGTAGCATACGATGCCACCGTCGCGAATCCGACGACGCTGACGGTGAACGACATGTTCACGCTCATGCCGTACGAGAACTCGCTGCTCGTGCTCACCCTCAACGGTCCGCAACTGAAGGCGATCCTCGAACGCGACTACCGGAACTACTACTACTACAAGTATGTGCCGGGCTTCGGCGGGTACTCCTACTACACGACCTGCTTCCTGACCTCGAACGAGGGCGTGCAGATCACCTTCAAGGACACCAGCCCGGCGCTGCCTGACGGCAACAACGTGGTATCGCTGACGGTGAACGGTACGCCGGTAGACTTCACCGACGCGACCAAGTACTATACCGTCTCGACGGTGAACTACCTGGCTGCGGGGTCGTGCAACTACAACGACCAGGGCAAGACGCTCTGGCCGCTGGACCAGATCGTTCACGACACGCAGTACTACGTCCGCGACGCGGTCATCGCGTACATGAAGGCGCAGACTGGCCCGGTCAACCCCGCAATCGAGGGACGCCTGGTCTTCCAGGGCGCCACGGCTGCAGCGGCGAGCGTGGCCCCGGTCGAGGAAAGCGCTGAGCTGGAATGGACGCCGGTCTTCGGAACGGCCGTCTCGGCCAGGGTTCCGGATGCCGATGCCCTGAACGTCGACCGGACGTGGACGGTGTCACCGGCCTTCGTCACCAGTCGGACCCGCGTGATCGACCGCGGGCAGTAACCTTTCATATCGTCTGGGCAGGCGGCGTGAGTCGCCTG
>JAXGQB010000033.1:0-21924 GCA_040766655.1 Anaerolineae bacterium
ACCCGCTGCAGGAACGCCGCGCCGAACTCGCGGGCCGCGCGCACCATCGCGTCGATGTTCTCGGGCGGCGTCTCGATCGGCACTTCGCACGACGAGCTGAGGGTGTATCGCCCCCGCCCCGCGCCACGCTCGATGCAGCGGCAGGACTCCGCATAGATCGCGTCCGGACCGGCCATGGCCAGATTATGGGTTGCGACGTGGCCAGAGACGGACGCACGCGTCCCCGCCACCTGCCTGGCCCGGCCGAGGTCGACCTGCCAGTCCAGGCTAAGGATGTCCGCGCCCACGTCGACCATGCGCGGCAGCAGGCGGGTGGTGTCGTTGCAGATGTGCAGCAGCACCTTCGCGCCCAGGCCGTGCAGATGAGAAATCAACTCCGCCAGGTACGGGAAGCTGAACTCGTCACCGCAGGCGGTGGAGACCAGGGTCGTGATCGGCTCGTAGATGTTCACGGTCCTCACGCCGCCGTGCACGATCTGCGCTTCGCCGAACGACTTCGCAGCGTCGAGCGAGATGCGAACCAGGTCGGTGACGAGCTGTCGCTCTTCCAGCACGTCGTACAGGAGCTGCTGGGGCCCGCGCAGGTTCGCAGCGAACGAGAGCGGGCCGGCCAGCGCGCCGTTCACGCCGGCCGTCGCGCCCGCCCGCTCCACCAGGATCTGCTCGCACCCGATGATCACGGGCATGCGGCCGTCCTTCAGGGGATCAGGCAGCCGCAGATGCGCCACGTCGGCCTTCGACTTAACAGCGAAGTCGGCCACAAATGTTTGTTCCCAGTCGCGCACGACCGCAGTGCTGCCCATGCTCTCTGTGCCGATGCCGTAGTCGGTGATGGGGCTGCACGAGTCGTAGCCGTGGCGGGCGAGGCTGCTGAGCACGACGTCCGCCATGAGCTCGGGGTCGAACGCGACCTGCGTCATCGGCCGGCGGGCCCGGAACGCGGCGTAGTGGCCGACGCCGGGCGCCACCGGCACGCAGTCGGTGGGCTCCCCCTGTCCCGCGGCGATCAGGCGCTCCAAGGAGTTCATACGGTCACCCTCCCGGCAGCAACGCCCGGATTGCCCGCAGCGCTTCTTCGAACGAGCCGGCATCGGGGACCTCGGGCGTGCTCACGAACGGGAGGTCCTGCAGGCCGAGGCGCGCCGCCTCAGCCTGCAGGATCTCACAGTACACCCCCTGCCCGTACGCAAAGCGCTGGGCTGGAATGTACCGCGTCATGCCGCCCCACATCTCGCCCTCGGTCGCGGGCTGGGGCGTCCGCTTCAGCCCGCAGACCGGGCTGCCGTCCACCATGACGAAACCGAGCACCTGGTAGCCCCCGCGGCGGTATTCGATCGCCTGGTCCAGCGTCTGCTGCGCCAGGCCGTGGCAGAACCGCCGGAACATGGGCGAGTCGTACTGGTCACGCACCTGCCCCCAGCGCATCGCGCCCATGTAGGCCATCTCCGGGCACGGCATCTGGTAGATCCCCACCCCGCGCTCCAGCAGCAGTTCCACGATCGGCCGGACCGCGCCCGGGTAGGTGGCGATCCCGCGCACCTTGGCATTCTGGTTCAGGACGCAGTGCGAAACGAAGAGGATCGTATGTCCGCGTGCATCGGCATTGACATCGTTCATGGTCGGTCCATCCGTCGGCTCAGGCCCAGGCTTCCACCGGGTCGACGATGGTCTGCTGGAAGCAGTCGACGAAGCCCTTGTCGGTGATGGCGAAGGCCGGGATCGCGGCGAGGGTGATGAACGACAGGAACATGAACGGCTCGGGCACGGTGCAGCCGAACTCGCGTGCCACGTCGAGCACCTTCTGGCGCTGCTCGCTCAGCGTCCACGCGTCGACGTCGGTCAGCAGGCCGCACACGGGCAGCGGAATCTCCGCGAGCACCTGGCCGCGGTCGACCGCCACAATGCCGCCCTCCATCCCGGCCACCCGGTTGACGGCCACGGCCATGTCCGCCGGATCGACGCCCATCACGACGACGTTGTGGCTGTCGTGCCCGATGCTCGACGCGAGCGCGCCGCGCTGGAGGCCGAACCCGCCGATGAACGCCTTGCCGATGTTCCCGGTGGCGTGGTGGCGCTCCACCACCGCGATGTGCACGAGGTCCTGGGCCAGGTCCGGACCCAGGTGGCCGTCGACCACGGGCAGCGTCGCGTCCCCGCCCTCGGTGATCGGCACCCACGGCAGGGTGCGCATGATCTTCACCTTCGCCGCGGTCGCGCCCGCCGGCGCAGCGATCACGAGGTCCTGCGCGCTGACCGACGCCTTCAGGTTGAAGGTGTGCAGCAGCACCGGGTCGTGCTCGGGCAGCTGCACCGGCTCGATGAGCCGCCCGCCCTCCGCAACCAGCTTGCCGCCGGCAATCGTCTTCAGCACCTTGAAATCCTCGGGTCCCGTGACGATGTTGACGTCCGCCGGCCGCCCGGGCGCCAGCGCGCCGAGCTCGTTGTCCTTCCGGAAGGATGCGGCCGCGTTGAGCGTGACCATCCGGATCGCGGTGAGGAACGGCACGCCCTGCGCCAGCGCGAGCTGCACGAGGTAGTCCAGGTGGCCGTCCTGCGTCAGTGCGATCGCGGTCGTGTCGTCGGTCACCAGCGACATCAGGCGGGTGTCGGCATGGTGCTCGCTGACGGCTTTGAGCAGGCCCGGTAGCGTGGGGACGATCAGGTTGTGGCGCAACTGGGCGTGGACGCCGTTGCGCACGCGGTCGAGCACCTCCTCGGCCTCCAGCGCTTCGTGGTCGTTGAACACGCCGGTGCTGACGTAGGCGCTCCAAGCGGGGCCCTTGGTCTCCGGCGCATGCCCTGCCAGCACCTTGCCGGCCGCGCGCGTCGCCTCCATGGACCGCTGCAGGTCCTCCAGGCCGAACAGCACGTACTGCGACACCACTTCGCCCAGGCCCACCACGTCGGGCCGCTGCAGGGCGGGCGCGATCACCGACGAGTCGATCGAGCCGCCGCTCGTCTCCAGCCCGGGGGAGAAGGGCACGTGCGAAGGCACGACC
Organism: Anaerolineae bacterium; assembly: GCA_040766655.1. GTDB lineage: Bacteria > Chloroflexota > Anaerolineae > CG2-30-64-16 > CG2-30-64-16 > JALOOB01. The sequence continues at coordinate 3,000 of JAXGQB010000033.1, forward strand.
CAGTAGTGCTTGAGCGGCGTCTGCTGGCCCTCGCGCAGCGCGGCTTCCATGCCGGCCATCCCGGTCACCACGCCGATCTCGTGCAGGTCGGTGAAGACGCTCGTGGTGCCGTGGCACAGCACGACCTCCGCGAAGCGCGCGGGGGTCAGGTTGGCGCTTTCGGGGTGGATGTGGGCCTCGACAAACCCGGGGACGATGTAGTTGCCCCCGGCGTCGATGACCCGGGTGCCCTCGCCGATCGCGTACTCGACCTCCCCGATCGCGGCCACGCGGTCGCCCGCGATGGCCACCCCGCCGGGGTAGATCTCCCCGCTCAGCACGTTCACCAGTTGGCCGTTGGTGATGACGAGATCGGCCGGCGCCTGGCCGAGTGCGACGTTGAATAGCTTCGATTGCATGCTTGACTCTCCTTTGAGTGCGTGGTTGACCCCTATTCTACAGGGCGGGAGACCAATACGGCAAAACGTGGTACAATTCGGCATGTGCAACGGACCGTCGTCGCATGGCAAGGTCAGGGGACGTTCCCAGTCCCTTCTCCTGGAAAGAGCACATGGCCACCATTTCATTCCTCGTCAATCTATGTCCCGTCACGGTCGAAGTGGACCCGGCTCGTCCCCTCCTCGATGTCCTGCGTGAAGACCTCGGACTGACCGGCACGAAACAAGGGTGCGACCACGAGGGCGAGTGCGGTGCGTGCACCGTGCTGCTGGACGGGCAGGCCGTGCGCTCATGCCTGACGCCCGTTGGCAAGGTGGCCGGTCGCTCCGTCCAGACGGTCGAAGGCCTGGCGCCTGGCGTTGCGAACGCGGGTGGCTGGGCGCCTCTCGAACGGCTGCACCCGCTGCAGGCCGCGTTCGTGGAGCGTGGCGCGGTGCAGTGCGGCTTCTGCACGCCCGGCATGCTGATGGCTGCCAAGGGTCTCCTCGATCGGGAGCCGCATCCCTCTGACGAGCAGATCGTCGACGCTGTGGAGGGCAACCTCTGCCGGTGCACGGGCTATGTCAAGATCATCGAGGCCGTCAAGCTGGCCGCGTCGCGCGGGCAAGGATGCGCCGGCGACACGCCGCAGCCCGGCGCCGGGGTCATGGGGCAGCCGCCCACCGTCGAGGGGCAACCTTTGACTGTCCGGGAGATCATCGGCGGCAGCCCCCTGCGAACCGACTCGATCCCCAAGGTGACCGGCTCGGCGCGCTACGTCGAAGATATCGTCATGCCGGGCATGCTGCACGGCGCGGTGCTGCGCTCGCCCCATCACCATGCACGGCTGGTCTCGCTGAACACGGAGCCCGCGACGCGCGTGCCGGGGGTCCAGGCCGTGCTGACGGCCGGCGACATCCCGGGTGAGAATGGCCTGTCAGACTACAGCCAGGAGGAGCCGGTGCTGGCCCCCGTGGGCGCCACGGTCCGTATGATCGGTGCTCCCATCGCACTGGTAGTGGCGCAGACGGCTGCCGCGGCCAGGGCCGGCGTCGCCGCCATCGAGGCCGGCTACGAGGTCCTGCCGCACCTCTTCGAGACTGACGAGGCTCTGCAGCCGGGCGCGGTCCACATCGCCGGCGGCGAGGACAACGTACTGACCACGTACGCGGTGGCTCACGGCGATCTGGACGCTGCGTTCGCGGCTTCGGACCTCGTCATCGAACAGGAATACCGCACCGCGTTTCTGGAGCATTCGGCGCTGGAGCGCGAGGCGCTGCTGGGCTACTACGACGAGGAGGGCCGGCTCACCGTGGCCGGCGGCAACCACGAGCCATTCTACCAACAGAAGTACATTGCCAATGCACTGGCGCTGCCACTGGAGCACGTGCGGGTGATCACGCCGCCCACCGGCGGATCGTTTGGGGGCAAGCAAGATCCATGGCCGTTCGTCGCCACCGCGCTCATGGTGTACGCAGTGCGCCGGCCCGTACGGCTGGTCTTCGGCCGAAGCGAATCGTTCGATGCCTCTCCTAAGCGGCACCCATACGTGATTCGAAACAAGATCGGTGCGACCGCAGATGGCACGCTGACCGGCATCCAGGTGCACATCGATGCGAATACGGGCGGCTATGACTCAGCCGGCCAATACATACCGAACTACGCGGTGACGGCCAGCGGCGGGCCCTACAGGTGGCAGGCGGTCGATGCCTTCGCGCAGACGGTCTACACCAATGGCCCGAAGTGCGGCCAGTACCGCGGCTTCGGCACAACGCAGTCAGCCTTTGCCACCGAGTGTGCCCTGGATGAGTTGGCCGAGCAACTGGGGGTGGACCCGCTGGCGTTCCGGCTGCAGAACAGCCTGCAGCCCGGCGAGCCGTCGTTCCTGGGCTATCCTATCGGTGAGACCATCGGCTTCATCCAGGTCCTTGAGGCCATCTGGCCGCACTACCTGGCCTGTAAGTCCGACGTCGATGCGTTTAACCGCTCGGCGCCGTCGCCAACCGTGCGGCGCGGCGTTGGCCTTGCGGGAATGTGGTACCGCTTCGGTAAGTCGGGCACGCTCCGCATCGAGGCGCAGGCTGAGCTCGCACGAGATGGGCGCTTTGTCGTTTATTGCAGCGCGGCTGATTACGGACAGGGAATCACCACGGTCATGTCTCAGCTGGCAGCGGATGCGCTGGGGGTGTCGCGCGAGCAGGTCGAGGTCGTCAACGGCGACACGGCACGCGTCCCTGACAGCGGCATCCAGGGTGCGTCACGCGCGACCTATTTCGTCGGCGGCGCGGTGACCGCCGCGGCCCAGGCGCTCAGGCGGGAGGTGCTGGGCATGGCGGCCGAGATGCTCGACCGGACGCCTGTGGCACTTGAGATACGATCGGACCGCGTGATTGCGCCGGACGGAGCGACCGTGCCGCTGGCCGCCATCGCGGCGGAGTTCGACCGGATCGGCAAATCGCGCCGGCCGCGCGGCTTCCTCGACCTGACCGACCGCTTCCCTCCCGAAACGTCGCCGGAATACGCCCCCCTCTTCGTCACCGGCGCGCACGTCGCGGAGGTCGAGGTAGACCTGCGCACGGGAGAGACGCGGGTCCTCCGCATGATCGCCAGCCACGACGTCGGCCGCGTGGTCAATCCGCTGGATGCGGAGGGGCAGATCGAGGGCGCGATGATCATGGGCGTCGGCGCCGCGCTGATGGAGGAGGTGATCCCCGGTCACACGCGCGGGTTTGCCGGCTACTATCTGCCCACGGCCAGGTCCGTCCCCAGCACCGAGGTGATCCTGGTGGAAACGCCCAGCCTGTACGGCCCGCACGGCGTCAAGGGCCTCGGCGAGGCGGCCATGCTGCCCGCCACGCCGGCGATCATCAATGCGATCTCCCGCGCGATCGGGACGCGGATCAGGCAGATTCCGGCCACACCGGAACGGGTGTTGCGGGCAATACGGCATGCGTAGGGGCGAGGTCACCTCGCCCGATGCCCTCGGATTGCGGACGGCAGGGCGGGGAGACCCCGCCTCTTCGGAAGGAAAGATGACCGAATACCTGGTCCCCGACACCATCGAAGAGACCGTTCATCTGCTCCGGGAGCACAACGGCCGCGCCCGCATCATCGCGGGCGGCACGGACATGCTCCCCGACATGCAGAGCGACAAGCACCATCCCTCGAGCCTGGTCGACGTCACGCGCATCCCCGAGCTGAACCGCATTGACATCACTGGCGGCTGGGCCACGCTGGGCGCGGCGGTGACCTTCGCCGTGCTGCGCGAGCATCCCTACCTGAAGCAGCACGTCCACGCGCTGGTCGAGGCGGCAGCGTCGGTCGGCGCAGCGCCCATCCAGACCGCTGCGACCTGGGCTGGCAATCTTATTCAGGCCATGCCTGCAGCCGACGGCGCGATCATCGCCATCGCGCTCCACGCAGAGGTTCGGGTGCTGGATGTCGATGACGCGCCATCAGGGCTCGACGATGCGGAGCAGGAGTCCCCCGATCGGCTTTGGCGGCCCGTGGCCTCGTTGTACGAGGGTCCGGGCCGGTCACGCATCGATTCCGCGCGGCAACTCGTGACGCACATCCGGTTCCCCCTGCCTGAGCGACCATGGGGCACGGGTTGGCGACGCGCCGGCAGGCGTCCCTCCCTGGTGCTGCCGACGCTCAACTGCGCCATCAGGCTCGTGCTCGATGGAGACCTGATCGCTTCCGCCGCCATCGCGGTGGGACCGGTCGGCCCCTGTCCCGTGCGGGCCGGGGATGCCGAGTCCTTCCTGGCCGGTCTTCCACCAACGCAAAGCGCCTTCGCGGAGGCCGCACGACTTGCCCTGTGCGACGCCCATCCGCGCAGCAACGTCCTGCGGGCATCGCGCGAGTACCGCCTGGCCGTCCTGCCGGTGCTGGTCGAAGAAGCACTGAGCCAGGCCGCGCAACGCGCCCTGAAGTCCTCCGGCGCCGATGATAGTTATCTCAGCGGATTAGATTCATACAAGGAGTACCCGTCGTGACCCTACAAAGCAACTACACGTCCTACGACACGCCTCGCTTCCGCAAGGTCTCAGATGACCAGATCGAGCGGCTGCATCACGCCAGCCTGGAGATCCTCGACCGGACCGGGGTCGTCCTCTACGAACCGGAAGCCGTCGAGCTGCTCGAACACAAGGGGCTGAAGGTGGAAGACGGCAACCGGGTGCGCATACCGCCTGGCCTGGTCGAGTGGGCCTTGAGCATCGCGCCCAAACGTGCCGTCATCTGTGACCGCAACGGCCGCCGCGTGATGCCGCTGGAGCGCAATAACGTCTTCTTCGGGCCAGGCTCGGACTGCCCGAACGTGATCGATGTGCGCACGGGCGAGCGGCGCCGGGGGGTCTTGCAGGACATCGAGGAAGCGTCACGCGTGTGCGATGCACTGCCCAACATCGACTTTCTCATGTCGTTCTGCATCGCCTCCGACGTGGACCAGATGGTGTCGGATCGCCACCAGATGCGCGCCATGCTGATGAACAGCACCAAGCCGATCCTGTTCGTCACCACCGAGTTCGGGGGCTGCGTGGACGTGATCAGGATGGCCGAGGCGGTGGCTGGCGGCGAGGAAGCCTTGCGGCGCAACCCGATCTGCGCCCTCTATATCAACGTGTCGCACCCGTTGCGCCACAACGCGGAGGCACTGCAGAAGCTGCTCTTCATGGCCGGGAAGGGCCTGCCCACCACCTACACGCCCGTGGTCCTGCGCGGCATCACGGGTCCCGTCACGGCAGCCGGTGCGATCGCCATGGCAAATGCGGGCGAGCTCGCCGGCCTGGTGATCAGCCAGATCAAGCGCGAGGGCGCACCGGTCATCCTGACCGGCGGCGTCAACGACATGCTCGACATGCGCACGACGGTCGACGCGTACGGTGACCCCACCAACCGCGTGATGCTGGTGGAGCTCGCGCACCGCTATGGCTTGCCCATCTTCGGGCTGGCAGGCTGCAGCGACTCGAAGATCCCCGACGAGCAGGCCGCGGCCGAGGCGGCGTTCTCGATCGTGCTTGAAGCCCTGGCCGGCGCGCAGCTGACGCACGACGTCGGCTATCTCGAAGGCGGCATGTGCAACTCCATCGAGCAGATCGTGATCTGCGATGAGTTGATCGCGTACACCAAGCACTTCATGAAGGGGCTGGAGGTCAACGAAGAGACGCTGGCGCTGGATCTGATCGACGAGATCGGCCCGCACGGCGATTTCATCGGGTCCGAGCACACCCGGCTTCACTACAAGAAGGACTGGTATCCGAAGTTGTTCGACCGCAAGCCGTACGAGGACTGGAGCCAATCCGGCGCGAAGACGCTGCGCCAACGCGCGCAGGAGAAGGCGCTGAAGCTGCTCGCGACGCATCGGCCCGAGCCGCTTCCCGCGGACGTGCAGGCAGCCATCGATCGAATCGTGGCAGAGGCAAGTTGAGCAGAACGTGCAGGCACTCTGCGTTGAGTCTGCCGCTGCCCTGCCCCCGATTGAAAGCAGACGGAGCCAGATATGTGGTACACTTACCGCAGGGGAGGCGCCTCTGAACGAAATCACTTGCCCGCGACTACTTGAGATACCCCAATTCATCTCTTCGGAAGGAGAAGACCAATGTCACCATCCCGCAAATTCAATCCGATGATCGCCGCGGTGATCATTCTCAGCGTGTTGCTGAGCGCCTGCGCTGCGCCTGCCGCGCCTGCGCCTGCCGCGCCTGCGCCCGCCGCGCCCGCTGTCGTGGAGCCGACCAAGGCCCCCGAGGCTGCACCGCCCGCTGCCGCCGAGCCCGTCGCGGTCCCGGCGGCATCCGAGAAGTACGGCGGCATCCTGCGGCATGCCTACTTCGCGCCGACCGTCCTGGATCCTGCGTTTTACAGCAGCATCTCCGACGAGGAAATCGGCCGGCAGTGGGGCGACTATCTCGTCTATATCGACGAAGACCTCCGACCCGATCCGAGTCGGAGCCTGGCCGAAAAGTGGGAGACCAGCGCGGACGGCCTGACCTGGACCTTCTCCCTTCGTCAGGGCGTGAATTTCACCAACGGCGAACCACTCACGTCGAAGGACGTGAAGTTCACCTTCGATCGCCTGCGTGATCCGGAGCTGGGCACTGCCACGGTGGGACTCCTTTCGAACATCACTGACATCACGACCCCCGACGACGCCACCGTCGTGTTCACCCTCAACACGGTGAACCCGGACTTCCTGGCTGACGTGGCGGACTATCATTCGGTGATCCTGTGGAACGGCATCGAAGATCCCAAGACAGAAGCGATCGGGACGGGCGCTTTCATCGTCGAGAGCTACCTGCCCGAGGATCGCATGGTCTTCAAGCGAAATCCGAACTTCTGGCGCAAGGATGCTGACGGCAACCAGTTGCCGTACCTGGACGGCATGGAGTTCATCTTCATGGCTGAGCCGTCCGCCCAGGTCGAGGCGTTGCGCGGGGGCCAGGTCGACTACCTCCTCTATCTGCCGACCGAGTTCGTGCCGACCCTCGAGCAGGACCCGAACGTGGTCGTCTACAAGAAGCCGTCCAACACGCACTTCGTCGTCCACATGCGCAGCGATCGTGAGCCGTTCGAGGACGTGCGCGTGCGCCAGGCCTTCAAGCTTGCCGTCGATCGCAAGGCCATCCTGGACGCGGCATTCGAAGGGCTGGGCGTCACCGGCCGTGACACACCGTTCGGCCCTGCCTACTCCGAAATCTACCTTGACGTTCCCGAGCTCATGCCCGACATCGCCAAGGCCAAGCAGCTCCTGACCGATGCGGGTTATGCTGACGGCATGGAGATCGCCCTGGTTGCACAGCAGATCTCACCCGTCCCGGCCATGGCCACCATCCTGAAGGAACAGCTGGCCCAAATCGGCGTGAACGTTGAGATCCAACTCATGCCGTCTGATGTCTACTACGGAGCGGACAACGTCTGGCTTGAAGCGGACTTTGCCATCACCGACTGGGGCGCGCGCGCCGTGCCACAGACCTACCTGACCTTCGCGTACACGTGTGCCGCAGAGTGGAATGAAAGCCATTGGTGTGACCAGGAACTGGACGATCTGGCCACTGCCGCCGCGAGCGAGCTTGACACCACCAAGCGGAAGGAGATCTACGCTCAGATTCAGCGGATCTTCATCGATCGCGGCCCTGTGATCATCCCGTTCTTCGGCTTCAGCCTGTGGGGCGCAAGCGCCGACCTTCAGGGCATCGTGCCGACCGGCTACCTGGGCACCGCAGTCGACCTGAGTCGGGTCTATTTCCAGAAGTAACGCGACCCTGTTGCGGGGGCGGGCCGCAAGGTCCGCCCCCTCCCCGGAGGTGACTACCGGATGCAACCCCAATCGGCTTCACTCCGGCGCCAGCCTGCTGGCTTGCTGCTGACCCTGAAACGCCTCCGACGCTATCCGGCCACGCTGATCGGCATCGCCATCGTCGGTTTATTCGTCCTGACCGCTGTCTTTGGCTCGCTCATTGCACCGTACGGGTACACCGACCAGGTCCTGTCAGACCGGCTCCAGCCGCCCTCGGGCGAACACGTCTTCGGCACGGACCAGTTCGGCCGCGACATCTTCAGCCGGGTGCTGGTCGGCAGCCGCGATGTCTTCCTGGTCGCAGGCACCGGAACACTGGTCGCAGTCCTGCTGGGATTGACCTTGGGCCTGTTGGCCGGCTACTTCGGCGGGCTGCTGGACGAGTTTGCCATGCGTCTCGTGGATGTGCTGCTGGCCGTGCCGCCGTTGCTGCTCGCCATGCTCATTCTGGGCACGCTGGGGCCTTCACGTTCCAATGTCATCATCGTGGTCGGCGTTCTCTACATTCCCATGGTCTCCCGCGTCGTGCGCAGTGTGGTGCTCGACCTCAAGACGCGCCAGTTTGTCGAGGCAGCCAAGCTGCGAGGCGAGTCGGCTGCTTACATCATGTTCAGGGAGATCCTGCCCAGCGTGTTGCCTCCCCTGGCCGTCGAGTCCTCGATGCGTTTCTCTTACGCGATCTTCCTCGTGGCATCGCTTGGCTTCCTGGGACTTGGCGTCCAGCCGCCCGCGCCCGACTGGGGCTTGATGGTCGGCGAGGCGCGCAACTACTTCTCACAAGCGCCCTGGGTGCTCCTCTTCCCCGCGGGCGCCATCGCGTTGCTGGTCGTGGGCATCGGATTCATGAGCGATGGCTTGCGGCGCATGCTGCTCCCTGGCGGGGTGAGTGGGTGAGGTCCCTATGAACGATCAAGTTGGCGCGGCCAATCGGCCCACACTGGATGTGCGCGATCTGACGATCGTCTACGATACTGAAAAGGGCCCGCTGCCCACGGTCCGCAACGTCTCGATGCACATTTCACCCGGTGAGATCTACGGGCTCGTCGGAGAGTCCGGTTCGGGAAAGACCACCCTCGCCCGCGGCATCGTGCGCTATCTGCCCGCCAACGGCCGGGTTTCCGGCGGTCAGGTCGCGCTGGACGGCGTCAACCTGATGGATCTGTCCCAGGCCGAGGTTCGCAAGGTCTGGGGTGCGAAGATCACCATGGTTCACCAGGATCCGAACACCTCCGTCAATCCCTCGATCGTCATCGGCGAACAGATCGCAGAGGTGGCCCGGCTGCATCTGGGCATGGGCAAGCAGGAAGCCTGGGCCAAGGCCGTCGACATGTTGTCCAAGGTCCGCATGGCCGATCCGGAGGCCGTCGCGCGGCGCTACTCCCACCAGCTATCCGGTGGCATGTTGCAGCGCGTCCTGATCGCCATCGCATTGACCACCAATCCGCGCTTGCTGATCATGGACGAGCCGACCACCGCGCTGGACGTGACGACCGAGGCCGTGATCCTGGACCTGGTGCGCGACCTCCTGCACGAGTATGAGACGTCCGTCCTCTACATCACGCACAACCTGGGCGTCGTCGCGCGCATCTGCCACCGCGTGGGCGTCATGTACGCGGGCGAGCTCGTCGAGCAGGGGTTCGTCCGCCAGGTGTTCAAGCAGATGCTCCACCCCTACACGCTCGGCCTGCTGGGCTGTGTGCCCAAGGTCGACGTCTGCAACCGGGACATCGTCCTGAACACCATCAAGGGCCACATCCCGCGTCCCGATCAACTCCCCAGCGGCTGCATCTTCGCGCCGCGCTGTCCGCTGGTCGAGGACGCCTGCCGCGCCGAGCGGCCGCCCTACGTGGAGGCGGAGGAATCTCACTGGACATCGTGTCGACGCTGGCCCGAGCTGCAATCGAACGCCGAGACGTACGCAGCGGCTGCCCGGCGTGAGGCGCGGAGCGCACAGACGGAGAAGCAGGCGGGCCCGGTTGTTCTCGAGGCACGCAACATCGTGAAGCACTTTCCGGCACCCGCGCGCGGCCTGATGGATCTCCTGGCCGGGCGCGGCAGGGCGGTGCGCGCGGTGGACGATATCTCCCTGCGCGTGCGGGGCAGCTTCACGATGGGCATCGTCGGCGAAAGCGGCTGCGGGAAGACGACCTTTGCGCGTTGCATTGCGGGCCTGGAAGAGGCCACCTCGGGCAAGATGGAACTGGAGGGAGTGCACCTGCCCTATGCCGTCCGGAAACGGCCGGTCGAGCAACTGAAGAAGATCCAGATGGTCTTCCAGAACCCCGACGCGTCGCTGAATCCGCAGCAGACGGTCGGCCAGAGCGTCGCGCGACCGCTCGAACTGCTGGGGAAGGTCCCTAAGGACGAGATCGATGGACGGTTGAAAGCGCTCTTCCAGGCAGTCAACCTCCCCCAGGAATACACCAGCCGGTTGCCCCACGAGCTCAGCGGCGGCGAGAAGCAGCGCGTGGCCATCGCGCGCGCGTTTGCCGCCGATCCCACACTGATGATCTGCGACGAACCCATCTCGTCCCTGGACGTATCGGTGCAGGCGTCGCTCATGAACCTCCTGGAAGAGCTGCAGGCCGAGAAGAAGACGTCGTATCTCTTCATCTCGCACGATCTCGCGGCCGTCCTGCATCTGGCGGATTGGATCGCGGTCGTGTACCTGGGACGTCTCTGGGAGGTCGGGGCGGCCGAATCGGTCTTCTCCCCGCCGTTTCACCCGTACACCGAGGCGCTGCTGTCCGCCATGCCGATCCCCGACCCGGATGCACAGCAGGAACGGATCCGCCTGCATGGGGCAGTGCCCAGCGCGGTCGACATCCCTGGGGGCTGCCGGTTCCACACGCGCTGCCCGCGCAAGATCGGCGAGATCTGCGAGACAGTGGAACCGCCCTGGCAGGACGCAGGCAACGATCATCGGATCTGCTGCCACATCCCGCAGGCCGAGCTTCGCCGGCTCCAGACGCCGCTCGGCGCGCCGTGCAAGTAGAAGGAGAAGTCAATGGCCACCTACCTGTTCCGCCGCCTGGGCTTCATCCTCCTGACCATGCTCCTGGCGTCCATCGTCATCTTTGCCGCGACCCAGTTCCTGCCGGGCGACGTTGCACAGGTGGTCCTGGGCCAGTTCTCCACCCCGGAAGCGGTGGCGAACCTGCGCGAGGAACTCGGCCTCAACCGGCCGATCACCGTCCAGTATCTCGACTGGCTTGGCGGCTTCGTCACCGGCGACTGGGGCAACTCGATGACCAGCCGGCAGCCCGTGCAGCCCATGATCATGGCGCGGCTGCGCAATTCGGCCATGCTGGGCGCCGTGTCGCTCCTCTTCTACGTGCCGTTGGGCATCCTGTTGGGCGTCATCGCGGCGCTGAAGCGCGAAAAAACCGTGGACCAGGCCATCTCAGCCGCGACCATGGCCTTCGTCGGGCTGCCGGAGTTCGTCACCGGCCTCCTGCTGATCGCGTTCTTCGCGTTCTCCCTGAAGGTGCTGCCGGCCAACTCATCCATCTCACCTGACGCAACCTTCAAGGAGGCGTTTCGCTTCCTGATCCTGCCTGCGATCACTGTCAGCCTGACCAGCCTTGGCTACGTGGCGCGCATGACGCGCGCCAGCACGATCGACGTCCTGAAGACCGATTACGTGCGGGCGGCGGAGCTCAAGGGCCTGCCGCCGATGCAGGTGCTGTTCAAGCACGTCCTCCGCAACGCGCTCCTGCCGACGGTCACGGTGGTGGCGATGGGCATCGGTTATCTCATCGGGGGCCTGATCGTCACCGAGCAGCTCTTCGGTTATCCGGGACTGGGCCGGCTTCTCGTCTATGGCATCCAACGCCGCGACCTGACCCTGATCCAGGCGTGCAGCATGGTGATCGTGGCCATCTTCAGCCTCTCCAACCTCGCGGCGGACATGCTGTACGGCGTCCTGAACCCCCGCATCCGCGTGAGCAGGTAAACGGAAGCGAGGAGCTTACCGCGGCCACGCGCCGCGGCCGCGCGGTTGCGCGATCCCCGCGCGGCCGGTATACTCCCCTCTATCATGACCATCACCCTCCTTTCCTGGAACGTCAACGGCGCGCGGGCCATCCACCGCGCGGGCTTCCTCTCGTGGCTCGACGCGGCCGCGCCCGACATCCTCTGCCTGCAGGAGACGCGGGCGGAGATCGACCAGCTCCCCGCGGAGATGGTCGCGCCTCCCCCCTACTTCACCGCGTGGCAGGCCTCGGCGCGCAAGAAGGGCCACTCGGGCACCGCACTCTTCAGCCGCCGCGAGCCGCGCGCGGTCTCCCTCGGCATCGGCCGCCCGGAGTTCGACGACGAGGGCCGCACGGTCGTGGCAGAGTACGACGAGTTCACCCTCATCAACTGCTACTTCCCCAACGGTGGCCGGGACAAGGAGCGCGTGCCCTACAAGCTCGATTTCTATGACGCGTTCCTCGACTTCTGCGAGAGCCGCAGGGCGTGCGGCAAGCCGCTCATCTTCTGCGGCGACGTCAACACCGCGCACCGGCCGATCGACCTGGCGCGGCCGAAGGCGAACGAGAAGACCACCGGCTTTCTGCCCGAGGAGCGCGCGTGGCTGGACCGCGTCGTATCCGCCGGTTATGTCGACTCGTTCCGCCACTGCCACCCCGACGAGGAGGGCGCGTACACATGGTGGCTGCAGTGGGGCCAGGCGCGCGAGCGGAACGTCGGCTGGCGGATCGACTACTTCTTCGTCACGCCCGATCTCGTGCCCCACATCGCCGATGCCTTCATCCTGCCCGAGGTCAAGGGGTCCGACCACTGCCCCGTCGGCCTGACCCTGGACCTGCCCTGACGCATGCCAGTTAACATGAAAAGGAGTGACGCAATGACCGCGAATCCCCCGCGCTGGGACCTCTCCAACGTTTACCCCGGGCTCGAGTCGGCCGAGTTCAAGGCCGCCACGGCCGGCCACGCGGAGCAGGTCGCCGAACTCGAGCGCTTCTTCGACGAGCACCTGGATCGCCTCGGCCCCGAGACGCCGGTCGGCGAGCTCGCGCCGCTGCTGGGCGAGACGATCGACCGGTTCAACGCGCTCTTCGAGCAGGCGCGCACGATCGGCCCCTACATCCACTCGTTCGTCGCGACCGATTCTCACAACCTGCTGGCCCGACGCCTCGACTCCGAGTTCGAGATGGTCAGCGCGCGGCTGCACCAGCTGCGCACGCGGCTGGAGGCGCTGGCGGGCCGCCTGGCGCCGGTGCTGGACGAGGTGATCGCGGCCAACAGCAGCGCAGGCAGCCACGCGTTCGCGCTGCAGGAGGCGGCCCGGCAGAGCAAGTACCTGATGCCCGAGGCGCTCGAAGGCCTCGCCGCAGAACTCTCGCTCAGCAGCACCAACCTGTGGTCCAACCTGCAGGGGGTCATCACGTCGCAGCTCAGCGCGGAGCTACAGGTGGGCGGCGAGGTGCGCAAGCTGCCCCTGCCCGCGCTCATCAACCTCCACTCGCACCCCGAAGAGGACGTGCGCCGGCGCGCCTACGAGGCGGAACTCGCGCTGCTGGCCTCGGCCCGCGAGCCGCTGGCCGCGTGCATGAACGGGATCAAGGGTGCCGGGGTCACGCTCAGCCGGCGCCGGGGCCGCGAGGATGCGCTGCACGCGGCCATCGACCGGGCCCGCATCGACCGGCCGACGCTCGACGCGATGATGGCCGCGATGCAGGACGCGTTCCCCACCTTCCGCCGCTACTGGCATCGCAAGGCGGAGCGGCTGGGCAAGGAGCGCCTCGCCTGGTGGGACATCTGGGCGCCGGCCGCTGAGTCGAAGAAGGCCTACACCTTCGCCGAGGCCCGCGACTTCATCCTGACGCACTTCGGCTCGTTCTCGCCCATCCTGCAGGACCTCGCGCGGCGGGCCTTCGAGGGGAGCTGGATCGACGCGGAGCAGCGGGAGGGCAAGCGGGGCGGCGCGTTCTGCATGGGCGTGCGCGCGCCGAAGGAGTCGCGCATCATGTGCAACTTCGACGGCAGCCTGGACCAGGTGTCGACGCTCGCGCACGAGCTGGGCCACGCGTTCCACAACGAGTGCCACTACCGCGCGGACAAGACGACCCTGCAGAGCATCACCCCGATGGTGCTCGCCGAGACCGCGTCCATCATGTGCGAGACGATCGTCATGGATGCGGTGCTGGCGGAGACGACCGATCCCGCGGAGCAGCTCAACATCCTGGAGACGTCCCTGATCGGCGACGCGCAGGTCATCGTCGATATCAGCTCGCGCTTCCTCTTCGAGAAGGAGGTGTTCGAGCGCCGTGCGGGCGGCGAGCTCTCCGCCGACGACCTGTGTGATGCGATGGCGCGCTCCCAGGCGGCCACCTACGGCGACGGGGTGGACGGCAACCACCTGCACCCCTACATGTGGACGTGGAAGCCGCACTACTACAGCGTGGACCTGCCGTTCTACAACTTCCCGTACGCGTTCGGGCTGCTCTTCGGCACGGGGCTCTACGCGATCTATCGCCAGCGCGGGGCCGCGTTCGTGCCGGACTACATCGACCTGCTGGCGTCGACCGGCGAGGGCACCGCGGCCGACCTGGCCGCGCGCTTCGGCATCGACATCCGCGAGCGGCGCTTCTGGGAGGACAGCCTGGCGGTGATCGGGCGCAAGATCGATCGCTACTGCGCCCTGTGACGCGGCCTCAGTAGGCCTGCCAGATGACCGTGTGGCACGGCGAGTCGCCGCCGTAGCCCTGGAGATGTTCCACCGTGACCGGCGCGCTGATCGGCGCGCCGGTCCCATCGAGCACCGTGAGCGTGTAGCGGTTCGCGAAGTTGTTGATCGGGAAATCGTACTGCCCCGTGTCGTTCGCGCCGCTCTTGCTGACCGCGTCCGCCCGATTGCCCCACTCGTCCACCATCGCGATGTGCACCCCAGCCAGCGGCGCACCCCCCCGGTTCAGCACCGCGCCCACGATGTAATGCCCGGGGCACTCCGCATGGTTCCGGATACCCTGCGCCAGCGCGAACCGGAACTCGGCTGGCGCGGCGCTCACAACCGGGACCGGGGCGTCAGCGGGCGACGCAGCCGCGGTGGCCGGCCCGACGGACGGGTTCATCGCGGCGCTCAGGTCCGCACGGAACGAGAGGCTGCCGTCACCCTGCCTGGGATCCGCGGCCAGCGCGCGGCGCACGAGATCGGGCAGCTGCTCGCACGGGCCCAGGTCGATCGGCAGGGGCGTGCGCAGGCTCCAGGCCGCGGCGCGCAGCCGGTCGACCTCTCGCAGGGCCACCTGCCCGGCTGGCTGCTGGTCCGCAGCGTCCGCGGCCGCGAGGGCGTCCGTGACCGCAGCGGTGGCCCGCGGCAGTCCGAGCGCCTGGGGCAGCCGCAGCAGCGTCCGGGTCGCGGCCGGCCCGGTCGTGCAGTAGGCCGTCCACCGCCCGCCGTCCGCCCGATTCGCCCAGACGGGCGCGGACTGCACCTCGACCACGCTGTCCGCCAGCGGCCCCAGGCTGCCGGCCGCCTCGATCCAGGCGGTGCTGAAGTACTCGCCGCCCGCGCGGCACGTCATCTTCGGCGGGCACGCCTCGCGCATCTCGACGTCCGGCGGCGGCTCGAAGCGCCACCCTGTCTCGTCCGTCGCGGACACGGGTGCGACGGTCGCCAGCAGCTCGGGCCGCGCCAGCACCGCCTCCATGAACTCGTGCCAGACCGGGGCGGCGCCCGCGACGCCGCTCACCTGCTTCATCGGGTGGCCATCGGTGTTGCCCGCCCACGCGCCCGCGACCAGGTAGCGCGTGTACCCCACCGTCCAGTTGTCCCGCCAGTCATCCGTGGTGCCGGTCTTCGCGGCCGCGGGCACGCTCAGCTTGAGCGTGCTGTTCGCGCCGAACATGGGCGTCCGCGCGGCGTTGTCGCTCAGGATGTCGGTGAGCAGGAAGGCCGTGGACCGCGCCACCGCCTGCAGCGGCTCGCCCTGCGGGCGCCGTGCGCCGAGCACCGGCCGGCCGTACGCGTCCGTGGCCTGCAGGATCGGCTCCGGCGCGACCGCGCGGCCCTCCGACGCGAGGACGGTGTACGCCGTGGTCAGCTCCAGCAAGGTGACGTCGCCGCCGCCCAACGTCAGCGCCAGGCCATAAGTGCGCCCGCTCTGCGACAGGCTGCGGATGCCCATCACCTCCGCGCCGCGCAGCATCCGGTCGACGCCAACCGCGTCCAACAGCTTGACCGCGGGCACGTTGTAGCTGTTCGCCAGCGCGGTCCGCACGGTCATGGGCCCGTGAAACTTGCCGTCGTAGTTGCGCGGGACGTACGGCTTCGTGCCCGTGATCGGGAAGGAGACGGGGATGTCCCACAGCACCGTGGCCGGGGAGATGAGGCCGTCGTCCAGCGCGGCGGCATACAGCACGGGCTTGATCGCGCTGCCCGGCTGGCGCAGCGCGCGGGTCACGTTCACCTGGCCTGCGATCGCCTCGTTGTTGAAGTCCGCGCTCCCCACCATCGCCACGATCTCGCCGTTGTGGGGCAGCATCGCGACCAGCGCCGCGTTGTTCAGGTCGTGCTTGGGCTTGAGCGCCTGCACCTGCTTCGCCACGATCTCCTGCGCCAGTTCCTGGTAGCGCAGATCGAGCGTCGACGTGATGAGCAGGCCGGAGCGCAGCCCCGCATCCGGCCCCAGCCGCGCGTTGAGCACGTCCTCCACGTAGAACACGAAGTGCGGGAACCGGTTGATGGGCTGGTCGGGGTTGGGGTTCAGCACGATGGGCGCGTTGTACGCCGCGTCGGCCTTCGCCTGCGACAGGTAGCGGTGGCGCACCATCATGTCGAGCACGGTGCGCTGGCGGACCTTCACCGCGGGCAGGTTGCGATAGGGATCCAGGTAGCCGGGCTGCTGGGGGATGCCCGCGATCAGCGTGGCCTCGGCGAGGGTGAGATCGGCCGCGGACTTGCCGAAGTACACCTGGCTGGCCGCCTCGGGCCCGTAGGCGAGGTGGCTGTAGTTGGCCAGGTTGAGGTACATCTCCAGGATCTCGTCCTTGGTGAAGAGGGTCGTCAGTTCCTGGGCGAGGCCCGCCTCCAGCATCTTGCGGTCCATCGACTGCTCGTAGCGCTCGTCGGGCCCGAGGAAGAGGTTGCGCGCGAGCTGCATCGTGATGGTCGATGCGCCCGAGACGACCTGGCCCTCCTCGTAGTTCTGCAGCGCCGCGCCGATGACGCGCGCGGCGTCCACGCCGGTGTTGCTGTAGAAGGTGGCGTCCTCGGCCGCGATCGTGGCATCGATCAGGTAGGTGGAGATCCGGCTGAGCGGCACCCACACGCGGCGGCCCTCGCTCCACAGCTCGCCGATGAGCGTGCCGTTCCGATCGTAGAGCCGCGAGGTCTGGAAGACGCGTGGGATGGGGCCGGGCTGGTAGCGCTGCAGGTAGACCTCGGCCGCGTCCAGTGCGGTCTGCGCCGGGCGGGGACCCAGCTGGGAGACGGGCGGCATGCACGCCCCACCGAGCAGCAGCACGGCGAGCAGGATCGAAGCCGCGACCATGTGGCGGGCCGGTTGGCCCGCCCGCCGGCCAGCCGCCCGCCGAATCCGCTCTGCCCACCGCCCGCGCATCACCCCTCCCCCACTCCGCTGTATGTGAAGACGTGTCCGGCGTGATCAAGTCACGCTCGCCGGGCATTTCGCAGGCGCGCCGCTTCGCGGGCCCGGACGCACCTACTTGCCGCGGCGGTACGCTTCCACGTTCTCGAGGTGCTCGTCGAACGTGCGCGCGAACGAATGCCGCCCGCTGCCGTCTCCCTTAGCCATGAAGAACAGGTAGTCGTGCTGCGCCGGGTCGAGCACGGCCCGGATGCTCGCCAGCCCGGGTGCGCAGATCGGGCCGGGCGGCAGCCCCTTCACCTTGTAGGTGTTGTACGGGCTCTCCACGCCGGCATACTCCTCGAGGTAGACGGGCGCCTTCCACCACAGCCCGGAATCGGCCTGGTAGCCCATGGCGTACTGGACCGTGGGATCCGCCTCCAGCTTGATGTCGCGTGCGAGCCGGTTGAGGTAGACGCCCGCGATGATCGGCCGCTCGTCGTCGATCACCGCCTCGCGCTCGACGATGCTCGCGACCGTGAGCACCTGGTGGAGCGTCAGGGTGGTCGCACCCGCGGCTTCGGCCTCGCGCCAGAAGGGCATCACCCGATCGCGGAAGCTGTCCAGCTGGCGCTGCATCAGGTCCAGCACGGTGGTGTCATCCGCGGGCAGGCGGTAGGTGTCGGGATACAGGTAGCCCTCCAGCGTCGCGCCCGGCGGCCGCAGCGCCAGGAAGTCGTAGCTCGCCGTGTCGATCCCCGTGAGCACGCCCTGGATGCCGCGCTGGCGATACTCGGCCCCATCCAGCGGCGTGTTCTGCGCCAGGTAGTCGGCCACCTGCTCCAGCCGCCACCCCTCGCGCACGCGCACCGCGATCTCGGCCGCGCGCGCGTCGGTGAGCGCGTAGGCGATCTGGGGAATCGTCATGTGGGGGCTAAGCTGGAAGGTCCCTGCCTCGAGCGAGCCCGCCAGCCCGTTGACGCGCACGAACGCCTCGAAGAGCCGGGCATCCGAGATCAGTCCCCGGTCCGAGAGGTTCTGCGCGATGCTGCGCGCGGTCGATCCCGGCGCGACCACGAACTGGGTGACCGTTTCCCCTGCGGCTGCCGGCGTGGCCAGGCGGCCGCGGTTGGCCTCCAGGTAGATCGCGGACACGTCCGCGCCGCTGCAGGCCGCCAGCAGCGCGACGGCCAGCGCCAGGGTGCAAAGGCTCATACATCTCATGGCAATGTGACGGTTCGTTGGCATGTCAGGTTCCCCGGTGCAGGATTGGCGGCCAATCAAGGCCACTTTGGCGGTCGCAGCGACTGTTCTCGTGGCCGCACACTGCGGTATTCGGCCCGGCCAACGCCGCGGCACCCGGCACGCCGGTCGTACTGGCCGCGTCGTTCACAGCACATCCTCGACCGTTGGCGTTGTAGCTGTTCTGCCGCGTGAAACCGTTCGCGCCGCTGTCCAGGCGCTGTTCGGTCGCGTGCCCCTAGGCGTCGTAGGCCGTGCTGGCCACGTATTGTGTGCCGTCGTCGCTCGTCACGCTGTTGAGTTGGCCCACCGCATTATAGCCGAACGTGACGCTTTCCCCCTGTTGGCCCCCGTTGCCGCCGGGATAGCGCAGCGTGGCGCGTTGGCCGGCGGTCGTGTAGGTGGTATCGAGGCGGAAGACGCCGCCGCA
>JAXGQB010000034.1:0-21748 GCA_040766655.1 Anaerolineae bacterium
GCGCACGCGGCCCTCTTCCGCGATTTCGCCGCGGCCATCCGCACCGGCGGCACGCCGCTCGTCCACGGCCGTGAGGGCCGGCGCAGCCTCGAAGTTGTCGAGGCGATCTACCGCTCCTCGCGCAGTGGCGCGCCCATCGCGCTGGCACGCGCCTGAGGCGCTTCGGAGGATATTGTTCGATGCTCACACCTATTGACGCACGTTACCGCCCGATCGTCCTGCCCGACCGGCCCCTGGGGGTCGACCTGCTCGCCCTCGTCGAGCCGTACCAGGCCATCATTTTCACGCAGCTGCGCGCCGTTCTCGACCGCACGGAGCGGAGCGAGTTCTATCCCTGGATCGACACCAAGATCGACCTGATCACCGGCAAGGACTTGCCCTCGGATCACCCCCTGCTGGGCCGCGACGTGGTCAGCGGCTGGGTGCAGGGCCGCGGGCTCGAATCAATCGCCCGGTTCGTGACCTGGTTGGCCCCCTTCGCGGGCGACGCGGCGGTCGACCGCTGCATCGCCCGCGGCCGCGCCCTGGCAGCGGACCTCCTCGTCCGGCTGGGGCAGGCGCGGCAGCGCAATGGCGGCCATCTCCACTTCTTCATGACCCCCGCGGGCGACGCGTTCGGCTTCGACGCGGGTGGGGACCGCGTGCCCCTCGCGCTCGACGCCGCGTCTCCGCACGGCTACAGCGACCTTTTCTCGGCCAAGGGGATGCTGGCCGCCGCGCACCTGCTCCGCGACGCGGCCGCGTACGATGAGGCGCGCAACTTCTGCCTGGCGGTCAATGACGACGTGGTGGCGCGGCGGTTCCGCAGCGACCAGCCGCAGCCCGAATTGGGCGCGCGGGCCTGGATCGGCGACGCGCACTCGCACGGGCCCTACATGATCTCGCTCGGCACGGCCGCGCTCTTCGCGGAATTCGAGCCGGGTCCTGACGCGGCCGGCCTGGGCCTGGCGATGGCGCAGCACGTCCTCCACGGGCACGTCAACGTGGGCGGCCGGTGGCCGCGGCTGTGGGAGCACGACCTGGTGGAGTTCGTCGACGGGGCGGGCGAGCCCTACGTCGACGATGCGGGCCGCATCATCTCCGACCCTGGCCACTCGCTGGAGTACGTGGGGCTGTTCCTGAAGTACAGCCGGGCGGTGCGGCGGTGCGGCGGTGCGACGGCCGCGCAGGCTGCCGCGCTGGCGGACCTGGAGGCCGCGATGCCAGGCGTACTGCGTCGCGCGTTCGCGAACGGCTGGCGCCCCGCGGTCGGCGGCATCTGCAAGGCGGTCGACCTGCTCACCCGCGACGCGGTGGACGACACCATGCCGTGGTGGAGCCTGCCGGAGACGATCCGGGCCGCGGTCGCGGCGTGGCGGGTGGCCGGGGACGAGGCGCCGCGCCGCGCGTGCCTGGAGATGGTGGCCTCCGCGCACAACGCGTTCGTGACGCACTACGTGCGCCCCGAGACCCACCTGATGGCGGTGAAGGTGCGCGACGGTCGCGGCGAGGTGGTGGACCAGATGCCGGCCTATCCCGACGCGGATCCGGGCTACCACACCGCGCTCAGCCTGATCGATGCGGTGGAGTTGATCGTGGCGGGGTGAGGGTTGGGGACTGGGGAGTGGGGATCGGGGACTGGGGATTGGGGGCTGGGGAGTGGGGGCTGGGGAGTGGGGACTGGGAACTGGGGACTGGGGATTGGGGGCTGGGGGCTGGGGACTGGGAACTGGGGAGTGGGGATCGGGGATTGGGGATTGGGGGCTGGAGGGCGAGAGTTCCGCATGCATTCAGAGTTCTGCGTGGGGCGACCGGCCGGTCGTCCCTGCCGCGACTTCTGCGTCGGTGCGGGGTTCTGGGATAATGGGCTTCTGGCATCCTGAGCGGAGCAGCGGCAGAGCCGCTGCGCAGTCGAAGGAGCCCTTCGCTTCGGGCTCCACCCGGACTGGTTGAATCCAAGACAGTATTGAGGAGGCGCGGCGGCCGCGCATGACAACAGAGTCGTATGTGAAACCATCGGGCATGGGGGACGAGATCGGGACTGAAACGCTGCCGCTGTGGCGGCGGCTCGGCCATGCTGCGCTGCGGCTGGTCGGGTGGCGACTGGACGTGTCCACCACGCTGCCCCCGCGCTGCGTGCTCGTGGGCGCGCACCACACCTCGAGCGCCGATTTTTACCTCGGGATGCTGCTGCTGTGGGCCACCGGCATCAGGGTCAAGTGGGCCGCGAAGGACACCCTTTTCGTCGGGCCGATCGGCGCCATCCTGCGCGCCTTGGGCGGCGTGCCCATCAACCGGCGCCAGCGCACCGGCTTCGTGTCGCGCATGGCAGCCGCCATGGAGGCCGCGGACGAGTTCCGCCTGGCCATCCTGCCCGAGGGCACGCGGCGCCGTGCAGACCACTGGAAGACCGGGTTCTACCACATCGCGCAGCTTGCGCGCGTCCCCATTCTCTTTGCCTATGCCGACTACGAGCGGCGAGTCATCGGCTGGGCCCCCGGCATCGTGCCCACCGGCGACATCGAGGCCGACTTCGAGGTGATCCGCGCGTTCTACGCCGGCGTCCATCCGCGTTATCCCGCGCTGAAGGGCGAGGTGCGCCCGCGGCCGGCAGGGGAGCCGAGCCCTGCGGGTGGATCACCCAATCGCATGTAGGGGCGAGTGCGCCAGACCCGTGAAGATCGCGGCCACGCGCCCCTGGGCCATCGCATCCGCCACCTCGGCGCACTCGCCCACGCGACGCGCGATGGCACATCGGGCGACGATGGCGAGGGGACATTCATCACGGCCGAGAGCCGCGCTCAGCGCCTGTCACGGGTCTGCCATCATCGCCCCTACCGTACCGCACGCCGAGGATGGACGTGGGCCGTTAAAATCGACGGGCGGCCACACAGGGCCGCCCCTACCTTCGCCCCGATTGTGGGGCGCTCACCTGATCTTCAATCTTCAATTTTCGATCTTCAATCGCCGCTTCGCGGCGACGCGTCACTCGATCACGCGATACTCGCCGTCGACCGTCTTGCCGGGCTCCGCGCCGCCGGGGTGCGGACGGGTGGCTGTCCCGCCGGTCGGGCGCGCGCCGTCCGGCCGCGAGCCAACCGGCGCCCTGCCGGACAGGCCGTCGCGGTGTTCCTGCACCAGCCAAGCGGGGGCCGCGTCGATGAAGAGCTTCATGCCGAGCGCGAGGATGGCCAGGTCGTCAAGCTGGCCGAGCCCTGGAATGATGTCGGGCAGCAGGTCCGCTGGCATGAGCAGGTAGGCCGCGGCCAGGCCCGGTATGATGAACTTGATTGCAGCGGGGAGCCGGGCGTCCCGGAACAGGCGCCACGCCAGCCGCGCATTTGCCAGGAGCCCCGTCATGGGCTTGATCGAATTCGGCATGTTACGGCTTCCTCATCCTTTCACTTCGACTGAAACGATACGTCACTTCGTTGCATCTCTGCACTTAACTTAACGTCGCGGCCCTGCGTTTTGTTTCGGTTCAGGTATAATAACCCAAGATCTATGCGTACACTACTCGTGAGCCTGAGCGAACATCCCATCGCAATGCTGCGCGGCATCGCGGAGTTGCACGGCGTCGTGCTGGCGTCGAACGCGCGCGATGAGGCCGCCGCGCAACTGGCCGCGGCCCTTGGCGATGAGTTGGCGACGGATGCAGCTCTGGCTGCCATCTCCTCCGCCGCCCGGACCGCCTGGGATGCACTGCTGCTCGCGGGCGGCAAGATGAAGGCGGGGGTCTTTGCGCGCCAGTTCGGCGAGATCAGCCCGGTCGGTCCGGGCCGGCTCGAGCGCGACGCGCTGTGGCGCCAGCCGCAAAGCGCGAGCGAGGAGCTGTGGTACCGCGGCCTGATCTTCCGCACCTTCGCGGACTTCGGCGACGGGCCGATGGAGTACATCTACATCCCCGAGGACCTGCCGCTCACGCCCCTACAGGCAGCACCGCGCGAACAACCTCAGGCCGCGGCGATCGCGGCCTTGCCCGCACCACTGCGCAGCCGGCACGCGCTGAACAGCCTGGCCGTGGACGCGTGCAGCGTGCTGGCCGAGTTGCGGATGAATGCTTTCGGTGTCGATACGGCAAGCACTGCCGCATCGA
The DNA here is from genome assembly GCA_040766655.1 of Anaerolineae bacterium. Lineage (GTDB taxonomy): Bacteria > Chloroflexota > Anaerolineae > CG2-30-64-16 > CG2-30-64-16 > JALOOB01. Next base: position 4,076 of record JAXGQB010000034.1, read on the forward strand.
TTTCCCTCACTCCGGAGGACGCTGCCGCGCTGTCAGGATCGCTGCTCCTGTCCGACCCGGTGCGGCTGGACATGCTGCTGGCGCTGGCTCAGGGCGAGGGGTGGCTGGCCGAGCATCGGGGGCGGCTGGTCGTCGACACGGCGCGCAGCAGCGCCTGGCTGCGCCTGACCCACTGGGAGCAAATGTCGCTGCTCCTCTCCCTCTGGCGGGACAGCACGATGTGGAACGACCTGCGTCACGTGCCCGGGCTGCGCGCGGAGGGCGAGTGGCAGAATGATCCCGCGGCCGCGCGGGGTCGGATCCTGCAGAGCCTGCGCGGGCTGGATGGCCGCGCCTGGTACCGCGTGGACGACCTGGTCGCGCTCATGAAGCAGGTGGATCCCGACTTTCAGCGACCCGACGGCGTGTACACCGGCTGGTACCTGCGCGAGGAGGGCTCGACCCACTACCTGTCCGGCTTCGAGAGCTGGGACGCGGTGGAGGGCCGGCTGATCCGTTTCCTGGTGCGGGGTCCGTTGTTCTGGCTGGGCGCGGTCGCGCTGGGAGAGGAGGGCGGGGCCGCTGCGGGCGGCGCCGCTGCGAGCGGGGCAGATGGTGGTGCAGGCCTGTTCCGGCTCACGCCGGTGGGGGCCGCGTGGCTGGGCCGACGCACGCCGCCTAACCTGCCGCGGCCCGCGCGGTTGTCCGTGGATGACGCGTTCGAGGTCACCGCGCCCCTGCTGCTGCCCCTCTTCGATCGCTACCGCCTGCTGCAGATCACCGACGCCGGCCGCGGCGGCAGCGACGCGGCCGCGGGCGTTGAGCAGTGGGAGGCACGCCGCGAGATGCTGACCCCCGCGGCCACGCGGCACCGCATCACGCGGGCCAGCCTGGCAAGGGCGCGCGCCGCGGGCATCAAGGGAGAGAGTGCGTTGGCCTTTCTGAAGCGTGCTGCGGGGGGGCGAGTGCCGCCCAAGGTGGTCGCGGCGATGCAGCGGTACGATCAGCTGGGGGGCCGGGTGCGCATCACGCGCGGCGCGGTGCTGCGCGTCTCCGACGCCAACGTGCTTTCGGCGCTGCGCACCGATCCCCTGATCGCGCCCCTGCTGGGCGAGCTGCTTTCGGCGCAGGCCGTCATCGTCTCCGAGGCGAACCTCGAACGCCTGGTGGCGATCCTGCGCGATAGCAACTATACGGTTGAAGGTTGAAGGTTGCAGGTTGCGCTGCGATCGCGCGGCTACTTCCCCCGGATGACCTCGAGGCCGACCTTGGCGACCGTGGGCGGGTGCAGGAGCATGTTGGCGTAACTGGCGTTGGCCATGGGGCACGCGCATTCCTTGTCGTAGATCGACTTGCGCAGCTTCGCCATCCGCTCGCCGAACCAGATGGGCGCGAGGTCGTAGCCCGTCTCACGCAGGTTGCCCACCGGCTCCGCCCGGATGCAGCAGCTCCAGATGTCGCCGTTCGGCGCGATGTGTGCGCTGGCCCACCCCGCATAGCAGTCGATCACCTGCGTCCGCTCGTACAGCACGCGCTTGGCCAGCTGGTAGTAGTGGCCGCGGAACGCCTGCGTCACCTTGGCGATGCCCCTGACCGGCCGCGAGCGCGCCTGTTCGGTGAGGAAGTCCGCGATGGGCGCGTACGCGTCGGGCTCCGGGGTGATGCCCCAGCCGACCGTGTCGAGCTCGACCCGCTCCTCGGCGACCTCGGTGATGTAGCTGTCCGGCTCCAGGAACTGGAGCCCGTCGTAGATCTCCCGGAAGCGATGCTGGTTGAACCGGCTGACCACCGTGTGGACGGTGAGGACGAGGTTGGGCCGCGTCTTCTGCAGCGCCTTGAGCTCCTGCCACGTCTTCATCGATCGGTCCCAGTTGCCGGGCACCCCGCGGATGTCGTCGTGTTCCTCGCCCACGCCGTCCAGGCTCAGGTTGATGCCTATCTGGCTGGTGGGGCACTCGCGGCAGATGCGGTCCACGCGCTCGACGATGCGGTCGGTGAGCAGGCCGTTGGTGGGAATCGTGATGACCGACGGGCGGCAGTGGCGGTAGGACGAGATGACCATCTCGTCCAGGTCCTTGCGCAGGAACGGCTCGCCGCCGGTGAAGGTGATATAGAAGGGCGTACGTCCCAGGCTGGCGAAGACCTTGTCCCATTCCTCCACTGACATATCGTCGTTCGGCTTGCGCCACACGTCGCACGTGCGGCACTTGGAGTTGCAGCGGAAGCTGATGCTGACGACGACGGAGAAGGGGTACATCCTCGGCCAACCGAAACGGCGAAAGCTCCAGTAAAGGGGCAGTTTCGGTGCAAGACTTAACACTGACATAGGTCTATCATTATACCCTATGTCGCCCCGGGCACTGAATCCGATGCGGCGACTTACCGCGTAAGGGGCCAGAAGATCAGGATCAGGGGGATGCCGACCAGGACCACGAGGATCTCGAGCACGAGTCCCATACGCCAGTAGTCGCCGAACTTGTAGCCGCCCGGCCCCATCACGAGGGTGTTCGACTGGTGGCCGATCGGAGTCAGGAAGTCGCACGACGCGCCGATGGCGATGGCCATGAGAAACGGCTCGACCGGCACGCCCAATCCCCGTGCGACGCTGATCCCGATGGGCGCGGTCAGCACGACGGCAGCCGCATTGTTCATCACCGGCGTCAACAGCATCGCAACCAACATGACGAGCACGAGCACGGCTGCAGGCGGCACCCGGTCAGCGGTTTGCAGCAGCACATTTCCGATGAGTTGCGCGCCGCCCGTGGTCTCCAGTGCCTCGCCCACGGGAATCATCGCACCCAGTAAGATGATGATGGGCCAGTCGACTGCGTCGTAGGCCTCACGCAGGGAGACGAACCCGGCCATGAGCAGGATAATGACCGCGCCGACGAACGCGATCTCGACGCGAACCACGCCCACGGCCGATAGCAGCAGCGCGGCCACGAAGATCACGAGGGGCGGTATCAGCTTCTGTGGCTGGCCGATGCGCAGCTCGCGCTCGGCCAGCGGCAGGCAGCCCAACGTGGCGAGCGACTGTCTGGCCGTCTCGATGGGGCACTGCAGCAACAGCACGTCGCCCGGCCGCATGTGGATGCGATCGAGCCGGGCGCGCAGCCGCCGGCCCTGCCGCGAGACCGCCAGCAGGTTCACGCCGTAGCGCCTGCGCAGGTCGAGGCCGAACGCAGTGTTGCCGACCAGCAACGACTCGGCCATCACCACCGCCTCCATCAGGCGAACCTCGTCCGATTGGAGGTCGTCGATGACGATGCGCTCGCTGCCCACCAGGTCCAGGCGAGCCTTGGCGACCAGGGCCTCGAGCTTTTCTGCGTCGATCTGCAGGATCAGGATGTCGCCCGCACTGAAGACGGTGTTCGGCGGCGGCGCCAGGCGGCGCTCGCCGTTTCGGACGAGGCCCAGCACGTTGACGCCGTTGTCGACCAGGGCGTTGATCTCAGGAAGACGTTTTCCCACCAGCCGGGAGTCCTGCCGCAGCCGCACCTCGGTGATGTATTTCTCGACCTCGAACAGGTCATCCGAGGCGGCCTGGCCGCGGCGTCTTGGGATGAGCCGCCAGCCGAGCAGCACGATGAAGAGCAGGCCAACCACAGCCACGCCCGCGCCGACCGGTGCAAAATCGAACATGCGAAACGGCGCCAGGCCCGCGTCCTCGCGGAAGGATGCGATGATGATGTTGGGCGGCGTGCCGATCAGGGTGGTCATGCCGCCCAGGAGCGACGCGAAGGCCAGGGGCATGAGCATGGCCGAGGCGGGGAACCCCTTCTTGTGCGCCACCTGGAGCGCGACCGGCATCATGAGCGCGAGCGCGCCGATGTTGTTCATGAACGCGGAGAGCAGGGTGACGATGCCGGCGGTGGCGGCCAGCTGGACGGTGATCCCGCCCTTGAGCCGCATCAGCCGCTCGCCGATCAGGCTGACGACGCCCGAATTCTGCAGGCTGCGGCTGATCACCAGGACGGCCGCGACGGTGATCACGGCCGGGTTGCTGAAGCCGCTGAACGCGCGCTCGACCGGCACGAGGCCGGTCACGACCACGATCATCAGCGCCAGCAGCGCGACGACGTCGAACCGCCACCGCCCGGTGACGAAGAGCACGAGGGTCAACAACAGCGTGCCGAAGATGATCCATTGGGGGGTGGTCATGCTGTCCTACCTCGCAGTCACCGGGTGCGGGCCTTGCGGGCCCCTGACCGTCAACGATTATAGCGCATTTTCTGCGGATTTCTGGAAACTGGCTATTGCCATCGCGGTCCGTTCGTCGTATTATTTCTCCTGACGTAATATTCGCGGTTGACAAGGCAGTGCGCCATGTACGTTGTTGGCCCCCAGGAGCACCGGACACTCCGGATCTGGCTGCTGGGCCAGTTTCGCCTCGAGTATGGCGAACGCCAGCTGGCAGGCCTGCGCCCGCGCTGCGAAACCCTCCTGGCTTACCTGCTGCTCTGCCCGCGCTCTGCCGAGTCACGCCACCACCTCGCGTTCCTGCTCTGGCCCGATTCCACGGAGCGGCAGGCCTTGACGAACCTGCGCCACGTCCTTCATGATCTTCGGTCCTGCCTCCCAGACGCGGTGCGCTACCTCGCCGTGACCGGCCACACGATCGCGTGGAACCGGGCCGATATCTACCTCGACGTCGAGGAATTCCAGTGGTGTGCGCGGCCGGACGCCGATCCGACCGATCTCGAGCGCGGCCTGGCGGTGTACGTGGACGACCTGCTGCCCGCGTGCTACGACGACTGGATCGCGATCGAGCGCCGTCGGCTGCGCCAGCAGTACTACAGCGTGGTGGAGCGGCTGGCGCACAGCCGTGAGCTGGCGCATGACTGGCGCGGCGCTATCGACCTGGCGGAGCGGCTGCTGGCCTACGATCCGCTGCGCGAGGCCACCTATCGGCTGCTGATCCGACTCCATGCGGCCAACAACGACCGGGCTGCCGCGCTCCAGGTCTACCAATCCTGCGTCGCGATCATGGGGCAGGAGTTCGGCGCACCGGTCTCCGCGACGACGGAGGCGCTGGGCCGCCGGTTGAAGAACGCGAGCACGCTTCATTAAGGTCTGGAACGCTCCTGGAACGCCCACTGCACTACAATTTCGCCAGATGACTGCGATTTGTATTGCCACGCGTGTCGTTTCTCGCCTGTCTGGTGGCTGCACCGGCGAGAGGAGCGGAGAAATGCCAGACGAAAGAATCCCCCGGGCGAAGGCAACCATCGCGACGAAGGACGGCAAATACTATCTGGTCAGGGGACGCCAGCGCGAAGAGCTGTCGCCCCTGATGGCGAGCGAGAAAGAACTGCAAGCGTTGGTGGGCAAGGAAGTCCAGTTGGCAACCGAGCCCCGCCGTATCATCGTCGGTTTTCGTACACCCAAGGTGCGCGTGTTGTGCTACATCCACTGGCCCCGCCGTTGGATGTGCTACCTGCCGCGGCCCGAGCTGTTGCACGGGATCGAGGAACAGGTGCGCCACAATCTGCTGGACCAGATGCTGAAAGAAGGCGTGATCGACCGGGAGGTCGCCGAGAAACTGCGTTGAGCGCAGTTGCTGAGAGGGAGGATTATCATGGCGATGATGGGGAAGGTGTTGGAACACGAAGGACGCTTCTTCATCGAGGTCGAGAACAGGCTGGAGGAGCTTGACCCCATGCTGGTGGGCGGCGTGGAGGTATTGCAGAAACTGGCGGGCCAGGAAGTGGAGTTGGTGACGCAGGACATGCCGTGGATCGCGGGCGTCATGTGGGAGAAGGTGCGCATCCTCTGCTACATCCCGCCGATCGAGCACTTCAGGGATCTCTTCGCAGAGCATCTCGTCGCCCCCGTGGATCTCCATGCCGGGCCGGCAGTGCCTCATGTGTATGCGGCTGCCTCGCGGCGGGTGAAGTTCCCGCGGGGCCCGCTCTGCTACATCCCGGCGCCCTGGGTGATTCGCGGGGTGGAGGACGTGATCCGCAAGAACCTGTTGGAGCAGTTCCGGGTCGACGAGATCATCACCCAGGAGGTGTATGAGCGCCTCATCGGGTGATGCCGGGCTCGCGCTGCCCAAGACGTTCGTCCTTGAGCTGACGCGGCGCTGCAACCACCGGTGCCTGTACTGTTACACCTCCTGGCAGGCGCCCGAGCTCGCCTATCCGAGCAACGGTCACGAGAATAGCCTGGCAGAGGTCAAGGAGTTGATCCTGCGGCTGCAGGAGCAGGCGCCGGTGGAGAACATCGCGCTGTCGGGCGGGGAGCCGCTCCTCCGCGAGGACATCGCGGAGATCGTGGATTTCCTCCGCCAGCGGGACATCGCGCCCGTCCTGATTACCAACGGCGCGCGGCTGTCGCCCGAGATCGTGGATGCGACCCGGGAAGAGACCACCTACGAGGTGACGCTGCTCAGCCATCGCAAGGAGATTCACGACCGGCTGGCCGGCGTGCCGGGATCGTGGGACGACGCGGTGCGGGGCATGGCCAACGTGCGCCATGCACGCGGGAGCCTGGTCGCGGTGTTCATCGCCACGAAGCTCAACTACATGGACCTGCACCGGACCGCGGAGCTGGCCATCGCGTTGGGCGCGGACGGGATGATGTACAACCGCATCAACCTGGGCGCCGCGAACATGCACCTGGCCGATGCGCTGCTGCCCACCCCGGCGATGATCGAGGAGAACCTGTCAACGCTGGTCGAGCTGCGACGACAGTATGGGCTGGTCGTCGCCATCTCGGTCGTGATCGAGCCTTGCGTCATCGACGTGAGCAAGTACCCCACCCTGCACTTCGGTTGGTGCCCGCTGGCCGGTCCCGACTCGTACTTCACCTTCGATCCGGCGGGCAACATCCGCATCTGCAACCACTCGCCCACGGTGCTGGGCAACATCAAGCGGGATGACTTCCGCGAGATCTACTACCACCATCCCTACGTGCAGGCCTTCCGCGACACGTGGCCCGCCGAGTGTGCGGACTGCGATCCCAAGCTGAAGGCGATGTGCGGCGGCGGCTGCAAGGCCGCGGCCGAGCAGTGCTACGGCACCCTGGCACGCGTGGACCCGTTCGTCGTCCTCAATCGCAGCCACTAACGAACAGGCGCCGGGCATCCGATGTCATCGGACGCCCGGCGCCTGTGAACCCACCCCGCTACCACTGACTTGCTACGCGGGGAACGCCACCGCAACGATCGTGAACGCTACCAGGGTGAACAGCGTCATCAGCGACAGACTGTTGACCACGAACGTGCGCTCTTCCTCCGGCGCGGCGCCCATGAAGAGCGGCGCGACGAAGGGCGCGGGCAGCACGAACATCGTCATGACTGCGGCGCGGAAGAGCGGGTCGCCGTCGAGCAGCGTGTTCACGACGAGCACGATCAGCAGCAAGCCGATGGGCGCCCACAGCAGCAGGCGCAGCGCAGTGGCGCGCGCCGGCATGGCCAGCGCACCTCGCTGGAGGCGCACCTCGTAGCCGATCACCGAGGCGATCAGGGGCGTGGTGATCGCGCCGAGCATCTCGGCCGTGCGGAACACCGCATCAGTGGGCGGCCAGCCGCGCAGTGGCGCCACGAGCCCCAACTGGTTCACGAGGATTCCGAGGAAGATGCCGGCGATGACGGGCGTCTTGATGAAGCCGAGAACTGTGTCGCGCAGCGACATGGTGCCCGTGGAGAGCTGGGTGACCCAGGGGACGAGGACGAAGAAGACGAACAAGACCTGGCCCAAGTCAACCACTGCGAACTTGAAGAGGTTGCCGGCGCCGTACACCGCCGCGTAGATGGCGTATCCCATCATGCCGGCCTCGAAGCCGGTCATGAGCGCGGGGGTGTAGGCCGAGCGAAAGCCGAGGCGTGGCCACAGCGCACGCGCCAGCAGCAGGGCCAGCACGCATAAGAGGAACACGATGGCCACCAGCACCAGGTGGCGGCCTTCCAGCGTCATGCCGGCAAAGGCGAGGAAGAGCGCTGCCGGCAGCGTCACATTGACCACGAGCTTCTTCATCCCTGCGACTGCGGCCTGGGACAGGAAGCCGGTCCGCCGGAAGAACGCGCCGAGCAGGATGAGGAGGAGGACAGGAAGAACCTTTGAGAGTGCGGTGAGGTAGATCATAGGCTCCACGTCCCGTGCAGGTTACGAAGGTGCTGTCTTGTTGTGCCGGGCAGTGCGACTCAGCCGCCGCTGATCAGGTGGATCGCCTGCATGTCCGTACCGTCGGGCACAGGGGTCGTGCCGAAGTCGCGGCGCAGCACGACCCGGCCATCGATCTTGACGACGATCATCCTGAAGCTGAACTTCAGCGCGTCGAGCACGTCCTGGACGGTCATGCCGTCCCGGTACTCGACGTCGTACTGGCCGTTGACTCGTATCATGGCTGCTGCGCGGCTCCTTGGGCCGATTATACCCGAAGCCGCGGCTGCTGTGAAGGAAACAAAGAGCGCCCGGTGCTTCAGCGATCCGTCGGATCGCTGAAGCACCGGGCGCCCTGGCAGTGAGTGTGCCGCCTACAGCTTCGCCCTGACGACCTCCAGCACCTCGGGGAAATCGATGCCGAGTTCCTTCAGCTTCTCCGGCGTGGGCACGCCGTTCGGCGTCCAACCGCGGCGCTTGTACACCGCGTCGATGAGCGATTCGTACTGCGCCTCGCGATACTTGCGCATCGCGGCGACCTTCTCCGGCGTGGTCATGCCCTCCGGGTCGATGCCGACCTTCTCGCGCAGCTGCTTGTCGTAGCGTTCCGCGCGGCTTTCGTATTCCTTCACGGTCACCGGCCCTGCGGAGCGGTATGGGATCGCGTCGTGCTCGCGCGTGCCCGCGCCCATCTTCAGGTTGAAGACGCGCTGGAAGTTGTACACGCGCTCCGACATGAAGATCAGATCTTCCTTCACGACCTCGCGGCCCGTCGTGCCGGAGAAGAGCTCCACGTAGTTGTGCACGTGCTCGGGCACCTTGGCCGGTTCGGCGGTCAGCGCGTTATCCGCGGGCTCGATGTCGTTCCACGGCAGCTTGCACAGGCCGTTCAGCCCGAACCAGGTGCGCCACATGGGGAAGTAGTGCAGCGCCTCGGCCTTGTCCTCAAACGTGGGGATCTGGTTGTTGACCATGTCCATGAAAATGAGCCACGCCTCGTCGTGCTGCGCGCCCTTGTTCGTCATGCCGTAGCCGCCCTGCTGCGCCAGGCTTTCCTTGGTCATGTACTCGGAGTACTCCATCCCCTTGTTTTCCATGCCGATGTCCTGCAGGAACCGGGGATCCGCTCCGAAGTGCTCGGCGAAGTAGGCCTTCATCCCGCGCACGCCCATGCCCGTGATCAGGCCGAAGCCCTCTCCGCGCGCCATCTGGTGCAGCAGCTCGAGCGCCGCGTCCGCGTTGCCGAAGCGCAGGTCGAGCCCGCCCGTCTTCTCGAGGTCCAGGATGCCGGCCTCGTAGCACTCCATGACGAACGCGGTCAGCGTGGCGAAGGAGATCGAGTCGAGCCCGTAGGTGTCACAGTAGAAGTTCAGCTCGATGATGTCCGGCGGGTTGAAGATGCCGAGGTTCGAGCCGCAGCCGCCTACCGTCTCATACTCCGGCCCGTCCACCGTGACGATGTCGCCGGCATACGGCCCTGTGCGTACGAGGTAGCCATCCACCCCCTTGGAGCACGCCATGGTGCAGCCATAGATGCAGGAGTCGGGGTGCGTCTGCGTGAAGAGGCCGTCCCACACGGTGGACGCGATCTTCGGCGTGTCCGGGTGCGAGCCGAACTGGAAGTTGTGCACGGGCAGCAGGTCGTAGTCGTCCATGATCTCGACCAGGTGGGCCGTGCCCACGCGGCGCATGCGGTTCTGTTCGTCGTCCAGATCGACGATTTCCTTGTTGATGGTCTGGCCGACCGTGCGGATGCGCTTGATATCCACCGGATCGTTGGCCTCCGCCTTCAGGCCGGTCTTGCGCACGACGATCGCCTTGATCTTCTTGTCGCGCAGCACGGTGCCCAGCCCGCCGCGGCCGGCCTGCTTCACGCGCACCTTGCCGCGCTTAGGATCATACCAGCTCACGTTCAGGCAGCCGATGCGGGTATGTTCGCTGCCCTGACCCGCGGAGATGACCGACACGTTGCGCTTGTCGCGATCGTTGGCCGCGTACATCGCCGTCATCTGCTCCGACACCAGGTGGGTGTCCACTGCCTCATGCGGCGCGGTCTCGATCGTCACGCGACCTTCATCGCCGTCGATGAAGATCACGATCTCCTCGTCCGCCTTGCCCTGCACCTCCAGCGCATCCCAGCCCGCGATCTTCAGGAGTGGCGCGAAGTAGCCGCCCACGTTGCTGTCGACCACGATGTGGGTGAGGGGCGAGATGCCGACGATCAGGGACTTGCCGGTGCCGGGGTAGAGGATGGAGCCCGCCAGCGGGCCTGAGGCGACTACGAGCTCGTTCTCCGGATCGTTCCACTTCGTCTCACCGGTGACCGCGTGCCACAACCGCCACAGGCCGAAGCCCTTGCCGCCGACGAAGATCTCCTTCATCTGTTCGGTGACAGGACGTGACTCGATGTGTCCGTTGCCGATATTGACATAAAGGCTCTGCCCTGCGTAGCCGTGGCTGACCTTCGGGGTGACATAACGATATTCGGCCAGGATGCGGTGGGCCTGCTTCATGTCTGTGACTGCTTCCAGGGTCGACATTGACTCCTCCTGAATGAGATGGGGCTGGCACAGCCGCTGCATTTCGTCGGACTGCTCCTGTCGGGAATTATACCCGCATTGCGCTGAAGTCGCCATGATTTAGGTCATGGCGACCCTGCCGCGGGGGGTTACGTTGAAAGGACACTTCATAGGGCGGCACGCCCCTTCGTCCGGCGACTGAAAGTTGCGGCTATCGTCGCTTCTGTGTTATTGTTGTAGCGCCCTTTATTTGCAGGCTTACACGACCGATCGGTGATACTGCTCATGGCTTCATTCCTGCAACGTAGATGGATGCGCATCGGGCTGCCGCTGCTGGCGCTTGCCGGCGGGCTGCTCGTCGGTTGGCTGGTGCTCGGCTGGTGGCTCTGGCCGGTGCAGTGGACGGAAGCGCTGGCGCTCGACCTGGGGCCCGCGGACCGGGAGCGCTACCTGGACGTGGTGGCAGAATCGTACACGCTGAATCGCGACGCCGGGCTGGCGAGCGAGCGACTGGCCACCTTCCCGCCCGAGGAGCAGGATGCGCTGCTCGCAGAGGTCCGGACGCGCGTGGCGCAGCGTGTGACGAAGACGGAGAACATCCTCATCCTGGGCCAGGATCAGCGGCCCGGCTGGGAGGCGTGGCGCACCGATTCGATCATGGTGGTGGCCATCGACCGCGAGAACGGCCAGGTGGGCGTCATCAGCATCCCGCGCGACCTGTACGTGGACATCCCCACCTACGGCAAGGAGCGCATCAACATCGCGGACTACATCGGCGAGGAGACCGACTATCCCGGCGGCGGCCCCGCGCTGGCCGGCCGGGTGATCTCCGAGACGTTCGGCATCCCCACGCACCACTACGTGCGCATCCACCTCAACGGCCTGGTCGAGCTCGTCGACGCACTGGGCGGGGTGATGGTCACGCTCGACTGCCCCCTGTACGAGGCCACGCCGAAGGATGCCACGATGACCGAGTACGTGCCGTGGTCGCTGCCGGCGGGTGACGTCTGGCTGGACGGCGACGCCGCGCGCAAGTTCGTCACCTACCGCCACGTGACCACCGACTTCGGGCGCAGCCAACGCCAGCAGCAGGTCATCTGGGCCCTTCGCAACCGCGCGCTGGAGATCGACCTGATCTCCAGGCTGCCTCAGCTGTGGGCTGCCATGTCGGACCTCTACACCACCGATTTGAGCCTGATCGACGTGGTCAAGCTGGCCCAGTTTGCCGCTGGGTTGCAGCCGTCCGACGTGCACGGGCTTCAGTTCAGCATGGACGCGCTGGACGAGATCATCACCGACGACGGGCAGTGGGTGTTGGTCGTGGGGGATCGCACGGTGCTGGAGGCAGAGAAAGAGAAGCTCTTCATGCGCAAGGCGCTCGAACGACTTGGCAGGAACGAAACCGGGGAGGCCTGTCCCCCGCCGCCCACGGAGTGATGCTGGGCGTTCTTCGACTGCGTCCGCACTGCGTGCGGCCTCCGCTCAGAATGCCTGCACTCCACCGTGCATCTGGAACTGCTGGTCAGTCGCGCCGCTTTTCGTTCACGGCAGCAGCCGCGCGACCTGGTGCACCGCAAGCCCGGCAGTATACGAGACGACCAGAAGGATCGCCACACTCGTTGCAGTCCACCGCCAGCTGCGCGTCTCCTGCTGCATGACGGCCACCGTGGCGATGCAGGGGATGAAGAGCACCTGCACCACGAGGAAGGCCAGCGCCGCGGCCGGGGTGATGGCCGCACTCAGCGCCGCACCCAGGCCGTCGCCCCCGCGGCCGTAGAGCACGCCCAGCGTCGCGATGGTGTTCTCCTTGCGCACGAAGCCGGTGAGCAGCGCCACCATCATCTGCCAGTCCAGCCCCAGCGTCCGGCCGACGGGCTCCAGGAAGCGTCCGGCCGCGGCCAGGTAGCTCTGCTCGATGTCGCCCCCGGGCAGTGTGGAGAGCGCCCAGAGCACGACCGACATCACCAGGATGATGGTTGCCGCGCCTTTCATGAAGTCGATGATGCGGTCGCGGACGGAGATGCCGATGTTGTGTGCGTCCGGTGCATGGAAGACCGGCAGCTCCATGATGAACGCGATGTGCTCGCCTCCCAACAGCAGCTCGTGCAGGGCGAATCCGATCGCGGCCAGGGCGACGAAGTTCAGCACCAGCAGCCCCACCGCGACCAGGGGCGCGTACGCGCCGAAGAAGATGGGCGCCAGGAACGCGATGACCGTCAGCCGCGCGGGGCATGGCACGAGGGGCGTCAGCATGATGGTCAGGAGCCGCGCCCGCTTCGAGTCGATCACGCGCGTGGCCATGACCGCGGGCACGTTGCAGCCGAAACCCATGAAGAGCGGCATGAAGCTGCTGCCGTGCAGCCCCATGCTGTGCATGAAGCGGTCCGTCACGTACGCCGCACGTGCGATGTAGCCCACGTCCTCCAGGAAGCCGAGCAGCGCGAAGAAGATCAGGAGGATCGGCATGAAGGTCAGCACCGTGCCGACGCCCGCGATCACGCCGTCGGCCAGCAGGCCAACGAGCCACGCGGGAGATGAGCTCAGCGCACTGCGCACCCACTCCGCCAGCGCGCCGACGACGTGCTCCTCGAGCCAGCCCTGCATCGGCGTGCCCAACGCGTAGGTCAGCCAGAAGGTCAGCCCGAGCACCACGAACAGTGCGAAGAGGCCCGCCACCGGGTGCGTCAGCACGCGGTCGAGCCGATCGGTGATCGTGATGTTGCCCGGGTGAGGCCGCCGCACCGCCGCGCGCACCATGCGGCCGATCCATTGGTAGCGCCCGCTGGCCACGGCCAGCACCGCGTCCTCGTGCTCCCGCAGGACCGCGTGGACCTCTTCCCAGCGTTCTCCGAGGCTGTCGCGTACCGCAGCGGTGACCTCACCGTCGCCCTGCAGCAGGGCCAGCGCTGCCCAGTGCTCGGGGTAGGGCGCAGGCACCGCACCGGTGATCACGCGCTCGATCTCTGCAAGCACCTCGCGATGGTCCGCCCGGATCTCGGGCCGGCGAGGCGTGTAGGGTATGGTTCCGCGTGCCAGGGCTACCGCGGCTGACATCAGCTCGGACAAGCCCTCGCCCTTGCTGGCGGTCATCGGCACGACCGGCAGGCCCAACGCAGCCTCCAGCACGTCCGCGTCCACCTCGATCCCCTGCTGTTCGGCCACGTCCAGCATGTTCAGGCCCAGGACGACGGGCATCGGCAGGGCCAGAAGTTCGGTGAGCAGGTAGAGGTTGCGCTCCAGCGCGGACGCGTCCGCGATCAGCGCGACGACCTGGGGCGGCTGCGTCAGAAGGTAGTCGCGCGTGATGCGCTCCTCCTCCGTGCTGGCAGTCAGGCTGTACGCGCCGGGCAGATCAACCACCCGCACGACGGGGCGACCGGCCTGCGCCTTGCACCGGTAGATGCCGGTGCGCTGCTCGCTCGTCTTGCCGGGCCAATTGGCCACGTGCTGCGAGATGCCGGTCAGCGCGCTGAAGACGGCCGACTTGCCCACGTTGGGCTGGCCGACAAGTGCCACCGTGATTGTCTCTGCCCCGATCGCTTCATCCATGCGCGGGATCCGCGCGGATCACGAGCACCTGGCTCGCCTCGCCCGCGCCGAGCGCGACACGCGTGTCGCGCAGCATCACGATGAGGGGACCGTGCGTGGTGGATTGGAGCACCTTGAGCGGGGTGCCGGGCGCGAAGCCCATGCCGGCCAACCGTCCCCCGAGGCCCGAGCCGCCGGCCATGCCGGCAACCACACCGGCCTCGCCCGCCTGCAGCATGCTCAGCCGCGTGGCGGTGTTGGCCGCGCGCTCGAGGAGGGCCATGGTGCCCACTTTGGGTCGGGGACTGGCGCCTGCCGCCTCATCCTGCGCCTCGCGGCACTGGGGACACAGGCCCAGCAACTCGATCCGTACCTCCTGCACGTCGTAGCCGTGCTCATCGCCCACGGAGGCGGCCAGTTCGTCGGCCAGGGAGGTCGAAAACTCCGTCACGCGGCCGCACGCGCGGCATACCAGGTGATGGTGCGCGGTCGCCTGCTTCAGCTCGTAGTGATGGTGGTCCTCGCCCAGGTGCACCTCGTCCACCAGGCCCAGGTCCCGCAGCAGGCTCAGCGTGCGGTAGACGGTCGAGAGGCTCAACCGCGGGTTCTGTGCGCGCGCAAGCGCGTAGATCTGCTCCGCATCGAGATGTTCGCCGTTGGTCCGGATGATATCGAGAAGCAACCGGCGTTGTTCGGTGACCCGGCGCCGGGTGGCGTGCAGGGTGCTTTCCAGGTGTTGATAGGGCGGCATGGATGCCTCGTCTTATTAGTAATGAGTTGCACTAGCAATCGTACCGCGCCGGGCCGGGCTTGTCAAACAGAAACAGGTCGTCGGATCGGATTTGGCGCCGTGATGCTGCGTCAGGTGGCGTCGCGCTATGCTATAATCGCGCGGCTGCTTCAGCAATGAACGTCCGGGCCTATCCCTCCGCGCGCGGAGCCTGCCGTGAGCGTCTGGCCACCTCTGCTGCGGGCTGGCCCGGACCAATACTGGGAAAGGATCCCGAACCATGCGCATCGTACAGCCCACCCACCTTTCGCCGCTGCCTTCAACATCGCCCACCCTTGTGTTCCGTGCCGAACGGGGCGAGCGCTTCCTGGTCGACGTGCTGGAAGAAGACCTGGTGCGCGTCCGGCATTACCCCGAGGGCGCGCCGCGGCTGGACCGCACGTGGATGGTCGTGGGGCCGGACGGGGACGTGCCGGTCGAGGGCCGGTCGCGCGACGACATGGCGCACTTCAGCCGGCCGGACTTCGGCTTGGAGACGGCCGGCAGCAGCGTCGACGTCCGGACGCAGAAGCTGCACCTTGCCATCTCGCTCGATGATTTCCGGATCCGCTGGCACGACGACCGCGAGCGCTGCTTTGCCGCGGACCTGGCCGGCCGCGCCTACAGCTATGACCGCAGCTCGCGCGTGGTGTACCACTACATGGAGCACCGCCTGGAGGACCGCTACTACGGCTTCGGCGAGCGCTGCGGCCCGCTGGACAAGGCCGGTATGCGCTTCCGCATGGTCAACCTCGACGCGCTGTCCTACGATGCGAAGACCACGGACCCGCTCTACAAGCACTTCCCGTTCTACATCACTCTGGTCCCGGAGCTGGGCCTCGCTTACGGCCTGCTCTACGACAACCTCTCCAGCGCCGAGTTCGATATGGGCCGCGAGATCGATGCCTATCACGGGCGCTATCGCACCTATGTCGGGCAGGACGGCGACATCGACTACTACCTGATCTTCGGGCCGACGGTGCGTGAGGTCGTGGAGAAGTTGGCCCGCCTGACGGGGACCATGGCTTTGCCCCCGCGCTGGTCGCTGGGCTACCTGGGTTCCACGATGACCTACACCGACATGCCCGACGCGCAGGTGCAGCTCAGGCGCTTCGTCGACCTTTGCGCCGAGCACGACATTCCGTGCGACATGTTCCACCTGTCGTCGGGCTACGGCTCGGGCCAGGACGGCAAGCGCTACGTGTTCACCTGGAACCGCGAAAAGATCCCCGATCCCCGGGGCATGGTGGATCACTTTCACGCGGCCGGCATCCGGCTGGCAGCCAACATCAAACCATGCCTGCTGACCACGCACCCGCGTTACGAGGAGGCCGCGGCAAAGGGCCTGTTCATCATGGCGGCCGGCTCCGACCGGCCAGAGCTGTCCGTCTTTTGGGGTGGCTACGGATCGTATCTCGACTTCACGAACCCCGCGGCGTACGCCTGGTGGCAGGAGAACGTGCGCACCCAGCTGCTCGACTATGGCATCGATGCGACCTGGAACGACAACAACGAGTATGAAATCTGGGACGACGAGGCACAGTGCGCGGGCGGGGGCCGCCCGATCCGCATCAGCATGTTGCGCCCCCTGTTTTCGACGCTGCAGTCGCGCGCCTCGCGCGAGGCACAGCTGGCGGCCCGTCCCGCGGAGCGGCCCTACTTGATCTGCCGGTCGGGCTGTCCCGGCATCCAGCGCTATGCGCAGAGCTGGTCGGGCGACAACAGCACCTCGTGGCAGACGCTGCGCTACAACATCCCGATGGGCCTGAGCATGGGCCTGTCCGGCGCGCCCAACATCGGCCACGACGTCGGCGGGTTCGCCGGCAACCAGCCTGAGCCGGAGCTCTTCGTGCGCTGGGTGCAGAACGGCATCTTCCACCCGCGCTTCAGCATCCATTCGTGGCACTCCGACGGGACCGTCAACGAGCCGTGGATGTACCCCGAGGTGCTGCCGCTGATCCGGTCGGCCGTCGAGTTTCGCTACCGGCTGATTCCTTACCTGTACACGTTAATGTTCGAGGCCGCGGAGACCGGCCATCCGATCGTGCGGCCCATGGTGTACGCCTACCAGGACGAACCCCGGTGCCAGGTCGAGTCGTTCGACTTCATGCTCGGCCCGAATCTGCTTGTGGCATCCGTGCTGGAGCCCGGCGCGCGGACGCGCGGCGTCTACCTGCCCTCGGGGACGCAGTGGTGCGACTTCCATACCGGCGAATGGTACGACGGGGGGCAGGTCGTCGAGCTGCCCGCCCCGCTTGACAGGATCCCGCTGCTGGCGCCGGCCGGCGGCCTGGTGCCGATGGGCAAGGCCATGCGCCATGTGGGCGAACAGCCCGATGACCTGCGCGAGGTGTACGTCTTCCCCCACCCGGTCGAGGGTGACGGCGAATTCGAGCTGGTGGAGGACGATGGCCTCAGCCTGGACTACCGGCAGGGCGCGGTCGCCCGCGTGCGCCTGGCCGTCAGCGCGCGGCCGGACGGCATCCGGCTGACCGTGGATCGGCCTCGCGGGGCGTTCGCCCTCTCGTATTCGGAGATTCACTTCCTCCTGCCGCCCGGCGAGGGGCGGCCGGTGTATCTCGGCGAGGCCACTACGCCTACTCGGCCCACTCCGGCCGCGGATGGCCGGCCGCGCGTCACCTGGCGTGTGCCTGGTCCGTGACAGGGTTACCGGCGCCGTGTCAGACAAATCCGACACGGCGCCGGCCGCGATTCCGATGCGTCCATCAGTCGTGGGCTGATGTTCAGGACTCCTATTGCATGATAAGCTAAG
>JAXGQB010000035.1:0-21667 GCA_040766655.1 Anaerolineae bacterium
ACAAGGCACCCGACAAGGCACCCGTCAGGGCGTCCGTCCCGGCGCTCGCATCGGGTCGCTCGGCAGCCAGTCCGCCGCGCAGGCGCTGGCCCATCGTCCTGGCGCTGCTCGCCGGCGTCGCGTTTCTACTCGTCTTCTTTATCGGCTCCACCGAACTGCTGCACTATACGGAGTCGACCGCCTTCTGCTCTCTGTGCCACGTCATGAAGCCCGAGGTGACCGCGTATCACAACTCGGCCCACGCGCGCGCGGAGTGCGGCACCTGTCACATCGGGCCGGGCGCAGTGCCTGCCATCCAGGCCAAGCTGGCCAACGTGCGCTACCTGTGGGTCTATCCGACCAACCAATACGAACGGCCCATTCCCTCGCCGATCCACAGCCTGCGCCCGGTGGAGGTGGTCTGCGAGCAGTGCCATTGGCCCGAGAAGTTCTACGCGGACCGCGTCGTGGTGAAGAATGAGTTCGCCACGGACCAGGACAACAGCCTCACGCAGGTTGCGTTCAACATCCGCACGGGCGGCGGTGAGGCGACGGCGGGGTATGGCCGGGGCATCCATTGGCACATTGCCAACCCGGTCTACTACATCGCCACGGATGAAGATCGCCAGGACATCCCCTGGGTGTCGGCGGAGTTCGGCGGCGTGGTCACCGAATACCTGGCGGTGGACAGCAACCTGACGCCGGAGGCGCTGGCCACGTACGAGAAGCGCAAGATGGACTGCGTCGACTGCCACAACCGCGCGTCGCATGATTTCCGGCGCCCGGCTGAATTGCTCGACGAAGCCCTGGCACAGGGAGTGCTGCCCTCCCTGCCCTTCATCAAGCAGCAGGGCGCGAAGGTGCTGGAGCAGCAGTACGCGACCGAGGAAGAGGCCGCCGGCGCGATCGCTGCAGTGGAGGCCTTCTACCAGGACGAGCAGCCGGCCGTCTACGCGGAGCGCGAGGGCGACGTGCGGGCCGCCGTGAAGGTGCTGCAGGGCATCTTCGACCGCACGCAGTTCCCGTTCATGAACGTCACGTGGCGGAGCCACCCGAACAACATCGGCCACACGGATTTTCCGGGCTGCTTCCGCTGCCACGACGGCAAACACCTGAGCGCGGGCAACGAGGCCATCCGCCTCGAGTGCAACGTGTGCCACACGATCCCGCAGGTGGCCGGTCCGGGCCAGGTGCTGCCGCCCCTCAATGCCGTCGCGCCGGCCAACGAGCCGGACTCACATCGCAGCACGACCTGGCTGGCCGAGCACCGCTACCAGTTCGACGCATCGTGCGCCGCGTGCCACACCGTCGACAATCCGGGCGGAGACGACAATGCGAGCTTCTGTGCCAACAGCGCGTGTCACGCCACGGAGTGGCAGTACGCGGGCCTGAACGCCCCACGGATCCGGGAGCTGGCCGCGCCGCCCCAGAAGCCGGCAACGGGCACAGCCGACCCCGTGCCGCATCCGATGAACGCTTCGACCGACTGCCAGGTGTGTCACGGACCGGACAAGGTGCGGCCGTACCCGGAGAATCACGCCGCGTTCCCGGCGGATATGTGCACCGGCTGTCATGCACCCACCCTGCAGGAGGGCGAGCGCGCCGCGGCGGCGCCCGGCATCCCGCACCAGTTGGCCGGCATGGACGACTGTGGCCTGTGCCACGGCCCGGAGAAGATGAAGCCGGCGCCCGACAACCACGCGGCCTTCACGACCGATCTGTGCATCATGTGCCACCAGCCTGAGGGTGAGGGCGACGGCCCTGCGCCAGCACCTGCAGCGGAGGACGAGGGCGAGATGGAGGGTGAAGGCGCCGCGCCCGCCATCCCGCACGAGCTCGCGGAGCGGGAGAACTGCCTGGTCTGCCACGCGCCGGAGGGCGGCCTCAAGCCCGCGCCGGCAGATCACGCGGGGCGAACGAACGACATGTGCCAGACGTGCCACCAGCCAGGGAGCTGAGCACGTCACGGCGTAACTGATCTCTTGCCGCAGAGATGACAGAGGCCACAGAGAGAGGGCCAGAGGCTGCTAGTCCTCTCCTCTCTCTGGGCGCTCTGTGTTCTCTGCGGCTGGATAATACCCACACTCGGAGTTGCTGCCCTTCCGCACGGCCTGCACGTCCCCGCTCCAGACCGTATGGATCGCGCCCCCATCGTCGCGCACCAGCAACGCACCCTCCGGCGTCACGCCGGTCGCCACGCCCTCCAATGTGCGCCCCGCCAAGGCGACGACCACGGGCCGGCCGAGCGTGTCGAGCCGTGCGGCCCACGCCTCGTGCAGCGACTCGCCCGCCTCGGCACGCGCCAGCAGGGCCTCCGCGGCGCGGAGCAGCGCGGCCAGCAGGGCCAGCCGGTCGACGGGCGCGCCCGTGGCGGTGAGCAGGCTCGTCGCGGGCAAGCGTAGGCTACCCGGTGCATCCGGCCGCGCGAAGTCGACGTTGACGTTCAACCCCAGTCCGATGACGGCATACGCCAGCCGCCCCTCGGCCGTCTCCAACTCGGCCAGCATGCCGCCCAGCTTGCGGCCGTCGTGCAACACGTCGTTCGGCCACTTGAGCCTGGCTTCGAGGCCGCACACCTCACGGATGGCCTCCACCGCGGCGAGGCCCAGGCACATCGTCAGTTGCCCCGCGCGCGCGGGCGGCAGGCCCGGCCGCAGCAGCAGCGACATCAACAGGCACGTGCCCGGCGGGGCCCACCACGAGCGATGGAGGCGGCCGCGGCCGGCCGTCTGCTCGTCCGCCACCACCAGCAGGCCATCGCCCGCGCCGCCGCGGGCCAACTCGTGCGCGACGTCGTTCGTCGAGCCCACGCGTGCGAACCACAGCGTGGGCCGGCCCAGGCGCCGTGTGGTCAGCGCGGCCGAGATAGTTTGGGCATTCAGGTCGGTCATGGCCCCAGTGTAGCACATCTCGCGGGAACGAATTGCTGGCGCCTCAATGACGAAAGCCTGACGAGAGGTGCCGGGCACTTGCGAAGTGCCCGGCACCTGGACCGTGGAATTCTCGGCGCCGATGGCGATTGGCGTGCGCGATTGCGCACAAGGCCGCGCAATGCTATATTGTGGGCAGCCGCAACGAATGCCTGGCACGGCGAGGCGGCATGGCGCGGCGGGTTTGCGGCCGGGCGTGACCCCGGCCATGGAGCTGTCATGGAGCGCCTGTTCACCCCCTGGCGGATGGCCTACATCCGCAGCGCCAAGCAGGACGGCTGCATCTTCTGCGACATGACGGAGATGCCCGATCGCGAGGCGCTCATCCTGCATCGCGGGCGCCACGCCTTCCTGGTGCTGAACCGCTATCCCTACAACAACGGCCATTTCATGTCCGTGCCCTACCGCCACATCGACACGCTGGAGTTGCTGACGCCGGAAGAGATGGCCGAGATGATGTCGCTGGTGGCGCACGGCCTGACTGCCGTGCGCGCGGCATGGCAGCCCGAAGGGTTCAACATCGGCGTCAATATTGGCGGCGCGGCCGGCGCAGGGGTCAAGGATCACGTGCACATGCACGTCGTGCCGCGCTGGGGGGGCGACACCAACTTCATGTCGGTGGTGTCCGGCACGCGCATCATCCCCCAGACGCTCGAGGAGACGTACGACGAGCTGAGCGCCGCACTGCGACTGTAGAGACGCTGCCTACCTGCAGCGCACATCGGGAGAGGCCTGCCATGCCCACGGCAACGATCGACGGCCAGCCACTACACTACAGGATCCACGCCGGCGGACCGCAGCCCAAGGGACCCGCCCTGCTGCTGGTCCACGGTGCGGGCGGCAATCTCATGCATTGGCCGGGCGAGCTGCGCCGGCTGCCGGGCCGCACGGTGATCGGCGTCGACCTGCCGGGCCACGGCCACTCGGCGGGACCCGGGCGCCGCGACATCGGCGCGTATGCGGAGATCGTTCTTGGGCTGGTCGCGACGCTCCATCTGCCCCGCTTCGTGATCGCCGGACACTCGATGGGCGGCGCGATCGCGCTGGAGCTGGCGCTGCGTGCCACGAGCCGGCTGGCCGGGCTGATCCTGGTGGGGACGGGCGCACGTCTGCGGGTCGCGCCCCAGCTGCTCCAGGGCATCGAGTCGGACTACGCGGCGACCACGACGCTGCTGGCCGGGTGGACGCACGCGCCCACGGCCGATCCGAACCTGTTGCGCCTGTATGCCCGCCGGCTGCGCGAGACGCCGGCCGAGGTCCTGCGGGACGACTTCCTGGTGTGCGATGCGTTCGACCGCCGCAGCGACATCGCGAACATCTCCGCGCCCACGCTGATCCTCTGCGGCGACGCCGACCGGATGACGCCGGCCAAGTACAGCCAATTCCTGCGCGATGAGATTCGCAACAGTCAGCTGGTCATCGTACCGGACGCAGGCCACATGGTGATGCTCGAGCAGCCGGCCGCGGTCACCGCGGCGATCGACGCGTTTCTGCTCGACACCACACACGAGGTAAGCACCGGCGCGCTGGACGAGATGGGCGCTGGCAGGTGAGACGCCCGGCGCTCAGGGCGAGGACAAATGCGTCCCCACATCTTGCATTCCACGTGAACACGTGTTACACTTTTTCACGTGGAGGCGACGCGATGGAGACTCAGAATATCACCCTATCCCTGCCCAAAGACCTTGTGCGCAAGGCCAGGCTCATGGCTGTGGAGCGACAGACCTCGATCTCGGGCCTGCTAAAGGAACTTCTGGCCAATGAGGTGGCCCAGGACGATCGCTATGGCAAGGCGCGCGGCCGGCATGTCGAAGCCTTGCGTCGGGGCGCGGACCTCGGCACCCGCGGGACGATTGATTGGACGCGTGAGGAGATTCACGAACGATGAGCGCCGTCCAAGGCTACCAGTTCGTGGATACCAACGTCCTGGTCTACGCTCACGACACGTCAGCCGGCGCGAAGCGCGACCGCGCCGCGCGGCTGCTGGAGGAGTTGTGGGAGTCCCGCCTCGGCTGCCTGAGCATCCAGGCGCTGCAGGAATTCTATGTCACCATCACGCGCAAGGTGGCTCGGCCGCTGGATAGCAGCGCTGCAGCCCAGATTGTTGCGGACCTGTCCGTGTGGCGGGTGCACGCCCCTCAGGCGCGCGATATCCTGGATGCGATAGAGATCCAACGCCGTTACGGAGTTGCGTTCTGGGATGCGATGATCTTGCAGAGCGCAGCGCGCATGGGGTGCGAAGTCGCCTGGTCGGAGGATCTGAACGCGGATCAGATCTATGATGGGGTGCGCGTCGTCAACCCGTTTGACGAATGAAGTCAGTTGAAATCCGCTAGCAGCTCCGCTAGCAGCTTGGCCGCGGCCTGCGAAGCGCGGGCGCGGTGGCTCACACGGTTCTTCTCCTCCGCGGCTAGCTGAGCCATGGTCGCGCCGTGGTCGGGCATGTAGAAGACGGGATCGTAGCCGAAGCCGTGCTCGCCGGCCGGCCCGAACGCGATCACGCCCTCGCACGCGCCGTGCGCGACGCAGCACTCCCCCTCCGCCGTGGCCAGCGCGACCGTGCAGCGAAAACGCGCGGTCCGGCGGTCCCAGGGAACGCCCGTCAGCGCGTCGAGCAACTTGCGATAGCGGTCGGCGTCCGTCGCGCCCTCTCCCGCGTAACGGGCGGAATAGACGCCCGGCGCACCGCCCAGCGCATCGACCTCCAACCCGGAGTCGTCGGCCCACGTCCACAGGCCACTCAGCCCGGCATAGGTCGCGGCCTTCAGCCGAGCGTTTTCCTCCAGCGTCGCACCGGTCTCTTCGACGTCGACGGTGATGCCCTCCGCATCGAGGTAGGTCACCTCGATCGGCAGGTCCTTCAGCAACTCCCGATATTCCCGCACCTTGCCCTGGTTGTGCGTCGCGACCAGCAGTCTGCGCATGGTTTCTCTCCCTAAACGGGGGCAGCCACACAGGGCTGCCCCGACGGTTGGCGCCAGGCAGCAGCCACACAGGGCTGCCCGAACGATCGGCGGCAGGCGGCCCGGCGTTTGGCCCGCGCGGGCGACCGTGCTATGATACAGGCTCCTATCTGACCGCGCCTAAATCAACCGGGGCGCTTGTGGGGACCACATGTCAAAGACCCATCCGTTGCGCATCTTCTCCGGCTCTGCCAACCTGCCGCTGGCCGAATCGGTGGCTAGGATCCTGGAGATCAAGCTGGGACAATGTACGACGACCCAACTGAAGGACACAGAGATCCACGTTACCATCGACGAAGTCGTACGTGACCAGGACGTATTTATCATCCAGCCGTGTTCCAGGCCGGTCAACGACAATCTGATGGAGCTGATGCTCTACATCGATGCGCTCCGCCGCGCGTCCGCGCATGAGATCACGGCCGTCATCCCCTACTACCCCTACGGCCGGCAGGAACGTATGGCGCGCACCCGCGAGGCGATCAGCGCGAAGGTTGTGGCGACCATGCTGGAATCGATGGGCGTGGGCCGGGTGATCTACTTCGACGTCCATGCCCCGGCAACGCAGGGCTTCTTCAACGTGCCGGTGGACCCGCTCAGCGCGCTGACCGTGTTGGCCGACTATTTCAACAAGCCCGAGTTCGCCAACGCGGCGATCGTGTCGCCCGATGTCGGCCGCGCCAAATTCGCGGGCCGCTACGCGGAGATTCTGCGCCTGCCCCTGGTCGTGATGCACAAACGGCGCGATAGCTTCACGGAGACCGGTGTCTCGCACGTCGTCGGCGACATCGAAGGCAAGATCCCCATCGTCATCGACGATGTGATCGCGGGCGGCAGCGTCCTCCAGGAACTCGAGGCGCTCTTCGATGCGGGCGCGCTCCAGGAGGCCTACCTGGCCATCACGCACGGCGTAGTGCTCGACTCGGCCTTGAAACGCCTCGAAGATCCCCGCATCAAGGGCCTGGTGATCACGGATACCATCTGTCAGCCGGAAGCGATCCGCAACCACCCGAAGATCACCATCGTCTCCGTTGCCGGGCTGCTCGCCGAGGTGATCGGCTGCATCCACGAGGGCAAATCGATCAGCGACCTGATGTCCAAGGCGAAGGTTTAGGCGCATGGCACAGACGGGATGGGATAGTTGGCTCGCCGGCGCAGCTGCCTGGCTCGTGCCCGCAGCGGCGCTGCTTGCACTCATCGCACTTGCGCTGGCCGGATGGATGCTGAGCCGCCTCATCAGGCTCGAAAGGAAGTATGATCTGCTCACGCGGGGGACCGATGGCGGCAACCTGCAGCAGGTGCTGGAGGCACACATGTCCGACATGCGCCAGGCCCAGGCCTCCGTTCAGGAACTGGACACCCTCGCCCGCGGCCTGGAACGTTCGGCGCACCATCACGTGCAGCGCGTCGGTTTCCTGCGCTTCAACCCATTCCGCGATGCCGGCGGCGATCAAAGCTTCGCGCTCGCGGTGGCCGACCAGGACGGCAACGGCTTCGTCCTCAGCAGCCTGCACAGCCGCGACGTGACGCGCGTCTACGGGAAGCCCCTCGCCGGGTGGGAGTCGGCGTATCCACTCACCGACGAGGAACAGCAGGCCATCGGCAAGGCGAAGGCGCAATCTTAGCACCACGGGAGAAAGCTTGTGTTCAGACGCGATTCCCGGCCCGCGCCGGATCAGATCGAGGTAATCATCGGCCCACGCGCGACGTTCGACGGCCGGCTACGCTGCGATGGCAGCGTACGCCTGGACGGCGCGGTGGAGGGAGGAAGCATCGAGACCCTGGGCAACGTGCTCATTACCGAGGGTGCGCGCGTGATTGCGGACATCAAGGCGAAGACCGTCTCGGTGGCCGGCGCGTACAAGGGAACGATCACGGCGGACCGCGTCGAGCTGCTGGAAGGCGGCCGGCTGTGGGGGGTAATCAACGTGCAGTCGTTCCTGTTGGACGAGGGCGCGCACTTCCACGGCGAGCTGGTGATGCAGGGCGGCGAGACGACCGATCCGTTCGCCACTGCCCGGCCGGCCCCTGAGGCGCAGATCCCCGTCGACGCTCCACCGGCAGAAGCGCCCATCGACGCCGCTGCAGACGCAGACACGCCGGCGGCGTAACGAGCGCAAAGTCAAAGAAGCCCCTGCCCGCAGTTGCGGACAGGGGCTTTCTGTGTAGTGGGAGGATATCAGGCGCGCAGCAGGCCGATCCGAACGTCGGGCTGCTCCAGGTACCACAACAGGAACGCCGACATCACGATCGACAGAAGCGACAGGGCAATGTACGGCACGTTCAACACCCAGTCCGAGCCGACCTGGGTCGAAGAATGCGGCCAGACCATCATCAGGCGGCTGATGATGTTGATGCCCTGCGCAAAGGCCAGCAGCGTCCAGGGCCAGGGCGACGGCGTCCGCCTGACGATCAGGTACACGTCGGCGACAATGACCATCACGGCCAGAAGAACCGGCAGCCACCACTCCTGGGTCGACGGCGAGAACGATTCCGCGGGAAACAGGACGAGCGGGATGAGCTGAAGAACAAGAACAGCAATGATCAGCGCGGGGTTGGCGATAGCGCGGCGTTGCATCGAACGAATTCTCCTTCCGGCTAGCGAGGTATGGCTCAGATTATAGAGGGGTCCCAGCCCCCTGTCAAGCGTTTGACATTTGGAATAGCGTTCCTATATAATCTGCAAGCGTGCCAATATCGATTGGCACGATGCCAGACACATCCCTCATACACCAGGCGCCAGATCAGCAGACAATGGAGTTTGTCCGGGTGATCTCGCCACAAGATCGCGGATCACCATATACACTCAAATGCTCTTCGTCGCTGAGGAGGTGGTCGCAGCCGAGTAACCCATCTCACCATCCATGTTGTCGTCACCATTGACGGCACATCGATCCGCTCGGCGCGTACAGATACGGTCTATCCGGTTCAGTTTCCATTTCACCAGGAGGAGAACATTCCCATGCGTACATTCAAAGTGATCAGCGTCCTCTTGCTACTCGCCGTTGTGGTGTCTGCCTGCGGCGGTGCCGCAGCGCCGGCCGCAGCGACCGAGATCAAGATCGCCGTGTTGGCGCCCCTCAGCGGCAGCCAGCCGACCTTCGGCGCCATGACCCGCGACGGCGCACTGCTCGCCATCGAGGAGTACTCCAAGGCCCACAATGGCGGCGTGCTTGGCGGCAAGACCATCAAGGCGATCGTCGAGGACAGCCAGTGCAGCCCTGACCCGGCCGTGAACGCGGCGAACAAGGTCATCGACCAGGACAAGGTGCACTACATCGTCGGCGAGGTCTGCTCGTCCGCCTCCATTCCGGTCTCTGAGATCGCGAATGCGAAGAAGATTCTGCAGATCAGCCCCACCTCCACCAACCCAGACGTGACGGTCGACAAGGAAGGGAAGACGAAGGACTACATCTTCCGCGCCTGCTTCATCGACCCGTTCCAGGGCACCGTCGGCGCCAACTTCGCGCTCAACACCCTCGGCGCAAAGAAGGCCTTCATCCTGCTCGATCAGTCCAACGACTACGTGAAGGGCCTCGCCGAGTTCTTCGAGGCGGCCTTCGTCAAGGGCGGCGGCACGGTCGTGGGCAAGGAAAGCTACAACGGCAAGACCGACACCGACTTCTCGGCCATCCTGGCCAAGGTCGCGGAGGCGCAGCCGGACATGGTCTACCTGCCCGACTACTACCAGGCCGTCAACCTGGTCACCAAGCAGGCCAAGGACAAGGGCATCAACATCCCGTTCATGGGCGGCGACGGCTGGGACTCCTCGGACCTGGACCTGGTGGCTGCAAATGGCGGATTCTTCACCAACCACTACTCGCCCGAAGATCCGCGCCCCGAGGTCCAGAACTTCGTGAACGGCTTCAAGGCGAAGTACAACGCCACGCCTGACGCGCTGGCCGCCCTGGCGTACGACGCCACCATGATCCTGCTGAACTCCATCGACAAGGCCGGCGTCGACGACGCCACCAAGGTCAAGGACGCGATGGCCGCCATCGAATACCAGGGTGTGTCCGGCAAGACCACCTACGATGCGCAGCACAACCCGGTGAAGGCCGCCACCATCCTGCAGGTCACTACGGATGGCGTGAAGTTCCACTCGGTCGTGAATCCCTAATCGACGAGGCTCACAGGGCTGACCGACCCCCAAGCCGCTGAGCCCGCGAGTCCATCACCACACCCAAGTGGAGGGCGCTTGAACCCGCCCTCCACTTGTCTGGCAACCCACGATACGGAGGTAAGCGCGGATGCAACAGGCTTCGGTCTCCAAGCAATCTTCTTATGCCGCGCGCAGACCCGGCAGCCGCCTGGCATGGATCGGTAAGGCTTTTCTTGTTGCGCTGGCGGTGGGCGTATTGGCTCTTCTCGTCCCCAACGCGATCAAGACCCCCAGCCTCTTCATACAAATCATCCTAAGCGGTCTGCAGTTGGGCTTTGTCTATGCCATGATCGCCCTGGGCTACACCATGGTCTACGGCATCGTGAAGCTCATCAACTTCGCCCACGGCGACGTGTTCATGGTCGGCGCATTTGTCAGCTATTACCTGGTGGCGCGCTTCCAGATGCACATCTGGCCATCGATCGCCTTCCCGGGCTTTCCGGCCGGGCTGTCCCTGGTCATCGGCATGTTGACCATCATGTTGGTCTGCATCCTGGTCTGCGTGGCCCTGGCTGTCACCATCGAGCGGGTCGCCTACAAACCGCTGCGCGACGCCCCGCGCATCGCCGCACTCATCACGGCGATCGGCGTCTCCTTCTTCCTGGAGTTCTTCGGAGCGCTGTATTTCGTCTTCTCGGGTCGATTCATCCCGTATCAGCGCCCCTTCGACGTGGTGACGTGGTATGTCGATTTCACCGGCATCCACAGGCTGGTCGCGGGCCAAACACCGCCGGCGAACGTCGTCACCATCTCGAACATCTTCCTGATCATCGTTGCGACGTCCATCCTCGTGCAGCTGGTGCTCCAATACCTGGTGAAGCGCACGAAGCTCGGCAAGAGCATGCGGGCTGCCTCGTTCGATAAGCCCACCGCCCGGCTGATGGGCATCAACGTCGACCAGGTGATCTCGTTCACCTTTGCGGTCGGCGCAGCCTTCGCGGCCCTGGGCGGCATGCTGTATGCCGTCGCCTATCCGTCGATCTGGACCCAGTTGGGCATCCTGCCGGGCCTCAAGGCGTTCGTCGCCGCGGTGCTCGGCGGCATCGGCAGCATCCCGGGCGCGTTTGTCGGCGCGCTGATCATGGGGCAAGCCGAGGCGTTGACCATGGGGTTCATCTCGACGCCGATGCGCGATGCGGTGGCGTTCACGCTCTTGATCCTGGTGCTCCTGGTTCGACCGACCGGCATCTTCGGCGAGCCTGAGCCGGAAAAGGCATAGGGGGCAACGATGGGTCTTGACCAACTTCTCTTCTCAGTCGTCAAAATCGTCGCCATCCTGGCCTGGATCTACGGTGTGCTCTGGGTGCTGGACCTCAAGGCGTGGTGGGCTAAGGTCGCCGGCATCGCCGCGGCGTTCGGCATCGTGCAGCTGGCCCTGACGCCGATCGGCGGCTTCCAGTTGTTGAACGATTTCGATCGCGGCCTGCTCTTCCAGGCCAGCGCCATGGCCATGGTCGCGATGGGCCTCAACCTGATCTACGGCTTCAACGGCCAGTTCAGCCTGGGCCAGTGGGGCTTCTACGGTCTCGGCGCGTATGCTTCGGCCGACATCACCTACCGCTGGATGAATGGCGATGCCAGCGGCCTGTTCGTCGCGGGCCTGCTGGTCATCCTGGGGGGCCTGATGATCCTGCTGGTGGGCCGTCTGATCGGCCGCCTGAAGGGCATGCCCGTCCTGTCGCAGTTCACGCTCTATCTGCTCGGCATGGGCGTGGCAGCGGTCGTCGCCGTCTTCGCCGGCAACGCGCTGGCGCGCGCACTTGCGCCGGCATTCGAGAGTGGCGTCCTGCTCAGCAATGCGGCCCTGAACGTGTTGCTCCTGCTGGCGGTGATCATCGGCGGCGTCTTTGCGGCCGAGGTGAGCTTCCTTTTCGGCCTGCCGGTGCTCACCCTGGGCAGCGACTACTTTGGCATCGCGACCCTCGGCTTTACCATCGTCGTGCAGACCCTGATGATCAACTCCGACACGATCCTGCCCTTCCCCGAGATGAAGGGCGGCCGGGGCATGATCGGCATCCCGAAGCTCACCACCTGGTTCTGGGCCTTCTTCTTCCTGATGGTGACCATCATCGTGATGCGCAACCTGATCTACTCCAGCACGGGACGCGCGATCATTTCGGTGCGCGAAGATGAGACCGCAGCCAAGGCCATGGGCATCGACGTCGCGCGCTACAAGCTGCTCGCCTTCGTCGTGGGCAGCTTCTTCGCCGGACTGGGCGGCGGCATCTACGCCCACTTCATGGGGTTCCTGAGCCCGAACTCGTTCAGCTTCCTGCTGGGGTTCAACCCACTGATCATCGTGGTCTTCGGCGGTCTGGGCAGCATGACCGGAACACTGACCGCCTCCTTCGGCTGGATCTTCTTCCTTGAAGGCCTGTTGCGCGTGATCCTGGCCCAATTGGGAACCGACGCGCCGACCTGGCGCTTCGTGCTCTATCCCATCGCCCTGCTGCTGCTGATGCTGCTGCGGCCGCAAGGTCTCATGGGGAACATCGAGTGGGGCTTCTTCAAGAATCCCACGTTCAGGAGGATCCTGCAGAACGTGGGGAGCAAACCGGCGCCTGCAGGCGCAGCGGGTGACGGAGGTAAGGCAGCATGAACGCTACGACAGCATCTCCCGCCACCCAGCCGGTGCTCGAGATTCAGGGCCTGACCAAGGTTTTCGGCGGGCTGCGGGCCGTCAGCAACTTCGACCTGACCGTCGAAAAAGGGGCGCTGGATGGGCTGATCGGCCCGAACGGCGCGGGCAAGACCACCGTGTTCAACATGATCAGCGGGCTCTACGTGCCGACCGATGGCGAGATCATCCTGGAGGGTGAGAGCACGATCGGCATGGAGCCTTTCGAGATCACCAACCTGGGCGTGGGCCGCACGTTCCAGAACATTCGCCTGTTCCCCAACCTGACGGTGCTCGACAACGTCCGCATCGCCTATCACCCGCACGCGGGTTACGGCATGGCGGACGGCCTGCTCCGCAACGGCAAGTTCAGCACCAAGGAGCGGGAGTTGACGGAGAAGGCCCGGGACTTCCTGGCCATCTTCGGATTGGACCGGCTCCAGAACGAGGTCGCCAAGAACCTGCCCTACGGCGAACAGCGCCGGGTGGAGATCGCACGCGCGCTCGCCAGCGATCCCAAGCTGCTGCTGCTGGACGAGCCGGCTGCCGGCATGAACCCGAACGAAATCGGGCGCCTGATGGAATACATCCATTTCATCCGGGATCGTTTCAACCTGACGATCCTGCTGATCGAGCATCAGATGCGCCTCGTCATGAACATCTGTGAGAAGCTGACGGTCATGGACTTCGGCCAGATCATCGCGCGCGGCGGGCCGAAGGACATCCAGGACAACCCGCAGGTCATCGAAGCGTATCTTGGCCGCGGCGCGGTGAGCAAAGCCGGCGTGGTCAGGAGGGACGTCTAAATGCTACTCCAAGTCAGGGACCTCAACGTCTACTACGGGGCCATTCACGCGCTGCAAGGTATCTCCTTCGACGTGGACGAGGGCGAGATCGTCACCCTGATCGGCGCGAACGGCGCGGGCAAGTCGACGACGCTCAAGACCGTGTCCGGGCTGCTGCACCCACGCTCGGGGCAGGTGATCCTCCGCGATGAATCGCTGGTCAACACGGCCGCGCAGAACATCGTCCGCAAGGGCGTCATCCACGTGCCCGAAGGGCGCAGGATCTTTGCGCCGCTGACCGTGGAAGAGAACCTGGAGATGGGCGCGTTCACGCGCACGGATACGGCCGAAATCCGCACCAGCATGGAACGCGTCTTCAAGAGCTTCCCGCGGCTCAAGGAGCGCCTCAGCCAGCTCGGCGGCACGCTGTCCGGCGGCGAGCAGCAGATGCTCGCGATCGGCCGCGGCATGATGGCGCGGCCGAAGCTGCTGCTGCTGGACGAGCCATCGATGGGCCTCGCGCCCATCCTGGTCGAGGAGATCTTCTCCATCATCCAGGAGATCAATTCGCAGGGCGTCAGCATCCTGCTCGTAGAGCAGAACGCACTCATGGCGCTCTCCGTCGCGCACCGCGGTTACGTGCTCGAGACCGGCCGCATCGTCCTGTCCGGCACCGGCCAGGAGTTGCTCCAAAACCCGCAGGTGATGCAGGCGTATCTCGGCGGACACTGACGGATTGAAGATGGAAGATTGAAGATTGAAGATTGGTTGCAGGTTGGGAAGTTGAAGGTTGAAGGTTCGTTGGTTGAAGGTTGGAACCCGCCAACCTTCAACCTGTAACCTGCAACCAGTAACCTGCAACCCGCAACCTTCAACCAGTAACCTGCAACCTTCAACCTTCAACCCGCACCCTGAAATCCGTAATTTTCGATTTTCAATCTTCAATCGCCATGAATCTCATCCCCCTCACCTCCAACGCGTACCACCTCCAGGGCGGCTCGAACGCGGGCCTGATCGTGCATGATGGCCGCGCGGTCCTCGTGGACACCGGGCTGGACAAGGACACGGCAAAGAGGATCCTGCGCCACGTCGACAGCCTGGGGGTCACCCTGGCCGCGGTCGTCATCACCCATGCGCACGCGGATCATTTCGGCGGGGCCGCCACGGTGAAGGCCCGGACGGGTGCACCCGTCTATGCCCCTGCCTTCGAAGCGGCGATGATCGAGCACCCCCTCTTCGAGCCGCTCTATCTCTTCTCGGGCGCCATGCCGCCGGCCGACCTGCTGCACAAGTTCACCCTGGCCGACGCGTGTGCGGTGGACGGGCTGCTGGCGCCCGGGGAGATGGTCCTGGGCGGCGTGCCGGTGCGGATCATCGCGGCGTCAGGGCATGCGCCCAACCAGGTGATGGTGGCCAGCGTGGCCCATGCCAGCGTCGCCTCAAGCGCCGGCGTTGCCTCAGGCGCCGGCCTCGCCTCCGGCGAGGTGGTGTTCGTCGCCGACGCAATCTTTGCGCCGGATATCCTGCAGAAGCACGGCATCCCGTTCATGGTGGACGTCGATGCCTGGCTGACCACCCTGGCCGGCCTTCCGTCTCTCGACGGGCAGTATGCCGCGTTCGTGCCCGGCCATGGGCCGGCCGTCTCCTCCATCACGGGGTGGGCCGGCGAAAACGCGGCCCGGCTGGCCGCCATCCGCGCCGCGGTCGACCATGCATTGGACGAGACCGGCGACCCCGGCGAGATCGTGCGGCGGACTGCCAATGCGCTGGGCCTGACCATCACCGTCCCCGTCACCTACTGGCTCACGCAGACCGCGGTCTTCGCATGCCTCACCTCCCTGCAGCGCGCGGGCCAGGCCCGCCCCATCGTCGAGGCAAACGCTCTGCACTGGCGACGAGCATAGACGGCCCGCCATCCCCTGGTCCTGCGCGGCGCTGAGCCGCACCCCCGCGCGAAAACATGTTTGACAATCGGTCGACGGCTGTTATAATATTCCTTACAATTCGTTCCCTGTTCGTCCCTCACAATGCCGTGTGTGACGGCGGCCCGACCACATGCCTCGAAAGGAGGTGGGACGCGCCAGCACCGGAGTCGAGCATCGTCACCGGGATCACATCTTCCCCGGGACGATCGTCGTTCGTATCGCACACACTCACACATCAGGAGGAGAATAACACGATGAAGCAGCTTAAGCTGATCGGCCTGCTGACCGTCACGGTCATGCTGCTGGGCATGCTGGCCGCGTGTGGCACACCCGCCACGCCTGCCGCGCAGCCCACGACCGCACCCGCCGCACCGGCCGCGCCACAGGCCACGGAAGCCCCGCAGCCCACGGCCGCCCCGGTGGAAGCCGCGAAGAAGTTCAGCGTGGCGACCAATGCGGAATTCGCGCCCATGGAGTTCGTGAACCAGGCCAAGGAGCTCACCGGCTTCGATATCGAGCTGATGAGGGCCGTTGCGGCCGACCAGAAGTTCGAGATCGAGTTCCAGAACGTCGCGTGGGACGGCATCTTCGCGGGCCTGGAAGCCGGCCAGTACGATGCGATCATCTCATCCGTGACTATCACGGACGAGCGCAAGCAGAAGTACGACTTCTCTGACGGCTACTTCGAGTCCAACCAGGCCATCGTCGTCGTCGCTGACAACACCGACATTTCCGACGGCGCCTCGCTGACCGGCAAGCGCATCGGCGTGCAGATTGCCACCACCGGCGCGTTCGCCGTGCAGGACCTGGGCATCGACCCGAAGGAATACGACGGACCCGACATGGCGCTGCAGGACCTGGTCAACGGCAACCTGGACGCAGTAGTCGTGGACCTGCCGGTTGCGGCCGACTACGCGCTACAGGCCGAGCAGTTCAAGGGCAAGCTGAAGATCACGTCCGAGCTCCCGACCAACGAGACCTTCGGCGTCACGGTTCAGAAGGGTGACCCCAAGGGCGTTCTTCCGCTGTTCAACGCTGGCCTGGCCAATCTGAAGGCCAGCGGCGAGTTTGACACGCTCTACGAGAAGTGGTTCGGCGTCAAGCCGGGCGCGGCCGCTCCGGTCGCCGAGGCCGAAGAGGGCGGCAACCAGGCAGTCGTCACCGACACCAGCTACGCGGCGGTCAGCTGTGACTACGGTGGGCTGATCAAGTCCATCGAAGCCCTCGACGACTTGACCGTGAAGTTCACGCTGTGTCGATCCGATGTGGCCTTCCCCTCGAAGGTCGCCTTCTCGGCGTTCCCGATCAACTCGTCTGAATACCTGGAAGCCACCGGCGGCGGCGGCGACGCGCTGATCAGCAACCCGATGGGCACCGGCCCCTACAAGCTGGAGAAGTG
The DNA here is from genome assembly GCA_040766655.1 of Anaerolineae bacterium. GTDB lineage: Bacteria > Chloroflexota > Anaerolineae > CG2-30-64-16 > CG2-30-64-16 > JALOOB01. The sequence continues at coordinate 16,758 of JAXGQB010000035.1, forward strand.
GCAAAAGGGCGACAGCGTCATCATGACCCGCAACGAGGAGTACTGGGGCGAGAAGGCCAACGCCAAGACCCTGGTGTTCCGCTGGCAGAAGGAGGGCGCTGCCCGCCTGCTCGAGCTGCAATCGGGCACGGTAGACGGCATCGACAACCCGAGCCCGGATGACTTCGCAACGATCCAGAACGATTCTAACCTGGCGCTCTACCCCCGCGAGGCGCTGAACATCTTCTACCTGGGCTTCAACCGCGACCTTCCGCCCTTTGACAACGAAAAGGTTCGCCAGGCGCTGGCCATCGGCCTCGACCGGGCCCGCATCGTCGACAACTTCTACCCCGAGGGCTCGATCGTTGCGTCTCACTTCACGCCGTGTTCCATCCCGGGCGGATGCGAGGGCGAAGAGTGGTATGAGTTCGATCCTGAGGGAGCCAAGGCGCTCCTCGCTGAGGCCGGCTTCCCGGATGGTTTCGAGGTCGATCTTTCCTTCCGCGACGTAGTCCGCGGTTACCTGCCCGAGCCGGCGCTGGTGGCCCAGGACATTCAGGCCCAGCTCAAGGATCTGGGCATTACCGTCAACATCGTGGTCATGGAATCCGGCGCGTTCCTGGATGCGGCGGACCGGGGCGACCTGCCCATGTATCTGCTCGGCTGGGGCGCCGACTACCCGGACCAGACCAACTTCCTCGACTACCACTTCGGCGCGGGCGCGTCGGATCAGTTCGGCGCGGAGTTCACTGACCTGACGGACATCCTGACAGAAGCCGCATCGCTCGCCGATCCTGACGGGCGCATCAAGCTCTATACCGAGGCCAACAACCTGATCAAGCAGCACGTCCCCATGGTCCCGGTGGCGCACGGCGGTTCTGCGACGGCCTTCAAGGCCGACGTGACCGGTGCGCACGCCAGCCCCTTGGGCAACGAGACCTTTGCTGTCATGGACGCGGGCGGCCGGGACATCTTCGTGTGGATGCAGAATGCCGAGCCGATCGGCCTCTACTGCGCTGACGAGACCGACGGCGAGTCGCTGCGCGCATGCGAGCAGTTGCACGAGCCGCTGCTGGCCTACGAGGTCGGCGGCACCGCAGTGCAGCCTGGGCTGGCCGAGAGCTACGAAGTCAACGACGAGCTGACCGAGTGGACCTTCAAGCTCCGCGAGGGCGTGAAATTCCACGACGGCAGCGCCTTGGACGCCAAGGACGTGATCCTGTCCTATGCCGTGCAATGGGATGCTGCGCATCCGCTGCACGTGGGCCGCGAAGGCAGCTTCGCCTACTTCTCCGGCCTGTTGGGGCAGTTCCTGAACGCACCGCCGGCTGAATAGCACCATACAGTCGGGGCGATCATCCGGTCGCCCCGACTATGCCGGATCCATCAAGCCTGTACGGGCGACTGGGCGGCAGACATAATCTTGCCGTCCGGTCGCCCGTAGTAATTCTGGAGCAGCCATGTTCCGATTCATCAGCCAACGCCTGCTGGCTGCCATCCCCGTTCTACTCGGCATTCTCTTTGTCACCTTTGCCCTGGCGCGCCTCCTGCCAGGGGATCCCTGTCGCGCAATGCTGGGCGAAAAAGCCACCGATCAGATCTGCGACGCGTTCAACGTGCGATACGGTCTCAACGAACCCATTTCCACCCAATTCGCCATCTACCTGGGCGACGTCTTCCAGGGCGACCTTGGTACGTCCTTTCGCTACGGACGGCCGGTCACGCAGATCATGGTGGAGCGCCTGCCTGTCACCATCGAGCTGTCCTTGTGTGCGCTGATTTTCGCGACCATCATCGGTGTTTTTGCGGGCATGTGGTCGGCTTACAAACGTAACTCCATCATCGACGTCACGACCATGGTGATCGCCAACATCGGAGTCTCGATGCCCGTCTTCTGGCTGGGCCTCATGCTGGCCTACCTCTTCGGGCTCGCGCTCAAGGACACACCTTTCCAGTTGCCGCCGTCAGGCCGCAACTCGCCCGGCCTGATCGTGCCATCCCTCCAGGAGGCCTGGAACCTGAACCTGCAGCCCGGCCCACTTGATTCACTGCTCAGCTTCCTGTCAAACATGCACTTATTCAACGGCCTGGTCACCCTGAACTGGCAGGTATTCTCAGACACAGCCCGGCACATGCTCCTCCCGGCCGCGGCGCTCGGCACCATTCCGCTCGCCATCATTGCACGCATGACCCGTTCCAGCCTGCTGGACGTCCTCGGGCTCGATTATGTGCGGACGGCGCGCGCGAAGGGGTTGCGCGAACGCGGGGTGGTGATGCGCCACGGCATGAGCAACGCGCTCATTCCGGTGGTTACGATCATCGGTCTCTCCCTCGGCGGCTTGCTTGGCGGTGCGGTGCTGACAGAGACGATTTTCAACCTTTCCGGCGTCGGCCGCATCCTGTTTGACGCCATCCAGGCGCGCGACTATTCCATCGTGCAGGGGTTCACCCTCATCATCGCTGCCGCCTATGTCCTGATCAACCTGTTTGTCGACTTGCTCTATGCATTCCTGGATCCCCGCGTCCGGCTGGGATAAGAAAGCCAAAGATGACAGCTACTGAACCTATGGCGAGCGCCGAGCTTGACACTATCACCAGCCGCCCGCCCCGCAGCCCGGGACAAGACGCCATGCGCGCGCTCTTCCGAACCAAGTCGGCAATTGCCGGCATGGTCATCCTGGTGATCCTGGTTCTGGTCGCCCTGTTCGCGCCCGCTATTGCGCCCTATGACCCAACCCAGGTGCTCATCGGAAAAGAAGCGGTGAAGAAGCGCCAGGCGCCCTGCATTCATATCCTGGGCTGCCCCGCAGATCAGCCCCAGCATATCCTGGGCACCGACGGCAACGTGCGCGACTTCTTCAGCCGCGTGGTGTATGGCTCGCGCATCTCGCTGATGGTCGGGTTCACCACGGTCGGCTTTGCGATCCTGATCGGCGCCACCCTCGGCTCGCTGGCAGGCTTCGTCGGCGGCTGGACCGACAACATCATCATGCGGTTCATGGACGTTCTGCTTGCATTTCCCTCCCTCCTGCTGGCCATCGCGATCGTCACGGTGCTGGGTGAGGGCCTGGTCAATGCACTGCTTGCCATCGGCATCGTCTCTATCCCTGCCTACGCACGCGTCGCACGCGCGAGCGTGCTGACCGTCAAGGAGTGGGACTTCGTCATGGCGGATCGGGCCACCGGCGTGCCTTCGGGGCGCATCCTCTCGCGCAGCATCCTGCCGCACACCCTCACGCCGTTGATCGTGCAAGGAACGCTCGGCATCGCAACCGCGATCCTGGACGCAGCCGCCCTTTCCTTCCTGGGCCTCGGCGCGCAGCCTCCGATGGCCGAATGGGGCTCCATGCTTGGCGCCGAGCGCAACCAGGTCTTCACCTCGCCGCACCTGGTCTTCTTCCCAGGCTTTGCCATCATGCTGACCGTGCTGGGCTTCAACCTGTTGGGCGACGGTTTGCGGGACGCGCTCGACCCACGATTGAGGAAGTAATCCCGAATTCTCGTCAAGGGCGCTGCCACGCCATTCTCCCCCGGAGCGTGTCGAACGCAGCTTGAGAGATCGCAGAAGGAGCACTCATTCCGATGGCTGACTCAAACCAACCTCTGTCCGTGGTCGGTTCGGCGCCTGTTCCGTCACAACCTACCAGCCGCCGGTGGGCGCACGTCGATCGCTACTGGCTATTGCTGATCGGCGCGCTCATCGTGGCCGCGTTGCTGTTCTTCGCGTCGCCCAACCGCTTCCAGCCCATCTTCCGCTACGTGTTCGGCTCGTACGCGGGGGGCGATGGCATCTTCATGACCCTGAAACTGACCGGCGCTGCGTTTCTCTTTATCCTGGTCGTCGGCATGGTGATGGGCGTGATGCGCGTCTCCAACGTCGGGCTGCTCAGGGGGATTGCGTCGCTGTACGTCGAGATCGTCCGCGGGGTGCCCGTGCTGGTCTGGATCCTGTGGATCTACTTCGGCCTGCCGGTCTTCTTCCGCGACGTGTTGGGCTTCAAGGACATGCGCATCGCCGGCTTTCCGGCCGCCGTCGTTGCGTTCACCTTCGCGTACGGCGCGTACATGACGGAGATCTTCCGCGCCGGCATCCAGTCGATTCCCAAGGGCCAGATGGAGGCCTCGCGCTCGCTGGGGATGAACTACATCCAGGCGATGCGTTTCATCATCCTGCCCCAGGCGGTACGGGTCATCCTGCCGCCCGTGAGCAATGAATTCGTGACACTGCTCAAGGACAGCTCCCTGGTATCCGTCCTCGGCCTCGAGGACATCACGCGGCGCGGCCGCGAGTGGGTTGGCCGCACGTTCGCCAGCTTTGACACCTACATGGTCGTGGCGCTGCTCTACCTGATCCTGACCGTGTTCTTCACCCGTGTCAGCACCGCCATAGAGCGCCAGCTCTCGGTCGAGAAGCGCTAGGAGATTCATTCAATGCCAGAACCCATCATTCGCATCAGGAACGTTCACAAATGGTTCGGAAAGACCCACGCCCTGGACGACGTCAGCATGGACGTCGAACAAGGCGAAGTGCTGGTCATCATCGGTCCCAGCGGCTCCGGGAAGTCGACCCTGCTGCGCACCATCAATCACCTCGAGACTGTCAACTCGGGCGAGATCGTCGTCGATGGCATCCCCTTAACCCACAAGTCGACCGACATCAACGCGGTGCGCGCCGAGGTCGGCATGGTGTTCCAGCAGTTCAACCTCTTCCCCCACCTGACAGCCCGGCAGAACATCACGCTGGCCCAGCGCATCGTGCGCAAGCGCAATACCGGGGAGGCAGATCGCACGGCCAGCGAGCTCCTCGAACGCGTCGGCATCCCGGAGAAGGCCGATTCGTATCCCGGCCAGCTCTCCGGCGGCCAGCAGCAGCGCGTGGCCATCGCCCGCGCGCTGGCCATGGATCCCAAGATCATGCTCTTCGATGAGCC
>JAXGQB010000036.1:0-21143 GCA_040766655.1 Anaerolineae bacterium
CGGAGCGACCGAAGGGAGCGCAGTCGAAGGATGGCGACGGGGGCAGGCTGACAAGATGGACAAGCGATCGATTTACGAACAGATTGTGGAGGCCGTCCGGCAGGAGTTGCTGGGGGGACGGCTGCGGCCCGGGGACGCGCTCCCCTCGGTGCGCGAGATGGCGGCGCGCTGGCAGTGCACCCCGGGCACGGTGCAGCAGGCCTACAAGGAGCTCGCGCGGCAGGGCATCGCCATCAGCCGGCCCGGCCGGGGCACGCACATCGGCAGCGCCGTCCTGACCGCGGGGGAGGACACGCCGCTGCGCCGGGCAAGCATGGTCCACCTGGCGGAGGCGTTTCTCCTGGAGATGCTCTCCGCCGGCTACACGATCGAGGAGACGGAAGGGGCGTTCCGCGCGGCGTTGGACCGCTGGCGCGCGTTAAGCGGCGAGACCACCGCCGTGGTGTCTGCAGCTGAAGCTGCAGATCTGGAGGCCATACCTGCGGCCGCGTATGCGGCCTCCCGCCTGCGCTTTTCCGGAAGCCATGACCCGGCGGTGTCGCTGTTGGCGGCCCGGTTCCCCGATGTGTGTCAGGGCTGCACCCTGCACGTGGCTTATCCCGGCAGCCTCGGAGGCCTGATCGCGCTGGCCGAAGGGAAGGCCGATATCGCCGGGTGTCACCTGTGGGACGCGGAGAGCGACACCTACAACGTGCCGTTCGTGCGGCGTCTCCTGCCCCAGACGCGCGTGGCGCTGGTCACCCTGGCGCACCGGCGACTGGGCCTCATGACGCCCCCGGGGAATCCAGCCGGCGTGCGCGAGGTCCGCGACCTGGCGCGGCGAGGCGTGCGGTTCGTGAACCGCCAACGGGGCGCGGGCACGCGCGTGTGGCTGGACGCTCAGCTAAGGCTGGCCGGACTCGCGGCGGAAGACATCGCCGGCTACGACAGCGAGGTGACCACGCACGCGGAGATCGCGCGCGCGATCGTGGAGGGACGGGCGAACTCGGGTCTCGGCATCGAGACCGCGGCGATCCCCTACGGGCTCGGGTTCGTGCGGCTGATCGTCGAGCCGTATCATCTGGCCATACCCGAGAGATCGTGGGCGCTGGAGCCGGTACAGCGGCTCATCGGGTGGGTCGCGTCGGATGATGGCCGCGCTGCGATCGCGGCCCTGGGCGGGTATGAGACGGGTGAGAGCGGGAAGACCGAGTGGATTGAAGATTGAAGATGGAAGATTAAAGATTGCGGCCGGGTCGATCTGGCCCGAAGGAGATGTGCACAATGATCAATGAAACCAGGCTTGTCCAGACATTTCTGGACCTGGTGGCAATCGACAGCCCATCGGGTGAAGAGGCGGCGATCGCAGCAGAGCTGGCCCGGCGCTTCACCGCCATGGGCGGCGACTGCGAGACGGACGAGCACCACAACCTGATTGCGCGCTTCGGGGGCAGCCGCGACGGTGAATGGCTCATGTTGAGCGCCCACTCAGACACCGTGGGCCAGGATCGCGGCATCAAGCCGGTGATCCGCGACGGCGTCATCTATTCCGACGGCACCACCATCCTCGGCGCGGACGACAAGTCGGGCGTGGCGGTGATCCTGGAAGTGGTCGAATCGGTGCGCGAGGGGGGCATCCCCCACCCGCCGCTCGAGGTGGTCATCTCGGCAAGCGAGGAAGTGGGATTGCGCGGTGCCCACACGCTGGACAAGGCGAAGCTGCGCGCGCGCCGCGGCTACGTGCTTGATTCAGGCGGACCATCCGGCACGGTCGTCACCAGCGCACCCGGCCAGGACAGCCTCGAGATCACGGTGCACGGGCGCACGTCTCACGCGGGCGCGGAGCCGGAAAAGGGCATCAATGCGATCCGAGTGGCCAGCGAGGCGATCGCAGCGATGCCGCTGGGCCGGATCGACGAGGAGACCACCGCGAACATCGGCGTCATCCGGGGCGGTGTGGCCACGAACATCGTGCCCGATAACGTCTACGTCAAGGGCGAGGCGCGCAGCCGGGACGAACTCAAGCTCTCTGCCCAGACCGCAGCGATGGCCGCAGCCTTCCACGAGGCCGCGGAGCGGCACGGCGCACGCGTGGAGCTGAAGATCAAGCGGACGTACATCACGTACGCGCTGCCCGAAGACCACCCCGTGGTGCAGACCGCGGTCCGGGCCATCGAGGGGCTGGGCTGGACGCCCCTGATCAAGGCATCCGGCGGTGGGACCGACGCGAACATCTACGCGGAGCACGGCATCCATTGCGCGATACTGAGCACCGGCATGGCAGAGGTGCACACGCCGCACGAGCATGTAGCGATCGCGGACATGGTGCATGCCGCCACCCTGCTGCAGGAGATCGTTGCACGGGGATAGGGGACTGGGGATAGGGGATTGGGGTTTGGGGACCAAGATTGAGCATCCTGATTGCGCCAACCAGGTTGGCGCCAGCGACCGAAGGGAGCGCAGTCAAAGGATGGCGGGGATACCAACGTGCCAAGGTTGATGCCGATTTTGTTGGTGCACGGGTTTGACGGCGCGCCGACCGTTTGGGCCGAGTCGGGGTTCCGCCACTTCCTGATCGCCAACGGCGACCTGGACCCCAACCTGGTCCGCACCTTCCACTACGGCATCGCGGCGGACGGCACCTACAACAACCGCGGCGACCTGCGCCAGGTGGCCAGCCGCCTCGCGGGCGCAAACCTGTCGACCGAGGATCGCCTGCTGTGCAGCGTGGACGCGCTGAGCGACAACAGCGTGGCGCGCGGCGGGCCGCGGGAGGTCACCCTCATCGCCCACAGCCTGGGCGGCATCATCTGCCGCTATTATCTCAGCCGCACGGTCAGGGACGAATGGGGCGGGCTATATCGCGGGAACGTGGGGCGATTGATCACGATCGCCACGCCGCACCTCGGGGTCGACCTCCTGCGCCTCACAGGGCTGGCCCCGCGCGGCTCGGCCATGTGGGCCATCGTCCGGCTGCTGGAGAAGCTGGGCCTCGCGCCCGCCCGGCCAGCCAGCACGATCAAGCGGCTGGAGTACGCGCTCCAGGCCCAGCAGCTGGCCGAGCGCCGTACGATCGCGCCAGGGCTGCCCGAGAACCGCGTGCTGCTGTCCGACACGCCCATCTACAGCCAGCTCCACCCGGACAGCGACGTGCTCGCCGAGTTGAACAAGCCGGGCAGGATGCCCCCGCAGGTCGACTGTCACACCCTCTACGGCGATGTCCGGTACAGCGTGCGCATCACGGCGAACAAGATGACCCTGGTCGACTACGCGGTTAGCTTCGGAGACCTGGTCGTGTCGGCTGAAAGCGCCCGCGCGATCCCGAACGCGGCGTGCACCGCACATCCACTCGTCGACGGGAGGCACATCGAAATGACCCTCACCTATGCACCATCGGATCCGGAGCCGCGTTCGCTGGTGGAACATCTGCCGAAGGTGGCTCACAACCGCCAGCTGGCCAACCAGGAAGTCCATAAGACCGTTCTATCGGTCGTCACACCATGAAAGCATTCATCGTCGCCTGGCGCGCGCTCGTCAGCCTCTATGACAGCCTCTTCTTCCTGATCGGGATCAGCCTGCTGTGGTGGGTGACGGGAGGCGTGTTCGTTGGTCTGGCCGCGCTGGCTGGATACGTGCTGGCCATCGCGCCGGGGCCCTGGTGGATCGCGCCCATCGTGGCGATCCCGGCCGGGCCGGCCAACGTCGCCCTGGCCGAGGTGGCGCGGCGCGCCGCGCGCGGGAAGCAGGTGGATCGGGGTGACTACCTGGCCACCCTGAGAAGCTACTGGCGGCCGGGCCTGCTGCTGAGTGCGCTGGGCATGATCGCACTGGCGCTGCTGCTGCTGAACATCATCTTCTATCGGATGCAGCCGGGCACGGTTCTGCGCACCATCGCGATCGTCTGGGGCTACCTGCTCGTCGTGTGGCTGAGCGTGCAGGTGTACGTCTATCCGATCTACGCGTCGCTGGAGCAGCCGTCACTCGGCATGGCGCTGCGCATGGCGGCGCTGGCGGTGCTGGCCAACCCGTTGTTCTCTGTGCTCCTGCTCGTCGTGGCAGGTGCGCTCACCGCGCTCTGCGTCGCGCTGCCGATCCTGCTGCCCATCGCCTGGCCCGCGCTGATGGCCCTGCTGGGCGAGCACGCGCTGGAGCTCTTCCTGCAACGCGCGGGCGCCGGCGATTGAGGATTAAAGATTTCGGGCTAGGCGAATAGTCTGGTGATTTCGTCGGTGGCGAAGGTGGGCCAGGTCACAGGCGCGCCGCCGCGCAGCGCCTGGAGCCCATCCTCAGGCGGCGTGACCTGCCCGATCACCGCCGTGGGATAACCGGCCTGCGCCATGATGGTGCACATGCCTGCCGCAGCGTGCTGGGGGACGGCCATCAGGATCGCGCCGGAGGCAATGGTGCCCAGCGGGTCGAGCCCGAATTCCCGGCACAGGGCCGCGCCCTCGGGCAGGATGGGTATCGCATCCAGGTCGACGCGGAGTCCCGTGCCCGCGGCGCGTGCCATCTCCAGCAGCCCGGTCATCACGCCGCCCTCCGTCGGATCGTGCATCGCGTGAACCTCCGCCGACTCTGCGGCGAGGAGCGCGGGCGCTACGACGCTGATGCCCGGCTCGCGCAGGAACCCCTGGCAGCGGCGCAGGAAGGCCTCGTCGTAGCCCCTGGCGCGCAGCTCGTCGCCGCGCTCCAGCGCGATGAGCGCAGTTCCCTCGATCGGCGCGGCCTTCACCAGGAGCACCTGGTCCCCAAGCTGCGCGCCGGACGTCCGGATCAACTTCACGGGCTCGACTTCACCCAGCATGGTGCCGCTGACGATGACGCGGTCCAGGTTGACGGAGATCTCCGTGTGGCCGCCGGCCAGGCTGACGCCCAGCGCCTCGCAGGCCTCCGAAACCTGGCGGAAGATCTGCTCCACCAGGACCGCGGTCGCCTTGCCCGCGGGGAGCAGGATCGTCGCCAGGAACCAACGCGGCTGGGCGCCCATGACGGCCACGTCGTTGGCGTTGACGTTGACCGCGTACCACCCGATCTCGCTCGTGGCGAAGGTGATCGGGTCGGTCTTGGCGACCAGGTAGCGATCGCCGAGGTCGAAGACCGCGGCGTCCTCCCCGGCGCGCGGGCCGACCACGATGCGGGGATCGTCGGGGGCGAACTGCTCCAGGAGACGTTCGAGAAACGGCAGGGGCAGCTTGCCTGCTGGCAGCAAGTCGTTGGGATTTAGCATGAAACCTCTCGGCGCGTATGATAGTCGACGCGGGCGGCCGTGTCAACGCGGGCCGGGCGTCCAAGAACGAGCATACTGAGCGGAGCGACCGAAGAGAGTGCAGTCGAAGGATGGCGGTGGGGTATAATCTACCCGATGGCGATTGAGTCTGTGTTGCAGAGCCTGCGGTTGGATCCGGGGTTCATGGGCAACGTGGTGCGGTGGGAACGGACGCCGGCGCGGGCGGAGCGCATGGCGGGGATGCCGGCGGGCCTGCACGGGCAGCTGGTGCGGGCGTTGGCCGCGCGCGGGGTGAACGAGCTGTATGCGCACCAGGCGCTGGCGGTCGAGGCGGCCCTCTCCGGCCGCAACGTGGTGGTGGCCACACCTGCGGCCAGCGGCAAGACGTTGTGCTACAACCTGCCGGTGCTGCACCAGCTGCTCACGGATGGCCGCGGCCGCGCCCTGTACCTGTTTCCCACCAAGGCGCTGGCGCATGACCAGCTGGCCGAGTTGTCGGACCTGGCCGCGGCCGCGGAGATGGGCGCGGCGCCGGCGGTTGGGATGCGCATGGCCCCGGCGGCGTATGACGGCGACACGCCATCGTCGCGCCGCGCCAAGATCCGCGACGCGTCGCGCATCATCCTGACGAATCCCGACATGCTTCACATGGGCATCCTTCCGCAGCACCCGCGCTGGGCCGCGCTGTTTGCCTCGCTGCGCGTGGTGGTCATCGACGAGATGCATGTGTATCGGGGCGTGTTCGGGTCGCACGTGGCCAATGTCCTCCGCCGCCTGCGGCGCATCTGCCGCTTCTACGGCGCGGAGCCCCAGTTTATCCTCGCGTCCGCGACCATCGCCAACCCGGCCGAGCTCGCCGAGCGCCTGATCGAGGCGCCCGTGACCCTGATTGGGCCGGAGCAGAACGGTGCACCGCGGGGGGAGCGGCACACGATCTTCTACAATCCACCGATCGTCGACCCCGACCTGGGCATCCGGCGCTCCTCCTTAAGCGAGTCGGCGGAGCTGGCCGCGCGCTTCATCCGGCACGACGTGCAGACGATCGTCTTCGGCCAGGCGCGGCTGGCGACGGAGCTGTTGCTGGCGCAGCTGCGCGACTCCCTGCCTCGAGAGGCGGCGAAACAGCTCCGTGGCTACCGCGGTGGCTACCTGCCCTCCACCCGACGCGAGATCGAGCAGGGTCTGCGCGGCGGCACGGTGCGGGGGGTGGTGGCGACGAACGCTCTGGAGTTGGGCATCGATATCGGGCAGCTCGACGCGTCGATCCTGGTCGGGTATCCGGGCTCGGTGGCAAGCGCGCGGCAGCAGATGGGGCGATCAGGCCGGCGGCAGGGGACGTCGATCGCCGTCCTCGTCGCGGGCGGCGCCCCGCTGGACCAGTACATCGTGACGCACCCCCGATGGCTGCTCGACCGCTCGCCGGAACACGCGCGCATCAATCCCGACAACGAGGTGATCCTGGCCGCGCACCTGGCCTGCGCGGCGGCCGAGCTCCCGCTGCGCGACGGTGAGACGCTGCGCGGTGAACAGTTGGCGCAGGGTGGGGAGGATGCGACCGCGGAGCTGCTGGAGGACCTGGTCACGGCGGGACAGCTGTACGCGGCAGGGGGGCGCTACTACTGGGGCGGTGAGGGAGTTCCGGCGCAATTGCTGAGCCTGCGCAGCAGTGGCGCGGACCGCGTCGTGATCCAGGCGCGCGATGACGCGGGCCAATCGTCGGTCATCGGCGAGCTGGACCGGGAGTCCGTCCCGTTGTTCCTCTACGAGGGCGCGATCTACCTGCACGAAGGCGCCTCCTACGTCGTCGAGCGCCTCGACTGGGACGGCGGCGTGGCCACCGTACGCGCATCCGACGTTGACTTCTACACCCGGCCGGTGATCGCGGAGAAGATCACGGTGCTGCGGGAACGATTGAAGATTGAAGATGAACGATTGATTGCTGACGCGGGGGCGGGGGACGGGGACGCGGGCGGGGAACGACGGAAGATGGAGGACGGAAGAAGGAAGACCGAGGGGGACGAGGGGGCGCGATATCGTCGCGGGTGGGGGGACGTGCGCGTGACCGTTCAGGCGACGGGTTATCGCATCCTGCGCCGGGGGACGAACGAGCTGCTCGGCTTCGGGGAGGTCGACCTGCCCGAACAGGTGCTGGACACGGAGGGCTGTTGGTTGGTGGTCGCGCCGGAGACCATCGAGGCGCTCAAGGCCGCGGGCGACTGGCTCTCTGACGAGAACGACTACGGCCCACAGTGGACCGCAACGCGCGCGGAGGTTCGCCGGCGGGACGGCTACCGGTGCCAGGCCTGCGGCGCGGCCGAGTTGGGCGGCCGCCAGCACGACGTGCACCACAAGATTCCGTTCCGCGCGTTCCTGGCCGACCCGGCGCTGCGCGGCGACCTGCCGGCCGCGCTGGCCTGGCAGGCCGCCAACAAGATCGACAACCTGGTCACCCTGTGTGCCGCGTGCCATCACCGGGCCGAGTCCGGCGTGCGCACCCGCTCAGGGCTTGGCGGCGCCGCCGCGCTGCTGGAAGCCGTGGCGCCCCTCTTCCTGATGTGCGACGGCCGGGATCTCGGCATGGTGGCCGAGCCGCAGGATGCGACCACCGGCCAGCCGACCATCACCCTGTACGAGCGCACGCCAGGCGGGGTGGGCCTGGCCGAGCAGTTCTTCCATTCGCTGCCGGTGGTGCTACAGGCCGCGCTGGAGCTGGCCGCGGGCTGCCCGTGCGAGCGGGGCTGCCTGGCCTGTGTCGGACCGATCCTGGAGCACGGTTACGCACTCGACACGAAACAGCTGTCGATCGCGCTGCTGCGGGCGATGGTGGGCGGGATTGAAGATGGAAGATTGAAGATGGAAGAAACCATGCTATAATGGACGTGGGTGCCTCATCCGAATCATCCCGCGCGCGAGCAGTCATTGTGTCCATGACCTTCAGACAGCAAGTAGTCCTCATCACAGGTGGTTCCAGTGGCATCGGTCTTTCGACGGCCAGGCTTCTTGCCGCCGAAGGGGCGCATGTCTGGCTGGTCGCGCGCAACCGTGAGCGACTGGCGGAGGCGCTGGAGACGTTGCATGCGACGTCTCTACAGGAGGCTGGCGTCCTTCGACTGCGTTCCGGCCAAACTGATGGCCCGAACTCCGCTCAGGATGCCACCGTGGACGCGGCGAGCGCACAACGGCATGGGATCGCGGTGGCGGATGTGTCGGATCCTGTCCAGGCGCAGGCTGCAGTGGCGCGGGTGTGCGAGCAGGCCGGCGTGCCGGACATCGTCATCAACTCGCATGGGGTGACCCACCCGGGCTACTTCCAGGACCTCGACCTCGCGATCTTCCGCGAGATGATGGAGATCAACTACTTCGGAGCGCTGCACATCATCCGCGCGGTGGTGCCGGGGATGATGGCGCGGGGGTCGGGCCACATCGTCAACGTGGCGTCCGGCGCCGCGCTGGTCGGTTCCTTCGGCTACTCCGCCTACAGTGCGTCCAAGCATGCCCTGCGGGGCCTGTCCGATGTGCTGCGCATCGAGTTGAAGCCGCACCACATCGACGTCTCGGTCGTCTATCCGCCGGACACGGATACGCCGCAGCTGGCCTACGAGGCGCCTCTCAAGCCGGTGGAGACACGGGAAATCTATGGGGGCGTGATCGTCTCGCCGGATTTCGTGGCGCGGGCCATCCTCGATGGCATCCGCCGCCACAGTTATTCGATCATTCCAGGCGCGGAGATGGCCGCGATCGCCAAAGTGGCGGGGGTCCTGGGCGACGGGCAGTTTTCGGTGCTCGACAGGATGGTCGCGCGCGTGCAGCGCAAGCAGCGCCGATCCGATCCGAACGGGCAGACCTCGTGAGGGGGCGACTATGAGCAACATCGTCATCGAGCCGGTCGCGACGCGCGGTGGCCTGACGGAGTACGTCAAGTTCCCGTTCAAGCTCTACCGCGACGACCCGAACTGGGTGCCGCCGCTGATCGAGGAGCGCCTGGCCTATTTCGACACCCGAAAGAACCCCCTCTACGAACACGCGCGCTACCAGATGTTCACCGCGCGGCGAAACGGCGAGTTGGTGGGAACCATCGGCGCGGTGGTCAACGACCGGCACAACCTGGTTCACGGCGAACTGGCCGGCGGCTGGGGCTTCTTCGAGTGCATCGACGACGAAGACGTGGCTGTGGCTCTGCTGGCCGCGGCCGAGGACTGGAATCGCCTCCAGGGCATGGACATCATCCGCGGGCCGCTGAACTTCTCCATGAACGACGAGGTCGGCACGCTCATCGACGGGTTCGACACGCCGCCCATGGTCATGATGACGCATAACCCCCGCTACTACCCGCGCCTGATCGAAGCGGCCGGCTACGTGAAGGCCATGGACCTCTACGCGTGGCTCTCGGAGATCGAGAAGGGGCTCGCCGAGGCCCCGCAGAAGCTGTTCAGGGTGGCACACAAGGCCGTGGAAAGCCAAGGTCTGCGCGTGCGCAAGGTCGACATGAAGCATTTCGATCAGGAGATCGAGTTGATCAAGGCGGCGTACAACGGCGCGTGGCAGAGGAACTGGGGCTTCGTGCCCATGACCGACCACGAGATCGATCACCTCGCGGCCAATCTCAAGCCGATGATCGATCCGAACCTGATCTTCATCGCCGAAACGGAGGACGGCAAGCCGGCCGGCGTCTCGCTGACGATGCCCGACCTGCACCAGGCGCTCAAGCGCTCGGGCGGGGGGCACATGTGGCCCTTCGGGCTCGCCAAGTTCATGTGGCACCGGCGGCACATCGACCAGGTGCGCCTCATGATCATGGGCATGCTGGAGGCGTATCGCGGCCGCGGCGCGGATGCGATCTTCTACCTGGAGACCGCGCAGGAAGCGCTCCGCCGCGGCTACAAGCGCCTCGAAGGGTCGTGGATCCTGGAAACGAACACGATGATGAACCAGATCATCGAGCGGCTGGGCGGCGTCCGCTACAAGACCTACCGCATCTACGAGAAGCGGCTGTGATCGTACTCGTCACGGGCGCCACGGGCTTCATCGGCAGCCAGATCACGGCTGCGCTCGTTGCCCGCGGGGACACCGTGCGCGTGCTCCGGCGCGCGACGTCGCGCACCATCGCACTTGACGGACTGCCCCTGGAACACGTCTTCGGCGACATCCTCGACCGGGAGGCGGTGGACCGGGCGGTCGCCGGATGTGACCTCGTCTTCCATGTAGCGGCCCTCTCCTCGTATTGGCGCGCACACCGCGAAGATATCTACCGCGTCAACGTGGAGGGGACGCGCACGGTGATGGCCGCGTGCCTGGCCGCCCGCGTGCCCCGCGTCGTGCACACGTCCTCTGTCGGCGCGATCGGGGTGCCGCAGAACGGCCGCGCCGCGGACGAAGACACCGTCTTCGATCCGGGCGAGACGCGGTTTGCCTACGGGCACTCGAAGCACCTGGCGGAGGAGGCGGTCCGGGCCGCGGTGGCGCAGGGGCTGCCGGCCGTGATCGTCAACCCGGCCGTGGTCATCGGGCCGGGCGACCACAACCTCATCTCCGGCAGCCTGATCGTGGAGCTGGCCAAGCGTCCGCTGCCGGCCGCACCGCCGGGGGGCGTCTGCATGACCGACATCGACGCGGTGGTGACGGGGCACCTCGCCGCGGCCGCGCGCGGCCGCGTGGGAGAGCGCTACATCCTCGGGGGCGAGAACCTGACCTACCGGGAGATCATCACGACCATCAACGAGATCGTGGGGCACACGCCGCCGCGCTGGACGCTGCCCCCCTGGATCCTACCCCCTGCCGCGGCAACGCTCGACCTGATCAACCGCTTCGTGCGACAGCCGGTCGCGGTCGGCGAACAGGTGCGCCTCGTCGCGCATCATGCCTTCTATGACTCTGCCAAGGCCGTCCGCGAGCTAGATTATCCCATCCTGCCGTTTCGCAGCGCTGCGGAACGGGCTTATCGCTGGTATCTTCAGCACGGCTACATTCGCTAAGAGGAGTTTTCATGGATCTTTTTACCAAGGCGTACGAATACACCGAGGCCAAAGAGGCGATTGCCGCCGGCATGTACCCCTACTTCATCCCCCTGAGCGAAAACGAAGGCTCTGAGGCCCTGTACAAGGGCCACCGCCTGATCATGTGCGGCTCGAACAACTACCTGGGCCTGACGACCGATCCCCGCGTCCGCGAGGCGGCCATCCAGGCGATCCGGCGCTACGGCACCAGCTGCACCGGCTCCCGCTTCCTGAACGGCACGCTCGAGATGCACGAGCAACTGGAGCACGAGCTCGCCGAGTTCGTCGGCAAAGAAGCGGCGCTGGTCTTCTCCACCGGCATGCAGACCAACCTGGGCACCATCAGCGCACTGATCAGCCGGGGCGATTATGTCATCCTGGACAAGGAAGACCATGCCAGCCTGGTCGACGGCGCGAAGCTGAGCTTCGGCGAGACCAAGCGCTTCGCACACCAGGACATGGACCACCTGGAGCGGGTGTTGCGCCAGCTGCCCGAAGAAAAGGGCAAGCTCGTCGTGGTGGACGGGCTGTACAGCATGGAGGGCGACATCGCGCCCCTGCCCGAGATCATCCCGCTGTGCAAGCAGTACGGCGCGCGACTGATGGTCGACGATGCGCACGCCATCGGGGTGATCGGCGGCGGCCGGGGCACTGCGGCCCACTTCGGCGTGACACCCGGCGTCGACCTCATCATGTCGACCTTCAGCAAGTCCTTCGCCTCGCTGGGCGGGTTCATCGCGGGCGATGAGCCGGTGGTGCACTACATCAAGCACCACGCCCGCGCGATGATCTTCAGCGCGAGCATTCCGCCGCCCAATGCGGCCGCCGCCCTGGCCTCACTCAAGATCATGCGCGACGAACCCGAGCGCGTCGAGCACCTGGGGAAGATCGCGGACTACATGCGCAAGGGCTACAGGGAACTCGGCTTCAACATCGGCAACTCGACCACCCCGATCATCCCCGTGATCATCGGGGAGCGCATGCTGACTCTCTATGTCTGGAAGCGGCTTTTCGACGAAGGCGTCTTCGTCAACCCGGTCCTGTCGCCCGGCGTGCAGCCCGGCCGCGAGATGCTGCGGACGAGCTACATGGCGACGCATACCTTCGAACAGATGGCGCGCGTGCTGGCCATCTTCGAAAAGGTGGGCAAGGAGACCGGCCTGATCTGATCGGAGGGTACGTGAGCCTTCCCGTCCACAATCAGGCGCCGCCGGCGCTCATCCCCCAGGGCACTCCGCTGGGAAACGTGCCCGGAATGAGCGCGTCGCAGATACGGACGCTGACCGCCCTCTGGATCGACACCGCGCAGGAATTGGTGGGCGTCTACGGCACGACCGAGATCACCCGCGACCTGCTGGCGACCGCGCTGGCCGTCGAGCGTCGCGGGCTCGATACCCTCGTCAACTCGGCGCAGCGGATCATGCCCCTGATGCGCGACCCGGGCGACATGGCATTCGAGATGGAGGCCGCGCAGGCAGAGTACGGCATGGGCGCGCTGCTCGAAGACGCGGATGCGGTGCTGAGCCGGCAACTCACGCTGCCGCCCTACGAGCCGGCCCCCCTGCACCGCGGTGCGCTGCCCCCGAGCCACGACCTGCTCGGCCTGGCGCCGCCGCTGCGCAACCAGGGCAAGCGCAACACGTGCGTCGCATTCGCCGCGCTCGCGGTGCGCGAGCAGCTGGAGATCGCGGCCGGCGCGCCGCAGGACCTCGACCTGTCCGAGCAGTATGTGTACTGGTGGTGCAAGCAGCATGACCGTCTGCCCGACCGCACGGGCACCTACCTGTCGTTCGGCATGCGCTGTCTCGTCGAGTCCGGCGCGCCGCTGGAGGCGCTGTGGCCCTATGCCGCCGCGCAGGCCGCGGACGTACACCTGGCGCCCCCGCCGGTCGAGGCCTCGACCGGCGACCCGGCCTTTCGCACCCTGCAGACGCAGGAGTTCAACCGCGCGGATTTGGCGGGCATGAAGGCCTGCCTGGTCGAGGGGCGCGCCATCGCCTGCTCGATTCCGGTCTTCAACAGCTGGTTCAAGTCATCGGCCTCGCTGCGCTGGGGGAAGATCACGCTGCCGCTGCCCGGCGAGCCGGTGCGCGAGGGGCACGCCGTGACCCTGGTCGGCTACCACGATGACCCGCACGCGCCGGGGGGCGGCTACTTCCTCGTGCGCAATTCGTGGCAGCCGTGGGCCTGGGCCGGCGCGTGGCAGCCCGGCTACGGTTACATCCCCTACGCATACATCGCACACCACGCCAACGTGATCTTCAGTGCGCAACGCATGCCGGGCGCGACGCTCTCGGTCAGAAGCCGCGCGGGCGACGAGACGGGTCCGCAGGACCGCATCGTCTGGCGCAGCCCTGACGTATGGCTGCGCCGGGAGGCCGATGGCGGCGAGACGCCGCAGAGCCCTACCCCGGGCCGGGAGAACGCGCTCTACGTGCGGGTCTTCAACCGGGGGCCGGCCTGCGCTTATCGGGTGGTGGTGGAGATCCTGCAGGCCTCGGTGCAGCCCTACGCTGCACCGGGGGAAGCGATCCGTGCGGGGCGCATCGAGATGCCCATGCTCTGGCCCGGCGAGACGGTCCTGGGCCCGTGTATGTGGACGCCGGCGGGCGGGCCGGGCGGCCTGGGCTACGTCTTCGGGGTGCGCATCTCGAGCGCCTTCTTATAATCCACGAACTGGTAGCCGACCCCGCGCTCGGTGAGGATGTAGCGCGGATTCGGGGGATCCGGCTCGATCTTCTTGCGCAGGTAGGTGATGTACAGGCGCAGGATCTGGCTGTCGTCGCGGTACTCGGGTCCCCAAACCTTGGACAGCAGCGTCTCCTGCGGCACGATCCACCCCGCATTCTCGACCAGGTGCAGCAACAGCCGGTACTCGGTGGGGCGCAGCTTGACGGTCTCGCCGCGCACGATCACCGCGCGGCGCGGAAAGTCGATCTGCAGGTCCTCGTCGATCACGAGCGGCTCCTCGGAGGTCGCCTTCGCCGGCTCGACTCGGCGCAGCACCGCGCGGATCCGGCTCAGCAGCTCGCGCGGGCTGAACGGCTTGGTCACGTAATCGTCCGCGCCGTAATCCAGGCCGCGGACGCGATCCTCCTCGTCGCCCTTCACCGTCAGCATGATCACGGGGACCGATGAGACCTGGCGGATCTGTTGCAGGGTCTCGAACCCATCCAGCACGGGCATGGCCACGTCCAGCAGGACGAGGTCGGGCATCTGTTCGCGGATCTTGTCCAGCGCCACGAGCCCGTTTTCGGCCTCCAACACCTCGTAACCTTCCAGGTCGAGATTCATCCGCACGAACCTGCGCATGCGGGGCTCGTCGTCGACGACCAGGATCCGCCGTTTCATCGTCTCATTCCTCCACCGGCAATGTGAAGAAGACCGTCGTCCCCTTGCCCACCTCGCTGCGCAGCCAGATGCGCCCGCCGTGCGCCTCGACCACCGAGCGGCACAGGAACAGGCCGAGGCCCGCGCCCTGCGTGGAGCGGCGCAGGCTCGAATCGACGCGGTAGAAGCGCTGGAACAGGTTGGCCTGCTCCGCCTCCGGGATGCCGATGCCCTGATCGGCCACGTAAATCGTGACCTGGCCGGGCTCGCGCCATCCGCCCACGCGTATCTCTCCGCCCTCAGGGGCGTATTTGATGGCGTTGCTGAGCAGGTTATTGAACACCTGGCGCAGGCGCTCCTCGTCGCCCACGACGAGGGGCAGGTCCGCGGGGAGATCGAGCACGAACCGGTGGCGATCGGTCTGGGTGCGCCAGTTCTCCACCACCGCGGCCGCGAGCGCAGGGAGGTCGACGTCGGCCAGCTCCAGCTTGAAGCCGCCCGCCAGGACGCGTGAGGCGTCGAGGAGATTGTTGATCAGCGCGTTGAGCCGGTCGCTCTCCTCGCTGATGACCTCCAGCCCCTCCTGCAGCGTCGTCCGGTCCCAGTCCGCATCGTCGCGCGCCAGGGTGGTGGCGTAGCCCTTGATCAGGGCCACCGGGGTCTTCAGCTCGTGCGAGATGATGGAGACGAACGTCGATTTCATCTCCTCGGCCTCGCGGAAGCGCGTGACGTCCACCACGTTGGCGATGATGTTCGTCAGCCGGCCGTCCTCGTCGTAGAGGGGGGAATAGGTGATGCTGACCGACCGGCGGGAGCCGCCCGGCCGGACGATCACGCCGTCGGTCACCACCGGCTGGCCGTCAGGAAAGGCGATCGCGTCCACCGCAGGGCTGCACAGATCATAGCCCTCCGCCTCCTCGAGCGCGAGCACCTGGTAGCACGGCCGGCCGATGGCCTGGTCGGCCGGCCAGCCGGTCAGGCTGCTGAGCGCCTGGTTGAAGACCTGGATCCGCCGCTCCGGATCCAGGATCATCACGCCGTCCGCGCTGTGCTGGATGACCGCGTCGAGCTGGCGCTTCTCGTCGCTGATCTGCTTGTACAGCTGCGCGTTGCGGACCGCGATCGCGGCCTGGTCCGCGAAGCTGGAGAGCACCATCTGGTCGTTGTCGGTGAAGCCCAGGTTGCCGCTTCGAAACAGGTAAATCACGCCGGACAGCACGTCCTGTGCGATGAGCGGCAGCGCGATCACCTGGCTGAGCGGGAGCCGGATCGCGCGCGCAACCAGGTTGAGCCGCGACTGGAGATCCGGCACCGCGTACTCCTCCCCGCGCAGCGGGAAGTCGGTCAGCAGGGGCGCGAAGCGCGGCAGGACGGCCACCGGGATGCCGTAGCTTGCGTGGATGACGAGGGTCGGAGAGTGGCCCTTGCGCAGCGCGATGACGCCGGCCTCCGCGCGCACCAGGTCCGCGGCGCTGGTCAGGATGAGGCGCAACAGGGAGGGCAGGTCGAGCCGGGAAGACATGGCCCGGCCGATCTGCAGCAGGTATTCGCGCTGGCGCAGCTGGTAACTGATCATCGTGGACCCTCGGATATTCGCTGGCGACATCTTAGCAAAGATTGCGGCAAAAGGAAAAGCCCCGCACGCTTACGGTGACAGAAAAAATACCTTCCATTCGGGCATCAATCGTTCGCCCGACCCGGCCGATCAGGCGCGGCGCATGAGGAACCACGCGGAGTGGCGCTCCCGGTCCAGGCCGTGAGCGGTGCGCAGCAGCCTGAAGTGCGGCGCAAAGGCGGCG
Organism: Anaerolineae bacterium; assembly: GCA_040766655.1. Classification (GTDB taxonomy): domain Bacteria; phylum Chloroflexota; class Anaerolineae; order CG2-30-64-16; family CG2-30-64-16; genus JALOOB01. The sequence goes on from JAXGQB010000036.1 coordinate 16,329, forward strand.
AGGTCGACGGGCGTCAGGCTGTGGCTGGCCGAATGGCTCGCCTCCTCGCCGGCAGCACTGCTGAACGACGGCGCATGGAGGAACGTGTAGAGGATGTAGTACGCGCCCCCGTGCAGGTGAGCGGCGAGCGAATCGATGTAGGTGCGGCGGGATTGCGGGTCCAGGTTGTGCAGGCAGCCGATGTCCACGGCGAGGTTGGCCCGGATGGCCAGGCAGCCGAGTTGGGCGACGTTCGCGCGCAGAAAGTGGCACGGCAGTCCTTCCGCGTGGGCGGCGCGCTGCGCACGCCGGAGCGCGGTGTGGGCCAGGTCGATGCCGATGACGCGGAACCCGGCGCGCGCCAGGAACCGGCTGGTGACCCCCGACCCGCAGCCCAGGTCCAGGGCCCAGCCCGGCTGGAGCACCCCGGAATCCACCAGAGCCACGATCTCGGGCGGCACGATCCCGGTGTCCCAACGGCAGTCGCCGCTCAGATAGCGCGCCTCCCACCACTCGGGCCGGCTTCGCTCGTCGGCGTTCGTGCGATCGTCCATTGTATGTCGCCCGCCCCCTACAGGTCGAGGTCCGCCAGCACCGGCAGGTGGTCCGATGCAGAGGACGCCCCGGCGCCAGCCAGGGCGCTGCAACTGCGCACCGCGGCGGCGAACAACTGTGGCACAAAGATGAAGTCGATGCGCCGCTCGGGCTGGTCCGCGGGGAAGGTCGCGCCGCGGCCGGGTGCGCCGCCCGCGTGCACGAACGCGTCCGCATACCCCGCTCGGAGCACGGCCTCGAGCAGGTCGAAGGCCGGCGCGGGCCAACCGCGCTGTGCCTGGTACGCGGCCAGCCCCTCGAGCGCGGCGGGCGACGGATAATCGGCCGCGGCCAGCGCGTTGAAGTCGCCCAGGAGCAGGTGCGGCCGGCCGCGGTCGCGCGCCAGCCAGGTGCTCGCCGCGGACCACTGTGCCAGGCGCACGTCTTCCGCGCGGTGGTCGAGATGGGTCACGTAAACGGTGAGCGGTGCGCGTGCCGGCAGCGCGATGCGCGCCTCGAGCAGGCCGCGCTTGCCGTAGCTTACCTGGGGGGAGAGGTGGTGCGCCGCGTGGGCCATGATGGGCCACCGGCTGAGCACCGCATTGCCGTAGGGGGGATGCGCGGGGTGGGGATGGGCGGGTTGCGTCGCGCCGAAGGCGTAGTGCAGGCCCAGCCGGAGCGCCAGGCGTTGCAGGCACGCCTCCCCCTGCGCGGGTCCAGGGTTGAACACCTCATTCAGACCGACAATGTCCGCCGCGGCGTCCCCGATCACCTCTGCGACGAGGTCCTCGTTGGAACGCCCGTCCTCGGCGCGCCATCCGTGGACATTGTAGGTCAGGACCCTCATGCGAGTGCGGGCGCCCTTCCCGGCCACATCCACTCGACGAGGAGCGGCCGATGGTCCGAGGCGTGATCCGTGATCTCCGAGATGACCGTCTCCGCCACCCGCAGGCCGTGCGCCCAGCGGATGGGCAGGAACTGAAAGTCGATGCGGACCAGCGGCGTGCGGGCCGGGAAGGTCCGACCTGACCCCTGGCCGACTGCCTGAAATGCGTCCTGGTATCCGGCCTGGTGCATGGCGGTCAGGACGGGCGGGACGAACTGGCGGGTCAGGTTGCCCAGGAAGCCGGGCGTGTTGAAATCGCCCATCAGGAAATGCGGCCGGCCGTGGGCCAGGCGCTGCATGCGGCGCAGCACGCCGCGCACCTGGACGAGGCGGGTGCCCTCAAACGCGTGATCGAGGTGGGTGACGAAGGTCGTCAGGCCGGCCACCGGCCCCGCAGCCACCGTGGCGGCCAGGAGCGAGCGCTGCTTCGTGCCGGGCAGGCGCGGCAGCAACACGTTCGACACGTCCGCGAGGGGATACCGGCTGAGGATCGCGTTGCCGACCGGGCCTTGCCACTCGGGCGCCTGGTCGATCCAGCCGCTCGGTCCGAACGCGTAGCGCATGCCCAGCCGGTCGGCCAGCTCGGCCAGCGGCGCATAGGTGTGATGAGGCGTTGTCACCGGGTGCAACACCTCATTGAGCCCGACGAGATCGGCGCCTGCGGCCGTAATCACGCTGGCTAACCGATCCAGGTCCATTCGCTGGTCCCCGCCCACCCAGCGATGGATGTTGTAGGTCATCACACGTACAGAGTGTTGGTGAACGATCAATACAGGAGGACTCCTCAGCGCACAAAAAAGCCGCCCCTATGGCGGCAGCGCACTAAGAAATCATTATAAGCCTCATCCTGCAGAATCAGCAAGATTTAAGAAAACGCAATCGGCGGTTATGCACAAGCTCCCTGGGGAATCGACGCGAACAACTCGCCCGCTCTCCCCAGGCGCCGCGCTGCTCGGAACTGGCCCGCGGGGCGCTAACTCCAGCGGTCGCGCCGCCGGCTTCCCAGCCCACTAGATGTGCCGCGTGGGCCGGGAAGGGACCTTTTGGCCCTCCCAAGCGCCGTCCACAGCGCGGGGAGCCCGATGCGGGGGGCGTCGGACCCATATCTAGTGGCGGTGACGGCGGACGGCGCGGCCGACGGGAACGCCGGCTGGCCGGCCGCGGACTTACCCACATATCCCCAGGCCCTACTACAACTAGTCTTATTAATATCTTCCATTGAGGAGAATATCTATAGCGCCAAACTTCCGGATGACAGCCCGATATCGGGGCTTTTTAGACGGACAGAGCGCCTTAAATCTTGCGTTTCCGCAGGCATTTGTGCGTAAAAGCTATTGACAAGGCCGTCCGATTCTGATAGACTGAAGCTGCCAATAGAGAGACACCATCCCGCAGTTAGTATGTTGTCGATCCATTGGTGAGGGAGCCCCGAGAAATCGAACGGTGGGTTCAGGCTCGAAGAAAACCAGGTAACTGGACACTCGCAAGCCGATTGGAAAATGAGCGTCTGATAAGCGCAAGTAACTGGTACGGCGATAAAGCGAGAAAAGAGCGAGCCGGGAATCAGGGAAGCCGGGAGGTTGCTTGGGGCCCCTCCATTTAAGCGAAAGGGGAGCATCTGCATGCTCCCCTTCTTCATTCCCCTGCTGAGATGAAGATCTCGCTCTGCTCGATCGCTTCCCGCCAGCTGTTCCCTGCCGCATCGCCCGCGGGCAGCCGTGGGATGCGATAGGGGGCGAAGCCGGGCAGGAAGGGCGAAGGCGCCACCCCGCCGCCGGGCTCGACCGCAGCCGTGAAGCGCGGGCCGGGCTCCGTATCCGTCCCGGACGCCAGCAGATCTCGCGTCTCCTGCGGCAGGCCGTCCGGCAGGGCGATGGCCGCAGGTGCGTAGCCCGGCAGCAGCGGCGCGAGTTGGTTCTGGGCCAGGGCGAATGCCTGCCGGCGCTCCTCGACGGTGGGGGCCTGCAGGGCCTCATCCGCCAGGGGCATCACGCCGATCTCGAAGCCCCACGAGAGCAACGTGCTGAGCTTGAAGCTCGCCAGGTCTGCCGTGCCGAAGATGCCGTTTCCGGCAGCGCCTTCGCCTCCGCCGCCCGACTGCTTCACGAAGAACGTGCCGCGCGGCGGGAAGTCCGCGGGGTGTTCGTCTCCGAACGCCAGCAGCGCGCCCACCGCAGACTCGGGATCGACTCTGCCGCCCTCGAGCAGCCGGAAGTGGCTCGCCGGCGATCCGTCGAAGGTCAGGACCACGGCCTTCTTCCCCGCAGGCACGCCGTGAATGCCGCCCGTGGCCAGGTCGCTCAGGGTCGTCGGGTAGAATCCCTGCTCCAGCAGCCAGGCCAGGTCGGACCGGAGGACGCTGCTGCTCACTTCGCCGTAGGCCAGCACCGGTATCTTGCCCTGGATGTTGGGCAGAAACGCGGGTTGGGCGGAGGCGAGGGCCGCGGAGGTGTAGCGCACCGCCGGATCCCACAGCAGCCAGCCGCGCGCGCCCGCGTCCCGTGCGCCGTCCATCTGGCGGCGAATCTCCGCGGCCGTGTAGGTGCGGTAGTCGAATGCGTAATCCCCGAAGTCCTGGAGCCAGGGCCGGATCTCGATCGCGGGGTTGATGGGCTGCATGCGGCGGAGCGCTCGCTCCGTGCTCTTGTTGACGATCTCGTAAGGGTACGCGACGGCATTGCGGTACTTCGGGTCTTCGCCCGGCATCCCCGCGTTGTAGGTCGACGGATAGACCATGGGCGCCAGGACGTCGATCAGGGGCGCCAGCGCCTCGAGATGCTGGCCGATGCCGAGGTCGTCGTCCACCCACGCCGTGTAGCCGAACACGTCCGCACAGGTCTTGACGCCCAGCGGGCGGAGTACCGCGCTCGCGCTGCCCAGGAAGCCCCCGATCGCGGCGGTCCGAACCTCATAGGTGTTCGGCATGGAGTAGACCGCGCCGCCGACGTTGCCGTCCGTGGGGAAGCGGACGTAATCGAACTGGACCTCGTCGAAGCCATACGCCGCGGCCTCGCGCGCCAGCGCCACGTTGTAGTCCCACGCGCCGGTGCGGTTCGGATCGATCCAGGCCATGCCCTCCTGATCGCGCCAGGCTGCGCCGGTGGCCGTGTCGAGGATGGCCCACTCGGGATAGTACTTGGCGAGCTGGTTGTCCTTGAAAGTGACGATGCGGGCGATCGTGTAGACCCCGCGCTCCTCGAACCAGCGCATGAATTCCGCGGGATCGTCGACCATCGGCTGGGCGTTCGCCTTGACCTCCGCTGCCACGGCCACTTCGGTCGGAAATGCGAGGAAGCCCCGGTCTCCCTTGAAGTCGAACACGACAGCGTTGAGCTCGGTCTGCTCGAGCAGCTCGTGCGTGCGCTGCATGAAGCCGGCGTTGCCCATCGCGGCGTACGAGACGTAGAAGCCCTTGA
>JAXGQB010000037.1:0-19853 GCA_040766655.1 Anaerolineae bacterium
GACGCCGCTCCACGGCTCAGAACGACACACAAAGGGCATCTGCTCCCCGATCCCCACTCCCCAACCCCCACCCCCCACTCCCCACTCCCCAGTCCCCAGCCCCCAATCTTCAATCTTTAATTTTCAATCTTCAATCGTCCGTTTCCCTCTTGACAAAACCCCCTCTTGATCGTATAATGCCATCGTACAGATTGAACGTCCGATAGGAGGCTTACATGCCGAGGACCGACTACAGCAGCACGGAGGTGGCGCGCATCGCCGGCGTCACCTACCGCACCCTCGACCGCTGGCTCAACGAGGACGTCGTCTCCTGCGACGTGCCCGCGGAAGGCACGGGCAGCCGCCGCCGCTTCGAGTACCGCGACGTTGTCTTCGTGATCTTCGCCCGCACCCTGAAGGACCAGGGCCTGCCCATCGCCGCGGTGCGCGGCCTGCTCCGCGCGATCCGCTCCGCCTGGACCGACGACGAGCCTGCCCACGCGGGCTGCCTCGTGGTCGACTCGTGGTCCGAATCGACGTCGGGCCTCTGGGTGCCGGACGCGGCCAGGGTGGCGGAGTTCCTCCCCTCCATCCGTGAGTCCAGCATCTCGCCCGGCGAGCGAACCGGCGTCCTCCTCATCGTCGACCTCGCCTACCTCGCCCAGAGCGCCAAGGAGGCCCTGGCCGCGGTGGGCAGGAAGGACGCGGCCTAGCCGATGGGCAAGTGCTCGATCTGCACCCATCCCCAGCGCGAGGCGATCGACCGCGACCTCGTGGCCGGAAAATCGTTTCGGAACGTTGCGGATCGTTTCGGTGTCTCCCCCACCGCGGCCTTCCGCCACAGCCGCGACCACATCCCGGCCGACCTGGCCCGCGTCGCCGCGGCCGCGGATTCCGACCGCGCGGGCCGGCTGGCCGCCCACGTGGACGCCCTCGACACGGCGGCCAACATCCGTGCGGCCGATCTCCTGGCGGAGCTCCAACTGGCCATGGCCCGCGTCGGCAAGCTCTTCGACGCGTGCGACCGCTGGCTGGCCGACCCCGACGACCCCGGCCGCTACGACATCGGGCCGCGCGCGGCCGAGCTCATGGTGCACTACACCGCGCCCGGCCCCGACGGCGAGCCGCGGCCGGCCCGCGCGCCCCTCTCCGAGCTCCTCGAACAGGTCTCGGCCGGGGGCCGCCTGAAGGTGCAGCGCGTGGAGGGGAAGCACGCCGACCCGCGCGAGCTGCTCCTCAAGGCCGCCCACCGCCTGGAGGCGGAGCTCCTGCTCGTGGGCCGCCTGCTCGGCCAGGTCGCGGACGGGCAGGCGACGACGGTCAACGTGCTGAACGCGTCCCCGGAATGGGTCCGCACGCGCGAGGCGATCCTCCGGGCGCTCGAGCCGTACGGCGACGCCCGGTCGGCCGTGGTGGAGGCGATCCAACGTGCATCCGGAAACAGCTGACCCCGACCTCCCCGCCCCTCTCGTCGACTGGCCCATCGATCGCCTCCGCGCCCTGGACCCCGACCTCCGTTCCCCTGCCCCCGATCCCCAGTCCCCAGTCCCCGATCCCCCAGTCCCCACTCCCCAGTCCCCAGTCCCCGTTCCCCAATCCCCGTCCCCCTCCCCCCTGGCCGACCTCGTCTCCGCGCTCGACCCGGTCGCCTTCTCCCGCAGCCTCGGCATCGAGCCGGATGGCTGGCAGGCGGACGTGCTGCGCTGGACCGGCCGCCGCCTGATCCTGAACTGCGCGCGCCAGACGGGCAAGAGCACGACCGCGGCCACCCTCGCGCTGCACCGCGCCATCTACTACCCGGACAGCCTCATCCTGCTCGTCTCCCCCTCCCTGCGCCAGTCGGCCGAGCTCTTTCGCAAGGTGGCCGGCTTGCTGAATCGCCCGGCGGAACGCCCGGCCCTCGTGGAGGACAACCGCCTCTCCTGCACGCTGGCCAACCGCAGCCGCGTGATCAGCCTCCCCTCGTCGGAGGCCACCATCCGCGGCTTCTCCGGCGCGGCGCTCATCATCGAGGACGAGGCGAGCCGTGTCTCGGACGACCTCTACCGCGCGGTCCGCCCCATGCTGGCCACGTCCGGCGGCCGCCTGATCCTGATGTCCACGCCCTACGGCAAGCGCGGCCACTTCTGGGACGTCTGGAGCGACGCGGCCGAAGGCTCCGAGTGGGAGCGGGTGCGCGTGCCCGCGTCCGCCTGCCCGCGCATCAGCGCCGCCTTTCTCGACGAGGAGCGCACCAGCCTCGGCGCCTGGTGGTACGCGCAGGAGTATGAATGCGAGTTCGTCGACGCCGCCACCTCCGCGTTCACCTGGGAGATGGTCCGCGCCGCCCAACAGGAGGCCATCCAGACATGGGACCTCTGAATCTTCAATTTTCAATCTTCAATTTTCAATCCGCAAAGGGGGCTACATGAACGGGGTAACGATCGATTCGCTCGGCGTCTCGGTGGGCGTCGACATCGGCCAGAGGCGCGACCACACGGCATTCGTCGTGGTGGAGAAGGAGCGCCGAGCGTACACGGTGGACGGAAAGGGCATCAAGTACGGGGGAGAGAACCACTTCGTGGTCCGAACGCTTGAGCGGATGGAGCTCGGCGTCACCTACCCCAAGATCACGCGGCGCCTGACCGAGCTGGACCGGCGCCTGCGGCTCCTGCAGTTCTACCCGGAGTTCTGGGTCGACGCGACCGGGGTGGGCAAGCCGGTGATCGACCTGCTCCGCACCAGCGGCGCGGACATCAAGGAGGTCTACCTGACCGGCTCCGATCAGGTGGTGAAGGGCCAGTGGGGCCTGCTCCATCTCGGCAAGTCGCTCATGGTGAGCCGCCTCCAGGTGCTCCTGCAGATGGAGCGCATTCACCTGCCCAACACGAGGGAGGCCGCCGTGCTGACCGACGAGCTGCTCAACTACGAGATCCGCGTCAACGAAAACGCCAACGCGCAGTTCGGCTCGTTCAAGGTCGGGAGACACGACGACCTCGCCACCGCGCTCGGCCTGGCCTGCTGGAACGATCCCGCCTGGGGCCAGTCCTTCATGCTGCCGCCGGCCTTCAAGCTCGAGGGCACCGTCTTCTGACGCCGTCCGACCCGCTGGCTGCGGTCCTTCGGGCCCGCAGCCAGCCCATGCTATAATGGTCCTGACCGCCATGCCCAGGTAGACGCCTATGCCGCACGCCATCACCTTCGTCATTCTCTCGCCCACCTACGGGATGCACCTCTACACCGCCGACCTCGCGCGGTCGGTGTCTGCAGGTCTTTCAGGTGCCCGGCACAGCGAGGCTGTGGACCCTTCAGGTGCCGGGCACAGCGAGGCTGTGGACCCTTCAGGTGCCGGGCACCTCGGAGGTGCCCGGCACCTATTGGATCCAAGCGTGCGGGTCGTCACGACCACCACCAGCGAGGCTGTGGGTCTTTCAGGTGCCCGGCACAGTGAGGCTGTGGGTCTTTCAGGTGCCCGGCACCTCAACGATCCGAAGGATCGCGGTGCCGGGCACCTATTAGATCCAAGCGTGCGGGTCGTCACGACCACCAATGCACCGCGGGACGTCTATGGCCCCGGAGTCGACCTGATCACGCCCATCACCACCCACGGCACCGGCTTCTCCCGCGAGGGCCTGAACCTCCGCTCCTACCGCAATCTTCAATCTTCCATCTTCAATCTAACGACCCGAAGGGTCGCATCTTCCATCGTCCACCTCACCGCCGTCCACGCCTGGAACGTCCCCCTCGTCTACGCCCTCCGCCGCCGCGGCGTGCGCGTCATCCACACGCTGCACGACCTGGCAGCGCACAGCGGGGTCCGCCACGCGCGGCTGATCGGCCTGTGGAACCGCCTGATCATCGCCTCCGGCGCGACGATCCTCGTCCACGGCCAGTGCTACCGCGACGAGCTCATCCGCCGCGGCGTCCCCGCCTCCCGCGTCGTCTACGCCCCCCTCCTCCACGGCTTCTGGTCCGCCAGCGAAGAAGCCAATCTTCAATTTTCAATTTTCAATTTTCAATCTCCAATCGTCGTCTTCTTCGGTCGCATCGAGCCCTACAAAGGCGTGGAGGTGCTGATCGAGGCGTGGCGGAGGACCATTGAAAATCACAAATTGAAGATTGAAGATTGCCGGTTGATCCTTGCGGGGAAGGTGGCGGACGACGTCAGGCTGGGGGATCTGCCGTCGGGGGTCGAGGTGTGGGACCGCCGGGTGGGGGACGAGGAGGGGATCGAGCTCTTCCGCCGCGCGGCCGTGCTGGTGCTCCCCTATCGTGACGCGACGCAGTCCGCCCTGGTGGCCGCCGCCGCACGCTTCGGCGTGCCCGCGATCGTGACGCGCACGGGCGCGCTGCCCGAATACGTGGCGCACGGGGAGACGGGGTGGGTGGTGCCGCCGGGGGACGTCGCCGCGCTCGCCGCGGCGCTGGGGGAGGCGCTGAACGCACCGGAACGCCTCGTGCAAATTGGCGCAGCCGCACGAAAGTGGTATGATGAGGCGCGGTTGGAAGAGCAACGGACATTGACGAAGTTGTACGGTGATTGAAGTCTGGCCCTAACGGAGCATCCTGAGCGGAGGCCGCACGCAGTGCGGCCGCAGTCGAAGGAGCCTCCGGTTCGCATACGTTTGATTCCTGACCGTCAGGGTTTCGGATGAAGGTTGAAGGCATGGACAAGTTGCTGCCGGGCACCAAGGCAAGCAGACCGATCCTTCCGCGTGTCCATCTGCGAGGGCTGGGGCTGCGCGCGTCGGAGCGCGTGCTGATGCTGCTCCTTGTGGACCTGGCGCTGCTCGTCGCCAGCCTCGTGCTGGCCGTGGTCGTGCGCACGGAGTGGCTGACCTCGGCCGATGCCTTCTTCGCGCTCTGGCGCTGGTGGCTCACGCTGGCGATCCTGTGGTGGGTGGTGGCGCAGTTCCTGGAGGTGTACGACCTCGCCCGCGCGGCGATCGCACCGCAGAGCATGCTGGCCGCGGGCGGCGCGGCCGCGATCACCGTGGCGCTCTACCACGCCATCCCGGTGTTCACCCCGCCGCTCCTCTCCCGCGGGCTCAGCCTCATCTTCATGCTCGCCGCGGTGGGGTCGGTCATGATCTGGCGGGGAGTCTACGCGGTGCTGTTCGTCCAGCCCGCGTTCGAGACGCGGCTGCTGGTGGTGGGCGCGGGCACGGCGGGGCGGGCCCTCGCGCGCACGTTCCACCGCGACGACGAGGAGGGTGCGCTCAATCCGTACCGTGGCACGGGCTACCGGATCGTCGGCTTCCTGGACGATGATCCGGACAAGCCGGCGGGCTCCCGGGTGGCCGGGCTGCCCGTACTGGGCTCCATCGAAGGGCTGGTGGCGCAGGCAAAGCAGCTGAAGCCCGACATGATCGTGCTGGCGATCACGCACCGGCACACCATGTCGCAGGGGGCGTTCGACGCGCTGGTCGAGTGCCGCGCGCTGGGCTACCAGGTCACCACGATGACGGACGTGTACGAGCGCGCGCTGGGCCGCGTGCCGGTGGAGCACGTCGGCCGCAATATCCCCGCGGTCCTGCCTGTGGATGACCGGGGCCCCGCGGACCGGCTCTACTGGGCCGCCAAGCGCATCGGCGACGTGATCCTGTCCGCGGTGTTCCTCCTGCCGATGGCCGTCGTCATCCCGCTGGTCCTGCTGCTGAACCTGCTGGGCAACCGCGGGCCGCTCTTCTACCGGCAGGTGCGGGTGGGCCGGGGCGGCCGGCCCTTCACCGTGAACAAGTTCCGGACCATGCTGCCCGACGCGGAGGGGAAGACGGGCGCAGTGTGGGCCGCGCAGGACGATCCGCGCGTCACGCCCGCGGGCCGGTTCCTGCGCAAGGCGCGCATCGACGAGCTGCCGCAGCTGCTCAACGTGCTGCGTGGGGAGATGAGCCTGATCGGCCCACGGCCCGAACGGCCCGAGTTCGTCGATTCGCTGGCGCAGGTCATCCCGTACTACCGCGCACGGCACGCGGTGCGCCCGGGTATCTCCGGCTGGGCGCAGGTGCGCTATGGCTACGGCAACACGATCGAAGATGCGCGCACCAAGCTGGAGTATGACCTGTACTACGTGCGCCACGCGGGCTTCTACCTCGACGCGCTCATCGTGCTCAAGACCATCGCGACGATGTTGAAGCTGCAGGGACGGTGACGATAGAAGATTGAAGATTGAAGATGGAAGAAGGAAGATTAGTAGTCTGTAAGGTTTGATAATGTCACCCTGAGCGAAGCGAAGGGTCTCGGCTTCGGAGTCAGAGATGCTTCGGCCTGACCGACCTGGCTGTACGGCGCAGGTCAGGGACCCGGCCTCAGCATGACAAGGTCCAGATCGACAGACTAGCAGGTCGACGACGGCCCCATCTTCCATCTTCCGTCTTCCTTCTTCCATAATACGTAAGCTCAATCTTCAATTTTCAATTTTCAATCTTCAATTCGCTGGAGATCCATGACGACGAAGAAGACCACATGCCCCTTCCTGGGGTTGGACAGAGATTCATCGGTGCAGATGGTTGCGCCGGACGCCGCGCACCGGTGCTTCGCGACCAATCCGATCGGTGTGCCCGAAGTGCGCTATCAGCAGGCGAACTGCCTCTCGCCCCACTACCCGGCGTGCCCGCTCTACGCGGCCGCGCGCAAGGGCGAGGATCTGCGCCAGCCGGCGCGGGCCGCGGTGCGGAAGCCTCAGCGCAGAAACGCGCGGCAGGAGAGCCTGCGCGGCTTGCAGGCCTACTGGCCGTGGCTGCTCGTCGGCGCGCTGGCGGTGATCCTCGCCGGCGTGGTCGTGGGCGACCTGCTCGCGACCCGGAATGCGCCGCCCCCGACGCCCGTCGTGGCTCAGCGCACGGCCATCCCCACCGCACCGGCGGCCCTGAGGCCGGCGCAGGTGACCCCGCGGCCGGCTGCAACAGCCGCGGGCCCTGCGGCCGCCGTTGCCGTGGCGTCCGGGCGTTACGCCACACCCACCGCAGAGCCGGGCGGGCGGACGGTCACGATCGCGCCGACCGCGGGCGACGCGGGCTGGTGGACCGGCGGCGATGCGCGCGGCAACCACCTGGGCGACTCGTTTCTCTACGCGGGCTACACCGCGGGCCAGGCGTTCATCTCCGCCGCGCGCTTCGATCTGGGCAGCGTGCCGCGGGGCGCGGCGATCCGCTCCGCCGCAATCCGGCTGGCAGGGCTCAGCGAGGACCGGTTCGATCCGAACGCGGGCGGCACCTGGTCGGTCCAGATCCTGCCCGATGCCGCGGTGCCCGACCTCAGGACCGCCTCCTTCCAGGCGCTCCTCAATGCGCCCGCGGCCGTCACCCTCTTCCCCACCTTCTTCGCCGCGGACCTCGGCGTGGGGGAGGAAAACGTGGCCGAGCTGGACGCGGCGAGCCGCGCTTGGCTGGAGGGACAGCTGCTGGAGGGCGCGGAGGCCGTCATCATGCGCATCACCGGCCCGGGCAGCGGCGACACCCTCTTCGCGTGGGACAGCGGCGCGGGGCCGGCCAGCGTGGGCGAGGGCCCGGAGCTGGTCATCGCGTTCGGCCCGCTGCCCGCCACCGTGCCGCCCCTCCCCACCGAGGCGGTGATCGTGGCCACGGAGACCCCGACCCCGGCCAACGTGCTGACCGCGGCCGCGCGCGCGTGGACCGCCACCGCCGAAGTCGCGCAGTTCGGCACGCCCACGCCGCCCCAGTATCGTTATGTCACGCCCACCGCCACCCCGGCCAACCTGGCCACGGTGCAGGCGCGCGCGCTGCTGGCGGGCTTCCCGCCCATCGTCCTGCACACACCCACCCCGGCCAACGCGGAGACCGCGTCGGCCCTGGAGTGGCTTGCCGCGGCCGAGGCGCTGCTCACCGGCACGCCGACCGCCCTGCCGCGGGAGTACGTGACGCCGGTCATCATCACCCCGACGCCGCAGCCTGCGAACGTGATGACCGCGGCCGCGCAGATGATCGAGGCGACCGCGCGCGTGGCCGCCGAGGGCACGCCGCCGCCCTGGGCCTGGAACGCCGTCATCGCCACCGTCACGCCCACGCCCTACGTCATCGTGCCGCCCGGGAACCAGGCCACGGCCCAGGCCCTCTCGGCCTACGCCACCGCCGTGACGATGCTCACCGGGACGTTCACCCCGTACCCCGCCGATGCGGTGACCGCGACCCCGCGCGGGGGAGCCGCACAGGCCGCGCCGCCGCCCGTCGCGACCGCGCCCCCAGGTGCACCCGAGCCCGCGCCCGCACCTGCGCCCTTCCCCGAGGCCGCGTGTCCGGATGCGAGGGTGCAGATCACGTCGCCCACGACCGGGCAGCGCGTGTCCGGCGAGATCGAGCTGCTCGGTCGCGCGGTGCACGAGGCCTTCGCGGCCTACGTGGTCGAGTTCGCGCCCGGCGAGCTGCCCGCGGAGGGCTACACCGAGGCGTGGCGCTCGACCACGGCGATCGAAGGCGGCGTGCTGGGCGTCTTCGTGCTGACCGAGCTGCCCACCGGCCGCTACACCCTGTCGCTGCGCGTGGAAACCACCGCGGGCGATCCGCCCCCCGCCTGCCGCATCGTCGTGGAGGTGACCGCGCCGTGAGCGGGCGATACCCGGTGCCGGCCGGCCGGGCGCGCGTCGAGGAGGCCATCCTGCGGTCCCGCTTCATCACGACCGCGGGACCCGTAGCCGACATGGAGGCCGCGAAGGCGTTCGTCGCCTCCGTGCGCGCCGAGTTCCCCGACGCGACGCACAACTGCTATGCGTTCGCGGCCGGTCCGCCCGGCTCGACCGCCATGGCCGGGATGAGCGACGACGGTGAGCCCCCTGGCACCGCCGGACGCCCCATGCTGGCCGTGGTGCTGGGCAGCGGCGTGGGCGACCTGGCCGTGGTGGTCACGCGCTACTACGGCGGCACGAAGCTGGGCACGGGCGGCCTGGTGCGCGCGTACAGCGGCGGGGTCAAGGCCGTGCTCCTCGAACTGCCCGTGATCGAGAAGGTGACGCTGGCCAGCCTGCTGGCGGTCGGCCCCTACGCCTGGATCACCCCCCTGGAGCGACTCCTGCCCGAATTCGAGGCCACGATCGTCGGCCGCACCTTTGCCGCAGATGTGACGTGGCAGCTCTCCGCGCCCGCCGAACGGGTGGAGTCCCTGGCCGCCGCGCTGGTGGAATTGACCCGCGGCGAGGTGGAGGTTGTGCTATAATGCCGCTTGATTTCGTGTCAAACAGCAAGGAGGAGCGCCCAGTGCGTTCGCGGATAACGGGCCGCATGGCCCTCATCACCATCATCGCCACCATCCTCGTCGCCGGCTGTGCCGGGGGCGGTTCGGGCGGCGTGGCCCGCGTGACCCCCGCGGCGGAGGCGGTGGCGACCGCCACGCCCGCGCCGCTGCAGACGGTGGCGCCCGCCGAGCCGGCCCCGACCGACTCGGCTCCGACCGACGAGGCCCCGACGGATGAGGCCGAGCCGACCGCCGAACCGTCAGCCGAACCGCCCGCCGAGCCCACCGCGCCGCGCGACACGGCGACGCCGGCCCGGTCGCAGCTCCGCGTGACCGTGGCGGCCGGCACGTCGCCCGTCGGGCTCGAGCGCGTGCTCGCGGCATTGGCCGCGCAGGGAGTCGACGCGGCCCAGGCGGACGGTGAGGCAGACCTCGAGTGGACGGCCGCCAGCGTGGACGGCGCGGCGGTCGCCGGCGGCTCTGCCGTCGCCGGCGGCTCGGCCGCCGCTTTCGAGCGCATCCTCACCCCGGTGGACCGCATGTCGTCGGTGCTCGACGCGATCTCGCTCGACGAGCTCCGCGGCGTCTGGACGGGCGCCGCCGGCTCCCCCAACTTCAGCACGATCTACGTGGCCGAGGAGGACGTGGCGGGCCTGGCCGCAGTGCTGGGCGAGGCGGGGCCGAACGTCACCGTCGCGCCCGGGGGCGACGTGGACGCGGCGGTGTGGGGCGACCGGATGGGCCTGGGCATCGTCCCGTTCGACCGCCTGACCGTCCGGCTGCGCGCGATCACCCTGGGGCGCTCGTCGCCGGTCGATAACCGGTTCGTCCATGCGGACTGGCCGCTCACTGCCCGCACCTACCTCGTTCCCCTCACCGAGCGCGGGCGCGAGGCGCTGGCCTCCGCAGCCGAGGCGCTGCCCCTGAGCAATCGTGATGCGAACCGGATGACGGTGCTCGTGATGACCGGCGTGACAGCCATGGCGCGCAACTCGGCAGTGGCCATCGAGCGCTCGGGCGACTGGGGCTTCCTCGCGCAGCGGGTGGGGCCGGAGCTGGCCGCGGCGGACATCACGATCATCAGCAACGAGATCCCGTTCATCCCCGACTGCGTGGCGGACAACTCGCTGAACAACCTGATCCTCTGCTCCCGGCCCGAATACTGGGCCAACCTGGAGCTCTCGGGCGTGGACGCGGTCGGCCTGACGGGCAACCACCAGAACGACTTCGGCTACGACGCGATGCACTGGTCGCTGGGGTTCTACAAGGAGAAGGGCATCCCGGTGTACGGCGGCGGCTCGGACGACGTGGCGGCCCGCCGGCCGCTCATCCTGGAGCAGAACGGCAACCGCCTGGGCTTCATCGGCGCGAACGAGTGGGGGCCCGAGTGGTATCCCAACGGCCGGGGCGAGACCGTCAGCGCGTGGGCGGGCAAGGAGTGGCCGGGCTCCGCGCGCTTCTCGCTGGAGCAGATGCAGGCCGACATCGCCGCGCTGAAGCCGCAGGTCGGGCTGGTGTTCGCGGAGGTGCAGCACACCGAGTTCAACGATGCGGGAGACTACCAGACCGAGCCGATCGCCAAACAGGAGAAGGACTTCCGCGGCATGATCGACGCGGGCGCAGACGTGGTGACGGGCGTGATGGCGCACGCGCCGCAGGCCGTCGAATTCTACAACGGGAAGCTGATCCTCTACGGGCTGGGCAACCTCTATTTCGACCAGACGTGGAGCTGGCCCACGCGCACCGGGCTGGTCGCGCGCCACACGATCTACGACGGCCAGCTGATCAACACCGAGCTGCTCGTCACGGTGATCGAGAACAACTTCCAGCTCCGCTGGGCCACGCCCGAGGAGCGGATGCAGGTGCTGAAGACGGTGTTCGACGCAAGCCGGTGGGGAACGGCGAACGAAGATTGAAGATGGAAGATTGAAGATTGAAGATTGCGGGGATGGGGAGTGGGTTGAAGGTTGTGCCGGCTTCGCCGGCCCGAGGTTGAAGGTTGAAGGTAACGGGGATTAGGGATTAGGGAGCGGGGATTAGGGAGCGGGGATTAGGGATTAGGGAACGGGGATTAGGGAGCGGGGAGCGGGGATTAGGGAACGGGGATTAGGGAGCGGGGAGCGGGGATTAGGGAACGGGGATTGGGGATTGGGGAACGAAAAACGGGCCCCAGCCCCCAGTCCCCAGTCCCCAGCCCCCAGGCCCCAGCCCCCAGTCCCCAGTCCCCAGCCCCCAGTCCCCAGCCCCCAGTCCCCAGCCCCCAGTCCCCAGTCCCCAGTCCCCAGTCCCCAGTCCCCAGTCCCCAGGAACGGATGAGATGTTGAAGAGGTTGTTGACTGCTGACGAAGAGGAACTGCTGAAGGCGGAGCGCCGGCAGCTGACGGTGCTGCGCGCGCCGCTGGCGAGCCTCGACGCGAGCGATGAGGACATGGCGGTGCTGGAGCGCTCGCTCCTCCAGCTGGACGAGCTGTTCCTCCTGGTGATCGTGGGCGAGTTCAACTCGGGCAAGACCGCGTTCATCAACGCGCTGCTCGGCGAGCGCTTCCTGACCGAGGGCGTCACCCCGACGACCGCGGCCATCCACCTCATCCGCTACGGCGAGGAGGCCACCCAGACGGCCGGCGCGGCCACCGCGTACGGCCCGGGCGACCGCGAGATCGTCGTGGTCACCTACCCCGTCGACTGGCTGCGCGAGATCAACATCGTCGACACCCCCGGCACGAACGCCGTCATCCGCAAGCACGAGCAGATCACCACGGAGTTCGTGCCCCGCGCGGACCTGATCCTGTTCGTCACCTCCGCCGATCGACCGTTCACCGAGAGCGAGCGCCAGTTCATTGAGAAGATCCGGGACTGGGGCAAGAAGGTCGTCTTCGTGGTCAACAAGATCGACATCCACGAGACGGCCGACGTGGCACACGTGCTCCAGTTCGTGCACGAGAACGCCGCCGCGCTGCTCGGCCGCGAGCCGATCGTCTTCGGCGTGGCCGCGCGGCAGGCGCGGCAGGCCAAGGAGACGCTCGACGCGGACGAGCGCACCCGTCTGTGGGCCGCGAGCCGCTTCGAGCCGCTGGAGCGCTATATCCTCGAGACGCTGGACGAGCAGGAGCGCCTCCGCCTGAAGCTGGCCAACCCGCTCGGCGTGGCGCAGCGGCTGGTGGAGAAGTATCTCCAGGTGGCCCAGGCGCGGCGCGAGCTGCTCAAGGCCGACGTGCAGACCGTGCGCACCATCGAGGCCCAGCTCGGCGCGTACGAGGCCGACATGCGCCGCGACTTCCGCTACCACCTCAGCCACGTGGACAACGTCCTCTACGGCATGAGCCAGCGCGGGGACAACTTCTTCGACGAGACGATCCGCCTGCAGCGCATCTTCGACCTCATCAACGCGGACCGGGTGCGCGGTATGTTCGAGCGCGAGGTGATTGCGGACACGCCGGCCCAGGTCGAGGCGCAGACGCGCGACCTGATCGACTGGCTGGTCGACCAGGACTACCGGCAGTGGCAGGCCGTGATGGACTACCTCAACAAGCGGATCGCGCGGCACGACGATCACCTCGTCGGCGAGGTGGGCGGCGCGTTCGAGACGAACCGCCAGCAGCTGATCGAATCGGTGGGCCGGGCCGCGCGCGAGGTGGTGGCCACCTACGATCACGCGGCCGAGGCGCGCGAGCTGGGCGACTCCGTGCAGCGTGCGGTCGCGCAGACCGCGCTGGTCGAGGTCGGCGCGGTCGGCCTGGGCGCGATCCTGGTCAAGGTGCTCGCCGCGACCCTGGCCGACGTGACGGGCGTGCTCGCGGCCGGCGCCATCGCCGCGATGGGGTTCTACATCATCCCCAACAAGCGCCGCCGCGCGAAGCTGGACCTGCAGGACAAGATCGAGGACCTGCGCGGGCGGCTGGCCCGGGCGCTCACCGGGCAGTTCGAGGGGGAGATGGCGGGCTCGCTCGCGCGGCTGCGGGAGGCCATGCGCCCCTACACCCGCTTCGTGGAGACCCAGCAGGCGTCGCTGGTCGATACCGAGAAGGCGCTGCAAGAGGCGCACGACGGCCTGGCGAAGCTCGCCGCAGCGATCGACGCCCTGTAAGGGACAAGATGGACTTCCGCCTGCGCCTGGTGATCGATTCCGACCTGCCCGACGTGCAGCGGTTGTACGACGCGCGGCCCGACGTGTTCCGCCGCCTGCTCGGGCGGCCGGCCGAGCCCGACCAGGCCGTGGGCGACTTCCTCGACGCGCTGCGCTTCCCGAATCGCTACCAGTTCGCCGTGATGCTCGACGAGACGCTCCTCGGACTGGCCGACTGCCAGCTGGACGACGAGACGGAGGGCCTGGCGCACATCGGGATGGTACTGCTCGACCCCAAGGTCGACCATCCGGAGGTGGCCGGGCTGGTCGTGCGCGTGATCGAGCGCTGGCTGGCGCGCGACTTCGGCGCCACCCGCGTCGAGACCGCGGTCGTCGCACAGGCCGCCGAGGAGATCGCGTTCTGGCAGGCCCAGGGCTACGACTTCACCGGATCGGGCTTCCGCCGCGACCTGGGGGAATACCGCCCCCGCTTCCTCCAATTGTTCAAGGACCTGGCGCCCTCCTCTCCCTGAGTTCCGACACGGCGCGATTTGCACTCCTGTGGTAGAATGGTAGTTTGTCGCCGGTGCGCGATTCGCGCGCGGCGGAGACGAACTTACGGCTCAGGACGAGACCACATGGGGCAAGACAAGCTGATCGTGCGTGGCGCACGCGAGCATAATCTCAAGAACATCGACCTGGAGCTGCCGCGCGACCAGCTCATCGTCATCACCGGCCTCTCCGGGTCCGGCAAGTCCAGCCTGGCGTTCGACACGATCTACGCGGAGGGCCAGCGCCGCTACGTCGAGTCGCTGTCCGCCTACGCGCGGCAGTTCCTCGGCCTCATGGAGAAGCCGGACGTCGATCAGATCGAGGGCCTCAGCCCCGCGATCTCCATCGACCAGAAGGGCGCGAGCCGCAACCCGCGTTCGACCGTCGGCACGATCACCGAGATCTACGACTACCTGCGCCTCCTGTACGCGCGCGTCGGGGTGCCGCACTGCCCGAGCTGCGGCCGCGAGATCAGCGCGCAGACGGTCGAACAGATCGTCGACGCGATCGTCGCCTATCCCGAGGGCAGCCGGCTCCTCCTCCTCGCGCCCCTGGTCATGGCGCGCAAGGGCGAGCACAAGGGCATCTTCGACGACATCCGCAAGGCCGGCTTCGTCCGCGCCCGCGTCGACAGCCAGATGATCGAGGTCGACGACGCGCCGGAGCTGGACCGCTACAAGGCGCACACGATCGAGGCCGTGGTGGACCGCCTCGTCATTCGCCGGCCCGATCCGGAGCGCGCGGAGGAGGTGAAGTCGCGCCTGGCCGACTCCGTGGAGACGGCCCTCCGGATGGGCAACGGCGTCATGCTGGTGTCGGACATCACGGCCGGTTCGCCGGCGGCCGGGGATCTCGCCTCCGCTGCGCCCGCGGTCCATGAGACCGCGCCGCAGCCGCACGACCGCCTCTTCTCCGAGCACTTCGCCTGCCCTGTCTGCGGCATCAGCCTGCCCGAGATCGAGCCGCGCACGTTCTCGTTCAACAGCCCGCACGGCGCCTGCCCCACCTGCACCGGGCTCGGCAGCATGCTGGAGTTCGACCCCGATCTCATCGTGGACACGAGCAGGAGCCTGGCCGGGGGCGCCATCCGCCCCTGGAACCGGGACACCGCGACGATCTACCATGCCATGGTGGAGGCGGTCGGGCAGCATCACCACATCCCGCTCGACGTGCCGGTCAGGGAGCTGAGCAAGAATCAGATGGATGTCGTCCTGTACGGCGGCAAGAAGGGCGACACCATCCCGGTCCGTTACGTCAACAACGAGGGCCACGATCGCGTCTTCCAGACGCACTTCGAGGGCGTGGTGACCAACCTGCAGCGCCGGTATCGGGAGACCACCTCGGACTACATCCGCACCGAGATGGAGCGGTACATGACCTCGCGGCCCTGCCCCACCTGCGAGGGCCGGCGGCTGCGCCCCGAGGCGCTCTCGGTGACGATCACGGGCCTCAACATCGACCAGGTCAGCCACTTCTCGATCACCAATGCGCTGCTGTGGATCGAGCAGCTGGCCGGGCTGGCCCTCAGCGCGGACAACCCGGGCGAGGCGGCGAACGAGCCGGCAGGCCCCGCGAACGGCAACGGCCTTCTCGCGAAGGCCGGGAGCGGCGTGCTGAGCACCTACAGCCCGCTGGAGGCCTCCCGCAAGATCGGTGCGTCCGAGACCGTGCCTCCCAGCTCGCCGCTCACCCAGCGCGAGTACACCATCGCGCGCCAGATCCTCAAGGAGCTGCACGCGCGCCTGCGCTTCCTGACGGACGTCGGGCTGGACTACCTCGCGCTGGACCGGATGGCGGCCACCCTCTCCGGCGGCGAGGCACAGCGCATCCGCCTGGCTACCCAGATCGGCTCGCAGCTCATGGGCGTGCTCTACATCCTCGACGAGCCGTCCATCGGTCTGCACCAGCGGGACAACGCGCGGCTGATCCGCACCCTGCTGGACCTGCGCGACCTCGGCAACACCGTGCTCGTCATCGAGCACGACGAGGAGACGATGCGGACCGCGGACTGGATCGTCGACCTGGGGCCGGGCGCGGGTGAGCACGGCGGCTACATCGTCTGTTCCGACTCGCGGGACGCCTTCCTGCGTTGCGCGGACAGCCTCACCGCGCAGTATCTGCGGGGCGAGAAGAGCATCGAGACGCCTGCCGTGCGCCGGCCCGGCAACGGCCAATACCTGGTCGTGCGCAACGCGACGGAGAACAACCTGAAGCACGTGGATGTCCGCCTGCCCCTCGGCAAGTTCATCTGCGTCACGGGCGTGAGCGGCAGCGGCAAGTCGAGCCTCGTCAACGAGGTCATCTACAAGTCGCTGGCGATGCGCATGTACCGCGCCAAGGACAGGCCGGGGCAACACGAGGCCATCGAAGGCATCGAGAACCTGGACAAGGTGGTCGACATCGACCAGTCGCCCATCGGGCGCACCCCGCGCTCGAACCCGGCCACCTACACGAACCTCTTCACGGAGATCCGCGACCTCTTCGCCGCGCTGCCCGAGTCCAAGGTGCGCGGGTACAAGCCGGGCCGCTTCTCCTTCAACGTCAAGGGTGGTCGCTGCGAGGCGTGCCAGGGCGACGGCATCATCCGCATCGAGATGCAGTTCCTGCCCGACGTGTACGTCCCCTGCGAGGTCTGCCACGGCAAGCGCTACAACCGGGAGGCGCTGGAGATCAGGTACAAGGGCAAGAGCATCGCCGACGTGCTCGATATGACGGTGGACGAGGCACTGGCGTTCTTCCAGAACATCCCCTCGGTCCGGAAGAAGCTGCAGACGCTGCAGGAGGTCGGCCTGGGCTATATCCGGCTGGGCCAATCCGCCACCACCCTCTCGGGCGGCGAGGCGCAGCGCGTCAAGCTGAGCAAGGAGCTCAGCCGCCGCGCCACCGGCAAGACCCTCTACATCCTGGACGAGCCGACGACCGGCCTGCACTTCGAGGACATCAAGAAGCTGCTCCAGGTCCTGCAGCAGTTGGTCGACCAGGGCAACACCATCGTCGTGATCGAGCACAACCTGGACGTGATCAAGGGCGCGGACTGGGTCATCGACCTGGGCCCGGACGGCGGCGACAAGGGCGGCTGGGTGATCGCAGAGGGCACGCCGGAGCACGTGGTCAGGGTAGCGCGCTCCTATACCGGTGAGTTCCTGAAGCACGTCCTTGAGGGACGTGAGGCCGTCCAGCCCGGCGACTACCTGGCCTCCCTGGAGACGAGATGAAGTATCACATCTGGACGATCGGCTGCCAGATGAACGAGGCGGATTCGGGGCGGGTCGCCGCGGAGCTGGATGCGCGCGGGTTCGTGCCGACAGACCAGGCCGCGGACGCGGACGTCATCGTGCTGAACACGTGCGTCGTCCGGCAGGCGGCCGAGGACCGCGCGGTCGGACGGCTGTGGTCGTTGAAGCCGCTCAAGGAAGAGCATCCCGGCAAGGTGATCGCCCTGATGGGGTGCCTGGTCGGCGTCAAGCCGAACCCCGCGCTGGTCGAGCGCTTCCCCTTCGTGGACGTCTTCCTCCCGCCGTCGGATCCCGGGCCGCTGGTCGCGCACCTGGACGGCCAGGACCTGATGCCGGAGGCACGCGGAATCGAGGCGGAGTTCACGGCAGCCCGGCACGCGCTCCAGGACGAAGGCAGCCCGGAAGCCGCCGCGATCGGCCTGATCGACCTCGACGGCGAGCCCGAGGCAGACTTCGCCATCCCCCACGCAGGCCCGATCCCCGCGCCGGGCGACCACCGGATCCAGAGCACGCGGCACCTGTCGCTGCACGGCGAGCCGCCCGTCACCGCGCACGTGCCGATCGTCTATGGCTGCTCCCACGCGTGCACGTACTGCATCATCCCCTTCCGCCGCGGGGTGGAGCGCAGCCGTCCGCTGGAGGAGATCGTGACGGAAGTCCGGGGGCTGGTCGAGCAGGGCGTGCGCGAGGTGACCCTGCTGGGGCAGATCGTCGACCGGTACGGCAAGGACTTCCCCGGCGGCCGGCCCGACCTGGCCGACCTCCTGGCGGCCGTGCACGCCATCGACGGGCTGTGGCGCATCCGCTTCCTGACCAGCCACCCGAGCTACATGAGCGACCGCATCCTCGATGCGGTCGCCGCCCTGCCGAAGGTGTGCGAGCAGATCGAGGTGCCCGTGCAGGCCGGCGACGACGAGGTGCTGGCGAACATGAGGCGCGGGTACACCAGCGCGGAATACCGCCGGCTGATCGCCCACATCCGGGGCAAGGTGCCGCACGCGGCCATCCACACCGACATCATCGTCGGCTTCCCGGGCGAGACCGCGGCGCAGTTCCAGCGCACCCATGACCTGCTGGCCGAGCTGAAGCTGGACAAGGCGCACCTGGCCATGTACTCGCCGCGGCCCGGCACCGTGAGCAGCCGCCGCATGGCGGACGACGTGCCGCCCGCGGAGAAGAAGCGCCGGCTGGATGCGCTGGACGCGCTGCAGGCGCAGGTGCTCGCGGAGATCAACGGGCGGCAGCTCGGCGAGACGGTCGAGGTCCTCGTGGAGGAGAAGTACAAGCAGCGCTGGCGGGGACGCACGCGGACGAACAAGCTGGTCTTCTTCGCGGACGACCGCAACTGGCGGGGAAAACTCGCCCACGTCCGGATCACCTGGACAGGGCCGTGGTCGATGATCGGCGAGGTCGTCGCCGAAGCGTAACGCACGAAGCCCGGCAGGCCCGAACGTACGGAGGAGTGCAGGCATTCTGAGCGGAGGCCGCCGCTTGCGGCGGACGCAGTCGAAGAACGCCGTCCCCCGGACAAGCAAAGGGCCACAGCATAACTGCTGTGGCCCTCGCACTTGGCGCCCGAGACGCTTACTTAATGCACAGCGTCTGGCCGAGGCCGATCACATCCGCGTTGCGGATGCCATTGGCAGCGATCAGCCCGCGCATGCTCACGCCATACTTGCCGGCGATCTTGGCGAGCGTGTCGCCCTTGACCACCGTGTGGTACGTCGCGCACGCAGCGGTGCCGGGATTGTAGGACTCGATCTGCGCGCCGATCGGCGGATCCTGCACGTTGGTGAAGTTCACCACCGCGCCGGTGTAGGTCGCGGGCACGGGGTACGGGAACTTCACGGTCACGCACTCGGGCGTCACGTGGATCCAGTTGTCGCGATCCTCTTCACACACCTCGATGCTCGCGCCGGGGAACCGCATCCCCGCATTGCCCAGCATCTCCTCGGTGAACTTGTAGGCGCCCAACGCGTCGGTGTACGTGGAGACTTCGGTCTCGGTGCCGACCAACGTGGCCGTGATCTTCCAGCCAGCCAGGCCCACCAGGGTGCCCTTGTAGGGCTTCTCCCACGCCTTGAAGAGCTTGTGGCCGGAGATCGACAGCTCGCCGATCAACTCCTCGTTCTCGAAGGAGATCTCCACCTCTTCGCAGTCCATCAGGATCACGGTGACCGGGTTGTCGGCCCGCGCCTTCCAGCCGGCCTGAACCTCTTCCGTGACCTTGTAGACGCCCGGCATCAGGTTGTCGAAGACAACCCTGCCGTCGCCGGCCGTCATCTTGGTGATCGGGGCCGCGGTCTTGTCCGCGCGGCTGACCGTGAACTTCCACCCGGCCAGCGGGCCGAGAGGCTCCTCGCCGCCGTCAGGGTTCGTGCCGTAGCCGAACTTGGTCACGGTGATCGTCGGATGGCAGGCCGGTTCGCGGTTCTTGAATACGATGGGATTGACGTACTTATCGTGCACGTACTGGTCGATGACTCGCGTCACCTTGGCCGGCGTCAGTGGCGTCCAGCCGCTCTTCACGGTCTCGGCGACGACCCACGTGCCCGGCGTGAGGGTGATCGATGTCTGCCCACCCGTCACGGTGGCCGTGACCACCTTCGCAAAGGGATCCTTCACCGGCGTGGCCGTGATCAGCCACTCTTCGCCGGGGATGACCGTGCCGTCCAGCTGCTCTTCCCACTTGAGCACGGGAACCGTGACCAGCCGGCGGATCTTGAAGACGATGCGGTAGCACTTCTCCTGCTCGGCGAAGCTCGTCAGGCCGGTGACGGCCACGCCCTCGAGGTCAGCGGCGGGCACGATGCCCTCCCAGCCGAGCGGCAGGACCATCTGGAAGTCGTAGTCGCCCG
>JAXGQB010000038.1:0-19804 GCA_040766655.1 Anaerolineae bacterium
GGCGCGCCATGAGCAGCGCATCGCGGCCATCGCGTCGCAGATCGCCGCGGACCGCAATCGCATCCGCCTCGTGCTGATCGCGGGTCCCTCCTCGTCGGGCAAGACCACCTTCTCCAAGCGCCTGGCCGTACAACTGCTGGCTAACGGCATCCGGCCCATCGCGCTCGAGATGGACAACTACTTCGTCGACCGCGACCTGACGCCCAGGGACAGCGAGGGTAACTTCGATTTCGAGCGCCTCGAGGCGCTCGACCTGGCGCGTTTCAACGACGACTTGGTGCGGCTGATGGCAGGGGAGCAGGTGCAACTGCCGAAGTTCGACTTCCTGGTCGGCAGGAGCGGGCCAGGGGAGGTGATCCGGCTGGGATCTGACGAGGTCCTGCTGATAGAGGGCATCCACGGGTTGAACCCGCGGCTGGCGCCCGATGCACTGCGCGACCGCGTGTTCCGCATCTACATCAGCGCGCTGACCCAGCTTAACATCGATCGACATAACCGGGTGCCCACGACCGATAACCGGCTGATCCGGCGCATCACGCGCGACGCGCGGACGCGCGGCTACAGCGCAGCTGAGACGATCTGCCGGTGGGAGAGCGTGCACCGCGGGGAGCGGCTGAACATCTTCCCGTACCAGGAAAACGCGGACGTCATGTTCAACTCCGCGCTGGTGTACGAGCTGTCCGCGCTGAAACCGTATGCGGAGCCGTTGTTGTTGCAGGTGGAGCCGGGCAAGCCGGGCTACATCGAGGCGAAGCGGCTGCTGACGTTCCTCAAGTGGTTCGAGCCCGTGCCCAGCGACGCGGTGCCGGACAACTCGATCCTGCGCGAGTTCGTGGGGGGGAGTATTTTGGAGAGTTTTGCTCCCTGGCACCGGAAGTGAGGCCGCGGTCGCGCGCGTGAGACAGCGTGCGCGCCGGACGATTGCTGAACCCCGGCACCACCGCGCAACCCTGTAACCGCACCAAGACACATCATCACATACGGGAAGACCATGGCAATCAAGAAATCCGAACTCTATAGCTCCCTGTGGAAGAGCTGCGACGAACTGCGCGGCGGGATGGACGCGTCGCAGTACAAGGACTACGTCCTGGTCCTGTTGTTCGTCAAATACGTCTCCGACCGCGCGGCCAGCCAGAGGAGCTACCTGCTGGATGTGCCCAAGGGCGGCAGCTTCGCCGATATGGTGGCGCTGAAGGGTAACAAGGATATCGGCGACAAAATCAACAAGATCATCGCCCGGCTCGCGGAGGCGAACGGCCTGAAGGGCGTGATCGACATCGCGGACTTCAACAACCCGGACAAGCTGGGCAAGGGCCAGGAAATGGTGGATCGCCTCTCCAACCTGGTCGCCATCTTCGACACCC
The DNA here is from genome assembly GCA_040766655.1 of Anaerolineae bacterium. Lineage (GTDB taxonomy): Bacteria > Chloroflexota > Anaerolineae > CG2-30-64-16 > CG2-30-64-16 > JALOOB01. The sequence goes on from JAXGQB010000038.1 coordinate 1,365, forward strand.
CGGCGTTGGACTTTCGCAGCAACACGGCGGAAGGCGACGACCTGCTCGGCGACGCGTACGAGTACCTGATGCGTAACTTCGCCACGGAGTCGGGGAAGAGCAAGGGACAGTTCTATACGCCAGCTGAGGTCTCGCGCGTGATGGCGCAGGTCATCGGGATCGGCGGCGCCCGGTCGTCGACCCAGAGCATCCACGATCCGACCTGTGGCTCTGGCTCGCTGCTGCTGCGCGCACACGACGAGGCGAAGAGCCGCACCGGGCTCGACCTGGCGCTCTACGGCCAGGAGATGGACAACGCCACCGCCGCGCTGGCGCGCATGAACACCATCCTCCACGACTGCCCATCCGCGGAGATCTGGCAGGACAACACCCTCGCCAACCCGCATTTTGTGACGCCCGGTGGTCGTCTGAAGAGTTTCGACTTCGTAGTCGCCAATTTCCCGTTCTCGACCAAGGCCTGGAGCAACGGCTTCGACCCGGCCAACGACCCCTACGGCCGCTTTGCGTACGGCATTCCGCCCCAGAAAAACGGCGACTACGCGTTCCTGTTGCACATCCTCGCCTGCCTCAAGAGCACGGGCAAGGGCGCGGTGATCCACCCGCACGGGGTGCTGTTCCGCGGGGGTGCGGAGGCGGTCATCCGCAAGGAGATCGTCCGCCGCGGGTTCATTAAGGGAATCATCGGCCTGCCCCCCAACCTCTTCTACGGCACCGGCATCCCCGCGTGCATCCTCGTGCTCGATAAGGAAAACAGCCACGCACGCACCGGCATCTTCATGATCGACGCGTCCAGGGGATTCATGAAGGACGGCGCCAAGAACCGCCTGCGCGCCCAGGACATCCACCGCATCAATGACACCTTCACGCGCCAGGTTGAGGTTGCGGGCTATTCGCGCATGGTTCCGTTGGCGGAGATTGGCGATCCGAGGAACGACTTCAACCTGAATCTGCCGAGGTACATCGATAGCAGCGAGCCTGAGGACCTGCAGGATATCGATGGCCACCTGCGCGGGGGCATCCCGGACGGCGACATCGACGCGCTCGGCCGCTATTGGGAGGTGTTGCCCGCGGTTCGATCGGCCTTGTTCGAGCCAGTCGGCCGGCCCGGCTACAGCCGCCTACGCATGCCTGCGGGTGAGGTCAAGGCAGCAATCCTGGGCCATCCCGAGTTCGCAACGTTCGCGGCTGCAGCGCGAGCGTCCTTCGCGCAGTGGCAGGCCACCAACGCGCCGCAGCTTCACGGCATCCAGGTTGGCGATCGGCCCAAGGCGTTGATCGAGACACTTGCCGAGGATTTGCTGGCAAGCGTCCGCAACGCGCAGGTCGCCACACGCCTGATCGAGCCGTACGACGTCTACCAGCACCTGCTGGATTATTGGGCTGCGACGATGCAGGACGATGTGGACCTGATCAGTCAGGCGGGCTGGCAGGCCGCCGCCAAGCCGCGGATGCTTGGGGACGGCAATGGGGGCAAGAGCAAGGAACAGCCCGACTTCACCGTCGGCAAGCAGAAGTTCAAGTCGGACCTGATCCCTGTGTCGCTGCTAATCGCGTGCTACTTCGCGGCCGAGCAGGCTGCGGTCGAGGCGCTGGAGGGTGAGCTGGCGGAAGTGGAGGGCCGGCTGGACGAGCTGCGGGAGGAGCACGGCGGCGAGGGCGGACTCCTGGAGGCGGTCGTGGACGACAAGGGCAGAATCGCCCGCCGCGCGATCGCCGAGCGCCTGGTGGGTCTGGGTTACGACGGCGACGACGCCGAGGAGCGCGCAGCACTGGAGACGTATGCCGGCCTGCTCGACCGGCAGGCAGAGGCCAGGGGCGAGCTGCGGACCGCGCACGACGCGTTGGAGGCGAAGGTCGCAGCGAAGTACGGCGTGCTGACCGACGCCGACATCAAGCGCCTCGTCGTGGAGGACAAGTGGCTGGCCAGCCTGGCCGCCGGTGTGCAGGGCGAGATTGACCGGGTCTCCCAGACGCTGGCCGGCCGCGTCCGGCAACTGGCCGAGCGCTACGCTGCGCCGCTGCCACAGCTCGTCGACGAGGTCGCCGCCCTGTCGGCGCGCGTGGAGGAGCATCTCAGGAAGATGGGCGCGGTATGGAGCTGAGGCCGGGGTACAAGCGGACTGAGGTGGGGGTGATTCCGGAGGATTGGTCTACACCTACTCTCGGCGAGATGTTCGTCTTCAAGAATGGCCTTAACAAAGCGAAAGAGTATTTCGGCTATGGGACACCCATCGTCAACTACATGGATGTCTATCAGCATCCTGGTTTTCGTGCTCTCGACGTAAAGGGGAGAGTCAGTGTCAGCCAGCAGGAACTGAAAGCCTTTGAGGTATGGAAAGGGGATGTCTTTTTTACCCGTACATCCGAGACTGTCGATGAGGTCGGACTTGCAGCCGTCATGCTTGATCATCTGAAGAGCGCAGTTTTTAGCGGTTTTGTGCTTCGAGCGCGCCCAAAAGACGATAGTCTCGACGATCAGTTCAAGAAGTACTGCTTCGCGTCATCTTCCATAAGGAAACAGATAACATCAAAGAGCACCTACACGACACGCGCGCTCACCAATGGACGAGTTCTATCTGGCGTCATAATGGCGCGCCCGCCTCTCCCTGAACAGCGTGCCATCGCCGCGGCGCTGGGCGACGTCGATGCGCTCATCGCCAGCCTGGATCCCCTCATCGCCAAGAAGCGCGACCTGAAGCAGGCCGCCATGCAGCAGCTTCTCACGGGGCAGGTGCGGCTGCCGGGGTTCAGTGGCGAGTGGGATAGGAGGCCATTTGGGGAAGTCCTGTTTCGGATAGATGCTAAGGCTTATCAGATCCAAGCTACCGACTATCAGTGGACGGGCACCTACCCAGTAGTTGACCAAGGAAAAGACCTCGTAAGTGGATACTCCGAACGCGCCAACAGATGTTTTAGATGTCCAGCCGGAGGCGTGATCGTGTTTGGGGATCACACTTGCATCGTCAAGTTCGTCAATTTCGACTTCGTTGTTGGCGCCGATGGTACACAGATTATGTCCGCGAAGAGCGAGCAATGTACTCGTTTTCACGCCTACCAGATGCAATACTCGGGCATTCCAACTACGGGATACAACCGACACTTCGGATTCCTCAGAGAACGGACATTTGCTGTTCCACCCCTACCTGAACAACGCGCCATCGCGGCGGTCCTCTCCGACATGGACGCCGAGATCGGTGCGCTGGAAGCGCGCCGGGATAAGACCCGACTGCTCAAGCAAGGGATGATGCAGGAACTGCTCACCGGGAGGGTTCGCATTCTAAAAACGGAGAAAATGAACCAATGAGCACCCCATCAAGCATTCTCATCGATATAGTTCGCGTCGCTGGCTTCCGCGGCATCAAGGACATGGAGATCGCTCTTCCCCGAGTGGCTGTTCTGATTGGCCCGAACAACTCGGGCAAAACGACACTTCTCAGAGCAATGCAACTCGCCCTGGGCGATTACTCCCGATTCTTATGCGACGAAGATGTCCATATTGAGGCTAATGCAGAGTGTGAGAAGGTGATTCTCGTAGATCTTCGGATTGTGCCCGTAGATGCCAGCGGCAATCGGACCAAAGCATTCAACGAGGAGTGGGCCGCCGAATTCGGCGATAAGATCAAGGCAGAGGCAGATGGCCGTCAATTTGTGGCTCTGAGGACGCGTTGCACACCTAACTCAATCAAGGGAGGATTTGACACATCCCGGTTTACGCTCGAGAGATGGCCGGACATGGCTGCATGGACTACCGAGAAGTTGAAGGAATCGAGATTCACGACACGGTTTAGCAGCATGCCTTTCATAGCGATCGAAGCCCAGCGAGATATCCATCAGGATCTCCATGAGAGGACTTCTTTCATTAGAAGGGTCTTGTCAGGAATCACCTACGATCCAGCCGCGATCAAGACTCTCGAGGACATCATCAAGACGCTCAACGACGAGGCGGTTGGCAAGAGCGAGGACCTCAAGAGCCTCAAGCTGCACTTAGAGCAACTCAATCAATCTTTTCAAGGCGCAGGTAACGCAGAAATAACTCCGTTTCCCAGAAAGATCCGGGATCTTTCGAAGAACTTCTCGGTGCACTTCGGTGACAGTGCCGACAGTTCCTTTTCGATGGAATACCACGGCATGGGCACGCGTAGCTGGGCTTCTCTACTGACTGTCAAGACATTCATTGACCTGCTGGTAGCCAAGCATGACAAAGAGTCGCAGCCCTGTTTTCCCATTCTAACCGTGGAAGAGCCGGAAGCGCACCTGCACCCGAATGCACAAAGAACGCTCTACAAACAACTCGCGGAATCCGTTGGTCAAGTTATTATCAGCACACACTCCCCCTATCTGGCAGCGATGGCAGATACCGAAGATCTTCGTTGCCTCAGAAGAACGACTGACAACATTGATCCGCTCAGGTTGTCGACTTCTCTGTCAGCCGAAGATAAACGCCGGCTGCAGCGGGAAGTCATACATTCGAGGGGAGAGATTCTTTTCTCCAAAGCTCTGGTTCTTTGTGAAGGAGAGACTGAGGAACAGGCTTTGCCCCTGCTATTTGAGAGGTGTCTCGGCCGCGATGGCTTTGCCCTTGGGGTCAACTTTGTTGGCGTTGGCGGATCGGGGAAGAAGTACCTCCCATTCTTTACTTTCGCAAGGGATTTTCATATTCCAGTCTTTGTTTTCAGCGACGGCGAGGCAAGGGGGATCAAGGATCTCGAGAAGCACTTTCGGGCGGTGTATGGCACTGTGGACATAGCCAGATGTCCACATATCACGATTTTGGACGGTGTCATCTTTCGGCCGATAATGGGCCACGAGTTCTCACCCACATGGGCCACGGGTTTTCACCCAAAGTGGTCCAGTGGGCTTTCACCCAAAGTGGGCCACGGGTGACGTGATGTTGGACGCAGCTCCTGCTTTGCGGCGATACTCTCCAGATCCGAGAGAGGGTCTGGGAGGTGCGCCGTGCCCCGCAGGAGATTGGAAACCATGGACGTGTACGAAGTGCTGCGCCTGATCCAGTTGCACAAGAGCGATCGCGCCATCGCCAGTGCCCTGAGCATCAATCGCAAGACAGTCGGTAAGTACCGCGCTTGGGCCGAGAGCCAAGGGCTGCTGGCCGTTCGCGCCCTGCCCAGCCGAGAGGAACTGCATCGCAGGTTGGCTGAGACCTGGCCGGGCGCCCTGCCGCCGCAGAACATCTCGTCTGTGACGCCCTTTCGCGCGATCATCACGGAGTTGCGCGCGCAAGGTGTTGAAGTGGCCGCGATCTTCCAGCGGCTGCAGGCTGACCATCACTATGTTGGCAGTTACTCCTCGGTGTGGCGCTTTGTCAGCGCCCTGGAACCTCCGCGGCCGAACGTGGTCGTGCGCATCGAGGTCAAGCCCGGCGAAGAGGCCCAGGTCGACTTCGGTTACGCGGGTCAGCTGCGGGATCCGCAGACCAGCAATCTGCGGACGGCATGGGCCTTCGTCATGACGCTGTCCTTCAGCCGGCACCAGTACGTCGAATTCGTCTTCGACCAAAAGAGCCCGACCTGGCTGCTCTGTCACCGCCACGCCTTCGAGTACTTTGCAGGCGTGCCAGAACGCGTCGTGGTCGACAATCTTAAGGCTGCCATCGTGCGCGCGGCCTGGGACGATCCGGAAATCCAACGGAGCTACCGGGAATGCGCCGAGCACTACGGCTTCCTCATCGCCCCGTGCCGACCTGGCACCCCCGAGCACAAGGGCAAGGTCGAACAGGGCGGCGTGCACTACGTCAAGCGCAACTTTCTGGCCGGCCGTCAGCCCACCGCGCTCGCGGATGCCAACCAGGCCGTGTTGCAGTGGTGTGAGCAGGTGGCCGGGCAGCGCCTCCACGGCACCATCAAGCAGAAACCGCTGCTGCGTTTCCGCAAAGTCGAGCAGGCGGCCTTGCAGCCGCTGCCGGCGACGCCCTACGAGCCAAGCACCTGGAAGCACGTCAAGCTGCACCGTGACTGCTATGTCGTCTTCGAGCAGGCCTTCTACTCGGCGCCCTACGCCCTGGTCGGTCAGAGCCTCTGGCTGCGCGCCGGGGCGCGCACCGTTGAGTTGTACAACGCAGCCTACCAGCGGATCGCCATTCACGACCGGGCGACTGCGCTAGGCCAACGCCTGACCTGCCTCGAGCACCTGCCGCCGACCAAGGTGCCGGGTTTGCTGCTCAACCGGTCGCTCTGTCAGGCGCAGGCTGTCGCCATCGGTCCGGCCACGTCAGCGCTGATCGCCGCACTCCTGGCCCATCGACCTGAGGATCGTCTGCGCACCGCCGGACGCCTGCTGCGTCTGGCCGACCGCTTCACGCCTGAGCGGCTCGAAACCGCCTGTGCCCGCGCACAGGCCTATGGCGACGGCGACTACGTAACGGTCAAGCGCATCCTGGAAGAAGCGCTCGACCAACGGCCGCTGGCGGTTCCCTGGCCGACCCCAGCCACGCCGCACACCTTTGCGCGCACGGCGGCCGAGTTCGCGGCCCTGGCCGCGGGAGGCGTCTGATGGACCTGCAACACCAGCTCACCCCGCGCCTGAAACGCCTGCGCCTGTCCGGCATCCTCGAAACGCTCGAGGTCCGCAATCAGCAAGCCATCGCCGAGAAGTGGTCCTATGTTGAGTTCCTGACCCGCCTGGCGGAGGACGAAGTCGAACGCCGCGACCACAAGCAATTGACGCTGCGCCTGCGCCGGGCCACCGTCAACACCGGCAAAACCCTGGAAAGCTTCGACTTCGCCTTCAATCCGTCCATCAATCGCCAGCAGGTTCTCGATCTGGCCACCAGCCTCTATGTCCAGCAGAAGCGTAACGTGCTCATCTGCGGCCCAACCGGCGTCGGGAAGTCACACCTCGCGCAGGCGTTGGGGCACGAAGCCTGCCGCCGCGGCTACGATGTGCTGTTTACCAGCGCACACAAGATGCTCCTGCATCTCAACGGCGGTCGCGCCGATGGCTCCTACGCCCGCCGCCTGAACGCGTACCTGAAGCCAGAGCTCCTGATCCTCGACGACTTTGGCCTCAAGCCGATCCTGCCGCCCGGCCCCGAGGACCTCTACGACGTTGTCAACGAGCGCTATGAGCGGGGCAGCATCCTGCTCTCCAGCAATCGCACACCGGCCGAATGGTATGAGCTCTTCAACGACACCCTGCTCGCCTCGGCGGCTCTCGACCGCCTGTTACACAACGCCCACACCTTGTTCATCACCGGCGAGAGCTACCGCGCCCAGGGCCGCCGCTGGCCCAGAAAGGAGGGCCCCACCAGCGCGAACTGATCGCTCGTCCCAAGAATTGTCACTGATCAGAAGCGGGGAACCCAGGTTCCCCGCACCCCTCCTGCTACGACACAATGCCGCAGGAGGCCATATACTCGTCATCCAGACCGCAGGAGCTGCAACCTATCGTCACCGATTCCTTGGACCAGTTTGGCCGCGAACGCGTGGCCCATTTTAGCCGCGATTTGACAGACGGCACGGATTTTGAGGGCTATCTCTTATCATCAGGATTTGCCACTCTAGTCGAGAATGCAGTCTGTGAGTTGGATGGCGCCGGCGCCGTCGAAGAGTGGATAAAAAAGAAGGATGGAACCTTTGCCGGAAGAGTAAAGACGGAAGACCCGCCGTGCCCATCGTGTAAGCAACCCATCTACGCCGATGTCCTGCGTGACTACGCTTCGCCGGGGGGGCGCGTGAAGGCACTTCAGGATATCCTGGACTCTAGCAAGCCAAAGTATGCACCACAAATCGCCTCGAAACTGTGCGAGATCGACGTAGAGGCGCTTCCTCCCAAAATACTCGACCTATTCGAGAAGATAAAAGCAGAGGTCGTGCTATGATTCGGCTATCCCCTTCCCAACAAGTCATTGTCCGTGCCCCTATTGGCAAACCGATACAGGTACTAGCCTCGGCCGGATCGGGAAAGACCCGGGTTCTGACAGAGCGCGTCCGACACATTGTGGAGAACACCCGCAAGGACGGGGTAATCGCACTTACTTTTACTAACAAGGCAGCCGAAGAAATGCAGGCTCGCCTCGCTGACCTCGATAGCGTTGGGGCCCGATGTTGGATCGCAACCATTCATGGGGTGGCGCAGCGCATCCTTGATCAGTATGGGCACACGATTGGACTACCGTCCGAGTTGCACATTTTCGAACGCGATCAGGACCGCAAGGCGGTTTTTCTGCACTCACTACGGGAACAGGGGATTGACATCGATGCGTACCTCAACATAACAGATCAAGAAACCAGAAAGGAGCGGGAAAGGATTCTGCAGAGATACTTGGATGAATTCTCCATCATCAAGCGTGAGCTCTTGTCAGAAACGGAAGTCAAAGTGAAACACGCCGGTGATAGCGATTTCTGGAAGATCTACCAGGCCTATCAAGACGCATTATTGTACAGTGGCGGCTTGGATTTCGATGACATCCTGGTTTATGCGCACAGAATCCTGCTTGAACAGCCTTGGTGTGGTCAAATCTACCGGGCGATGTACAAACACATTTGTGTCGATGAAGCTCAAGACCTGAACAAGGCGCAATATGAATTCGTCAAGGCTCTCTGTGCAGAAGAGATCAGAAGCGTCATGATGGTTGGTGACCCAGACCAGATGATCTATGGGTTCAACGGCTCATCTCATGAATTTCTTTGCGATAGATTCGTAGTCGATTTCAAGCCAGATAAGTACGTCCTGAAGGAGAATTTCCGTAGCTCGCAGGCAATCATTCATCTGGCTAACAAGCTGAAGCCCGGATCGCTGGTTGAATCGGATTTCGTGCTCTCTGGAAGACGCCAGATTGAAGTGCATCAAGATGAACAAGCTGAGGCAGAGTGGATTTGCTTCACAGTCGAATCGTTAATTCGCCTTGGAACTGATCCTGAGATTGAGGGTAAGATTAGCCTGAGTAACATGGTCGTCATTGCCCGGAACCGATTTGCCTTTCAGACACTTGAAAGTGAGCTCAGCAAGCGGCAAATACCCTATCTCCTCAAGAAGCAAGAGCGCCAGGTTGAGCCAACCTCTGTTTTCGGGAAGCTGCTTGACTTGGCAATACGCTTTAGGCTGAACCCAAAGAACTGGGTCGATGGCAAGAAACTCTGTGAAGTGCTGAAGATTTCACCCCCGCAAGCATGGGGTGAAGATGGCCTGCTCGTAACCCTTGCCAACTCGGCGAAAGTCTCAGACATACCCTTCGCCGCAATTCAGGCTCGTCTCCTGATTGCGATTCAGGCTCTTGACCTGGACCAACCCAACATCCCGAAGCTTTGCGTTGATCTCCAGAATGACATCAAGCCACTTGGTGCCAGATCTGAACTTCATGAAACCAACGAAATCGAGCGCTCCCTCCAAGAGCTTGCGGATTTTCGAGCATGCTGGACCACCTTTAGGAGAAAGGGACTTGGAGAATCACTCTCAGCGTTCCACAATGCGATGGCGCTGGGACAACTGGCTACGAAATTCGACCCAGAAGGACTGACTTTGAGCACCGTGCACACCATGAAGGGACTTGAGAAGGATATCGTTTTCCTGATGAGCATGTGTGAAGGTGTCTTTCCTGACTATCGAGCCATCAGCGCCCAGGAGATCGACGAAGAGCGAAACAGTGCTTATGTTGCTGTAACGCGCGCCAGACGCTGGATATACATCAGCTACCCATTGCACCGAAAAATGCCATGGGGAGCGATCAAATCACAACGGCCGTCGCGCTTCCTTGCCGAAATGACGGAATGACCTGTTTCGAACACGTCTTCAAGGCAGGAGGACGCGGGAACGCTTGACGGGGGTTGATGAGGAGGAAGTGGTTCAGATGAGCATGGTCGGTCAGATCGAAAGGAAGACTCAGCAGCGCGTGGTGCGCCTGTTCTCTGACAGCCAGTATCCGGGCAACCTGAGCTACACTTACCTCGGCGACTGGGCCGAGCGCGAGGACAACCGCAACATCGAGGAGGCGTTGCTGCGGGCGCATCTGGCCGGCGCGGGCTACGACGAGGCGCTGATCACCCAGGCGCTGTTCCTGCTCAACAAGGCCGCGGGCGATGCCAGCAAGAGCCTCTACGACCGCAATCGCGCGGTGTACGAGCTGCTGCGTTACGGCGTGAAGGTGAAGGTCGGCGTCGCAGACCTCACACAGACGGTCTGGCTGATCGACTGGCAGCGCCCCGAGCGAAACCACTTTGCCGTCGCGGAGGAGGTGACTGTTCCCGGCGACGACGCGAAGGCTCACACCAAGCGACCGGACGTGGTGCTCTACGTCAACGGCATTGCACTCGGCGTGCTCGAACTGAAGCGCTCCACCGTCTCCGTGGCCCAGGGCATCCGGCAGAACCTCGACAACCAGAAGAAGGAGTTCATCCAGCCCTTCTTCGCCACGGTGCAGCTCATCATGGCGGGCAACGACACCGAGGGGCTGCGCTACAGCGTGATCGAGACGCCTGAGAAATACTACCTGACGTGGAAAGAAGATAGCCTTGTTGAGAACCCGATGGACCGGGCGCTCATTCAGCTCTGCAGCAAGCCGCGCTTCCTCGAGTTGATCCACGATTTCATCGCCTTCGATGCTGGGACGAAGAAGATCTGCCGGCCGAACCAGTATTTCGCGGTGCGAGCCAGCCAGGTGCGCTTGCGGCGTCGCGAGGGAGGGATCATCTGGAACACGCAGGGCTCCGGCAAGAGTCTGACGATGGTCTGGTTGGCCCGATGGATTCGAGAGAACGTGACCGATGCCCGCGTGCTGATCATCACCGATCGCACCGAGCTGGATCAACAGATCGAGAAGGTTTTCAAGGGCGTTGGGGAGCAGATCTACCGCACGCGGAGCGGCGCGGACCTGGTCGTTACGCTCAACGCGGCTGCGCCCTGGCTGATCTGCTCGCTGATCCACAAGTTCGGCGGGAAGGAGGACGGCGAAGCGGTCGGCGACATCCCGGGCTACATTGCGGAGTTGCAGGGGGCGTTGCCAAAGGGTTTCAGGGCCAAGGGCGACGTCTTCGTGTTCGTGGATGAGTGTCACCGCACCCAATCCGGCGACCTGCATCGCGCGATGAAGGCGATCCTGCCAGGTGCGATGTTCATCGGCTTCACCGGCACGCCGCTCCTTAAGGTGGACAAGCAGAAAAGCATCGAGGTCTTCGGCGGCTACATCCACACCTATAAGTTCGACGAGGCCGTGCGGGACGGGGTGGTGCTCGACCTGCGCTATGAGGCCCGCGACATCGACCAACGCATCACCTCGCAGGCCAAGATCGACCAGTGGTTCGAGGCCAAGACCAGCGGCTTGACCGCATTGGCCAAGGCGCAACTCAAGCAGCGCTGGGGCACCATGCAGCAGGTGCTCTCCAGCCAGTCGCGGCTGCAGCAGATCGTGGCCGACATCATGCTGGACATGGCCACGCGACCGCGGCTATTGAGCGGACGCGGCAACGCGCTGCTTGTCGCGAGCAGCATCTACCAGGCGTGTAAGTTCTACGAGATGTTCTCCTCCACCGACCTCAAGGGCAAATGCGCCATCGTGACGTCGTATGCGCCGTCGGCGGCCGACCTGAAGGGTGAAGAGAGCGGCGAAGGCGAGACCGAAAAGCTCCATCAATATGCCATCTATCAAACGATGCTGGCCGGCTGGTTCAACGAGGCGCCCGAGAAGGCCGTGAACCGCGTCGACGAGTTCGAGAAGGCGGTCAAGAAGAAGTTCATCGAGGAGCCGGGCCAGATGAAGCTCCTCATCGTGGTTGACAAGCTGCTGACCGGCTTCGATGCGCCGCCGGCGACGTACATGTACATCGACAAGCAGATGTACGACCACGGTCTGTTCCAGGCAATCTGCCGCCTGAACCGGCTCGACGGTGACGATAAGGAATTCGGCTACATCATCGACTACAAGGACCTCTTCAAGAGCCTCGAAGGCGCGGTGACCGATTACACCTCGGGCGCACTGGATGGTTACGACAAAGAAGATGTGGCGGGACTGCTTGAGGATCGCCTGAGCACTGCGCGTGAGCATCTGGAAGAGACCCGCGATACTGTCAAGACGCTCTGCGAGCCGGTCGAGGCGCCCCGGGATCAACTGGCCTACCAGCACTACTTCGTGGCTGTCGAGTCGGGCAACGTTGAGCAGATCAAGGTCAACGAGCAGAAGCGACTGGCGCTGTATAGGGCGGTGGCGGCATTCGTGCGCGCATTTGCGGCCCTGGCTAACGAATTGCCGGAGGCCGGCTACTCGGACGCGGAAATCGATGCGTTGAAGGCTGAGGTCGCCCACTTTGAGAATGTTCGCAACGAGGTGAAGCTGGCCAGCGGCGACTATATCGACCTCAAGATGTACGAGCCTGCCATGCGACATTTGATCGACACCTACATCAAAGCCGACGAGAGCGAGAAGGTGTCTGCCTTCGACGACATGTCGCTCATCCAGCTGATCGTGGAGCGCGGCGCAGCCGCAGTGGATGCCCTGCCGGCGGGGATCAGGGCGAATCGGGAGGCAGTGGCTGAGGCGATCGAAAACAATGTCCGCAGGCTGATCATCGACGAGCAGCCGATCAACCCGAAGTACTACGAGAAGATGTCGGAACTCCTCGACGCGCTGATCGAGCAGCGGCGCAAGGAGGCGCTTGATTACCAGGAGTACCTGCAGAGGGTCGTCGAACTGACCAGGATGGCCAAGAACCCGGGCACGGGCAGCGCATATCCGGGCCAGATCAACACGCCCGCGCGGCGCGCGCTGTACGACAACCTGGGTCGGAACACGATGCTGGCCTCCATGGTGGACCGGGCCGTGCTGGAAGCCCGTCAGGATGATTGGCGCAATAATCCGTTCAAGGTTAAGAAGGTGCGGCGCGCGGTCGAAGGGGTGCTCAAGGTGGCCGGCGTGGGCGTAGACGACGAGTGGGTGGGAGATCTGGTCGGGATAAAGGAACAGTCAGGCTCCTACACACCGACGCCGGAGGAAACCCTGGACCTCGCTCTCCAGCGCATCATGGAACTGATCAAGAAGCAAGATGAGTATTGAGCCGCAAGCGATCGGGTCGCCCACCATCGTGGTTGGCGGGATCTCGGTCCAGGTCGTCCGCAAGGCCATCAAAAACCTGCATCTCGGTGTCTATCCGCCCGAGGGCCGGGTTCGGGTCGCCGCGCCCGCGGCGATGAGCGACGATGCGATCCGGCTGGCACTCGTCTCCAGGCTGGGCTGGATCCGAAAACAGCAGGCCCGATTCGCGGGCCAGGAACGCCAATCCGCGCGGGAGTACGTCTCCGGCGAGAGCCACTATTACCAGGGCGGTCGCTATCTGCTGAACGTGGTGTATCGCGGCGGCCCTTCCGCCGTCGTCCTGCGCAACAAGACCATCCTGGACCTATTCGTCAGGCCCGGCAGCGACACGGCGCAGAGGGAGCGGGTGTTGCTGGGCTGGTATCGCCGGCAGCTCAAGGAGATGATCCCCCCGCTGATCGCCAGGTGGGAGCCCATCGTGGGCGTAGAGGTCACGGAGTGGGGCGTGAAGTCGATGAAGACGCGTTGGGGCAGTTGTAACCCGCAGGCCCGCCGCATCTGGTTGAACCTCGAGCTGATCAAGAAGCCCTCTGACTGCCTGGAGTACGTCGTCGTGCACGAGATGGTGCACCTGCTCGAGCGCAGGCACAATGATCGCTTCGTTGCCCTCATGGATCAGTTTTTGCCGGGCTGGCGGGAGACACGAGCGGTGCTGAACCAGGCCCCTCTCGGTCACGCGACGTGGGAGTATTGACCTGGGTCCATCGGGTAAGGACGGTCATACGTAATACGCATCGTGGCCGCGCGTCACAAAGGCAAGGGAGCCCGCGGCCATCGTACACGTTGACCCAGGTACGGCGGTCTCGGCTGCCGATTCTGTAACGGGAAGTAGCCAGCCCATCCAGACTTCCATGCCGAGGAAATCGGCACCGATGCTGCTCGCAGACTAAAGGTTGGCCATGGTGCCGTCAGACTGGTTCGAAGGGAGCCGGATCGGACGATGTGCCCTCCCGCGACGGTAGACTCCAGAATTCTAACCCAGAACTGTAGACGCCCAGCTCGGTACCATCTGGCGAAAACACCACCCGTCCCTCGCAGTTTTCCAGGCGAAAGACCTGGGTGTTCCATTCCCAATCCCACAACTCGACATGTAGAAGCCTATCTTCATCGGGCTCATCATCCCGCCATTGTTGATTACGTCTGAATTTTGACCCGGGTTTACGCCTGAAAACTGACCCACCCCGGAGAGGATACGGTTAAGAAAGACGAGACGGATTCGGTGGACCGAACCCCTCTCGCCTCCCTCTTGGGTGAGACAGAGTATACGGCCAACGGCGCGATCCTGTCAATCAACTGCTCCAGAAAGACGAACGGATCGGTTGGGCCGAATCCCTCTCGCCTCCCTCTTGGGTACGGTGCGGTACGGCGCATCTGGCGGGACGCGGCGAGCGCTAGGCGGTGTTCTCGCCGGAGCCGGCCTCCGCGTTATTGGGCGACAACTTGCCGCGCATGCGGTAACTGGGTCCTGGGATCAGGAATACATGGCTGAAATGCAGGAGCCGGTCGAGGATCGCCGCCGCGATCATCTCGTCGTCGCCGAACAGGCGGCCCCAGTTGTCGAAGGGCACATTGGTGGTCAAGACCAATGACACCCGGGTGTACAAATGGTTCACCATCTGGAAGAACAGATTGGCCCGGCGGGCGTCCATCGGCGTGTAGCCAAGCTCGTCGATCAGCAGCAGATCCAGGCGGCCCAGGGCTTGCGTCAGCTTGCCGAGCGTGTGCGTGGCGTCGGCCGCGACGAGCTGCTCCAACAAGGCTAATGCCTGGCAGCACAACACACGTTTGCGGGCCTGACAGCCGCGCAGCGCCAATGCGCTGGCCAGATGCGTTTTCCCGGTGCCCGGGCGGCCCACGAACACGATGTTCTCGGCGCGGGCCAGGAAACCCAGTTCCGCTAACTCGCGGATGCGGGCGGCGGGCAGCGCGGGCTGGAAGCTGAAGTCGAAGCCTTCAATGGTGCGGACCATGGGCAAACGGGCCTTGGCAATGCGGGCATTGATGGAGCGATCCACCTTGTTGGCCAGTTCTTCCTCGGTCAGGCGCGCGAGGTACGCAGTGTAGCTCATTTGGGTCTTGGCGGCCTTCTGAGCTTCTTCCTCGAAGACCTGGGCCATCGTGCGCAGGCCCAACCGTTTCAGCTGCGTGCGCAGCAGTTCCAGGTCGGTCATTGGGCCGCCTCCAGAATGTTCTGATAGACCCGCAGATCGGCCGTCAAGCGTGCGGCGTGCAGTGGCTGCGCCGGGCTCACGGCGACAGGCGCGCTGAGCGCTTCCGTGTAGCCTACCAGGCTGCGGATGAAGTGCTGCGAGTAGGTGTTGTATTCCTCGGCGCGGGCCAAGGCGCAGCGCAGCGCCGTTTCCGGGTAAATCTCGGCCAGCGCCAGGATGGCGCGCAGATGGCTCAGGGCGTTGTTGGGGTGCTGCGTGCGTAGACCGGTGAGAAAGCCGTCCAGGTCGGGAAAACGTTGGCGGAAGGCCTGCTCGGCCACCAGCCAGGTGCGTGGCGCATCCTGCCGCAGGCCCGCATAGTGCGCCGGATCGAGCACCGTCAGCCCGCGTTGGGCGGCGAAGCGATGGCGGGCGATCTCCACGCCTTGCAGGTTGCGAATGGCCAACTGGCTGCCTTGCGACGGACGGAGCCAGACTTTCTGGCGGGCATACTGCCAGGGTACGCTGTAACGGCTGCCGGCAAACGGCACCAGGCAATCGTAGCTGACCGTGCGCAGGATTTCGTGGCTGCCGACAAAGGGTTGTTCCGGCAGCGGCGTGAGCGCCGGCCGTTCGGCCGCAAAGAGGTCCAGGGGTCGCTGGCGCGTCGTGGCGTGCACGACCAGGTCGAGCTCGTCGGTCACGAACGCGGCCAACGCACGGCCGAAAGCGTCGAAGTCCAGCCAGGCGTGGCCCTTGATGAAGTGCTCTTCGAGGTAGAAGAAGGGCCGCTCGATCTTGCCCTTCGTCTGCGGCCGGCCCGGCTGGCACGCCACCGGCTCAATGCGGTAGTGACCGCACAATTCCAGAAAATGGTTGTTCCAGGTGAAGCGGGCGGGGTCGGCCGCGGTCACCAAGGACCGGTCGTTGTCGACCAGCAGACGCAGCGGCGCACCGCCGAAGTAGCGCAGGCCCGCCTCCAGCGCCTCGTAGATCGACGGCTGCGTGGCGTCCAGACTCGGCCAGTAGAACTTGCGGCGGCTGTAGCCCAGAATCAGCCCGAACACCACGACCTTGGTCGGCACGTCGCCCAGCATGACGGTGTAGAACGACCAGTCGAACTGAGCCTGCTCGCCGGGGCCGGTCTCGTAACGCTCGGTGACGCGCTTGTTCGCCGCCTGCTTGATGCCGCGCAAGTACGCGTAGACCGGCGTCGTGCCGCCGTCGTAGCCCAGCAGGCGCAACTCGCGGATGATGCGCGAACCGATGAAATGCTGCTCGATCGCCATGTTCTCGATCTGCTTGAGAAAGGGTGTCAGCTTAGGATTCGGCCGCGGCGGCCGCGTGTAGTGGGGCGGGGTTTCCGCGTCGAGAGCCGCACGGACGGTGTTGCGCGACACCCCCAATTCCTTGGCAATGCCGCGAATGGATTTGCCTTGCGCGCTCAGGTAGCGAATGGTCGTCCAGGCTTCCACGGTGATCATCTCCTGCGGTCTCCTTGCTGCGGTCTCACAGCAAGGATGATGGTCTCCGTGGGGTGGGTCAACTTTCAGACGTAAAGTGGGTCAGTTTTCAGACGTAATCTACACCATCGTAGCTCGGAGTATCTCCGGCAACTCATTGCCAGCACTTTGCCGTTCGGGCTGAATTCGAGGTGACTTACATCTACGTTCTTGGGCAAACGCAGCTCGGTCTGTTGCTTTCCACCAGGAAATCTGACTAATTGCACAGTGCTACCGACCGCGAAGGCGAGAAGCTTCTCGACAGGGTGAAATGCGAGTCCTGAGCCGACGAAGGTATCCCGACCTATCTCCAACTCAAGTGCGTACATTTCAAGGTTCCAGATTTCTACTTTGCCATGGTTCCCTGCATTAGTGCACACTGCGATACGCTCGCCGTGTGGGGAGAACCTTATGTCTGACTGGTGGGGCCAAACTTGATCAACGAAGAACCCCGTGGGGCTGCTCCAGAGGCAGTCTTCATACACGGTCAACCGATCCGCGTCCATGCAGTATAGCCGTTCCTTCCCCTGTACGACAATGAACTCCAAAGGAAGCCTCGAGGCGACAAACTCAGGGTGAGGCCACTTCAAGATCAGGCTCATGGCCTTGAGGTCCCAGAGGTAAATGCCATCCGAGTAGACATAAGCGAGATTAGTTCCATCTGCACTGTAATCAAGCGAGTAGACCCAGCCCCTGCCTGCACGGGTTGTTGGCAGGGAAAGCGGCGGTTTGGCTCCTGTACGGTCCACAATTTCGACCGCCGCGTTTGTCCAGCTCACGGCTTTCGTTCGCTTTCGGAATGGTTCCGACTGCACAGACTGACCACACGCTACGTATCGCGCACTAGGGCTTATCGCAAAAGCGGTGGGGTACTGAGGCAGCGAAGCGGAACGCTGCAAGAAGTTCGCGTTTTCGTTAGTGATCACTTCTCTGGACATCGTAACTCCGTTGACATAGATTTCTTCACCGCATGGATTGCGGCATCGTGCTTGCACACACGAATCGCGATAACTGCAGCTTGGACAGCTTGTACTGGCAAGGATCGCTCGCTGCCGCATCGGTGAAACGTCGCGGCAGTGACAGATGCCCGGGATGCAATCGTCCTTCGACCGCGTGTCGTGTGGGCGAGTGCGCCGAGGTGGCGCATGCGGCGGCCCAGGGGCGCGTGGCCGCGGTCTTCACGGGTCTGGCGCACTAGCCCCTACGACACGTCATGCCGCGCGGCACGGGGGCGAGAAACGCCACACCTCGGAGGTTTGCCAAACCTCCGAGGTGTCGAACCCTCGCGGCCGCGGTCTTCACGGGTCTGGCGCACTAGCCCCTACAACACTTCGCGCGGGGGGTGGAGGCGCGGCGAGCCGCTACAGCTTCGTCAGCACCGCGTCGATGTGTTCGAGCGCCCAGTCGACCTCGTCCTTTTTGATGATCAGCGGCGGCGCGAAGCGGATGACGTTCTGGTGCGTCTCCTTGCACAGCAGGCCACGATCCATCAGGCCTTCGCAGAAGCGCCGGGCGCCGCCCGCCTCGGGATGGAGCTCGAGGCCGATCAGCAGCCCCTTGCCGCGCACTTCCTTGATGTACGGGCTCTCGATGCGGCGCAGGCGCCCCATCATGTAGTCGCCCATGGTCGCCGCGTTTTCGATCATCCCCTCCTCGACCAGCACCTTGAGCGACATGCGCGCGACCGCGCACGCGAGCGGGTTGCCGCCGAACGTGCTGCCGTGGTCGCCGGGCTTGAAGACGCCGAGC
>JAXGQB010000039.1:0-19762 GCA_040766655.1 Anaerolineae bacterium
TACGTCCTGCAGGCCGGCGACGAGGGCCAGGTCGACGTGCTGACGGTCGATGCGCAGAGCAAGCCGGTCGCCAGGACGCGCGTCGACCTCGTCGTGAGCCGGGTTGAGTGGCTGAGCGTACGGGAACAACTTGAGGACGGGGAGTACTACTGGGTGACGCGGCCGAAGAAGACGGGCGTCCTGACGCAGACGGTGACGACGGACGCGGATGGCACGGCCGTCCTCGATTGGACCCCGGCCGAGCCGGGCGAATACAAGATCGACGCATCGGCCCGGGATGCGAGGGGCAACACGATCCGTAGCGGCGCCTATACCTGGGTCAGTGGCGCCGAATACGTGTCATGGCGGCAGGAGAACAACGACCGCATCAAGCTCGTCACGGATAAAGACGAGTACAGCGTGGGCGACGTCGCCGAGGTGCTGATTCCCAGCCCCTACCAGGGGGCAGTCAAGGCCCTGGTCACGATCGAACGCGGCCGCATCCTGAGCCACCAGGTGATCGAGCTCTCCTCGAACAGCGAGGTGCTGCGCCTGCCGATCGAGGCGACGTGGACGCCCAACGTGTTCGTCTCGGTCGTCATCATGAAGGGGATCGACGAGGCCAGTCCTGCACCTGGCGCTCAGGCCCCGTCCTTCAAGCTGGGGTTGGTGCAGCTGAGGGTCTCGACCGCCGACAAGAAGCTGCAGGTCATCGTGACCCCGCGCGGGGGCCTGGCTGCCGCGAGCAGTGCGGAGGGAGAGGCCCTGCCGCAGTTCGCGCCCCGGGCCACGGTCAGATGGGACATTCAGACGCTGGATGCCAGCGGCAAGGGCGTGCCCGCCGATGTCTCGCTCGCGCTGGTCGATAAGGCGGTGTTGACCCTGGCCACAGACCAGGCCGGCGCCATCCTCGATCGATTCTACAGCGAACGGACCCTGGGCGTTCAGACTGGACTGACCCTGGTGCTGAACATCGACCGGCTGATCGCGCAGCTTGCGGAGGACGGCAAGGGCGGAGGCGGAGGCGGGGACGCACGCGGCGCCGAGGTCCGAACGGAATTCCCGGATATCGCCTACTGGCGTGCCTCCGTGCAGACCGACGCGGCGGGCAAGGCCACCGTGGAGGTCACGCTGCCCGACAATCTGACCACCTGGGTGATGGATGCTCGTGCGGCCACCGGGGATACGTTGGTCGGACAGTCCAGCGCGGCCATCCTGGCGACGAAGGACCTCCTGGTGCGCCCTGTGCTGCCGCGCTTCTTCGTTGCGGGCGACCGTGCCGACATCGCGGCGGTCATCCACAACACGACCGGCAGCGATCTCGACGTGACCTACGCGGCCTCGGCCACCGGCCTGGCGCTGCTTGGCGGCGCGGCGGAAACCGTGACGATCCCCGCGGGCGGGACCTACAAAGCAGTCTGGTCCGCGCGGGCCCTGGGCGATGTCGCACAGGCCGTGGTCGACGTGCGGGCAGAGGCCCCGGCTGCGAGGCTCAGCGACGCAGTGCAGATCACCCTGCCCATCGAACGCTACACCTCTCCCGAGGTCGTGGGGACGAGCGGCCAGGTCGAGGTCGATCGCGACGTGCTCGAGCTGGTGCGCCTCCCGGACAATGTCGACACCACCCGGGGCGAGCTGGAAGTCCGGATAGAGCCGAGCCTGGCCGCGGGCATGCTGGGCGGACTCACCTACCTGGAGCACTACCCCTACGAGTGCGTCGAGCAGACCCTCAGCCGCTTCCTGCCGAATGTCATCACGTTCGGTGCACTTAAGAGGCTGGGGATCGAGCGGCCGGACCTGGATGCCAGGCTGCCGCAGCAGGTCGGGGTCGGGCTCCAGCGTATCTATGCGAAGCAGCACGTCGACGGCGGTTGGGGCTGGTGGGCCAACGACCGAAGCAACGCCACGATCACGTCTTATGTCGTCTTCGGCCTGGCCAGGGCTCGCCAGGCAGACTTCACCGTGGACGAACGGGTGCTGCTGAACGGCACGGCCTATCTGCGTCGCATGCTGGCCGCGCCGGCCGATCTGAAAGAATGGGAGTTGAATCAGCAGGCCTTCATCGTGTACGCGCTGGCCGAGGCCGGCGTGAAGGAGCCGAACCGCGCTGGCGCGCTGTTCGAAGAGCGGGAACGGCTCGATAACTATGCGAAGGCCTATCTGGCCCTGGCGCTCGACCTCATCGGCGATGATGCTGCCGGCGGGCGAATCGACACCCTGCTTGCGGACCTCAGCGGTGCGGCGATCGCCAGCGCCACCGGTGCGCACTGGGAAGAGCAGACGACCGATTACCGGAACATGAACACCGACACGCGGACCACCGCCATCGTGCTCGACGCATTGGCCAGGCTGGACCCGGCTTCGGCGCTCGGGCCGAACACGGTGCGCTGGTTGATGTCGGCACGCACGGCCAACCATTGGAACACGACCCAGGACAACGCGTGGGCCATCATCGCCCTGACCGACTGGATGGCAGCGACCGGCGAGCTGGCGGCCGACTACGACTGGCAGGTCACCCTGAACGGGTCTGCGCTCGGCCAGGGAACGGTCACGCCGCAGACGGTGCAGAATGTTGCGACGCTGCGGGCGGATATCGCCCAGATGCTGATCGACGAGACGAACGGGCTGGTGCTCCAGCGCACGGCCGGCAGCGGGCAGACCGGCGCGGGCCAGATGTACTACACTGCGCACCTGAAGACCTATCTGCCCGTGCCCCAGCTCGAGCCCGTGAATCGCGGCTTCACGGTCAGCCGGGAATACCGGCTTGCCGACTGTGTCTCTGACGCGGGAAATGGGACCGATGGCGATGTCGAAGCGGCGTGCCCGCCGATCACAGGGGCCAGGGTCGGAGACGTCATTCAGGTCAAGGTGACGCTGATCGCGCCCCACTCGTCCTACTACGTGATCGTAGAGGATCCGCTCCCCGCGGGGACGGAGGCGCTGGACACCAGCCTGCGCACCACGAGCGAAACCATAGCGGGACCGCAGGTCGGGAAGGAGACGGAGGCAACCGGCATCGACTCGGGCTGGTGGTGGACGCCGACGCACGTCGAACTGCGGGACGAGAAGGCCGTGCTCTTTGCCACCAGCCTCGAGCCGGGAACCTACGAGTTCACGTACACGATCCGGGCCAGCCTGCCAGGCGAGTACCTGACGCTGCCGGTCACGGCACACCAGATGTACTTCCCGGAGGTGTGGGGGCGGGGCGCGGGCGGTGAATTCGTGGTGACGGAGTAGGCGGGCCGCTAGCCCATCGCCACGACGAAGGCGAGTGCCAGGCCGCCATCATGTGCGAGGCTGACCGCCCAATCGGTCAGCCCTCGCCTGGCGGCCAATTCGGCCGCCGCGCCGTAGAGGCGCAGCCCGGGGCAGCCGCAGTCGTCCTGCACCACCTCGATCTCCTGAAATGCCACCGCGCCGATGCCCGTCCCCAGCGCCTTGGCCGCGGCCTCCTTGGCCGCCCAGCGCGCCGCCAGGGAGGCGGGCCGGCCGCCGCAGTCTGCCAGTTCGCCCGCGGTGAAGACGCGGCGCAGGAACCGCTCGCCGTAACGGTCGACCGTGGCCGCGATGCGCTCGATCTGCACGAGGTCCGTGCCGGCGACGAGAGCCACGTGCCGGCTACCCTTCCGTCTCGGGGCCGGCGATCGCGAGGACGTATCGCGACGGATCGAGGTACTTGCGAGCCACGGCCTGCACCTGATCGGCCGTCACGCCTTCGATCGTCCGCTCGTAACGCCACAGGTAATCCAGCCCCAGCTGATGCCACTCCAGGTCGGCCAGCAGGCTGGCCACCCCGTCATTTGTTTCCAGTTGCAGCGGCAGCGAGCCGACCAGGAACCGCTTGCTGTCCTGCAGCTCATCCTCCGGCACGAGTTCATCCTGCAATCGCCTGACCTCGTCCAGGATCGCGGCCTGCGCGCGCTGGACGTTGGCCGGGTTGACGCCCGCGATGGTGAGCCACGCGCCCGGCTCCCGGTCCCCGCTCATGCGCGAGTAGGCGTAGTAAGCCATGCCCTGGCGCTCGCGCACGTTGGCGCCGAGCCGGCCCATCATGCCGAAGACGCCGAGGACCGTGTTGGCCAGCCGCGCCGCATCATAGTCCGGATCCAGTCGACGCAGCCCCTGCCACCCCATGATGATGTCCGACTGGGACTTCTCCGGCATGACCACGTGCCGGCGGCGTACGGCGGACAGCGGCCGGAGAGGATCCAGTGCCGGCCGATCCGGTCGATCGCCGGCCCAATCCCCGAACGCGTCCTCAACCCGGCGGACTGCCTCCTCTGCCTTCAACGCGCCGACGACCGCGATCACCATGCCCTGCGGGCGGAAGAACTGCTCGTAGAACCCGATCAACGACTCGCGCCGGATGGCCGCCAGCGACTCCCGCGTGCCCAGCATGTCGCGGCCGAGCGGATGCTTGCCGTACATCAGTTCCCTGTAGGCACGGCCGGCCATCTGGCGCGTGTCATTCTCGCGCTCTGCCAGCGCGGTCAGCCGCATGCCGCGCACCCGCTCGATGTACTCGGCGGGGAATGCAGGCATGCGAAGCTCCTCGGCGAGAAGGTCCAGCACGGTGTCCAGGTCTTCGGCGAGCGACTTCGTCGAGAAGGTGGTCACGTGGCGGTCCGGACCGAACCCGATGGAGGCGCCCAACCCTTCGACCGTCTCGTTGATCTCGGCGAACGTGTGCCGCACCGTGCCCCGCGACAGCATGCCTACAACGAACGAGGCGAGTCCCGGCAGATCTGCCGGTTCGTCCAGGTTGCCGGCGAGCAGGTAGCCCTCGACCACCACGGACGGCGCACTCCAGTTCTCGCGGGCCAGGACGGTGATGCCGTTGGGCAGTTCGCGGCGCAGGACGTCATCCGGCCCCGGCAGCGATGCCTTCGGCGCAGGCGAGGCAACGCTGCTGCCCTGCGCATCCGAATGGTGCGAACGATAGAACACCTTCATCGTGCCTCGCCTCCGATCTCCCCGCCAGCGTCATCCATGCCCTCGGCGCCGGCCTCTCCGTCGTCTTCCTCCGCCGTCATCTCTTCCTCCCACGCCAGATCGTTGCCGGTCGGAACGTACCAGCCCACGTTGCGCTGTGAGGCCTTCAGATAGTGGGCGGCGACGTGCTGCACGTCCTCCGCGGTCACGGCACTCAGGCGTTCCAGGTAGGTCTCGAACCACCCGATGTCTGCCACGACCTCTGAGAAACCGAGCCAGTGAGCCTGGTCCGTCACGCTCTCGCTGGAATAGGCGAACTGAGCGCGCGTCTGCTTGATCGTCTTGAGCAGCTCGGCCTCGCTGACCGGCTCGTCGACGACCCGCTGGATCTCATCGAACAGCGCGGCCTCGACCTCCGCCAGGGTGCGATCCTCCCGCGGCGTGGCCGAGAAGCTGATGAGAAATGGATCGACCGTCGAGACCACCGAACAACCGACATCGGAGGCCAGCTCGGTTTCGACCAACGCCTTGTACAGCCGCGAGCTGCGGTTGCCGCCGCCGCCCCCCCAGAGCGACATCCCCTTCGCGCCGCCCAGGATGGCGTCGAGGACGACCATGGGGTAGTAGTCCTCGTGCGTGGCGTTAGGCGCGCGATAGCCGAGCTCAAGATACGGCGTCGCGCCCGGCCCCTCGACCACGACACGGCGCTCCCCGCGCTGCGGCGGTTCTGCCGTCGCGAAGTGCGGCAGCGCAGGCCCTGGGGGAATGGCGCCGAACAATTCGTCGATGCGAGCCAGCATGGCCTCGCTCTCGAAGTCTCCGGCGACCGCCACGATGGCGTTGTTCGGCGCGTACCAGGTCCGGTAATGCTCGTAGAGCTGATCGCGCGTCATCCGCTCGAGATCGGCCTGCCAGCCGATGACCGAGTTTCGGTAGGGGTGCGCCTGGAACGCCGCAGCTGTGAGCGCCTCGCTCAGCAGGAAACCGGGGCTGTTCTCGCTGCCCTGGCGCTCTGAGATGATCACGGTGCGCTCGAGCTCGGTCTCCTGGGCATCGAACACCGCGTTGGTCATCCGATCCGCCTCGACACGCAGGGCCAGGTCGATGCGATTCGCGGGCAGCGTCTCGAAGTAGGTCGTAAAGTCGATCCACGTCATCCCGTTGAAGACGCCGCCCTCGCGGGACACGGCCTTGTCGAACTCCCCCTGCGGGAAGGCCGGCGTGCCCTTGAAGAGCATGTGTTCGACCCAATGGGAGATTCCGGTCGTGCCGGAACGCTCGTTCCGGCTGCCGACCCGGTACCACACCCAGAAGCTGGTGACCGGCGCGTGGTGCATCTCCCGCATCACGACGGTCAGCCCGTTATTGAGAACTGTCTTGCGAATGCCACCGGGCTTCGTCAAGGTTCCACCTCCGAAAATGGCGAAGGACGGAGTCCACCAGTGGGCCTTCGTCCTTCGATCGACTGGCTATCGCGCGGTAACGGCGATCGCTGCCATCATTCCTCGTGGTCGACCTGGTTATAGCCGCGGCCGATGCCGCGGTACAGGAACCCGGCCTCCCACATCGTGCTCGGCTCATACACGTTGCGCCCGTCGATGAAGACCGGCGTGCGCATCAGGGAGCGGAGCCGCACCAGGTCAAGATGCTTGAACTCGTTCCACTCGGTCATCAGCACCAGCGCGTCGCACCCTTCGGCCAGCTCGTACGGATTCTTGGACAGCACCAACTCAGGCATCACGCGCTCGACCACCGGCATCGAGACGGGGTCGTAGCCCCGGACTTCGGCATTCTCGCGCAGGAGCAGTTTGGCCACATCGATCGCGGGTGCGTCGCGCATATCGTCCGTGTTCGGCTTGAACGCGAGGCCCAAGAGGCCGATCCGTTTGCCGTCCAGCGTGCCGAGCAGGTCGCGCAGCTTGTGGACGACCAGCCGGCGCTGATCCCGGTTGATCTCCATGACCGCACGCAGCAGCGATGGGTGTGCGCCGTGGAGCAGACCCATGTACTCGAGCGCCTTCACATCCTTCGGGAAGCAGGAGCCGCCGTATCCGATGCCCGCATCGAGGAACGCGCGGCCGATTCGCTTGTCGTAACCCATGCCCGCGGCCACTTCTTTGACGTCGGCACCGAGCTTCTCGCAGATATTGGCGATCTCGTTGATGAACGAGATCCGCGTGGCGAGAAACGCGTTGGACGCGTACTTGATCATCTCCGCAGTGCGCAGGTCCGTGAGGACGATCGGCGCGCGCAGCGGCAGGTGGAGCTGAGCGACCTTTTCGGCCGCGTCACGGTCCAGCGAGCCGAGCACCACCCGGTCCGGGCTCATGAAGTCGGCCAGTGCAGAGCCCTCGCGCAGGAACTCGGGACACGAGACGACGGCGAACGGGACCGGCTCCGGCTGGTGCCGGCGGATGATGTCGGCCACCCAGTCGCCGGTGCCGACGGGCACCGTGCTCTTGTTGATGATGATGAGCGAGTGATCCATGACGCCCGCGATCGTCTCGGCGGCCATGCGCACGTACTGCAGGTCGGCCTCGCCGTCGACGCCCGACGGCGTGCCCACCGCGATGAAGACGAACTCGGCATCGGCCAGCCCAGCCTCGTACGACGTTGTGAAGTGAAGCCGGCCCGCCTCTACGTTGCGATGGACCACCTCTTCCAGGCCTGGCTCGTAGATGGGGACGCCGCCCTCCTCCAGGATCTGGATCTTCCGAGCATCGATATCGATACAGGTCACCTTGTTGCCCAGGTCGGCAAAGCATGTGCCCGTCACCAGCCCGACGTATCCGGTGCCGATTACGGCGATATTCTTCATTGGTCCAGGTTTCTCCTCTCCTCAGGGGTCGATTCACGCTCGAAGTCCCGCCAGTGCACCCCCTGTCGCCACATGTAGTATCCTCCCAGCAGGGTGATGGGGAACCAGAGTGCGGCATGCAGGACGATAGTATACCCGAAAGCAAGATCGTAGTTAATATCGAGGGCCTCGAGCACGCGCGCGCCCACCTCGAAGGTGCCGATGTAGCCGGGCGCGGACGGCAGCGTCGTCGTCAGGTTGACGACGCCGTTCATCAGCATCAGGCCGATGAAGCTGATCGCGAACGCGAACGCGTGCATCACGAACCAGTATTTGACCGTCTCCAGGAGCCAGATGACGATGGAGGTGAAGAACACCATGAGGACATCGCGCGGGCTGCGCAGAAAATGCAGTCCGGCCATGAAGCGCTCGAAGAAGCTGTCAGCCGGGCCGCGCAGGCGTTGCGGCAGCAGCCGGCTGCTCAGGAACCGGTAGAACCGATTCGCCCGCTCGGGATCAAAGGCCATCCACAGGAAGATGAGCAGCGCGGCAAAGAAGAACACGCTGGCCAGGATCACCGTCAGGCGGTAGATGGACGGGATGTGCTCCACGCCGACGAAAGGCAGGGCGAAGAAGACGAACACGAGCATGACGAGGCCGTCGAAGATGCGCTCGATGATGATCGTCGCCAACGATGCGCTGACGCTGATGCCCTCGTTGCGGCGCAGGACGAATGCACGAATGACTTCGCCTGCCCGAGCGGGGTAGACGTTATTGCCGAAGTAGCCGATGCAGACGATCGGAAAGAGCCTGCGGAGCGAGATGGCCTTGAGGGGCCGCAACAGGTAATGCCAGCGCCAGGTCCTCGCCCACACCGCGACGAAATAGACGAGAACGCCCGGAATGATCCAGCGGTAGTCGGCCGACGACAGATACTGGCCGACCTTCTCCAACTCGAGCCCGCGCAGGGCCAGCCAGATAAAGAAGACGCTGACGAGGATGCCGAACAGGATCTTCCAGTTCTTGCGGAGAAGAGCCATCTCTCTGTCTTTCTACGAAAAGAACGGGCGGGACCGTCCACCGCAACGCGTGCTGCGCCTGGCAGGCCCGCCCGATCGGGAGACGCTTAGGAAGGTTCGCCTACACGTCGACCGTGTGCTGCTGCGCCAGGGCCACTCCTGCCCGAGACAGCACCTTTTCGATCGACATTACATGGCTGCAAACACCTCGCTGGCTAAAGAAGTCACACCCACACTTCCACACGCCGTTGTGAAAAGTCACCTCATAGCTCTGATGCTTTCCCTCGAAGTACACGGTAAAGTCTGCAAAGGTCATTCGTTCCGGTTCAGAAGCGTACTCACGTGCCTTGCTGATCTTGGCGATCATCGCCGAATCCATCATGCGGCCTCCTTGTGCGAAGGGCATTCCAGCGCCATGCTTTGCATGGCAGACACAAAAAGCACCGCAACGCACGACGTTGTGGTGCCCTCGAAATGGGATATCGTCTGTCTTTCCACTTCCACGCAGTTCTGCATGGCCTGCTTTCTCTATGGCGGTTCGCGCCACCACGTCCCGTAGGACGTGCACAGTGATCTGAAGACGCCCTCAGTATACGCCCCGGCGGAGCGATTGTCAAACACATTGACCTACGGCATGCCAACGGTTCGCCTACGATGCGGTAAGCGCCGCCGGCCGGAGGCAGCCTACTCGGCGACCCGCGCCGCGTCCGAGCCGACCAGCAGGTAGATGGGATAACCGCGCGCGTCCTGCTTCGTGACCCTGAGCCCGATGTCGCCCTGACGGGTGCGAAGTTCCTGCGAGGCCTCGATCAGCTGCTGTGCGAGCGCCTCCTCCGCGGCCTGGTTCGGGAAAAGGCCCAGCCGCACCGCGAGCACGCCCTGGCGCAGCAGCTCGATCCGGGCGGGCAGCGCCTCGACGGCATCCAGCGTGTCGAGCAGCTGGCCGTAGCCGTTGATCAGGTCGGTGTGAGCGGCGCTCAGCGCGCGCTCGATGGCCTCGACCTCCGTCTCCCACGCCGGCACCAGCGAGACGCCGTACCCGAGACGCGCCACACGCAGCTTGATGGTCAGCCAGGCGATGCGATCGTGGAGCGCGGACAGCCGATCCGGCAGCGCCAGCGCGCCGGCCTGCGCGTAGAACGCGTCCCGCGCCACGTCTTCCAGTGCCAACGCCTCGCCCAGCGCACCGGCAAGGCCGGCTCTCTCTGCCTCGCCCGAGGCCAGCCAACGCGCAGCCATCACTGCTGCCGCTCCCTGCCGGGTGCTGAACGCGCCCGCGACATCGTCCGGAAGCACGACGGTCCCGCGCAGGGTGGGAAGCACGGGAGCTGTCGGATCGACCACGATGCCGGGCCCTTCGCTCCACGCAGTCGTGTTCGTGCGCACGCTCTGCGCGGCCTCTCCCTGTCCGAGGGCATCGTAGGCGGATGCGACGCCGGTCAGGATGGTCCGGCGCTGCGCGGGCAGCAGCGTGACGCTGTTGCGCGCGATGGTCTCTGCCTGCGCCACCATGACGGGCGCCAGCCAGGCGCGCTCGCCGGCGATCAGGCCGCGGGCGACCTGGAGGGAGATGTCGGCTCGCGCCGAGTCGCCGAGACCAGCGCCCAACACCAGCAGATCACTCAACGCCTGGTACGCTGTCAAGGCCGCCTGCGGATCGTCCTGCTTGAAGTTGCTGGCGAGCAACAACCACTGGCCACTGCGCGTGGCATCGGCCAACTGCACGCTGTAGGCGATCGTCGCGTACGCGGTCTCCCGCTCCCCCAGATCCAGGGCGGCCCTGGCGATACGGTCGTCCGACTCACCGGCGAGGGTCAGCACCGCAAGGTCGGGCGCGATCGCCCCGCGCTGAACGGAGCTCTGCGGATTGACCCATCCCCGATCCGCCGGAGCCTGGCTTGAAAGGCGGGCATACAGGCCCAACAGGATCAGCCCTGCGACCGCCAGGAGCACCGCTGCCAGGATGAGGGCCTTCTGTGCCCAGGTTGTAGAACTCAATCGTTTCATATCAGGTCTGACACACCCATCAGTTGGAGACAAGACAAGACTATAACACGGAGTGCGCCCGGACGCGAAACTATCATCCTTTCTTCTGAAACATGCCGCTCGTATCGAAAAACACAAATGGGTCGGTTTGCCAAAAGGGCTCTCGTATGCTAAACTCATCGTTGCTCTGATAGGGTGACCTTTCGGAGCAACGTATCATACCGTACGGAAGCCGGCCCGCCCACGATCGTCGGGCCGTTTCCATACTGGTGAATCCATACGCAACCTCTTCGGGCCGTTTCCTGGTCAATCAAACGTGGGCCGAGTGTACATCTGTTATGTTAGAAACATCCAAATACCACTCCGGCCAGCCGCATGGCCCGCATCGACCGGTTCGGCCGGCCGGTTTCGTGTTCGGCCCCAAGTTCACCCATTAGGAGCACATCCATACCATGGCAGTACGCGACCAATTAAGGCGGTCTCCGCAGACGAGCTGGCTCGACGACAAACGCACCGGACAGATACTGACCTTCGTCGCGCTTCCCCTCTTGCTCATCGCAGCACTGCTCTTGCCTCCGTTCTCCCTCGTCCAGCGCATCGGCGACCTGGGCACCACGCGGGTGACGGAGGCGGGCGGCGTCATCAGTGATCCGGACGGGACGCAGGTCATCTTTCAACCCGGTTCGGTCGTTGAACCGTTCCGTGCAAGCCTGACCTCTGTGCCGCGCGTCACCTTCCTGGAGGGAAGCGCAGGCAAGGACCTCCTCGACGCAGCCAAGGCCATTCCCGAGAGCCTGGTGGCGAAGAGCCCGTTCTATCAGCTGAGCCTGCGCGGCACTGCGCCTTCAGAGGCGACGTGGGTCTCGCGCATCCCCAACGACAGCGAGCCCTACGAGACGCTGGATGTGTACACGTGGGAAAGCGAGCTGCAACGCTGGCAGTGGCTGCCGCACAACATCGTTGTGAGCGAAGATGGCAGCCAGGATGACCTGATCGAAAGCGCATCGCCCGCGATCCCGCAAGCCTTCATGGTCATGCAGACGAACCCGCAGCCCGCCCTTGCCTCACTCGACCTGGCGCAGGCCGCTGAGCTGAGTGCGGAGGGCCGGAACGTGCTGTCCGAGGTGCACCCGACCGGCCTGAGCCTTGGCGCAGATGGCGCCGTCACCGGCTCCCTCGACGCCACCTTCGACCAGCTGGGCAGCAGCTTCGCGGTGATCCCCGTCATCCGCAACCACGACGGTCCCATCGTCCGCACCGACCTGTTCAACAACATGCTCGTGGACGAGAACCAGCGCACCGCGCACGTGGACACGTTGGTCAACCTTGCCGTGGGCGCGCTCTACAAGGGCGTGGACATCGATTACCGCGGGCTGGATCGCAACCTGCGCGGGGAGTACCTGCAATTCCTGAAGGAGCTGGCCGACCGGCTTCACCAGGAGGGCAAGGTGCTGCACGTTCGCGTTGAGCCGGGCAGCCAGGTGGCCGACGACCGGTTCGATACGGGTGCGTATGACTGGCGGCCCATCGGCCTGATCGCGGACGCGGTCAAGATCCCTGCGCCGATCGATCCCCGTGCCTATGTGCCGGGCGGCCAGTTCGATGCGCTGCTGCGCTACGCGGTGGGCCAGATCGATCGCTTCAAGGTGCGCATGGTGTTCGGGGGCCAGAGCATCGAGCTGGCGGGCGCGTACCTCCTGCCCAAGACCTATAACGACGCGCTGCAGCCGCTGATCGGCCGCATCGCGGCCGACACCTCCGTGGTCGAGCCCGGAAAGCCGCTCAACTTAGCGCTGGTCTCCACCCGCCCGACCAGCGGGCTGGTCTACGACCCTAACCTGGGCACGTACGTCTATCGCTATCAGGACGAGCAGGGCAACGCGCGCACCGTGTGGCTGGAAAACGCGGCCAGCATGAACCACAAGCTCGAGACGCTCAAGAAGTACAACGTCCAGGGCTTCACCATGGAGAAGCTGCCGGCCGATGGCCTGGACGTGGACCTGTGGCCGCTGATGCGCAACTTCCAGCAGGGCCAGTTGCAGGACATCAAGAGCAACTTCCTGGTCGAGTGGACCATCCGCGACGCGAACGGCCAGACGGTCAGTGAAGTCCGGCCGCTCGGCGACGCGAACTTCGCAATCGCAGCGCCCAACCAGCCCGGTGCGCTCCAGATCGAGGCAGCCATCAAGGACCGCGGCCAGGTGCTGGCCATGGCCAACACCGGCGACGCCATCGCAGTCGCCACTTATACGCCGACACCGACGCCCACGCCGGTCTTCACGCCGACGCCGACGCCGAGTCCCACCCCCGAATTCGCCATGGCACGGGCCAACAACAACGCCAACGCACGATCGGGCCCATCGACGGCCTATCCGCGCGTGGGCCAGCTGGCCTCGGGGCAGAGCTATCAGATCGCGGGCCAGAATGACTCGGGCACGTGGTGGCAGCTGCTGGTCGACGGCAAGGGCGTGTGGGTCTCCGGTGACCTGGTGACCGTCTCCGGCAACGCCGAGGGCGTCGCGATCGTCGAGGTCGCGCCTCCGCCCACGGCAGTGCCCGTTGCGGCCGCGCCGAAGACGGCTGCGCCCGCCGGAAACCTCCCCGCATCGGGCACCGGCTATTTCGGCTACGGCATCCAGATCGACCCTTACGGCGATCGTCCCCAGGCCATCGGGATGATCCAAAGCATGGGCTTCGGGTGGGTCAAGTTCCAGCTCCCCTGGAAGGATTTCGAAGGCTCGCCGGGCGCGAAGAATTTCCCCGATGATGTCATCGGCCAGCTCTCGGGCGCAGGCCTCAAGATCCTGGTCAGCATCGTCAAGGCCCCCAACTGGGCCCGGCCGGGCAACACCGACTTCAGCGTGGAAGGCCCGCCGGCCGATCCGGGGACCTATGCGGATTACGTCGGTGCGTTTGCCGCGCGTTACAAGGGCAAGGTACAGGCGATCGAGGTGTGGAACGAGCAGAATCTCTGGTACGAGTGGGGACATGAGCCGCTCGATCCGGGCCGCTACGTGACCCTGCTGTGCCGCGCCTACAACGCCATCAAGGCCCAGGATCCGGGTATGGTCGTCGTGTCAGGCGCGTTGACGCCCACCGGCCTCAACGACGGGTCGACCGCCATCGACGATTTCGTCTATCTGCAGCGCATGTATGCTGCCGGTGCGAAGGGCTGTTTCAATGCGGTCGGCGCGCATCCGAGCGGCTACAACAACCCGCCCGATGCCAAGTTCGGCTACAGCAACCCCGCCGAGCCGAGCTTCAAGAACCATCCCAGCTTCTTCTTCCGCGACACGATGGAGCGCTACCGCGCGGTCATGGTGGCCAACGGAGACTCGGCCAAGCGGATCTGGCCGACCGAGTTCGGCTGGGCGTCGACCGGCAGCCCGCACCCGGGCTACGAGTATGCGGCGCAGAACACCGCAGATGAGCAGGCCCAGTTCATCGTACGCGCGTACCAGATGATGAAGAGCTGGGGTTGGGTTGGCCCGGCCTTCCTGTGGAACCTCAACTACAACCTGACTGCGCCGGACAAGGAGCTGGCCGCGTTCGGCATTGCCGGCCGCCCGGCCTACTCGGCCCTCCAGTCCATGCCCAAGTAACCGGACCGATACGATGCGGGTGCCTGCTGAAAGCCGAGCGGCGCCCGCATCGCCCGTTAACCTGCGTCTCCGGACGCGATGGCACCCCGTTATCACTCCCCCACGGGCCCTGTCGGTGGCCTGGTGTTCGTGCGTTGGAACCCATTCTGGCGTCCGCGCGGCATTGCCTGGAACGCCAGCCAATATCGACTCAACGAGGAGACCATGACACGTCCCACCCGATTGCTGCGCCTGACGCTGGTGTTGCTCGCCACGGTGCTCCTGGGCATGCTCGCTCCAGCGCCCCAGGTTCATGCCAACTCACTGCCCGCTCCCCTTGCTGACGGCCCCGATCTGACCGCGAAGGTCACCGGGAACGTCGTCAACCTGCGCACCGGCCCAAGCACGGGCTACACGGTCATCGGACGCACGACAGAGGGTAAGACGCTCGCGGTCACCGGCAAAAATGACGGCGGTTCGTGGCTGCAGGTCAGCGTCAGCGGCAAGACGGCCTGGATCTCGGGCCAGTACGTACAGCCGAGTGGGTCGATCGACGCGCTGCCGGTGGTCAAGGTTGCGCCGCCGCCCAAGGCTGCTGCGGGAGCGCCAGCCCCATCAAGGGCTGCGGGCTTCTTCGGCTACGGCGCGCAGGTCGATCCGTGGGCCGACCGGGGCCGGGCGATCGGTGCGCTGAAGGATCTGCAGTTCGAGTGGGTCAAGTTCCAGCTCCGCTGGACCGATTTCGAGGGGGGCGGACCGGGACAGCGCAACTGGCCAGACGACGTTATCAATGACCTGAGCGGCAACGGGCTGAAGATCCTGGCCAGCGTGGTCAATGCGCCGGCATGGGCCCGTCCTGCGGGCGCGGACCTGGGCGTGGGCGGGCCGCCCGCGGATCACTGGACCTACGCCAGCTTCGTCGGCGAGTTTGCGGGGCGCTACTGCGGACGCGTGAACGCGATCGAAGTGTGGAACGAACAGAACATGCATTACGAGTGGGGCAACGAGAAGCTGGATGCAGCACGCTACGTGCGGCTGCTGGAGGCCTCGTACCGGTCGATCAAGGCCGCCTGCCCCAGCACGATCGTCGTCAGCGGCGCGCCCACCCCCACCGGTGCGCCCCCGCCCGTGGCCGTGCGGGACACGACCTACCTGGAGCAAATGTACCGGGCGGGACTGAGGCGCTGGTCCGATGCGATCGGCGTGCATCCGAGCGGCTTCGGCAATCCGCCCGACGCCAGGGTGCAGGACTGGCAGGCGGGGAACTACTCGCGACCCTCCCACGTCAGTGATTCATCGTTCTACTTCCGTAACACGATGGAGCAGTATCGGAACATCATGGTAAAATACGGGGACGGCAACAAGCGGCTGTGGCCGACCGAGTTCGGATGGGCCTCGACCGGCAGTCCCGCGCCCGGCTACGAATATGCGGCCTACAACAACGAGCAGCAGCAGGGCGAGTACATTGCCCGGGCCTACCAGATCATGAAGGGCTGGGGCTGGGTCGGGGTTGCCTTCCTGTGGAACCTGAACTTCAACACATCGGTGCCCGCGCACGATGAGAAGTGGGCGTTCGGCATCCTGGGACGCCCGGCGTATGACATTGTCAAGAACATGCAGAGATAAGCATCATGACCAAGGAAGCATTATGATGAGAGCAGACGAGACGCACGCGATCCGGCTCTGGCCGTTCCTGCTGATGATCGTCGTATTGGTGGCAGGCCCTGTGCTCGCTTCATGCGCACCATCGCAGTCTGCCGCGACGCCCACCCCCACCAAGACGCCCCGGCCGGAGGTCACCAGCACGCCGACTGCCGGCGAGACGCCGCTCGTTGCGGCCCCAGGAACCTCGGAGACCCTGCCCACGAGCACCCCCGAGGCTGCCACCGCGACGCCGGCCGAAACCGAGGCTGCGACCGAGACCGAAACCCCTGTGCCCCCCAGCCCCACGCCGCGACCGCCGTCAAAGCCGGCGGTGGTCAAGCCGGGCGATCTCATGTCCTCGCCCGATTTCGGCGTACAGGCATTTCTCTGGTGGCGCGAGGAGGTGGCGGACCGCGACCTGGGCCTGGTCAAGGATGCCGGGTTCCGCTGGGTGAAGCAGCTCTTCTCCTGGCAGGACATCGAGGGCGCGGGCAAGGGCAAGTACGATTGGACCAGGACAGATCGCATCGTCGACCAGGTGGAGAAGTACGATCTCAGGCTGATCGTGCGCCTGAGCCAGGACCCGGATAAGCCGTTCTGGGCGGGCGATGCGCCGGACAACGCGGGACATTTCGCGGACTTCGTCGCCGCAGTCGCAAGCCGGTACAAGGGACGCATCGAGGCGTACCAGGTGTGGAACGAGCCGAACCTGGCGCGCGAGTGGGGCAACAAGCGCCCCGATCCGGCCGGCTACGCGCGCATGCTCAAGATGGCCTATAGTGCGATCAAGGGGATCGATCCGGCCGCGCTGGTCGTCACCGCAGGCATGGCGCCGACGGGCACCGACTCCAACCTTGCCATGCCAGACATGAAGTTCTACGACCTGATGTACCAGGCCATGGGCGGCGATTCGGACGGCTACTTCGACATGCTGGGCGCGCATGCGGCGGGTTTTGCCGCGCCGCCGGAGACCAGCCCGGACGAGACTGCGGCCAAGGAAGACCCGTATGGGGGCGAGCGCTTCTTCGCGTTCCGCCACCTCGAAGAGGTGCGCGGGATCATGGAGCGCTACGGCGACCAGGATAAGCGGGTGGTCGTGCTCGAGTTTGGCTGGACCACGGACGATCGCGCGGACTCCCCTTACCGCTGGCACGGCGCGGGCGCGGGGATCGACGAAGCGTTGAAGGGCAAGTACCTGGTGCGCGCGTTCGAGTGGGCGCGCGAGAACTGGCAGCCCTGGATCGCGCTGATGACCGTGATCTACATGCCAGACGTGGCGTGGACCAAGGACACGGAGCAGTACTACTGGTCGATCATCGGGCCCGGGTACCCCGACCTGTTCCTGCGCGCGGCTTATGTCGAGCTGTGCATCTACATCAACGGCGTCGAGGGCCAGCGCTGCAAGTACGATCCCAACCCATAAGCTCCGAGGGCTGAGCCCTCAAAAGCCAGGCATTGACAGGGCTTCCCGCGCGGGAAGCCCTGTTTCATTTCAAAGATGGGGCCTTACGGCAGCCCTCACCCGGCTCAGTTGCGCCGCCAGTCCACCCAGCGGCAGCCGTTGCCCTCCTGCGGCGGGAGATCGTGGAGGATCTCGACGCGCGGGCTGAGCGCCCGTCCGCCCTCGTCCACCACGGTCATGTAGAAGCGCCGGGGCGGGCCGCCCATCGGGAAGTCATAGCGTCCCGTATCGCCCGGTCCCGGCTTCGTGACCGCGGTGGCCGCATTGCCGTACTCGTCGACCAGGCTGAGCCGCACCCCAGCGATCGGCGCGCCGGATCGATCGGTGACCGTGCCGAGCGCGTAGGTGCCGGGACAATCGCCGTTGGAGTAGCGCACGGAGCGCGCCAGCGTATAGGGATAGGCCGGGATGGGCGTGGCGCTGGGCTCTGGCGTTAGCGTTCCCTCCCCCTGGCCCAGCTCCTCCAGTGGCACGAAGGAAGTGGTGGGCAGCGCAACGCCGGGGGTCCAGGTGGGCTCGGGCGCGGTCGAGAGCAGCGGCGGCTGATCGGTCACCGGCGCCGGGACGACCAGGACGGTGGCGGGCGGCCGGGTGGCC
This sequence comes from Anaerolineae bacterium, assembly GCA_040766655.1. Lineage (GTDB taxonomy): Bacteria > Chloroflexota > Anaerolineae > CG2-30-64-16 > CG2-30-64-16 > JALOOB01. Next base: position 17,998 of record JAXGQB010000039.1, read on the forward strand.
GTGGCCTCGGGCGCCGGCAGAACATCCGGCGTTGACGTCTCCGATGCAACGACGGCGACTGCGGATGTCGGGGCGGGTGTCCATTCCTCACGGATGCCGAAGTCCTGCTGCAGGCGATTCAGCAGCAGCCGGCCGCCCACAACGCCCGCCACGCAGGCGGTGAGCAGGACCAGGACAAATCCGGCGATATAAACGCTTCTCTTCATGCGAGCTCCATCCACGGCCGGGCGCGGGCCCGCGTGGACCCGCCCGGCAACATTGATCAGTCCGCTATTGTAGCGCAACCGGTCGATTTTGCGTAGATGACGCCCGCATGCTATACTCGGTTCCGTCAGGGCGAGTAGCTCAGCTGGTTAGAGCGCACGGTTCACATCCGTGAGGTCGTGGGTTCGAGTCCCTCCCCGCCCATACTGATCACACGGTTAGGCGGTTTTCGTAGCCGTGTGATCACGAAAAGAGACCCCCTCGCGCGAACTGTGCACACTTGTCCTATCCGTGAGTTCATTCTTCGGGATAAAAAAAACGCAGCCTCCCATACTGAGAAGTGAAAGCCTCGGTTATGGGAACCGTTTTCCCGAAAGGAGACCGCACGGATGCCCATCACCCTGTCCCAGGCCTGCGCCGGCTTCATCCACTACCAAACGGCAGCCGGCAAGTCGCCCCACACCTTACGCAACTACCGGGTTTCGTTCGCCAAATTAACGGCCTACCTCGCCGAGCGCGCGGTGAGCAATCCCAGCGCGCAACCCACCCCCGACGTCGATACAAAGAGCGCACCGGCGCGGGCAAAGAAATCCGCACCCAGGACCCCGGTCAGAGCCAATCCCTACGATCCTGCAGACCCGCCGCTGGCCAGCATCACCCGCGCGCAACTCGTCGACTTCCTGGCCTGGCTGCGCGAAGAGCACATGACCGAGCCCGCCGGCGTTGCGCCGCGCCCCGCCCGTCACCTAGCGCCCAAGACCATCGCCAACATCCACGCCGACCTCTCAGCACTGTGGCGCTGGGCATCGGAAGAGGAGTTCGTGCCGGCGAACATCGTGCGCGCCATCGAACCGCCATCTCCCACCCGACCTGTGGTCGATCCTTTCACCCGAGACGAACTGGAAGCACTGCTCGCCATCTGTGACCAGAAGAAGACGTGGAAGGGCATCGGCCCCATGCAGCTCAGCGCCATTGCCGATCGCGACCGCTGCATCATCCTGCTCCTCGTCGACACCGGGCTGCGCGCTTCTGAGCTGTGCAGTATCCGGATGGAGGACATCGACATGGCCCGCAACCGCATCACCGTCCAGCACGGCAAGGGCGACAAGGCCCGCTTCGTGCAGTTCGGCAAGCGCGCGGCCAAGGCGCTCTGGCGCCACCTTACGCCACGCATGCCCGCCGATCCCGACGACTACCTGATCACGGTCGGTACGGCAGACGACCAGCGGCCCATGGATCGCCACCACCTGAACCTGCAACTCGCCCGCATCGGCGAACGCGCTGGCGTCGCCCATGTTTACCCGCACCGCTTCCGCCACACCTTCGCCATCACCTACCTGCGCAACGGGGGCGACCTGTTCACCCTCCAGGAACTGCTCGGACACTCGGATCTGGCCATGGTGCGCCGCTATGCGCGCATCGCCCAGACCGACTGCGCCAGGGTCCATGCGAAGGCCTCGCCCGCGGACAACTGGCGCCTGTAACGCAGAGGAGTACATCGACAATGACGGACGACAGCCAGCCGAAGCCCAAGATCATCATCACCAACACCGCGCCGCCG
>JAXGQB010000004.1:0-22609 GCA_040766655.1 Anaerolineae bacterium
CGTTGCTCATCGCGTGCGCCAGGAAGTTGGCTCGAACGCCAACATCGTCGGCATTCTCCTTATGCCGTCTATCTTTGAGAAGACTATCCCGAGCGATTTGCAGCGGCGACGCATCCGCGCAAATGCCTATGCAGCCCTGAAGGAGCTGGACCACTTCCATCGCAAGACGGACTTCAAGGTACGCTACCCGGGCGAACAAGTAGACATACCCACTACGCCGTACCGTGCCCTGAACCAGATCTTCCTGATTGAGCGCACCAATGCGGATGGCCGAACGCTCACGACCAAGGCGGAAGTGGAGCAAATGGTTGCCCATTTTATCAGCCTCAACGCCTTCTCGCACCTCAACAAACGAATTCTCGGCCTCGATGTCAATATCACCGAAGAGCACGAACAGGGCATGAGCTACAGCTCCTTTGGGGTGTCAGCTCTCGTCCTTCCACGCACCGCCCTTCGGCGTTTCTTCAAGGCGCGCGTGGCTGCGGAAATCACCAAGGCCGTCGTTTTTGGGGGTATGGAGGAGAAAGCGATCAGGGATGCGGCTTGGCAGCGCCACACCGAGCTGGTCTCTCAGATCTGGAACCTGTTTACTGCTTTCACCAGCGACATCGAACACACGGAGACTCTGGTCGAGAATCTAGACAAGAGTGAGGGCGTCTGGGAGAAATTCTCGGGTGAAATTCTTGCTGCTCGTAGGGACTTGCTGCTGAGAAGCGGCATTCGTGCGGCTGCACACATGCTGAATTACCTGTCGATCACCGAAGGTCAGGGTCTCATCAAGGGCATGCTGGCCCACGAGAACACCTTTGCTCTCGAGGCGCCCTCAGAAAAGCCTGTCGGCGCTATTAGTATGCTGTTTGGCGGTGGTGAGGCAGACAGAAATCGCAACAAGGACATCAAAGAGCGTCAGGACCACTATGCACGGCGGATTGAGGCGTGGGAGAGGTTGTACAAGAAGATAGCCGCCCGCGCTTCCGAACTGCGCAACGCGCTGAACGAGTTGGAAAAGACGGCTCAGGCTGCGTATGCACAGGCGATGCGGGATGCAACGAAGGTTGGGGCTCAGGTGCAACCGCTTCATGGCGGCGACAGCATCGAGACCGCCACCTACTATGACCTGGAGTCAGGAGCAGTCAGTGAAGGAGATCTGGAGGAGTACTGGCGCCGCACGAGCGAACTCCTGCGGGCACCAGCCAGGCTAAATGGAAATCCCGTGCAAGGTGCCCCTCCGCGCTTCCAAGTTCTGCTTCGATCCGTCCTTGAAAACCTCGTTTCGCGTGACAACCGTAGCCTCAGCGCTGTTAATACTGCCGAACTACGATTGCTTGTCGAGAAGCAGCTGGAAGAAAATCCGCTACTCAGAGAACTGCGCGTCGAGGAAACGAAAGCGTACGACCTGCGGACTGTCATTTCCATGCAGTTCACTGAGAACCTTCGCCCGGCCAACTACCGCCCCGATCAGGTCGTGCAGCCTACTGCGCCACATGCGGTGCTAGACGCTGACACCCGGCCGCACTCCATTGAAGATGAGGAACATTTGCGGCTTATGAGCACCCCGGGCGATCGAGGCTCGAAGGGTAATGCGTCAGATGTGGATCGTGACTTCGAGCGGGCCTTCGACAGCTACCGCAACTTCGATTGGGTGCCCACCGGCAACGGAGACCGCATCGATGTGGTCCACGTGGTGCATGGCCTACCGGTCAGCCACCTGCGTGCTATCCAGGAGATGAGGGCGCAGTACGCGGGCTGGCCCAAGCGTTACACACTTCACGTGAAGCCCGAATGGAACGATTTCGAAGAGATCTATATTGAACCCGGCGAGCCCGTTGCCGGCGAGGAGACTGGCGCCGCCAGCGGCAAGGACAAGTCCACGACTGACGACACACAGGGCAGTGCCGCGTCGGCGGCTCCCTTCGCTGACGCGGGCCCGACTGCGTCCACGGTGCGACCTTAGGTCGGAACAAAGGACAGACCCATGTCTCTGACACGTAGTCGCGCGGCCGTCTTGTGTTTTGGCGGCTGGGGGCTGCAGACCATGCTGCACCTCTGGCCTCGGCTGCGCTTCATCCAGGAGGAGCGCGCGGCGCAGGGGGGCGCAGCTGCCAAGCTGCCCGACCTGACCCGCCTCGCTGCGTTCGCTGCAATCATGCCGTGGTCCAGCGCTGACTCCACGGAAGACGGCAACCAGCGGCCTTTCACCCTCTGGCGGCCCAAGCCGGGTTACTATCCCGATCCGTTCTATGCAGATCGTGTGGTTCAGCAGGCTTTGGATGACCTTAAGCGGCGCCGCGGCCCGGGTGTGCAGTCGAGCATGTTTGCCGAAGAATTGGCGCGTGTCGTGCTGAGACGCGCAACCGATAGCGCGACCACTTACCTTGAGCGCCTCAATGTCCGCACCACGAACGCGAGCTTCGGAAGCGGTGATCGGCCACGGCGTCGTGACGTTTTTAGGGCCACTATTGCCGATTCTGAAGCTGCGGTCCGTGCAATCATCCAGAACGTAATCGACCCCACCCGGCTTGATGCGCTTCAGGCGCGCGACCCTTGGGTGCAGACCAGCCTCTACGTCGTCGCGTCCATGGCCGAGCCCTTGACCTCGGCGCTCATCTGGCCCATCCTGGCCGAGCTAACGGCCACTCTGGGCGAGCGAAGCGTCGTCAACGTCGTCGGGATCTTCAGCACCGGCTCGTTTGCCAGTGACGACACCCGGCCGGTCGAAGAAGCACTCGGCCACATGGCACTTCGCGAGTTGTGTGCGCTAAGTGGGCTGAGCGGGCTGCAACCCAGCCTCGGCGGTCTGGCGCAGATGGTCGGGGAGAAGCTGAACTGGGAGAATAGGCTCGGTAAATCCCTATTCAACCATATCTACCTGCTCGACCGGGAGAAGAGCAACCAGGCTCTCGCACGGGACTCCCTGGAGTTGGCCGTACTGGCCGGCAACGCCATAGAGACTTTCCTTGTGGCCGACGGCGGTATGTTTTTGGAGGAGCGCCTCGGTGCCGACTCTTTTGCGAATCAGGGCTCCCCCTTCGGCCTGATCGGCGCGGCCAGTGACTACGTCCCGCTGTCGGCTTACGTGTCGGCTGCGATCGAGGAAGAACGGAAGCGGCTGATCCGCGAGGTTGTGCTTGGTTACCCTCCTGACTCTGCAGCGCCTGATCTGGCCGGAGACGATTCACTCTATGACTCTGCGGCCGACAGTGACGCCCCAGAGGATGTAGGGGCTGCCCCGCGCAGCCCCTGGTTCGGGCGCCGCGAAGACGACCTGACTCCGCCTCGGCTCGACGCGCGTTACGGTAAACTCCTCGGCGACCTGCGCATCCAGCTCTCGGCCACCGTTGACGATCTGTTGCGACCAGGGCTACGGCGCATGTTCGAGCGGGCACCGACTCCATTGCTCTTGCGCATCGAGCGCCGTCTGCCGTTCGGCCCTGGTCGCGCGCTTGATCCTACCAGTTGGGACGCGCTAGAGCGACTCGCAACCCTGCGCTTCTCGCGCAGTTTTCTCCTGGACGCATCCATACTGGAGGACCTGCGCCGTACGCGTTCACAGAGCGAGTGGCGCGAGACTATCCAGGCGCACTTCAGCCGGCAGGCAAACAATCTCGACGCCGCGATTCACGAGATTCGGCTGGATGAGGTTTGGGGCCTGTCTTACGACGCGCACCAGGTGGGACCCGAAGCGGCGGGCCGCGAGCTGGATGCGTTGGCAGAGCAAACCTGGGCGCAACGCCGCCAGGTGGACCAGCGTCGCCTGCCTGCAGCGCTCTACCGCGTTCTACACGCCACAGTGCGCACTATGGCCGGTCTGCCTGACCAGTCGGGATCCGCCGGCCGCAACGGGCTGCACGCGGCGCGCAACGGCATCCAGAAGTGGGCAGGAGAGACGGGCGATCTGCTCGATCAACTCAATAAGATGGGCCCGCGGCTTAATCCGCCGGAGCGCGAAGAGGCGTATGCCGAACGGTTCCGCACATGGTGGACTGCCTTCACCAACCATGCCGTGGCCCAGCCCCGTGCTGAGGCTATCCTCGTTCGCATGCTTCTGGGTGGCGGCTTGCTGCTGTACGTCGGGTTAGGGTGGCTGTTGAACGAAGCGCCTCCAACGCTGCGGCCGCCTTTATTGCCCCTGCCTCTATTCGCTCTGATCGTCCTCGGTCTGGCCGGCCTGGCGGCTCTCATCACCGGATTTCCAGGATTGATCAACCGCTTGCGCGGCGCGCAACTGCGCCGGCGCCGCGTGATGCTGGCCCAGGAACAACTCACCGCTCTTGTGCAAAGCCTCGTGTTGCGCAGCCTGCGCGAGCTCTACGAACGCCTCCGCAGAGACTTGCTGACTTTTCGTGATACACTCGACGAGGCGATCTCAAACCTTGAGGTGCGCACCAAGCCGGAAGACCCGCCATCGGTCCCACCCGCGGGTCTGGAGGAGATCCACCTGCGTCGTGCACACACCAGCGCGGCCGCCTGGTATCGCATTCGTGACTTGGTCAAGCAGGAGAAGAACGAGGCGCGCGAAAACGGCGAGCAACGTTTGAAGCGGCTATGGCGGCAGCGTAGCACCATGCGCAACTGGGACCAACCTCTGCGCCAGCCTGACAGTGATGCGCGCCTGCCTCAGTGGTTTCGACTAGCCCTGGAAGCTAGCTTCAATAGCGTCGAGTGGCAGAACGTGATTCCGCTAGAGGTTGCGCGGCGGAACGCTGCGCAACCTGATGGCTCGACGACCCAACAGGCTGACCCCGACGAGGTGCGCCGACAGGCGGAGGCTGGCGAGTGGTGTCCTTACGGTAAGCCACGAAATGACCAGTCGCATGCGGCCTATTGTACTGCCTGCCCAGACCCAGGTTCAGGAATGACGTGTCTGCTGCGGGTGCGCGAGGAAATTGTGGATGCGGCGCCGACGTACGGCGCTCAACTGCCGGACGGCCCCGGCGCCCGGCTGCTCGTTGAAACCATCGAGAAGATAGCGTCGGAGGCGGTTGGCCATCTGGCGCCGGATAAGGGGCGCCGCGTCATGCCCAATCGGCCTGATTTCATCGGCCAGCTCGTGCGTGAGTACAATCTGGAGCGCGTGCTCCTGTTGGGTGACGAAATGACGGTCTCAGCAGACGATTCGGAGTCCCCGCTAGTCAAAGAAGCTCTGCGGGACACGTTTGTGGAGGACCTGTACGCCCGGGCCAAGCCGTCCGCCGCATTTGAGCCAGTGCGGCTCGGCGACACGAATTGCCAGCAGATCGACTATGCAGTGACGTCCTACGGCTCGCGATCTGTGCTGCGTAACGAATTCAGCCTGCGCAACATCCCGTTGCTGGCTTCAGAAGATCAGATGAGTATGTCCGTGGTCTGCACGGTCAACAATCTCGATTGGCAAGACCTGCGTGCGCTGGAGCGACTAGCTCACGAGTACCAGCGGCTCAGCAGCCATGACCGTGATAGGCTGGCGCTACCGAGCGACAAGGCACAGCAGGCGGAGCTGTACGGCGAACCCTCGTCCGACGTCGTCAGCTACGAGCCAGTGATCGACTGAGCGCGGTGGTGAAAGGTAGTTAGACCGATGGATCGTATTGCCCGCTTTGTGCGCCAGTTCCTGGGTAGCTTCATGGCGGTACGCTTCGCGGCGAGCCTGCTCGCCGCACTAGCGGTCGTTGTGCACGCTGTGCTCTTCATGGTCAGTGCAGTTCCACACTACGCCGAGTTGGCTCTGCGCTTACGGCTTACGCCGGCCGGCTTACTGATCATCGCCTACGTGTCGATCGCCCTACTCGTATCACTCCTGTGGTGGTTGCTGGCTGGCCGCGAAGGCGTGCCCTTTACGCGTTATCAGCGGCTGCGACCTCTCTACCGCACCACCGACCGGTCGGGCCTTGGCTTGTACGACGCACTAATGTGCGTGGTTGTGCTCCTGGGAGTTTGGGCCGTAACCAACTACTTTCCCTACATCTACTCTCTGCCGGTGCAGTTTCTTGCCTTCCTCGTGTTGTTTCCGATGCTGCTCGGCTGGTTGCCCACACGCCCGCGTCGCTACTGGACGCCCGTCCATGGTGAGACGATGCTGGATCTGGCCCGCTTCATCCTGCATGCACCGGCTCCCTCGGCGAACGCAGACCAAGGCAATCAGATGCCGCAGGAAAATCCTGAGCTGACGACCCTGGTCGAGCGCGCGGCGTGGGAGTTACACTACTACAATGAGTTCGATGTCAGGCGTGACAGGCAAGGTAACGTAGCGGGCGACCCGCTACGCGAGCCGTTGCCCGAAGGCGTGGTGATTGAGAATCCGCCGCAGTTGTAGGTCTGCTGCTTTAGGGAGGATTGCCGGTGGTGTCTATGGTTGAGAGCAGCTACGTTTCAAGGTATTTCAATGTGCTGCGCGATCGGCTTCTGAGCAGCAGCCCTTGGTCAGAGACTTACTGCGCCGAAACTCGGAACGGAGTCCTTTACGCTGTTACACTGTTCGATCCGACGTGTTTCGTCTCCAGTCACGCGCGGACTGGCTGGTCAGAACTGCGTGTTCGTTTGAAGCCCCTACGCGATCATGACTACATCAACGTCGCGAAGCAGAGCCTGATGAGTAAGAGTGAAGAACCACCTTGGTTTGCCGAGCCGTACACCAAGGGAGTCGACCTGAGTCAGCGCTTACGAATTTCCGGGGGGCTGCCGCTCGTGCTTGCGGCGATGCGGCTACAGGACGTCATTGTTGGGCTAGAAGCGGTTTTGCCATTAGGCATTACCCACGGCGGGCTCGGACCCACCTGCATCTGGCTGCAGGACGAGAATGCGCGCACATTTGTTACTCAATTTGGCGTCTTGCCGATGTTGCGAACCATTCCCGAGTTTCATGACAAGCACATGGTGCAGGATAGCTTCACGAGCGTTGCCTGCTATCTGGCGCCCGAATTTCTGGATGCGCAGCAGCTAGTCGATACGCGATCCGATGTCTACTCGCTTGGCACGCTATTCTATGAGATGGTGACCGGCGCACGCTTTCACGATGTCAGAACGATGGCAGATCTGCACAGTCGCCATTTGCAGCAGCAGACGGGTGGACTCACTGCTGTGCATCACAGTCTGCCACCACAAATCGTGGAGCCACTCGGACGTGCTTTGCGTCACAATCCAGAAGCGCGCTATCAGTGTCCAGCGGAATTTCTCAAGGCGCTAAGCGACGCTCTCGGTCCGGATGTCTTCTTGTCAGGCGAAGATGCCGAGTTGGCCGAGTTGGTCTATGCAGAAGAGCACCCGCCGGAGGTGCGCGAAAGGCTGGAAGAATTGCTTCAGCAACGGCGCCAAGGGCTGCAGGCTACCGAGGAGCAGCAGAAGAAGCTTATCCAGCAACAAATCAGCGCAACCAAGACTCGAAAAGTGCTCGACCTCATCGAGCGGGACTCGCGGAGCGCACGTGACCGCATTCTTCAGGCAAAGGCGGAGTGGACGACGGTCGCGACCGAGCGACAAACACACGAGACGGTCTTCGACCGCGTGGAGCGTGTTTGGTCCCATGTCCGAGTTCAAGATACAGTTGCCAGTTTTCAACGGAAGAATGCGGATTCCTTCAAAGTCTGCGCGGGTCGGGTCCATGCATTTGCATTTCAACCCAAAGGCAAGTACGTGGCGATTGCAGGTGACGATCAGAATCTGCAGGTGAGGGAGCTGGAGCGGAGCGAGGAGCGAGACGGTAGAGCGCCTGTGACCTACACTCTTGTACCCTTTACAAGCCGAGATGGAGCAGCGAGACAGGTTACTGCAATGGACTTCAGCCCGGACGGCCGGCTTCTGGCGGTCAGTTCTCATGATGGCACCGTGCGCATCTGGGGTACGGAGAACTGGGAACTGCTGTACGAACCCCTCCGCGGACATAAGAACATCGTCTATCGGGTGCGGTTTAACGCCACGGGTGATCTACTGGTATCTGGCTCGCAAGATGGCTTGGCGCTCGTGTGGTCCGTTGCGAGTGGCGATCTCGTCGCCCGGTTGGCGCCGGACACAGACTGGGTGTACGGCGTAACCTTCTGCCGCACCAGCAATGGTGTTGTGACAGCCGGGGCCAACGGCGTGCTTAAGCTGTGGGAGTTCGACGCGCGGGGCGAAGCCACGTGCGCCGAGTTTGAACCGCAGCCACTACAAAAAGACGCGCCTCATCTTGGCGAGTCAGCTAAGCGTCCAGGTATTCTGGATGTTGTTTTCGATTCGGCCGGTAAGATGCTGACTGCGGGCGATCAGGAGGGGAAGGTTGTCTTCTGGGATTTCACAACGCGCAAGCCCCTGGATTTCGAGCTTGTGCGAGATCGCGCATCAGGCGCTCCTGTGCGGCGGTTGGCCTTCAGCCCGGATGGCGGCTTGCTGGCGTGTGGGCGCACCGATGATTCAGTTTCAATATGGCGGATGGATAACGGCGCGCTGACGCGCAGCCTACGGCCGCACAAAGGCAGCGTGCAAGACCTGGCCTTCCATCCGCACGAGAGTTGCCTGCTGGGCACAGTAGGGGATGATGGGTGCCTCAAGTTGTACAGCTAATCGGTTTGTGCCTAATTGCGTATCTCGGTCGCTTCGGATGAGAGAGTGCCTGGACCGATGTCGTAACGATCGAGGCGCCAGGTGAGCGGTATGCTGCGGTTGTGGCTACTAATCCTAGTGCGGGCATGCACCGCGCCGCCCGTGGTCGGCAGGTAGCGCGCAGGGCACTACTGCCCTGTGCCCCACCGGGGGGGACGATCAGCCTCGCAGTCCCCGTGTCGCCTGCTCCAGCAGGGCCTGGATGCGCGGGGCCAGGGTCGCGGGGTTCGGGTGCAAGGTAGTGCTCGCGGTTACATCTGCCGCCGTGCCTCGCCTCCGCTTGAATGCAGAGAGCACAGCAGTGGTCGCGCCTATGCCAACCGGATCTGTGAGAGGCGGCGGTGCGACTGCTCGAAACACCTCGCCTTTGCTGCTCAGTGGTCATAATGATTCGTCATCGAATAGCGTTATGCCGATATCAACGGAACATCAAACGGGAAGCAGTCTATCGCCTTCGTCTAGACTATATGATCTTGATCATTGCTTACGAGTCTGTAGTCGAGCATATTGAGTCCATCGGTTCTACTCACGATCTGTTCCGTCTTCTGGAGTCCCCACATAATGATCTGCAGCCGGTGTCAGGCCCAGTTGCCTGATGATGCGAAGGTCTGCCGGTGGTGCAATGCGGTGCAGCGAGATAGCGCGCTGGTTTCAACCGCTGCAACGCCGGAGTCTGCGGTCGCGGCTATCACGATTCCGTCCACTTTAGTCACTCGCCCCTGCCCCACCTGCCAAACGCAGGTCACCATCAATCTAGCCCATGACGTGCGCTGTCCCCAGTGCAACGTAAGCTTTCCTGGGTGGTGGCTCGAGCAAATCCGAAGTCCGCATGCTCCGTCTTCGATTGCTTGCAGCGGTGCCGCGCCAGCGTCGACCGTTACGCCTTCGGTGCACCGGGTGGATGCACGCGACATCCGCGTTGGCGGACCCGCCCACCGAGTTCTCACTCAGCCAGGCAGCGCGGCGCTCGCCAACGGATCCACGGTGGAACGACAGGCACGGCATGCGGCGATGGAACTTGAAGGTGTGGTGCAGTCCATCACGAACCCGCCCCTTATGGAACGCAGGGACGTCGATGTGCTCCAGGCATTTGTCGCGGTGCTCTTTCTCATCGACGCTGTTGCGTTGGCAGTCGTTGTTGGTACGGTTGCATTGACAATCTTCTTGGTACTCCTCGTACTTACGTTCATTGCAAATCGAGTCCTCGGTCACCTCCTGCCTGCTGCGTTTGGCCCCATCATTCAGCAGCCGCTGGCTGTGCTCGGCGCGGGGTGGCAGTTGGTGCGCGATGCGTTCTCGCCACCCGACACCGATATGGAACCCGTGCGTGAGGTGGCCCTCGCCGTCAGCGGCCAGGTTGAGCCCGAGATCTTCTGGATCAAAGGCGCTGTGGCGCCCCACACTCCCTTCCTTGGAGAGCGCCTGCGACATGTGAGGCTACAACAGCGCGGTGCGAGGCGCTACTTCGTGGGCGGGCAGTTTGGCGTGGAAGAGGCGGGTCGCGCAAACTGGCGTAGCATGCGCCTGCAACAGCCTCGCCGTGGCCTGCGTTGGTTAATGGCTTGGTTGGCCTTCAACGGAGGGAGCCTGGCTGTTTGGCTCCTCGTTTTCCGGCGCTGATAACATATGCTTCCCCCCTCCTTTCTTGCCAACTACCGTGACGATATTAGATCGTACATCGACGGCGCGCCTGGTCAGCTCGGTGACTCGCCTGTCGACGCAGCTTTGTCATGGTTGCGCGGTTTAGAGCGACCGGCCCCGAGTCAGTGGGACCTTGTGGGCTCACTCCAAGGGTTCACCTGGCTCCAAGTGCAGCAGGTTGCGTATCGTGGGGACGTAGCCCATCTCGATGCGACTCTCACCCCTTGGGTTGCGCTTAGTCGCCTCGATCTTCGCCTTGCGTTCCTGCTTATCGGCGACGGCGGCGCAGCACACCTTTTCTGGGGCGTTGAAGGCGCCCGGAGCGGACCGCTTACCGCCGTATTCGACGCCCTATGGCCTGGCAGCGTTGTCGTGGAACTCCCACGGCCCCCGACCCTGCCAACTGGCGTGATCCAACGCGCCAGCGGCCTTCCAGGTTCAGGCGCGCCTGGCGGTGCAAAGGACAGGATCGACGATGCGCTGTCTGGGACCATCGATCTCCTGCTGCGTGCTGCTAGCCATTGCACTCATCCCTGGGCTTGGCTCGTAATCGCACATCCCGTGGAACTCGCTGATCTAGACGGCAGCGCCAGAAGCACGATGGGCCGCATCACAACCTTGCGTGCGACCGAGCTCGTAGAGCACTCCTTGCGCGCTCGCCGTCGCAACACAGAGGCGCTCGACGAGTTGCTCGAAGCTCACCTTGCGCTCGTCACACGCGCCCTGGCTGAAGGTGGTTGGCTGACGTATGCCGCTGCCATCAGCGCGGCTGACGAATTGCAGGTGCTCGCCGCGGCTTTGGGCGGCGTGTACGGTCGGCCAGCCGGGACAGGCGAGCCGTGGACCTTGATGCGCCCCGGTCAGGGACACGCGGTTGTGCCCGCGCGAGCTGGCGAAGTGACCCTGTTACCATCTACTGCTGTCGCGTTGTTGGCCGACATGCCCCGCGAAGAACATCCAGGCATCGCCGTCACGCGGCCCAGGGCGTTCGACCTCGTGCCCCCCCTACCCGATCAGCCCGCTGGTCGTCGCCTCACTCTCGGTCCCGTTGTAGAGGCAGACCGCGACTTGCCTTTCAGCCTCGACCTGAGCCTCGATGACCTTACGACACATGTCTTCGTCGCTGGCATCACCGGCAGTGGCAAGACCACCACAGTGCGCACTCTCATACAGCAGGCCGCGGCACAGGACGTGCAAGTCCTGATTATCGAGCCAGTCAAGCGTGAGTACCGCAGCCTGCCACTCCCCGGCCTCAGACGCTATTCCTTGGGCGAGCCAGGCTGTGACTTGCAGCTTAATCCCTTTGCGTTCGAGAGCGGCGACCTGGGCGTACAGGTCACCACTCACATCGACCACCTTAAGGCGCTCTTTGCCGCCGCCTATGTACTCTATCCGCCTATGCCTTACATTCTGGAGCAGGCGCTACACGAGGTGTACGCTGACCGCGGCTGGGATTTTGCCTCGGGCCGTTGCTGGCGAACGTCGGCGGATGATGGTTTGGCTAAGGATCCGCTGGCGTGGCCTACTCTCACTGAGCTGCGCGACAAGGTGGGGGAGATTGTGGTGCGTGCGGGATATGGGCCGCGGCTGGAGCCCGAGATTCGGGCCGCGCTCGAGGTGCGCATCGACAACTTGCGACTGGGTGCAAAGGGTAGTCTGCTTGACGTGCGTCCTAGCGCTACCCTGGATGATCTGACTCGCCAGCCAACGGTAATCGAGCTGCAAGGCATCGGCGACGCGGAGCAGCGCGCGTTCCTGCTCGGTCTACTGCTGACCAAACTCTATGAGGGTTGCCTCAGCCGTGGGCCTAGCGCAGCACTACGTCTACTCGTCGTGATCGAGGAGGCCCACCGCTTGCTCGGCGAGCCGGTCGGCGGCGGGCCTGACACGGCGAACCCGCAGGCCAAAGCGATTCAGACTTTCGGTGATATGTTGGCAGAGTTACGCGCCTACGGGGTGGGGTTGGTCATCGCCGAGCAGAGTCCCAGTCGAATTACGCGGCAGGTGCTCAAGAACACGGGGACGAAGCTGGCTCACCAATTGATTGACGAAGAGGAATGGCGCCTCATGGGCGGCAGCATGGCACTCGAAGAGGACGACGCTCGCGCCTTGGCGCTGTTGCCGCGGGGTCACGCACTCGTCTTTGGCCACGGGATGGATCGGCCGCTCCGCGTGCACATCCAGCCCCACGATTCCTCCACAACAGCCGGCCGCATTGACCGCCTGGCCGCGCAATCTGCCATGCTGCCTGCGCGGACCGAACTGCAACAGCCCGGTCCAACCGTCGACCGGACAAGTGCATTGACGACAGCGCTGGCCGCCGATGTTGCGGTGCGTCAGGCGTTCGCCGCGTTCGTATGCGCTGCATGGATTGGCGAGCGTGCACATATCAGCACTACCGCTCGTCGATTCGAGGAAGTCGTGGGCCGGCATAGTCCGGTGAGCCTTGAATCCGGTGAGCGTACTATCGTGGCCCAGCGCGTTCATAAGGAACTTGCGGCGTGGGCTGCGGGCAATTGGGGCCGGTGGTACGGCTGGCCATTCGAGCGGGAGCGCGCGTTGACCGTGAATCTGGCAGCTTTGCTTGACGTGACGGACATGGGTAGAGCGGCATTTCCACCAGAGCTGGCCAACTGGTTCCGCGCTGAACCACCGTTTCCGGGCTGCCGTGGTTGCCCATCGCCCTGCACCTATCGTGCGTTTGTTCGTCTAGCCGGGCTCGACCGGCTTCCTCTCAAGATAGGAACAGAGGAAGCGCTCTATTCCGCTCCAGGTGACGCTGCAGAGCGCCTCGTGACCGCTGACGCCGATAGCTGGTACGCCGTCCTGCGCTGCGTTGCCGCACATTTCGCACACACCCTGGATTGGACCGATAGGGATCAACTGCGTTTCGTTGGAGCCGTTCTCGACGAGCGGGAGGGAACATGACCCAGGGTGCGTCTGCAAGGGAAGCGACGCTTGAGGTGGAGCCCGCCGAACAAGGACGCGAAGGGTGGGCGGCGGCCGTCGTCCAGGCTAAGGATAGTTTGTTCGTGCGGGACGCTGTGGCCAGTGCAAAGCAGCAGATTGGCGAACATGAGCGCGGCCGCGTCTGGGAAGGCAAGATCCAGGGTCGAGCAGGCGAAATCATCGCCTGCGAAGCACGACGTGGCGCCCGTGACCTGAACGACCATTGCTCAGGCAACTTTCCAGTGTACGACTTGGTCGATCGGCACGGCTTCATTTCTGTCAAGACGCATTTGCGTCGGTCCGATGGTGAACTTCCGCTTCCCAGCTACGCGCACGATCTGCGAGTGGCCATAGGCACAACCTGGCGACCCCGCGAGGGACTTGCCGCGGGCAAGAACGGTCCTGATTTCGCCGCCGAGCGTTTGTGGCGCCTGCGGGAAGACGATCCGGCCGCCTGGGTCCGCTTGAGCCGCTCGCTGCCTTCTGACGCCGGCACAGCCAGCAATGCGGACAAGCTGGCCGCGGTTATGGAGCAGCACGCCTTGCTGGCTGTCCCTGCCGACCACGTTGCGCCGGCCCGCGAGTACGTGGAGCGCGTGGCGCAACTGCATCCCGACCGGTACGGCCTCGACTCAAGCGGGTCGGAATCTCAGCGTCGGTTAGCTGCGCATGAATTGGCGCAACGCATTGTACCCTTGAAGCGCGGGGTGACAGGAGACATCATCGCCGATCAGGTCGCCGCAGCAACAAGGAGGCGAAGATAGCCATGCCAAGACTGACGGTACACCTGCTGGACGCTACGACCCACGCCAGCCTGGCACTGCTGCAGTTGGACCTGCCCGCGGTGCAAGACGCCGGCTACGCCTCACGTCGTATCATAGAGTTATTCGATCGGTGGCTGTCGGCTGATATGGTCAACCGGCAGCTCGATGCGGAGTCGAACCGAACGGAACTGCTTCGGGTCGCGCGGGGACAGGCCGCCAGAGTTCGATTGGTGGTTGACCGGCCAAACCCGGCCGGCCCGATCATCCCGGACGCGTCGCTTGAACTGAAGAAACGTGATGCCTGCCTGGTGGTTGTGCGTAACTGGCTGGCGTCGCATCACTGTCCGCCAGGTACTGGGCTAGGTGCAACCGATTACGCTGAGGCGTTCGCCAAGATAGACGCGCTCCACAGACAGTCGGTGGAACTGGAACGCTCGGCAAACATGTCGCTGGCCGAAGTGAACCGAGCCCTTGCTGCGGCCGGCGCCGCACAGGCACCTGACGGTGCACCTGCTCAGCGTCTCGTCGCAGAGTTGGATCGCCGACAACGCGAATACTCTGCCAGTCTGGAAAGGGCAGAGGAACTCACTGCGCACCTTCACCAGTTCGAGAGGATGGTCGATCAACTGCAAGCTCAATGCGAGGTGCAGGAGCTCACGATCAGAGAGCAGTCTGCGCGCATCCGCGAACTCGAAGACCTACAGCGGGGCGCGTCGCGTTCCGAGACGAGTGTAGAAGCAGGTGGCGACGGCATTCCAGCGGCAGAGCAGCCACCCACTGTCGACCGTCCCGTCATTAATCGTCCAGGTATCTGAGGTGCACTGATGAGTGGAGAAGCATTCGGCGTGGTCGCACTGGCTCCGGTGGCCGCGGGTGCAGCCGTTGCGGCAGCAGCTGCGGTTGTGGGAGCGGTGGTTATTGGCGGCGTTGTGATCGGCGGCGGGATCGTGGTGCGGCAGGGCGGTCGGCTGCTGCTGGCGTGTGGGCACGAACTTGCGAACCAGGCTTCCCAGAATCTTGCCATGCAGTCACAGCTGCAAAGAGCGGCTCGGAACTACGAGTGCCAGCTGCGCGAGCGCGAACGGGAACGTGAGTACCAGTCGGCCGAGGCCGTCCGCGCGCGGCACACGGCGCTGGAAGAGACGCTCCGCCAGCGCGACGCAGCAATCGCCGCACTCCGTGCGGGTGGGCCTGTCAAGGTCGTGCAGGTTGACTGGAGCGTCCTTCAGCAGCCCGCATGGGAATCGCCCATCGAACATTTCGAGCCGCTGAGCGCGTGGTTCGAGCGCCTTGCAGCCAGTGCGAACCGTTTAAGGAACGCTACAGAGGCGCTGGACAGGTACGTCACAGGGGAGCGTTGCGGCCTGTTTAACCTGGGCGCCTGGCAGGACGAGTTGGGGCGGGCGCGGGAGAAGCTCGTCGAGCTGCAAGGTCCACATGGTAAGGCGACACTCGCAGTAATGAGGGGAGAAGCGCGGCCCAACCTTGCGGCACTCAGCGAGATTGACGGCGTGATCGAAGCAGTTCAGGCACACCTTGTCGAGTTGCACGCGCTCGCACCGCTGCGCGAGGAGCAGCGCAAGGCGGCGATGGAACGCATCGAGCAGGCGCGTGCCGCCGTGCACCAGCACGCTGGCGCCGAGGCTGCCGGCCCTAGACTCGACGGCCTGGAAATCGCGGTGGCGACACTGGGTGATGCACTCGCCGAGGCTGCGCGCTGCGAGTTTCTCGCCGCAGAGTCGGCTGCGCGTGCAGCCCTGCAACACTTCGCTCGGCTCGACCAGGTGGTAGCCGATCAGCGTCGCCTGAACCTCCAGCACATGCTCGACGACCTAAGAGCACGCGTCGAACCGCTTCGCCAGGCTCAACCCTTGGCTGAACGCGCGGCGCAGTGGCTCGCAGACGCGGCCACATGTCAGAGCCTACTTGAACAGGACGTCGCCGCCGCGTGGGAGACCGTTGAGAGGAGCGCCGGCCTCGCAGCTCGGGCCGATCAGCTCACGCGCAGTGCAGTCCAGTGGGTGCAGTCACAGCAGGCTGAGACGGTGCTCAAGGCTGCCAGCGAAACGCTGGCCGAGATGGGCTACGAGACGTCGGGCCACCAGGACGGAGCGACACATACGCTGGTGGGCCGCCAGGGCGATCGCAAGGTGCTCCTTGGCCTGGCTGAGTCAGGCGAGATCCACGCCGAATTCAAGGGCCACGGCGATGCCACATGCGCCCAGTCCTACCAGGCATTTTTCGCCGGTCTCGAGAAGCGTGGGGTGATCGCCGCAGTACAAAGTCGTTTCAGCCTGGAAGAAGCAGTGGATGACCTGGTGCAGACGCTGCGCGAGGCTGGTCTGAACACAAAAGTCGAACCGGGGGCCGGCGGGGTGACGGTGATAGCCACCGGCCAGCCGGGAGCGGCGGGCCGCGTGAGCTATGACGGCCTCGTTTCCATCTCGGATGAGCTGGAAGAACTGTGGCAGGGGCGGGTTCGCGATACGCTAGTGGGGCAGGGAGTGGTCGAGAGCCAGCGCGCGCAGGCATCCCAACGCAACAAGAAGAAGCGAGAGGTCGTGCAGCAGAAGCAGCGGGTTCTCGCATGACCGGTCAACCGCTCGCCTCGTCGTCATCGGCCGCCTGGCTCATGCCTGCATTGGGGAGCGACCTGGACCAGGGACCGGTAGCAGGCTATCTCTCGATTACGCTAGACGAAACAGGCCATGTGCGCGTTCGGGGCTCGCGGACTATGTTGGCCTGGATACTGGAACAACTGGCAGCGCGCGGCTGGCGGTTTGATCTCGAGGATATCAGTTGGTGCGGCTGAGCACAGGAGCAATGCCATGAGTGCAGAACCGATGACGGCTTCAGTAACGTCGAGCGCGGGCGACACAACCGACTACTATAGCCATGCTGACCCTGCCTGGCTGCAAGAGATCGTCCGGGAGCGTAAGGAGCAGGGACGCCGCGTCTTTCTGCTCCACTTCAATATCCGTGACTTTGTCTTTGACCCTGGTCACCCTCCATCGCGGCCGAGCGACCTCCTGACTGTCAGCGACTTCATGGGTCACTTGATGGAGTCAAGTCGAAGCCTGGCACTCTACTACTCGCTTTCCACGGGCATGCGCCTGTACCATCCATCGAGCGATGTGCTGGGGGAGACGACGTTTGCCAAGGCAACGCCCAACGTGTTGTGGGAGAAGGTAGCCCGCCACGCAGCGGAAAAGCCTCATCGCCTTATCCCTGACAGGGACATGGATGACGAAAACGCGCTGCCGGAAGGCTGGCATGTTCCAACTCATGTCATGCCGCTACTCACGCGCGCTTTTCTGCATCCGTATGAAGTATCGAGCCAGTGTGATCATGCGGGGGCGAGCCGTGCAAGGGAGTCAACCCCCCTGAGCATCGGTTTGATCATCGATTCGCTCGATCACATCGTGCCGGCATCCGCTGCTTCGTCACACGATGTCGCACCAATTATTGAGACGCTTCAACGCTGGTCCTCGGAGCCTGCCTTTGACCACAAGAACCACCTCGTCGTCATGCTTGCTCCTGAGCTGGCCGCTGTTCATTCCGAGCTGCGCGGGAGCGACTCCCGCATCGTCGCGCTGCGCGTCGGTCGCCCATCGCGCGACGAGCGCTACGCCTTCCTGAGCTGGCTTTCCCGCATTGAAGTGGTTGACCCGACGCCCGAGGAACGCAGCAATTACCCCATCTTGCGTGAGCCCGGTAACGTTGACAAACTCGCCAACCAGACGTCGGGCATGAACTTCCGCGAGTTGCTTGCATTTGCCAAGACCATGAACCGGGAATGGGAGAAGCAGCTTATGGGTCGCCGCGCAGATATCATTCAGCGCGAGAGCGGCGGTTTGTTGGTCAGCAAGACCTCGCGTTTCGGACTCGACGAAGTGGCGGGCTACCAATATGCGCGCGAGTACGTTGATACGCACCTGCTACACCGCTTGCGCAAGGCCACCGCCGACATCACGGGTATCCTGTTCGTTGGGCCGCCCGGCACCGGCAAATCATTTTTTGCTGCAGCGCTCGCCAAGGATGCCGGCGTCAACGTCGTGGTCATGCGGAGTGTGCGTAACATGTACGTAGGTGAGTCGGAGCGCAACCTGGAGCAGGTGTTGGAGGTGGCGCGCAGCCTCGCCCCTGTTGTCATCTTCATCGACGAAATCGATCAGCAATTCTCAAACCGCAAGGGTCAGGCGCACGACGGCGGCATAGAGCAGCGGCTGCTGGGCCGGCTTCTGGAATTCATGGACGACAAGGAAAACCTGGGCAAGGTCATCTGGGTGGCTGCATCAAACCGGCCCGACCTGATCGATGATGCGCTCAAGAGCCGTTTTAAGGTCAAGCTCCCCTTTCTCTTGCCCGACAGAGACGCATGCCGCGGCTTGCTGCGCGATAAGTTACCCTTGCAGATCACGTATTTGCGTCTGGATGGTATGGAGTCGCACTACGCCTGGCAGGCAGATCGCTGGGATAACGAACGGCTAAACGAGTTGATAGATGACAAGATCGTGGGCCATTATTCGGGCCGCGAGTTGGAGACCATCGTTCGCAGGGCGGTGTGGCAGGCCGAATGGGACGCCGACGTCCCTACCGGGGCGGCCAGCGACGGCGCGCGCGTGTCAGACCAGCCAATCCTGGAAAAGGACGGTGTGCGTTACGCTGATCCTCTGTACCTCCACGAGGTTATTCTCAAATCCAGTGTTCCGCACAACGAGGAAGAGTACGAGAGACAATCGCTGCTGGCGCTTGAGACCGTCGAGTTCAACTCGCCGGCCTTGCTGAAAGCCGTGCAGACGGCCTTGCCGCCGCAGGTCGCCGCTCATGTAATCACTGAATCCGGTCTGGACAAGGACGCCATTAGGCGGGCGATACGCCAGCTGAGCTGAACGCAAGCGGAGGAGGAGCAGCATGAGACGATGGGCCCCCCTGCTGGGGTTAGTTTTGGCGGTACTTCTGCTCATGGCTGCCGTCCCCGCGCGCCCTGCCGCAGCCCAGGCACACGTGCAGGGCGAGTCGATCGAGGGCATCGATGTCGTTATTGTCCTTGATGACTCTGGGTCTATGGCGACGTGCTGGCCGTGGCAAGGCAAGGTCACCACCCAGTGTGGTGGCAACCAAGAGACGCCCACTGATCCGCTGGCTCTGCGGTATAGCGCGGCCCGCCTGCTTATCCAGCTCGCCGATGCAAACGATCGGATCGGCGTGCTCCGTTTTGATGCTGCGGCGCGAAAATTGGTGGAACTGCAGGGCGTGGGTGACGAGCGGCACCGGGAATCGCTGCGCGGCCAGATCGTCGAGCCCGACGACTACTCGACTCGCGGGTACACGCGAATCGACTTGGGCTTGACAGAGGCGAGCAAGATGCTTGCTGGCGATCGCGACGATCGTCCAGCCTATGTCCTGTTTCTCACGGACGGCAACCCTTCAGGGCCTGAGGGCATGAATACTGAAGCCGCGTTTGCACGTCTCGTGCGTCCGGTAATGAAGGATTTGCGCGCCCGTGGGGTTCAGGTGTTTCCTGTGGCGTTATGCAACGACAAAGGCTGCCCGGACAACTTCCTCAAAGCTGAACTGGCGCATGATCAGCCCGTGCGCGAGGCGAAGACTGCCGACGACCTGCTGGCGGTCTTCAGCGAGGTGTTCTCTCAGATGAAGCGGACCCTTCATGTGGAAAGGGGGCTGGAGTTCAGCGTCAAGGCGTATCACGGGGTTGAGGAGCTATATTTCATCACGAAGCAGGGTGCCTTAGGTGGCGTGACGCGCAGTGGGCAGACAGTACCTGCGCCAACGGCATTCGAAGATAGGAACATCGCAGTGGCGGTCACAGAATACGCTAACATCGCGCAGGGCGATTGGAAGGTGGACGCTGAAGGGAGCGGCTTCATCGTGGCCCGCACGCGTACGTATCCTGACCTGGTTCAGCCGCCACCGTCCGTAGAGGGAAGCTCAGCTGCGCTGCATTATTACGCAGCCGGTCGGCCTGTGTTCCTGGCCGCCAAGGCGGTAGGCCCGGTGGGGGATGAGGAGCTCCTGCTGGATGAGAACACGGCTCTGGGCCCGCTATCCACGAATGGCAAGCTTCGTTATGCGCAGGTGCCTGCGGGAACCGCGCAGGTGCGACTTCAGGTAGGCAGTGACACCAAGCCGCTCATCATTCGCCGCGACTACCGGCTTGCTGCGGTCAAGGACGTGCCGGAACCGCAGGCTGCCGTGCCCCAGTGTGCCCCGAATGCGCCATGTCAACTCATGGTGAGCATGAAGCCTGGTCCACCCATCAGTGACCTGCATGCCGTTGTGTACGTCAGTGATACTACGGCGGATAATGCCCCGCGCTACGAGCAGGAGATGGCCTGCACGGACCGACAATGCGCCGATAGCGGCTTCAAGCCCGAAGACGGCCATCGGTACGAAATCCGCTACCTGCTGTGGGCACGTAACAAGGACGGACTGCGCTACGGTGATTTCGTCGAGACGACTCTCTCCATGTCCCCGACCGTCTACGTACGCGGCCTCCCGGAAACCTTGAACCTCAAGCAGCAGCCCACCGACGGCTGGCCGGTCACCGTCGTCGCCGGAGTAACGGAAGATCTCGGCAAGCTGCGCGCGGGCGTGACACTCAAGAAGGCCAGCTCGGATGAGCCGTTGCCGGGCATCAACGTCGAGTTTGGCGCGGATATCAGCGGCCGCCAGCCTGAAATCAGCACTGCGCTGAAGATTGCAGGCTGGGAGACGCTGCCGCCGGGCAATTATGCGGGTAAGGTCGAGTTCTTCCTTGACAAGACTCCGCAGGCGGAGACGATCATGCCCGCGCCCGTGCCAGTGGTCTACAACCCGGCGAAACCCGAGGTGACGGTGCTCAGCAAGTCGGTTGATTTCCCTGACGTGCCATTTGACCCGTCGCCCAATTTTCATCTCGACGTCGAGGCGACCGTCAAGGTGCGGTTCAACGAGCAGCCGTTCGACCTCACCGCCCATTTGGATAGCAGCAGTTGCGATGGCGTGCGCCTGAGCGTCGTCGAGCAGGGCCAGTCATCGCTCGACGAGGTCGCAAAGATCAAGCTGCGCCTGCAGAGCATTGGCGCGCCGACCCAGCTGGATTGTGCGGGCGCACTGACCCTGAGCGGACCGGGTGACGACTATGTAGTGAATAGCGGTCAAGAATTGCCCTGGTCTGTACGCATCAAGGCAGTCGACTGGGAGATCCTGGGGCAGTTGGTCGATGGCAAGCTTGCCAGCACGCTGGAGTTCATGCACCTGACTGACCCGGACGATGCTCCGGCCGCAACCATTGACTTAGTTGTGCGGTACACCGGAAAACCGCCCTTCAACTTCGTCCTAAAAGACTCAGAACTGCTGGCAGACGGCGGCGAGAAGTTAGCAGCGCACAACTTCACGTTGAGCCTCGAAAACCCCCAGCGTTCTGGTGACGAGCCCGACGCCTACGTGGTACGCCTAAAGCTCACGCCGACCGAGAAGGTTCCCAGTGGTGGAATCGCAGGTCTCGGTGCCAAGCGATTTGCAGGGCCACTAGTGTTCTCTTTGGCCGGTGTGCCGAATGGTCGCAGTCAGACCGTGAGTACGGGCATTACAAGCACCGGCTGGTGGACGCGCCACGGTTTGCCGATCGCATACTGGGTATGGCAGCACTGGTGGCTTGTTGTGCTTCTGTTGGCCTTTGCCTGGTTGATAAGGCGAATGATCGTGCTCAACCGTCCTCTTCTTCGCACAGAAAAGAAGCAAACGCCATCGATCGAAAGCAACGTACCGGCCGGTCCCAGAGCGACGACGGATTTCGGTGATGGCCTCCAAGGGCCTCCGGAGATCAGAGGCGATGCCCAGCCGTGGGGTTCGGATGAGTCGTCCGGCGTCGAGTGGGGTGTGCAAAGTATCGGCTGGGGGTCGGATGACGCAATGACAGGCGGTTTCGATGCGGGATTGGACACGAGCGCAGCGTTCGCCTCCGGTGCGGCAGAAGGCGAATGGGGAAGTGGATCTTACCCCTGGGACGGAGGCGGCTGGAGCGATTCAGGAGGTAATGGAACTGGCAGCAGTACGCCTGCAAGTGCAGGTACATCATGGTCCGGCACTGACGGGTGGTCTGATTCAGTCAGCTGGTAGTTACGTCATGGTATCACTGATTCAAGGAGATTATCAATGAAGGTTGCGAAGCCAACCATCTACCCTACGCTGGTAATCGGGCTCGGGGGTGTAGGCACGAACATTGTACGACACACGAAGAAACGGTTCCTCCGCACTTGGGATGACCAGGACATGCGCGAGCTTCCTTCCGTCCTCCAGGTGCTATCTGTTGATACGGAGCCGCTGGTCAACCCGGTCGGCGAGACGCCGCTGTATTTCCACGAGTTCGCCTTCTTAGGCAAGTACGATGCCACGCGGCTTGTGAAGAATAAGACGCAGCATCCCGAAATTGCGGCTTGGTGGAGCTGGGCAGACGATGACCTACCCCTCGGCTACATTCACACTGGCGCTAAGCAGTTGCGACCAATCGGCCGGCTTTCGTTCTTCCGGAACTACACAGTGTTTAAGACGCGGTTGGTCGACAAGCTGAGCGCCATGCAGGAGAATGCGGCCATTAAGGAGGCCCAAGAGCGGGGCTTTGCGGTGGCCCCTGATTATCGTCTCATCTACATCGTCAGTTCCCTGTGTGGTGGCACCGGCTCGGGGATGTTTCTCGA
>JAXGQB010000040.1:0-18355 GCA_040766655.1 Anaerolineae bacterium
GCGTAGAAGCTCTCTCCCGGCGCATACCAGCGCACGTAGTTCGACAGGACGAGGTCCAGGAACTCCTCGGCGTGCGGTCCGGTCGCCTCGAAGACGCCCATGTGCGACACGTCGAACAGGCCCGCAGCCTTGCGCACGACGTTGTGCTCGTCGAGCACCCCGGTATACCACACCGGCATCTCCCAACCCGCGAACGGCACGATGTGCCTGGTGTGCGCCTTGTGCCACTCATACAGCACGGTGCGCTTGAGGGGCTCGTTCTCGGGCTCCTGCCATGCGAAGACGGGCAGATCGGGAGTTTCCCTGACCTCCGCCAGCGCCTGGTGGCCGACGAAGTACGTCTTGCTCAGTTCGAAGTGGTCGCCGTGCTTCCGGTACGCTTCGGGGGCGGGCAGGCCGGCTGCGTCGCCCTCCGGCGACGGGAGACCCTGAAGGTCGGTCGTTTCTTCCACCACCAACGGCCCTTCGACCTTTGCGAACAGGTCGGCCCGATCGAAGAGGATGTAGCCGTCGGCCAGGCCGCGCAGCCAGTTCAGGACACGCGCGTGCTGGTCCGCATGCGTGCGCAGGGCGAAACGATCCCGGCCGTACTCGTCCTGGGCCAGCCGCATGACCGCCGCCTCGGCCATCACCCGGCCGTCCGGATCGAGGATGAAGCCGAGCTGCTGTCCGCCCGGCTCGAGTGCAGCGACATCGCTGGTGAGAATCTGCGCCAGGCCGGGGACCGCGCGGTCGCCGGAAACGAGGATGGCGGACGGCTCGGCCGGCGCGCCCGCGGTCGGGGATGCAGACGCTCCGAAGTAGTGGGGATACTCTCTGCCCCGGTCTTCCGTTTCCGCGCTGCTCGCGGCTGCCAACTCGGCGACTTCCGCCTTGATCTCCTCGAAGATGTCGAGGTCGATCTTGCCGCGCGGCAGTTCGCCCGACAGCCCAGTGTAGCTGAACGCCTGGATGTTGGTGACGGTCTTGTGGATGAGCGCGGCCACCCGATCGATCTCTGCGACGCCGAACCCGCGCTGCGTCAGCCACGGCGTGCCCAGTCGGATGCCCATGCCGAGCGCGGTCAGCGCGTCGCCGGGGATCGTGTTCTTGTTCGCGACGATGCCTGCCATGTCGAGGATGCGAACGGCCGGCTCGCCGCGCAGCGGTGCGCCCGTCTTTGTCTTGACGCTGTTCAGGTCCAGCATGCAGAAGTGGGTGTCGGTGCCGCCGTAGGCAAGCTTCAGGCCGCGCCGGGTCAGCCCCTCGGCCAGCGCCGCCGCGTTTTCCTTCACCTGCCCCATCATGCGCTTGAACGGTTCGCCACGGGCGATCTTGAAGGCCACGGCCATGGCCGCAAACTTCTGCGTATGCGGCCCGCCCTGCTCGCCCGGGAAGACGGCCAGGTCGATCTGCTTGCCGAGATCCTCGTCGGTCGTCATGATGATCGCGCCGCGCGGACCACAGAGCGTCTTGTGGGTCGTGCAGGTCACGACGTCCGCGATGCCGATGGGGTTCGGGTACGCGCCCGCCGTTGCCATGCCAGCGGCGTGGCTGATGTCGGCCAGCAGCATCGCGCCCACCTCGTCCGCAATCGAGCGGAAGGCCGCCCAGTCGGGCGCCCAGGTGTAGGAGGTGAAGCCCGCAATGATCATCTTGGGACGGTTGCGTCGCGCCAGGTCACGGATCTCGTCGTAGTCCAGCTTGCCGGTCGACTTGCTGACACCGTAGCTGATGACGTGGTAGCGCTTGCCGGAGAAGTTGAACTCGCTGCCGTGCGTCAGGTGGCCGCCCTGGAACAGGTCCATGCCCATCACCGTGTCGCCGGATTGCACGAGGGCGTCGTACACCGCGAGATTCGCAGCCGCACCGGAGAGGGGCTGAACGTTGACATAAATATTCTTATCGCTCACGCGCTCGTTCGCGAAGATCAGCGCAGCGCGGCGCTGCGCCAGGGTTTCGACGAAATGGACGTAGTCGACGCCCTTGTAGAAACGCCTGTCCGCGTAGCGGCGATAATAGGCGAGCTGGTGGGGATAGTCGAGGAGCAGGTCTTCGTCGTCGCGCGTCATGCGGAGGGGAGGGTAGCCCTCGGCATAGACGTTGTTGAAGACCGAGCCCAGGGCCTGCCGCACGGCCAGCGGCGCCATGGACTCAGAGGGAATCATGATGAGCTTGCGCGCCTGGCGTTCCTCTTCGAAGTCGATGATCGCATCGACGTCCGGGTCGACGACGCCTAGGTCAGCGCCGAGGTACACGTCCCAATACTCACTGTCGGGCATGATTTGGTCACTCCTTTGTGGGTCTGTTGAAAGCACAGCACGATTCTAGCACGCTTCCCCGCGGGTGAATATGAGCCGCGTCAGGCGTGCGTCAGTTGCCTCCGCCGGCCATCGCCGGGGCGGCCGCCCGCGCGGGCCGCATGAACTGGGCCAGAAGGAGGCCCAGGAGCACGATCGCGACGCCGAACAGGAAGGGCGCCTCACGGCCGTACACCTCCCACACGGTGCCCCCAATGAGCGGCACCGTGATCGCTGCGATGTGCTCGATCGCCTGTTGGGTGGAGAGGTTACTGGTGATCTCGTCCCGCGACACGGCGATCTTCTGAAAGTACGAGGTCAGCGAGACGTTGAAGCCAAAGAAGACGTTGTCGAGGATGAACAGCGCGTACAGTACAGGCAGCGACGCAACGTACGCGTAACCCAGGAAGATCAGGGCGAGCGACGCGAACGTGATGGTCATCGCCGTACGTTCGCCGATCCGGCCGACCAGCTGCCCGGTCCATCTCAGCGTGAGCACATTGATGATGCTGTTTGCCAGGAAGAGCATCGCGGTCGTCTGCACGCTGACGCCGTGGTCTTTGACCAGGAGGAAGACGGCAAACGTGGTGAAGATGTGCCTGCGGCTGCCCAGCAGGAAGGAGAGCAAGTAAAACAGCCAGTAGCGGCGCCTCAGCTTCACCTTTCGTCCGGTGGGCAGGCCGGACGGACGCCCTCCGAATGGCAACAGCAGCAGCCCACCGACGATGACCAGGACGCCCACGAGGTGGAAGAGGGTGCGGTAGCCCAGCGGCGCAGCCAGCAGCAGCACGGCCCCGGTGCCTGCCACGGCCGCCAGGGAGCCCAGGCTGCCCAGATTCCCGAGCGTCCTCGGCGTATCCTGCTCCTTCATGATCATCAGGACGACGGCATTGCTGCTGGGCATGAAGAAATGGAAGCCAAGGCTCATTATGAAGGTGGACACCAGCAGATAGGTCGTCGTCTCGGCCTGGCCACTCAACAGAACGCCAACGCCCATCACCACGACGCTCAGCGCCATCAGGCGGATCTCGGACATCACGAGCGCGAGGAAGGCGATGACGAAGCCCAGGAGGCCGGGGATCTCGCGGACGGCCTGGATCAGGCCAACGGTGCCCGGCCCCGCGCCCAGCTGCTCCACGGCGAAGTTGTTGAAGAGCGTCTGCCAGACCTGGAATCCGAAGTTGAGCAGAAAATTGGATACGATGATGAACAGCAGCAGGCGCCGGTTGTCACGGAATAACTCATGCATGATATCGTTGGTCCGTTCCATCGATGCGATGTGTTCCGGACGGGCGGATGCCCTGCCCGGTGGTCAGGCGATCCCGTCAGACGGTTGCCGTCATTCGATGCCGCTGAGGCGCGCCTGGAGCGCACGCACCGAGGCCGGCGAGTGCCCCTGGTAGTGGTTGTTGAAGTAGCCGTACACGGTCAGTGCAGCGTCCTGATAGCGCTTCACCTGTTCCGTCCAACGATCCAGTTGGACGTCGCGGTTGATCCGGACGTGACCGAATTCCCCATCGGGTATGTCCTCGCGGCGCCCCAGCCAGCGGATGTAGACGAACGGTGCGGTCACGGTGTCCAGGACAGGCATCCATGCATGCTGGACGAGGCACAAGGCGACACCGTGACCCTGGAGGAGGTCCTTGAGCCGCTCAAAGGTTTCCTCCTTGAGCCAGGATCTGTGGCGCACCTCCACCGCGTAACGGTGGCCTGCAGGAAGCCCGGGCAGGAAGTCTGCCAGGTCGTCCAGTCCCGCTGCGGTCCAGCTCGGCGGCATCTGCAGCAGGAGCGGGCCGAGCTTCTCCCCCAGTCCCTCCATGGCCTCGACGAAGACGTTTGCCTCCAGTCCGGCGTCGCGAAGCTCCTTTTCGTGCGTGATCACCTTGGGGAACTTGGCCGCGAAGCGAAAGCCGTCGGGCGTGCGCTCGCGCCAGCCCGCGATCGTCGTCTGGCGAGGGATCGCGTAGAAGGTGGTATCCAGCTCGACCGTGTCGAAGTGCTTTGCATACTCTGGCAGGTATGCGGCGGAGGTTGTCCCCGCGGGGTAGAAGGGACCCACCCAGGACGGATAGCTCCACCCCTGTGTGCCCAGGTAGATCGCTGTCATGGCCTCTCCTCAAATGGAAAAAACCCGACCTCGTCAGAGACCGGGTTCTCGCTCGCCATCCTCAGCAGGGAAGGGCCAGGTTGGCGAGGCCTAGAAGAAGCCAAGCTGGTCTTTGGCTTCCTGGGTCATCATGTCCGGATTCCACAGCGGGCTCCAGACCACGTGCACGTTGATCGCGTCCAGGTCCGGATGGGCCTGCTGGATGAACGTCTGGACGGCCGCGATGATCTGTGGTCCGACGGGGCAGCCCGGCGATGTGAGCGTCATCTTGATGTCCGCGGTCTTGCCGTCAGGCACCTTCACGTCGTAGATCAGGCCAAGATCGACGATATTGAGCCCGATCTCAGGGTCAAAGACGTTCTTGCGGATGATTTCCCGTACATCGTCCTCGGTCGGTATGGTCATGGGTTCTCTCTCCGTTCAGTAAGACTCGATCGCAATATCGCCGTCTTCGACCTTGACCTCGAAAGTGGCGACCGGCTCAAATGCGGGGAGGCTCAGCGCCTCGCCGGTGCGCACATCGAAGCGGGCGCCATGGCGCGGGCAGACGAGCTGTCCGCCCTCGAGCTGTCCATCGCCCAAGGGGGCCCCATCATGCGTGCACACGTCCTCCACGCAGAGGTACTCGCCGTCAAGATTGACGACGACGACCCCGATGCCATCCACGTCGTAGACTTTCTTTTCGCCGGGTGCGATATCGTCTGCCCGGCCGACCTTCACGAACCTGGTCACGCTCTCACTCCTCGTCTTCGTCTGCCAATCCCCACACTGCAGCCTTCATCGCTTTGAGCGGAAGAAGGGCGCACTTGAGGCGCACGGGGCCGACCTCGATGCCGAGCAGATCCAGGATGCTCTCCTTGTCGTACTCCTTCAGCTCGTCCAGCGACTTGCCGATGATCTCCTCGGACATCATCGAGGCAGCTGCACGGCTGATGGCGCAACCGTGACCGGTGAACGCGATGTCCACGACCTTGTCGTCTTCGACTTTCAGCTCGAGGGTGATCTCGTCGCCGCACAGCGGGTTGCGGTCATGGTACACCATCGTCGGCTCATCCAGGTGGCCGAAATGGCGCGGGTGTTTGTAGTGATCCAGTATCTCTTCTGCGTACAGATCCATTGCTGGCACCTAGTAACTGAAATATTCGGCCACCTTGCGGAGGCCCTTCACGAGGACATCGATCTCCTCGAACGTGTTGTAGATGTAAAAGCTGGCGCGCGCGGTGGCGGCCACGCCAAATCGCTCGTGCAGCGGCTGCGCACAGTGATGGCCGGCCCGCACGGCAATGCCCATGCTGTCCAGCGCGGCCGCGATGTCGTGCGGATGCACATCACCGAGCACGAAGCTGACCAGGCCGGTTCTACCGTTCATCGGCCCCAGCATCTTGAGCCCCTCGATGTCCTGCAGCTGCTCCATCGCATAGCTCACCAGCGAGTTCTCGGCCGCGTGGACGTTCTCCATGCCGAGCGCGGACAGGTAATCGACCGCGGCGCCGAGCCCGATGGCCTCGGCAATCGCAGGCGTGCCGGCCTCGAATTTCCACGGCAGCTCGTTCCACTTGGACTGCCGCAGATGGACCTCGCGGATCATGTCGCCGCCGCCCATGAACGGCGGCATGGCATTGAGGAGCTCGCGCCGGCCCCACAGGACGCCGCTGCCCGTCGGCCCGAGCATCTTGTGCCCGGAGAACGCTGCGAAGTCGATGTCCAGTGCCTGCACGTCGACCGGCATGTGCGGCACGCTCTGGCAGGCATCGAGCAGCACCAGCGCGCCCACCTTGTGGGCCGCCGCCGTCAGTTCCTGCACCGGATTCAGCGTGCCCAGCACGTTGGAGGCAGCGGTGAAGCCGAACAGCTTCGTGCGAGGGGTGAGCAACCGCGGCAACTCGTCCAGGATCAGGGTCCCGTTGTCGGCCACGCGCACGAAGTCAAGCTCGACGCCCTTCTCCGCAGCGAGGATCTGCCACGGAACCAGGTTGGCGTGGTGCTCCATCTCGGTGAGCAGGATGCGATCGCCCGTTTTCAGGTTCGCCCGGCCCCAGCTGTACGCCACCAGATTGATGGCCTCGGTGGCGTTGCGGGTCCAGATGATTTCCTTGGGGCAACACGCGCCGATGAATTTGGACACCTTGGCACGCGCACCCTCGTACAAAACGGTGGCTTCTTCGCTCAGGGTGTGCACGCCCCGATGGACGTTCGCATGCGTCTCGCGATAGTAGCGGTCCATCGCTTCGAGCACCTGGACGGGCTTCTGCGAGCTGGCCGCGTTGTCCAGGTAGACGAGGGGCTTCCCCTTGACCGATCGCTGCAGGATCGGAAAGTCAGCGCGAATGCGCTGAACATCCAGGGCAGCAACGGGACTGACTGCGATCATCATTGCCTCCGGCGCGCCATGCGCACCGCTTCCTTTGTCGTATTCAGACCGAGGGTCGCGCACTTCAGACGGGCGCCGGCGAGCTCGCGGCCCAGTAGCTCCACGATCGAATCGGCCGGCGCGTTTTCGACGTCCTCGACGGTCTTGCCGTAAAACATCTCCGTGACCATGGACGACGCCGCCTGGCTGAGCGTACACCCCTCGCCTTCGAAGGAGATGTCTGCGATGTTGCCATCGCCGTCCAGCCTGAGGTAGAACGTGACGACATCCCCGCACCCGGGATTGACGCCCTTGTGAACCACGGTCGCGTCCTGCATGGCCCCATAGTGGCGCGGGTTCTCGTAGTGTTCGAGAAGCAAGTCAATCTGTTCCTGTCTGCCCATGAACGTAGCCCTTCCGATCAAAGGCACATTCTATCGCTCAATCGGCGCGTCGCCAAGTTCGCCCACTTTGTCCTACCACCTGACAGCCAGGCGCCCCGTCTTACAGCCCGAGTTTTCGTGCGATCTCGGTCTCGAGCTTGTTCCGCACGCCCGGCACCGGAATCCGGTTGAGGACTTCCTCGAAGAAGCCCTGAACGATCATCCGTTCAGCATTGTTTCGATCGATGCCGCGTGACATCAAATAGAAGGTGTACTCTGCCGGAACCTGTCCCGCCGTGGCCCCGTGCGTGCAGCGCACATCGTCGGCCTCGATCTCGAGGCCGGGGATGCTGTCCGCGCGCGAGTTCTTGCTGAGCATCAGATTGCGGTTTGCCTGGTACGCGTTCGTCTTCTGCGCGCCAGGATACACCTTGATGAACCCCTGATAGACGGACCGGGCTCTGTCCTTGAGCGCGCCCTTGTAGAGCAGGTCGCTGGTCGCATTGGGACCCCGGTGCAACTGATTCGTGTGGTGGTCGAGGTGCTGACGACCGCCGGGGAAGTACAGACCCAGCAACTCGCCGTGGCTGCCCTGGCCATCGAGTTCCATGTTGAGCCACGCCTTGCTCAGCCGGCTGCCCCACGAGCCCATGAAGTGACGCAGCAGGCTGTCCCGCCCGAGCCTCAGACGCTGGGTCGAGAAGTTCCACGTAGTGTCGCTCAGGTTCTGCAGGTGCAGGTAGTTCAGCTGGCTGTTCGTGCCGGACTGCAGCTCGACGACCGAGTCGCTCATGCCGTTCTCAGCGCCGATGAAATCTTCAACCAGGGTGACCGCCGAGCCTGACTCTGTCAGCACCACCGTGTGATGGAATCCGGCCTTCTTGCCCGGGTCCTGGCCGATCACCGCCTGAAGCGGCTGATCGATCACGACGTTGCGCGGCACGTAGATGAAGGTGCCGGAATTCCAGAACGCATAGTGCAGCGCACTGAACTTGTTCTCGTCGATCGCTACGACGTTGCCGAACGCGCGCTGCACAAGGTCGGGATGCTCGCGCACCGCGGCGCCCAGATCCGTGAAGATGACGCCCTTCGCCCCCAGCTCCGGATCGAGCCGGTAGTGCGCGCGGCCTCCGTTGACGAAGGCCATCTCGCCCGCACTTTCAACCTCCGCGAGCGCCTTGGCGACCTCGTCGGGCAAGGCAACCTGCGCGCCGGCGCCGACCAGCGGCGTGTAGTCTCCCAGCGTGAAGCCGGTGAGCCTGGTGCGGCGCCACGTCTCTTCGGCGCCGGTCGGCCACGGCATCTCCTCGAAGAAACGCCATGCCTTCATGCGCAGGTCCAGCATCCAGTCAGGTTCGTGGCGGAGCAGGGATAGTGCCTCGACGGCAGCCTGGGACACGCTCTCGGCAGCAATAGTCTGTGTTGTCATCATGGTTATCCTCTACCCTTACCCGATCGAGCCTTCCATCTGCAGCTGAATGAGACGATTCATCTCAACGGCATATTCCATCGGCAGCTCCTTGACCATGGGCTCAATGAAGCCGGACACGATCATCGCGCTCGCCTCGTCCTCGCTCAGCCCCCGGCTCATCAGGTAGAAGAGCTGCTCCTCGCCGATCTTGCTGACCGACGCCTCGTGGCCGACCGTGACGTCCTCTTCGTCGATCTCGATGTACGGATACGTGTCGGAGCGGCTCTGCTCGTCGAGCAGCAGTGCGTCGCACACGACGTTCGACTTGCTGCCCGTCGCACCCTTGGCAACCTTGAGCAGGCCGCGATAGGATGCGCGGCCGCCGCCCTTGCTGATCGACTTGGAGATCAGCTGGCTCGACGTGTTGGGCGCCGCATGAATCAGCTTGCCGCCCGCGTCCAGGTGTTGCCCTGGCCCGGCGAACGCCATGGACAGGATCTGGCCGTTGGCACCTGGGCCCATCATGTAGACGGACGGGTACTTCATCGTGACCTTCGATCCCAGGTTTGCGTCAACCCATTCCATGGTCCCGCCCTCGGCGACCAGGGTGCGCTGTGTCACGAGGTTGTAGACATTCGTCGACCAGTTCTGAATCGTCGTGTAGCGGCAACGGGCGTTCTTCCGCACGATGATCTCGATGACGCCCGAATGCAGGGAGTCCTCGGAGTAGGTCGGCGCGGTGCAGCCCTCGACGTAGTGAACGGTCGCGCCCTCGTCGACGATGATCAGGGTTCGCTCGAACTGGCCCATGCTTTGCGCGTTGATGCGGAAGTAGGCCTGCAGCGGGATGTCGAGATGAACGCCCTTCGGGACATAGACGAACGATCCGCCCGACCAGAAGGCCGTATTCAGCGCGGCGAAGACGTTGTCGGTCGAAGGCACCACCGTGCCGAAGTACTCCCGGTAGATCTCCTCGTGCTCGCGCAGGCCGCTGTCCGAGTCCATGAAGATGACGCCCAGGCGCTCCCACTCTTCCTTCAGCGAGTGATAGATGGCCTCCGACTCGTACTGCGCGCCGACGCCGGCCAGGAACTTCCGCTCCGCTTCAGGGATGCCCAGCTTGTCGAACGTGGCCTTGATGTCGTCGGGCACCTCGTCCCAGCTCTTGCCCTGGGACTCTGTCGGCTTGATGTAGTAGTAGATATCCTGGAAGTCGATGCCGCTCAGGTCTGCGCCCCACGTCGGGATCGCCTTGGACAGGAAGATGTCCAGGGCCTCATGGCGTAGTTTGCGCATCCATTCCGGCTCGCGCTTCATGACGCTGATCTGGTCTACGATCTCGTGGTCCAGCCCCTTGCGTGCCTTGAACACGTAGTTCTCGGGCTGGCTCCACCCGTATTGGTACTCGGACTTGAGGTCCGCAAGTACTTTGTCGTCTGGTTCGGTAGCAGGCATCGAGCCCTCCCTATTCTAATTCCGTGCCGTTCATCGGCTCGCCGAATTCCTGGCGAACCCAATCGTAGCCGCGCTCTTCCAGGTCCAGGGCCAACTCAGGCCCGCCGGAAAGGACGATCCGCCCGTTGTAGAAGACGTGGACGAACTGCGGCTTGATGTAGTTGAGAAGTCGCTGGTAGTGCGTGATGAGCAACACGCCCAGGTCGGGACCGATGAGGCTATTGACGCCCTCGGCTACCACCCGCAGCGCATCGATGTCGAGGCCGGAATCCGTCTCGTCCAGGACAGCGATCTTCGGCCCAAGCATGGCCATCTGCAGGATCTCGGCGCGTTTCTTCTCACCGCCGGAGAAGCCGTCGTTCAGGTAACGCCGCGCGAAGCCCGGGTCGATGTGCAGTTGCTCCATCTTATCGGTCAGCTCACGCCGGAACTCGCGCATCGGCATCAACTCGGACCCGATCGGCTTGGCGCTCCCCCCATCGGCCACCTGCTGCTTGGCCTTCTCAGTATATCCCCGCACCGCGCTGACGGCCTGGCGCAGGAAGTTGGCCATGCTCACGCCCGGGATGGCAGTCGGATACTGGAACGCGAGGAACACGCCGGCCTTGGCACGCGCGTCCGCCTCGAGGTCGAGGATGCTGCGGCCATCCAGCAGGATGTCGCCCGAGACCACCTCGTAATGCGGGTGGCCGGCGATGGTGTACGCGAGGGTGCTTTTGCCCGACCCGTTGGGGCCCATGATGGCGTGCACTTCGCCCTGGCGAATGGTCAGGTTGACCCCTTGCAGGATCGGCTTGCCATCGACGTTCACGTAGAGATCCTTGATTACCAGCTCTGAAGACATATGTTGAAGCTCCTGGTTTGATAGTTGTGCTAGGATTCGATCCTGAACTGGCAGCCATGATGGCCGTCCAGCGTACATGACACCAGTGAAACCGGCTTGTTGATGATCTGTTCGAGCATGCCTTGCTCCATCTCACAGATCGCCCGATGCTCGCGCGCCAGCTCGTAATACGGGCAGGTGTACTCATGGAACACCATGCCGTCCGGCTCGAACTGGAGCTCAGCCAGGATGCCCTTCGCATTGAGCAACTCTGTGAGCGCCAGCGCGCGTTCGGCCGGGAGTGAGGCGCCTATCTGCTGCGCGTAGTGATCGGCCATACGCCTGCTCAGGCGCTCGAGCAACTCCTGCACCTTGGCCGGCCCTTCGACGAGCAGGATCTCGCGCAACAGCGTATTGGTGAATTCATCGTAGTGATGCGGAAAGAGCGCCCGGCCACGGTCGGTCAGCGAGTAGACATGCTTCGGGCGGCCCCGTCCGCCATTCACCGTGCGCTGTTCGATGAAAGCGTCGGCCATGAGTGACATCAGTTGCTGGCGTACGGCCGTTGCCGTGACGCCGAGGGCCACCTCGAGCTCCTTCACCGTGGCTGCACCTCTGCGCTGCAAGTGGGTGAGTACTTCACCTGCCGGGCTTGCGGTAAGTTGTCTTTGAATCATCGGTCATCCTGACTGGCCACGTCCTGCGTGGCTAAGACACGATCGAGTGTACCACGCAGTCGGATTTTATACAAATAACTGTGTCTAAAGTATCAAAAAGACGCGCATCGTACTGTGGGTTGTGTTACCATGGGCCGTGTGGTGCGGCAGATTGGCGGTTCGGGGATGAACTGGTACGATACTCAACGCAGGAGGAGCAACCGATGAATCTTGAAGGTAAGGTGGCCCTGGTTTCAGGCGGCGCGGTGCGCGTGGGCAAGGCGATCGCGCTCGCGCTGGCCGAGGCGGGTGCCGATGTGGCATTCAGCTACAAATCTTCCGCCGCGGAGGCGGCGCAGACCCAGGCGCAGATCGAGGCCCTCGGTCGCCGCGCACTCGCAATCCAGGCGGACGCTGCAGATGTCCAGGCCTGCCGGGAGCTGGTTCGGGCCACGGTGGCGCGGTTCGGCCGGCTGGACGTCCTCGTCAACAGCGCATCGCTGTGGAAGCGCACCAAATTCGCGGAGCTCACCGAGCAGGACTGGGACCTCGTCACGAACATCGTGCTCAAGGGAGCGATGTTCACGTCGCAGGCCGCGGCCCCACACCTGGCAGAGCATGGCGACGGTGCGATCATCAACATCGTCGACCTGTCGGCATTCGTGCCTTTTCGCAACTTCGCGGCGCATTCGGCAGGCAAGGCCGGTCTGCTCAACCTGACCTACAGCCTGGCCATCGAGCTCGCGCCAGCGGTGCGCGTCAACGCGATTGCCCCCGGCCCGGTGCTGCCGCCTCCGGCGTACACGCAGAAACAGATCGATGCTGCCGCGAACGGGACGCTGCTGCGGCGCTGGGGCACGCCGGAGGACGTCGCGCAGGCTGCCGTCTTCCTTGTCCAGGCGAACTACATCACGGGCACGGTCATCGAGGTCGATGGGGGCGAGCACCTGATGCGGCGCGGGTGAGGGGGGTCCGGGCGACGCGTCTCAGGTCAGTGCGATGACCGCGCCGAGGGCCGGCATCGAGAGCAGCGTCGAGACGACCACGATGTTGGCTGCGAGGCCCTCATCGGAGCCGAGCTGTTGCGCCATGATGTAGGAGGTGGCTGCGGCGGGACACGCGAGCAGAATCAACGCAATCCGCAGCTCCTGCGCGGACAGCCCAACGCCGCCCGCGATCAAAATCCCCGCCAGCGGCGAGCCGATGACCTTGATCGTGGCCGACAGGGAGGCATCCCGCCAGTGATCGCGCAGCGTCGTGAACGTCAATGAGGCGCCGATGCCGAGCAGTGCCAGGGGCGTCGTCATGTCTCCCAGGATGGCGCAGGTCTGTCTGACGGGTCGGGGCAGCTGCCAGTCTGTGGCAAGGACCACGAGTCCTGCAGCGCATGCCAGGATCAACGGGTTGGTGATCAGCTTGGCGCCGAGTTCGCGTAGTCGCAGACGAAGCTGGCTTCGCTCGTGCGCCTGGCCGCCCAAGAGCACGAGCACCGCCACCGTGCTGTAGATGGGCATGAGCAGCGCAACCGAGACAACGGCTGTGGCCTGGAGCGCCGGCGCGTCCACGCCGGCTCGCTCGGAGACCGCCAGCAAGACGACGGGAAGGCCGACATAGACCAGGTTGCTGCGATAGGCGCCCTGCACGAACGCGCCGGTGCGTTTCGGCTCGAGCCGCAGCAGCCGGGCAAGAAGGTACGCCAGCAGGATCCCCGCGATCATACCTCCGAGCAGCACGCTGAAGACGCGTACGGCCGCGTCGCCCTCGAGGCGTGATTCGGCCGTCTTGTAGAACAGGTAAGCGGGCAGAGCGATCCAGAAGAGGAGACGGTTCGTCTGGTGAAAGACCTGGAGCGGCATGAACCCGGTGTTCCTGAGCGCCGCCCCAAGTCCGATCACCACGAACAAGGGAAGTACGAGATCGACGAACTCACGCATCGATCAGGCGTACGTCTTTCCCTGCCACAAGGCGCGGCCTCCCGTGAGCACGGCGATCACCCCCACCGCGACCGCAGCCAGGACGGCCGAGATGACCACCCCGGTCACATTGCTGTAGTTGACCGCGATCCCGATGAAGGCCCACAGCAGGACCAACTGATAGGCCAGGTCGCGGCGTTGGACAGCCATCGCTGCGGCAAGCGCGAGGGCCACCAGGAACATCAGGATCAGCCACGGCAGGGAGCCAAGGAACCCGCCGGTCCACCCCAGGCTGACCAGCACGTGGGCCGCATTCGCCACGGTCGCAACGGTGATCCATCCCAGGTAGATGCTGAAAGTCAGTCGAACGGTCCATCGCTCGCCGGGCGTCACTGCGCTCCTGCCGATGCCCAGAGACAGGTAGATCACGATGAGTGCTGCCAGGATCACGACCATCGCCACCATGGAGAGGACAAACTGGTTGTAGTGGAACAAGAGCAGCCAGACGATGTTGGCGACGCACGAGACGACGAATGGCCAGCCGATCAGGCGCAGGCGGGGGTTCTCCCGCTGGCTCGGAAGCGACTGGTACACCGCATACGCCATCAGCCCCAGGTAGATCAGGCCCCAGATGGCAAACACGTAGCCTGCAGGAAGCCAGTAGTTCTGCCCCTTGAACTGGTTGGCGATGTCGCCCGTCGCCTGGTTGTTGATGGGCAGAGCGTTGGCCAACGCGTTCACGACGATCGTGGCGACGACCCCCACCCACACAGCGATCTGTCTGACAGTATCGCGATCCATTGAGTGCCTCCCTTCGAATCGATGACGAGTAGACGATTACTTGCCGAGCGGAAAACCGGCCTGCTGCCAGGCGATGACGCCGCCCGCCATGTTGTGGACGTTGGTAAATCCTTGTTGGCGCAGGTAATTCGCTGCCTGGCCACTGCGGTTGCCCGAACGGCAGGTCACGATCACGGTCTTGTCCCTGGGGATCTCGTCGACGCGCGCCGGCACCTGCCCGAGCGGAATGAGCTTCGCGCCCGAGATATAGCCGGCGCTGTATTCGAATGGCTCGCGAACATCGATGAGGACCACGTTGGGATGATCCTGCAGGGCTCTCGTGGTCTTGACGTCGACCGTGTCCGGCAGATTCTCCAGGTCGATCGTGGCCTTGGTCGCGATGTTATTCGACACCTGGCATCCGCCCAGCAGGGTGACAACCAAGAGCAGCGCTGCTGCCTGCACTACGACTACTTTCACTGACTCTCTCCTAAACGTCCGGATGGTCATTCTTCTGTGGCAAGCGGGAAGTTGAGCTCCCCCACAAAGCCAGACGTCGCCCGCTGGGCGGCGACGTTCGCTGCGATTACAGGGAGCCTGCGGAGTGCAGGGCTAACCCGGCCGGATGTCGGTGATCTGGCCGAAGCCGTTGATCGTCAACATCCACGGCCCTCCTTGCGCCAGCTGCAGGTACTCGTCCATGTTGCGCGTCGAGTAGGAGTACTCGCGATCGTTGGCGCGGAACACGACGAAGTACTCCTCGGATTGCCCGCCCGCCCTTTGGTTCTCCGCCAGCGTCGCGGCCGGCCAGCGTGGGTTGAAGTCACGCCCCTCGAGAATGAGCGGCGGCGCCATGACCCAGGCCAGCGTACGATACTGGCAGTAATCGGCGTAGACCTGGTACTGGCAATCCTGCTTGACTTGCCCCAGGCCTGTGCCCGTATCGACCACGTAGGGGGTGCCGCAGATCTCCTGGCTGCCGGGAACCGGCTGATCGACGGTCTGGAACACCTGCTTCTGGCAGCTAACGACCTCGACGCCGGCCGGAAGCTGGTCGAGCCACCCCTCGCGCGTGACGGGAACGAGCGCCTGGATCGCAATCGAGCGGCGCCAGCCGTAATCGGCAATCTGTCCGGCCACATCGCTGCTGCGCCGGCCGAGCAGGAAGAACGCGCCGATGAGGACCACGGCCGCGAGCAGGATGAGCGGAAGCACGCCGAGCCCGCCGGGCTGGCTTGCCGGAGCGGCGGGTATGGCGGGCGGTGGGGGCGCGGGAACGGCCTTGCCGAGCGGCGCGCCGCAGTTCACGCATTTGCGTGCCGCGCCCTTGTTTTCCGTGCCGCAGCTGGGGCATATCTGGGGGGGAGCAGGCCGGTCGCGCAACGCGCCGAGCACGCCTGCCACCTCCCGCGCTGCGCCCTCGGCTAACGGCGCGCCGCACTGCTTGCACGCAGTCGCGGTCGCAACGTTGCGCGTGCCGCAGTAGGCGCAGTAGATGTCGGGACCCGCGACTGCCGCCTCGATGACGGCGGCCTCAGTGATGATGACCTCTTCGGCGGCTTGCTCGAACTGAACGTCGGGTGGCATGGCCGCGCCGCACTGCTTGCATTTGGGCGCAGTCCCCCCGTTGCGGGTGCCACAACTTGGGCAAGTCCACTCCAGTTCGACGTAACCGAGTTCCTTCTCTGCCATGCCGCCCCTCCCGCGGTCACCTTGCCGAGGATGTGGTTTCTGTCACCCTGCTGGCGGTGTGCGATCCACCGCGCAGAGTATAGCCCATTCCGTGCCCGGAAACAACACCTTAAGGGCCTCTGCGCTACAGCAACCTCTGGTGCGCAGTGTCTTCCAGGCCGGCGAGGCGACGGAAAGAGAACGGATTGTCAGGATCCCGTACTCGGCCGTTGACGAGGTCCGCGAGGAGGCGGCCACCGCCCGGCGCGGCCATGACACCGTGCCCGCCGTAACCGCAGTTGAAGAAGAGGCCCTCGATCTGGTCGTGCGCGCCGATGATGGGGCGATCGTCCGGCGTCAGCGTGTACTGCCCTGCGCCCAGATGCACCTGGTTCGACTTGAGCGACCCCGCGACCTCTTCCCAGAAGCGGCACAGCCGCGCCACGCCTTCCAGCACCTCGAAGGGGAAGTCGGGATTCGGCCGGACGCGGTCTGCCGGCTCCTGCGGCTGTTCGTGCGTCTGCGCCCAGGCGAGCGCCGCGCCGCCGCTCTCGGGGCGCCAATGCGCGCCGGAGTCCTGGTCGATCGTCATCGGCGCGTCCTTGGGGATCAGCGGATGGCCGCCGATGGTGACCCGGTGCCGCCTGAGATTGGTGAGGGGCAGGTCGATCTCCAGCAGCCCCGCGAGCCGCCGCGCATAGGGCCCGGCTGCCAGCACGACCGCGCCGGCATCCACGGGTCCTGCGTCCGTGTCGACGCCGGTCACCCGCGCACCGGAGCGGCGAAAGCCCGTGACCGTGACGCCCGTGGCAACGGTCGCCCCTGAGGCAGAGGCAAAGCCGAACGCGGCCTCGTTCGCCGAGAGCCAGCCGTCCCGCGCCCGATACGTGGCCGCGGTGATCCCGCCGGTGACGAAGGGGAATCGCCGGCGCACCTC
The DNA here is from genome assembly GCA_040766655.1 of Anaerolineae bacterium. Classification (GTDB taxonomy): domain Bacteria; phylum Chloroflexota; class Anaerolineae; order CG2-30-64-16; family CG2-30-64-16; genus JALOOB01. Next base: position 16,766 of record JAXGQB010000040.1, read on the forward strand.
GTCCGGTGCGAGGTATTCGACATCACGAAGGTCCAAAGCGTGCTGGTCCGACACCCGGCGCGCGAAGCGCTCGGGCCCGTCCTCCGTCGTCGTCAGAAAGAGGTAACCCTGCTGCCTGAGGCCGATGTCGTAGTCCGGCAGGCCGGTCTCCCCGGCGAAACGTTCGTAGAACGCGATGGACTCGCGCATCATGGCGACGTTTTCAGGCTCGACGAACTGCGCGCGGAATGCCTCCATCGACTGCGCGGTGGCCAGGCCTGCCAGGGTCGGCAGTCGCTCGACGAGGAGTGGCCGCAGCCCGGCTCGGCTCAGGAAAAACGCGGACGCGCACCCGATGATGCCGCCGCCCACGACGACGACGTCGGCCGTGCGGGGAAGGTGTGTCATGAGGCCGCTCCATTGCCTGCGCTCGGCGCGGAGGGGATATCGGCTCCCCCGTCGCGCCCATCGATGTGGAGGTCGGCGGCGTAGGCAAAGAGCGCAGGCGCGCCACCGGTGTGCCAGAAGAGGAGACGCGGGGGGCGGTCGCCCCCAGACAGGGTCTCCGGCGCGCGTCGCAGGATGCTCAGCAGCCCGCCGAAGGCCCGCCCGGTGTAGACCGGGTCCAGGAGGATGCCCTCCACGGAGGCCATGAGGCGGATCGCTTCCCGCTCCAGGTCGCCCATGACGCCGTAGCCGCCGCCCAGGTAGCCATCGTCCACCACGATGTCGGAGGGTGTGAAATCATGCGGATGGCCGATGTGCCTGGCGGTATCGCTTGCCAGGGCCGCCACGCCGGCCGCGAGACGGTCCTGAGGCTCGTCGATGCTGATCCCCACGATGCGAACGTCCATGCCCAGGGTCCATGCGCCCGCCACCAATCCTGCCTGCGTGCCGCCGGAGCTGGACGCGAAGACGACCGCATCGAACGGGGTGGCGCTCTCCTGCATCTGCCCGGCCAGCTCCGCCAGCGCGGACGCATAACCGGTTGCACCCACCGGGTCTGAGCCGCCGTAGGTGACGAAGTAGGGGCGCCGTCCGGCCGCGCTCAACTCAGCGTCCAGGTCACGCAAGGTCGCGATCCGGTTCTCGCGGGTCGTCCAGTGAATCGTCGCACCCAACAAGTGATCCAGCAGCAGGTTGCCGTTCGGCGCGCCGTTCGGCGCTCCTGCCGGAGTGCCGCTCAACACGAGGTGGCAGTCCAGCCCGGCCTGTGCCGCGGCAGCCGCGGTCTGCCGGCAGTGGTTGCTCTGGGCGGCTCCCGTCGTGATCAACGTGTCGCAGCCGCGCGCGAGCGCGTCGCCGGCGAGGAACTCGAGCTTTCGAGTCTTGTTGCCCCCCAGGGCGAGCCCCGTCTGGTCGTCGCGCTTGATCCAGATGTCGGCATCGATGCCCTGGTCGTGCAGCCAGGCGTTCAGGCGGGGCAGCGGGTGAACCGGCGTCGGCAGGAACGCGAGCCGGTGGCGGGGAAGGTGGTCCAACATGACGTGTTCTCTCTCAGGTTGTGTGGAGTGATCGCCAAAAAGCGTAGGCCACGCAAGCTGCGTGACCTACGAAGCGGCGGTGTGAGGGCAGACATCTCACGGCGCCTGCCCGCAGACCGGCGGTGGG
>JAXGQB010000041.1:0-16900 GCA_040766655.1 Anaerolineae bacterium
GGACGGCGAGAAGAGCCACGCGAAGTTTCGGACCAAGTTCGACCTGCCGTTCCGGCTCCTGGCCGACACGGAGACGACCGTCTCGCAGGCGTACGGCGTGTGGCGCGAGAAGAGTATGTACGGCAAGACGTACATGGGGATCGTTCGCTCCCATTTCGTCATCGATGAAGAGGGCCGGCTCGCGGACGTGCAGTACAGCGTCAGCCCTGATGACAGCGTGCAGAGCGCGCTGGTCGCGCTGAAGCTGTAGGGCCCGCCTGACGGCGGGCGGGCCGTCGCGCCGCACACCGATACGCCACTGAAAGGACTGTCCGATGATCGTCGGGCAGTCCTTTTTTGCGCGTCCACGCCTCATCGCATTGTGAGGGCCACCTTGAGCGTGGCAAATCGCGCACAGCCGGCGTTGCGTGTTCGCTCCGGCCGCGTTATAATGCGCCGCAGCCCCTTTCTTCGTGGGAACGCGGCATTTTCATTTGTGGTGCAGAAGGCGAAGGAAAGACATCGTCGTGATGGATATGTTGCCGTCGGCATTGCCGCCCATCGGCGCCATTCTGACCGGCCCGCAATGGCCGGGACGAGTGCGCGTGGTGCGCAGCGAGCCTCGCGGTGCCAGTCGCGTGCTGATCGAGGCCGTGACCCTCGACGAGCACGCACGCCTGATGTCGCGCCTGTTCCGCTACGAGGATCTGGCTAACCTCCAGATCGTTGTCGAGGACAATCACCCAACTCTGACCGGCGATCCCTTGGGCTTCAAACTGGCGGCTGAAGCCACTCGCATCCGCCTGGCCTACACCTACGATCCTCTGTTCGCAGTCAGCGTGGCCCGTATCGATCCGCTCCCCCACCAACTCGAAGCCGTCTACGGTCATATGTTGCGCCAGTCGCGGCTGCGCTTCCTGCTGGCCGACGATCCCGGCGCGGGCAAGACGATCATGGCCGGCCTGCTGCTCAAAGAACTGAAGCTGCGCGGCGCCGTCACCCGCACGCTGATCGTTGCTCCGGCCAACCTGGCGCCGCAGTGGCAGCGGGAGATGGTCGAGAAGTTCGATGAATCGTTCGACCTGGTGGACCGCGCAGCCTTGGCCAGCCGGGGGAGCCGCGCGTGGGAAGTCACCGACCAGTGTGTGGTTTCGATGGATTTCGCATGGCGCGGGGACGCCCTGGAGAGCCTGGCACGAGCTCAGCGCTGGGATCTGGTGATTGTGGATGAAGCCCACAAGATGGCGGCCTACCAGCGCGGTTCCAAACTGGAACGAACGCGGCGCTACCGCCTGGGCGAGATTCTGACCGATCACACCGAGCATCTGCTCCTGCTGACCGCGACACCGCACAAGGGCGATCCCGAGAACTTCCGTCTCTTGCTGCAGCTGATTGACCCCGATCTCTTCGCCGATACGGAGATCCTGGGCCGCGCTGTGCAGCGACAGGAGAATCCGATCTTCCTGCGCCGGCTCAAGGAAGACATGGTGGACTTCGATGGCCGGCCGCTCTTCCCGCCACGACATGTGCTCACCCTGGGCGTCGAATTGACCGAGCCCGAGCAGCAGCTCTACGAAGCAGTCACCGACTACGTGGCCGACTCCTTCAACCGTGCCTTGGCCGAAGACAACCGCAATGTCACCTTCGCACTGATCGTGCTTCAACGCCGCCTGGCATCGAGCGTGCGTGCGATCCGGCGCTCATTGGAGCATCGCCGCGACCGCCTACAGGCGCTGTGCGACGAAGTGCAGGGCAACCCCAGCCTGCTGGAAGCCGCACGCCGCGGCGAAGCACCCGAGGAGCTTTCCGAGGACGCGCCGGAGATGGAGCGCTGGGAAGCCGAGGAACGCGCACTGCGCTATACGGTGGCCCGTAACCTGGACGAGCTCGAATCCGAGATCGCCATCTTGAACGCTCTGGCCGAACAGGCTCAGGCCGTCGAGGATGCCGGGCCGGAGCGTAAGCTGGATGAGCTCCGCCGCGTAATGGAACAGCGCGATGTGCTCCACACCGGGGAGAAGTTGCTCATCTTCACCGAGGCCAAGGACACCCTGGATTACCTGGTCGAGAACCTGCAGCGCTGGAGCCTGCGCGTGACGCACATTGACGGCACGATGGCGCCACCCGAGCGCTACCGCGCTGAAGAGCATTTCCACGATCCTGACGGCGCCCAGGTGATGGTGGCTACCGAGGCCGCAGGCGAGGGCATCAACCTGCAGTTCTGTCACCTGATGCTTAATTATGACCTGCCGTGGAATCCGACCCGTCTGGAACAGCGCATGGGCCGCATTCACCGCTACGGCCAGCGCTATGAAGCCTACATCTACAACCTGGTCGCCACCAGCACGCGCGAGGGGATGGTGTTGCACGCGTTGCTCGACAAGCTGGCGCGGATGCGCGAGGGACTGGGGCAGGATCGGGTGTTCGATGTGGTGGATCAACTCCTGGAAGGAGTCTCCCTGGAGCACTTGATTCGCGATGCATTGGCGAATCGGTTGAGCTTCGAGGAGGTGCGTGAGCGGGTGCTGACGCGGCTCGATAACGATCAGAATGCGCGGCTGCAAGATGCAACGCTGGCCGGACTGGCCACCCGCTACGTGGACCTGACCCGACTACGCGGTGACTGCCAGCGGGCGGCCGAAGCGCGGCTGGTGCCAGCCTACATCCGGAACTTCTTCGTGCAGGCCATGCGGGCGCTGGCGCCGGGCCGGCTGGAGCTGCGCGACGACGGCTTCTGGCGCATCCCGTACGTGCCGGCCTTCCTGCGCGATCTGCCTGAACAGGTGCGAAGACGCTACGGCGTCCCAGCCGAAAGCTACCTGGCACTCACCTTCGACAAGGCCGACCTGCAGGCCGACCGCGCGCTCACCTACGTCGGTCCGGGCCATCCGCTGTTCGAAGCGGTTGCCCATCACGTCATAGCGCGCCATGCACCCGACCTGGCCGCTGGCGCAGTGCTGCGCGACCCTGAGGACAAGGCGGCCGGCCTGTATTGGCTGTTGCAGGGAAACGTCGAAGACGGCCTGGGGCGGGTTGCCGGACGCAAGCTCTTCACCCTCTACCAGCCATCCGGCGGTGGTGCGTTGCGCGAGATCTCGCCAGGGCGGCTTCTGGACTTCGAGCCGGCAAAGGAGCCTTCGGCGTTGCCCGCCGCCTTGCAGCCGTCCCCGGCCGAGGCGGAGGCAGCGGAGGAGTGGAGCCTGGACTACGTGCTGGAACCATACCTGAACGAGCTTCAGGCAGGGAGGTCGCGAGAGACCGGCATCATTCGCGACTACCTGCGTCGCTCCTTCGATACGCTGATCGCACGCAGCCAGGGCAAGCTGATGGAGTACGAGCAGCGAGCTGCACGCGGGGCCGATATGGGGCTGAGCCTCCAGGACGAACGCCGCCACCTGGACGACCTGCGCCGGCGGCAGGCAAACCGGCTGGCAGAGGTCGAACGCGAGGCCGTGTTGGCGTTGGCCGCGCCGGAAATCCTTGGTGTGGCAGCGGTCGTCCCGACGCATGAAGCTGCCGCTCCCCATTCGGGCGAACCGCCGATGCGCCGCAGCGATCCCGTCGAGGACGCCGCGATGACTTTCGCAATCGCTTACGAGGAAGGCCGGGACTGGCGGGCCGAGGATGTCAGTGCTCAATCGCCGGGCTACGACCTGCTGAGCCGCAGCCCTAATGGCGAAGTGCGTTACATCGAGGTGAAAGGCCGCGCAGGCGTGGGCGCGGTGGAACTTTCGGAGAACGAATGGCTGAAGGCCGAGCAGTTGGGCGAGGCATACTGGCTCTACATCGTCACCGACGCCTTGACTTCGCCCGGGCTCCATGTCGTGCAGGATCCTGCCCACCGGCTGGCGCGCGAAGAAGTGATCCCGCAGGTGCGCTATCGCGTGGTGCAGCAAGGTTGGGCACGCGTGGCTGAGCAAGGACCGAGATACGAGGTGACTCGACAGCTTGGTCAAGTGGACGATGTTTGACCTTGGGAAGCAATCCGTTGTAGTCGAGTGCCAGAAGTGCCGGTTTGCGAACCGGATCACTCTCAAGCAGGCGCGCATTCGTGACGTTGTGATCTGCCGCGGCTGCAAAGGGAGTATCCAGGTGGAAGATCATCTTGGGACAACGCGGAAGGCCATACGCGATGTGCGACGAGCCGTTCGCTGGTTGCAGACTCAGGTTATGGGAATCGGCCACACAACCACCCGTTTGTGAAAGGAAGTCATGGATCCTTTGTTTGTCCAGAACCTCAGATACAAGCTACAGAAACGTGTTAGCCGACTCAACTCCGTCAACTCTGAGGCATTCCCATCAGTGCTGACGCAGTTCTGGCGTTTTTTTGACCGCCAGCCGATCTTCGTTGGCATCGTCGAGGGACTTCTCGCCCAGTTTCCTGCTGTCACACATGACACAGAAATGCTGTTGCAGGGGAACGAGTGGCACGCCGAAACCGAAGAGGAGGCCGCGGCGGTCGGCTATTCTGTCCTGAGGAAGTTGGCAGACGGCGACGAGAATACGCTACTCAGGCTCTCCTCGCGGTCGGTTTCTCGCCTCGACGAGGCCTTGGACCAAGCCCGCGAACTGTATCTTGAGCCACTCTACGAATACGTTGATGAGCAGCTTGATGATCAGCGCGCCATGCTCGCGCTTCTCATGCGCTACAAGCACCGCTCGGAATGGTTTCACCGAGAAAAGCTTCTGGCCCTCTGCCAGACAGAAACAACCCGAGCGGAGAAGCGACTTGCTCTGGATCTGTACGCTTTCCTGTACGACCAGGGTGTCGACTTCATGATCGAACCTTCGTCTATCTCGGGCGAAATCGACTTGATCGCTGCACAGAATACCCCTGATCCGCTGCTTCTCGATGCAAAAGTATTCGATGGCGACAGCCGCGGCAAGGCGTATCTACGTAAAGGATTCGCTCAAGTCTATACCTACACTCAACAGCACAACGAGCCGTTTGGTTACCTTGTGATCTACCGGACCATCGACCGTGATTTGCGCTTCGCGCTGCGCCATTCCGCTGAGATTCCCGTTGTAGTGCACAACCATAAGACGATTTTTGTGATCACGGTGGACATCTGCTCCTACGACAAGCCCGTCTCGCAGCGACCTCCACTTCAAGCCATCGAGATCACTGAGGAAGAATTGACAGGGACACTGGACATCGGGACGGCCGAGCCAGTGGACACGAAAGACTAGGCAACCCCATGGTCGACCGTCGTCTCATCGAGGTCTCCCTCCCCCTCGCTGCCATCAGCGAGCAATCGGCGCGGGAGAAATCCATTCGCCACGGACACATCTCCACACTGCACATCTGGTGGGCGCGGCGGCCGCTGGCCGCGATGCGCGCGGCGATCTTCGCGTCGCTGATCCCCGCGCCCGAGGATGACGCGGAGCGCGAGAAGCTGGAAGAGCTGATCAAGGTCATTGTGAATTGGGATCAGGTGAAGGACGGCAACTCCGAGGCCATCGAGAAGGCGCGCGAGCTGATCCGCCACGCGTTCCCCGACCGGCCGCCGCGGCTGCTCGACCCATTCATGGGCGGCGGTGCGACCGGGCTGGAGGCGTTGCGCCTGGGGTGCGAGACCCATGCCGTTGAGTTGAACCCCGTCGCGCACCTTATCGAGCTGTGCACACTGGTCTATCCGCAAAAGTACAACCAACCGGAGCGGGTGACGCCGCCTGGCGCCGATGGCCCGGTGCAGTTGCGCCTGCCCGGCCAGGAGGAACCGAAGCAGATGGCCCTGGACCTGGCGCTGCCTGCCGAGACCGGGGGCAATCCCCTGGCCGCGGACGTGCGCAAGTGGGGCCAATGGGTGCTGGAGCGGGCGCGCGAACGGATCGGACATCTGTATGCCAATCCCGCCGGCAAGGAGACCATCATCGGCTACCTGTGGGCGCGCACGGTGCGCTGCCCTAACCCGGCGTGCCGCGCCGAGATGCCACTGGTCCGCCAGTGGTGGCTGGCCAACACGAGCAGGCGTAAGCTGGCGCTCAGGCCCGTGGTGGATCTAACCGCAAAGCGCGTGACTTTCGAGGTCATTGACCTCAACCAACCTGCCGCAGGCAAACACCAGGGCCAATCAGCCGCAGGCGGACCACAGTCCGCCGACTTCGATCCGAACCAGGGCACCAGCAGCGCGGGTCACGCGACTTGTCTGGTCTGCAACCAGGTGGCCGACGTGGAGTATGTCCGAGCGGAAGGCGTGGCCGGGCGCATGAGCGAAATGCCACTGGCCGTGATCTCCGAGCAGACAACTGCTGGCAAAGGCTACCGACCCTTCACAGAAGATGATGTGGATCTGTACAGAGAGAGCGCAAGACTGGCAGTGAAGCTCCACAACGAGGCGCCGGATGAGTCTATCCCAACCACCGAACTGCGCCGAATTTCACTTCCATTGTATGGAATGGATACTTGGGCCAAGCTGTTCAACGCCCGCCAAGTTGCGGCCCTCATTTGCCTTACCCGCCAGGTAAGGTCCGCCTACGACGCGATGCTGAAAGAGGGAATGAACCCTGAACGTGCAAGCGCCGTGAGCACCTATCTTGGGCTCATCCTTGACCGTGCTGCAGACTACGGTTCGTCGTTAGCGCGTTGGCGTGACACCGTCGAGGCGATTGCTGGCACGTTCGGACGGCAGGCACTTGGAATGGTCTGGGACTACACTGAGATCAACCCCCTCGGAAACACATCAGGATGGTCTGCGTCCGTGGAGTGGGTCACAGAAGTCATCGAACATGCTTCGGCAGTAGGCGCACAAGCTCCTGCTGTTGCCAACCAAGGTACCGCTACTCGCCTAATCTATGTCGATAGCTACTTCGATGCGATTGTAACTGATCCACCCTACTACGACAGTGTACCGTACTCGCACCTTGCGGACTTCTTCTACGTCTGGCTTAAGCGCTCAGTGGGGCACCTACATCAAGCCCTGTTCAGGACCCCAATGACGCCAAAAGGGACAGAGATTGTACAGGATCGCCCACACTATCTGTCTTCAAGCACCAAAGACGCCGCCTTTTACGAAAGGGAGATGACTCGCGCCTTCGGAGAGGCTCGCCGCGTGTTGAGACCTGACGGCATCTTTGTCGTGGTCTTTGCCCACAAATCCACTGCGGCATGGGAGACCTTGCTCAATAGCCTCCTTGAGTCTGGGTTGGTCGTGACCGCGTCTTGGCCTTTGCATACTGAGCGTCCAGGACGTCTTCGAGCGATTGACAATGCTTCTCTGGCTTCCTCCATCTTCATCGTCTGCCGCGTACGCGACGCGGACAAGGACGGCTACCTGGACGACGTGCGCGACGAATTAACGGCCACCATCCGCGAGCGGCTGGACTTCTTCTGGGCGCAGGGGATCCGCGGCGCGGACTTCTTCATCAGCGCCATCGGGCCGGCCGTGTCGGTCTTTGGCCGCTACGGCCACGTCTACCGGCTGGACGGCAGCGAGGTCACCGTGGGCGAGCTGCTCGACCTGGTGCAGTCCTTGGTCTCGGAGTACGCACTGGATCGCATCCTGAACGGCTCGGCCGCGAAAGTCGGCGCGGTGGACGCAGCGACGCGCTACTACATCCTACACCGCTGGGCCTACGCGGGCGAGAAGATCCCGTTCGACGATGCCATGCGCCTGGCCATGGCGCTGGGTGCGGACGTCTCGGCCCTCATGGAGCGCCGCGGCATCCTTAAGCAGAGCGGCGAGACGGTCAGCCTGCTGGGGCCGAAGGCTCGCGGCAAACTGGAAGACCTGGGCCTGGCCGACCGCTCGGGCCGGCAGGCGGACATCGTGGACGTGCTGCATCGCTCTGTCGCGCTGTGGGAAAAGGGCGATCGGGAGGCGTTGGCGCGCTTCCTGGCCGAAGCCACAACCGGCCGCGATGATCAGGTGCGCCTGGTCGCACAGACGTTAGTGAACGTCCTACCTCCCGACGACGCCGAACGCCGGCTGCTGGAGGGGTTCCTCGCCGGCCGCGAGTCGCTGCCGGAGGTGGTGCGGCAGGAAAGGTTGTTGTGAGTCCACAACCCCGAGAGCCTTCGATTCTTAGGAGAATGGAGCATGCCAAACGAATCGCAGTCTGAAGCCACACTAATGTTCTATGAGATTGAGATTCCTGACTGGGCGACGGTGGTGTAGATTACGTCTGAAAACTGACCCACTTTACGTCTGAAAGTTGACCCACCCCACGGAGACCATCATCCTTGCTGTGAGACTGCAGCAAGGAGACCGCAGGAGATGATCACCGTGGAAGCCTGGACGACCATTCGCTACCTGAGCGCGCAAGGCAAATCCATTCGCGGCATTGCCAAGGAATTGGGGGTGTCGCGCAACACCGTCCGTGCGGCTCTCGACGCGGAAACCCCGCCCCACTACACGCGGCCGCCGCGGCCGAATCCTAAGCTGACACCCTTTCTCAAGCAGATCGAGAACATGGCGATCGAGCAGCATTTCATCGGTTCGCGCATCATCCGCGAGTTGCGCCTGCTGGGCTACGACGGCGGCACGACGCCGGTCTACGCGTACTTGCGCGGCATCAAGCAGGCGGCGAACAAGCGCGTCACCGAGCGTTACGAGACCGGCCCCGGCGAGCAGGCTCAGTTCGACTGGTCGTTCTACACCGTCATGCTGGGCGACGTGCCGACCAAGGTCGTGGTGTTCGGGCTGATTCTGGGCTACAGCCGCCGCAAGTTCTACTGGCCGAGTCTGGACGCCACGCAGCCGTCGATCTACGAGGCGCTGGAGGCGGGCCTGCGCTACTTCGGCGGTGCGCCGCTGCGTCTGCTGGTCGACAACGACCGGTCCTTGGTGACCGCGGCCGACCCCGCCCGCTTCACCTGGAACAACCATTTTCTGGAATTGTGCGGTCACTACCGCATTGAGCCGGTGGCGTGCCAGCCGGGCCGGCCGCAGACGAAGGGCAAGATCGAGCGGCCCTTCTTCTACCTCGAAGAGCACTTCATCAAGGGCCACGCCTGGCTGGACTTCGACGCTTTCGGCCGTGCGTTGGCCGCGTTCGTGACCGACGAGCTCGACCTGGTCGTGCACGCCACGACGCGCCAGCGACCCCTGGACCTCTTTGCGGCCGAACGGCCGGCGCTCACGCCGCTGCCGGAACAACCCTTTGTCGGCAGCCACGAAATCCTGCGCACGGTCAGCTACGATTGCCTGGTGCCGTTTGCCGGCAGCCGTTACAGCGTACCCTGGCAGTATGCCCGCCAGAAAGTCTGGCTCCGTCCGTCGCAAGGCAGCCAGTTGGCCATTCGCAACCTGCAAGGCGTGGAGATCGCCCGCCATCGCTTCGCCGCCCAACGCGGGCTGACGGTGCTCGATCCGGCGCACTATGCGGGCCTGCGGCAGGATGCGCCACGCACCTGGCTGGTGGCCGAGCAGGCCTTCCGCCAACGTTTTCCCGACCTGGACGGCTTTCTCACCGGTCTACGCACGCAGCACCCCAACAACGCCCTGAGCCATCTGCGCGCCATCCTGGCGCTGGCCGAGATTTACCCGGAAACGGCGCTGCGCTGCGCCTTGGCCCGCGCCGAGGAATACAACACCTACTCGCAGCACTTCATCCGCAGCCTGGTAGGCTACACGGAAGCGCTCAGCGCGCCTGTCGCCGTGAGCCCGGCGCAGCCACTGCACGCCGCACGCTTGACGGCCGATCTGCGGGTCTATCAGAACATTCTGGAGGCGGCCCAATGACCGACCTGGAACTGCTGCGCACGCAGCTGAAACGGTTGGGCCTGCGCACGATGGCCCAGGTCTTCGAGGAAGAAGCTCAGAAGGCCGCCAAGACCCAAATGAGCTACACTGCGTACCTCGCGCGCCTGACCGAGGAAGAACTGGCCAACAAGGTGGATCGCTCCATCAATGCCCGCATTGCCAAGGCCCGTTTGCCCATGGTCCGCACCATTGAAGGCTTCGACTTCAGCTTCCAGCCCGCGCTGCCCGCCGCCCGCATCCGCGAGTTAGCGGAACTGGGTTTCCTGGCCCGCGCCGAGAACATCGTGTTCGTGGGCCGCCCGGGCACCGGGAAAACGCATCTGGCCAGCGCATTGGCGCTGCGCGGCTGTCAGGCCCGCAAACGTGTGTTGTGCTGCCAGGCATTAGCCTTGTTGGAGCAGCTCGTCGCGGCCGACGCCACGCACACGCTCGGCAAGCTGACGCAAGCCCTGGGCCGCCTGGATCTGCTGCTGATCGACGAGCTTGGCTACACGCCGATGGACGCCCGCCGGGCCAATCTGTTCTTCCAGATGGTGAACCATTTGTACACCCGGGTGTCATTGGTCTTGACCACCAATGTGCCCTTCGACAACTGGGGCCGCCTGTTCGGCGACGACGAGATGATCGCGGCGGCGATCCTCGACCGGCTCCTGCATTTCAGCCATGTATTCCTGATCCCAGGACCCAGTTACCGCATGCGCGGCAAGTTGTCGCCCAATAACGCGGAGGCCGGCTCCGGCGAGAACACCGCCTAGCGCTCGCCGCGTCCCGCCAGATGCGCCGTACCGCACCGTACCCAAGAGGGAGGCGAGAGGGATTCGGCCCAACCGATCCGTTCGTCTTTCTGGAGCAGTTGATTGACAGGATCGCGCCGTTGGCCGTATACTCTGTCTCACCCAAGAGGGAGGCGAGAGGGGTTCGGTCCACCGAATCCGTCTCGTCTTTCTTAACCGTATCCTCTCCGGGGTGGGTCAGTTTTCAGGCGTAAACCCGGGTCAAAATTCAGACGTAATCAACAGTGGAAGAGACACATCGTGAGCGGATCACGCGCACCATACTCGAAGGTGGATGGCGTCCTGTACAAGGCCGGCGCCGTGGCTTTCTTAACTGTCGCGAGAGAGGCAGTATCGTGTATGGCTACTTTGCGCGTGAGGGCACCCTGAGAGTGCAACAGTACGATGATATGCAGCTCCCAATTGAGGGCGAACAGCTCTCATTCCAGCGAATGCTATTCGTGCTCTTTCTGGCAGAAGGTCTACTGCTCGCGCAGAGCATTCGTGTCTACAATTATGAAGAACTTACTGGCCCCTTAGTGCGCGAAGGGCTTTTCAGTGAGCTAGAGGTTATATTCAAGACCAGTGGTTTGTCATGCCCAAAACTGAAATTGAATCGCGTTCGCCAGGAATACACAAGAGAACAAATGCTCGACATCTTTTTCAAACACGAGATTAGCCGAGTTGAGGTAGACCAGCTATACGGAACGCAAGTCCCCGCGGATGTACGTCTGTTCAACCCCAATTTCGATGCAGATGAATTTACCAAGGGAGTGATAAATGAGGCCCTTGCGCAATCGAGCCGTGTCGAATGGACAGGAGAACAACTGCAAAAGGCAAAGATCGTCAAAGGAGTGGTTACAGCGGGTAGCCTCAAAGCTTTGGAGGGCACTGACGAGTACGGGGAGCCAAGAGAATGGTTGAGATCTGCGCCTGAAGAGATCGTGTTGGCGCTCAACACTAATGCCCCCTTCTTCCCCGAGGATGACTTAGAACGATTGCTTGCCTTTGTTCGCCGGAAGTTCGGCTTACTCGGTGACAGACTCAAAGAGCTTCGGGGTCGCCGGGAAAGCAGCAGTGATTTGCCATTATTTGGCGAACGGTGAGTGCGTTATGTCGCAACAAAGTCGCGTAAGTGTGCTTGCAGAAGCCATACTCTCGAACAGTCTGAAGGGGGCGTCCGATACGCTGGACCTGGAAGAATTCAAACAACTCTACAGGAGCCTGGAGAAGCTCGCACGAGAGCGCGGCATCTATATCGGTAAACCTCAAATCCTTATTCTTACTGAACAGGCTTTGGTAAGATTTTCCATCGCGCCGGATAGCGTGATCTATGTCACGAAGAAGGTCAAGCCCCTATCACAGAGCGACTTCGAAATCGTACTAGAGCCCGAATTCCAAGGGAATATCAGGCCCGTTACGCTGCCTGTTTTCGTGTGGACAGAGATCAGGCTGAACGGATTGGTCCTCTTGATCATCGGTGCCGTGCTTCTTGCATTGCTTCACCTACAAAGTGGCGCGGAAGCCGTCCCCTTAATAAACCAGATGTTGGTTGAGGCCAACGCGCTTTTCATTGGCATCTTTGTGCTCTTCACGGTAGGGCAAAACAGAGACTACTTGATAAGCAGGGAACTACGCAAGAAGGGCATGACGCACCAGTTCATACAAAACGACAAGTTTGTGGTACGCATCTCAATCACCAGTTTGCTACTGGCGTTCTTGAGTACGGCTGCGTTCAGTGACCAGTCAGCCAATGCTCGACAGATCGTACTTCCTATGATTCAAACCAACATTGACCTGAACGCGTGCGCCATTGTCTTTACAGTGCTAGCACTGCTATTGTTGATGGACTGTTTTCTATCAATAACCAAGTATTACTTGCGACTGATGACCAAGACGGTAGAGGCCAAGATGACGAAGGACTGGATAGCCGATTCTATGACTGAACAGACTGCTCATAGCAGTCCAAAGGCCGACACTGATTCTGAATGAAAGAGAGTCCATGTCCACAGGTTGCCTGGGACGGAATGTAAGAACGTGGTCTCTGCCGCAAGGAAACTTCGATTTTGTGCTGCATCAAGACAAGACCAGAGCAAGTCCACCTGATCAAGGATGTCACCATGAACTATGGCCAAATTCTCTCCAAGGCCAAGACCCTCTTCGAACAGGCCCATACGGCTCAAGCCGTGCAGACCGCCGCTGGCGCACTGGAGACGCTGCTGGTCGAGCTTTACAACCAGCTCCTGAGCACCTCCGCGCCCGCACGGCAACGACAACTGATCGAAGCCCAGGAGAAGGTCGGCGGCGGTCAGGCGCTCAACAAGCTCACGTTGGGCAAGCTCATCAGCGTCTACCGCGCCAGCCGGGCCTACGAAGACCTGCCGCAGGTGTTGGGCCGGCCGTTGGTCTACCTCAACGTGGCCGCGCTGGATCCGCTCATCGAGATCCGTAACAGGGCCGTCCACCAGGGACACGAGCCGGATCCAGCCGAGGCAGCCTATGTCGTCAACCAGGTCGAATTGATCCTGCGCGAAGCCGGCAGGATTCCCCCCTCCGCTCCGCGGCAAGACGAGGGACCAGGAGGCGGGGTTCCCTGGTGGCACATCGTCATGCCCCACCGCGATATCCGCGAGGGGCGTATGGACCTCAAGGTCTTCGCGGTGGATCTGGCCCAAGTGATCGAAGGCGAGGCGGTCCCCGAATATCGCGATCCAGATACTTTCTTCCGGCGCACCTTCCTCACGCGCGGCCTGCGCAGCACCCTGCGCGGGGTGCTGCGCAGGCTGGCGGGCCAGGAGGACGGCATCGCCATCACCCAGATGGCCACCGTGTTCGGCGGCGGCAAGACCCACACCCTGCTGACCCTCTACCACATGATCGCCCGCGGGGCCGAAGTGAGCTACCTGGAGCCGGTGGCGCAACTCCTGGCCGAGGCCGAGCTGGACACCGTGCCGTCCGCCCGCGTCGCGGCGGTGGACTGCGCGCACATCAGCCCCAGCCAGCCGCGGCGCACCCCCGATGGGCTCACTCTGCGCACGCTGTGGGGCGAGCTGGCCTATCGGCTGGGCGGGCGGGATCGTGGGGCGGAGTTCTACGAGATCGTGCGGGCCAGCGATGAGGCACGGGTAGCGCCGGGAAGCGAGACGCTGGCACGCCTCTTCGCGGCCGCCGGCCCATCGCTGATCCTGATTGACGAGACACTCTCATACATCACGAAGGCCAGCGGCATCGCCGTGGGCCGCGGCTACCTGTCCGACCAGGCGCAGGAGTTCCTGCTAGAGCTCACCCGCGCGGTCAACGCGGCCGACGACGTGGCGCTGGTGCTCACCATGACATCGAGCGAACAGGAGCAGATCGGCGAGGCCGCGATCCGCGCTGCACGCGAGATCGACACCGCCATCCGCATCCTGCGCCGCACCCGGCAGGTCGAGGTGAGCGCCGAACGCGAGGAACTATACGAGATCCTCAAGCGCCGCCTGTTCGACTCCGATCCGGCGGTCATCGCGGCCCAGGCCCGCGGCGTTGCGCAGGCCTACTGGGACTATTATCGCGGCCATCCCAACGATTTCCCGCAGGAGGTGCAGGCGCCGGAGTACCGCGAGTTGATGGTGCGCGCCTATCCGTTCCACCCCGCGCTGATCGAGATCCTGCGCGATCGCTGGGGCAGCATCAGCGGCTTCCAACGCACCCGTGGCGTGCTGCGCCTGCTGGCGTTGATCGTGGGCGATCTTTATCGAGCCAAGCAGGCATCTCCCCTGATCCAGCCCGCGCACATCAACCTGGACGACGGAGAACTGCGCAACGAACTGCTGGAATACGTAGACAACCGCGGGGACTACGAATCAGCCATCCTCTCCGACATCGGCGGAGCCGCTGAGTCCAAGGCGCCCCTGCTGGACCGTGTCACCGGCGGTGACTACGCACGACATCGCATCGCCACCGGACTGGCCACTGCCATTTTCATGTACTCCCACAGCGGCGCCACGCAGCGTTCGCCCTCGGCGGAACGCCCGCAGTTGTGGTTGGCCACCCTACAGCCAGGCATCGTGCCTGCGCTGGCGGCCGATGCACTGGATAAGCTGCAGCGCCGCCTATGGTACCTGGTCGTCCAGGCGGGCACGTATCGCATCGACAGCCAGCCTAACCTGAACCAGATGCTGGTCACCCGCATCGACGCCATCCGCCAGGAGCCTGATGCAGCCCGTCAGAAGCTGCGGGAGGTGATCGAAGAGGTCGCCGGCAGCCGACCCTTCCCCCAGGTCGCCATCTGGCCCGCCGGACCGGTCGATGTGCGCACAGGGTCCAGGCTGACTCTCGTCGTGCTGGACACGAACCATGCCTGGGGCGCCAGCGAGCGCGAACAGAGCGGCGCACAGGCATTCGTCCAGGGAATCTTCAAGAGTGCGGGCAACACCTTCCGGCAGCTCAAGAACACCATTGCCTTCGTGCTCCCTACGGTCGAAGGCGTGCGGCTGATGGAGGATGCAGCGGTGCAGCTCCTGGCGCTGGAAGCCATCCACCGCCAGTATCGCCCGGCTCCCTCGCCCGATAGAAGCACGGGACGACGCGGCGGTGGACTTTCCGAAATCCAAATGGAGGACCTGGAGACGCGGCTGGATCGGGCACGCAAGGGGTTGCCCGGCGCAGTTTGGGGCGCGTACACGATCATCATCGCGCCAACCGGCCGCGCCGATGCGGGCGAAACGGCCGAAGGGGAGACGACGTTATGGGTCCGGCAGGAACACGGCTTCCCGGGCTACCGGCCGGGCGAGCACAGCCTGGCGAGTCGCGTCTGGAAGCGCCTGATGGACGACCAAAGGCTGCTCGACCGGCTCGATCCACGATTGATTAGTGAGGGTAAGGGCGACCAGTGGCGGCTGTGGCCGGCTGAAGAGGACACGATCAACGTTGCGACTCTGTGGGACTACTTCTGCCGCTTTCCCTACCTGCCGATGCTCACCGGCCAGGAGGCGCTGCAGAACACGATCTCGTGGGGCATCCAGCGCGGCCTGTTTGCCTATGCCCTGGGGGATGGGAAGACCTTCGACACCATCCGCTTCCGCGAGACTCTGCCTTCCGGCGCATTCGAGATCATCGAAGGCGCGTGGCTCCTAAGGCCAGCCTTGGCCGAACGGCTGCTCCGACCGCCAGAGCAAGAACCGAGGCCGGAGCCAGCCCCGCGTTCCGAGCCCGGCACGGAGCCCCTGCCGAGGCCGGAAACAGGTCCGGGGCCACAGCCCGTGCCGCCACCGCCGCCGAGCACCTATCGCCGCGTGACCATCGAAACACCCGTGGACTGGCGCCAGTGGTATGACTTCTACCAATCGGTCGTCCGGCCGCTGGTCGAGTCCGGCGCGGAGGTGACGCTGCAGCTCAGGTTGGACGCGACGGGTGAGATGGATGTGAACCTGGTGGATCTGAGCGTGCGGGAGAGCGTCGTGCAATTGAATGCGCACGGGCGAGTGACGGCCGAGTAGGATGGCGTCAAGCGTCCGCGACTGGCCGGTCGGAGCATGATCATGGATACCACCCTCCAGGATCGCCTGCGCGGCGTGGCAGCCGGCGCAGCCATCGGGGACGCGCTGGGCATGCCGCTGGAGTTCGGCCCCGCCATCCCCCTGCATCGCCTCGTGCGCGACATGCGGCCGGGCCGGCTGCCCGCGGGCGCGTTCACCGACGACACGGAAATGGCGCTGGCCCTGGCCGAGAGCCTCCTGGCGCATAGCCCGCTCGAAGCCACCGATCTTGCCGGCCGCTTCGTCGAGTGGTATCGTGCGGGACCGCCAGACATCGGCAACCAGACGCGCGACGTGCTCGGCCGCATTGCGCGCGGCGCGGCCTGGCAGGACGCGATGCAGGCCGTCCGGCAAGCCAGCCCCGGTGCAGCGGGCAACGGCTCCGTCATGCGCTGCTGGCCCGTGGCCCTCGCGCACTGGGATGACCTGGCCACGCTGCTCGCCGCCAGCCGGCTGCAGAACCAGGTGACGCATGCGCACCCCGATTGCGTCGCAGGCTGTGCGTTCGTCAATGCGGCCATCTATCACCTGGTGCACGGCGTCCCGCCGCAGCAGGCTGTGGCCCAGGCGCTCGACGACGCGGACCCGCCCGCGGCCCTGCGCCAGGTCGTGGAGGCGGCGCCGCAGAAACGGCGCCGCGACCTGCCCAACAGCGGCTGGGTGCGCCACACGCTGGAGAGCGCAGTCTGGGGCCTGCTGACGACCGATTCGTTCGAGGAGGCCGTGGTGCAGGTGGTCAACCTGGGCGCGGACGCGGACACGGCCGGCGCGGTGGTAGGCGCGCTGGCCGGCGCGGCCTACGGGCTGGATGCGATCCCCGAGGCCTGGCGCGCCGCCGTGCACGGCGAATGGCCGCTTCGCAGCGGCGTTCGGTGGGATGAGGCGCGGCTCGCCGCGCTCGCCGATCGCCTGGCAGCCGAAGGCGGGA
>JAXGQB010000042.1:0-16735 GCA_040766655.1 Anaerolineae bacterium
AGCGACCGTGACCGTCGGTTAACGCCGATCGCGGGTCGTTCATGCGGTGAGTGCGAGTGGTGTCTCAAGGGGGAGACCCAACTGTGCATGAGGATTGAGGATACGACAGTGATGGTTCCTTACGGAGGCTTCTCGTCTTCGGTCGTTGCGGAGCATCGATTTGTGTACCCACTCCCGTTGTCCATGCCCGCTGAGTCTGCCGCAGTGCTCATGTGCGCGGGCCTCACCGTCTACTCGGCGTTGCGGACACACTTGACAAGCTCTGACCTCAAGATTGCAGTCATCGGAGTGGGCGGGCTGGGGCATCTGGCCATCCAATTCGCCCACGCTCTCGGCTGCGAAGTCACGGCCATGTCCTCCTCACCCGATAAGGCGGAGCAGGCGCTTGCATTCGGCGCGGATCACTTCGTTGACGCCACCGACAGGGCTGCCATGCGGCAGCTCGATTATGGGTTTGACGTCCTGGTTTGCACGGCGAACAAGGGGATCGACTGGTCGCCGCTCCTCATGTCCCTAAAGAAGCGGGGAAAGTTGGTCCTGCTGGGTTTCCCGGACCTGGAACTCAATTCGACCAATCTCGTGGCGCATGAGCTTACTATCACAGGCTCGCTGATCGGCAACTCCTCCACAATGCGCGCCATGCTCTCGTTTGCGCAGGCGCATAGCATCAGGCCGGCGGTCGAGCTGATGCCCATGTCCGAGGTGAACGCAGCGCTTCAGAAGGTTAAGGAGAACAAGGCGCGTTACCGTATCGTGCTGGTCAATGGAGCGCCAGCCAGCTAGCCGGATCAAGAAGCTGCCTCACTGATGACAACCGACTATCCGCTGTCCGTGTGGAACGGCTGTTTACCGGGCTTCGTTGTGGGGCCTGACAAGCGCGCCGAATTCGCCGGCAGCTCCAGTGAGTGAATCCTGCTCACCGCGAACGTGGATACCAGGTAACGCCGATCGCAGCAGACGCTGAGTGGCTGTCTGAAAAGATGATCCTGGCAGCTCCTCACCCTGTACACGACGCGCGCGCGGCAGCCAACGCAAGAGCAGCCGGCAAGCCGATGCCGAAGACGGTCTCAACCAGCACTCCGCCGAATACCACGCCCAACTCGTCTCACAACGCCTCGCATTGGGTAGTCTGGAGTCGTGGCGGACACTTTCGTCTGCGGAAGTGAGCGGTGGCATACGCTGGTCTCAAATCGCTTCGAGAGGCCTGGCCTTCATCCACAACTCACTAAACCAGTCAGCAGAAACGTTTGAGGTTGCGTATTCGCTCACGTACTCGTGGACTCCAATTGCGCCGTTAAACGGCGGCATGTTTACAGCTCCGCCCGGATGAAATAGAAAGCGATCATGCAGCCCCCACTTTGCAGTCTGTCTAAGTTCGAACGCAATCCCCTTACGTTGAAGCTCGCCCTGTAATAGGCTCACCCTGCTTGCTGTCACGGCCGGTTTGCGCACTACGCCCTTGGTCGTCTTGCTCGGAAGAAGCTGCTCGGTTGTGGTCACAAGATGAATCTCGCGCAACCGCGCCTCTGGGTCGTCCACTACATCGCGCAGCAGATCCAGGACGGCATCTGTAAAGTACGGGTCAAACCACCAAATGCGATCCCGGCACGATGACAGGAAACGCCGGAGTGTCATTCGGTTGTGCTGAGGGTTGTGCGGATCCAGCACGTACCCAATGATGGGGACAGCCCGTCCGCTCACCAATGGCAGATCCTCCACCTTCACAATCGTTGGTTCTTGGTATTGCGCCACGTAACTCGCGAGCCGTTGGTATGGATTGTCATTGGGTAAGGCTCGGCACATTTCGTAGTCACCGACAATTACTAGGGTGTGTATGCAAACTACAGCCACAAGATCGTGGCGGCGATGAGCCACATTGCCCGATAGTTTTCGGCCCGTTTGTCGTAGCGTGTGGCGAGCCGACGGTACTGTTTCAAGCGGTTGATCAGGCGCTCGACCCGGTTGCGCGAACGGTAGAGGTCCCGATCAAAAGGTCCTGAACGGTTCTCGTTGCGCCGGCGTGGGATGGTGATCCGCACGCCATGGTGGCGCAGGTATTGGCGAATCTGGCGACTGCTGTAGCCTTTGTCACCGATCAGGCGCCGCGGGCGCAACTTCGGTCGGCCGCGGCCCGCACGCTTCACGGCGCCCTGTGCCATGAGCATCTCGAACGCCGTCGTCTCATGCTGCTGACCAGGGGTCAGGACGACGGTCATCAACTTGCCGTTACCTTCGGCACGGATATGGACCTTGGTGCTGAAGCCGCCCTGGCTGCGGCCTAACGCTTCGGTCGCAGGGTCCCCTTTTTTGCACCGGCGGCGTGCTGGTGCGCACGCACAACGGTGCCATCGACATAGTGGACTTCCCAGTCCAGTTCACCGGCGGCATCGGACGCTTGCTGAACTGCCGCAAAGAGGCGGTCCCAGAGCCCCGCTTTGCGCCAGCGTTGAAAGCGGCTATAGACAGTCGGCCACGGCCCATAGCGCTCGGGCAAATCCCGCCAAGGTGCTCCGGTCCGAATGACCCACAGGATGCCGTTCAAGATGCGCCGATGATCTACGGCGGGACGCCCGGTCTTCGGTTTTTGCGGTGGCAACAGCGGCGCAAGCCGCTCCCACTGCTCGTCTGTCAATTCGTGTCTGCGTACCATGTTGACCAGTATACACTACGGTCCACTGGTTTGCATACACACCCTAGACCGCTCTATGTTCAACCTGATCATCTCCAACACGCAGAAGGTGATCTTGAAGCGGCAGCACGGCGAGAAGTCGCCGACCGATCAACTCTTCCGCAGCGGGCGGCCAACCTACCAGCCTGGGTCGGTCTACGATGAGTTCAGCGACCTCTACGAACTGGATGAGGCGGACACCGAGGAGGAACTGACAACCAACCAACGGTTCGAGAAGCTACGCCGGCTGGGCCAATTGGGCATATATGTGGACGAGGCGCACCACGCGTTCGGGACCAACCTGGCGAAGGACGTTGGCGCGGTCGCAGATGACCGGAAGACCAGCCTGCGTCTCACCATCGATGAACTGGCCCGAAGCCTGGCGCGGACGGGGACCCACGTGGTGGCGTGCTACAACTATACGGGCACGCCTTACGCCGACAACCAGGTGCTACCTGAGGTGGTCTACGCCTATGGGCTGAAGGAGGCCATCGACAAGGAGTACCTGAAGAAGGTGCGGGTCAACGGCTACAGCAATGTACGCAACGAGGAGTTCGTTGACCAGGTGGTGGGTGACTTCGTGACGCGCGTGGGAGATGGCCGGCACGAAGGAATGCTGCCGAAACTGGCACTCTTCGCAGCCACCATCGACGAACTGGAGACCAGGCTGCGGCCGGCGGTCGAGGCGGCGCTGGCAAAGCGGGACATACCCGTCGGGCGCATTCTGATCAATCACAGCGAAGCCAGCAACGACGACATCCGAGAGTTTAACGCGTTGGATCGACCGTCGTCGGAGAAGCAGTATGTACTGCTGGTAGGGAAGGGGCGCGAGGGATGGAACTGTCGGTCGCTGTTCGGCGTGGCGCTTTTCCGAAAGCCAAAATCCAAGATATTCGTGTTACAGGCCACGATGCGGTGTCTGCGATCAGTGGGTGAGGGCCAACAAACGGGGAACGTGTACCTGAGCGACGAGAATGTGGAGATTCTGCGCGACGAGTTGCAGCAGAACTTCCGCGTGACGGTGGAAGACATAATGGGCGCCGGGCAGGATCGGCAGCCGTACCAGGTACGGGTGGCCAAGCCTCTGGTGACGGTGAAGATTCAACGGGTGCGGCATTTGTTCATGGTGCAACCGAAGGAGATGGTGAAGGGGGCGAACCTGGATCTGGACCAGGCAGAGACGGAGGCATATCGGCTGACCCACGAAGTAACGGATGGACTGATCGGTGACGAGGGCGCGTCTGTGATGACGGAGGACATCACTTACGTGCGCACGCGGCGTCAGTTCAGCCAGCTAACACTGGTGGCGGAGATCGCGCGGTACCTGAACAGGCCGTGCCTGGAGATCGAGGAGATACTTGAGAAGACGCGAGAAGGGACGGCGCACATCCTGGAGCGGGTGAACGAGTACAACGAACTGCTCTATGACTGGGTCATCCCCAGGCTGTTCGGGCATCTGTATGATGTGAAGGAGTACTCGCAGAAAGAAGAGGAGGAAATCGCACTGGTCAAAGAGCCAGAGGCGGGACATTACACCGTTCACGCGGACCCGGCGAAGGTGGTATGTGTGACTGACCCAGTGCCCGGAAAGGTAGCTGAAAGCTTCCACTTGGACACCTATTGCTTCGACTCGGCGCCTGAGCATGACCTATTCCTGCGACTGCTGAAGGACAAACGCGTTAACAGGGTGTACTTCACCGGCATGCTAACACACGGCCAGTCGGAATTCTATGTGCAGTACATCGATCCAGACACGCACGCGCTGCGAAGCTACTATCCGGACTTCCTGTTACAGCGGGCGGACGGCCCCTGGGTGATCCTGGAAGTCAAGCGCGATGACTGGCTGAAGAAACCGGAGGTACTGGCCAAGGCAGAGCATGCAGGAAAACTGGCGATTGCGAGCGGTATGACCTACAGTGTTCTGAAGGGCAGTGAATGCAAGACCGGCGACTACTCCTTCGCTCTTGATGGCACACCGAGGCCACCCACCGAAGGACTCGCTTTCTAGCCAACTGCTTTCGCCGCTGTGAAGCCCTTCAAACTACGACTTGACACCCTAGCACGGCAGTGCTACAGTTCTTCCGTCGATTCCGTCACTTCGACAATCCAGGAGAGTCAAACTTGTCAGGCACGATCACCGTCGTTGAAGCAGCCCAGATGCTCGGGATACACCGGGCCACGGTGCTCGACCTGGTCAAGAAGGGCGAGCTCAGCGGTCACAAGAAGACCCTGACCCGCACGTCAGCGTTCGTCGTCGACCGCGACAGCGTCCTCGAATTCGATCGACGCCGGCGCGCACAATTCCAACGACCGGCCGGCCCAGCGCCGGCGCGTTAGAGCGTTAAAACAAGACGAGCGCCCTGGCCGGCGCTCGCCCTGCAAGCCTCGTGTCATCAAAGCACGATCCCGCGCACCTTAACAACTGAGCCGAATTACGTCGGCCCCTGAGGCGTCAGCTCCTGGAGCAGGACTCGAACCTGCAACCTTGCGCTTGGGGTTCATGTGCCTGAAGCAAACCGCAACCGTGACAGGTTAAGGTTCGAGTACCTTCGAAGCGAACCTCAATCGAGGACGGTTGAGGTTCGAGTGTCGGAGACGAACCTTAACCAAGGACGGTTAAGGTTCGAGTGCCGGAGGCGAACCGCAACCGAGGACGGTTAAGGTTCGAGTAGTTACCCGAATCTTGGCCAAAACTAACGCCCGATGGAGATCCGTCAGCCCACAGCTGTCGTGAACTACATCGGGCGTTTGCTTTGTACCATTTCCAAAGTCACAGCAGGAAGCTGCTAACCTGCCTCCCCGCTCATCCCGTTTCTCGCCGCAGTCACCGGCGAGAAACGCCGAAAGATCTTGACCGTCTCGCTGTTGGCCAACAGCGCCCGCGTATAGAGCTCCACCATGCGGATGTTGGACCAACCACCGAGCAACTGAACCATCCGGGACGGCATGCCGGCCAACGTGACCGCGGCAGCGCCGCCCCGCCGAAACGCATGCGGGCTGACCGCGTCAACGCCGGCCCGCTCGCCCAGCTTCTTCAGGATGATGCGCAAGCCGCGCGTGGTCAACTGACAGCCGGGCGTATTGCCCCAGATGGAAATGAACAACCACGGCTGGGTGGGCGACCGCGGCCGGATCTCCAACCAGGCCCGCAAGGCGACGGTCGTGTCCGAGCCGAAGTAGGCATAGCGTCCATCGCCGCCCTTGCCAGATGCGATCAGCACCTGGCCGGCCTCCAGATCGACCTCATCACAGCGCAATGCGCATAACTCACTCGCCCGTATCAGCGAGTCGTAGAGCAGCGACACGATGGCCGCGTTCCTGACCGCGGTCGCCGTGGCCTGGTCCGCCGTCAAGCCGTGCTCGACGGGATGGTCGCAGGCCAGCAGCAACGTCTGGACTTCGTCCTGCGTCATCGTGCGCTGGATCTTCTTCGGCACGGGGGGGACTTTCAGTGCCTGGACGAGATCCGTCTCGATCAACCCCTCAGCATGCAGCCATCGCAAGAAGCTGCGCACTGTGGTGACCGCTCCCTTGACCGTTGCCGCTTGCCTTCCTTCGGTGATGTCCGCTCCCCACCGCCGGAGGGGCTTGACGGCCAGCTGCTCCACGAGGTGGATGTCGTGGTCAGCCAGCCACTGGACCAGATGGTCCAGAGTCCACCCGTAGTTCTTGACTGTCGTCGGGCTCCAACCGCACTGCCGACCGGCAATGAGGAACTCGCGGACTGCATCGGCAAGCTCCATTGAACAGGTCCTTTCTGCCGCCACGGCCAAGTGGTAAGACCAAACGCCTGACCGCGGAAACAAAAACGGCCAGGCGCGATGCACCTAGCCGTCAAAGTCGATGCCCCAAGGCCCTCATTCCTCAAGCATCGGCTTTCGGGAAAACCTGTGGCGCCGGGGCCTCCGGTCCCGGCGTCGCCCTAAACTACTTTGGTTAGAGGCAACGGGAAAAAGTGTATGCCAGATTCCCAAAAAAACAAAATTACTAAACGGCCACGCACCGTGCCACAAAAAAGAGAAAAGGGCCAGGTACTCGCCCGGCCCTCCCTGAAGCCGTTATGGTCGGCTTCAACCCTGTACTCTCACCCCAGCCCCGGCTGCCATACCAACGGCCACGGTGAGACGGGACGGACAAACCATCCAGAACTAATGTACACCAGGTTGTCCGTTCCGTCAAACTTTCCAAACCAGCAAGGAGAGTTTACGGAAACAATGGAAACAGACAATGCAGTCACCCTGTTGCGCGCACTCAAGGGCGCGCCGCTCTCCGTCCTCATCGCCATCCGGCTCTTTCCGGGGCCGGCCAACCTCCTGCAGCTCTCGGCCGCAACGGGCTACGAGCGCACCGCGATCGCGCAGGCCGTCAACAGCCTGGAACTGATGGGCTTCGTCGAGCGCGCCCACTACCGCGGCTGGCGGCTCAGCGGCCTGGCCCAGCAGCTGCCCCTGTGGACCCCCAGCGAGATCGGGGAGGGCGACGACGCCCCCCGGATAGCGAGCCGGCCCGCAGGCCTGCTGAGTGCAGGAAAAACCCGCACTCAGCGCGACGGACGCGCCAGCGGCGCGAGTCTGAAAGCAGGAAAAACCCGCTTTCAGCGAGAGATCGCCCAGGACGCCGGCGAGCCTGCCGATACGAAAGCAGGGATTAACCGCTTTCAGTCTGAGGCCGACGCAGACGCCGACGAGGCCGAAACGCTGAAAGCAGGAAAAACCCGCTTTCAGCAGGACACCGTCACAGGCCCCGCCCACCCGGCCGGCACGCCGCCCGCGCCGAAAGCAGGAAAAAACCACTTTCAGCCCGAGGACGCCGCAGACACCGACGCGGCCGCGTTCCCGAAAGCAGGAAAAAACCGCTTTCAGGGCGAGGCCCCCGCAGACGCCGCCGGACCCACCGGCACAGCTCCCGATCTGAAAGCAGGAAAAACCCGCTTTCAGCAGGACCCCGCCGGCGACGACGCCCAGCCGCAACCCGTGAAAGCAGGAAAAAACCGCTTTCAGATGCCCGGCGCACGCCCGTCACGGCTGAAAGCAGGGAAAACCCGCTTTCGGCGGGGCGTGGTGGTCCAGCGCCCCCTCGCGCGCGAGCGTGGTGGTGGTAGTTTAATAAACCCCTTAACCACGCGCGTTAAACCACCACAACCACCGCGCGCGCGAGGCTCGACGCCGACGGCCGGCGAGGTCTGCGCCGAGGACCGCTCTCCCGGAGTCCAGGCCCGCGGCAGCTCGACCGGATCCCGGCCGGCCCGCCGCACCGACACGCTGCCGCCCCTCGACGCGGACGCCGTCGCGGTCGTCGACGACCTGGTCGACCTGGTCGCCTGCCCGCGGCACCGCGCGGAGGCGGCCGTGCGCACCGCCCGCGCGGCCGGCCACCCGGCGGCCTGGCTGCACCTGAACGTGCTGCGCTGGCACGCCTACGTCACCAGCGACCGGGCGCGCTCGATCTGCAATCCGGGCTACTTCGTGGCCCGCAAGCTGGAGGGCAACGAGCCGTGCCCGACCGTCACGGTGGCCGACGAGCACGCGGCCGGCGCGCACGCGCTGGAGCGCACCCTGGGCCTCCACCGCTCGGCCGGCCTGAGCCAGGGCTACACCGTCCCTCGGGGCTACGAGGGACTGATCAAACACTGAGGACGCACGCCATGAAATTCAACACCAGACGCTACGACCCCGACCTAGCCCGCTTCTGCCGGGACCTGGCGGACACCGCCGCCGTGTGCGCGGACGCCACGCACGCGCTCCTGATCAACGCCAACCGCGTGCGCCTCAACCTCCACATGCCGCGCGGGGGCACGGTGCTGCTGCTGCGCTTCCCCGCGACAATGGTGGTCGACCGCGACGCGCCCGCGATCGCCGAGCTCCTCGCGGGCCGGCAGCCCCACCAGGCCGTCACGATCCACCCCAATGCGGAGACGGAGACTGGGGATTGGGGACTGGGGACTGGGGATCGGGGACTGGGGACCGGGGATCAGGGACCGGGAGCCGGGAACCAGGGACTGGGGACCGGGGATCAGGGACCGGGGACTGGGAGCCAGGACCCGGACACCGGGGACCAGGAACCGGAGTCCACGGACCGGGGATCGCAGCCCGGCAGCGACGACCGCCGCAATGGGGCCGGCCAGCCGCCGGCCGACGCGCCGCGCAACGGGCGGGGGAGGCAGCCATGACGGTCACGATCGCGATCACCAACCAGAAGGGCGGGGTCGGCAAGACGACGGCCGCGATCGCCCTGGGCCACGGGCTGGCCCGCGCGGGCTTCAGTACCGTGCTCGTCGACCTGGACGCGCAGGGCAACGCGGCGGCGAGCCTGGGCCGGCGTCCCAGCCCCGGCGTGCAGCGCCTCCTGACGGGCGCCGCGCCGGCCGCCAACCTGTGCGTCGAGATTCGGCCCAACTTCTACCTGCTGCCCGGCGACCCGTCCACCGCGGACCTCAAGCAGCAACTCGCGGCCGCGCCGCCCGGCATCCTGCACGACCTGCTCGGCGGGCTCGCGGTCGACTTCCTGATCATCGACACCGGCCCCTCGCGCGACGTGCTCCACACCCTGGTGTACCACGCGGCCGACCGGCTCGTGATCCCCACCACCCTGGACTTTCTGGGCCTGGTCGGCGTCACCCAGCAGTTCGAGTCGCTGGCCGGTCTGCGCCGCAACGGCCGCCGGCTGGAGGTCGCCGGCATCCTGCCCACGTTCTGGGACGCCACGACCAACGAATCGGAGCTCAACCTGCGCACCCTGGTCGAAACGTTCGGCGAGCTGGTGACGCCCGCGATCCCGCGCACCACCCGGCTGCGCGAGGCGCCGGCGCGCGGGCTGACCGCCTGGGAGATCCTGCCGCCGGAAAAGCTGCGGGGTTACGCCGCCATCATCGACCGGCTGACGCACTGAGCGGCCGGCCGGCACGCACATCGGAGAAGCATCATGATCGATCCTGTCACCGCCATCGACTCCGGACCCCGCTACCGCACCAGGCTGCACATGCTCTGGGCCGCCTTCTTCGACGCACTGGGCGTGCCGCGCAGCTACCGGGCCCTGCCGCCGCCCGCGCCGCTCCACGCCCCCCTGCCGACCTTCTGGCTGCCGCATTCGGTGGAAGGCCTGGCCGAGGAGGGCTGGGGGCTTTGGGCGCGCATCGAGCCGGCGGCGCCGGCCGACCTCAGCGGGCTGATCGCGTTCAGCACCGCCACGCGGCACAACCTGCTGCTGTTCCAGGGCCGCCCCCTGCCGGGCAAATACACGGTCTCAAAGATCTCGATCCTGCACACCTGCACCCCGATCATCAACCACGGCCTGACGTTCCGGAACAAGGAGGGCCTTGTCAGCCTCTTCAGCCGAACCTTTTCGTCGTACCCGGCCATCCCGTTCGCCGATCTCGACGCAGCCTATGACGCGGTGCGCCGCGCGATCACCCTGACGTAACGGCGGGGGGCGGCGCCGGTCGCCGCCCCCGAAGCGAGCCGAATCACGCGCAACCCGCCGGGTTGCGCCGCATCCATGTTGGACAAGGAGCCGCACAGATGCCCATCACAGCCAAGCCCCGCAGCAACCCGCTCGACATGGCGCCGGCCGCCATCGACAGCGAGCTGCGCGCCCAGCTCGACACCCGCGCCGAGCGCCGCCGGCAGGCCAACAAGGCCCGCCGCCCCAAGGCCACCTACGACCTGCAGCCCGCGGTGCAGGACCTGGTCGACGCGATCGCGGACGCGGAGAGCGTCAGCCGCTCCGACGTGGTCGCGCTCGCCATCCTGCGCCTGGCCGCCGACTACCGGGAGGGACTGGTCGACCTCGGCGCGCTGAAGCGGCCGGCCCGCAGCCTGAAATTCGCCTGGAAGCTGGAGCTGCCGCCCGCACACGCCGGAGGAGCCCGATGAGCGATTTTTCGGGGGCCACGGAAACGCGCATGTCGCGCAAGCCTGCCAGCCTCAGCGCCAGCATTGCGCCAGCGTTGAGGCTGGCCCCGATGCTGGCCCGATGCTGGCACAATGCCAGCGATGACGCCAGCGTTCAGTCAAGGAGAAGGCCCAGGACGCACGCAATTTCGGGGGCCTGTGTAGTAAGACCTGTGGGCCGAAATGCGCCCCAAATCGCCCCAGAATGGCCCGCCCTGAGGGCCCCTGAAAGCGCCGTCGCAACGACCGTCACCCGTCCACCGCCGGCCCGCCCGCGCCGCTCGCCGGCCGGGCCGGCTGCCCGGAGGAGGCCGCACATGCCCATGGACCGCAGCCGCTACCCCAAAAACTGGCCCGAGATCAGCCGCGCGGTGCGCGCGGCGGCCGGCAACCGCTGCCAGTTCTGCAGGGCGGAGAACCACCGGCCGCACCCGGCCACCGGCAGCCGGGTGGTGCTCACCGTCGCGCACCTGGACGACGACCCGCAGAACAACGACCCGCGCAACCTGCGCGCCCTGTGCCAGCGCTGCCACCTGGCCTACGACGCGCCGATCCACGCCGCGCACGCCCGCGAGACCTGGCGCCGCAAGCGCCTGGCCCGCGCGCAGCTCGCGCGCCGGCTGCAGCCATCGCTGTTCGACCTGGTCGACGAAGCGGGCTGCGGCGAGGGGGCCCAGAGCACCGCAGCCCCAGGCAACGTCGAGGACTCTGCGCCCTCTGCGGCAAAGACCGTTCCAGCCGACCTGTAGCACACCGTTGCGCTGAGTCGCACCGAAAGGAACCACCATGACCGAGCAGTATCTCACCACCGCCGAGGCCGCGGCCGAACTCCGCGTCAGCGAGGAGACCATCCGCCGCTGGTGCCGGGCCGGCCGCCTGCCCACCGTCCAGATCGGCCGCGCGCACCGCATCCCGTTGGGCGCGGTCACGGCTGCGCTCGCAGGGCCCTACCCGCCTGCGGCGAAGCCGGCTGATCCGCCGACCTCCCCGCCGCCTGCCCCCGCCCCGGAGCGGATCAGCCTGGCGCGCGGGCCGGCCCGTTACGAGGAGGAGGAAGAGGTGCTCTATCCCGACGACGCCGTGCCCCTGCCCGCGGGGTGGACCCGCTGGAACCCGGACCACGACCGCGCGCGCGGTCCCATCATCATCGGCTGAACGCCCACACCCACAGGAGATCGCTCAAATGGCTGCCAACAACCACCCCAAGGCCCAGATCGTCATCACGTCCACCGCGGAGCCGGCGCGCTGCAGCCGGTGCCAGAGGGAAATCGCCACCTGGATCGTCGCCGCGACGCCGGCCAACCCGCGCCGGCATCTCGTCCGGGTAGGGACCGCATACTACACGGACAATGAGGGGCTGCCGATCTGCCCGGACTGCTTCCCGGAGTACGAGCAGGAGCAGCAGATGATCTGGGAGATCGCGCTGCGGATGTTTGTCGATGAACCGGATACCCCACAGCGAGAACAAGCCAGAGAGCCGGCAATCGCTGTGCAAAGCACTTGCATGCGCGAGTCGAAAGGTACGATTGGTAGAAAAGTCGCGATTGGTTTGTGATGAGGAGATAAAGCAAAAGGAGCGACGGCAAGTCAGCCACGCGGACGAGGGTGTGCGCGTGGCTGACAGATTACCTTCTTACGGGATCAGTCCGCGTAGAACCACTGCTGCGGACGAGCGTTACCCGGCGTGCGCAGCGGCCAATCGTTCGCAACCAATTCGGGCACATTGCGCAGCTTGCTGTTGACGACCACCACCCCCTGGACCATCGGGGTCAAACCGATGGTTCCGATCTGGTATAGGTTATCAACCCAAACCGTGAACATTTCCTTAAGCAACTCGGTCTGCTTCGGATCCGAAGACAGCCGGGCCTCATCGATCAGTCCCACCAGCTTCTTGACCTCAGCCGGAGGCTCCATGCCCTCCTTGCCATCGGTCCCATACCATTGCCGGTAGAGGTGGCCCCATGCGCTGAAGTTGTTGCTGCGCGGATCTGTCTGCGGCGCACCCGTCAGCGGGAAGCCGGTGGTATCGTTGTTCCAGATCGAAGCCTGCAACTCGTTGGCAAAGCCCATCTGAGCATGCAACGACCTCTCTCTGACCTGCACCAGGGTCTTCACGCCAACGGCCTCCCATTGTGCTGCGACCAACTGGGCAACCTCGGGCCAGGATCCGAAGGCCGCGACCACGCTAATCTCGATGATCGCGCGGTTGCCGTCCGGCAGCAGGCGGAACCCTTCGGCATCCTTCTGATCCAGACCGATGCCGTCCAATAGCCGGTTGGCCTCGTCGACCCGATATTCCGTGTACTTGCGCGCCCATTCATCGCCGGGATAGTACGGATGCCAGGGCGCCGGCACCGGCTGCCTTGCCTCCCCCAATCCGAGAAATGCCGCCTGCTTGATCTCCTCGCGGTCGATCGCGTACGAAAGCGCGATGCGAAAATCCTTCGTTCGCAGCAGATCGCCGATGGCCGGATCCTTGACGTGGGTCTGGTTCAGCGTAATCATCGCGTCGGATCCGCCGAAAGTCGGCCATAGAAGAACCCGATACTGGCCCTTCTGCTCGCTTTCCTTAAGGATCGGATAGTTCGGCATGTCGATATGCCGGTCCTGCTGATCCAGTTCACCCGCAATGGCGCCCAGATTCAGCACCTGCTTGTCGGCGAAGAACTTGAACACCACCTCATCGAGATACGGCAGTTGATTGCCCTCAGGGTCCACGCCAACGTAGTACGGGTTGCGCTCGAGGATGAACAGCTCGTCACTGATTCGAGTCGTGGGCATCCAGGCCGCCATGACGGGCCGGTCTGGATTCTCGGGCGGCGTGGCCTTGATCATGAACAACTCGATCCATGATTTGGCACCGGCTTCGCTCACCATCTTATCGATCTCTGCCTGCGGCGTGTAGTTCGGGTGGTACTGCTTGAGATAGTGCGCCGGCAGGAAGGCCGCCAGGCTTCGGTCTCCGCCATCACGGTAAGCGAGTTCCGTGGGGAAGGTTGTCATGGGTCCCTGATACGTGAATCGCACTGTGTAGGTGTCAACCTTCTCTACCAGCGCCGCCGAACCATCACCGTTCTTGATCCAGGTTGGAAGCGCAGGCGTGAGATCCGTGTTCAGGAGGCAGTCGTTGTACCAGAACAGGATGTCATCCGCTGTGAACGGTGCACCATCCGACCACTTGGCACCTTTCCGCATATGGACGGTCCAAGCAGTCATATCCTCAGACGGTTCCCAGGACTGGACGAGGTGAGGTTCCACCTTGCTGCCATCGATGTTGTAGCGCGCCAGGGCATCGTAGACCACGCGCACGTAATTGTTCGCATCGGACGGTCCCAGGAAGCCGCGTCGCCAGACCCCACCGTACTGGCCGATCTCATCGACAACCGGCATGACAAGCGGCTCCTCGGGCAAGCGCTCCTCGACCGGGGGCAACTTGCCTTCTTCCACCAGCTTCTTCAAATCCGGTGCCTCGTTGTACTTCGACGCAACAACTGCCGGCGCCTCAGTTGCTTCAACGGCCGGCGCGGCGGTCGGTTCTTGTGCCGCCGCGGGTGCGGCGGTAGGCTCCTGCACCGGCGCGGGGGCAGCAGTCGGCTCCAGCACCGGCGCAGGAGCGGCGGTCGGCTCCTGTACAGCCGCAGGCGCGGCGGGAACCTGAGACTGGCACTGAGTCCCTGTCAGCACCACCAGGATCAGGACTGTCAAGACTAACCACGGGTTCTGCCTTTTCATGGATTCTACTCCTCACGGCGGGTAACGCAGGCCAGTCTTCGTTGAAGGACGACCGGCCGTCGCTAGCACTACTTCCTCTAATTACAGCTTGGAGGCCGCGTCCTGGTCGAGAAAGAGCCTGGCATGGGGAACGCGACGCAAGATGGAGCCGGGGCGATCTTCGCTGATGGGTTCAAGCAGGACATCCCGCACGATGTCGGCCTTCCGCGGCCCGGCCACCTGGCAGAGCAACTCCCTGGTGGCCAGAAGTGCCGGGATGGTCATCGTGATGGCGTAGTTGGGAACCTCTTCGACCGATTGATAGCTCCCCTCAACAACGCTCTGCACGCGGCTGAGGTGTGCCCGCCGGACGGCTTTCACCCAGGCGGGATCATCGAAAGTGGTGTACGGGGGATCATTGAGGGCCATGTGCCCGCTGAAACCCCAGCCGGCAACGACGAGATCCGAGGGGTGCGACCGCAGCAACTGCGCATACTCCCAGCAGACCCTCTCCACCTCCTGGCTGCCAACGGGCAGGCTGGCGATGGGATAGAAAGCACCCGGCTTGATGGCCTCGATGAGATGCTTCCGCAAATAGGCCGCAACGTCAAGATAGCCTGGCGGCGTGCCGATGCTGATATCGACGATGAACACATTGACGCGCGCCCAGTCGATGCCTGACATCTCCCGCAGCGTCTCAAGGTACGCCTGATGGGACTTGCCGATGGAGAGCGTGATGTTGGCGACCCCTCGCTCGGCAATGGCCTGGCCGATAATTTCTCGGGTTCTGAGGGCTACTGCCTGGCCCATCTCCCGGTCCGTGCGATAGATCTCAGTGCGCAATTGATCGTACATTGTGGTGTGAATCGGTGTCACTTGCTGCATTGCCTTCCCTCCTGATGGTTGAAGTTGTAGGGTATCCACGGTGTAAAGGGCAGACCAACGATGCACCCAACCACATCTCCCCTGCGCATCCATCAATCTGGAACCTTAGCCGGCAACGGACGCAGAGTGCCGATCCTGGCTGTCGACAAACCAGGGCAGGCGCACCTGCATCAGTGCGGCTCCGCGTCGTATCCTACTGTATCGGTTTACTAAACCGATACAGTCACAATACCACGAGCGGCTGGCCTTTGTCAATAGGCAAAATGGCGCACGGGATACTTATTCAGTGCTCGTCTTACGTCGAGGGTGTCGTGGTGGCGTCATTCTCTCAGAATTGCCAGGACCGGCGGCAAGGAGGGCTGTGACGCGCGGGCGCGCTATCCCTCCGGTCAAGCGGAAGGAGGATCCGATCGAGCAGGGTTTGTCCCCCGTCGGGCGGGGGGCACGACCGTCAAGTCAGCCGTCCGGGGCTGAGGCAGAGTCAGGAGGAAACCGGGCCGATTGACTCGCGCACCACCAGCTCACACGGCAGATTCAGCTGCTGCACGGAGTCGCGCCGTCTGGCCATGCGCTCTAGCAGCATCTCAACGCCGAGCTTGCCGGCCTGGACCACCGGGAGGCGGATGGTCGAAAGCGAAGGACTCAGGTAAACAGACATCGGCTGATCGTCGACGCCGATCACCGATATGTCCTGCGGCACCCTCAGCCCGACGCGATGGAGCGTCCTGATTGTCACTGCCGCGCACGTATCGCCTGCCGCAAGAATGGCAGTTGGACGCGGGTTGAGCGCCAGGAGTTCCAGAATGTTCCGCTCCCACTCGTGTCGTTCCAGCGGATCACCCGAGCTGATCGCCTCGGGCCGATAGGGTAACCCATGGCGCTCCAGGCCGACGCGATAGCCCTCGAGCCGTTCCAGTGTACTGCGACGATGCGCCTGACCGGTGAGATGGGCCAGGTGACGGTGGCCCAGCCCCGCCAGGTAGGCAATGGCTTCAATCATGGCATCGGTGCTGTCCCAGTTGATCTGATCGAATCGGGTGTGCAGCACGGCGCGATTAATGAGAACCAGAGGCGGAGCCCAAGGGGACAGGTCGGCCAGGTAATCGCTTTCAAGCAGGACAGATGTCGAGAAGAGCAGAATTCCGTCCACCTCCTTGTCCAGGAGGACGTTCACGGCGGCATGCTCATCGTCGATGTTGCGCGCATTGCAGAGAAGGATGTTGTAGCCCGCCTGACGCGCTGTTGTTTCAACAGCCTGAAGCGCCTGTAGAAACAGGGGGGTCTCGATCTCGGAAAGAATTACCCCGATACTGGCGGTGCGCCGGGTGGCCAGGCTTGCTGCGACGCTGCTGGGCCGGTAGTCCAGATCAGCCATCACGCGCTGGACGCGTAGCAGCGTCTCCTCGGTCATCATGTTGCTGCGGCCGTTCAGCACATTCGACACCGTTGAGGCCGACACACCAGCGTCCCGGGCGATATCGGCGATCGTGGCACGTCTGCCAGTGGGTCTGTCGCGCCTTCCCATGTTAGGCCTACTTTCTTGGTCTGGACCACTGCTGCGGCGTTTCAGTAAAGCGTTACA
>JAXGQB010000043.1:0-15696 GCA_040766655.1 Anaerolineae bacterium
GCCGCATCGAGCTGGCGCTCCAGTTCCGCGAGGCGCCGCGCATCGCCTCGCGCCCGCATCGCCTCGACCTGCCGCCTGAGCCGGGCGATCTCCGCCTGCACCTCGCCCTTGCGCTGGATCAGCGCCGCACGATCCATCCGTCCCCCACTGGCACGTCAGCCACGCCACGCCCTACAGCAGCGCGGCCAGGCCGGCAAGCAGCGCGTCCGTGTCGTCCCGGTCGTTGTAGACCTGGATCGACACCCGGATGTAGCTCGCGCCGCCCAGCTCGGTGAGCGGCACCTCCACCCGATGCTCCGCGTAGAGCCGCTCCTTCAGTACGGACAGGTCGACGCCCGCGGGCAGCTGCGCGGTGAACACCTGGTGGAACCAGCGCTCGCCCTCACTTGCGTCCTCCGGCGAGACGGGCGGCAGGCCAGTCAGCGCCTCGATGCGCGCCCGCGTCTCGACGGCCAGGGCATGGCACCGCTCGCGCACTGCGGGCCAGTCGTGTGCGGCCTGGTAGGCAATCGCCGCGGGCACGGCCAGGAACGCAGACACATCCCGGGTTCCCTGCCACTCGTGCCAATCGACAAAGCGCGACGGCCCCGGCCGCTCAGACTCCCAGCCCCACGAGACGACGAGCGGTTCGAGCAGCGGCTGCACCTCCGGCCGGGCGTACAGGAAGGCCGCGCCCTTGGGCGCCATGAGCCACTTGTGACACGCGCCGGTGTAGAGGTCCGCGCCAACGGACTGCAGGTCCAGCGGGATCTGCGCAGGCGCGTGCGCGCCGTCCACGATGGCGAGGATGCCCGCCTCACGCGCGCGGCGGCAGATCTCGGATACGGGAAATGTCAGCGCACTGGGGCTGGTGATGTGGCTCAGGTACACCACCCGGGTCCGGGGCGTCACGCGGGCCCAGAAGCGCTCCACGAAGTCTGCGTGGGTCGACACCGGCAAGGGGATGGGGACCTCCACGTACCGTGCGCCGCTCTCCGCGCACAGGTAGCGCCACGTGCGCACGAGCGCCCCGTACTCGTGATCGGTGGACACGATCTCGTCGCCCGCGCCCAGGCCGCGCCAGCCGGGCCGGTCACGGAAAAGGTTGCGCGCCACCATGTTCATCGCGGTCGTGGGGTTCGTGAAGTAGACCACGTCGTCGCGCGCCGTGCCGAGGTAGGCCGCCAGCGCCGCGCGGCTCTCCTGCAGCAGGTCGCCCACGCGCCGGCCGAGGAACTCGACGGGCTGGGCCTCGAGCTCGCGCTGCCAGCGCTGATACACGTCGAACACCGGCCGCGGGCACGCGCCGAACGAGCCGTGATTCAGGAAATGGATGCCGGGGTCGAGGAGGAAGTCGTTGCTAAGTTGCATGTGGTCGCCTTGATACCTGTTGAAACGCAGCATGCTACGTCTCTACGATCGGGGTACCTGCTGCGTCTCTACTTCTCCACCTTCATGCGGCGCTCGAGGCTGCGCACCAGCAGCGCCAGGCCGATCGTCATGACCAGGTAGAGGAACGCCACGACGTTGTACGTCTCGAAGAAGCGGAACGTGCTGGCCGAGTACACCTTGCCCAGCTGGGTGATGTCCTGCACGCCGAGCACGGACACCAGCGACGAGTCCTTCAGCATTGCGATAAAGTCATTGCCCAGCGGCGGCAGCACCGTACGCACCGCCTGGGGCAGGATCACGTTCTCCATCGCCTGCCGGTAGGTCATGCCCAGCGAGCGCGCGGCCTCCATCTGCCCTTCGCAGATCGACTCGATGCCTGCGCGGAATATCTCCGCGATGAACGCACTGTAGCCGATCGTCAGGGCCAGGATAGCGCGCGTCGTGAAGCTCAGATCGCGCACCTGGAACTCGGCCAACGCCGAGCCGACGCCCCCCAGCAGGGGGATCTGGCCGAGCAGGTCGCCGAGCCAGTTGATGCCGTGCGCCAGCCCGGGCGCGCCCACGAACGCGATGTAGTAGAGGATCACCAGCATGGGGATCGCCCGCAGGATCTCGACGTAAAACATCGAGGCCTCGCGTGCAAGCCGATTGTTCGACACGCGCAGCAGTCCCAGGACCAAGCCGAAGAAGGTCGCCAGGATGAACGCGATCAGCGTGACGTAGACCGTCGTGCCGACGCCCTTCGAGACCGCGGTCAGGATGACGCGGTAATCGCCCCGCGACAGCATGATCCACAGGAAAACGATGCCCAGCAGTAGGGTCGCCAGCAGCCAATAGGGCAGCCGCGACAATCTCTTGACCAGTATCATTCAGTCACCACAGACACGCAAACACCTGCGCCCACCCGCGGTGGCCGCGGGCGGAGCTGCAGGTGTCTGCGTTGGATTCGTTATTGCGCCGCGGCGTCGTACAGATAGAACCACCGCGTGTTCATCTTGTTGAGAAAACCGTCCGTCTTCATGCTCTGGATGGCCGCGTTGAACGGCGCCACCAGGTCGGAGCCGGGGGTGAAGATGTAGCCGAAATGCTCAGTGCCCAGCGCCTCGTCGAGCGCCTTCAGCTTGTCCGGGTTTGCGCCGACGTAGCCCGCGGAGGATGCGAAGTCCATCAGCACCGTGTCCACGTCGCCTGCGATCAGTGCCTGCACCGCCGCGCCGAACGTCTCGAACAACTTGATGCGCGGGTTCGCCTCGTCCCCGTCCAGCACGTTGTACACCGCCACGTAGAAGTTGGTCGTGCCAGCCTGCGAGCCGATCAACAATTCCTCGTTGGCCGCGAACTCGGCCGCGTTGGCGAAGCGCGTCTCGTCAGCGCGCACCAGCATGAACTGCTGGGAAAGGATGTACGGCTCGGAGAAGTCGACCTGCTGCCTGCGCTCATCCGTGATCGTGATGCCATCCATGCCGACATCGTATTGCCCGTCCTTGACCGCGGGGATCATCGCCTCCCATGACGCGAGGCCCCACTCCACCACGCAGTTCAGGCGGCGGCAGATCTCTTCCGTGACTTCGTACTCCCAGCCGGCCGACTTGCCCGTCTTCGCGTCCACGAAGTTGAGCGGCGTGTACGCGTTCTCCGTCACCGCGGCCACCGTCCGCCCCGCCAGATCGGGCAGCCTGTCGTACATGTCCTCCCCGTTCGGGTCAGAGAAGAAGAACCAGCGACTGCTGAGATAGTCGAGGTAGCCGTCGATCTGCATCTGCGTGATGGCCAGGTTGAACGGCTCGACCAGGTCGGAGCCCGGGGTGAAGATGAAGCCGAACTTCTCCGTGCCGAGTGCTTCGTCGAGCATCTTCAGACTATCCGGATTTGCACCGATGTAGCCCGCAGAGGAAGCCATGTCCATCAGCACCGCGTCCACGTCGTCCGAGATGAGCGCCTGCACGGCCGCGCCGAAGGTTTCGAACAGCTTGATGCGCGGGTTCGCCTCGTCACCGTCCAGCACGTTATAGACTGCGACGTAGAAGTTGGTCGTGCCGGCCTGCGAGCCGATCAGCAGGTCCTTGTTCGCGGCGAACTCGCTTGCGGTCGTGAAGCGCGTCTCGTCCGCGCGGACCAACATGAACTGCTGCGACACCATGTAGGGCACGGAGAAGTCGACCTGCTGCTTGCGCTCGTCCGTGATCGTGATGCCGTCCATGCCGACGTCGAACTGCCCGTCCTTCACCGCTGGGATCATGGCATCCCACGAGGCGATGCCCCATTCCACCACGCAGTTCAGGCGGCGGCAGATCTCTTTCATCGCGTCGTATTCCCAGCCCACGGACTCGCCGGTCAGCGGGTCGACGAAATTGAGGGGCGTGTATGCGTTCTCCGTCACTGCGCGCACCGTTCGCCCGCCGAGATCGGGCAGGCGCAGCGTTCGCGGCGTGTTGGCGAAGTCAAGCACGGGCTGTTGAGCCGGGGCAGTGGGCGCGGCGGGCGCGGCGGTCGGCGGAACGGCTTCGGTGGGCGCAACAGCCGCGGTGGGCGCGACCGGTGCGGGGGCGCTGGGCGCCGGAGCACACGAAGTCAGAGCCAACACGAACGCGACCAGGATCAGGGCCGAAAGAATAATGGGCTTCCGCATGACAAGCTCCTCCTGCGAGCGTCTGAATGGGCCTCGAGCACGCCCGGGATAGGGCGCGCTTACCGACCGATTCTAATGCATGAGGAGAGTAACGTCAACGAGGGGGCAAAAGTTTTCTGCTCCAACAGTTGTCAACCACTTGTACATTTATTGCACTGGTGATAAGATAGTTCAGGATCAAAGTGGTCCAGACTGGAGGAAGCAGCCGATGAGCAGCATAAGGGTTCTGGTGGGCACGCGCAAGGGTGCGTTCATTCTTACATCCGACGGCGGGCGCCGGAAGTGGAAAGTCAGCGGTCCCCATTTCGGCGGCTGGGAGATCTACCACGTCAAGGGCTCCCCGGTCGACCCGAACCGGCTCTACGCCTCCCAGTCGAGCGGCTGGTTCGGACAGGTGATCCATCGGTCGGACGATGGCGGCGCATCGTGGGCGCCGGTGGGCAATGCGTTCGTCTATGACGGCGTTCCCGGCACCCATCAGCACTACGACGGCAGCCCGCACCCCTGGGAGTTCAAGCGCGTCTGGCACCTGGAGCCATCGCTGACCGATCCTGACACGATCTACGCGGGGGTCGAGGACGCGGCGCTGTTCCGCTCCACCGACGGCGGCATGACCTGGGCCGAGATGTCCGGCCTGCGCCTGCACGCCACCGGCTCGACCTGGCAGCCCGGCGCGGGCGGACTTTGCCTGCACACCATCCTGCTCGATCCATCCGACGCCAACCGGATCTATGTTGCCATCTCTGCAGCGGGCGCATTCCGCACCGACGACGGCGGCCGGACCTGGCGACCGATCAATCGCGGCCTCCACTCCGACTACATCCCCGACCCGGCTGCGGAGGTGGGCCACTGCGTCCATCGCATCGCCATGCACCCGGCGCGGCCCGGCGTGCTCTTCATGCAGAAGCACTGGGACGTGATGCGCAGCGATGATGCGGGCGACTCGTGGCACGAGATCAGCGGCAACCTGCCCACCGACTTCGGCTTTCCGATCGCGGTCCATGCGCACGAGCCGGAGACGGTCTACGTCGTGCCCATCAAGAGTGACTCCGAACACTACCCGCCCGAGGGGAAGCTGCGCGTCTACCGCAGCCGGCAGGGCGGCGGTGAGTGGGAGGCGCTCACGCGCGGGCTGCCGCAGGCGGACTGCTACGTGAATGTCCTGCGCGAGGCGATGGCGGTGGACACACTCGACCCGTGCGGCGTCTACTTCGGCACGACCGGCGGCCAGGTCTACGGGTCGGCCGACTCAGGCGACACCTGGGCGCCCATCGCCGGGCACCTGCCGGCCGTCCTGTCTGTCGAGGCGCAGGTGCTGACGTGATCCGCGTCATCCTGCCCTACCACCTGCGCAACCTCGCGGGGGTCGGCCGCGAGGTCGAGGTGCAGGTGGTGGGCCCGGCCACGGTGGTCGCGGTCCTCGACGCGCTCGAGGCCGCGCACCCGGTCCTGCGCGGAACCATCCGCGACCAGGCCACGGGTGCGCGCCGGCCGCTGCTGCGCTTCTACGGCCTGCGCCGCGATCTGACCGACCAGCCGCCGGACGCGCCGCTGCCCGACGCGATCGTCAGCGGCGCCGAGCCTCTCTGGATCATCGGCGCCATCGCGGGCGGATAGGGGAATCATCGGCGGCCAATCCTCCCGGCGAGAGACTCGGTCTCGTTTCCGTTCCCCCCTCCCAGCCAACCTGCCTGCAGCAGCGTCGAATTCTCAACTCCTGACCACTTGAATCAGACAGCGCGCGGGGCTATAATAACAGCACCGGGCGAACTGATGCTGTTGGTACTTCGCTCGGGCAAGGAGCGATACTCATGGTGAGGACGAGACGCGAGGTGCTGCGGCGATTGGCGCGGTTCAACCAACATCGCGGAACTGAATTCGGCGTACGCCGCATCGGCGTGTTCGGCTCGGCAGCGCACGATCGTCTTACACAACAAAGCGATATCGACGTGGTTGTGGAACTCACCGAGCCAGATCTGCTGCTTCTCATCGGCATACAACAAGAACTGCAGGACTTGCTAGGTCGACCGGTCGATGTGGTCCACTATCGCCCAACGATGAACCCCCTCCTCAAACGACACATCGACCAGGATGCCGTCTATGCCACCTGACGAGCTCGCCCGGGAGATCGTGCAGCAGATGCTGCATGCGACACACGTCGTTCAGCGTCGATTCTCGCAGATCGCCACTCCGTTGGATTTCGTTAGTTCGGACGAAGGACTGGATCGCCTTGATGCCATCTGCATGCAACTCATCGCTTTGGGCGAAAGCACGAAGAACCTGGACAAAGTCACGGACGGGCAGTTGCTGAGCCAATACCCGGAGATCGAGTGGCGTAGAATGATGGGGATGCGTGACTTTCTGAGCCACCACTATTTCGATCTGAACGAAGATATCGTTTTCAATGTATGCCAGAAGCATATTCCGCGGTTGCAGCGCGAGCTGGAGCATATGCTTGCTGAACTGGACAACCGGACTGATACGGATTCTGCAGCTTGACTCCTGGCGCTGCGCGACCCGCCACGCCGGGCAGGGTCGTGACCGTCCTCGGCCTGGGCGTCGCCATCTCACTCCTGGGTGACAGCACCCTCTACACCGTGCTGCCGCGGCCGGAGGTTGCGGCGGAGGCCGGCGTAAGCCTCGCCATGGTGGGCGTGCTGCTCGGTGCGAACCGGGCGGTGCGCCTCCTG
The DNA here is from genome assembly GCA_040766655.1 of Anaerolineae bacterium. GTDB lineage: Bacteria > Chloroflexota > Anaerolineae > CG2-30-64-16 > CG2-30-64-16 > JALOOB01. The sequence goes on from JAXGQB010000043.1 coordinate 6,691, forward strand.
ACCAACGGCGTGGCCGGCGTGTTGTACGATCGCCTGCCGCGGCGGCCCCTCCTGACCGCGTCCCTCTTCCTCGGCGCACTCTCCACGCTGATCTTCGCGGCCGGCCGCGGGCCGGCTCCGCTGCTCCTCTCCAGACTCCTGTGGGGCATCGCCTGGTCGGGCATCTGGGTGGGCGGCAACGCAGCGCTGCTCGCGGTGTCCGGCCACGACAATCGCGGCCGGCTGAGCGGGCGCTTCCAGATGTGGTTCTTCATCGGCTCGGGGGCTGCCGCGCTCTTCGGCGGCGTCCTCACCGACCTGCTCGGCTTCCGGCAAGGGCTGCTGATCGGCGGCGGGCTGACCGCGCTCGCCGCGCTGGCATGGCTCGTCGCCCTGCCCGACCTGCGCGCGCAGGACGCCATCCGGCTGACCCCGCCCGCGGCTGGGCCGGTTGGGGCACCCGATGCCGCGCCAGCTGCCGCATCTGCGGCCGTAAGGGTAGCCGCCTTCCCCTGGGCCACGGTGATCGCCGCGGCCGTCCCCATGTTCGTCATGCGCTTCGTCTACTCGGGCGTGCTGGCGGCCACCGCCATTCTCTGGATGGCCGGACTGGTGGGCGAGGGCGTGACACTCGGCGCGTTCGTCGCGCCCATCGCCACAGTGACCGGCGCGTTCGTCGCGGTGCGCGCGCTGATCAGCGTCGCGGGCGCGCGGCTGGCAGGACACCTGTCCGACCTGGCCGGCCGGCGCTGGTGGACCGTCGCGGGGATGCTGCTCGCGGGCGCGGTGGGGGTGTGGCTGGCGGGCAGCGCCTCCACGCCCCTCGCGCTGAGCGGTGCGCTCCTGGCCGCGGTGACTGCGGGCGGCGTGCAGGCGTTGGCTCCCGCCATCGTCGGTGACCGCGGCCGCGCCGCGCAGCACGGCCGCATGCTCAGCGTCGTCTACACCCTGGGCGATCTCGGCAGCGCGCTCGGCCCGCCGCTCGCGCTGTGGCTGCTCGGCTGGCTGCCCATCGCCACGCTGTATCGCCTCAGCGCCGTGCTGCTCGCGCTCGCGGTCGCGTTTGCCTGGCGCATGGCCGCGAAGGAAACGGGCCATTCGAAGGTCGGAGATTGGCAATTGTAGCGCGTGCCACGCGCGTTTCCCCCATCGTGGTATATATTCCATCCCTGTGCAAAACTAAGTTAATACTTAATCTTTATTTGCACAATACTATCTACCCGATTCTGTGGCCGGGCCAGCCTGCACCGCAGAGGACCCCCCCAAGCGAAAGGACCAACACTACCGTGAAACAGAAGGCAATCGCACTGCTCGGGATCATCGCGCTCCTGGCAACCCTGTTTGGAAGCGCATCGCCGGCCGTGGCGGCCGCGGAGAGCCGGTCTTACCTGATCCTTGCCAACGCCAATGCCCTGCCGCGCGGGCTCAGCGCCGCAGTCGCCCAAGCGGGCGGCACGATCGTCCGCACCATCCCGCAGGTCGGCATCGCGGTCGCCGAATCGGCGAATCCGGACTTCGCGGACCGGGCCGCGACGATCGCGGGCGTTCGGTCCGTGTCGGCCAACGTGAAGCTCCAGTGGATCGCACCAGGGCGCCAGGTGGCGCTCGAGGACATCGGGAATCCGCCCTTCAGCGGCGATGATGACACCCGGTTCGATCTGCAGTGGGGCCACGACGCAGTCGATGCGCCGGAGGTCTGGAACGCCGGTGCGCGCGGTGCGGGCGTCCGGGTCGCCGTCCTGGACACCGGCTTCGACACCGATCATCCCGACCTGGCGCCGAACATCAATTTCGGTCTCAGCGCCAACTTCGTGCCCGGCGAGAACCTGACGTACGCCCTGCCGGATTCGTTCAGCCATGGCACGCACACGGCCGGCACCATCGCGGCCGCAGACAACGCCTTCGGCACGATCGGCATCGCACCCGAGGCCGAGCTGGTGCTGGTCAAGGTGCTGAGTGATGCCGGCAGCGGCTCCTTCGAGGGCGTGATCGAGGGCATCGTGCACGCAGCGGACGTCGACGCGGATGTCATCAACATGAGCCTGGGCGCGGTGCTCAACCGCCGTGGCTACGAGGAGGACGATGGCACCCCCGTGAGTGCCCGCGAGGTGGCCGAGCTGGCCGTGGCCCTGGGCCGCGCCACCACCTACGCCTACCAGAAGGGGACCACGGTCATTGCCTCGGCGGGCAACGAGGCGAACGACGGCGACCACGACCAGGACACGCTGCACCTGCCGTCAGACTCACCGCACGTGATCTCGATCGCGGCGACCGCACCGATCGGCTGGGCGACGGACCCGGGCAACATCTCCCTCGACAATCCGGCCAGCTACAGCAACTACGGCCAGTCGGTGATCGACTTCGCCGCCCCGGGCGGTGATTCCGCCTACCCCGGGAACGAGTCCTGCACGATCGCCGGCCTCACCCGGCCCTGCTGGGTATTCGACCTGGTGTTCAGCACCGGCAGCAACCTGAACCCGGCCATCGCGAGCTACTACTGGAGCGCGGGCACCAGCATGGCTGCGCCCCATGCGTCCGGCGTGGCTGCCCTCATCATCGGCGCCAATGGCGGCGACATGAAGCCGGCCCGGGTGGAAGCGGCGCTGCGCGCCTCGGCCGATGACCTCGGCAAGCCCGGCAACGACGATTTCTACGGCCAGGGCCGCGTGAACGCGGGCAACTACCTGAAGTAAGCGCCGGTCGCCGCGATCCGGTGAATGCGATCTAGCAGGCGCGACCTTGAGAATCGCGCCTGCCAGATCGTCAGAGTGCCCGGCACCGCTCACGTCGTGCAGCCACGGCCAATCTTCAATCTTCAATTTTCGATCTTCAATCGTCCCCTCACGGCGCCCTGGTCACCAACGGCAGGTAGATCGTGTGGCCGACGAAGATCGTCACGCGATCGCTGCTGACGAACCGGTCGCTGTCGGTGACCTCCAGCGTGATGACGTGCGTGCCGGGCAGCAGATCCTCGAACACAAGCTTGCGCCCGGCCCCCAACGCCCCCTCCAGGCTGGAATGCCAGCGGAAGCGCGCGCCATCGGTGATGGGACCATCTTCAAGATCAGTCGCCACCCCCTCCAGCACGACGAGCTTGCCCGGCAGGCGCCGGCTGCCGTCCGCAGGCGAGGCGATGGCCGCCACCGGCGGCTTGCCCTCCACGCTGAAGACGTCGTTCGAGTCGTCCTGCCCGGTGTTGACGCCGTCCGTGGCGATCACGCGCACCCTGGCCGTCTGGCTGCCGGCCAGGCGGCCTGCATCGATCGTGTAGTGCTGCTGGGCCAGGTTCGTCGCAATGGCGTTCCAGGTGGTCCCGCCGTCCGTGCTGTACTGCACCACGCAGTGGAGCGCGTCCCCGTCCTGGTCGCTGGCCGTCCAGCTGATCGTGCGCTCGCCGTAGGGCAACCAGGCCTCCCCGCCGTTCGGGCTGACCACGGTCACCTGGGGCGCGTGGCTGCTGACGACGGCGGAGTAGAGCTCGGCCTGGTCGCGGCGGATGACGACGCGCGCGGCGCCGGGCTGCCAGGGCACCACTTCGGTGAAGCTGCCGGTGTTCGGGTCGCCCGTGTGGGTGGACGCCAGGCTGAAGTAACGCGTGAACAACGCATGGCGGCCCGCATCCTGCAGTTCCAGCGCGAAGGGGCCAGCGCCCCCTCCGTCGCTGCTGCCCGCGGCCAGCATCACCCGGTAGAAGGGCCGCAGCAGGGACATTGTTAGGCCGTCCACGTAGCCGCTGGCGAAGAGGTACTCCTTCGGCGCGGCGCCCGAATCGCGCGCCCACAGCAGATCCGCGGCCAGGGAGGCGCCCGGTTCGGTCCCGGAGGCCTCGGCGCCGGCCGCAGCCGCTCCTGCGGCGCGGACCTGGGCATAGAGCGCGTCGAATGTGAAGTCGGAGAGCCACTGCGGATCGGAATAGCTCATCAGGTCGTAGTGGGTTGCGGGGTCGATGTAGATCGGCGCGGCCGGGTCGGCCAGGTCCACGCCGTACTGGCCGATCAGGCCGCTGGGGTAAGGATAGCCGGGCTCGGTGTCGCCCTCGCCTGAGGCGGGCGACTCCGTGTGATCGCGGCCGAGATTGTGGCCGATCTCGTGCGCCATCCACAGCCCGCCGGCCTCGCTGCCGATCGTCGCCGCGGCCGCCGAGGCATGGCCGGGGTTGTTGCCGCAACCAACGACGCCGCCACCGGCCGCGAAAGCTGCGGTCGCCTCGTACGGCACCATGCCGGTGAAATAGCGGCTCCAGTGGAAGGAGAAGAACCAGCGGCTGCCGAGCTCCAGCAGGATCCGGTTCCAGGCATTGCCGCACCCGGACCCGGAATCATCGCCGAAGTCCACCGTCGTGGGCCAGTAGTCGGAGACCAGATCCACGTCGCCGAGCGGATAGTTCCTGCGCAGCCACGCCGTGAAATGCTCCCCGGTTTCGAGCGACATGCCGTCGGGCGTCATCAGCTGCACGGTCTGGAGCGTGAAAGTGTCGGTCGGGGAAAAGTTGCGAGTCTCACGCATCTGGTTGTTGACCTGCGCGCCGGGTCGCTCGGGCACGGACACGATGTGCATCCGGTTGATGTTGATCTGCACGACGAACGTCCCGAACGTCGCCCAGTCGTCGGGCAGGATGAAGTTGAGGGTGCGGTTCAGGTCGTGGATGACCGCAGCGCTCGTCTCCGGGTGCGCGCCCGGGTGGATCGCCACGGTGTCCCGGTTGATCGCCTCGATGGTGTCGGCAGGGTGTCCGTCGCGCCACAGGATGCCGTTGACGCGGCGCACCGGGCCGGTGGCGCCATCGGCCTCGATGAAGACGCGCACCAGGGTGCGCTTCCCCTCGATCAGCTCGCCGCTGTGAACCACCTGGATGAACTCCATGTCGCGCGGCCGCAGATCCACCGTCGGGTCGGGCACGGGATCGGGGGGCTCTTCGTAGCCGAGGCGGAAGTCGAGAAAGTCGTACGGCACGCCGATATGCAGGGTGAAGCTGATCGAATTCGCGCCCAGGAACGTATAGTCGGCAGGCAGGTCTGCCTCCTCTACCCGCACCTCGTAATCGCCCAGCGGCAGGCCCGTAAAGGTATAGGTCCCGTCGGCCGCAGTGCGCGTGCTGCCCTGGCTGATGCGATCGCGGAAGAGCGCCACGCGCGTATTGCCGAGCGTCTCCTCCCCGGCGTCGTAGCGGCCGTTCTCATCCTCATCCACGTAGACCCGGCCGCCGATGTTGCTGAGCGTGCCCGGGTCCGGCTCCTCGAAGGCGATGACCAGGCGGGGCGTGCGCGCAGAGCCCGTTCCCGGCGCCGCCAGCCTGCCGGCGGCATATTCCGAGCTGCGAAAGGAGCGGGACTCATACCCCGCACCCTCGGCCAGCCGCAACTCCAGGCCCAGGTTGCCCACCCCACCGGTCAGCCAGCTTTGCACCAGGGATGTGACGTCCCACTCGTAGTAGCGCCCCAGGGCGCCGCCCACGAACGCGTGGATGCCCGTGTCCACGCTCCACGGCTTCGTGTTCCAGGTGACGGCATTCTCGTCCCACGCACCGGAGACGCGGCGCACGGCCACATCGTACTCGTGCGTGTCCTCGCTGAAGAGCGACAGCCGCAGGTGTGCGCTGGCGATGGTGACCGGTGGCACATCCGAGAGGTCGAAGCGGAAGAGCCCGCGGCGCTGGTAGCCGAACTCGTCCTCTCCCACCAAGACCTGCCGCTCGTCGCCGTAGTTGGCGTCCGGCAGGGTCTGGTCCACGTAGGTGTCGGCCACCGCGCCGAGCGAGACCGGGGAGAGGGCGGCCAGGTCCGCACGCAGCCGGTACCAGTTGACCGTGCTCCAGTCGGCCGCGGAGCGGGGTGCGACGCGCAGGAGGTAGCTGCCGCCGGCCAGTGGCACGTAGGCCAGCTCGCGCGGATCCGTGCCGGAGCCCGTGCCGCGCGCCGCGATCGCGCCCGACGGGGTGTAGAGGGTCAGCTCGTACGCGGCCGGCAGCAGGTTGAGCAGCGCACGGATCTCGACCGAGCCCGCGACGGTGAAGCGATACCAATCGACGTCCTCCGGCGAGCAGATGAAGGAGAAGATCTCCGTCCCCGTCGCGATGGCCCAGGCGGCCGCAGGCGAATCGTTCGGCTCGTAGGGATCATGGCACGTGCCCGGGGTGCGGGTTTGCGTGGGAGTGGAGGTCTGGGTGGGTGTCCTCGTTCGCGTCGGTGTGGGGGTATGGGTCGGCTTGGGCGTGGCTGTGCCCGTCGGCGATGGCGTGTGCGTGCTGGTGGGGGTGAGCGTGCTGGTCGGCGTGGGGGTGGCCGTCGGCGTCCACGTCGGCGTGTTCGTCGGGGTCGGCGTGGGCGCATAGTACTCGACGACCAGCTGCGGCCCATTGGCAACCTCGCTGCTCCTGAACGCGCGGCCAAAGCCATCGCCACTGGAAGGCCCCCAGAGGCACAGACCATAGTTCTTGTAAGGCCCGGTGTACCAGTCCTGGAACAGGTTGAATGCGTTCCACTCGTTCCAGCCATCCGCCGTGCTGACGGCTGTGGTGGCCTTCTCGTCGCATGTGGCGTTGCCCCAGCTCTCCCAGGTCACGGTCTTGGCATCCCACCCCTTCGTCGCGCGGCCCATGGAGACGTTGACGGTCTTCAGGCCGGTCGCCTCCTCCAGGTACGCGCGGAACGTGACGCGCTTGATGCTGGCGCCGGGCGGGACGGACGAGATGTCAAACTTGACCAGGCTCAGTTGTCGATAGAAAAATTCGGGCGATAGCGCGACGTGGAGCCGCGCGCCGTCGCTGAAGTTGTCTTTCGGTTTAAGCTGATCGATGTAGGTGTCCTGGAAGGCGGGGATCGCAAGGGTGACTGGCGTTGGTGTGGGAACCGGTGCAAGAGGGTCGCCGGCGTCTGGTGGCGGCGTCTCGACCTGGCCCGAGGGCACAAGAAGGTCGCCGGCATGTACGAGCGGTGGGGCCGCCTGGCCGAGCAGGGCCAGGGTGAGTGCGACGAAGGCAGCGATGGCGGCAATCAGAAGGAACTGGCGCTTCATGATCCGCCTCCGGGTGGTGAGCGAGCCGGGCCTCTATCTGCGCGACCCGGCAACTTGCATTGTACCACCGAAATGGCGCGTGTGAACGCCGAATCTATGGCGCTCCTGCCACGGGCCAATCTTCAATCTTCGGTTTTCAATCTGCAGTCGTTCGTCACCCCGTCGGAACCCCCGGAGCCCACGCGTCTCTCACTTATCGTGGGTCCTGCCGAGCCGCCTGCAGATCGCGCAGGGCCGTCCCAAAAGGACGCCATGCTCGCACCGGTCCATCTTTTCTGTATGTTGTCCGGGGTCGCCGCGCCGGTTGAGCTGTTTGGCGGGCTGCACGTCGGGGTTCAGGCCCTGGTCCGCGTCGGGGCCGGCCTCATCGCGCGCCGGCCGGCTTGTCGTACTTGCCGCGCGCGATGACGCTTCCTTCTTGAGGATCGAGGCCACTTCCTCAGCGGTCAGATCGCTGTCCCGGCGCTTTCGGAGAAGCTGGATGATGGTCCCCTCGGGGACAGGTTCGGGGAAGTACGATTGAGCTTCACGAAGGAACCGCTCGGCCTCTTGCTGGTCCGCGCGTAGCAGTTCGGCGATTATCTGAATGGTCGTAGCCATAGGTCCATCTCCTGCAGCGTTTCAGCCGCGCTCTGGCGGACGCGCCCTGAAAGCAACGACCGGCCCGCGTCGGGATACTGTCCGATGGCGGAGATACTACCACTGATGGGGCTGAAACGCACACTTCGGGGCAACGTTCCACGGTGTCAGGCGGGCAGACAGGCGCCGCGGCATCGTACGGAGGGGTGAGGAATGGCCGCGGGCCAGGCACTCCCGCCCGGGACCGGGGGCCGACACACGGGTCGGCCCCTACCCACGCGGATGTGACGGCTTCGCCCAAGGGTAGGGGCACGGCAGGCCGTGTCCCGGTCGCGTGGATGGCAGCTCGGCAACCCTTATGCCTTCGCGGGCGTTTGCGCCTCCTCCGCAGGGGCGGTGTAGGGCTGGCGGAGTTGCACGGGCTCGTGGCCCCGAATGCGCAGATTGAGCATCTCCACAAAGACGGAGAAGGCCATGGCGAAGTAGATGTAGCCCTTGGGGATGTGGACCCCCATGCCCTCGGCCACCAGCGACATGCCGATTAGCAGCAGGAAGCTGAGGGCCAGCATCTTGACGGTGGGATGGCGCTCGACGAACGCGCTGATGCTGCCCGCAGCCAGCATCATCACGCCGATGGCGATGACGACGGCCAGGATCATTACCCAGAGCTGCCGGGCCATGCCGACCGCGGTGATGACGGAATCGAGAGAAAAGATGATGTCGAGGAGGCCGATCTGGACGACGACACCCCCCAGCGATGCGGCCACCTTCCGCACCGGCTGGCCGCCCTCGACCCCCTCAAGGCGCTCATGGATCTCATGCGTGCTCTTGGCCAGCAGAAAGAGGCCGCCGATGATGAGGATCAGGTCGCGGCCGGAGATGTCCTGCTGGAAGACGGTGAAGATCGGATCCGTCAGGCGGATGACCCAGGAGAGCGACAGGAGTAGAAGGACGCGCGTGACCAGGGCGAATCCGAGGCCCAGGGTGCGCGCCTTGCCCTGCTCCTTCTCCGGCAACTTGCCGGCCATGATCGAGATGAAGATGATGTTGTCGATGCCGAGGACGATCTCGAGGACCGTCAGGGTGATCAATGCGATCAGTGCTTCGGGAGTGATGATGCCTGCCATCAGCCTTACTCCTTCACCGTACCCGGTCGGTTCGGCCGCGCGTGACACGCGCGTGGCTGTGCTATGATCGGGGTGATGGCTGATTGTGCCACAGGTCGCGCGGCCGTACAAGTGCCGCGATCGCGTTAAAACAGAAGGGCCCATGCCCGCCAGGCATGAGCCCTCCTGCCCCAGATTCTCCTCAACTCACTTACGACTGCCAATACAAATCCACTATCGCTCCGGTTTGTCCGGAGGCCGCCGCTCGGGCGACGGCCTCATTATGTGTATCGGTTGCTCGTCTTACCGCACTGAACCACGGCGGAAC
>JAXGQB010000044.1:0-15582 GCA_040766655.1 Anaerolineae bacterium
GTAACCTTCAACCTGCGACCGTCTGTCTAGCCGTACGAACAACAATAGTCCACCGGTACGTTGACCTTCAGCTTGAAGGACGAGTTGGCGGGGACTTCGAACGATTCCCCGGCCTTGAAGGTCTGCCACTCGCTTTGGCCAGGCAGGAGCACGTCCATCTCGCCGTTGAGCATCTCCATCAGCTCGCGCGCGCCGGTGCCGAATTCGTAGTCTCCTGGCATCATGATGCCCAGGGTCTTGCGCGTGCCGTCGGCGAACAGGACCGTGCGGCTGGTGACCTTGCCGTCGAAGTAGATGTTGGCCTGCTTGACGACGGTGACGTTTTCGAATCTGTCCGACATGATGTGTTCCTCCGTTGGATGATGATAGGTCGTTTGACCCCAGCTCGGCGATGAGCACCTCGTAGGGCGCGGCAGCCCTGTGTCGCAGTGATGCGATGCGGCGAGCGACGTCCGGCAAGTCATGCAGACTAGCCTATGGTCCCCGCTCTTTCGTGCGTTTGCGCCCTGGAGACAAAGAGGAGGGCGCTTACCCGAACGATGAAGACCGCCCCTCGCCCAGGTTCTCCAGGTCAGCCAGATCCTGCAACCTGCCGGACGCGCGCTTGTTTCTCTTGAGGTTCTCGAGATCAATGAACGACGCAACCACGTCGTCAATCAGCACATCCACTCGAGATGCATGGCACGTGTCGAAGTCAACCCCCACAAGCGTGGTCAACAAGTCGATGCGAGCAGGTGGATAGCCCAACTGGACGATCTGATCGGGCTGGAGAAAATCAGCGGGTTGGAGTCCAAGGGAGCCGAAGCCAAAATCATCGAGCGCTTGGACGAGCCGATGAGCATTCTCCTCGCTCATCTCAATCCAGATATCGATATCTTTGGTGTAACGAGGATGCCCGTGGACTGCTACGGCATAGCCACCAACGATGAGATACCGGACTCTGCTAGCGTTTAGCGACTGAACAAACTCTTTGAAGTCTTGGTTCAGCATGGTATCTCCATAGGTGGTAGTCGCGGCGGATCTGTTCGAGTGCTGCCAGACGAGCCTGAAAGGGCTGCGCCTGCCAGTAGGCGAAGTCTGTCGGTTGCTCGCCGGTTCGGTAGACCTGCACGGTTTCTGCTACTGTCCGATGAGTTGCCATCTCAAGCCACCTGAGATTTGCTGATCTGGAATCCATTATAACACATCGTTGCTATCACTACCCAGGCGCGCCCTGGCCTCACCCCAGCTCGGCGATGAGCACCTCGTAGGGCGCCAGGTCGATGCGCGTGAGTTGGAGGTCGGCTAGGCCGGTATCGCCCGTGGCGTCGTCGCCGCCGGCGTGAGACGAGAAGAGGATGCGGCCGCCCAGCTGCGAGGCGCGGCCGGGCGTGCGGAGGGCAGCGTCCAGAGAGCGGCGATCGAGGCGCACCTGCTGGCGCGCGGGTGCGTAGTTGAGCACGACCAGCACCATCTGCTCGGCCGCCGCGCGCAGGAACGCGAGATAGTCGCGGGCGTGCGGCTTCAGCGGCCGGTATGCGCCCGTCTGCAGCGCGGGGCTGGCCCGCCGCACGCGGAGCAGGCGCCGGTAGTAGTGCAGCATCGACTCGGGATCGTCCTCCTGGTCCGCCACGTTGACTCCCGCCGCGTAGTTCGGGTTGACGGGCAGCCAGGTCGTCACGCCTGCGGGCGAGAAGCCCGCGTCGGCCGCGGCGGACCACTGCATGGGGGTGCGGTTCTTGTCGCGCGTCATGGCCGCGGCCCGGAGCGCGGCCTCGGCAGGGTCCACTTGCAGGTCGTTGACGAGCGCGTCGTAGTACCAGGTTGCCATGGTGTCGCGCAAGTGCGCTGGGTCGGCGATGAGGTGGTCGGTCATGCCGATCTCTTCGCCGTTGTAGAGGAACGGCGTGCCGCGCAGGGTCAGCACGAGCGCCGCGTTGACTCGCGCTGCTGCCGCCGCGTGGTCCGGATCGGGCGCGAAGGCCGTGGCCACCCGCGAGCAGTCGTGGTTGCCCAGCGTGTTGCAGGGCCAGCCGGCCGCGGGCAGCGCGTCGAGCAGGGCCAGCCGCGCGGCCTGGTTCGCGCGCACGTGCGCGGGCGTGATGGCGCCCGGCGGCGGCGTGCGCATCAGCGGAAAGTTGAACACCAGGTGCAGCTCGTCCTGCCCGTTGCCCAGGTAGGCGACGTCCTCGTCCTCGCCCACCAGCATGCGGTCGCCGGGATACTCGTCCAGCACCGCGCGCAGCTGCTTCATCAGGTCATGCAGGCCGGGACCGCCGAGCTGGTGCACGAACATATCGCGCCAGTACCGATCGACGAGCGCCCTTTCCGCGGGCGTCGCAGCCGTCTCGGACAGGCGGCGCAGCCCGGCCAGGGTCAGTGGCACCGTGTGCGGGGTCAGGTCGGGATCTTCGTAGATCGTGCCGATCGCATCCAGGCGGAAGCCGTCCACCCCCATATCGAGCCAGAACCGCGCCGCATCCCACATGGCAGCCTTGACGGCCGGGTTGCGCCAGTTCAGGTCGGGCTGCTGCTTCATGAAGTAGTGGTAGTAGTACTGGTCGCGCTCGGGTGCATAGGTCCACGCCTCGCCGTCGAAGCACGACTGCCAGTTGTTCGGCGGCGTGTCGGCCCAGACGTACCAGTCCGCCTTGGGGTTGTCGCGGCTGGAGCGGGACTCGAGGAACCAGGCGTGCTGGTCGCTCGTGTGGTTCAGCACCAGGTCGAGGATGACGTGCAGTCCGCGGGCGTGGGCCGCGTCGAGGAACGCGCGGAACGCGGGCAGGCCGCCGTACTCGGGCGCGGCCGCGCAGTAGTCGCTGATATCGTAGCCCCAGTCCCAGTTGGGCGAGGGGAAATGGGGTGACAGCCAGACCGCGTCGATGCCCAGCGCGACCAGGTAGTCGAGCCGCTCGATCATGCCGCGGAAGTCGCCGATGCCGTCGCCGTCCCCGTCCGCGAACGAGCGCGGGTAGATCTGGTAAAAGACGGCCGTCTGCCACCATTTGTCTGTGGACATGCGACGCTCCTGTGCGCGGGTGTCGCGGCATTGTACTCCGCACGCCCTGCCGTGTCGAATGCGGCCTGATCGGACGACGACCTCACAGGCATCCTGACCGGAAGGGAGCCGCCCGACAGGGTGGCGGAGTGTAGTCGAAGGACGCTGCGCCTGATTGATCCTTTCCGGTTGCCGGGTACTATAATGGCATCAGAGGCCGCCCTGCGCCGCGCATTCCGGTCGCAGGCGAATGGAGGATCCTTGGAAGAGACCCAGAAGACGATGTGGGAGCTGTTGTGGGACTACGACCCCAACGGCCTGTTGGTCGTCGATACCGACCTGAAGATCAGGGTGGTGAACCAGGCGCTCTGCGCCATGTTCAAGACGACGCCGGAGCGCGTGATCGGCCAGCCCGTGTCGACGCTGGTGGATGACCCGGAGGAGTTTCTGCAGGTCTGGGAGAGCAACCAGGCCGTCAAGGCGCGCGAGAAGCACTATCGCGCGTACGACCTGCACGTGCGCAAGGTGATGTTCCCCATCCACGCGGAGCGCATCATCGCGTGCATCATGGTCGACGTGACGCACGAGTGGCAGCAGAAGAACGAGCTGCTCCAGCTGCAGCGCGAGACCATCCAGCGCGTGAACGAGGTGATCCAGAACCAGATGCGCGTGGCGCACGAGATTGCCGGCTTGCTGGGGGAGACCACCGCGGAGAGCAAGGTGAGCCTGCTCAAGCTCATCGGAATGCTCGAGGGCGGTTCTCAACCTTGATTTACTTGATTGAAGGATTGGCCTGATTTCCTGGCGGCCAAGGATCGCACGGGCATCAAGGTGTCGTCTCTGGTGAAGCGCGTCGCGGCTCAGCTCTCACTCTTCGTCGCGGCGAAGTGGCTGGCCTCGACGGTCTCGCCCGGCTCTACGAGGACGAAGTCACCGCCCCAGCCGCCTTCCACCAGCTTGCGCAGGTAGACGTCTGACCCCTCGATCTCCTCGAACGCGAGGCCGAAGAAGTCGGCCACGTGCCGAGCGTAGGCGCGGGCCTCGGCCAACTCCTCGTCCGTGCCGCCGGTGTTGATGAATGCCAGGCGGGTGTAGTTGGCGATGATCAGCTTCTCGATCCGGTAGGCCTTCTCGTGACCGTACCGCTCCGCGGCCTTGAGATACTCGGTGTAGGGGTCGTCGCCCGCCGCGATCCAGCCCTTGGTGAGGTAAAAGGTGCCCGGCGCGTGGGCCGACTGGCGCAGATGTTCTTCGCGCGAGCCGAGGGAGATGGCGATGCAGTCGTCCACCTTGGGGATGACCAGCCGGCAGCGGTCCGAGTGCAGCCCGACCGCGCCGTGGCCGCACATGCCGTACGCCAGCAGGATCGTGTCCGCGTCGTCCGGCGCGGCATCGATCGCCTCCTGCAGCTTCGCACGCAGCTTCTGCGGCGTGTTGTGCAGGCCAAACGGCAGGCAATGGCACGATGCGTCGCCGGGCGAGACGAAGCGGTTCAGCTCGCCCTCCAGCGTGGCACAGGTGATGATATGGGTGCGCGAGAGTTGGACGGTGTCGGACAAGGATCGGTGCTCCGTAAAGCGGATTGTGCGGGGGCCTGGCGCCCGCTGCGGGGACTAGTTTAGCCCAGGAACCCGGATTTGACCAGCCGGCCGGCCCGCGCGGAGCGCAAACGGTTGACAGCACGCCGGCAGGCGGTACAATGCGAGGCATTCCACTGCGGTGGGGACGATCGATCACGGTGCGAGGAGACCCGGCTTGAATACAACGCATGGCGATGCCAGCCGCACCAGCGCGCGGCGAGGGCTGCTCTTCGTGCTGCTGGCCGCGTTTCTTTGGGGCACCTCGGGCGTAGTGACAAAGACCATCTACTCGCTTGCCAGTGTCAGCCCGATCACGGTTGCCGCAGCGAGGCTCGCCCTGGGTGCGCCCATCCTGCTGGCCGCCTACCGCATCATGCAAGGCTCGGGCAGCCTGCAGATTCACCGCCGCGACCTCGCCTTGCTGCTCCTCGCCGGCGCCACGCTGGGCATCTCCCAGGCCTGTTATTTTGCTGCCGTCGCGGAGCTTGGCGTTGCCATCGCGACCCTGGTCACCATCTGCACCGCGCCGGTGCTGGTGAGCCTCGCCTCGTCCGCCCTGCTGCGCGAGCGGGTGACGCTCAGCGTCGCGATCGCGCTTGTCTCTGCGCTGGCCGGCACGGTGTTGCTGATCGGGGTGGGCCAGGTGGAGGCGGGCCTGCAGGGTGCTGCGGCCCTGCGCGGCATCCTCTTCGCGCTCGGTGCGGCGACCTGCTTCGCCACGTTCATCCTGGCCAGCCGCCGGCTGGCCTATCGTTATCATCCCCTGTGGTCCGTCACCATCGCGGTCGGCATCGGTGCAGGGCTGCTCCTGGTTCTCATGGCGGCCACGACCGGCGTGTCACTCAGTTACCCGCTGCCGGTTTGGGCGCTGTTCCTCTACCTGGGCCTCGCGCCGACCGCGCTGGGCTATGCCTTCTTCTATCATGGGGTGCAGCACACCACTGCGTCCGAGGCGGCGATTGCGAGCCTGTTGGAGCCCCTGACCGGGACGCTGCTGGCGGTCCTCTTCTTCGGCGAGCGGCTCGGCACGCTGGGTGTCCTGGGCGCGGCGCTGCTGATCGGTGCGATCGCCTTCCTGTACTGGAACGGATCTGGCCGCACCGCGGCGTGACGGCCGCGGCGCGGCGGGCTGCTGTTATCCTCCCGCCGGCGGGATCTGCCAGAGGCGGATCGTCCCGTCGCGATCGCTGGCTGAGATCAGGGTGGCCCCGTCGGGCGTGAAGAGCAGGCTGTCGGGCCAGTCGGAGTGCCCTTCGAGCACGGCGAGAGATGTGCCATAGGTGGGTGAGCCCGCGGCGATGTCCCACACGCGGATCGTGTAGTCGCCGCCCCCCGATGCCAGCAGGGTGCCGTCCGGGCTCATTGCCAGGCTGAAGACGCCATAGCCCGCCACCTTCTCGTGCCCGCGCAGCACCAGGACGGGCTCCCATCTCTCGGTGCTCCATAGCTGCACCGCGGGGTCGTATTGGCCGGCCGAGGCCATGAGCGGCTGCGATGAACTGAACGCGATGGCGTCCACTGTGATCTCGTGGGCCGGCAGCTGTCGGATCTCCTGCCATTCCGCCACATCCCACACCCGGATCGTGGCGTCTCCTCCGCCCGACAGCAGCGTCGCGCCGTCAGGCGAGAAGGCGACCGAATGCACCCAGTTCTTGTGGGCCATCGATTGAAAGACCTGCTTGCCGCTGGCCACGTCCCACACACGCAGCGATTTGTCCCGGCTGGCGGACGCCAGCAGGTCGCCGGTGGGATTGTAGGCAACGTCGAAGATGTTCTCGGTGTGGGCCGGGATCGTATTGCGCGGGATGCCGCCCGCGGCCATGTCCCACAGGCGGATCGCGCCGTCGAAGCTGGATCCGCCGGTCGCGAGCAGGGCGCCCCCCGTATCGAGCGCGAGGCAAGCGACTGATTTGCCCGCCTCCCCCATCTCGAAGAGCGGCTTGTCAGGTTGCGCGAGATCGTACACGAGGACCTTGAAAGCCGTCCCGACGATCAGGCGCCGGCCATCCGGCATGGCGACGATGTCGCTGGGGCCACCGAAGGGCTGGATGACCAGCGTTCCGACCAGGGACGCCGCGTTGGCGGCCGTGATGGGCTGGATCGGCGCGGCGGTCGGCGGCACGGCCGTCGGCGTGCGGGTGGCCGCGACCTGCGTCGGAGTGAGTGTGGGCGACGGGAGCGCAGCGGGCGGCTGCGTGTCCGTGGCTGCGGGGGCCGGCGCGCTGGCACGGGTCGCCACCTCGCCCGTCGCGATCGCCTCGGGCGCAGTTTGTGGTGCGGTCGAACCCGCCGCGGGCAGGGCCGCGATCGGCATGGCGGTCGCGCTTGCCTGATCTGCGACGACCACGGTAGGCGTTGGCGTCGGCAGCCGCGATTTCTCGATCAAGTCGGGCAGGATCGTGATGGCGGCGACGATGACGCCGCCGATCGCGGTGATGAGCGCAGCGATCACCTCGGGCCGCAGGCCGGGCCTGGATTCGGGGGTAGGGGTTTGCGTCATGATGGACCTCCACGGAGAGGTGCGGTCTGGATGACGGCGGTGTGACAGCCGCTATTATAGCACAGTCAAATGGCCGGCGCCGCCGCTCGTCAGTTAATGTTGGCCGGCCGTGCCAACGCCGTCTGGCGCAGCATCCACGCACCAAAGACAATTGCCGCCCCGCGGCGCACCGTGCTATAATCGCGGCCGGAATCCTGTTGCACAAGAGGTCGAGTTCGCATTGCGAAACCAGGTTCGTTCCGCCCTGCTGATCTGCGCCGTGGTCGTGCTCGCGGGCACGTTGACGCTCGCGCTCGCGAGCGGTGCGGTTGCGCAGCCGGCGCCCCAGACGTCGCCGCTGGTCTCCACCCCCGTCCGGTCGCCGGTCGCACCCGTCGCGCCAGCCGCAACGCCGATCGTGCCGCCCCCGGCACCGCCCACGTTGGAGGCTCCGACCTCGGTCCCCTTGCCGGTGCAGATCGTCGCCACGCCGACGGTTGCAGGCTTCCTGCCCGCGCCCACCATCGTCAACCCGGACGACATCAAGGAGTTGCCCCTCGCTCAGCCCAACGTGTCGGACGGCGGCAGCGAGCCCGAGCGGGCCGCCACCCCGGCACCCCAGGAGGATCGCGGGCTGCGCGCGGCGGTGGCATTCCTGAACACCCTCTGGTATTTCTGCGGTGCAGCGCTGCTGATCGGGGGTGCGGTCGCGATCTTCCTGCTTTCGCGGCGCAACAAAGGGGCCTAGCGCCGCATGGCTGCGCGCGCGTCCCGGCTCGCGATCCTCGCCATCATCCTGCTCGCCTTCGCACTGCGCGCGGGAACGCTGCTGTCGCAGAGCCTGTGGCGCGACGAGGTGGACGCGCTGCTCTTCGCCACCCGACCGCTGCCGCAGTTGCTCGACATGTTCCGCCTGCCCGGCCAGAACGGCCCGCTCTACTTCCTGCTTCTGCGCCCCTGGCTGGCCGTGGCCGGCCACAGCGAGTTCAGCCTGCGGCTGCCCGCAGCCCTGGCCGGCACGCTGGCCGTGCCCATCACCTACCTCATCCTTCGCCGGCTGACGGCGCGCCCGTCTATCACGCTGCTGGCCGCCCTGCTGCTGGCCACTGCGCCCTATGCGACCTGGTATGGCGGCGAGGCCAAGATGTACGGGCTGCTGACCGCGCTCGTCCCCGCGTCGCTGCTGGCGGTCACCGCCATCGCACGGCCGCGCCGCGCCGGCCACGCGGCGCCGTGGGTCGCGCTGTACGTCCTGACCAGCCTCGCGCTCTACACGCACTTCGTCGCGGCGCTCATCATTCCCGTCCAGGTGATCTGGCTGCTGCTCCTGCCCTGGGAGCGGCCAACGCCGGCGCGGTTCTGGCGAAAATCGGCGGCGGTGGCCATCTACGGGGCCGCGCTGCTCCTGCCCTACGCGCCGTTCCTGCGGTGGATGCCGGCCGTGTGGCTGTCCACCTACGAGACCGGGCATCCGTTCGTCCCGCTTGGCGACATGGTGGAGATCCTCGCGGGCGGGTTCAGTCGAGGCGTGCTCGGCGCTCCGCCGCTGACGCTGGCGCCCTACATGGTCGCGTTGGCTGCGGGGCTGATCGCGTGGCCGCTGGTTTCGGGCGGGAGGAGGGACGAGGCCGCGCAGCCGAAAGCCAGCGGCCAGGGCGGCCCCTCGGGAGATGATGGGCCGGCGTCCTTCGACTCCGCTGCGCTCCGCTCAGGATGCCCCGACTCCGCTGCGCTCCGCTCAGGGTGCCCCGACTCCGCTGCGCTCCGCTCAGGATGCCCCGACTCCGCTGCGCTCCGCTCAGGATGCCCCGACTCCGCTGTGCTCCGCTCAGGAGGGCTCTCTGAAAGATGTTCGGCCCTGGTAGTGCTCCTGCTGGGCGTCTGGCTCGTCCTGCCGGTGCTCCTGCTCTACGGCGTGTCGCTGGGCATGCCGGTGTTCACCGACCGCTACCTGATCTGGACCCTGCCCGCCTATCTGGGCTTGCTGGCCTGTGGCATAATAGCGCTGAGCCGGGTCGCTCGGCCCCTGGGGCTGTTGGTCGCTGTGGCCATCGTGGCGCTGAACCTGTGGTCGTGCGCGTACACGCAGGTGCGGGAGCCCATCAAGGCGGACTTTCGCGGCGCGGCCCGACATGTCGTTGAGCAATTTCAGCCGGGAGACGCGCTGTTGTACCAGATTCCGTACAACCGGTACACCTTCACCTACTATGCCAGCGGGCGGCTCGATCCGGAGGATGGGGCCTGGGCCGGCGTGGACGGGCCCTACACGAACGGCGGCATGACCGAGGGCGGCGTCGACGCCTACCTGGCGAGCCGGCTGGGCACGGCGCGAACGATCTGGTTCATCGCGTCGGAGGTTCCCATGTGGGATGACCGGGGCCTGGCGCAGGGCTGGCTCGACGCGAATGCCCGCGCCGTCGACCGCGCGAGCTTCGCGCGCGTCGACGTGACGCGCTACGAACGATGATTTGCGAGGAGAAGATCGCTTGATCCTGGAATTCCAGGCGTCTCTGTTGCCGCTCGACGACGGTCAGACCTTCGGCGAACCGGACTGGATGCCTTCACCCGAAGAAGTAAGCCGTGAACGCGCGCGCCTGGAGCGCCGCGGGGTGCCGGTGCTGCTGCAGGGACGCGAAGCGCCCGCCGCAGCCATGGTGGCGCCGGGCGAGACGCCCTGGGCCTGGCTGATCGGCGCCGCGCTCTGGCTTCTCGTCTGGCCCGCGGTCATCAGTCTCCGCATCGGGCAGGGCCTGGGGTCGGGCTGGCTGCCTGTGTGGCTTCCCGCGCTCGTTGCGGGGCTGCACATGCTCGTGCTCGCGGCGCCCGTCTTCCTCGCCCAGCGCGATGCAGGCCGGTCCGCGCTGCGCCGGCGCTTTGGCCGTGTTCAGACGCTGGCCCAGATGCTCGCGTTGGAGCCCGCGGAGTTCGAGGTGTGGGTGGGCATGCTGTTCGAGCTGAACGGCTACCGCGTGCGCAACACGCCCGTCAGCGGCGATCACGGGATCGACCTGGAGGTCTCGCGGCCGCCTGTGGTCACCGGCCTGGTGCAGTGCAAGCGGTACCGCGGCACGGTGGGCGAACGCGTCGTGCGGGAGATGTACGGGGCGCTCATTCACGAACGCGCGGATCGCGCCTGGATCGCCACGACGGGCGCGATCTCCCGGCAGGCGCGCGAGTGGGGCGCGGGCAAGCCGATAGAACTGTGGGACGGCCAGAGACTGGTCGAATTGGCCCGCAGGGCCCGATAAATCATCATCGACAGCGAGGTCATTATGAAGCAAGTCGCCAAGGATCGCACGCTCATCTTCGCACACCGCGGCGCGAAGCGTGCCGCGCCGGAGAACACCCTGCCCGCGTTCGAGGCTGCGGTGCGCCTCAAGGCCGACGGGGTCGAGTTCGACGTGCAGTACAGCTCGGACGGCCAACTCGTCATCTTCCACGATTTCAGCCTCGAGAACACATCGAACGGCACGGGCCGCGTCTCGGCACACACCCTGGCCGAGCTGCGCGAGCTCGACGCGGGCCTGCATTTCGGCCCCGAGTTCGCGGGCACGCGCATTCCCACGCTCGACGAGGTGCTCGACCTGCTCAAGGACAAGCTGCTGGTCAACATCGAACTTAAGTCGGTGCGCGCCAGCGATGACGGGCTGGGCCAGGACGTGGCTAAGAAAGTGCTCGGTCACGGGATGGCCGACCAGGTCGTGATCAGCTCGTTCAACCCCTTCGCCCTGCGGCGATCCAGGCTGACCGGCCCCCAGATCGAGCACGCGCTGCTCCTGGCAGTGGACAGCCCCGGGTGGATGAAGTCGGGCCTGATGTTCCGTTGGAGCAAGGCCGGGGCGCTGCACCCGGAATCGGTCATGGTGACCGAGGAGTACGTGGCCCAGGCCCGGCGCCGCGGCCTGCCGGTGCGCGTGTGGACGGTCAACGAGCCCGAGGAGATGCGCCGGCTCGCCGATTTGGGCGTCGACGCGATCGTCACCGACGTGCCCGACCTGGCGCGACAGGTGTTGGGATACTGAGACAGTGACCTCGGAGGTCGTGCCAATCTTCGGTTGGCATAAGACGCAATGGAGCGGACAGACATGAATGAGCGATCGAGTTCCCTGCAGCCCTTCTTCACCCCGAACGGGGTGGCGGTGATCGGTGCGAGCCGCGACCCCTCGAAGCTGAGCTACGGCGTCATGCGCAACTTGCTGGACCCCGTGGGCGGCTATCCCGGGCCGATCTATCCCGTCAACCCGAAGGCCGACGAGATCTTCGGGCTGAAGTGCTACCCCGACATCGCGTCCGTGCCCGATCCGGTCGAGCTGGCCGTGCTGATCATTCCTGCGGGCGCAGTCGTGGCCGCGATCGAGGCGTGTGGGCAGCGCGGGGTCAAGGCCGCGGTCGTGATCTCCGGCGGGTTCCGCGAGGTGGGTGCGGAGGGCATTGCGCGTGAGAAGGCGATGGTGGAGACCGCGCAGCACTATGGCATGCGCGTCATGGGGCCCAACTGCATCGGCGTAATCGACACGCACACGCCCCTCAACACGACCTTCGTGCGCGGGATGCCGCCCCAGGGCGGCATCGGGTTCCTGTCGCAATCGGGCGCACTGTGCGGCGGGGTGATCGACTGGACGATCGGCCACGGCATCGGGTTCAGCCGCCTGCTGAGCGTGGGCAACGAGGCCGACGTTAACGAGACCGACGTCATCCCGTTCCTCGCGGCCGACGAGAGCACGAAGGTCATCGCGCTTTACATGGAAGACGTCAAGGGCGGGCCCGCGTTCGTCGATGCGCTGCGCGAGGCAGCTGCGGTCAAGCCCGTGCTGGCGCTGAAGACCGGACGAACGAACAGCGGTCAGGCCGCTACTGCTTCGCATACGGGCGCGTTGGCCGGCGCGCACACCGCGTTCAGCGCGGCGGTTCGTGCCGCGGGCGCACAGGAGGTCGGCAGCGTCCAGGAGCTCTTCGACGTGGCACTGGCCCTGTCCTACCAGCCCCTGCCCGCGGGCAAACGCGTCGCGATCGTGACCAACAGCGGCGGCCCCGCGGCCGTGGCCGCGGACGTGCTCGAAGAGGCGGGGCTGGCTTTGGCACGGACGTCTGCAGAGACGCAAGCTGTGCTGCGTCCGCAGCTTGCGCCCGATGCGCAACTCGCAGGCCCGGTCGACCTCCTGGGCGGCGCGGACGAGCATACCTTCCGCATCGCGATGGATGCCGCGCTGGCCGACCCGGGCTGTGATGCGGTTCTTGCGGTGCTGGTGCCCCAGATTCTGGTGAAGCCCGTGGCCGTCGTGGAGGCGTTCGCCGCGGCCGCTGCCGCACAGGCGGAGCCGCGCAAGCCGGTCGTCGCATGCCTGTTCGGCGACATCAGCGTCAAGGAGGCGACCTCTGCCGCTCATCGGCTGCAACTGCCGGCCTACACCTTCCCGGAGGACGCGGTGCGGACGCTCGCTGCGATGTGGCGCCAGCAGCAGATCGTCGCGCGGGCTGCAAGGCGGCCTGTCGAGGGCGCGCCGGACGACATAGCGCGCATTGCGGCCGCGAAGGGCAGGCGGCAGACGCAGGATGCGCTGCTCCTGGCCCGGACCAGCGGCAAGACGGCCCTGGATGCGGCCGACTCCCGGCCGCTTCTCGAAGCGTACGGCGTTCGCACGCCTCAGGAGACACTGGCGACCTCGCCCGAGGATGCCGTGGCCTTCGCGGAGCATATCGGCTATCCGGTCGTGCTGAAGATCATCAGCCCGGACATCCTGCACAAGTCGGACATCGGCGGGGTCGTCGTGGGGGTGGAAGACGCACGGGGAGTGCGCGACTCGTTCGACACGATTCTGGCGCGCGCCAAGTCGGCCCATCCCGGCGCGCGCGTGCGCGGGGTCCAGGTGCAGGAGATGGTGCGGGGCGGCCACGAGGTCATCGTCGGGGTCAAGCGCGACCCGACGTTCGGCCCCCTGGTCATGTTCGGCCTGGGCGGCGTCTACGTTGAGGCGCTGGCAGACGTCAGCTTCCGGCTGGCGCCGCTGACGCGGGCGGATGCGGAGGAGTTGATCGACGACGTACGCTCCGCGAAGCTGCTGGCCGGCCTGCGCGGCGCGGCGCCCGCGGATCGGGCTGCACTGGTCGATGCCATCGTCCGCATCAGCCACCTGGCGGCCGGGCACGAGGAGATCGCTGAGCTGGACATCAACCCGCTGCTGGTGCTGCCGGAGGGGCAGGGCGCGGTCGCGGTGGACGCGCGGATCATCCTGTCGCCATGACGCACATTGCTGACCCTGCGCTGCTGCGCCGCGTGCCGTACTTCAGCGGACTGCCAGAGCCGTTGCTCGACAGCCTGGCGGCGGCCTGCATGGCGCGTCACGTAAGTCGGGGTCAGCTGATCTTTCTGGAAGGCGAGCCGTGCGCCGGGCTGCATATCGTCGCGTCCGGCGCGGTCAAGATCTACAAGTTATCGCCCAATGGTCGGGAGCAGATCCTCCATCGCGTGGCCGCGGGCGAGACGTTCAACGATGTCGCGGTGCTCGACGGCGGCCCGAACCCGGCGAGCGCGGCCGCCATCGTAGAGACCAACCTCTGGGTGATCACCCGGGATGCGCTGCAGCGCCTGGCGCAACAACATCCGCAGCTGGCCTGGGCGCTGATCGAGTCGATCGCGCGACGGGCCCGGTATCTGGTCGCCATGGTGGAGGACCTGTCGCTGCGCTCGGTCAAGGCGCGGCTGGCGCGGCTCCTGCTGGCCGAGGCGGAACAGGCCGCCCGGGCCGACACGCTGGATCGGAGCCAGATGGTCACCCAGGCCGAGATCGCTGCGCGGCTCGGGACGGTGCGGGAGATGGTCGGTCGTGCGCTGCGCGAGCTGGCCGACGATGGCCTCATCGAGTTCGACCGGCACCGCATCGTGGTCGTAGATCGTGCGGCCCTCGCGGCCGTGGGCGATGGGATGTAGCCTGCGAGGGTTGGGACCACTGGGGTGGCGGCAGCTGGTTGTCCAGCGCGCCACCTGGAAGTCCATGCTATACTGCCCCCATGGATATCGAATTCAGCGGTGAGATCTGGTACTGGCGCGGGCCGTCCCCGTTCTACTTCGTAACAGTCCCTGAGCAGGAGAGCCGGATGCTTAAATCGGTCTCGGCTATGGTGACCTACGGGTGGGGGGTCATCCCGGTGCGCGTCCGGATCGGCGGAACGGCGTTTACGACCTCACTCTTCCCCAAAGACGGCCTCTACATCGTCCCCCTCAAGGCGAGCGTCAGGCAGGCGGAAGGCCTCGACCGGGGCGACACGGTGACCATCCGGCTCGGCGTTGGCTGAGAATGGAACCGTGCCGCGCGCGCAGACGTTACCGGGATTAAACGACGCAAAGGAGTTGGCCATGCCACGTTCTGCCCGCACCGACCTCGATGTCAACGCCCGGCCCTGGCCGCCCCGTTCATCCTCACCGGCCTTGTCTTCGCCTTCAGCAGCCGCACCGAGGCGGACGAGTCGCACGCGTCACCTGCCTGGTCCGTCCTGCTGGTGGCAGTCGTCGCGGCCCTCGTGCTCGCAACCGTGGCCCTCTCGCTCGGCCTGGGCATCGGACGCGTGATAACACCGTGAACAGCGTTGCGGAACCTGCCGTACTTTTCATCCCGGGAGAGTATCGCGTGAGCTTCGAGGAAATTGCGGTGCGCGTGCCCGGTGCGTGGCAGTTGACCTGGGAACGAGGGTCCAGGCAGGGGCGTCTTGGGTGGAGGAACTGAGGCGAAACCATGGTCAAATCCCTGCGACGCGTCCTGCGCCCCTGCGCTCTGCTCACGGTCCTTCTGCCGCTGCTGTTGACGGCGTGCCTGCCACCGGTGCTTGCGCCCGCTCCCTTGCCTGAAACTCCGCCTGAGGCGGCGGGCCTGAACTGGCGGGAATGCCCGGTAGAGCCGGAGGGCGAAGGCTGGAAACAGGCTGAGGCATGCTTTGGACACCCATGGCCGGTGTTGGACGAGATTGACCGGGCGCATAAGGGTGAGCGCACGACACGAGGGTACCGGTTGAAGATCGGGCAGGACCTGTACGAAACGCGAGAGCATGCGCTGCCCCTCCCGATCTCCAATCTATACACGCTCACCAAGAACGGACGCCTGAAGAGTCTTCTATTCGGCGAGTTCTCTACCTACTCCCCTGATCTGGGCCTAGCCGACCTTGCGGGAACAGTCGCCTGGACATTTGACGACGGACATCGGGCAACCGTGGTGTACGGCGGCGCCGACTTGCGCAGAACCCACAAGCTTGATGCGGCTTTTGCGCCATATGTGTTGGCGGACAAGCTGATATTCGTCGGCCATCGCGACGATAAGTACTTTGTGATCTACGACGGTCAGCGCGTGGGACCGGTCTTTGATTCTGTCCTGATCGCCCACTGTTGCGAACCGGCTATGTACAGTGCCAGAGGTGGCAGCGGCAGCTATGTGTTTTGGGGCCAACGGGACGACCAGCATTATGTCGTCGAGATCAGTGCACAGGACGCAAATGAGAGTGAGTGACCCTCGCAGAATGCAGCCGGTGAAGAGGGCAAGCGCATTATAGAAGGGAGC
>JAXGQB010000045.1:0-15338 GCA_040766655.1 Anaerolineae bacterium
CCAGGGTAAAGGCGCCCAGCCTGCCCGTCTGTCGGTTTTCTATGATAAGGGGTCTGTGGTAGACTTGAGTTCCAGAGAGCGCAATATCACGCAACTGACAAGGAAGCCAAGTCGCGCTGATGGACTCCCCTGAAGAACGCGCCCGAGCAATCATCGACAGGCTGCTGATGGCCGCCGGTTGGCAGGTACAGGACCGGAGGCGAGCCAACCTGGGCGCGGCCGCGGGGGTCGCGATCCGCGAGTTTCCGCTGGCCACGGGCGAAGCCGACTACCTGCTGTTCGTCCATCGCAAGGCGATCGGCGGGATCGAGGCCAAGCCCGAGGGCGCCACCCTCAGCGGCGTCGAGATGCAGTCGGGCAAGTACAGCATCGGCCTCCCTCCCAGCGTCCCTGCCTGGCATCGCCCCCTGCCGTTCCTCTACGAAAGCACCGGCGCCGAAACTTTCTTCACCAATGGCCTCGATCCCCAACCGCGCAGCCGCCGCGTGTTTGCCTTTCACCGGCCGGAGACGCTGGCCGAATGGGCAGATGATGGCCGCACCGATCGTAGGGGCGGGGTTTCCCCGCCCGGCCCCCCGCCGGGCGCCCCGCCGGGCGCCCGGCGAGGCCCTGCGACCGACGACCGGGGCGAGGCGACCTCGCCCCTACGGACATTGCGCGGGCAACTCCGCCAGATGCCGCCCCTGATCACGGCAGGGTTGTGGGACGCGCAGGTCGAGGCGATCACGAACCTGGAGGCGTCGCTGGCGGACGACCGGCCCCGCGCGTTGGTCCAGATGGCGACCGGATCGGGCAAGACGTTCACCGCGGTCAGTGCGATCTACCGCCTGATCAAGTTCGGCGGCGCGCGGCGCGTGCTCTTCCTCGTGGACCGCAGCAACCTCGGCCGGCAGACCCTCAAGGAGTTCCAGCAGTACGTCACGCCGGACGACGGCCGCAAGTTCACCGAGCTGTACAACGTCCAGCGGCTCACCTCCAACGTGCTCGATCCGGTCAGTCGGGTCATCATCACCACCATCCAGCGGCTCTACTCGATCCTATCCGGCGAGGCTGAGCTCGACCCCGCGGTCGAAGAGAAGTCGTGGTTCGATATGGAGGCGGGGCTTGCGGGACCTCCCGTCACGGTGACCTACAACCCGCGGCTGCCGATCGAGTTCTTCGACATGGTCTTCACCGACGAGTGCCACCGCTCGATCTACAACCTCTGGCGGCAGGTGCTGGAATACTTCGATGCGCACCTGGTGGGCCTGACGGCCACGCCCTCGAAGCAGACGCTGGGCTTCTTCGGCAGCAACCTGGTGATGGAGTACCCGCGCACTCGCGCGGTGGCGGACGGCGTCAACGTCGACGGCCAGGTCTACCGCATCCGCACGGAGATCACCGAGCGCGGCAGCTCGGTTGACGCAGGCTACTTCGTGGACAAGCGCGACCGGCTGACCCGTGCGGTGCGCTGGGAGCAGTTGGACGACGACTTCACGTACACCGGCAGCCAGCTCGACCGAGATGTGGTTGCGGAGAACCAGATCCGCGCGGTCATCCGCACCTATCGGGACAAGCTCTTCACCGACCTTTTCCCGGGCCGCACGGAAGTGCCCAAGACGCTCGTCTTTGCCAAGGACGACAGCCACGCGGAGGACATCGTCCGCATCATCCGGGAGGAGTTCGCCAAGGGCAACGAGTTCTGCCAGAAGATCACGTACCGGGTGACGGGGGTCGACGCGGAGGAGCTCATCGCGTCATTCCGCAACTCCTACCACCCGCGCATCGCGGTCACCGTGGACATGATCTCCACCGGCACGGACATCAAGCCGCTGGAGGTGCTGCTGTTCATGCGGCCGGTGAAGTCCCGGGTCCTGTTCGAGCAGATGCTCGGCCGCGGCACGCGCGTCATCAGCGCGACCGACCTGCAGGCCGTGACGCCCGACGCGGCCACCAAGACGCACTTCGTCATCGTGGATGCCGTCGGCGTGGTGGAGCAGGACAAGGTCGACACCCAGACGCTGGAGCGCAAGCGGAATGTCCCGTTCGCCAGGCTGCTGGAGATGGTGGCCTGGGGCGTGCGGGATGCGGACACCCTGACCTCCCTGGCCGGCCGCCTGGCGCGGCTGGAGCGCACGCTGACCGAAGGAGATCGCCGCGAGCTGGCGCCGTTGATCGAGGGTCGCACCCTGGCTGACCTGGCAAACGCGCTGTTGGACGCGGTGGACCCGGACGTCGCGGCCGGCGGCGAAACACCGGGCGGGGAAACCCGGGGCGGGGAGACCCCGCCCCTACAGGACGGACTCATGGACCGCGCCACCGCGCCGTTCGATGATCCGCAGCTGCGCAGCGCGTTAATCGACATCCACCGTCGCGCGGAGCAGGTCATCGACCGCATCAGCATCGACCGGGTGACCGAGGCGGGGTTCGACGCGGCCGCCACCGACCGCGCGCGGGCCACCGTCGACTCGTTCCGCCAGTTCATCGAGGAGCACCGCGACGAGATCGCCGCGCTGCAGATCATTTACGGCCGGCCCTACGGCCAGCAGCGGCTGACCTACGCGCAGGTGAAGGAGCTGGCGGGCCGCCTGGCCGAGGCGCAGCCCAACTGGACGACCGAGGCGTTGTGGTGGGCCTACGTCCAGCTGGAGAAAGACAGGGTGAGCGGTGCGGCCGGACAACGGGTGCTGACCGACCTCGTGTCGCTCGTGCGCCACGCGGTGCAGCTCGACGACGAGCTCGCGCCCTACCCGCGGGTGGTAAGGCAGCGGTACGAATCGTGGCTGGCCGGGCAGGAGGCCGCGGGCCGGCACTTCACCGCGACGCAGCGCTGGTGGCTGGACAAGATCGCGGAGCACATCGGCGTCAACCTGGCCATGACGCCCGACGATTTTGACATCGGCGAGTTCTTCGACCGCGGCGGCCAGCTCGCCGCGCGCAAGCAGTTCGGCCGCAGCCTGCCCAGCCTGCTGGACGAGTTGAACGCGGTGTTGGTGGTGTGATGGCAGTATCTCGTCGTTCGTCCGGGCGACATCGCGAATGATGGCCGAGGGCAGCAGTTCACGTTAGGTAGGGGCGAGGTCTCCTCGCTCCGTTTGACCCCAGCCCATGATGAGCGAGGGCAGCAAATTGCGTGACGAGGTAGGGGCGAGGTCTCCTCGCCCCGCCATGCGCCATTGCATAGATTCAAAACGGGCGGGGAAACCCCGCCCCTACGAGGTGCGTGGAACAGGATGCATGCTGATATGACGCATGAACGCGGCGCGCTGCCGCCAGGGTGGGTGTGGACGACACTGGGAGATGTTACGCACATCAATCCGCGCGATCCTGGCCTTCGCGCCTTACCGGATTCACTCCCCGTGAGTTTCGTGCCAATGGCGGCCGTCGATGCTGAACTGGGCGCGATTGGAGAGCCCGCTGAAAGACCACTGTCTCAGGTACGCAAGGGCTACACTGCATTCGGAGATCACGACGTGCTCTTCGCGAAAATCACTCCTTGCATGGAGAACGGAAAGGCAGCAATCGCTAAGAACCTAACGAACGGGCTGGGTTTTGGCTCAACAGAATTTCATGTATTGCGACCAAGCGTTGGTGTGCTATCCGAATGGGTTTACCATTTCGTTCGCCAGACCAGCTTCCGAAGAGATGCCAGAGCCCACTTCGCTGGCACGGCCGGTCAGTTGCGCGTCCCGGCCAGTTTCCTGGAATCAACCGAGATCGCTCTCCCTCCACTCCCCGAGCAGCGACGCATCGTCGCCGAGATCGAGAAGCAATTCACCCGGCTCGACGCAGGCGTTGCGGCGCTCAAGCGCGTGCAGGCCAATCTAAAGCGCTACCGCGCGTCGGTGCTCAAGGCCGCGTGCGAGGGCCGGCTGGCGCCCCAGGACCCAAATGATGAGCCAGCGGATCGCCTGCTGGTGTCATCTTTCGGCCGATAATGGGCCACGAGTTCTCACCCACATGGGCCACGGGTTTTCACCCAAAGTGGTCCAGTGGGCTTTCACCCAAAGTGGGCCACGGGTGACGTGATGTTGGACGCAGCTCCTGCTTTGCGGCGATACTCTCCAGATCCGAGAGAGGGTCTGGGAGGTGCGCCGTGCCCCGCAGGAGATTGGAAACCATGGACGTGTACGAAGTGCTGCGCCTGATCCAGTTGCACAAGAGCGATCGCGCCATCGCCAGTGCCCTGAGCATCAATCGCAAGACAGTCGGTAAGTACCGCGCTTGGGCCGAGAGCCAAGGGCTGCTGGCCGTTCGCGCCCTGCCCAGCCGAGAGGAACTGCATCGCAGGTTGGCTGAGACCTGGCCGGGCGCCCTGCCGCCGCAGAACATCTCGTCTGTGACGCCCTTTCGCGCGATCATCACGGAGTTGCGCGCGCAAGGTGTTGAAGTGGCCGCGATCTTCCAGCGGCTGCAGGCTGACCATCACTATGTTGGCAGTTACTCCTCGGTGTGGCGCTTTGTCAGCGCCCTGGAACCTCCGCGGCCGAACGTGGTCGTGCGCATCGAGGTCAAGCCCGGCGAAGAGGCCCAGGTCGACTTCGGTTACGCGGGTCAGCTGCGGGATCCGCAGACCAGCAATCTGCGGACGGCATGGGCCTTCGTCATGACGCTGTCCTTCAGCCGGCACCAGTACGTCGAATTCGTCTTCGACCAAAAGAGCCCGACCTGGCTGCTCTGTCACCGCCACGCCTTCGAGTACTTTGCAGGCGTGCCAGAACGCGTCGTGGTCGACAATCTTAAGGCTGCCATCGTGCGCGCGGCCTGGGACGATCCGGAAATCCAACGGAGCTACCGGGAATGCGCCGAGCACTACGGCTTCCTCATCGCCCCGTGCCGACCTGGCACCCCCGAGCACAAGGGCAAGGTCGAACAGGGCGGCGTGCACTACGTCAAGCGCAACTTTCTGGCCGGCCGTCAGCCCACCGCGCTCGCGGATGCCAACCAGGCCGTGTTGCAGTGGTGTGAGCAGGTGGCCGGGCAGCGCCTCCACGGCACCATCAAGCAGAAACCGCTGCTGCGTTTCCGCAAAGTCGAGCAGGCGGCCTTGCAGCCGCTGCCGGCGACGCCCTACGAGCCAAGCACCTGGAAGCACGTCAAGCTGCACCGTGACTGCTATGTCGTCTTCGAGCAGGCCTTCTACTCGGCGCCCTACGCCCTGGTCGGTCAGAGCCTCTGGCTGCGCGCCGGGGCGCGCACCGTTGAGTTGTACAACGCAGCCTACCAGCGGATCGCCATTCACGACCGGGCGACTGCGCTAGGCCAACGCCTGACCTGCCTCGAGCACCTGCCGCCGACCAAGGTGCCGGGTTTGCTGCTCAACCGGTCGCTCTGTCAGGCGCAGGCTGTCGCCATCGGTCCGGCCACGTCAGCGCTGATCGCCGCACTCCTGGCCCATCGACCTGAGGATCGTCTGCGCACCGCCGGACGCCTGCTGCGTCTGGCCGACCGCTTCACGCCTGAGCGGCTCGAAACCGCCTGTGCCCGCGCACAGGCCTATGGCGACGGCGACTACGTAACGGTCAAGCGCATCCTGGAAGAAGCGCTCGACCAACGGCCGCTGGCGGTTCCCTGGCCGACCCCAGCCACGCCGCACACCTTTGCGCGCACGGCGGCCGAGTTCGCGGCCCTGGCCGCGGGAGGCGTCTGATGGACCTGCAACACCAGCTCACCCCGCGCCTGAAACGCCTGCGCCTGTCCGGCATCCTCGAAACGCTCGAGGTCCGCAATCAGCAAGCCATCGCCGAGAAGTGGTCCTATGTTGAGTTCCTGACCCGCCTGGCGGAGGACGAAGTCGAACGCCGCGACCACAAGCAATTGACGCTGCGCCTGCGCCGGGCCACCGTCAACACCGGCAAAACCCTGGAAAGCTTCGACTTCGCCTTCAATCCGTCCATCAATCGCCAGCAGGTTCTCGATCTGGCCACCAGCCTCTATGTCCAGCAGAAGCGTAACGTGCTCATCTGCGGCCCAACCGGCGTCGGGAAGTCACACCTCGCGCAGGCGTTGGGGCACGAAGCCTGCCGCCGCGGCTACGATGTGCTGTTTACCAGCGCACACAAGATGCTCCTGCATCTCAACGGCGGTCGCGCCGATGGCTCCTACGCCCGCCGCCTGAACGCGTACCTGAAGCCAGAGCTCCTGATCCTCGACGACTTTGGCCTCAAGCCGATCCTGCCGCCCGGCCCCGAGGACCTCTACGACGTTGTCAACGAGCGCTATGAGCGGGGCAGCATCCTGCTCTCCAGCAATCGCACACCGGCCGAATGGTATGAGCTCTTCAACGACACCCTGCTCGCCTCGGCGGCTCTCGACCGCCTGTTACACAACGCCCACACCTTGTTCATCACCGGCGAGAGCTACCGCGCCCAGGGCCGCCGCTGGCCCAGAAAGGAGGGCCCCACCAGCGCGAACTGATCGCTCGTCCCAAGAATTGTCACTGATCAGAAGCGGGGAACCCAGGTTCCCCGCACCCCTCCTGCTACGACACAATGCCGCAGGAGGCCATATACTCGTCATCCAGACCGCAGGAGCTGCAACCTATCGTCACCGATTCCTTGGACCAGTTTGGCCGCGAACGCGTGGCCCATTTTAGCCGCGATTTGACAGCTGGCGCGCATCCTGGCCGAACGCCGCGCGAAGTGGGAGGCGGAGCATCCGGGGAAGAAGTACGTCGAGCCGGCCGCGCCGATGACGGATGGGCTGCCCGATTTGCCGGCGGGGTGGTGTTGGGCTGTTCTTCCGCAGGTCGGTGAACTTGCCCGAGGCAAGTCAAAGCATCGCCCGCGAAATGATCCTCGTCTGTATGGCGGGCCTTATCCCTTTGTCCAAACCGGCGACATCAAAAAAGCAGATGGAACCATTACCGCTCATTCACAAACCTACAATGAAGTCGGACTAACACAGAGTCGACTCTGGCCCAAAGGAACGCTTTGTATCACAATTGCCGCCAATATCGCGGAGACCGCGATCCTCGGGTTTGACGCCTGTTTTCCCGATAGCGTAGTAGGATTCCTCGGGACAAAAGACGCGTGCGACGTCCGTTTTGTCGAGTACTTCATCCGCACGGCGAAGGATGATCTGGAAAGATATGCACCCGCGACCGCACAGAAGAACATCAATCTCGACACGCTGGAGAAGTTGGCAATAGCTCTGCCGCCTCTCCCCGAACAACACCGCATCGTCGCCGAGGTCGAGCGACGGCTGTCGGTGGTCGCGGCGCTGGAGGCGACGGTCGCGGCGAACCTGGCGCGCGCCGGCCGGCTGCGGCAAGCGGTGTTGAAGCGCGCGTTTGAAGGGCGGTTGGTCGCGAAGGACGCAGGCGACGAGCCAACCCAAGATCCGGAGGCGATGTGAGGCTTCGCATTGTTTCGTGGAATTGCCAGATGGCGCTCTATGAGAAGTTCGACCAGCTGCTATCCTTGCGTCCCGATGTCGCGATCATCCCCGAATGCGCATCGCCGGAGAAGGATGCGCAGGAAGAACGTCACCTGCCCTGTTCCAGCAGGGAGTGGATTGGGTTCAACGAGAACAAAGGGCTGGGTGTCTTCTCGTTCAACGGGGTCAAGGTCAGCCGACACGGGAGCTTCTCGGAGAACTTCAAGCTCTATCTGCCTGTTGTGGTGAGCGGGCCCTGCGATTTCCACTTGCTGGGTGTCTGGATGGCTGATGCGCGCCGCATCCCGACAGGAACGAATAACCAGCCGAAAGATGCGGTGGAGTTCTATCGCGAGTTCCTGACGGCAAAGCCCTCTGTGGTCGCCGGTGATTTCAACTATTGCATTCCACGTGACGAGCTGAAGGAAATGGGCCTGAGGAGCGCAAACGGTCTCTGGACCTCGGGCACGCACTATCACAAGCGCAAGCTGGATCGCCCCCCGTTTGCGGTGGACTACATGTTCGTGCCCAGACGGGGAGCCCTGCACTTGTCGCGCTTCAAGCTCGGTGACAAGCATGAATGGATCAGGCATAGCGATCACGTGCCGTTGGTGGCAGACTTCGATATCATCGACCATGGAACACCACGTGGTTGGTTGGTCTCAGTAGGAGAACGCCTGCTCTCGCGCTGACCCGTCACAATGACTCACGGGAGCCACTTCGGCAACTTACACAAAACAGGAGCGAAATGATGGGAATGACCTTCCTACAACTGGCGCAGAAGGTGATCGCAGAACAGAAATACCCGATGACCATCGGACAAATTTGGGAAGTAGCACAGAGCAAGGGGTACGATGCCGAGGTCGGAAGCAAGGGCGCTACGCCCTCCGCTACTCTTGCCGCGCAGTTGTATGTCGACGTGCGAGACAACCCGAAAAGCACCTTCGTGAGTGTAGGAGCCCGCCCGAAACGGTTCTATCTGCGAAGCCTTGGCGAGCCGGCCCCAGAGACTACCCTGCCAGCCGAACCTGAGACTCCATTGGCGCAGTCAATGCAAGCACCGTATCTGGAGAAGGCCCTACACCCCTTTCTCGCATACTATGCCTACTACTATCTGCATGCCTCCGTCAAGACGATCCACCACAGCAAGTCCGACAAGAAAGAATTCGGCGAGTGGGTGCACCCAGACATCGTAGGCTGCTACTTCCCATTCGGCGACTGGGAGAAGGAGGTTGTGGAAGTTAGTTCGTTGCTGGGCAATCCGGCTGTGAAGCTCTTCTCCTTTGAGCTCAAACGAGCCTTGTCATTCAGCAATCTGCGCGAGGCATTCTTCCAGGCCGTTTCCAATTCATCGTGGGCGAATGAAGGCTATCTCGTTGCCGCGGACATCGACCCAGACCAGGATCTCCGGTCTGAGCTCAAGCGCCTTTCTGCTGCCTTCGGTATCGGGGTGATCGAGCTGAACGTCGCGGAGCCAGATTCAAGTGGTGTCCTGATACCAGCGCGCGCGAAAGAGGCCGTCGATTGGGAGACGGTGAATAAGCTGGCCGGGATGAACCCTGATTTCCGGGCGTTCCTGCAGCGGATCAAGAAAGACATTGAAAGTAGAGAAGTGCGCACTGAGTTGTACGACAAGGTGCTGGAAAAGGAGGCACTGGTAGCCACGATCAACCAGCTCCCCAGTGTCGCGAAGGTCAGTATGAGCGTTTCTAAGAAAGGACCGATCAAGTGACTGCGTCCAGTGACTCACCCGGTCCAGTCGTAGATCGTTCGAGCGATCGCTCCGACCTGCGAAAGCTTGCCGAGATTATTCAGCGCAAGAACCAGGTCGACAGTGAGATAGCGCGCCTCGTCGGACGCCCCGCGCAGCTTGGCAGCGTCGGCGAGTATATCGCTGCTCAAATCTTCAAGATCAGACTCTTCGAGTCAGCCACGCACCCCGACAGCGACGGGCGTTTCCTCGAGGGACCACTCGCCGGCAGAACGGTCAACGTCAAGTGGTACCCTAGGCGCGAGAATAACGTAGATCTGAAACCGGAGTGCGACTGCGACTTTCATCTGGTAATGACCGGTCCATTTCGGACCGCCGGCCGTGCATCTGGAACCGAGCGGCCGTGGCTGATCACCGCAGTCTACCTATTCGAGACACTTCGGCTGATAGAAGAGCTGCGGCAACGGGGCGTGCGAATCGGTGTGGCAGCGAGCGTTAGAGAATATCAATGGCACGCCGCAGAAGTCTATCCGCAACAAATCGACCCCCGACTTTTCTTGAGCGATGAACAACGGGAGCTGCTGGCCCTGTTCGGCTGACATTCTGGCCTCAAGGCGCTAGACCCCTTGCTTGTCTCACGAGCTTTGCAGGCTAGACCATGGCATACGATCCGTACAAACACCATCGCCGTTCCATCAGGCTGCCGATCTACGATTACACCCAGCACGGCGCGTACTTCGTCACCATCTGTACGCGCGACCGCGAGTGCCTGTTCGGTGCGATGGTGGATGGGGCGATGGTGTTGAATGATTGGGGCATTCATGTAGACGGGTTCTGGAGCGAGGTCTCGGGGCATTTTCCCGGAGTCACGATCGATATGCGCGTGGTCATGCCAAACCACGTGCACGCCAACATCATGATCACCCCCAACGACCACCGTAGGGGCGGGGTTCCCCCGCCCCGAACCGCACCTGACGCCGGCGCACCAACGGCGACACATGGCGATTGCCCGCCCGCGTCAACACGCGGTCACGCGCTGGACCTGGCTGGAGACGCCGATTGTTCCCCGCGCCGGGACAGGGATGTCGATCAGATGGCTGACCGGGGCGGAGGTATCGATCACGTGGTAGACCAGGGCGGGGAGACCCCGCCCCTACGGCCGACGTTGGGGCAGATCGTCGCGTATTTCAAATATCAGACCACCAAGGCGATTAACCAGATGCGAGACATGCCCGGGGCGCCTGTGTGGCAGCGCAACTATTGGGAACACGTGATCCGCAACGAGGCGGAACTGGCTCGTATCCGCCAGTACATCGCTGACAATCCGGCGCGGTGGACCGAAGACCAACTCAATCCCGCCGCGCAGCACATTGGTCTTGATCAGGAATAGGGGCCCCATGTCCACCCAACCCGCGACCATCGTCCAACGACTCTGGAACTACTGCAACGTCCTGCGCGACGACGGCGTCTCGTACGGCGATTATGTCGAGCAACCGACCTACCTGCTCTTCCTCAAGATGGCCGACGAGCAGGAGCAGGAGCTCGGCAAGACCAGCGCGATCCCCGCGGAGCTCGGCTGGCGCAGCCTGCTGCGCCTCGACGGCGACGCGCTTGAGACGCAGTACCGCCACATTCTGGCCAGCCTGGGGACCGGGTCCGGCCTCATCCCGGTCATCTTCCGCAAGGCGCAGAACAAGATCCAGGACCCGGCCAAGCTGCGCCGGCTGATCGACCTGATCGAGGGGGAGACGTGGATCGGCCTCGACATGGACGTCAAGGGCGAGATCTACGAAGGCCTACTGGAGAAGAACGCGCAGGACATCAAGTCGGGTGCGGGGCAGTATTTCACCCCGCGGCCGCTGATCAAGGCGATGGTGGACGTCATGCGCCCTGCGCCGGGCCAGACGATCTGCGACCCGGCCGCGGGAACGGGCGGCTTCCTGCTGGCAGCCTACGACTATCTGAAGGGGCGCCACACGCTGGATCGCGAGCAGTGGGATCACCTGCGGCACCGCGCGTTGCACGGCTGGGAGATCGTGGACAGCGCGGCGCGGCTGTGCGTGATGAACCTCTACCTGCACGGCATCGGCGCGAACGGCGGCCAGGGCGGGGAGACGGGCGGGGAGGTGGGCGGGGAGACCCCGCCCCTACGATCGCCGATTCGGGTGGCCGACAGCCTGGCCGCGGACCCGGGCGACCGGTTCGACGTCGTGCTGACCAACCCGCCGTTCGGGAAGAAGTCCAGCGTGACCTTCATCAACGAGGAGGGCGAGGCCAGGCGCGAGTCGCAGGTGATCGTCCGGGACGATTTCTGGACCTCCACGAGCAACAAGCAGCTCAACTTCGTGCAGCACATCAAGACGATCCTGAAGATCAACGGCCGGGCCGCGGTCGTCGTGCCCGACAACGTGCTCTTCGAGGGCGGCGCGGGCGAGACGGTCCGCCGCAAGCTGCTGCACGAGTGCGACGTCCACACGCTGCTGCGCCTGCCCACCGGCATCTTCTACGCGCAGGGCGTCAAGGCCAACGTGCTCTTCTTCGACCGCCGGCCGGCGAGCGAGAAGCCGTGGACGAAGGAACTGTGGATCTACGATCTGCGCACGAACCGTGACTTCAGCCTCAAGCAGAACCCGCTGACCCGTGCGGACCTCGACGAGTTCGTGGCGTGCTACCGCCCGGAGAACCGGCATGAGCGCAAGGGCACCTGGTCGGAGGCCGAGCCGCAGGGCCGTTGGCGCGCGTACGGAATTGACGAGCTGATGGCGCGCGACAAGGTGAACCTGGACATCTTCTGGCTGCGCGATGAGAGTCTGGAGGACAGCGCGAATCTGCCCGAGCCGGACGTGCTGGCCGCTGAGATCGTGGAGGACCTGCAGGCCGCGCTGGAGCAGTTCGCCGCGATTGCGGAGGATCTGGGTGTCTGATCCTGGGGGTAGTGTTGGCGATCGCCGCGTACCATATATAGTATCATTTCATCAAGAAAGCGCCGAAAATGATCACAAACCACTGGACATTCGGTCAGATATGTGATACGATGGGGGTTGAATCATGAGCCGGCGCGAAAAGGCGATCGCGCGCTGGGGCAACAACCCGAAAAGCGTGCGCTTCGAGGACGTCGATGCTCTGCTTTTGCACCTGGGCTTCACCAAGCGCCAGGGGGGAACGAGCCACGCGGTCTACACACTAAGAACGTACCGCATCACGATCCCGTACCGGCGTCCCTTCATCCGTGAAGCCTACGTTAAGACCTTGCTCCAGTTGCTCGACGAGATGGATCAGAGCGAAGACTGAGCCAGCAAACATGAGGCGCCAACAATGGCCACCAAGACGATTGACGACTACCTGAAACTGCCTTATACGATCGAGGTCGTGCACGATGTGGCGGAAGACCACGACGTTTGGTTCGGCCGCGTCCTGGAACTTCCGGGCTGCATGACCGAGGCGGACACATTCGATGAACTGGGCGCAATGATCCAGGACGCGATGGTCGCGTGGATCGAGACAACCCTGGAGGACGGTCAGCCTGTGCCGGAGCCGCGTCCCGCCGGGGAGTACAGCGGCAAGTTCATGGTGCGTGTGCCCCGTTCGCTGCACCGGGAACTGGCCGAGGGAGCGGATCGTGAGGGCGTGAGCCTGAATGCCTTCCTCAATGTAGCGCTGGCGCGCGCGGTGAGCGGCGGCAGCCCGGCCATGGCCGAGTTGTGCCAGGCCGTCGAGTTGCTGACGAAAAAGATCGAAGAGAGTGCGCAACTCAAAAACGGACTCGTGCAGCAGACGCTGCTCCAGCAGAGCATCCAACGCCAGGTGCAGGAGCGCTCGCAGACGTTCTTGCAGGAACGCCGGCGGTCGTACCGGTCGGAGGAGGCTGCGGTGGAAATCGAACAGATCGTTGCGTTGGGCCGCGGCTTGCGTCGGATGGAGGACAAGTAGGCCATGCGAAGGGTGAACGTCAGTCCCACGGAGGAATACGAAGGGCGCCTGGCTGCGGCTCTCGCACTGCGCCAGATCGGTGACTTCCGGGACGCCCTGCAACAACTGCGTCTCGCCGCCAAGCTCAAGCCGGACGGCGATCAGGCTGCGCTGCTGCTGGGGCTGACCCTGCAGGACCTGGGCCAGCTCCCCGCAGCCGAAAAGGAGCTCCGCCGCGCGTGCAAACTGGCGCCGGAGTCGGAGGAGGCGAGCCTGGCCTTGGGCATGCTCCTGCTTGCGCGCGGCAAACATGCAGCGGCAGCCAGGCGCCTCAAGCCGATCGCCGCGGACGTACATAGCACGTCTGCGCGCCGCGCGTATGCCGATGCGCTGGCGCAGACCCCGCGCGGCCTGGCACGCGCGATTGCTGTCCTGGAGGAGAGCTTCGCACATTCGCCGCAAGACGAGGAGCTTGCGATCCAGCTTGCCGAACTGCTGCAGAAGAGCGGGGATCACAAACGCGCCCTGTCCGTGCTGGAGCCGTTGGCACAGCGCGCGCCCGGGCCTGATCTTCTGCGACTGCTATCTGAGGTGTACAGCGAAGCCGGGGAGGTGGACCGGGCGCTCGAGACCGCGCGCCGCGCGACTGAGCTGGCGCCCGGCCGGATGGATCTTTGGCTCAATCTGGCGACTAGAGCCCAAGCTGCGCAACAGCCGAACGAGGCGCTGCGAGCTGCCTCGAAAGCAGTAGACCTGGATGACCAATGGGCGGCGGCGTGGATGGCCAGAGCTACAGCACACGCGATGTCCGAGTGTTGGGCGCAGGCACTGAGCGATGAGAACCAGGCGATCCGGGTGGTCGAGCGATGGGATAGTAGCTCCGGGCTTCTTCGGGATCTGCGGTTCGTGCGCGGTGTCCTGCTGTGGCGGGCCGAAGGGGTGGATGCGGCGCTGACGCAAGTCGCGGCCGATCTGGCGCTTGACTCGGACGCAGAGAAACTGCGCGCGCTACAGGCCACCATTCTGGCCCTGAAACAAGAGAATCCCAATGAACCCCCACACTCAGAGCCGTAGGGACGCGACACTCATCTGCCAGGCGCGTGATCTGTCCGCCAGTTGCAGGGAAGTCCGGAAAGCCGGTGGCGCGGAAACAGCAATTCGGAAGAGGACATGATCGACTTCTCTAAAGGTGGCATCTTCAAACTCGAGCCGATCCCGTCCAACCAGATGCTCGAGCCAATTAGGCTATTCCTCATCGATGGGGAGGAGGTCCTCTCGGTGTTTCGAAGTGTCCGTGACCAACTCGTCTTCACGAACAAACGGATCATCGCGGCGAACGTCCAAGGGCTAACGGGCAAGAAGGTCGATTACACGTCGATCCCGTTCAGCAAGGTGCAGACGTTTTCCGTGGAGACCACGGGCGCGCTGGACCGTGACTGCGAGCTGGAGATCTACATCAGCTCGATCGGCAGGATCCACTTCGAGATCAGGGGCGGCTTCGACATCGTCGCCTTCAACAAGGCCATCAGCAAGTACGTCTTGGATTAGCCCTCCAGGATCGTGGGTGACGTCGCACGGATGACCTTGACCATGCCATCGCACGATTGAAAGGAGCCTACAATGAACAACCGGATGTCACTTGGTATCATCTGCATCGCAACCCTCGTCGTGCTATTTCTGCCCGCTGGAACCTCCGGATCAAGCCAGCCCTCAATCGATCGCAACTGGGACACAGATGAAACCACCTATGGCCATCGAGTATTTGTGCCCGTCATCGGCTACAATATCGAGAGTAATCCGCCACCTGCGCCGCACTTCACACTCGTGGAACATCGCCTCCTCACGGTGGAGGAGAACGGCGGTTCAGTCGATAACGGCCAGGTCACCTGTGGCCTCAGGCATGAGCTGTCGGCAGCCGTTCTCGATGCATCTGGACAACCGCTTAACGGGGTGACCGTGAAGATGGTCTACGGGGGTCAAGAAGAAGGGGTGTCGGGTACATACGGCCCAGGGCTCGTCAAATTCACGCTATGGCCCCCTGGCAATGAGGCAAGGGTCGCGCGAGACGTCGGGAATCTGGAGGCAACAAGCGATCGCGCAGCAGCACCGCAAGATACGCGTCTCATTTCTTACGCACAACTCATCGCAGCGCACTACTGCCAGAATGACAGCGACTGTGCGGCGTTCGTTGCCGCCAACGGCTGCTACGGTCACTACAGCTGGAAGGCAACCTTTCAGCGAGACCGGTGAACTCGGTCTGCACTCAAAGAGGGAGACCCCGGGCAACTGACCGGAAGAAGGCTCCGCGACGGCGGAAGACGGCTTACAGCACTTCGCGCCATACTTGTATACCATCTGCATT
>JAXGQB010000046.1:0-14446 GCA_040766655.1 Anaerolineae bacterium
GGGCCGGATCGCCGGTGGTGTAGAAGCGCGAGCCGCGCGCCTCGGCCTCGTCCCCGTAGCCCTGCAGCGCCAGGACGCGGCCGACCTGCCGCGCGACCGCGGGCGAGGGGTCGATGATCTCCACCCCCGGCCCGGCCGCGGCCTCGATCAGCGGCCGCAGGAAGGGGTAGTGGGTGCACCCCAACACGAGCTGGTCGATGCCGGCCGCGACGAGCGGCGCGACGTACTCCGCCACGGCCGCGCGGGCCCGCTCTGTGT
Source organism: Anaerolineae bacterium (assembly GCA_040766655.1). Taxonomy (GTDB): domain Bacteria; phylum Chloroflexota; class Anaerolineae; order CG2-30-64-16; family CG2-30-64-16; genus JALOOB01. Next base: position 259 of record JAXGQB010000046.1, read on the forward strand.
CGAGCTCGCCCGCCTCGACCAGGGGCACCAGTTCGGCGCACACCTGCGTGTGCACGGTCACGTCCGCGGCGAAGCGGTCGATCAGGCTGGCGAACAGCTCGCCCTGGAACGTGGCGCGCGTGGCCATGACGCCCACGTGCCGCGTCCGCGTGCGCTCCGCGGCCGGCTTGATCGCGGGCTCCATGCCCACGAACGGCACGCCGGGATACTGGCGGCGCAACCAGTGGAGCGCGGCGGCGGAGGCCGTGTTGCAGGCGATCACGATGACGCGCGCTCCCTGGTCCAGCAGAAACCGCGTGATCCCATCCGAGAGCCGGCAGATCTCGTCGAGCGAGCGCTGGCCGTAGGGCGCGTGGGCCTGGTCCGCCACGTAGATCAGCGAGACCTGCGGCAGTTGGGCCAGCAGCTCCCGGACGACCGAGAGCCCGCCGACACCTGAATCGAAGACCCCTACCTGCGCCATGGTGGCTGCGTCCGATCCACGGGGGCTACGGCGCCCCGACTGCGCCGTTCCTGCATGCGGCGGCAAACCCCTCGAAGATGCGCAGGGACGGCGCATCGGTGCGGAACATCCCCTCCGGGTGCCACTGGACCCCGAGCGTGAAGCGCCGCGCGGGATGCTCGATGGCCTCCACGAGGCCGTCCTCGGCCCACGCGGTGGCCTCGAACCCGTCCGCCACCCGTTTCAGCCCCTGGTGATGGAAGCTGTTGGTCCGTATCTCCCCCTCGCCCAGCAGGCGCGCGAGCAGGCCGCTCGGCCCGACCGTCACCCGGTGCGTCGGGCGGTCCCAGGGCTGCTCGGCCAGCCGGTAGTCGTGGCGCACCGCGTCGGGCAGCTGCGCGGGGATGTGCTGCCAGAGGGTGCCCCCCGCGGCCACGTTGAGCAACTGGATGCCGCGGCAGACGGCCAGCAGCGGCAGGTCGTCCCGCAGCGCCCAGCGGGCAAGGACGAGCTCCGTCTCATCGCGCAGCCGGTCGACCGCGCCGAGATGCGGATGCGGCGCCTCGCCGTACGCCGCAGGGTCCACGTCGACGCCGCCGGCCAGGCACAGCCCGCCCAGCCGGTTGTAGATGGCGGCGAGCAGGTGCTCGGGCAGGCCGAGGGGGATGACGATGGGCAGCGCGCCGCATGCGGCGAGCGCGGCGGGATAGTTCGCGTTGAAGCGGTTCATGGGCGTGGTGGCGTATTCCTGGTCGCTGTACCCTGCGGCCGGGATGCCGATGAGCGGATGGCCGTCGTTCAAGTGATGCTGCTCCTTGGTTGCGGTCGCACGTCCGGGATGCTGTGCCATTGCCGCTCAGGGCGAAGACACTCAAGCGGAGCATCCTGAGCGGAGGGCGTTAGCCCGGAGTCGAAGGAGCGGAGCGGCTCCTGGGTCGGACTGCCTCCTTCGACTGCACTCCGTCGCCCGAACTGCCGGGCGGCTCCGTTCCGCTCAGGATGCTTGTGCTTTGGGCCTGAACTCACGCTTCCCGGATTTGAGGTGCGTGGGGCAGATTATAGCGCCGCGGGGGTGAGTTGCCAACTTGCCGCGCGGGGGCAAGTTGCGAACTTGCCACTCTCACGGTATAGTCGCGGCGTGACCTCTTCCCGAACGAATTGGCTCGCCGGCGCGGCGCTGCTGGTGGTTTTTGTGGCCCTGTACCTCTTCACGCTCGACAACGGGCTGCGGCCCGGCGAGCTGGCCGGGGGCGACCTGATCACGCACCAGTACGCGCAGGTGCAGGGCCGGCCCAGCAATGCGCCCGGCTATCCGCTCTACACGATGGGCGGGTGGCTCTGGTTTCGCGCGGGCCGGGCGCTGCTCGGCGCGGGGGCGAACCCGATCCCCATCCTCTCCAGCTATTCGACCCTGTGGGCGCTCGTGGCGCTGGCGTTGCTGTACGCGATCTGCCTCGAGGCCATCGGGCAGGTGCGGCGCCGCGCCGGCGACGCGGGCGATGGACGCGTGTTGCCGGGGTGGGCCCTGGCCGCGCTCGTGACCGCGTTCTACGGGGTGACATACTTTTTCTGGTACTACGCGGTCACCAGCGAGCAGTACACCTCGTCGGTCGCGTGGACGCTGGCCGTCGTGCTGCTGGCGTTCCGCTGGGAGCGCGGGGGGCGCGATCGTGCTCTGGTCGGGCTGGCGTTCCTGATGGGCGTCGGGCTCGCGCACCAGGTGACGGTGCTCGCCATGGCGCCGCCCCTCGCCTGGTTTGTCTTGAGCCGCGGCCTTCCGGCCAGGGAAGGAGACGAGGGTAGTGAAGGCGTCCTTCGACTGCACTCCGCCGCCCGCACGACCGGGCGGCTCCGTTCCGCTCAGGATGCCTTCAAAGCTTCTCTTCCAGCAGGAACGTCGGACACGGCGACGCAGGGTGAAAGAGATGGGAGCATCCTGAGCCGTCGAAGGAGCGCCATCCCCGCGCGACTCTGGCCTGCGCTCCTCCTGGCCGCCGCGCTGCCCCTCCTGAGTTACCTCTTCATCTACATGGGCGGCGCCCAGCACCCCGAGTGGCGTGGCGCGGGCGAATGGAGCAGCACGGCCCAGTGGTTTCTCAGCTTCATCTCCACCGGCCAGGGCCGGGGTGAGTTGACGTGGTCGCTCACGCCCTTCCTTACCGCGGAGTTCCCCGCGTTGATCTGGCGCGAGATGACGTGGCCGGGCCTGCTGGGCGGGCTGGCCGGGATAGCCGCGCTCGGCCGGCGCCGGGCCCTCTTCTTCTACGCGACGATCGCCATCTACGTGGCCTTCTGCTGGATCGACCGCCTGGGCAACTGGTACCAGGTGATCATGCCCGTGTACGCCCTGCTCGCGATCGGTCTCGCGGGGGGCGCGGCTTGGCTGGAGGGTCGCGCACCGCGCGCGGTCCGGCCCTTGGTGGCGGCCCCGATCGTGCTCGCGCTCGTCGCACTCGTCGCCTACCGCGGCGTGGCCTCCTACGAGGGTGCGGACGCCTCCGACCGCAGCGACGACACCGGCCTCGCGCCGGGGTGGGCGATCCTGGCCGACGATCCGCCCGCGGGCACGCCCATCTTCGCGACGCAGGAGGAGGCGCTGAGCCTCCAGTACCTGGCGCAGATCTGGGGCCGCCGGCCCGACCTGGTCGCGGTCGACAGCCGCGCGGCGCGCGCCCGGATCGCGGACGGGCCGATCGCGGTGACCCGGGCCGCGCTGCCCCTGGTGCCCGCGGAGGTGCACGGGGACAGCCGCTACAGTGCACTGGGCCAGACCCTCACGTGGGTCTACCTGGCGCCGAGGACGGAGCTGCCACCCGGTCTGGCGCCGCCGCAGGCCTTGGAGCCTGAGCCGAGGCAGGGCTCGGTGCCTGCACCGAGGCAGGGCTCGGTGCCTGCACCGAGGCACGTTGACTTCGGCGGGGTGATCCGCCTCGCGGGGGCGCAGGTCGCGGCCAACGAGGCCACGGGTGACTTGGTCGTCACGCTGGTGTGGCAGGCGCTGGTCGCGCCGGCCGAGGACTGGTCCGTCTCCGTGAGGCTGACGCAGGGGGACGCGGAGGTGATCCAGGTGGACCACGTGCACCCGGTGGCGGGCGCGTACCCGACCAGCCATTGGGCCGCGGGGGAGGTCGTGGCGGACGCGTACGCGTTCGCCGTGCCGCCGGGTGCGGCGCCCGACGGGTTGACCGTCATCCTGTACCGGAGGCTCGCGGACGGCAGCTTTGCCAATCTCGACGTGGCGCGTCTGCCCCTGCCGGCCCCTTAAATGCGTTGCGCCGGGCCTTGGCCCGGCGCGTTCCAGGATTTCCAGTTGTAGCGGTACGGCGAAGGCCCGCTGAGCATCCCGAGCGGGGCGGCGGCGAAGCCGCTGCGCAGTCGAAGGACGCTCAGCAGGCTCCTAACCGTCCGCGTCGGCTGGCGCGCTCAGGCCTCCCTGTCGCGCTCCACCACCACCGAGACGGTCGCCGTGAGCCCGCCGCCCAACTTGAGCGTCACCGGGTGGTGGCCCAGCGACTTGATGGGGTGTTCCAGCTCCAGGTAGCGCTTGTCGATCGTCAGGCCGGTGCTCTTCGCCAGCGCCTCCGCCACGTCCTGCGACGTAATCGAGCCGTAGAGCCGGTCGCCCTCGCCCGAGCGGGCCTTGAGCACGACCGTCTGGCCGTCCAATTTCCCGGCCAGCGTCTTGGCCTCGTTGGCCTTGCGCTCGAGCCGGCGTTTCTCCGATTCCCTGGCCTGCTCTGCCATCTTCACGCTTCCCTCGGTCACTGTCTGCGCCAGCTTTTTGGGAAGCAGATAATTGGTCGCGTAACCTCCCGCGACCTCCTTGACGTCGCCCGCCTTGCCCAGGCCCTTCACATCCTTCAGGAGCAGCACGCGCATTGCCTCATCCCCCTCGATCAAGCTTGGCTATTTGCGTGCCGATTATAGCACAACTTGGCTCAGCCACCCCACGCGCCGTGGTAGTAGCGCCATTCGGGATCGAAGCCGTCCGGGTGCATCACCGAGCGTGCCGCCTGCTCGTGCTGGGTGGAGGGCGCATCGCCGGCCTTCTCGTGCGGTTGGCGGTGCGTGTGCTGGTCAGCCGCCACGCGGCCGGCCGCATGGCGGCCGGCGTCCGGGTGGGTCCGGTGCTGTGTGCTGTCTGCCCTTGTCATGATAATACTCCTGTCGATCATGGGTGATGAGACAAAAAAGCGGAGCCTCCCGTCTGGAAGGCTCCGCCTGAGTGAGTCAGGTCCTCGTTGCCCTGTCGCTTGCGTCAGCTCGTTCCAAACGGGAGTCGCTCCTTGTCTCCAAGGAGCGCCGTAAGCAACAGGGCGATGACGCGCGTGTACATCTCGATCACTTCTTTCCGGCCGAAAGGTATCATACGTTCCCCCCTGTGTCAAAGCGCGCAAGAGCCCCGGCGGGCATCGCTCGTTTCTTTAAGGTTCGCCCCGCGGGCGATGTCGTGATATCATCGGCCCATGACGGATCGTCTCACCATCTGGCTGCTCAACCCCTACGCGACCGGGTCGCACGGGGCCTGGGCGCGCGGCTATGCGGCCAACAGCCGGCACACCGTGCGCATCCTCGCCATGCAGGGCTACTTCTGGAAGTGGCGCATGCACGGCGGTGCAATCGAGCTGGCGGAGCAGGCGCGGCAGTTGCTGGCGCAGGGCGAACGGCCCGACGTGCTGTGCGCCACCAGCATGACCAACGTGCCCGCGTTTCTGGCCCTGGTGCGCCGGGAGCTGGGCTCCGTGCCGGTGCTGCTCTACATGCACGAGAACCAGCTGACGTATCCGCCGCCCCCCAACACCAAGCGGGACCTCACCTACGGCGCGATCCAGCACCTCTCCATGCTTGCGGCCGACGCGGTGCGATTCAACTCCGCGTACCACCTGCGTGCCTGGTTCGACGAGCTGCCGCGGCTGCTCAAGCACTTTCCGGACTACCAGCACCTCCAGAGCATCCGCGAGGCCGAGGCGAAATCCGCGGTGCTGCCGGTGGGGTGCGACCTGCGGCGGTTCGACCGGTGGCCGGACGGCCGCGCGCCCGGCGACGCGCCCCTGGTGCTGTGGAACCAGCGGTGGGAGTACGACAAGGACCCCGAGACGATGCTCCGCGCGCTGGTGTGCCTGGCGGACGAGGGGATTCCGTTCCGGGTGGCGCTGGCCGGGGAGAGCTTCCGGGTGCAGCCCACGGAGTTCGAGGCCGCGCGCGATCGGCTGGGCGATCGTTTGGTGCACTACGGCTACGCGGATGACGACACTTATGCGGGGCTGCTCCGCTCCGCCGACGCGGTGTTGAGCACCGCGATCCACGAGTTCTTCGGGGTCAGCGTGGTCGAGGCAGTCTACTGCGGCGCACACCCGGTGCTGCCCCGGCGGCTGAGCTACGGCGAGCTGGTGCCGGCCGCCTTGCACGGCGAGTGCCTGTACGACAACTTCGACGGCCTGCTCGGCAGGCTGCGCGCCGTTTTGCGGGCGCGGCCGCGGCTGCCCGAGCTCCAGCGCCACGTGGCCCGCTTCGACTGGTCGGTGCAGGCGCCTGCGTACGACGCGGAGATGGAGGGGTTGGCCCGTTAGGCCGTCAGCACCTCGACGTCGTCGGCCTGAGCCCCGCGCGGGCCGCGCGTGAGGGAGAATTCGACCAGCTGGCCCGCGCGCAGGGCGGTCTGCTCAGCGCGCAGCCCCGTCTTGTGGACGAAGACCTCTGCGCCCTCCGCGGGCGTGATGAACCCGTATCCCCTGCCGCGGCTGTACCACTTCACGACCCCGCGTTGCCGCCCCTCCTGCGGGGCCACACGCCGGCACATGGGGCAGCACTGCGGCGACGGGCCATCCTGCTCCGACGCAAGCCAGAGGAAGGGGGTGGCGCATGCCGCGCATTTGAGGATCCGATCCGGGGACATTTTGACAGGGCATCCTGCTTAAGCTAAAATAGCACTGGTTGTGGCGACGTAGCCAAGTGGCAAGGCAGGGGTCTGCAAAACCCCGATCGCCGGTTCAAATCCGGCCGTCGCCTCTGGTTGCAGGGCGGGCACATGTGCCCGCCCTCTGCATTTAACCGGCTGCGCGCAGGTTCTGCTCGATCTGGTAGAGGTGTTCCTGCCAGTGATGTTCGCCCTGGAGCAGGTTGTGCGCCAGGCGCCAGTAGCTCCCGCGGTGCGCCAGGAATTCGGCGGGCAACCCTGCAACCAGCGCCTCGGTCTCGGCCACCGCGGCCTTCAGCGCAGCGAGAAGCGCTGCTGCGCCGCCGGTCACGCTGACAAGCGCCTCGACGCGCGCGTGAACGCTGCTCGGATTGGTGTACCGGTCGGCAAAGCGCTCGTCATCGTTGACCAGGTCGGCGATCCACGTCTGCTCCTCGCGCTCGACGATGATCATGTGCGCCATGATTTCGAGGATGCTCCAATCCTTGGGCCCGGGCTTGAACGCCGCGCGCTTGGGGGTCGTAGCCTCCACCAGGGCAACCAGCCTGGCCAGCGCTGGCGCAATGACCTGGTGGCGCGCCTCTGCCAGCAGCGGGGCGGTGGGTGGAATGGGGGGCATCACCCGCGAGGAGAGCTCCATCGACAGGGTATGCAGCACCGCGCCGCGGTAGATCTGCACCTCGACCACGTCGCCTGCGCGGCGGCCCTGCAGCGCGCTGACGAGGCTGGGGAAGTCGGGAGCCGGCACGCTGGCCATGCTGACGATCACGTCGTTCGATTGCAGTCCGGCCTTGTCCGCGCCCAGGTTGGGCACGGTCCCTGCGATGCGGATCCCCTCCGTGACCGGTACGCTGAGCTCCTGCGCCACCTCCGCGTTGAAGTCGTCGAGGATGACGCCGAGCATGGGGCGCCGCGTGTAGCGCAGATCTTCCCCCGTCTCGAGCAGGGATTGCAGGTTCTCGAGGCCGCGTTCCCATCCCCGGTCGAAGTCATGCCGCACGCGTTCCCACGCCTCCCCCTCGCCCAGCCCGCGGTGGATCAGGCGTACCTCGGTCGCGCCCGCCAGCGGCTGCAGCCACACTTCGACGTGCGTGGGCGCGGGCTCATCCCGGCCCAGCCACGTGAAGGCCACGTGCTGATCCGTCTCGACCGCGGTGAAGACGCCCGCGGTGTAATAGCCGCGGTTCCACCACAGGTAGAGCCGGCCTTCCGGCCGTGCGTCGGCCAGGGCCACGTCGCACAGCCAGTCGCGCAGGGGCGTGGCGCGGGTGAACGCGCGGAACGCCTCGCCGATGGGCGCACCGATGACTCGCCGGTATTCGAGGGCGTCTTGGGCCATGTTCTGCTCTCAGGGAGAAGGTGTAGGGCGGGTGGGACTCGAACCCACAAGATCCTGCGATCCTCGGTTTTTAAGACCGATGCGTCTGCCATTCCGCCACCGCCCCGTGACGTCGACATTATACCCCGCCTGCTGCAACGGGGCAATGTGTCCGCGCGCCGCGCGCAGCTGCAGCCGATGACCCGGAACACAACCGCTTCTATGTGGCGCTGGGGATCAATGGTGCGTGGATCGCGTCAGACTGGAGCGGCCTTGTGGGCACTTTCAGCTTCAGCCTGACGCCGGGAGTGCAGTATCGGCTGGGCTGCCACCTTTTGGGAAGGTGGCAGCCCAGCCATTGGCGCTGGCTCAGGGTGAGCCGGGCGTCAACGCGAAGTCAAACTCCGCCACCTCGTTCGACCGCACCGAGCGGAGCTCGTGCACGTTGATATCGCGCAGCACCGTCTCCACCGTGTAGAAGTGGTTCAGCGCCGGATTCCCCACCTTGCCCCCATGATCCCACGAGATCGGGCCGGGTGGGAACGGCGCCCACACCGATCCGGCGGGGTTGCCGGACGCGTATGGCTCATATGCGACGCGGACGCGGTAGCCGTCCGGAGTGATCGTGTTGCCGTAGATGTCCAGCGTCACCGGCGGCCAGCTGAGCCGGACATCGGTGGTGTTGGCGATCGCTATCGAAACAACCGGCGGCTGCGGGGGTGCCATGATCTCCACCTGGTAGTCCTCCACCTCGCCGTCGGGCGCAGGGCCGGTCGGGCCCAGGCCGGTGACGCTCGCGCAGCGGAAGCGCGCAGTCGTGAGCCCGATCGAACTGATCGGCCAGGGAGGGACTGCCACGCTCAGCCCACCGCTGCTGTAGGCATTGAGCCAACTATCGGCGACGATGCGTTCAAAGGAGCCGGCCGAGTTGTCCCAGGTCCCGTCGCGGTTGAAGTCGATCCAGGCGCTCAGGTAGCAGCCGTAGGGCGATCCTGCGAGCGATAAGCCAATGGGGGACGACCAGCCTGGTTCGAACGGTTGAATGAAACTCACTCCATCCTCGTCCGCCATCCCGGCCAGGTCGTCTCCACGCGCCCCCGCGTCCGGCTGCCCGTCCCCCTCCGCGTCCACCTGGTTGCCCATGAATGGCCCGGCTGCGACCTGGGCATGCCGCGCGCCGTCGCTGGCCAGCAGGGTGGGATAGGTCGGATCTGCCGCATCGCCGTAATCGTACACCTCGGTGGTCAGCGCGAACGCCATGTCCCAGCTCTCCTGGTTCAGCATGATCGGCTCACCGAACTCGTAGATCACGCCGGGCTGCGGTGCGGTCGGCGCGAGGATGCGCACCGCGTCGTCGTTGAAGAAGTGTGGCCGCGTCTTCCAGCCCCACGGGTATTGATCAACCGGTTGCGGGTAGATGGCCGAGATGCTGAGCCAGTAGACGTGTTGGCCCGGTTCCTGGTGGAACCACGCGCCCGGTGGCAGATTCAGGTGATACTCGAAGCAGGTGTCCGGCTGCTGCATCATGCCGGGATGGAAGTCGCAGCCGGCCGCCCGCTCGTGCACCTCGGGATAGGGCGCGATCCATTCCCAGATCATGACGCCGGGATGGCTGAAAGGCTCGGGGATGGCCGGCACGTCGGTCCAGATGCCGATGTGGAACGCGACGGGCGTGGGCTGCGGTGGCGCCTGCTCCTCCCACTCGAGATAGGAACCCCACCAGTGGATGTCGGTGACCGGCCGCGCGTCTTCGCAGCGCCAGTCATCGGCCACAATTTGCTTCCCCTGGTAGAGCGAGAGCTCGTCCCAGCCCCAGTAGCAGGCGGCCGGGTCGGGGTCCATGCGCACCGGTGGCTGGGACCACTTGACCGCCTCGACCCGGACCCGGTAGTCCTCCACCTCGCCGTCGGCCGCGGGGCCGGCCGGCGGCAGGCCGCCCTGCGCGCTGATGCGGAACCGCGCGTAGGTGAAGCCGGCGGGAGCCGCGGCCGGAACACTGAAGCAGAGGTTGGCGTTGAGGCCCAGGCCCAGCGGCTGCGATGTGAAGACCTGCTCGGGCAGGCCGGGCGACCAGACGCCGTCGCCGTCGAAATCGATCCAGCCATCCAACACGCCGGGGACGCCGGTCGGATCCACCGTCACATCGACGCACGCGAGCTGGCCCGGCAGCAGCGGCGTGGTGAAGAGGACGCCATCCTCGTCCGCCAGGCCGAGCTGGTCATCCCCGTCCGCGTAGGCGCTCGGCTGGCCGTCCATCTCCACGTCCACCAGCGTGCCCAGCCTTGGCCCCATCGCCGTCACCAGGTGCGACGCGCCCGTGCTGGCGCTCAGCGTGGGATAGGGCTTGTCGGGGGCATCGCCCCAATCGGTCCCCTCAGGGAGTTGTGAGGTCACCTCGAACGCCATCTCGCTGAAGCGTGGCTGCGTGTCGGGCGGAACCGGCGCCCACACTTGCTTCAGCCAGGTTCCAGGTGGCGATTGCTTCTGCGCCGCGCCGCACTGATTGGGCGGGAACGCCGGGTTGGACGTGCGCGCCGACTCCTGCCAGCGCCACATCGGCGGGTTCTTGATGTCCTGAGAGATGGCCGAGATATCAAACCAGTATGACTGGCCTGGCTTCTGCTCAAAGGGCTCCGGCAAGTAATAGGTATACTTGTAGATTGGGGAGCCCTCGTTGTTTACCATGCCGGTGTTAGTTTCGCTCACCACGGCGAAGGGCACTGCAGCCTGCCAGAGCGGCGGCTCGGCAGGCAGGCACGGATCCTGCGCGACCGGCGAGTGGATGCTCAGGTGAAAGCTGTGGATGCCATCACCGCGGCGCTCCTGTTGCGCGTCGTCCAGCTCATAATTGCCCCACCAGTGCAGGTCGGTCACCTCGCCACCCTGGCACAGCCAGTCATCGGCCCAGGTGAGGGACTCCGGCCCCCCACCCGCGTTCACGTAGTCGTGTGCGTGCAGGCCCGGCAGGGCGCGGTTGGGGAGTTGCGACCACTTGATCCCTGGGTCCGCATCGGAGATCGCCAGCAGGTAGTCTTCGCTTTCGCCGTCCTCGAACCCGCCCTCACCCGTCCACCCCGCGCCCACCGGTCGCTCGGTGATGGTGAAGCGCGTCCACGCGTGGCCTGCCTGGGGGCCGATCAGGAAGTTGGGCGGGAGGAGTTGCGACAGCGGGCCGCTGAAGCCGTTGGGCACCAGAAAATCCACGAGTGCGTGCTCGGAGATCGTGATGCCGGGCTGCGTTGGGCAGACGACGACGTCGTTCCAGTCGCCATCCATGTTCCAGTCCACGAGCAGGTTGGCGAAACCGGGGGTTTGGTTGGGCATCAGGTTGGTGACGTCGATGTCCACGTGGACACCCCACGACGCAGCCTGGCAGATGCCGCCCAGCTGGGTGCCCTTCGAGTTGGGACACGGCACGACACTCATCGCATTGTCGATGGTGAATGGCTCGGGGAAGAGCAGCCCCGCGTCTCCGTCCCGGAAGCACTCGTCCAGGTCATAGGGTGGGAAGCATGGCACATTGGTACACGTTCCCGCGTTGCCGTCCAGCTCGAAATCGACGAACGAACCGAAGAACGCGCCGAAGTTCGTTTGCTGGATCCACGCCGCAGGCCCGACGACCTGGCATGTTGGGAACTGGCCGAAGACGCCGGAGAGCGGGTAGGCTGGCGCGCCTTCCGGCGCGTCCCCGAAGTCGAGGCCGGTAAGTGCAGGGGTGTCCGGTTCCGAAGGATCGGTTCGTAGCGGTGTGCTGGCGCCTGCTCCGCTGAGCAGGACAGCAGCCAGTACGAGGGCCATCAGTGCGACAAGGGTGCCTCTGCGAAGCATGTTCCACCTCCGCGAAGACGAGCCTGGCCGTGGGGAAGAACGAAGTAGGCGACGATGCACGGTGGGGGGATAAGTCACGTGAATTATCGCGCCGAATTGGTGGGGGTGTCAATACCATCCATGAAATTTGCCATTTCCAATCAAATTGCATGGATGCGCATCGCACCACAGGCCGCGCACACTTCCGATCGCGCGGCCATCGTGTTACACTGGGCCCACGCAGAAGGGAGGCGCCCATGGCCTGGTTACCCGACGGCACGCCGCTGCCCGGGCGGCTGTTCATCGTCGAAGGCATCGACGGTTCGGGCAAGAGCACGCAGCTGGACCTGCTGCATAAGTGGCTGGTGAGCGAGGGACATCTCGTCGTCTTCACCGAATGGAACTCCTCTCCCATCGTGCGCCGCACGACGCAGCGGGGCAAGAAGGAGCAACTGCTCACGCCGCTGACCTTCAGCCTGATCCATGCGGCAGACCTGGCGGACCGGATGGAGCGCCAGGTGATCCCCGCGCTCAAGGCCGGCGCCATCGTCCTGGCCGACCGCTACATCTACACCGCGTTCGCCCGCGATGGCGCGCGCGGGGTCAACGCGAAATGGGTGCGCAAGCTGTATGCGTTCGCGGTCAAGCCCACCGTGGCCTTCTACTTCCAGGTGCCCCTCGAGGAGGCGCTGCGGCGCATCCTGGTCGGCCGGCCCGCGCTCAAGTGGTACGAAGCGGGCATGGACCTGGGCCTGAGCCCCGACCCGTACGAGTGCTTCCGGCTGTTCCAGAAGCGCATCCTGGGGCAGTACGGCGACATGATCGAAGAGTTTGGGCTGACCGCGATCGACGCAACCCAGCCGCTCGTCTATCAGCAGCAGCAGGTGCGCACCCTGGTCATGCCGTATCTGAAGGGGATGCCGAGGGCGAACCTGTCGCCGTGGCGCGATGTGCTGGCCAAGGAGGGCCTGTACGGCCGCTATCTGAGCCTGGATCGGGCCGTGGCGCCCCTGAGGAGCGAGCCATGACGCGCATCCGCTATCACGGCGCAGGCACGATCCCGGGCTTCGACGCGGGCGAGCTGCCGGGCAGGCTGATCGTCCTGGAAGGCACCGACGGCGTGGGCCGCTCGACGCAGGTGGCGCTGCTGCACGAGTGGCTGGAGGCGAACGGCTATGCGGTGACCCAGACGGGCCTGGCCCGCTCGTCGCTCGTCGCACCCGGCCTGATGCGCGCGAAGCAGGGCCACACGCTGGGCGATGTCACGATGAACCTGTTCTACGCGACCGACTTCGCGGACCGGCTGGAGAAGGAGATCGTCCCGGCGCTGCGCGCCGGCTTCGTCTGCATCACCGATCGCTACATCTACTCGGTCATCGCGCGGGCGCTGGTGCGGGGCGTGTCCTATCGCTGGCTGCGCGATCTGTTCGGCTTCGCAATCGTGCCCGACGTCGTCTTCTACCTGGACGTGGACCTGGAGCACCTGGCTCCGCGCGTGCTGGCCGGCGAGGGGTTCGACTACTGGGAATCCGGGATGGACCTGTATCGCGGGGATGATATCTACGAGAACTGGCGCCAGTATCAGACGCAGCTCCTGGCCCAGTTTCGCCAGGTGGGCAAGACGTACGACTTCACCGTGATCGACGCCAACCGCTCGGTGCACGAGATCTTCAACGACCTGCGCAAACAGGTGCTGCCCATCGTGCGCGGGATGAAGCCGCAGTAGGGCCGGCTGGCCGGGACGGCACCCGCGTTCAAGCCACCGGGGCCTGCCGGGCCCCGGTGGCTTCGCGTATCACTGCGTCCTAGTAGGTATCCGGCACGAAGGTCTGATCGGTGATGGGCGGCCGCACGTAGCCGCTGTCCGGCTGGCGCGGGGGCAGGCTGATCGGCTCGGGCGTCAGGTCCTCGTACGGGATAGCATTCAGCAGGTGCGTGATCAGGTTCAGCCGGGAGCGGCGCTTGTCATCCGAATTGACCACGTGCCATGGGGCCTGCTTGATGTCCGTCGACGCGAACATCGCATCCTTCGCCTTGGAGTACTCCACCCACTTGGTGCGCGCATGGAGGTCCATCGGGCTCAGCTTCCAGCGCTTGGTCGGGTCCTGGATGCGCGCCTGGAACCGCTTCTCCTGCTCGTCATCGCTGACCGAGAACCAGTACTTGATGATGATGATGCCGGAGCGCACCAACATGCGCTCGAACTCGGGACAGGAGCGCAGGAACTCGCGGTACTCCTCCTCGGTGCAGAAGCCCATGACGCGCTCGACGCCTGCCCGGTTGTACCAGCTGCGATCGAACATGACGATCTCGCCCGCGGCGGGCAGATGCTGGACATAACGCTGGAAGTACCACTGGCTCTTCTCACGCTCGGTCGGAACGCCCAGCGCGACCACGCGGCAATAGCGGGGATTGAGGGGTGCCTGGATCGTCTTGATGCAGCCGCCCTTGCCGGCCGCATCGCGGCCCTCGAAGATGATCACGACCCGCAGCCCCTGGGCCTTGATCCATTCCTGGAGCTTCACCAGCTCCACGTTCAGCTTGGAGAGCTCCTTCTCATAATCCTCGCGAGACAACCGTTTCGGGCGTTTCGGCTCTTTCGGTTCCTTCGGCTCCTTCGGTTCTTTCGGCTCCTTCAGCTTCTTCGACTTCTTCGGTTTCTTGGCCTCTGCGGGCTCCTGCTCCTCGTCGGAAGCAGCCAGGT
>JAXGQB010000047.1:0-13058 GCA_040766655.1 Anaerolineae bacterium
TCACCTCGTAGAACGCGCCCCCCTTCTCCATGCTGGGGACCAGGCCGTCCTGGATCCCCTGCCACAGCCGGTCGATCTCCCCGGCCGCGAGCGTGTTCGCCTTGCGCAGCGGATGGATCCCCGCAAGCCACAGGATGTCATGGATGTAGGCGTTGCCGATGCCCGCAAGCCGCGTCTGGTCCAGCAGGAGCGCCTTCACCCCGCCCTTCTGGCCGGAAAGCAGGCGATGCAGCTCCTCCCGGCTGACGTCCAGCACGTTCGGACCGAGCTTCGCCAGCTGCTCGTGCGCCTCCAACGGGCCCAGCGGCAGGTAATGCGCGAAGCCGAACCACCAGAAGTTGACCGCCAGCGCCGTATCATCGGTGAAGTCGAACACCAGGCGGCGCTTCTCAGGCAGGCTGGCGCGGTCGACCAGGAGCAGCTCGCCGCCCATGCCCATGTTGAACAGGAGCCACCCCTGCGAGGTGTCCGTGGCCAGCCACTTGCCGCGCTGCACCGTGGCGCAGAGCGTCGCACCGGTCAGCGACTGCACGAAGTGCTCGGGCGGCACGTTGAGGCATTTCGGCTGCAGCACCTCGATGCCGGCGATCGTCTTGCCGGACAGCAGCTCGTTCATCTCGACCGCGCGCGCCGCGATCTCGGGATACTCTGGCATGGTCACCTCCTGCGCCGCAGTATACACCCATTGGGCGTGTCGTGGCGCGCCGAGTTGACGTGGGAAGCCTACCATTAGGTGCCGGGCAGTTTAACGATCCGAAGGATCGCAAGTTCCCGGCACCTGGAAGACGATCGTATCGCCGACCGTCAGCAAAGCCACCGCCCCGCTAATGCTTTCACTGCGCTCGCGAGGTTTTTGACAATCCTCCCCGCGTTCACTACAATCCCTGTTGTTCCGCTTTGCACAGTGCCTTATGACCGCCTATCCCAACTCCCGACCGAGGTGTAGCCATGCTGTCCCGCCGCTGCCCGCGTCCGTTCGTCCTGCTTGTGTCCTCCGTACTCATCCTCTCCCAACTGCTCGTGCCGATGAATGTAAACGCACAACTGCCCGCCGAAGGTTCGCCGCCCGCAACCGGCACGGCGGTGGATAGCGGCTCCTTCGTGCCGCCCGAGCTGACGGCCGACGCCACGATCACGCCCGAGACGCCCGCACTTCCGTCCGCGCGTGCCGAGGCGCTCCGCCTGGGCAAGTGGCCGGCGCAGGTCGCGGCCTCCACCGGCAACATCGCGCCCAACCGCTACGGCCCGCAGCGCAACGATCCCAGCGAGGGCATCCCTGCGCACGCGTACTCGCCCTTCGACGAGAAGCGCAACCGGGAGTATCCCTGTCCGCCGGGCGGCTGCGAATACGAACGGGACCACGTGCTCATCAAGCTCGATGCGAGTGTGGCGGTCCGGACGCCCAAGGACGCGCTCAGTGCGGAGACCTTCTCAGCGGATGCAGGCGTGAACGAGGCCCTGGCAGCCCTGGACATCGCCACCCTCAGCCCTGTCTTTCCCGGTGCGCGACGCCCGGATGTGGGCGCGATGGTCATGGCGCCGGATGGCGCGAGCTCGCCCATGCCCGACCTCTCGCGCTGGTACCGCGCCCGGTTCCGCGCCGCGCCGGACGACCTCCTCGCAGCCGTAGACGAGCTCAGCACCACCCCGGGCATCGCGTGGGCCGAACCCGATTACCTGAGGAAGCCAGTCGGCGAAATGTCGTACGCTGGTTTGAATGTTGAGAGTTCCAGGTCTCAAGTTGAACCTTCAACCTTCAACCTTCAACCCGAAACCTTCAACGATCCCCTCTACGCCCAACAGTGGCACCTGGCCGCGACGAACGTGCCGCAGGCGTGGGACTGGCTGGCGAGCCAGGGGCTGCTCCCCGGCGGCAATCGCGACATAGTCGTCGCGGTGATCGACACCGGCGTGGACTACACCCACCCCGACCTTGCCGCGAACATGTGGGTGAACGCGGCCGAGTTCAGCGGTGCGCCCGGCGTCGACGACGACGGCAACGGCTACGTTGACGACATCCACGGCGCGGATACGGTGTACCCGGACGGCGACCCGCAAGACGACCACGGCCACGGCACGCACGTCGCGGGCATCATCGCGGCGCAGGCCGGCAACGGCATCGGCGGCGTGGGCGTCGCGTACAACACGCAGATCATGGCCATCAAGGCCGCGCAGTACTCCGGCGTGCTGTCGTCGTCCGACATCGCAGAGGCAATCTACTACGCGGTGGAGAAGGGCGCGGACGTCATCAACATGTCGTTTGGCGGGTACGCGCGGTCGCAGACCGAGGAGGATGCGCTGGCCGTGGCGTTCGGGACTTCGGTTCTGGTGTCCGCAGCGGGTAACGACGGCAGGTGGAACATACCCTGTCCGGGTGGCCGCGATATGTACCCCGCCGCGTATAATTGGGTGCTCGGCGTGATGGCGTCCGATTCGTCTGGCGCACGCGCCCTCTTCTCAAACTACGACTGTACGCCGCACGACACTCACGAGTATGAATTGATGGCACCTGGCGTGGACGTGTGGGGCACGCTGCCACTAGCGCAATATGCGGCCTGGGATGGTACGTCCATGGCCACCCCTGTGGTTTCAGGAATCGCAGCGCTGGCACGCACGATCTGGGCAGACAAGGACGCTTACTCCTCCCGCTTCATCATGGGACAAATCGCGGCCAATGCTCAGGGCGGCGCTGGTGGCGTGGCTAACGCGTACGACGCACTTACCGTGCCGCCGCAGCCTGAACTCTCGTACCTGGAACACTGGTCTTTCGACACACCTGCGCAGGCTGCGGGTAACGACAGCGACGGCGTTGTGGACGCGGGTGAGACGATCGACCTCGCGATCGTGATCCGCAATCACTGGGGCAAGGCCGACCCGGTCTCGGTCGAGCTTGAAGCCTGGGCGGAGGGTGCGGTCCTGCCCGACCCGTACGTGACCATCATCACCGGCACGGTGGATTACGGGGCGGTCGGGTCGTTCAACTGGGACGACAACGGCTTGATCTACGATGCCGGCGGCACGATTACTGGAGTGCAGCACCCCTTCCGGTTCGCTGTGGCCCCGGAGACGCCTAACGATCACGTCATCCCTTTCCGGCTGACCATGACCGCGGGCAACGGGTACGACTCACGCGCCGCGCCGCTGACATTCGTCTCGCGCTTCTACCTGATCGTGCAGCGGGGCATGGAACTGCCGTCCGTGATCGAAAGCGACCGAACCCTGACCAAGGATAACCTCTGGCTAGTTCCCAACGCGACGCTCATCGAAGCTGGCGCAACCGTGACAATCACCGAAGGGACGCAATTGCAGTTCTGGAGCCTTGGAAGCATCGACGATCAGGGCTTTGTCCATCGCTCGTTCCTCCAGGTTGATGGAAAGCTGGTCATCAAGGGAAGTGCTGAGCAGCAGGTGGAGCTGTTTCCGAGCTCACGCAATCCTGAATATCCAGTCAAAATCAGCAAGCCGAGTTCCGGTCGCGTCGAGCTTTCCTTTACCCGTGTCATCAATCCGTTCCTTGCGAGCTTCATCGATGGAAACACTGTGCCCCTTGATCTAATCGACCATTGTTACTTCACACAGGACCTCTTCGACTTCCTGAGCGACCCGGATCACCTGACGTGGTCCACGAATCCAGCAGTGAGAGCCTACGAGGTAAGAGACTCCATCTTTCGACGAATCGGTCACTACACAAACACCGGGGCGGAGAGGGCGCTGTACCTCATGACCCAATCGTTGAACGGCAACTTATATGATTCCTCGGTCGTCATTGCCAGAGCATACGCGGGTTACCCGATCAAGAACAGTGTCTTTCTGAAGAACTACAAGCAGAGTGGCTGGGTATCATCGCTCGCTGATCTCGGCTTCGCCTGCCAGAATTGCGATCCAGCCATCGGGCGAGCGAGCAATATCTTCTCTCAGAATGCCATCCTTAATGTGTTGTGGAATCGCATCAACTGGATGCGCGTAACGGCGCCAACCGGACGCGATTACACCACCCACATCACCGACAACTACTGGGGGACCACGTCCACGAGCGTGGTCGACCAGACGCTGTACGACTACTTCGATGACTGGAACTTGTCTACCTATGTCTATCAACCATCCCTCACCACGCCTGCCGAAACCACATATCCGTTCGTCTGGCAGATCCAGCTCGCAACCAGCAGCCAGTCAGGCATGGACTCCCTCGACGGCCCTCCACCGGACGTTGCGGCGGAGCCGGTGACCTTCACCGTCATCTTCAACCGTGACATGGCCCCGACTATTCAGCCCATGGTCTCTTTTGGCCCTGCTGAGCCGTACACGGATTTCACAGTCCAGGGCGGCTGGATCGATGCGCGGACGTGGCAGGGAACCTTCAACATCACCCCCGTCACTGGTGACGGCTACCAGTTCATCCGCGTGGCCGGCGCAGTCGCAGCCGACGACCCCTGGCTCGTCACCGGCGACGACGCGGGACGCTTCCGCTTCGAAATCATTACCTCCGGCACCGAATCGATGAACCTGCAGGCCACGGGCGGCGAGGGGTACGTCGACCTGATGTGGGTGCAGGACGACTTCGACCTGCTGGCGGGCTACAACCTGTACCGCTCGACCGCGCAGGACGGTACGTACACGCGCATCAATCCGACGATCATCCCGCCCGACCAGAAGACGTGGCGCGACACGAACGTCACGCCCGGCATCCCGTACTACTACTACTTCACCGTCGTCAAATCGGACATGACCGAGTCGGATCCCTCCAACATCGCACAGGGCACCCCCATCGACACCATCGCGCCCACGATCACGCATGCCCCCATCACCAGCGCCACGTTCGGCATGGGGCTGTCGATCTTCGCGGACGTGACGGACAACGTGGCGGTGGACGCGGTCACCCTGAAGTACCGCACGATGGGGACGGCGGACTACACGGCCGCGGCGATGGCGCACACCACGGCGAACCGGTACTCAGCCACGATCCCCGGCGCCGCGGTCGTCGCGCCCGGGCTGGAGTACTACATCGAGGCGAGCGACGGCATCAGCACCGCGCGGGACGGCACGGCCAGCACGCCGCACCCGGTGGCCGTCACCGACAAGCCGACGGTGACGGGCGTGACGCCTAACCAGGGCCCCGTCGGCGGCGGGACGAGTGTGACGCTCTCGGGCAGCAACTTCCAGGCCGGCGCGACGGTCACCTTCGGCGGCGCAGCGGCGAGCAACGTCGTCGTCGCCAGCGGCAGCCAGATCACCTGCGTAACGCCCGCGCACTACGCGTCGGTCGTCGACGTGACCGTGACCAACCCCAGCGGCGGCGCGGGCACGCGGCTCAACGGCTACACCTACGTGAGCACCGCGACCGTGCTCGGGCTGCCCGACGCGACCGGTGGCCAGGCCGCGGCCGTAGAGATCCCGGTGAACGCGTCGAATGTGGCCGGGTTGGTCGCGGCGGACCTGACCGTGACGTGCGACCCGGCCGTGCTGACCCCCACCGGTGCAATCCGTGGGAACCTGACGCCGGGTTGGACCCTGATCGCGAACACGGGGGTGGCCGGCCAGCTCCGGCTCTCCATGGCGAGCGGCGGCGGCAGCGTGACGGGCTCAGGCGTGCTGGCGATCCTCCAGTTCAACGTTGCCGGCGCGCCGGCGTCATCCACCGCACTGGGCTTCAGCAACGTGCTGCTCAACGACGGCGCGATCCCGGTCGAGACGGACCCCGGCTCGTTCCAGGTGCACCAGGTCTACGCCGTATCCGGCGCCACGCGCTTCTGGAACGGCGGCGCTGCCGTGCCGGGCGCGACGCTCACACTGTCCGGCGACCGGGTTTACACCGGCGCGAGCGACGCGACGGGCGCGTTCACGGTCGGCGGCGTCCCCGCCGGCACCTACACCCTGAACCCCTCGAAGGGCGACGGCGCAGGCGAGATCACCGCATACGACGCCTCCCTGGCTCTCCAGCATGCAGCGGGCGTCGCCACGCTCAGCGGGGCTGCGTTCCGCGCCGCGGACGTGAACAAGACGGGCGCGGTCACGTCCATGGACGCGCACTACATCCTGCAGAAGTCCGTCGAGCTGATCGACGTGCCCTTCCAGGGCGCGGGGGTCGTGTGGGACTTCGATCCCGCGAGCCGCAGCATCGCCAACCTCTCCGGAAACGTGACCGGCCAGGACTTCACGGCCATCCTGCTCGGCGATCCATCCGGGAACTGGACCGCGGACGCGACGGCGGCCGGCGCTGCTGGCGCCGCGCCTTCCCTCAACCGACCCGCTCTTCCTTCTTCCATCTTCCTTCTTCCTTCCGCCTCCGCGAACCTCGTGTTGCCGGAAGTCATCAGCGCACCCGGCGCCGCCGTCACCCTGGATCTGGCGCTGACGGACAACGGAGGTGCAGTGCAGGGCGTCGATCTGACGCTGAGCTACGACACGGCGGTCGTCGACTTCACCGCCGCTGCGCTGGGTGACCTGCCCGCGGACTGGACGCTGGCGCAGAACGAAATCGCTCCCGGCACGATCCGGCTGGGCCTGGCGGGCTCGACGCCGGTGAGCAACGACCGGGTGCTGGCCCGCGTGACGTTCAGTGCGATCGGCGAGAAGGGCGAAGCCAGTGCGGTGAGCTTCACGCGCAGCGCCCTGAACGAGGGGCAGGTGAGCGCGAGCACGGCCGCGGGCGAGATCCTCATCGACACGCCGCCCGTGCTGGACCTGGCTGCCAGCGTCGAGGGCGAGACCGGCAGCGACACCGTGACGCTGCGCTGGACGAGCGTCGGTGCGGACGCGCATCACTACGAGGTGTGGCGGGCCATCGGTGCACCGTACTTCACGCCCGAGGCGGGCGGAGAGCGCGTCGGGGGCGACGTGGCGCCCGCGCCGGAGATGTCGGTGAGCGACGACGGCGCGCTGGCCGGCCAACCGGGCACGATGGTGTTCTACCTGGTCCGCGCGGTGGACGCGGCCGGCCGGCCGTCGCCCGCGTACAACCGGGTCGGCTTCGTGACCTTCGGCCTGCAGGGGGGCACGACACAATAGCTCCAGCGCAGAGGCTGCCCCGGCGGACGTCCTGTTCCGTCCGCCGGGGCGCATGCGGGCACCTGGCCTGTGGTATAATCCCCTCGTCGGTGGTTCGGACGACTTATCCTGTACCCCTGTGTGACCATGACCGGCGACATCCAACACTTCATCGCGCGCTGGCAGGCGTCCGGCGCAGCGGAACGAGCCAACTACCAGCTCTTCCTTTCCGAGTTGTGCGACGTGCTCGACACGCCGCGGCCGGACCCCACCACGCCCGACGAAGCGGTCAACGCCTACGTCTTCGAGAAGTGCGTCCCCCTGCCCCAGGGCTCGACCGGCCGCATCGATCTGTATCGCCGCGGCTGTTTCGTGCTGGAGGCCAAGCAGGGCGCGGGGGACCAGGGCGAGAACGCACCGGCGAAGGCGCTCTCCAGCGAGGGCGAGGCGCGTGCCCGCGGACGCAAGAAGGGCGTCGCCCTGCGCGGCACCGCGGCCTGGGACACCGCGATGGAGCGGGCGCGGCAGCAGGCCCAGTCGTACGCGCGCAACCTGCCGCCGGAGGAGCTGCAGGACGGCGGCCGGCCCCCCTTCCTGATCGTGGTCGACGTGGGCGAGTCCTTCACCCTCTACAGCGAGTTCACCCGCACCGGCGGCAACTACGTCCCCTTCCCGAGCCCTGCGGCCGCGCGGATCGGGCTGGCAGACCTGGTCAGGCACGAGATGCGCGAGCTGCTGCGGACCGTCTGGCTGGACCCCATGAGCCTGGACCCGGCGCGCCGCGCCGCACGGGTGACGCGCGACATCGCGGCCCGGCTGGCCCGGCTGGCCCAGGCGCTGGAGAAGGATCACGACCCCGACGCGGTCGCCCACTTCCTGATGCGCTGCCTCTTCACCATGTTCGCGGAGGACGTGGGCCTGCTCCCCACGGGCAGCTTCACCCAGTTGTTGGCCGACGCCCGGCGCAACGTGGCCCATTTCCCACGCTTCGTAGAGGAGCTGTGGAGCACGATGGCGCACGGCGGGTTCTCCCTCGCCCTGCGGCTGCCCATCCCCCACTTCAACGGCGGGCTGTTCGAAGAGGCCACGGGCCTGCCCCTCACCGAGGACCAGCTGCAGCTGCTGATCGAGGCCGCGCAGGCCGACTGGCGGGACGTGGAGCCCGCGATCTTCGGCACCCTGCTGGAGCGCGCACTTGACCCGGTCGAGCGCCACAAGTTCGGCGCGCACTTCACCCCCCGCGCGTACGTGGAGCGGCTGGTCGCGCCCACCGTGGTCGATCCACTGCGCGCGGAGTGGGAGGCGAGCCAGGCCGCCGCGCTGCACCTGGCGGACGAGGGCAGGGCCGACAAGGCGCTCGCGGAGGTCGAGGCGTTCCAGAAGCGACTGGCTGCTATCCGCATCCTGGACCCGGCGTGCGGCACGGGCAACTTCCTCTACGTCAGCCTGGAGCACCTGCTGCGGCTGGAGGCCGAGGTGCTGGAGGTGCGCCGGCAGCTCGGCAAGGAGCAGATGCTGCTCGAAATGGAGGCCGTGCGCGTGACCCCGCGGCAACTGCTGGGGATCGAGGTCAACCCGCGCGCGGCCGCGATCGCGGAACTGGTGCTGTGGATCGGCTTCCTGCGCTGGCGGCTGCAGACCGCAGGGGAAGGCGCCTCCGTCCCGGAAGCGATGCACCTGCCCGAGCCGATCCTGGCGAACTACCATAATATCGAGCGGCGGGACGCGGTGCTCGACTGGGATGCGATCGAGCCGTTGCTGGACGCGGCGGGTCAGCCCGTCACCCGCTGGGACGGCCGCACCACGGTGCCGCACCCCGTGACGGGCGAGCAGGTGCCCGACGAGGCTGCGCGCATCCCCGCGGACCGTTACGTCAACCCGCGCCCCGCCCCGTGGCCGGAGGCGGACTTCGTGGTCGGCAACCCGCCGTTCATCGGCACGGCCGCGATGCGCGCGGCGCTGGGCGACGGCTATGCCGAAGCCGTGCGCAAGACGTACCGGAACGTGCCGGAGTCCGCGGACTACGTGATGTACTGGTGGGACAAGGCTGCCGATCTGCTGCGCGTGGGGATGCTGCGGCGTTTCGGGTTCATCACAACCAACAGCATCCGGCAGACGTTCAGCCGCCGCGTGCTCCAGCACCACATGGATGCGGCGCCGCCGCTATCGCTGGTCTTCGCCATCCCCGACCATCCCTGGGTCGATTCGGCAGAGGGCGCTGCCGTGCGGATCGCCATGACGACTGCCGTGCAGGGCCAGGCGCCCGGCCGGCTCCTGCGGGTGGTCGGCGAGTCGCCGGGTTCCGGCGAAGAGGTCAAGGTCGATCTGGTCGCCCAGCAGGGGCTGATTCAGGCCGACCTGACGATTGGGGCAGACGTGGCAGCAGCCAAGCCGCTATTCTCGAACCAAGGCATCAGCGGACGCGGCGTCTCGCTGCACGGTGCGGGCTTCATCGTTACTCCTGAAGAGGCCGCACAACTCGGTCTCGGTGCGGTCCCCGGCCTGGAGAAGCACATCCGACAGTATCGGCATGGGCGAGACATAGCACAGGTACCACGAGGCCTCATGGTGATCGATCTGGATGGACTGAGTGACGCAGAGGTCCGCCAGCGATTTCCTGCCGTATACCAGCGCGTATTTGAGCGCGTGAAACCTGAACGTGATCAGAACAAGGAACGGTACCGAAGAGAGAACTGGTGGCTGTTTGGCCGAAAGCACACCGAGCTCCGGGCCGGGCTAAGAGGGCTCCATCGGTATATCAGTACCCCCGAAACTGCTCGTCATCGCTACTTCGTGTTCCTTGGTGCGGAGATACTGCCGGACAACAAGCTGGTCAATGTCGCACTGGATGACGCCCACATCTTGGGTGTGTTGTCCAGTCGGATACATGTCACTTGGGCGATACACGTTGGTGGCTGGCTTGGCGTCGGCAACGACTCGGTGTACGTCAAGACCGCCTGCTTCGAAAAGTTCCCCTTCCCCGACGCGACCGACGCGCAGAAGGCACGCATCCGGGCCCTGGCGGAGGAACTCGACGCGCACCGCAAGCGGCAGCAGGCGAAGCACCCGAAGCTGGCCCTCACCGACATGTACAACGTGCTCGAGAAGCTGCGCGCGGGCGAGCCGCTCTCCAAGGCCGAGAAGGTCACGCACGAGCAGGGACTGATCTCCGTGCTGCGACAGCTGCACGACGACCTGGACGCCGCGGTGTTCGACGCGTACGGCTGGCCCACGACGCTGACCGACGAGGAAATCCTGTCCCGGCTGGTGGCGCTCAACGCTGAGCGCGCGGCCGAAGAAGCGCGCGGGCTGGTGCGCTGGCTGCGGCCGGAGTACCAGGCGCCGCGCGCCGGCGCGGTTGCCGCAGAGGGCGCAGAGGTCTCGGAGGAAGCCGAAATCGTGGTGGCGCAACATGCTGCGGCCCTGCGCGCCTGGCCCGACGGGCTGGCGGAGCAGGCGGCCGCGGTGCGCGCCGCGCTGGTCGGGTTGGGCCGGCCCGCGACGCCGGCAGACGTCGCAGCCGCGTTCGAGGCAGCGCCTGCTGCCCGGGTGGCCGAGTGGCTGTCCGCGCTTGCCGCGTTGGGCCAGGCGCGGCAGGACGATCATGGGCGGTACGTGACGGCGTGAGCCGAAGGAGGCAGGCGTGACGATGAAGGTCCCGAGTTTTGACGATCTGATGCAACCGACCCTGGATGCGCTCCGCACCCTGGGGGGCAAGGCGACGGTCAATGCGTTGCTGCAGCAGGTCCTGGCGCAACTTGCGCTGCCGGACGAGGTCGCCAGCCAGCCGCACACGGGCAATCCGGCGATGAGTGAGGTCGAGTATCGCCTGCACTGGACGCGTACGTATCTCAAGCAGGCGGGCCTGCTGGCCAACCCTCGCCGCGGATACTGGGCGCTTACGGACCAAGGCCGCCAGGCGGATACAATCGATCCGCGCGCCATTGTACTTGCGGTGAAGGGCCAGAAGGTTAGCCAGTCATTGCAGCGGCCACATGCGCTAACCGATGACGGCGAGGCTGATCCCTCCCTTGGCATCGCCGAGCACTCGCCGCCCAAACCAGAATCACAGCTCATTTCCCCCACGCCTCAGTTGCCCACCTACACCGCGGTCCGGCACTTCATCCGCATCGTAGAGGGCGAGCCATTGGGCTTGTACCGCGGTATGTACAATCGGATCCAGGAGGCGCGCGGCAACCCCCAGGAGCAGGCCGACTGGGCTGATCCTGATGAGTGGATTCCCCAACTCCTCACGGGCGACGAACAGAAGCTGGCATTCAGATTGTGGCACGAGTCTGCGAAGACCGTGAACCCACGTTACATCCGGGGTTCCTGGTATCTGGCGACAAAGCATAACCTGCTGGTTCGCAACGATGAAGGCGTGCTGAGAACGACGGAACGCGGCCACGCATTTCTCTCCGATCCCATCGGACCGGTCGTCGTCGAGATCGATGAGGGCGAGGGCCTGCTGGTCGTGTTGCGGATCGTCGCACAGAAGGGGCCGGGGAAACGCGGCGACCTTCTGCCTGACTACGCCGAGTACAGCCGCGCTCACACTACGTTTCGCGCTGATGCCGTCGTCAAGTCCGCGCTATACGATCGCTTACGAAACCTGGTCGAGCGCGGCTACATTCTGGCACGCGGCCAGAGCTATGAGATCACCGAGAAGGGTCTCGGATACTTGGAAGGGGTGGCTGAATCCGCACCCGTAGCGACGACTCGGCGAACCAAACAATCAGAGCTACTACGACTGGCCAAGGACCTTAAACTGGAAGCGCGCGATCAACTGGCCGGGTTCCTGTCGAACATGAACCCCTTCAGGTTTGAGAGTTTGGTTAAGTTGTTGCTGGAGGAAATGGGTTACGACGACGTGCAGACGACCTCTCCCACGAACGACAAGGGGGTCGATGTCGTTGCGAACATCGAGCTGGGCATCAGCTCTGTGCGCGAGGTGATCCAGGTCAAGCGCCACAAGGGGAACGTGAACCGAACGGTGCTGGACCAGCTGCGCGGCTCGCTGCATCGGTTCAACGCAGTGCGCGGCACAGTGATCACGATCGGTCACTTCTCGAAGGGCACGCAGGAGGCGGCGTTCGAACGCGGCGCCGCGCCGATCACGCTGATCGACGGCGAGAAGCTTCTTGATCTCCTCGTCGAGCATCAGATCGGGGTGAGCAAGAAGACCGTGGATTACCTCGAGTTCGATTCGGCGCGATTGAGCCAGTTCGAAACCGAGGATGAAGAGGGTTAGGTCCACCTCGCAGCTTCATCGCGCCAGGTGAAACACCGCCATGGCTAACAAACCCTACACAGAACTGACCCGTTCCGGCAAGCTGCGCCGGCTGCACGCGCTGGCGACCGCCGCGCTGGCCGGCTACGATCTCGACGCACCGGAGATCACCTTCCACGCGTTCGAGACCAACCTGCTCTACCGCGTGACCACGGCACGCGGGGAGCGCTTCATGCTGCGGCTGGCCGTCCCCGGGTGGCGGTCGCCCGAGGACCTGCGCTCCGAGGCGATGTGGCTCCAGGCCCTCGCCCGCGACACGGACGTCCGCGCACCCCGCATCATGCCCGCCCGTTCCGGTGAAGCCGTGCTGCCCATTACCCTGCCCGGCGCCTCCGGGACCTGGCACGCAACCCTGATGAGCTGGCTTCCGGGCCGGCTGCTGGGCCACTACCTCACGGAACACAACCTGGCGAAGATGGGCGGCCTGTTCGCCGAGCTCCACGCGCACGGCGCGTCGTGGACGCCTCCGACAGGGTTCACCACCCGGCGCTTCGAGCACTGGCTGTCACGCGGCGAGGCGAACCTGATCACCGAGGGCGAACACCCTGCGCCCGGCGCGGCCCTGCACGAGCAGGTGCTGGCGCTGCCCGCGCGCTCCCGCGACATGCTCGAGCGCATGCACCGCCACGTGGAGGCGGCCTACGCCGCGATCGACCGGTCCGATCTTCGGGTCATCCATTGCGACCTGTGGCACGACAACATCAAGCTGCACGGCGGCGTCCTGCACCCGTTCGACTTCGAGGACACGGTCTTGGGATTCCGCAGCCACGACATCGCCATGGCC
>JAXGQB010000048.1:0-12471 GCA_040766655.1 Anaerolineae bacterium
CCGGTTGTAGAGCAGGATGTCCTTGGCCTGGCCGCCCTTCATGCCGCCGAAGGTCAGCGCGGAGCGGGTGGCGAAGCCGATGGGATAGATCGCGGACAGGGTGTCGAGGCCGAAGGGCACGATGTACGTATCGTAGCCCATCTCGACGCCCTCTTCCTGCAACTGGTGGATGACCGAGCGGCCGTTGACGTTGCCGCACAGGAAGATCAGGATGTTGCGCTTCTGGAGCTCGCGCACGATCTTGACCGCGACCTCGTTGCTCTTGGCGCAACCGACGATGGCCGCGAAGCCGGGCATGCGGCCGTCGACCAGCTGGATGCCCCAGGCGCGCAGCTGCACGTCATCGATCGGGCCGTTCAGGCGCCCGTTGCCGTTGCCCGCCGCGCCGTCGGGGCTGGTGAACGAGCCGCCGGCCTTGCTGAAGCCGGACAACTGCCCCGGCTCTTCGCCATAGACAAAGCGCACCGCCTCGATGATCTCCGCGGACAGCAGTGTCGCCATGCCGGAGTCCAGCGTCTCGCCCAGGTAGGGCGTCCAGCTCTGCGTGGTCGGGATGGGGTGGAGCAGATCTTTGGCATGCTCCAACACCGGCGTGAGCTCGCCCAGCTTCGTGACCTCGCGGCCGGTCATGCCCAGGATCGTGGGCAGGTAGTAGGCCGTATTTGGAAAGGCTACGGGTGTCTCGGGCCCGCGCTCATTGAGGGCCTTGTTCAGCAGTTCCTCAGCCTCTTGGGTGATCAGGTTCGCGCCCCGGATGGCGCGCGTGGCGATATAACGTGACATGTATGATCCTCCCTCGAACCATTGCAGATTGAAGATCGAAGATTGAAGATTGGGCCTTGATACGTCCAATCTTCAATCTGCTATCTGCAATCTTCTATCCGTAGAGTTCTGCCATCTGCTGTTCGACCGGCAGTTCTTCGAACGCCTTCATGGCGTCGTCGCCGGAAGCACCGAAGCGAGTCGGATCGTAGGCCGGCAGCTTCAGCGCTGCGCGCTTCTTGTCGATGTGCTCGAGTGTCCTGCGCACCGTCTCGTCGGCCTCGGCCACGAACTCCAGCTTGCCGCCGAAGCGCTCCTCCCACTCCTTCGACAGGATGTCGGTGACACCGTCGGAGAAATCCACGGGGTTGCGCACGCCCATGATGACATAGGCGCCGGAGCCGACGCAGTACGCCGCGATGGCGAGCGCCTTCTCGCTCATCCACTCCGGCGCCAGGCCCACGGCCGGGATATCGCTGATGTCGTCGCCCAGGCCGCCCTCGGTCGCCATCTGCGAGAGGATGGTCAGGATGCGGCTGTTGTCCACGCAGGAGCCCAGGTGCAGCACGGGCGGGATGCCGAGCGTCTCACAGATCTCGCGCAGCCCGGGTCCGACCTTTTCGAGGCCCGCCTCGCCGCGCAGATAGCCGTACTTGCCGGCGGCAAGGGCGCCGCAGCCGGTGCTGACGACGAGCACGTCGTTCTTCAGCAGCTCGGTGATGACATCCATGTGCGCCTTATCCTGGGTGATGCCGGGGTTGTTGCAGCCGACGTCGGCCGCGACGCCGCGCAGGCGGCCCGTGGCAATGGCCTCGTTCAGCGGCCGGAATGACTGCCGGTACATGCCGCCCAGCATATAATTCAGATATTCGTGGCTGAAGCCCGGCACGACTGCCTGTGCGCTCGACTTGGGAATGCGCGTCTCGCCGCGGTTGGCGTAGTTGTCGCACGCGCGCTTCACGATACCCTTGGCAATGTCCAGCGCGTGATGCTCATCGAACTCGATGTGCGTCGCGCCCGTCATCTTGACCTTCGGGCTGGTCGTGATGACCTCGGTGTGGAAGTGCTTGGCTACATCGGTCAGCGACTGCATGATGCACTGCACGTCCACGACCATCGCCTCGAGCGACCCCGTCAGGATGGCCAGTTCCTGGGTCAGGAAGTTGCCCGCGGACGGGATGCCCTGGCGCATCATGACTTCGTTGGCCGTGCAGCAGATGCCGGCCAGGTTGATGCCGTCCGCACCCTTGCTCTTCGCGTACTCGATCAACTCGGGTTCCTGCACTGCCGTGACGATCATCTCCGAGAGCGTGGGCTCATGGCCGTGCACGATGATGTTGACCTGCTTCTCTTCCAGGCAGCCGAGGTTGACCGAGCCGACCTTCGGGCTGGGCGTGCCGAAGAGGATGTCGGAGATGTCGGTGGCCCACATGGAGCCGCCCCAGCCATCCGACAGCGCCGTGCGCACGGAGGCGAGCAGGATGTGGCTGGCGTCCTGGTCGTCGCCGATGTGGGTGCGATGCAGGATCTCCACGACCTCGCGGTCGATCCCGCGCGGCACCACGCCATTCTCCTGCCAGATCTTCTGGCGCTTCGGCGGTGCGGACTTGATGTAGCTCAGCTGGCCGCGCTGCTGGCCGAACTCGCTGATGGCCTTGTTGGCCACATCCAGCGCGACCTCGATCATGGTCTTGCCCTTGGTCTCGAGGCCGTGCTTGGCCGCCACTGCGTACAGCTTCGCCTCGTCGCGGATCTCGTAGCCCTGCGCCTCGCCGGTGGCAACGCCATGCAGCGTGAACGCCAGATCGCGGCCGTGGTCCGAGTGGGCGGCCGCGCCCGCTGCGATCGCGCGCGCCAGGTTGCGGGCTGCAATGGTTTCCAGCGTCGCGCCGCAGATGCCCACCTGGCCCTCTTTGGTGATGCGGCATGGGCCCATGTAGCAGTTCTTGCAGCAGACGCCCGATTGCCCGCTGCCGACGGTGCACGGCTTGTGGTCGGCCGCGCGGCTGAACGACGTGGAGATGCCCATCAGTTCAGCGTAGTCCAGAACGTAACACGCTGCAGGGTCGATGCTCGGCGTAATCTTTTGCTTAGCCATGCGTCAGGTCTCCTTTATTTCTTGGCATCCCGCGGGTCGGTCAGGGTCCGGCGGACCCCCAAACGATCCCAGGCGGGGTCTTTTCGACCGTCTTGAACGGCAACCGGGTGGGCCATGACACCGACGCCGTCTGTGGCGACCGGATAACCGGCCTCTTCCAGCGTCGCCATGACTGCGCCCGGCGTTGTGAGCGCCGGGTCGTACGATACGGCGACTAAGCGGAAGGCGGGGCTGGCAATGACGTCCTGCACACCGGCTAGCTGTGACAGGACCTCCCGCACCTTCAGCGTGTGGTGGTCGGCCCACAGGTCGGGCACGTTGAACTGAACTTTCTCCATGTTGAGGTTTCCTCCTTGAGGTGAAAGCAGCGCTTCCGGGGTGGATGCGACCGCGCTGATTGCGTCGCGTTGCGTCCGGCCGGCAATCTCGCGCCGGTGTTCGATGTAGATCTCGCAGAAATCACAGGTGATGTGGAGCGGTGCGCAGCAACATGGGCTGCCGGCGCATTGCTCCCAACACGCGCGGCCGTCAAGCGGAACAGAGCACTCGGCGCAGGAGATGAGCCAGCCCGAGGGCCGCCCATTACCATAGGCGCCGGCCTGCAATTCCCGTCGGATTTCCCAGCACGTTTTCACGTTGACGACTCGTCGCTTGGATTGGGAGGCCGGCGGGGTGAGGCAGCGCCGGCCACATCGTGCATTTTTGCACGGAGTTGGCGTCCTGGCTATGACGTGCGTCATCTCCAGCATCAAAAAAAGCCTGGTCCGCGCGCAATGGCGGACCAGGCATTCGTCACCTGAGATCGAACCGCAGGCCACCATCAGCCTGCAGAAAGTCGACCTACAAAAGATACACTCAGAATCGGCCCCGAAATATGATGCAAATCATATACAAACATAAGCATTTTTTCACAAGCCGATGACCCAATCAGCGCGCAGCGCGGTCCATGGAGCCCGCCAGCGCGTTGTACGCCCGCCATTGGGCCAGGTGAAAGCCCGGCCAGCCGCGCCGCGCGACGTCATCGCGCGTCTCGGGCAGGGTCGCGCGCAGGTAGTCACCGAGCTCCTCTCGTGGCGCGCCGGTCAGCCGGTCCACGCTCTGCACCAGCGCAGGCATCGCGTCTGCCGACAGCGTGGTCAGATAGGCAGCGTCGATCCCGGGCTGATACTCCCCGCTCTCCCGGTCAACGAACGCGGCCGGTCCCAACTGCTCGTAACGCTGCACGTTGCGCCGGACGATGAAGCCGTCGACGTTCATCAGATTGAGCGTGGCCACGAAACCGATGCACGCGATGAGCACCCCGATGCCGAAGCGGCCCGGCCGCACCCACAGCGTCACGAGGAACCAGCCGAGCAGGAGCGCAAGCCACACCATGAACACATGCGGGTAGATGCGCATCTCGGTGAAGCCGTACGCCATCTCGTAGAGCAGCAGCCGCTTGAACGCGGATACGAGGATGACCACCGTCAGGCCAACGGTCACGGTGCTCGACAGGTTGAACAGGCGGGTCTGCCTGCCGGCCTCCCGCCGCGTCAGGACGCCCAGGAGCAGGAGCATCCCGAGCACCAGGATGGAGACCAGGACCAGCTCGCCGAAGCCTTGCCGCGCATACTCGGCGTAGGTGGTCCGGCCGAGGTCGATGTTGAGCTGCCCCCCGAACAGGTAGGGCACCTGGATAACGACGAACGCCGCAAAGAGCAGGTTGACCGCGTTGAGCACCACTGCGGACTCGGTCAATCCCAGCAGCGGCGCGACGGAGGGCAGGGTGCGGGTCAGGCTGCCCGCAGGCGAGCCGTCATCACGCCACACGGTGTACGCCAGGCCGCCCATGAGCATGAAGCCGGCGAAGAGGACGATGCCTCCGTGGCCGATGAAACGATTGAGAAACGCGACAAAGTCCTCCGGCAGGAGGCGCTTGAACACCTCCGCGAACATCAGGTCCGCGGAGGTGAGCAACAGCGCAAACACGACCACGACCGGGAGGGCCAGCAGGAGCCCTCGCAGGACGGGCCCCCACGTGCTCCGGCGTGAGCCCTGCCACGAGCCGGCGGCCTGGACCGCGGCGAGCCGGACCGTCTGCGCGCCGCGCACGGCCGACAGGATGCTGGCCAGGAAGGGGGACAGCGCGTAGCCGGGCACGCTGACTGCGGCCAATGGATCGCGCGCCAGGAAGACCGCGATCAGGCCCAGGAGCAGCAGCACGGCCGAGACGTTGAGGAACGTCACGAACTCGTTCGCCCGGACGGCCACCATGGCCGCGAAGAAGAGCAGCGGAGCGAACACCCACAGGTTCGCGCGCAGCGGCCGCGCGGCCTCCCACTTCATCGCCAGGGCCAACGCCAGCACCACCAGGGCGACGAACAGGGGGAACGAGACGCCCAACGGTTGGGTGACCACCAGGCGATCGAAGACCAGGCCCAGAAGCAGGCCCGCCAGAACGATGCGAAGCGGATGGCGCATCGACACAAGACACCTCCATGCTTTTTCGCCAGCATCGCGCTCTTCGGCCGCAACGGCAACGTTCCACAACCGGCAGGTCGGGCGTCTGCGTGCCCGTCCGCGCGCACCCGGGTGCTTGACGCCCTTCGCGAGCGCCCGCATAATAACGCGCTGAGTGCGCTGTCGGTTCATCTACGGTCACCCTGAGCGAAGCGAAGGGTCTCGCCTCCGGCGTCAGAGATGCTTCGGCCTGACCGATTTGGCTGTACGACTCAGGTCAGGGGCCTGGCCTCAGCATGACAGGATCCAGACCGACAGACTACTGAGGAATGCATGAACGGGAATCAGATCGCCTTGCTCGTCGTCGAAGACAACGCGCGCCTGCGGCCCGCGCTGGTGGAGGGGTTCAACGCGCTGCCTGAGGTGCACGTGGCCGGTGCGTACGACAGCGGCGAGGATGCGCTCGAGGCCTGCCTTCAGGAGGCACCGCACGCGATCCTCATGGACGTCCAGCTGGCGGGCCGGCTGAACGGCATCGAGGCCGCGGTCGCGATACGCCGCGAATTCCCGCGCATGCCTATCGTCTTCTACTCCATCCAGGACGACGACGCGTATTACCGCGACTTCCTCC
The DNA here is from genome assembly GCA_040766655.1 of Anaerolineae bacterium. Lineage (GTDB taxonomy): Bacteria > Chloroflexota > Anaerolineae > CG2-30-64-16 > CG2-30-64-16 > JALOOB01. The sequence continues at coordinate 5,931 of JAXGQB010000048.1, forward strand.
GGGCAGGCATCCTAACCCATTTCGCGTACGTGCCAAAATCGAACTATCTGCTGCCGGCCATGCTGTTGCCCCTGCTCCGCGATGCGATCGCGGGCCGCAGCTTCATCGATCCGCACATCGCCAGCCGGGTGCAGGAAGTGCGCCGCCGCGACCGCGACGACCCGATGGCCCTGCTCGAACCGAACGAGCAGGCCGTCGCGCGGCTGCTCGGCGAGGGGCTGACCAACGAGCAGATCGCGGCCAGGCTGGGCTTCCGGGACAAACGCACGATCAGCAGGGTGGCCGGCCAGATCTACGCCGCGTGGGACCTGAACCGGACGGCCACGGACGAAAAGATCGCGCGCACGCGGGCGTCGATCATCGCACTGCGCGGGCGGCTGATGCGCTGGGACGACGACGGCGTGGCCTACGTGCTCGACGAGCGGGACGAGTGGGAGCCATGGACCCCGTAACGGCCGGCACGCTGCGCGACTGGGCCCTCGTCGCAGTCTCGCTGTTCAACACGGTGCTGCTGCTGTGGCTGGGGCTGAGCCTGTGGCTGCACGCGGACCGCCGCAACCTCAGCGCGGTGCTCTCGTCCGGCGGCTTTCTGCTCGGCAGCCTCTTCTTCATCAGCCACTCCGCGCTGCTGCTGAGCAAATCGTGGGAGTTCACGCGGAGCAACACGCTCTGGCTCTCCGTCGCCATGATCCCCGTGCTGGTCCTGCCCTTCGTCTGGTACGTCGTGCTGCTGCACCACGCGCGGTGGGGGACGGCAGGTGGTGCCGCGATCTGGCGGCGCCACCGGCCGTGGCTGCTGCTGGCATCATTGATCCTGGCCCTCGGGTTCGGCGGGCTCGTCCTCCTGGGCATCCCGCACATCCCTGGCATCAACCGGTTGACCGGCTTCATCTGGCCGCTGCGGCAGGCGATCAAGTTCCCCATCGCGGGAATCCCGCTCGTCGCGATCGCGTACCCGCTCTACGTCCTGCTGTGCGTGACGCTCTCGGTCGACACGCTGCGCGCGCCGGATGCCGGCGCAGTGCGCAGAGGGACGCGCGGCGCCATGCGCGGCGAACTGCGCGACGAGATGCACGGAACGCTCCGCCGCTCCCGCCGGCACCTGTTTGCCGCGACGGTGGTCCTGCTGGCAATCGGCATCCTCGTTGCGACCGCGGTGGTGTGGACGATCACGAACACCCGCGAGGGCGGGTACTACGTGCTGCGCACCGACGACGTCAACGTGATCGCGGGGTTCGACCTGACGATTGCATTGCTGATCGGGCTGGTGGTCGTGCTGCTGGGCCAGGCCATGACCAAATACGACCTCTTCATGGGCAAGGCGCTGCCGCGGCGCGAGCTGGCGCGGCAGTGGCGGCGGGCAATCGCGCTGGCTGCGGGCTACGGCGTGCTGCTGGGCGGCGCGCTGGTGTGGGGGCTGGAGCCGGTCTACGCGGTGTTGCTGACCGCAGGGCTGATGACCGTGTTCTTCGTCCTCCTGAGCTGGCGCGCCTCCGTGGAGTGGCAGCAGGCCATGCGCCAGCTGCGGCCGATGGTGACCAGCCAGGGGTGGTACAAGCAGCTGACCGCGAGCCCGGCGGCGGAAAGGGCCGGTGCGCCGGGCGGCCCGGCGAACAACGCGCCAGGCGGCCCGGCGAACAACGCGCCAGGCGGCCCGGCGAACAACGCGCCGGGCGGCCCGGCGAACAACGCGCCGGGCTATGATCCGGCCAGCCACGCGGATCCGCTGCTGCGCGGGCCGGCACACGACGCGACCCGTGCGTTCGCCGCATTGTGCCGCGACGTGCTGGCGGCCCCGCTGGCCTACCTGGTGCCCGCCGGTCCGCTGGCCGCGTTCGTCGAGCCGGTCGCCCATCCCCCGGGCCGTGCGCTGCCGTCTGCGGCCTGGACGCCGCCGGCCGGCGCGTCGCCCCACCGCCTGGCCTGGCCGGTCGATCCGCTGGCGCACGGCGGCGCGACGTGGGGCGTCCCGTTGTGGAGCGAGCGCGGGCTGGCCGGCGTCCTACTGCTGGGCCCGCGTGAGGACGACAGCCTGTACAGCGAGGAGGAGCTGGAGATCGGGCGGGCCGCGGGGGAGCGCCTGATCGACACGGCCGCCGGCATGGCGCTCTCGCAGCGACTGATCGAGCTGCAGCGGGAGCAGATGACGGCCACGCAACTGCTGGACCAGCGCACGCGGCGGGTGCTGCACGACGAAGTGCTGCCGCTGATCCACACCGCCATGCTGTCGCTGCCGCCCGGCGCCGCATCGGAGACCGCGGTCACGCGGCTGTCCGAGGCGCACGGGCAGGTCTCCGCGCTGCTGCGCGACCTCCCGGTCTCCACGACGCCCGACGTGGCGCGGCTCGGGCCGATCGCCGCGTTGCGCCGGGCGGTCGAGGGCGAGTTCGGCGCCGCGTTCGGGACGGTCGACTGGGCGTGCGACGAGGCTGCGGAGCGTGCCGCGGCCGCGCTGCCCTCCGTGAAGGCAGAAGCGCTGTACTGGGCCGCGCGCGAGCTGGTGCGCAATGCCGCGCGGCATGCGCAGCCTGCGGGCGGTGTGGCGCGGCATCTGCGGGTCCGCGCGACGTGTGAGGATGGACAGTTGGTCGTTGCCGTGCAGGACAACGGCGATGCGGCGGGGATCGCCGCGGCGCCGGGCCACGGGCTCGCGTTACACACCACGCTCATGGCCATCGCCGGCGGCGCGCTGACGGTGCAGACGCTCCCCACCGGCGGCACGCGCGGAGAGGTGTCGATCGGGTGCGCGTGAGGGGGGTGCAGACCTTACGGATCGGCGTGATGATGATGACCTGTAACCCTGCTACTGCCGCTCCAGCCAGGTGGCAATCTCGGCCAGAATTTGGCCCAAGCTCGGCTGATCAGTGGGCGCGAGCCGATCCTCGTGGCCGACATGTTTGTGATGAGGATAGGTGATCATCTCGGGGTGATGCGGGGCATTGTCGTATCGAAAAACGCGCCGACTCTCACGAAGATAGGTGTAGGCGTAGCTGACACGAACAGGATAGCCAAGTTCTGTCGATACCACCTCGTAAAGATCAAGAAAAGACTCGTCCCAAAAATGGACCCGGCCCCGGATAAGACCATTGTGGTCGTCCGAGGCCAGGCAGGTGAAGGTCTCGTCCAAATGGCTTACTAGCCGATTTTGGGTCAGGCCGCGCTCCAGAGAAGCAAAGTAATCATCGATGTTCATGCCGCAGCTGTTTCGTTCTGCATGAACTGGCGGACCGGCAGTGATGTCAGGTACAGGTGATACAGGCCGGCCCACATCATCAGGTCATCGTCATCACCCAACTCGCCATCACGGTAGCGGCGATAAAACTGAATCGTCGAATACCCATACTTCTGCTCGTAGGCGCGCAGACGCTCGCTCAATTCCTCAAAGCTGACTCGCTGAGACTTCAACATCGCTGCACTCCTTTCGCTCCGTACAGTCCGATCATAGCCGATTTTGACTCTTACAGCAAGGGCTCTCCTCCGACTGCGCTTTACACCAAGTCCCCAATCCCCGATCCCCGTTCACCGCCCCCTCAACAAGATTTGCACCTCCACCACCGGCCACTATATAATCGTCGTTACGGAAGGCGCCACCGGCAGAGCTGCCGGCGCCAGCCGCGATGGTCGGAATGGCGCAGAGGAGGGCCCGCATGGCGCGAATCTTTGGGGAGTTGCGTCCTAACGCCACCTACGGCGAACGCGCGCTCCTGCAGGCATTTTCCAGCCTCCCCGACAGCTACACCATATGGCCAGAACTGTCCATCCGGGACGAGCACGAGCACTCGAGCGACTTCGTCCTCTTCAGTCCCGACCTCGGCGTCTGCCTGCTCGAGGCCAAAGACTGGATCGATATCCTCGAGGGCGACCCAGACCGCTTGACCATTCGCATGCGCGACGGCCGCGAACGCACCGAGCGCAATCCGCTGAAGGGTGCACGGGAGAAGGCCCTCGCTCTCGCCCGGCGCCTGGAGCGCAAGCCGGCACTCATTCGCCGAAGCGGCATGAACCAGGGCAAGCTGGTCGTGCCCTGGGCCTACGCAGTCGCCTTCCCCAACCTCACGCGCCTCCTGACCTCCTGGCTCGATGATGTTCTGGGCGACCACTGGGTTATCTTCCAGGACGACCTCGGGGCCGGGCAGCTGGAACATCGCCTTAAATCGCTCGACTGGCGCCGCCAGGCACACCTCTCCGATGCGCAGGTAGACGCGGTGCTGGACGGCATCTACCCCCATCGCACCAAGCCTCTGGTGCACCTCACCCCTGAGGAAACCGACGCCGTGCGCAGCGCGGTGGACCCGGTGCTGATCGTGGAGGGACCGAAGGGCGCCGAGTTAGGCGTTCTGGATCCTGTCCAGGAGGGCACGGCCAAGGACGGCCTGTTTGAGGAGGCCGGCGAGCCGATCGACCTCCTGACGGACGAGGAGGCGACGGTTGCGCAGCGGCTGGTGGTGCGCCTGGTGCGGGGCGTCGCGGGCAGCGGCAAGACGCGCGTACTGATTGCGCGAGCCCAGTACCTGGCCAAGGCCCATCCCGACTGGCGGATCCTCGTCGTCACGTTCAATGAACCGCTCGCGCGGCGATTGCGGCAGGCGTTCCGCGGGCAGGAGGACCACATCCGCGCCACCCACTTCCACCAGGTGTGCCAGGAGCGGCTGGCCGCATGCGGCGTGTGGAGCGATCCGCTCACCGATCGCGAGGGGCGCCTGGCCTACCTGCTGAACAGCAGATTGAGTGACCTGAAAGATCACTTCGACGCCCGCTTTCTCGATGCCGAGATCGGATGGCTCAAGGACACCGGCTGCATCGACCTGGAGCGCTACCTTGCCGTGCCGCGACTCGGCCGGGCGCGCCGCCTGCTGCGCGAGGAGCGAGAGCAGGTGTGGCGCGTGTTCCAGGCATACCAGCAGAACCTCCAGTACCGAAGGCTCCTCGACTGGGAGGACGTTCCTCTGGTCACCCTCGCCTACCTGGTCGACGGCCGCCTGCCCGGAGATCAATACGACGCCATCCTGATTGACGAGGCCCAGGATTTCGCTCCCGTGTGGTTCGAGGTATTGAAGAAGTTCCTGAACCCGCATACCGGCGTCATCTTCCTCGCTGCGGACGCCACTCAGCGCATCTATCGCCGCTTCACCTGGCGATCGTTGGGATTGGAGGTAGTGGGCCGCTCACGGGTGCTGTCGAAGAGCTATCGCAACACCTATGAGATCCTGCGCACCGCGTTCGAGCTGATCCGTCACGACGAGTTGCTGCTGAAGCAGCTGGGCGACGAGGAAGAGGAGTTGGCGCCGCCCGATCTCGACCCCGCCGGCATGCGCCACGGGCCCTATCCTGAGCTCCGGCGGTTCGACGGCATCCCGGCAGAGCGGCTGTTCCTCATCGAGTGGGTGCGCGCTCAGATCGCAGCCGGCACGCCCCCGGGCGAGGTCGCCGTATTCCACCGCAAGCGAACAGGCGTGGAAAAGTATCTCGCGGCCCTGCGCTCCGCCGGCATCCCTGCTATCAATCTGAAGGAGGAGGGCGAGGACACCCCCGACGACGCGGTGATCGTCAGCACCATCCACCTGGCCAAGGGGCTGGAGTATCGCGCCGTGTACCTGGGTCAGCTCCAGGAGCTCTTCAAGCCCGACAAGTATCTCCCCGCGGGCGAGTACGCCCACTTCCGGGCGGACGAGCTGCGCCTCCTCTACGTCGGCCTGTCCCGCGCACGCGAGCAGGTGTGCCTGACGTACGAAGGCGCCCTGCCCGCCGACCTGGCCCACCTGGACGAGTTTCTACGCGCGGCCAGCGGAGAGGAATGTTCTCCGAGCGGTGATTGACCGGAAACATCGACGCAAGCCCGCGCTCAGTGAAGGGCAATGGCCTCTGATACCCGCTGCGCCAGCACCAGGACGTGCCCCCCATCACCTTCCGGCACGAACTCCCGCCACAGCACCGCGAAGCCAACCTCTCCCAGCCAGGCGAGGTAGGTTTCCTCATCCGTGTGGCTCCAGTACATCGGCGCGCCGTGCCAATCGTCCTCCGTGCCGGTCCACGCCGTGTGCCCCACCGTGACCATGAGATAGCCGCCCGGCCGCAACCAGTCGAAGAGCCGGCTGAAGAGGCCGCGCTGCTCTGCCAGCGGAACGTGGATCACCGAGTAGAAGGCCACGATGGCCGCGAAGGCGCCCGGGGGAAAGTCGATCGCGGTCATGTCCGCGCACAGGAACGTGGCCCGGGGCACGAGGGTCCGCGCACGATCGATCTGGATCTCGGAGAAGTCGACGCCGGTGACACGGAACGACGTGGCCAGCACTTCGCTGGTCGGGATCCCGCACCCGCAGCCCAGGTCGAGGACCGGGTCGCCGGCCTGTAGGAGTGGGATCAGCCGGTCCAGCCACCGGAAGTAGCCGCGGTCGCGGCCTACCGCGTCGCCCCGGTACGCGCGGGAGATGCGATCGTACCCCTCCCGCACCATCGCCTTGGGGTCCGCGTCATCGGATGGGTTGGTCTGTGGGCCGTTGGCCATGGCCGATCACCCGAGAACCAGGGCGCACACGCCGGT
>JAXGQB010000049.1:0-12083 GCA_040766655.1 Anaerolineae bacterium
AATCTCGGCCGTGGCCGCCGGGCTGCTCTACATCCCGCAGGCGTTTATTCAGGATGCACGCTGGCTGATCCTTTGGCAGTTGCTGACCGGGTTTGCGGTGGGCGGCACACTGTCCACCCTGACCGCGCTGCTCAGCCGGGCCTCGCCGCGAGGACGTGAGGGCGTGGTCTTCGGGCTGGATGCGAGCGCGATCTCCGGCGCAAATGCCATCGGGCCGGTGCTTGGTGCGGCCGCAACGGCGTGGTGGGGCCTGCGCGCGCCCTTCTTCGTGGCCACGGCCATGTTTGCCATCGGGGTGTTGGCCGTGGTCGTTTTCATGCGTGACGAGCCGGCGGTCGCGGCCTCATCATGAGCATCTTTTATTAACGAAACCGTGTAATAATCAGCCGGGCTGATTTGCACCTCGCGGCACGACCTGATATAATCGCCCGGTACAAATAGACGGATGATGCGAGCGGCGGTCTGTGAGAGATTTGCTGACATCAACGCCTCTGTTGCAGTTGGGGTGGTTTGTGGCCCTGGCCGTTTTGATTCCTCTCGGCGTTGGGGTCCTCCTGGATCGTCGTTTTGAAACGGCCCCGCTCTTCATCTTGGTTGGCGCCCTGGTCGGGATTTTACTGAGCACGATCGGCGCGGTTCGCGTCGCCAGTCGCGCGATCGATGCCACCAGCCGCCGGCCGCACGGCCCAGATGAGCCCAATTCCGGGAAGGAGGACTGAGCGTTGCTTAAGAAGCTCTTCAAGCCCCGCAATCTGGTGATCATGCTCGTTGCTGTCGGGATGATTGTCCTCAGCACCATGACGCCGTTCCTCAAGGTGCCCAAGCCGGTGGTCTCGCTGGCCGCGGAGCCCGTGCTGCACATCGGCGGCTTCACGATCAGCAATGCCCTCCTGACCGCGTGGATCGTGATGGTCGTCCTGATCATCATGGCGTGGGCCGCGACGCGACGCATCCCGAAGGACCTGGAGCGGGCCACGAATCAGGAACTTGTGCCCAGCGGCTTCCAGAACCTGATGGAGATGGTGATCGAGGCGCTCTACAACATCTCCAAGTCGATCGGCGGCAGCTGGACGCCCAAGTTCTTCCCTATCGCCGCGACCATCTTCCTGTTCGTGCTCCTGTCGAACTGGATGGGGCTGCTGCCCGGCTTCGGCTCCATCGGCATCCTCGAACCCCCGCATTATGCGAGCCAGCAGGGATATGAGGCCGTGGGCGCCATCCTCACCGGCACGCCGGCCGAGGCGGCCGAGAATGAGGAAGCCGCGCACGCTGCAGAGGCTGGCGACGAAGCACACAAGTTCCCCGGCTACATCGTCGTCCCGTTCTTCCGGGCGCCGTCCACCGATCTGAACTTCACCCTGGCCCTGGGGTTGATCTCGATCGCCCTGGTGCAGTATTTCGGCGTCAAGGCTTTGGGCCCCGGCTACTTCAAGAAGTTCTTCGACGTGAGCGGTTTTAAGAAGGGGGCCTTCGACGGGGTCGTCGGTATCTTCGTGGGCGTTCTCGAGCTGATATCGGAGTTCGCCCGCATCCTCAGCTTTGGCTTTCGTCTTTTTGGCAACATCTTCGCGGGCGAAGTCCTGCTGGGCGTCATGGCGTTCCTGATTCCCTACTTCGTTTCGCTTCCTTTCTACGGCCTGGAGTTGTTCGTGGGCTTCATCCAGGCGGCAGTGTTCATGATGCTTACGTTGGTTTTCTTTGCCACCGCCACGGTCGGTCATGGCAGCGAGGAACATCACTAAACCTTCTGGAGAGGAGACACACATGGATCTGACAGCTCTCGGCACGGCTCTTGCCATCGGTTTGGGTGCAATCGGGCCTGGCATAGGCATCGGTATCCTCGGCAGCAAGGCCATGGAGGCCATCGGGCGCAACCCTGAGGCGGCCGGCGAAATTCGAACGAACATGATCCTGGGTATGGCATTCGCGGAAGCCATCGCGATCTATGCTCTGGTCGTCGCGCTGATCATTAAGTTCGTCTAAACGATTGAAGATTGCAGATTGAAGATTGCAGATTCGATCCTGAATCTTCAATTTTCAATTTTAAATTTTCAATCGCAAGGAGGGGGCGCTTGGAAAAGTTAGGCATCAATCTACCTTACTTCATATCGCAGCTCGTGAACTTCGGCCTGATCGCAGCTCTGCTGACCATGCTGCTGTATCGCCCGGTACTGAACATGCTGCAACAGCGCAAGGACCGTATCGCGAAGAGCATGGCCGATGTTGATGCTGCACGCGAGGCCGCTGCGCGCGCACAGCAGGACTACGATCGCCGCATCGCCGAGGCGCAGCGCAAGGCCCAGGAGATCATCGGCCAGGCTGCGCAATCGGGCGAGAAGGTGGCGGCTGAGATCGAAGCCGAGGCCCGCCGCGAGGCCGAGGTGATCAAGCAGAAGGCGCACGAAGAGGCGGCCGCGGAGAAAGAGCGCGTGCTGTCCGAGGTGCAGAACCAGATCGCCAGCCTCTCGATGGCCGCGACGGAACGGGTGCTGGGCCGCGCGGTGGATCAGAACACGCAGCGCGAGTTGATCGACCAGTTTATGGCCGAATTGGGCAAGTGATGCCATGAACACCGGCGATCGTGCACACAGCTACGCAACAGCCCTGTTCGAGGCCGCGTTCGAGCGTCTGATCCAGCCGCTGGAGGCAACTGCCCAGGTCCTGGCGAACCAGCCCGCCCTGCTCGAGCGGCTCGTGGCCGGCGACACGGAGTTCGAGACGCGCAAGAAGGCGCTCGACGCGACGTTCACCGGCGAGGTCGATCCGCTGGCTCGCAACCTCTTGTATTCGCTGCTGCAGCGCGGGGACCTGCCGCTGCTCGGTGAGGTCATTTCAGCCCTGCATGGACGGATGAGCCAGGCGGAAGCCGGGCCCACGCCCGTCGAGGTCGTCACCGCGACGCCGCTGGCAGACGACCAGCGCAGCGCGCTGGAGGCCAAGCTGTCTGCCCAGTACGGCGGCAACCTGGCATACACGTACCGCGTGGATCCAGCAATCCTGGGTGGCATGATCGTGCGAGTGGGCGATAAGCTGATTGACGGCAGCGTGGCGGCGCGGCTGGCCGCCATGAAGCAATCGCTCGGCGTAGCTACGACGGAACGATAAGAAAGGGACGGCAATGGCTGTACGAACCGACGATCTTGTCGCACAGCTCAAGCAGCAGATCCTCAGCTTCCAGGCGCCGACGCGCACCGTGGATGTGGGGACCGTTTTGTCTGTTGGCGACGGCATTGCACACCTGTCTGGCCTGACCAACGCGCGCGCCTCGGAGTTGGTGGAATTTGAAAACGGCACGCTCGGCATCGTGCTGAACCTCGAGACGGACAACGTCGGCGTCATCATCATGGGCGACTACTCCGAGATTTCCGAGGGCCAGCTGGTCCGCTCGACCGGCCGCATCGTGTCGGTGCCGGTCGGCGATGCGATGATCGGCCGCGTGGTGAACGCGGTCGGCCAGCCCATCGACGGCAAGGGCCCGATCGGCGGGGACAAGGTCCGCCCCATCGAGCGCATCGCGCCCAACGTGGTGACCCGCAAGAGCGTGGACATGCCGGTGCAGACGGGCATCAAGGCCATCGACGCCATGATCCCCATCGGCCGCGGGCAGCGCGAGCTGATCATCGGCGATCGGCAGACGGGCAAGACCGCGCTGGTGATCGATACGATCATCAACCAGAAGGGCCAGGACCTCATCTGCATCTACGTCGCGATCGGCCAGCGGCAGAGCCAGGTCGCGCGGGTCGTCGCCACTCTGGAGAAGTTCGGCGCAATGGCGTACACCGTCGTCGTCTCGGCCACTGCGTCCGAGCCGGCCGCGCTGCAATACATCGCGCCTTACTGCGGCACGGCCATCGGCGAGGAGTTCATGGAGCAGGGCAAGGACGCGTTGATCGTGTTCGACGACCTGTCCAAGCATGCCCAGGCGTACCGCCAGGTTTCCCTGCTGCTGCGCCGCCCGCCCGGACGCGAGGCGTATCCCGGCGACGTGTTCTACCTGCACAGCCGGTTGCTGGAACGTGCCGCGCGTATGGCGCCGGAATACGGCGGGGGCTCGCTGACCGCACTGCCGATCATCGAGACGCAGGCCGGTGACATCTCTGCGTACATTCCGACCAACGTGATCTCGATCACCGACGGCCAGATCTTCCTCGAGAGCGACCTGTTCTACGCGGGCATCCGCCCCGCGGTGAACCCGGGCCTCTCGGTGAGCCGCGTCGGCGGCGCGGCGCAGACCAAGGCCATGAAACAGGTCGCGGGCAAGATGAAGCTGGAGCTGGCGCAGTTTCGTGAGCTGGCGGCGTTCGCCCAGTTCGGCTCCGACCTGGATCCGGCCACCCAACGCCAGCTGGACCGTGGCCAGCGCATCACCGAAATCCTGAAGCAGCCGCAGTACCGTCCGTGGTCCCTGGAGGACCAGGTGATGGTCTTTTACGCGGTGACCAACAATTACCTGGATAAGGTGCCGCTGGATCGGATCGTGGAGTGGCAGGAGGGGTTCCTGAAGTTCATGCATGGGAACCACCCGAACATCGGGCGCGCCATTGCCAGTGCGAAGAAGCTGGATGACGACACGACCGAGGGCCTGAAACTGGCCATCCAGGATTTCAACCAGGCGTTTCTGTCGTAGGGGCGGTGACACACCGGGTGGCCCCGTAGGGGCGAACCTGCGTGTTCGCCCCAATGGGCGGTCACACAGGGCCGCCCCTACCGCGGACCAGGTTTGGGGGAAGGGTACGCATGCCCAGTACACGCGAAATCCGGCGCCGGATCCGCAGCGTCAAGAACATCGCCAAGGTCACCAAGGCGATGGAGACGGTGGCTGCCTCCAAGATGCGCAAGGCGCAGCAGCAGGTGTTGGCCACACGCCCCTACGCCACCCGTGCGTGGGAGGTGCTGACCTACCTGGCGCGCCTGCGCCGCTCGAACGTTGCCGAGCAGCCGCTCCTTCAACAGCGTCCGATCAAAAAGGTCTGCCTGCTGCTGATCACGGGCGACCGTGGACTGGCCGGCGCATATAACGGCAACGTCATGCGTGAGGCCTTCGACCGGATCGAGGAATGGGAGCGCCAGGGGTTGGACGTGACCCTGGTGACGATCGGCCGCAAGGGGCGGGACTTCATGTTGCGTCATGGTCCACCCCTCCGGGCTGAGTTCACGGGGCTGAGCGACCAGCCAACCAGCAACGACGTCGCTCCCGTGGCGAACATCCTCATCGAGGACTTCGTGGACGGCAAATACGACGCGGTGTACATGACGTTCACCAGGTTCGGCAGCACCTTGCGGCTGGAGCCGACGACGTGGCAGGTGTTGCCCATCGTGACGGCCGAGCCCGAAAGCCCGCTCGCAGCAGACTATATCTTCGAGCCCGATCCGCAGACCATTCTGGGCGAAGTGCTGCGCGGCCTCACTGAGATCCAAATATTGCAGGCCGTCTACGAGGCAATCGCGAGCGAGCAATCCGCGCGCATGGTCGCCATGCGCAATGCAACGGATGCGGCCAATGATCTCATCGGCGAGCTGACCCTGTCGTACAACAAGGCGCGGCAGGAAGCCATTACTATGGAGCTTTTGGACATTGTCGGTGGCGCGTCTGCGTTGACCGCTGCCTGAGTAGAAGTACCACCATCGGAGTTGAGACATGGCAAAGAGCGGTGCTAAAGGAAAAGTCGTGCAGGTGATCGGACCTGTGGTCGATGCTGCATTCGACCAGGAAGACCTGCCGAACGTGTTCGACGCGCTGGAGATCCCCCTGGACGACGGTGGGCGGCTGGTCTGCGAGGTGCAGGGCCAGTCGGGTGAAGGCTGGGTGCGTGCCGTAGCCATGTCCAGCACGGATGGCCTCCGCCGCGGCATGGAGATCATCGGCACCGGCGCGCCTATCAAGGTTCCGGTCGGCCCGGGCACGTTGGGCCGGATCTTCAATGTGCTTGGCGATGCGATCGACACGGATGAGCCGGTGGACGCAGCAGACCATTACCCGATTCACCGCGCGGCTCCGTCCTTCGTCGAGCAGTCGACCCAGGCCGAGGTGTTCGAGACGGGCGTCAAGGTCATCGACCTGATCGCACCGTTCACGAAGGGCGGCAAGACGGCCATCTTCGGCGGCGCTGGCGTGGGCAAGACCGTCGTCATTCAGGAGCTGATCCACAACATCGCCAAGTTCCACTCCGGCTATTCCGTTTTTGCCGGCGTGGGCGAGCGCAGCCGCGAGGGCAACGACCTGTGGCACGAAATGCGTGAGTCCGGGGTCATCTCCAGCACGGTGATGGTGTTCGGCCAGATGAACGAGCCGCCCGGCGCTCGCCTCCGCGTGGGGCTGACCGGCGTCACCATGGCGGAATACTTTCGGGACCAGGGCAGCGACGTGCTGCTGTTCATCGACAACATCTTCCGGTTCGTCCAGGCCGGCTCCGAGGTGTCCTCGCTGCTCGGGCGCCTGCCCTCGGCGGTGGGCTACCAGCCGACGTTGGGCACCGACATGGGCGAGTTGCAGGAGCGCATCACCTCGACCACTACCGGCTCGATCACGTCCATGCAGGCCGTCTACGTGCCCGCGGATGACTACACCGACCCGGCGCCCGCGACCACGTTCGCACACCTGGATGCCTCGATCAGCCTCGAGCGCTCCCTCGCCGAGCAGGCGCTCTTCCCCGCGGTGGATCCGTTGGCGTCGACCAGCCGCATCCTCGACCCGTTGGTCGTGGGCGAGGAGCATTACGACGTGGCGCGTGCCGTGCAGCGGACCCTGCAGCGCTACAAGGACCTGCAGGATATCATCGCCATCCTGGGCGTCGAAGAGCTCTCCGAAGAAGACCGGGTCACCGTCGCGCGGGCCCGCAAGATTCAGCGGTTCCTGACCCAGCCGATGTTTGTCGCAGAAGCGTTCACGGGCCGGCCTGGCAAGTACGTCAAGCTGAGCGAAAGCATCGCCAGCTTCAGGGAGATCCTCGACGGCAAGTACGATGATCTGCCCGAGCAGGCTTTCTACATGGTGGGCACCATCGATGAAGCCGTCGAAAGGGCCAAGGAGATCAGGGGGTAGGTCATGTCCACACTGCGCCTGGATTTTGTCTCGCAGGATCACATGGTTTTCTCGGGCGAGGTGACCGAGATCCTGGCGCCCGGCAGCGAGGGCCAGCTGGGCATCCTGCCCAAGCACGCGCCGCTGATGACCATCCTGGCCCCCGGCGAGATCCTGATCAAGCGGGAGAACGATACCGACCTGAGCTTCGCGGTCAGCGGCGGTTGGATGGAGGTCCGGCCCGATCATGTGAACATCCTGGCGCGCACGGCTGAGCGTTCGGATGAGATCGACCTGGAGCGTGCGCAGGCAGCAAAGGCCCGCGCGGAGGAGCGGCTGGCCGCGAGCGTGGACCGCGAGAGCCGTGCCCAGCTCGAGATCGCCCTGCGACGTTCGCAGATTCGCCTCCGCGTCGGCCGGCGGCAGAAGGGCTGGCAGGGCACGACCGGACCGGGGTCAGATACGACGACGCGCATCGAGTAGCGCTGCGCGCAGGTGCACACCTTTTCGTGAGCGAGGGCGCGGTCGATGGGGACCGCGCCCTTTTTGGTGGGAGCATCCTGAGTGGAGCGAACGAAGGGAGCGTAGTCGAAGGATGCTCCCGGTCCCGAAGAGACGGTCGTGTGTTTGCGCGTGACCGTGCGCTGTCGTATAATCGATCCCTGCAGCCCGCCGTGCGGCGGGCAGTGACGACCGCGCTGTACGTTCTCCCGGGGCACCGCGCCATGTGTCCGGGATTCAGGAGTCATGATGTTTGAACGACTTGTCGGCATTGACCTGGGTACGGTCAATGTACTTGTGGGTGTGAGTGGACGGGGCATCGTCCTGCGCGAGCCTTCCGTCGTCGCTATATCGATTCGGGACAACAAGATCGTCGCGGTGGGCCAGGAGGCGCGCGACATGGTGGGGCGTGCGCCCGAGAGCATCGAGGTCGCCCGGCCCATGCGCGAAGGCGTCATTGCCGATTATGTCGTGACCGAGGCGATGCTGCGCTATTTCATTCGCAAGGTGATCGGCCGCAGCCAGCTGATGAAGCCGCGCGTGATGATCAGCATTCCGAAGGGCGTGACCAGCGTCGAGAGCCGCGCGGTGCACGATGCCGCGGTCCAGGCCGGCGCCAAGGAAGCCTACCTGATCCCCGAGCCGCTGGCAGCCGCCATCGGCGCGGGCCTGCCCATCGGCACGCCCACGGGCAACATGACCGTGGACCTGGGAGGCGGCACCACCGAGGCAGCCGTCGTTTCGATGAACGACATCGTCGTGTGGTCCAGCGTGCGTGTGGGCGGCATCCGCACCGACGAATCGATCATGGCCTACGTCCGCAAGAAGTACAACCTGATCATCGGCGAGCAGACCGCGGAGGAGATCAAGCTCACCATCGGCAGCGCCCTGCCGCTGGCCGAGGAGCTGAGCATGGAGGTGCGCGGCCGTGACCAGGTGGCGGGCCTCCCGAAGACCATCACCCTCACGTCGAGCGAGATCACCGAGGCCATGGCCGAGCCGCTCGCCGCGATGACGGGCGTGGTGCGCCAGACGCTCGAGAAGACGCCGCCCGAGCTGGCGGCCGACATCATCGACCGGGGCATGGTCCTCAGCGGCGGCGGGTCGCTGTTGCGCAACATCGACCGCCTGATGACCAAGGAGACGGGCGTCCCTGCGTTCGTCGCGGAGCAGCCCATGGCCTGCGTCGCGCTGGGCGCGGTAAAGGCGCTGGAGAATTATGCGGTGATGCGCCGCAGCCTGCCCATCGCGGGGAGCAGCAACATTTAGGGCGACGCGGTCGCGCCCCGGGATCCAGGGATGGGTGCGATTGACACAGGCTACATTCTGCTGGCGGGCCTATATGGCCCGCCGGTTTGCGTTAACGGGACGCCTGCGCGGTCAAAGTTGACAGCTCTGTCGCTCTTGCTTACACTTGCTGTATAGTTGCACCGCAACAAACATACAGTCATACAGGAGTGCCTCAATGTCCCGCATCGCTGCATCCGTTTGTCTTGTTCTCGCCCTGCTGCTGGCAGGCTGCCAGGCGATTCCCGCCCCGGCGCCCGCAGCGCCCACGGCCGCACCCGCGGCTGCCCCGACTGCCGTTCCGCCCACAGTCGCGCCTACGGCCGTTCCGCCCACCGCGGCTCCGACCGCTATCCCTGAGCCGGTGGCACCGGCTTCCGAGCCTGCCCTGGAGATCGTCGGGCTGGACGGCTCGAAGTCGCTGACCCTGGAGGAGTTGAAGGCGCTGCCCATCACCGAGGGCAACGCGGGCTTCATGAGCAGCACGGGCAAGATCACGCCGCCCGTGCCGCACCGGGGCGTCTCGCTGAAGGATCTGGCCGAAGTCGTCGGCGCGTTCGATGAGACGATGGGCATCAACGTCGTGGCCAAGGACGGCTACGGCATCACCTTCTCCTACGATCAGGCCGTCAACGGCGCATTCACCACCTACGATCCGGCCACGGGCGACGAGATTCCCACGCCCGAGGGCCTGATGGCCATCGTGGCCTTCGAGCGCGAGGGCCAGCCGCTGCCGGAGGAGAGCGACGGCGTGCTGCGGCTCGTGATCATCAGCCCGAAGAACGACCAGGTGACCGACGGCCACTGGTCGGTGAAGTGGACCTCTCGGCTGGAGATCAAGCCGCTGGTGGCCGATTGGGAGGTGACCTTCACCGGTGCGATCACCGAGACGATCAACCGCGGCGACTTCGAGTCGTGCGCGCAGTGCCACAAGGCGGCCTGGACGGACGACAAGGCGCAGGAGTGGGTCGGCGTGCCGCTCTACCTGCTGGCGGGCTACGTGGACGACGAGATCAAGCACCAGGGTCCTGCCTTCAACGATGCGCTGGCCGAGGCCGGGTATGCGGTCGAGGTGGTGGCCGCGGATGGTTACGCCGCGACCTTCGACAGCGCACGGGTGGCCCGCAGCACGGACATCATCGCGGCCTACCTGGTGAACGGCAATCCGTTGCCCGAGCAGTACTTCCCGATGCGCCTGGTGGGCGACGACGTGAGCAAGAAGGAGCAGGTGGGGACGATCAGCGAGATCGTGGTGGACATGGGCGAGGAGGGCGGCATGGCCCCCGAGCCGACGGCCGTCGCGACCGCGGCCCCGGCTGCCACGGAGGCCCCGGCTGCCGCGCCCGCGGCCGAGGTGCAGGGCGACTTCGTCCTGACCGGCCTGGTGGTGCAGCCGTTGGGCATGAGCGAGGACGACCTACGCGCGGTCGAGGTGCTGAAGCTGACGGTCGAGCACCCGAAGTCGGGCGCGATGGCCGTGGAGGGCGTTCGGCTAAGCAAGCTGCTGGGCCTGGCCCAGCCCGCGCCGGAGGCCAAGACGCTGGTGTTCACAGCGCGCGACGGTTACTTTGTCGAAGCGCCCCTGGCTGATGTGCAGGCGTGCTCCGACTGCATGGTCGCATTCACCGAGACGCCGGGCGAGTTCAGGCTGGCGATGCCCGGGCTGTCCAGCGGCCTCTGGGTCAAAGACATCGCGAAGATCGAGTTGAAGTAATGCGCGCCTTCATAGCGGCGCTGCTGCTTTGTGGCCTAGCGGCGGGGTGCGCCGGCGCACCCCTGCCGCCTGAGGCGCCCGAAGCCACGGGCGCCTCAGGCGCGGGCGAGACGGCCCCGGCCGCAACGGCTACGTTGGCTCCCGCACCCCAGGCGGCCTCGCGCACACCCCTGGTGGTGTTCGCCGCGGGCAGCCTGATCGTACCGTTCGCGGCGGTGGAGGCCGCGTTCGAGGAGGCAAATCCCGACATCGACGTGCGCGCGGAGTATCACGGCAGCATCCAGGTCATCCGCCACGTCACGGAGCTGCACGAGCCGATCGACGTGGTCGCGACCGCGGACGCGGCGCTGCTGCCCATGTTGATGTACAGCGCGGCCGACCCGGACACGGGCCGGCCCTATGCCGATTGGCACATCCGTTTTGCCTCGAATCACCTGGCGCTGGCCTATCAGGGGGAGAGCAAGTACGCAGATGAGATCACCGCGGAGAACTGGGCGGAGATCCTCGCCCGGCCCGACGTGAAGCTCGGATTGTCGGACCCGCGGTTCGACGCAGCCGGTTACCGGGGTCTCATGGCCTTTGCGCTTGAGCAGGAGCGGCGCGGGGTTTATACCCTGTTTCGCCCCATGTTCGATGGGCAATTCACGTCACCGATCACCCTCTTCCTGGATGATGTCGACGACGGTGACGTTGCCGCCACCATCACGGTGCCTGAAATCCTGGAGACCCGGCCGCGCAGCCACGTCGTGCTGCGCGGGGCGAGCATCCAGCTGGTTGCCCTGCTGCAGTCGGGCGACATTGATTACGCGTTCGAGTACGAATCCGTGATCCGGCAGCGCGGCCTTGAGCTGTTGTCGCTGCCCGATGAGGTCAACCTGGGCTCGCCGGAGCACGAGGCCGCGTACGGCAAGGTGCAGGTGGACCTGGACTTCAAGCGCTTCAGTACGGTGAAGCCGCAGTTCCGCGGGGAGCGCATCGGCTACGGGATCACCATTCCGGCCAATGCGCCACAGCCGGAGGCGGCGGAGCGTTTCATCGCGTTTCTCCTGGGGCCCGAAGGACGCCAGGTCATGGCGGACAACGCGCATCCGCTGTTCGATCGCCCGCTGGCCGACGGATTCGAACAGATGCCGCCCGGCCTTCAGGCACTGAGCGAGCGGGCAGCCGAAAGGTGAACCGCGCGCCCTCTCCCCTCGAGGCCGTCTTCGCCGTGGCCGGCGGTGCGATGCTCTTCTTCCTCATCGCACCGGTGGCCACGGCACTGCTGGCAACGACGCCCGGCTCGCTGTGGGACACGCTGCGCGATCCGACGGTGCTGGCCTCGATCCGCCTCACCTTCGGCGCGGCGCTGCTGGCAGTCCTGTTCGGCGGCCTGACCGGCGTGCCGCTGGCCTATCTCCTGGCGAGGCGGTCGTTCAGGGGCAAGGGGGCCGTTCAGGCGTTGGTCAGCCTGCCCATCGTCATCCCCCATACGGCGGCCGGCATCGCCCTGCTGCTGGTCTTCGGCCGCCGCGGGTTCCTGGGCGCGCCGCTGGGACGCCTCGGCCTGACCTTCACCGA
>JAXGQB010000005.1:0-5877 GCA_040766655.1 Anaerolineae bacterium
TTGCGCGCCAGGTCGGCAACCATCACCATGTGCTGCGGGGTCACTCCGAAGACGAAGCCGCCGCCGTGCAGATAGAGCAGCACTTGATCCCGTGGGCTGTCGTGCGGGATGAGCCATTCACACGGCACGCCGTTCGCTGACTCGGCCTCCCGCGTGAAATCGGCAGGCAGCCGGACGCGGGCCGTGGCCTGCCTGAGCGGGCGGCTCGTCCAGCGCAGCGGCAGTCGAGTCTGCAGGAAACGGATGATGGGCAGCCCTGCCCGGATTCTGCGCTCAGCGGTGGATGGTGTCATCGGTCCTCCTGTATCGGGTTCATGTCTCGCTCCTTCTTCGGCTGCGAACGCTTGTCAGATCGTTTCACTCAAACCGCTCAAGCAGCGCCAGGTCGGTCTCACACACGTCTTGGAAGAGATGAAATCGCCGGCTTTCCGGATGAATCGCAAGACATCATCCGGCCGGCGCGTCGAAAAGGAGATATCCCGCACGGGCCCCGCTGGCCTCTTCAGCGCGATCACGACCCTGGGATGCTCCTGGAAATTCAACGAAGCACGGTATCTCCCGCCGATGCTCATGAAGTGGATCCCTGCCTCGCCATTCCGCATCAACGCCGGCAACTCATCGAGCCGGCATTCCTCGACGTTGGCGAGCGGCACAACCCACGTGAAGATGCCGAATGTTGGCTTCAGGGCCTCCTGCGTGAGACGGATGATGAGCGTCCTGTAGTTCACGGAGTAGAACAGGAAGACGGCGAAGAAGCAGCAGAACGCAGTCGAGAGGATGCCCCGGCGCTTGGCTCTCACGTGCCGGGCTGACAGCAATGCGAAGAGGGCCGTGAGCGCCAGGAAGAGCGTCTCCGTCCTGTTCGAGGAGATCCTCTACTGCCTTCACGGCTGCCTCGGTGTCCCGTCTGCAGCGCATCCGGGATGTTCAGCGCTTCCTGAAAAATGGCGTCTTGATAGAAGCGTCACGGCCCAGGTGATCACGAGGGGTATTCCGACCAGGAGCGCAAAATGATAACCCTGCGCTGGCACGCCGCCGAGGATTTCCAGTTCCCGTGGGGGAAAGGCCAACCCCGCCAGGAGGACCGGGTAGCTTGACCGGCAGAAGGTGAGCACGGTCGAGCACGTGAACAGGCCCAACAGGATTACAGATCCCCACCACGCCCAAGGCCGTTGCTGCAACGTGCCCCAGGTGATGAACGCCAGGCATGCGATGGTGAGATCGAGCAGGACGATCCCTTGCAGTCCGTACCGGAGCACGCCGAACACAGGATACATGCCATTGAACAGGATGAGGATGTGGAGCATGATGATGTAGAACGCGTACAAAGCGCTAAGCACCAGGATGGGCGTCGGCAGGCCCTCGATCCAGTACGACCGGGTGTCTTGTGCCGCCAATGTCTGCCTGGCATTTTGGCCGCGATAGAACCGGATCAACAGCCCCGGGGCCACCAGATAGGACACACCGAGAAAGACCAGCATCATCAGGGTTGCCGGCAGCGACAGATCTTTGGAGGCGAACAGGATGAAGGCAGCCAATACGCTCAGGGGCGCGCCGACGACCAGCCAGGCCCACAACAGGGCCTGGGTGAGCGGCCCGACCCAGCGTCGCAGCTTCAAGTGTCCGTAGCCCAGGGGGATGAGCAGCGCTGCAATCAGATAGTACCCTGCGATTTGGGCTGCGATGTTGCCGAACATGAAGGAGCCGAACCTGAACCCCGCGTAATGAAACCGGCCGCCCTCCGAGAAGAGGTAGAAGCAGTACATTTCAAGCGGCGCCAGGAATCCCACTGCGATGCCGCTTAACAGAAGCAGAATCCCGCCGATCTTGAACCACTGGGTACGGTCTTTGTATGCCGAGTTGCTGGTACTCGCATCCATTTTCTGTGGACCCCTCTCATTCAGCGGCGGATGGTGTCATCGGGCCTCCGGGTGACAGAAATCAAGACGATAGCGTACTCAGTCATGTTCACCATAAGCGCCTCCCATCTGCTGTAGGTTACCACAGAATGCCGCGCACAGGGCCTGTGAATTTGGCCAGGTTATGTGATGAAGGGCACGCCGGTTGCGCCGGGGTCCAACGATGCTTGATTTGCAGGAGAATCGCCGCTATAATGATGGTCAAGCAGAACGAGTGGCATGGCTTTCCTGGCTCCATCATTAAGGAGGTGAGCTATGTTGTCACGGCTGTCGCGGCTGGGCCTGCTCATAACGCTCCTGATCGTCACTACTTCGCCGATACAAGGGCACCCCGTACTTCAGACCACCGATCCTACGATCTTCTTGCCGCTGATTTCGACTAGCAGCGGTGTGTCGCTGACCAGCGACCAATTGATCGACGCTGCCCTGGCGCGCGGGGAGATCAGCGCGGAGACCGCCCTGGTTTACAGGGTCTACGTGGTGTTCGGCGACTCGCGGCTCCCCGTGCACCTGCGGGGCGACGACCGCACGGTCGTGGATGGGGACATCATCAAGGCGGCCAGGACGCAGTACGCGTCTCTCTCCCCCGCGGCACAGGCGATCCTGGCGCCGTATCTGATCCCGCCCATCTATCGTGGCTCCTGGGAAGATCCGGCGTCGGCAACCGGTGTGGACACAGCGCACCCCTCGACTCCGCTCCGCTCCGCCCAGGATGATATTTCGACCGCGCTGCGCCTCTCTCCGAAGGACCTGACCTGCGGGGAGGTGACGCCGGATAAGTGGGAGTACGTTGACGGTGCGTATGCGCGGGTGTGGTGGAAGCAGGCGCGGCCGGGGGATCGCGCCGCGGCCGAGGCCTACAGGGACGCCATCGATGCCACGATCTGGCCCCGGCTCACGCAGTTGATGGGGCAGGAACCTCTGTCGGATGCCTCCTCTTCCTGTAGCGGTGGTGCGGGCTCGCTGGACATCTATCTGTCCGATACCGTCGCTTACTCGTTCGAGCAGTCTCATGACCCTGGCTGCAAGGAGACGCCCGGCTACATCGTCATGCAGGTTGGCGACGACAATCGTATCCTGGCGCACGAGTTCATGCATGCCATTCAGGATGCCTACGACGTGCACTCCGGGTGCGTGTATGGACCCGAGTACGCCTGGCTGTGCGAGGCGACCGCGACCTGGGCCATGCTCTGGCTCTATCCCGATTCCGTGCTGGCCGGACAATATGCGGAGTGGTTCTTCCAGCCCAACAACTCCCCGCCGCCGCTAGATCTCAAGGACGGCACGCACGAGTATGGCGCCTACCTGTTCTTCTACTTCCTGACCCACTATTTCGGCAACGACGGCCTGATTCGGACGGTGTGGGAGAACACGGAGTGGGACGACGGTTTGCCGGCGGTGGACCATGCAATTCCCGGCGGCTTTGCCGGGGTTTGGGATACCTTTGCGCTTTACAACTGGAACCAGCCACCGTACGACTATTATCGTCGATGGGGCGGTATCTCCCTGAGCCCCGAGACGTACCTGGGGCGCCATCCTGCAATCACCGGGCCGTGGGACGACCGGCAGTTCATCAGAAGCCTGTCGTCCGTGGCGGTGGGCTACCATCACTACACGTTCGCGGGCGAGGCGCCGCGCCTGGTCACCTTCTTCAACGGCTTTTTGTACAGGATCACCCAGGAGCCGCTGGAACTGCCGCCCTTGCCGGGCCTGCGAACGCTGGATGACGGCACCCTGCAGCGTAGTTTCGAACGCGCGCCCGATGCGGAGATCAAGGGTGCGAGGGTGCAGGTCCTGTTCAAGGCCGAGGGCGACTCGCAGTGGACGCTGAAGGACATGACGGAGCTGTCGCATCTCTCCTGGTGCCGGGACGCCACGAGCGAGCGGCTGCAGGAACTGGTCATCATCTTCAGCAACAGCGAGCACGACCTGACGTATCAGGCGGGCGCCACCGGCGGTCGCGGTGCTGAGTTGCTGGTGGATAACGTTGGCTGCTACCGGCTGACCGGCAGCGCCAGGTCTCTCTACGGGGTGTCTGAAGGCGACCCCATTTCTATCGAGGACTTGCAGGAGCTCTCGAACGTGGTTTGGGAGCGCACGGAGGCCTTCCCCGACATCCCGTACCCGTACATCGCGTTCCGCACGGCGAGCGGGAACTGGACGCGGACGTACACGATGTCCGGTCTCTGCTCGGCCCATGCCACCGATTCAGCGTCTCTGTCGCAGGCAGACGCCAGTTCCCTGTACCAGCTCTATGGCCTGGAGGGCGGAAACAATCGCGCCTATACCGGTGAAGCCAACCTGGCGCGGATCATGTCGGTTCCTGTCGACTGCGGCGAATATGGCTCCTATGTGGATCACCCACCGTCGTTTTGGTGGTTCATGGTCGACCATCTCACCCTGATGAACGAGCATCCCTACCTGGCGAACGCGGCCGGCGTCCTGGACGGAAAGGGAGAGCACTTTCCCGGCGAAGACCTGCCCCTGTTCACCTGGAATTTCGCGCCGCAGCGTCAGGACTGAGCCGGTGTCAGGAGCGGGTCGCCGTACCGGGCGGTCGTGCGGCCGATCTTGCTTACTGAGTCACCTGGTGCTGCAGGAATAGGAGTCAAGCCAATTGCAGTCCGATGCCACCACAGTCACCCAATACCTGGCGGAGTTGCCCGCCGACCGGCGCGCCGCGCTCGGGGCGGTCCGCCGTACCATCCTGGCCAACCTGCCGGCCGGCTACGAGGAAGCGATGAACTGGGGGATGATCACCTACCAGGTGCCGCTGGCGCGCTACCCCGACACCTACAACGGGCAGCCGCTGGCCTACGCGGCGCTCGCCTCGCAGAAGAACCACATGGCGGTCTATCTGATGGGAATCTACACCGACGATGAGGCCCGCCAGCGGTTTGAGGCCGCCTACCGGGCGACGGGCAGGGCCACCTGTCCGAAGGATGGTGGTGCAATGGTACTGACTCCGGTTGTGTCCGGTTCCACGTGATCGCGATCTGGAGGTGTGTCATGAACGTAGTGGTGGTTTACTTTTCCCAGTCGGGCAATACACGTCGAGTTGCTGAAAGAATGGCCGGCGTATTCCGTGAGGCGGGACATGACACCCGAACTGTCTCACTGAAGAAAGCATCTCCTCAGGATGTGGTCGCCGCTGATCTGCTGGGCATAGGAACACCTTGTTTCTCCGGCCGAGCACCCACGCCCGTCAAGACATTCCTACAGGACCTGCCTACCTTGGATAACAAGCGAGCCTTCGTCTTTGCAACTTCAGGCGGAGCACCCGCCCGGGTACTCTACGATCTGACCCGCCTGCTGCAAAGCCAGGGGGCTGACATCGCAGGCGGCTTTCTCACACGCGGGGAATTGCATCATCCTGCCCCTTGTATGCGTGGTCGGATGCCCAATCGCCCTGACGCACACGATTTTGCCCAAGTGCAGCGCTTTGCCGGAGCAGTCATCGAGCATGTGTCGGCTGGCCGCCCCGGGCCTGTAGCCGAGAGTCGCCCCGATGCATTTAAGCCAAGAGGGGGATTCTATGACCTTGTAGCATCAATCAGCACGGATGGCATTGTGCGCCTGACTTTGCCGAAACCCAAACTTGATCCAGCGCGGTGCAATCAGTGCAGATGGTGTGTCTACGAATGTCCAATGGACAACATCACCTTGCAGCCCTACCCGAGCTTGGGAGACGAGTGCATTCGGTGCTATCGTTGCCTGACAGGTTGTCCTCAACAGGCTTTTGGCGCAAACTGGTGGTTGGGCAATCTGGTTACTTTGGCTTTGTATAACACAGCCTTTGTACGCTGGTTCGGTGACCTGGAACCGGGAGAACATATCTACTGACATGATGATGCGCTTCCAGTGCCCCTTGCGGCCGAAGGTGGAGCTGGTCTACATCCAGCCGCTAATGCTCGACGTGCCGGCTCCGAGCCGGGAGAAGAGCGCGGCGCGGCTGGGG
>JAXGQB010000050.1:0-11672 GCA_040766655.1 Anaerolineae bacterium
GGACGGCGAGAAGAGCCACGCGAAGTTCCGCACCAAGTTCGACCTGCCGTTCCGGCTGCTGGCCGACACCGAGACGACCGTCTCGCAGGCGTACGGCGTGTGGCGCGAGAAGAGCATGTACGGCAAGACGTACATGGGGATCGTCCGGTCCCATTTCGTCATCGACGAAGAGGGCCGGCTCGCGGACGTGCAGTACAACGTGAGTCCTGATGACAGCGTGCAGAACGCACTCGTCGCGTTGAAGCTGTAGGGCCCGCCTGACGGCGGGCAGGGCCGGCGCGCCGAATGGCTCGGTGAACCTGTAGCCGCGTGTGCTCACGGGCTGGCGGGCTCCACGCCGATACGCCGCCCGAGGGGCTGTCCGATGTTCGTCGGGCAGCCCCTTTTTGTACGCCAACACCTCATCGCCTTGTGATGTTCGCTTTCAATGTAACAAATCCCGCACATTTTCGGCTTTGCGTGTTCGCGCCCGTGGTAGTATAATGCACAGTGCCAACGAACGATCAGGGTCTCGTTGTCCCCAGGGAATAGGCGATGCAGCCTTCAAGACGAAGTGCACCCGTGAGATGCGGCGCGATCGCATCTCGCGACGGCCTTGCACTGCAAATTGTGACGTCAAGATAGGCCGCGGCCCCTTCTCTGAGGGGTGCCCCGGCCTTATGTTGTTAAGCTGGTATATGCAGCGGCTACCAATGAACAGCAGCCACGCCATGACCACACCCTATCATACGAAGTACTTCGCCTGTGAGCTAACCAAGCGTTGCTCTGCAGATAGCATGGAGAAGCTCGCTGGCACCTTCGTCGATGCCCAGGTGGACCTGAACCCACATCAGGTCGAGGCTGCCTTGTTCGCCTTCAAGTCGCCGCTTTCCAAAGGCGCACTTCTGGCGGACGAGGTCGGCCTGGGAAAGACGATCGAGGCGGGATTGGTGATCTCGCAGAGGTGGGCCGAGCGGAGGCGGCGGATTCTGGTGATCACGCCGGCCAGCCTGCGCAAGCAGTGGCACCAGGAGCTTCAGGAGAAGTTCTTCCTGCCCTGTACGATCCTGGAAACCCGTTCTTACAATGAAGCCGTGCGGCGGGGCAACGATCGGCCGTTTGAGCCGAAGGACAGCGTCGTCATCTGCTCCTATCAGTTTGCACGGGCTAAGGCGGCAGAGGTGCGCGCGACACCCTGGGACCTGGTGACGATCGATGAGGCGCACCACCTGCGCAACGTCTACAAGCCCTCCAACGTGATCGCCAACTCTCTTAAGGCCGCTCTGGAAAACGCACCGAAGCTGCTGCTGACCGCGACGCCGCTGCAGAATTCTCTCCTCGAGCTATACGGCCTGGTCAGTTTCATTGATGAGCACGCGTTCGGCGATCTACGAAGTTTCCGCGAGCAATTCGCCTACCTCAACGATCAGGTTGTCTTCGAGACTCTGAAAGCCCGGCTGAAGCCGATTTGCAGGCGAACCCTGCGCCGGCAAGTGACCGCATATGTGTCCTACACGCGGCGCCATCCGCTGGTGGAGGAATTCACCCCGGCGGAGAGCGAGGATCGCCTTTACGATCTGGTGTCGGAGTACCTTCGCCGCGAAAACCTGCAGGCGCTGCCCAGCGGCCAGCGTTCGCTGATGACCCTGGTGTTGCGCAAGCTGCTGGCATCCTCATCGTTTGCCATTGCCGGTGCCTTGGAGACCATTACCCGGCGACTCCAGGCGCAACTCAAGAAGCGGCCGCCGGACGGGTCGTTAGAAGATGAATTGGATGAGGACTACGAGTCGCTCGATGAGACCGCTGAGGATTGGCCGGAGGACCCGTCCGCAGTTGAACCTCCTTTGGTCGAGAATCGCGCGGCGATCGAACGGGAGATCGCCGACCTGGAAGAATTCCGGCGGCTGGCGGTGTCGATCACGCACAATGCGAAGGGGCAGGCACTCCTGGTTGCGTTGGGGCGGGCGTTTACGGAAGCGGAACGACTGGGCGCGCCCCGCAAGGCGATCATCTTCACCGAGTCGCGGCGCACCCAGGATTACCTGCTGCGCCTGCTGACCGATAGCTCCCACGCGGATGGCATCGTGCTGTTCAATGGTTCCAACAACGACGAGCGTTCACGCCAGATTTACAGCGATTGGTCCAAACGCCACCGGGGCACTGATCGGGTCACCGGGTCGCGCACGGCTGACATGCGTTCGGCGCTGGTGGACTACTTCCAAGAGCAGGGTCAGATCATGATCGCCACGGAGGCCGGCGCGGAAGGGATCAACCTGCAGTTCTGCGCACTGGTGGTGAACTACGATCTGCCGTGGAACCCGCAGCGCATCGAACAGCGGATCGGACGTTGTCACCGCTACGGCCAGAAACACGACGTGGTGGTCGTCAATTTCCTGAATCGAAAGAATGAGGCTGACCAACGGGTATTCGAGCTGCTTTCGGAGAAGTTCTACCTGTTTGAGGGCGTGTTTGGGGCCAGCGATGAGGTGCTGGGCGCGATCGAGTCAGGCGTGGATTTCGAGCGGCGTATTGCAGACATTTACCAACGCTGCCGCACGCCCGAGGAGATTCAAGCCTCGTTCGATCAACTTCAGCAGGATCTGAGCGCACAAGTGAATGCGGCGATGACACGCACGCGCCAGCAGTTGCTGGAGAATTTCGACGAAGAAGTGCAGGAGAAACTGCGCGTGAGTCAGGCCGATAGTCAGGCCTATCTCAACCGCTACGAACGGCTGCTGATGCAGTTGACCGAATACGAGCTGGGCGCGCACGCCGAGTTTCTCGCCGGTGGTTCGGCATTCTGGCTCAGGTCGCACCCGTTCGCCACCATGACAGACGAGATTCCTCTGGGGCGGTATGAGCTACCGCGGCGCTCAGGTGAAGCATATTTGTATCGCCTGGGGCAATAGCGTCTTGTCAAGTGGTGTAATTCGTCATGATGTGCTTCCGCATTGTTAAGGTTGCTGGATTACGTCGTCGCCGTAGTAGTGGCTGTGGGCATGTGGGCAGCCGGCAGTTGCGGCTGTCCACATGTCCACAGCCCGGATGGGTCGTGAATGATCACGTCAATGGATGGGCGCCAGTCTAAAAGGCGCCGCTTCGGCCAACAGCAGGAGTTCCGGCTCGAGCAGGCGGCGCATCGACTCATGACTGAAGTACCGCCGATCGACCTCCCACTCGTCGGCTTGCTCCAGCAAGACGGCGCCGATGAGGCGGCTGGCTGCGTCTGCATCGGGGAAAATGCCGACCACATTGGTGCGGCGTTTGATCTCCCGGTTGAGGCGTTCCAGCGGGTTGGTCGAATAGATGCGCGTCCAATGCTCGGGCGGAAACGCCATGTAAGCCAGCACGTCCTCCTCGGCCTCCGCGACCAGTTGCGCGGCCTTGGGCCAGCGCGGCGCCATCGCCCGCACGACTTCCTGGAGCTGCTGGCCCGCGGCCTGCCGGTTGGGCTGGGCAAAGAAGGTGCGCAGGGCGGCGGCTACCATCGACTTGTCACCATGCGGGATATGGGCCAGGACGTTACGCATGAAATGCACCCGGCAGCGCTGCCAGGTGGCGCCGGTCAGCACCTGGCTGAGCGCCGCCTGCAGCCCCGCATGGCTGTCGCTGATCACCATTGCACGCCCTGCAGGCCCCGTTCGACCAGGTGCCGCAGGAAACTCAACCAGAAGTCCCGATCTTCGCTGGCCCCGATGGCAAACCCCAATACCTCGCGCTCGCCCGTCTCCTGCACGCCGATGGCCAGCACGACCGCCTGCGACACGATGCGATGGTTGACGCGCACCTTGACGTACAAGGCGTCCAACCAGACGTACGGATAGCGGCCCACCAGCGGTCGATTGCGAAACGCTTCCACCACCTCCGTCAGCTCCTTGCAGATGCGCGAGACCTGGCTCTTGTCGATCCCGGTCAAGCCCAGCGCCTGCAACAGATCGTCCAGCTTGCGGGTGTCGTGATCGGGTGATATAGTCCGCAAAACAACGGGTTAAAAAGTCCCCCGAACAACGCATAGAATGTACCTCGATGATGACCATCAGGAGGTACGGCTATGCTCCGCAAGGAGGACTTTGCGATGATTAAAGCACTCCATGAGCGCGGTGTCTACCACAAAGACATTGCGCGGCAACTGGGGGTCCACCCCAAGACCGTGAGCCGGGCGCTAAAACGTCAGGGCGCACCGAGCGGCCAGCGTGCGCCGCGCGGCGCCAAGTTGGACCCTTTCAAACCGTTAGTGGACCGCCTGTTGGCGGACGGGGTGTGGAATGCCGTGGTGGTCCTGCGCGAGATCCAGGCCGCCGGCTACACGGGTCAGTTGACCGTGCTGCGGCAGTACATCCAGCCGAAGCGCGTGTTACGCGCGAGCCGAGCGACGGTGCGTTTCGAGACGCCGCCCGGCCGCCAATTGCAGAACGACTGGGGTGAGACGCGCGTTGAGATCGGCGGTGCGCTGACGAAGGTGTACTTCAGCGTCAACCTGCTCAGCTACTCGCGGCGCTTTCACTTCTGGTGCACTGAGAGCTGCGACGCCGAACACACCTACGAAGGGTTGGTGCGCAGCTTCGAGTATTTCGGCGGCGTGCCTACGGAAGTGCTGGTCGACAATCAGAAGGCGACGGTCTTCGTCCATCCGCCCAGTGGACCGGTCCATTTCAACCCGCGCTTCGTGGACCTGGCCGGTCACTATGGCTTCCTGCCGCGGGCGTGCAAGCCCTACCGGGCGCGCACCAAGGGCAAGGACGAGCGCATGGTCGGCTACATCAAACAGCACTTCTTCGTGCGCTACCGGCGCTTCGAGTCCTGGGCGCACCTCAACCAGTTGGCGGAAGCCTGGCTGGCGGCGGAGGCCGACCAGCGGGTGCAAAGCACGGTCAAGGAAGTCGTCAGCCAGCGCTTTGCCCGCGAGGCGCCCCAGTTGCAGCCGCTGCCGGCCGGACGCTACGACACGGCCTACCATGAGCTGCGCCAGGTGGGCTGGGACGGCTACATCGACGTGCGCGGCAATCGCTACAGCGTGCCGGGCGAGCTGGTCGGCCAGACGGTCACCGTGCGCATCGGGCTGGACGACACGTTGCGCGTCTATCATGGCGAACAGGTGCAGGCGTATCACGACCTGCGGGCGGCGGAACACGGCTGGGCCAGCGTGCCGGAACACCACCGGCGGCTCTGGGAGGATGCCCTGCAGGTCGAGCGCCGCTCCCTTGCGGTATACCAGGAGGTGGCGGCATGGAGCTGACCGCACTGCTGAGCAAGCTCAAGTTGGAACACCTCGAGCCGCAACTGGACAGCGTCTGCGAACAGGCGGCCAGCCAGGAGCTGGACTACCAGACCTTTCTGGCCCGCGCGCTCAGCGTGGAGTGGCAGGGCCGCCACCAGCGCGGCATCGAAGCCCGGCTGCGCCAGGCGCGGCTGCCGTGGCTCAAGACCCTGGAGCAGTACGATTTCGACTTCCAGCCGTCGCTCGACCGCCGGCAGGTCAAGGAATTGGCGACCGCCCGCTTCGTCGAGCTGGGCCACAACGTGGTGGTCCTGGGGCCGCCGGGCGTTGGAAAAACACATCTGGCGGTGGCGTTGGCCATGAAGGCGGTCGAGGCGGGCTACTCGGCCTTGTTCCTGACCCTCGAAAGCCTGATGACGCGGCTGATGCGCGCCAAGTACGAGAACCGCCTGGAGCGGGCGCTGCAACAACTCAGTTACCCGAAGCTGCTGATCATCGACGAGATCGGCTACCTGCCGCTCTCTCGCGAGGAAGCCAGCCTGTTCTTTCGCCTGGTGGTCCGCCGTTATGAACGTGCCAGCCTGATCGTGACTTCGAACAAAAGTTTCCTGGACTGGGGCGAGATCTTCAACGACCAGGTCCTGGCGACCGCGATTCTCGACCGGCTCTTGCACTACTCGACGACCTTGAACATCAAGGGGGAAAGCTACCGGCTCAAAGAAAAGCGCCGGGCCGGGCTGCTGGGCCGACCGAAGCCCACCGAGGAAGAGGTCGAGGAGGTCGCCGCCCGCTGAGGCCCGGCCCGCCTGGCCTGTGGATATATGGACAACTCTCCGCTCCGCTCCGAGTTGCCCACATACCCACAGGCACGACTACTACGACGTCGGTGGCGCAACTCGGAGCGGACATTTCCGATGCTGATCAGGGGACACTTTAGCGCGATGATTCGCGGACATTTCATTCCGATGTTGACACGGGTGCTGACGCCTTCGATGTAGGCCTGCTGCACCACCGCCAGCAGCGCCTGTTCGGCCCGCCGCCGCGGCTCGAGCAGGCTCGGAAAGTAGCTGCCCTGCCGCAGCTTCGGAATCCGCAACGGAATGTCCCCGACGCGTGTCGCCCAGTTGCGCTCGCGGTAGCCATTGCGCTGCGTCTGCCGCGCTGGCGTCCGTTCGTGTTTCGCCGCCCCGATCTGCTGCGTGACCTCCAACTCCATCGTCGCCTGCGCCACCAGCGCCGCGGCTTGCGCCAGAAAGTCACCGTCCAGGTCGATCCCAGCTTTGCGCAAATACTCGCGCACGCTCATACTGATCTCGGTCATCCTGTGCCTCCTTTGGGTTGTCCTAACTTACAGGAAGCACACGATGACCTCTTTCGTCAACTATCGATTTACACCACGTAATGAGACATTATCCCTGGGGCATCCCCTGGCGGCCTACGTGTTGGGACAGGCGAAATCGCGCGAGTTGCCGCCGGCCGAGATCATCTTCGACTATACCGGCCATCCATCGCCCATCGCAGCAGTTGCGCCATACGTGGGACAAGGCGGCGAATTAATGTTGAGTCAATACACGGTAGAGGCGCTGGACCAGACCGAGGACCATCTGTTGTTTGCCGCGATGACGGACGACGGCCGGCTGCTCGAAGAAGACGCCGCGCGGCGCCTCTTCTCACTCAGCGCCGCGTCGGTCAAGGAATTTCGCAATGGACAGCCGCACCCCAGGCTTCAGGAGGTCGTGGCCGGACGGCAGGAAGCGATCCTCCGGCGCATTTCCGAGCGCAACGCAGCCTTCTTCGAGGAGGAAGCGGCCAAGCTGGATAGTTGGGCGGATGACCTGAAGGTGGCGCTGGAGCGTGAGATCAAGGAGCTGGACCGGCAGATCAAGGAGGCGCGGCGCGCGGCGTCAGCGGCGCTGACTTTGGAGGAGAAGCTCGCCGGGCAGAAACAGGTACGAGCTCTGGAGGTGCAGCGCAACAGCCGGCGACGGATGCTATTCGATGCGCAGGATGAAATCGATGGGCGGCGCGAGACATTGATTGAGGAAATCGCAAAGAAGCTCCATCAGAAGGAATTCCTCTCTGATGCGTTTGTTATCCGATGGAGGCTGATATGAGCACACCTGACGAGGAAGTTGCAGTGCGCATCATCGAGAAGTTGCGCGAAGCAGGACTCCTGTCAGAAACGGGATTGGATAGACTGATGTCGAACCTTGCGGCGGGAAAGCTAAAGGCCGAAGACTGGCGCTTCGTCTTCGAGACCTATCGTCCAGATGCGGAGGCTGCCGATGGCCCTCAGAGTTAGCAAGCTGACCATGGCCGGCTTCCGGGGAGCCACGGCGCCGACGGCCATCGAGTTCGATACCACAAAGCCAGTAGTGGTGATTTTCGGAGAGAACGGCACGGGCAAGTCCACCATCGCCGATGCCTTTGATTTCATCTGTAACCGGTCATTCGGCTCTTTGGAGAATTACAGCCTGGGCGAACCAGCCAAGAAGCACGTCGCGTCCATCGGCCGCAGTCCTGGGGATGTGAGCGTGACTCTGGAGTGCGGCGGCAAGAAGTGGACTGCCCAGTTGGGCAGAGATGGTCCCCACGTCAGTCCATCAGCCGGTCGGCCGGAAGCGCGCATCCTACGCCGCCGTGCGATTCTGAGCCTGATCGAGACTGCGCCCAAACAGCGGTTCGATGCCCTGAAGACGTTCATCGCGGTGCCGAACATCGAGAAATGCGAAGCTGCGCTCCGTGATGCCTGCAATCGGACGAACGCCTCCGTCAACGAGCTTGTGCGCGCGACAGACCAGGCGACAGACGAGTTGATCACGCTATGGACGGCCGAAGGTAAGCCAGGCGCGAGCGCGCTGTCCTGGGCAAATGCTGAGGCAAGTAAAGACCCTTCTCTGCTCTGGACGAACCTAGCGCAGATCAACTCTCTCCTGCAGAGCTACCAGGAGATCGAGAGTGCACTCTCAACTCTGGACCATGCCCTGGCAGAAGAGCGCGATGCTCGCCAGACGTTGCATTCTGCGCAAACCCTATTGCAGCAGGTCGAGGCGCGTACAGTACAACAAAGCGCCCAGTTACTCAACTTGCTGTGCAACGCGAAAGCGTATGTCGCAGAGAGAAACGCGCTGATACAGTGCCCGGTCTGCGAACAAGGAGTATTCTCGCGTGAGTTGCTCCGGCGGCTGGAGGATCGGATCGGCGAGATGCAGGAGTTGGTCGCGATCACAGCGGCCACTGCCACGGCACAACATCAGCTGGAGGGCAACCTTATCGCTGCCGACCAGGCCCGGCAGGATTTGCTCCGGAAGGCCAGCGCACTGGCCAGGCTCCTCAAGTCGTGCACGCTTACCGAGATCACGGCTTTGAAGTTGGACTGGGATCACTTTGCTGCTCTCTCTGGCGCCGAACAACCAGCCGATGCTATTGAGCCGCAAGCCCGCGAGCTGTGGACGGCAGTCGCCGCGTCACGTCACGCCCTGGAGGCGCGGCGTGATGCCGACCAAAAGTCGGTCCACCAACACAACGCCATCGCAGGGTATGTGGAGACGTTGCGGGAGAAGCAGGGCCTTGCCGTCGCTCAGTTTAGGCTCCTTGCCGATCTTCAGGCGGCGCTCGAGATTGTGATGCGGCAGCGGAAGGACTACGTCGAGGAGATCCTATCCGATATTTCTGCTGAAGTCCAAACGCTCTACTTGACGCTCCATCCCAACGAGCGGATCGGCCGGGTGAACTTCTACCTGAAGCCGAACACCATTGGCTCCCTGGAGTTCGATGCGCAGTTTCAAGATGTGATCAATCTGCCTCCCCAGGCCTACTATAGCGAATCGCATCTCGACACGTTGGGCATCTGCGTCTTTCTGGCGCTCGCCAAATACTTCAAGACAGACAATACGGTCGTTGTCCTGGACGACGTTGTGACCTCGGTGGACGGCCCACACCTCGATCGCTTCATGAGATTATTGCACGAGCAGGCGAGGCAATTCAGCCAGGTGATCGTCACCACGCACTATCGGCCGTGGCGAGACCGCTATCGCTGGGCGAAAGGTTCGGTGGCAAGCACTCAGGTCATCGAGTTGGGTCCCTGGTCGCTGGACAATGGCCTGCAGACCGGCGAGTTCCTCACGGCAATCGATGAGTTAAAGGTGATTCTCGCCGGACCCCGCTTCGATCGGCAGGTCGCAGCCTCCAAGGCCGGCATTGTCCTGGAATCGCTTCTGGACTTCGTCACTTTAAAGTACCGCTGCTCCGTCCCACGCAACGCCCGAAACGAATACACGCTGGGAGACCTGGCTGGCGCTGTCGACGCCAAGCTGGGCAAAGAGTTGCGCTGCCGCAAGTCTGCAGCCGTTGGCTGTCCCAAAACGGACGTATTTCTAAAGCCGATCCTCGAGACGGCTACAGCCAGCCAGTGGATTCGCAACAGTGTTGGCTGTCACTTCAGTTCGTTGGGCAGCGAGGTCTGCGACGGCGAGGTGAAGGACTTCGTCGAAGCCGTCCTCGGCCTGGCATCGCACCTAATCTGTAATGCCTGTAAGACGCTGCCGACCCGCCGGCCCGTGGGCTTTTGGCAGTGCAGATGCGGCCAGCTCGAGTTGTATCCGCTGGTCTATCCGGGCGCGGACCTGCGCACGGTTGACGACGAAGAGACCTAATAGACGCGATAACGGGGAAGGAATTCACCCTATGGGTGAATTCCAAAACTTGACACAACATGTGGCTGTGCTACACTAGGAGTGTTCATTGCGGTTCACTTTTGTCAGCAAGAAGCTCCAGAAACTGTACACCGACGAGGTCGGAAGCGAGCGATACCCACCTGCGGTGGTCGAAGCGTTCTTCGACAAGATGGCTGTCATTGCGGCTGCCAGCCACGAAAACGATCTACGTACACTGAAGAGTCTTCACATGGAGAAACTCAAGGGGAAACGCGGCAACCGTGGCGAGCACTCTCTCCGCCTCAACCAACAGTACCGACTCACCTTTACGATCGAAACCGACGACCAAGGCAAGTTGTTACGGATCCTCAACATTGAGGACTATCACTAGGAAGGATCTCCGATGACCGAAGCCTTGAGGCCGGCACGCCCCGTGCCGCCGGGACGCATCTTGAAACAAGAACTGGAGGCGCGCGGGTGGAGCCAGAAAGACCTGGCCGCCATCCTCGGACGTCCGGAGCAGATGGTCAGCGAGATCGTCAACGGGACGAAGCAGATCACGCCGGAGACCTCGCTGGAGCTGGCCCAAGCGTTCGGAAACTCGCCCGAGCTCTGGCTTAACCTCGAGACAAACTACCGCCTGGAGATAGCGCGTCGCGGTGAAAACGACGATGCGATTGCCCGGCGTAGCCAGCTCTACGATGCTTTGCCGCTGCGCGAGATGGCGCGGCGCGGCTGGCTCTGCCTGCACGAGTCGGCCGACGCACTGGAGCACGAGGTCCGCGACCTGTTGGGGCAGGCGGTGACGGCAGCCCCCGTACAGGTAGCGCGTTTGCGCGCCTCGACGACACGCGAGCCGCTCACCTATGCCCAACTCGCCTGGCTGCGCCGCGCCGAGGCGCTCGCGCAGGAACAGGCCACAAGCAACTGGGCTCCCGAACACCTTGAGCCGTTGGTGGTGGAGCTGCTGGCGCTGGCGCGCCGCATCGAGGATGTGGCGCTGGTGCCGAGTTTGCTGGCGCGTTGGGGCGTAGGTTGCGTGTTCTTGCGCCATCTGCCGAAAACCTACTTGGATGGCGCCGCCTTCTGGTCCAACGGCAGGCCCACCGTCGCGCTCACGTTGCGCCACGACCGCGTGGACGCGTTCTGGTTCACGCTGATGCACGAGTTGGCGCACGTGGCAGCGGGCGGACAGGTGTGTCACCTCGACCGGCTGGAGGCTGGTGGGGAAGAATCGGGTATCGCGATAGAACAACCCGACCACGACGAGGAGACCGCCGACAGATTGGCCGCCAATTGGCTTGTATCGCCTGTCGCATTCCAGCGCTTCGTCGCGGCGACCCAACCCTATTTCTCGCGACCAAGCATCGAATCCTTTGCCGCTGATCAAGGCCGTCATCCGGGGATCATCCTGGGGCGTTTGCAGCGAGAGCATCTAGTTCCCTGGCAAAACCTGCGCCCCCTGCTGGCGAAAATCACACCGTATCTGAAAGAGCATATCCGTGGTTGAGCCCTTCGTAAATGCATAGGCCATGACCCGCGACGATACCCAAATCCCGAACTGACCTGGATCGACAAGGAGACGCGTCCGCGACTGGCCGGTCGGAGCATGACCATGAACAACAACCTTCAGGATCGCCTGCGCGGCGACACCGCCGGCGCGGTCGCCGGCGCGCTGGCCGGCGCGGCCTACGGGCTGGACGCGATCCCCGAGGCCTGGCGCGCCGCGCTGCACGGCGAGTGGCCGCTGCACAGCGGCGTACGGTGGGACGCCGCGCGGCTGGCCGCGCTGGCCGATCGCCTGGCAGCCGAAGGCGGGG
>JAXGQB010000051.1:0-10250 GCA_040766655.1 Anaerolineae bacterium
TCCGGCGGCGCGCGGGTCAAGTCGGCCCGGCTGGGGGACAAGGTGGAAGTCATCGTGCCGGACACGCCGTTCTACGTGGAGTCCGGCGGGCAGGTGTCGGACACGGGATTCGTCACCGCGTACGAGGGTGACACCGACAACATCATCTGGGAGATCGCCATCGATGACACGCGCAAGCCGGTGCCCGGCCTGATCGTCCACGTGGGAGAGGTGACCAGCGGGACGCCGCAGGTGGGCGACCGCTGCTGGGCCGAGGTGGACTACGATCGACGGCTCGACATCATGCGCAATCACACCGCGACCCACGTCCTGCACCGCGAGCTGCGCAATCTGCTGGGAGAGCATGTGCAGCAGGCCGGATCGGTGGTCGAGCCGGATCGCCTGCGCTTCGACTTCACGCATTCGTCGATGCTCACCCAGGACGAGCTGGACGTGATCGAGGAAGGCGTGAACGCCGTCATCCTGGAGGACTATCCCGTCAACACGGAGCAGATGGGCTACAAGCAGGCGGTGAGCGGGGGCGCGACCGCGCTCTTCACCGAGAAATACGGCGACGAGGTCCGCGTCATCGAGATCGGCTGGGAGGACGAGACGTATTCGAAGGAGTTGTGCGGCGGCACGCACGTCGCGCACACCGGCGAGCTCGCGTTCTTCCACATCATCTCCGAGGAGAGCATCGGCTCGGGCGTCAGGCGCATCGAGGCGGTCACCGGCCGCGAGGCTCAGCGGGTCGCGCTGCAGCGGCTGCGCCTGCTGGAGCAGACGGCGGCCATCCTGCGGGTGCCGGTCGAGCAGGTCGATCGCGCGATTCGCAACCTCTACGCGGACCTGCAGACGGCCCACAAGGAGAGCGCCCGGCTCAAGGCGCAGTTGGCCATGCAGCAGACCGATCAGCTGGCGGCAAGCTCGGTC
The DNA here is from genome assembly GCA_040766655.1 of Anaerolineae bacterium. Taxonomy (GTDB): domain Bacteria; phylum Chloroflexota; class Anaerolineae; order CG2-30-64-16; family CG2-30-64-16; genus JALOOB01. The sequence goes on from JAXGQB010000051.1 coordinate 913, forward strand.
AGACTCGTCGATGACGTCAAAGTCCTCGCTGCCGAGGCACGCGGCATCGAGATGCAGACCCTGCGCGACATGAGCGATAAGCTTCGCGAGCAGCTGGGGTCCGCAGTCGTCGTCCTGGCGACGGTGGTGGATGACAAGCCGCAGCTGCTCGTGGCCGTCACCGACGATCTGCTGGCGCGCGGCCTGCACGCGGGCGAGCTCGTCAAGGCCATTGCGCGCGTGGTCGGCGGCGGCGGTGGGGGCCGCGCCAGCCTGGCGCAGGCCGGAGGCCGGGACGCGACCCGGCTGCGCGAGGCGCTGGACATGGTGCCAGACCTGGTGCGGCAGCAACTGAAGAAATGACCTCGACCTTGACTGTCTCCGATCGGGACCCGGTGGCCGCGATGGTGGCGCGGGTCCGGGCAACGCCCAGGGGCGAGCGCGTCCTCTTCGTCATTCCGTCGCTCGTTCGCCTGGAGGCCGCAAGCCTGCGCGTGTTGCGCCGGGAGGCCGCATCGCAGGGCGTTCAGGTCGCGTTGGTCACGTCCGATCCGGCCATTCGGAGTGCGGCTGGTCGCGAGGGGCTGAGCACGTTCCGCGATCCGGCTCGGGCGGAACGGGCCCGCTGGCGGAAGCCCGCCGCGCCGCCGCGCTCGCGCCTCAAGCCGCCGCCGGAACGGGAGACGGTGCCCCCGCACGGGGCGGGTATCTACCAGGCGGGTTCCCCGTCCGGATTCCGCCCGGTGGCGTTCACGCGCTCGCTCGTGCGGCGGCAGAGCCCCTGGTGGGGATCGCTCGGCCTGCTGGTCGCGCTGGCGCTCATGTTCGGCGGACTGCTCTATGCCACCAGCATCGTCATTCCCGCGGCCGAGATCCGGCTGACGCCTGGCTCCGAGCGCATCGCGGAGACGGTTCGCCTGCGTGCTGTCAGTGGCGCGGTCATCGATGCGGAGCAGCGCATCCTTCCCGCACAGACCGTCAGCATCCAGGTCTCCGGCGAGGCGCGCACGAAGACGACCGGGAGGCGGCCCGAGCCCGCGACCAAATCGAGCGGCCGTGTGGTCTTCATCAACATGACGAGCCGGCAGATCACCGTGCCGCAGGGCACCGTCGTTTCGACCGCCACCGGCACCAACACCCAGTTCGTCACGACCGGACCGGTCGAGCTCGGCCCGAACGGCAGGGCGGCGGCAACGGTCCAGGCGCTGCTTCCGGGACCGACCGGAAATGTGCGCGCGGGCACCGTGACGCGCGTCGAGGGCCCCCTGATGCTCTCTGTCGCGGTGGCGAACGACGCCGGCTTCTCGGGCGGCACAACCGCGCCGCAGCCGGTCGTCACCGAGGAGGATAAGGTCCGGCTCCAGGAGGAACTCTTTGCCGAGCTGAAGGAGCAGGCCGTCGCCCAGCTGCTCGAACGCGGGGACAAGCAAAGCTTCATCGCGGCTGAGTCGGTGACCTTCCTGCCGTTGTCGCCCACGTTCACCCCATTCGTCGGCGAAGTCTCCGACGAGCTCTTCCTCAGCATGAGCGTCCAGGCGGTAGGCCTGTCGATCGACGAGGCCGGCGCCAACGAGATTGCCCTTGCAGCCCTGCGGGAGACCATGCCGCCCGGGACGCGACTGATTTCCGATACGGTGCGCTTCACCTCGGGCGCCGCGGTCGCGGCAGAAGATGGCAGCATCAACTTCTCGGTCACCGCAGAAGGCGAGTTGCTGCGCTCGATCGACGCCAGCGCGGCGCGCTCGGCCGTGCTGGGGTTGAGCGCGCAAGAGGCCGCGGCGACCCTGCAGGAACGCTTCGCGCTCGCCCAAGCGCCGGCGATCGAGCTGGGGCCGGATTGGCTGCCGTACGTCGTCCCCGTGAATCTCCCGGCCCTGCCGTGGCGCATCCGGGTGATCGTCGATTGGGATGAGGCCGCGCAGCTGGCCATGGGGGGGGCGTAGGTGACCTCGCTATCTGCCGGAGCGTGCGATGCCGGTGCTTAGTTCTGCGTTCGAGCTGCCGCGGGGCCGCCTGTTGGCGCTTGACCTCGGACAGGCCCGCATCGGGGTCGCCGTGTGCGATGAGGCCGGGATGTTTGCGCGGCCGCTGCTGACGCTGGCGCGCGCCGCAACGCGGGCGGCTGACTTCGCGGCGATCCAGCGCATCGTCACGGATCAGAAGGTCGCCGGCGTGCTGGCCGGCATGCCCGCGGCCGATTCGGGCGCGGAGGAGGAAGGCCGGCAGGCCCGCTGGACGCGCAGGTATGGCGGGCGATTGGCAGGCTACCTGTCGGTCCCGCTGGCTTATTGGGACGAGACCCTGTCGTCCGCGGATGCAGGGGCGCTGCTGACGCAGATCCAGAGCTCGGCCGGCATCGACGCCGTGGCTGCTGCACTGATCCTCGGTGACTTCCTCCAAGCTCGAAGGAGTGCTCTTTCCTGATGTTTCAACGGGTTGTTGATCTCTTGCTCCGCTTCATGCTGTTCCTCGTGCCCCTCACGGCACTGGCCGTGCTGGGCTTCGTCGCGGCCAGCTTCGTCTCCGCTCAGATGGCCGATGTCCCGGTCGCCCCGAAGGTGGCGCTTCTCGATGCGGCTGCGGACCAGCCCATCAACCTGAGCCCGGAGAGCATCGAGCGGCGCGTCATCGATCTCTACCTGCGCACACAGGGGGATCAGATCAACACGCCGCTGGATGCGACGGCCGAGGTGCGCATCTTCACGATCGAGTCGGGCGAGACCGCGTTGACGGTTGCGACGCGGCTCGAGGCGGAGGGCCTGATCGGTGACGCCGGCCTGTTCCGCAGGTACATGGCCCAGAACGGCATCGACCAGCGGCTGGCCGCGGGAGACTTCGAGATCTCCGCGAGCATGTCGATGGCCGAGATCGCGGACAGGCTGCAGCGGGCGCGCTACGAGGAAATCGTGCTGACGGTCCCCGAGGGCATGCGGGCCGAGGAAGTCGCCGAATTGCTCGACGTCAAGGGGGTCATGGACGGATCGGAGTTCCTGGCCATGGTCCAGGGCGGCGCAGCGGCCGCGAATGCCCTGGGCGACTATGACTGGCTGCCCGCGGGCCTGACCACCCTGGAAGGTTACCTCTTCCCGGACACCTATCGCCTCCCGGTCCCTGCCCGGCCGAGCGACCTGATCGTAAGGATGCTGGATAACTTCGAGGGCCGCGTCGACGACGAGATGCTCGCCCCCGCACGGCAGGCGGGCCGCGGGCTGGAGCAGGTCATCATCATGGCCTCGATCGTGGAACGGGAAGCGCCCCGGGCGGACGAGCGTCCGACGGTGGCGAGCGTGTATTGGAACCGCGCGAGCGGCGCGTGCAGCTCGGAGACCGGCGGGGCCTACCTGCAGGCAGACCCGACGGTGCAGTATGCCGCGGGCCGCGCGGGCGAGTGGTGGTGGGAGCCGCCATCGGTGGAGGCCTATGCCACGGTGCAGTCCCCCTACAACACGTATCTGCGGCCCGGCCTTCCGCCCGCAGCCATCGCGAGCCCGGGCATCACGGCCATCCAGGCCGCGATCGAGCCGGCTGCGACGCAGTACTGCTTCTTCGTCGCCTCGGGAGACGGCGGCCATGTCTTTGCGACGACCCTGGCCGAACACCAGGCCAACATCGCGACCTATCAGCAGTAGGCAGTGATGGGCGACGGGCGTGGGCTGCGATGGGTGCGCCTGGTGCTGATCCTGAGCACTCTGCTCGGTGGCTGTGCGCTGCCGGGAAACGCGGCGCCCGTGGTCAAGCTTGGCCTGATCGGGCCCTTCGAAGGGGCAGGTCGCGAGGTGGGATATGCGGTGCTGCCGGCCGTCAAGGCGGTCGTCTCAGCGGCCAACGCATCCGGCGACCTCGACGCCTACCGGGTTGCGCTCGTCGTCGTGAACGACAGCAATGACCCCGCCGCCGCGGAGAGGGAAGCGCGCTCGCTGGCCGCGGACCCCGATGTGCTTGCCATCATCGGCCCCTTCACGGGCGAGACGGCCGCCGCGGCCGGCTCAGTGGCGCGTGCCCGCGGCATCCCCTGGATACCGGCCGCCGGTTCACCCGATGGGGACCCTGCCGACGAGATCGGCCTGGCAACCCATGCGGCCAAGGCCGCAATCGCGGCGTTGGCCGCCGATATCATCCGCAACGGCCGCCCGAGCCGGCAGGGCGTTCAGGCGTTCCTTCAATCAGCTCCCTGACGAATGACCTTGTGAATCAACGGCGGCGCCTCGACCGGATGGGGGCTGATCACGACTGCGCGGGCCAGGCGCGCCAACGCCGCATCGCACGCCTCCCTACTCCCCGCGTGCACCCACAGCAGGGGCTGGCCCACGACCGCCGGCTGGCCGACCTTTGTTCCCTCTGCCAGCACCAAGCCCACCGCAGGGTCGACGGCATCTTCCTTCCGGGCCCGACCGCCGCCGAGGTCGACGACCGTGTAGCCGACCTCACGTGCATCGACCTGCGCGATGTACCCGTCTGCGGCCGCGAACAGCGGGGCGATCACCGGCGCGCGGGGCAACCGGTCCGGCTCGTCCACGCAGGCGAGGTCACCGCCCTGGGCTGCCACGAACTCGCGGAACTTCTGCCAGGCAGAGCCATCGGCGAGGGTCCCCAGCGCGGCCCGTGCGGCCCCAGCGGGGTCGCTCGTCCGGCCCGAGATCAGCAACATCTCCCTCGCCACGTCCACGCAGTGTTCCCGGAAATCGGCCGGGCCCTCTCCATGCAGCGTGGCCACGGCTTCCCGGACCTCCGTCGCGTTGCCGACCGCGAGGCCGAGCGGCTGGCTCATGTCGCCGATCAACGCGGTCATCTTGCGGTCGAGGTGGCGGCCGATCTCTACCATGAGCCGCGCCAGCTCCTCTGCCTCGGCCACGGTCTCCATGAACGCGCCCTGGCCCACCTTGACGTCCAGGACGATCGCGTCGGCCCCTGAGGCAATCTTTTTCGACATGATCGAGCTGGCGATGAGCGGGAGGGACGGCACCGTTCCGGTCACATCGCGCAACGCGTAGAGCTTGCCGTCCGCGGGCGCCAGGTCCTGCGTCTGACCGGCCACGACCAGGCCGATCTCCTTCAGCTGCCGCTTGAATTGTTCGAGGGTGAGCGCGGGGGAGAACCCGCGGATCGACTCCAGCTTGTCCAGCGTTCCGCCCGAGAATGACAGCCCCCTGCCCGACATCTTCCCGACCGGCACGCCCAGGGCAGCCACCATGGGGCCCACCACCAACGTGGTCTTGTCTCCCACGCCACCGGAGGAATGCTTGTCGATGATGAAGGGCAGCGTGTCGTGCAGGTCGAGCGTTTCGCCGGAATGCGCCATCGCCAGCGTCAGGTGGGCGGTCTCCTGCGGCGTCATCCCCCGGAAGTAGATCGCCATCACCCACGCCGCGGCCTGGTAATCCGGGATCTCGCCCGCGACATATCCGTCGATGAAGAACTCGATTTCTTCGCGGCCGAGCTGACGGCCGTCCCGCTTGTGTGTGATAATATCAACTGCGCGCATGGTTGTGCAACCCCTCCTGCTAGTGACGGACGTGGGCAGCATACCTGTCGGGGCGCTTCCTGTCAAGATTTACACCAGGAAATACTATTTGCTTTTTCCTAAGAGGTGTCTATAATGTCCTTTGAACCAGAAATATCTACGTTACTTTTAGGCTGGCTCGTCGTCATTTCTATTGCAGGGGTTGGAGAAATCAGGTCGTGCACGTTGGGCAGGCGCACACCGGAGGACGAACGATGAGGGCGGCCGAGCCCACTCCTGATGTCATTGTCGTGGGCGCCGGGCTGGCCGGCTCCGAGGCGGCATGGCAGGCGGCCGAGCGTGGGGCCTCCGTTACCCTGATCGAGATGCGGCCGGCCCGCATGACCGCGGCGCATCACACCGATCGCATGGCGGAGCTGGTCTGCTCGAACAGCCTGGGCTCCAACCTGCCGGATCGCGCATTGGGCGTTCTCAAGGCCGAGCTGCGGCGATTGGGCTCCCTGATCATCCGGTGCGCGGATGACCACGCCGTGCCCGCGGGCGGGGCGCTTGCCGTCGACCGGGATGCCTTCTCGGAGGCCGTGAGCAAGGCCATCCTGGGGCACGGGCGGATCACCGTGCGGCGAGCGGAGCAGTTGGCGATCCCTGAAGGACGTCCGGCCGTGATCGCGTCCGGGCCGTTGACTTCGCCGGCATTGGCGGCGAGCATTCGTGACCTCGTCGGCCAGGAGATGCTTTTCTTCTTTGATGCCATGGCGCCGATCGTGGCCGGCGAGTCAGTTGATCTCTCGGTGGCTTTTCGCCAGAGTCGCTACGACAGGGTTTCGGACGGCGCGGGTCCCGATGCGGACCCACAGGGCGACTACATCAACTGTCCGCTTAACAAGGATGAATACCATGCGTTCGTGCAGGCGATCGTCGAGTCGGAAAAGATCAGCCTGCGGGAGTACGAAGAGGACGACGAGGCGAGGCGTTACTTCGAGGGCTGTCTGCCCATCGAGGTCCTGGCCTCCCGGGATCCGATGGCCCTGGCGTTTGGCCCGATGCGACCGGTCGGGCTGCGCGATCCACGGACGGGAAGGCGTCCCTATGCAGCGGTGCAGCTGCGACAGGACAACGCTGCAGGCACGCTTTACAACCTGGTCGGCTTTCAGACGAACATCAAGTGGGGCGACCAGGAGCGCGTGCTCCGCATGATCCCGGGCCTGGCGCAAGCGGAGTTCGTGCGATTCGGCCAGATGCACCGCAATTCGTTCCTTAACAGCCCGGACCTGCTCTCTGGGACCCTGCAGTGCCGCGAACGAGCCGGCCTCTTCTTTGCGGGCCAACTGACCGGCACGGAGGGCTATGTCGGATCGACTGCCAGCGGCCTCCTGGCCGGCGTGAACGCGTGGGCGTTGTCTGCTGGCCTGGCGCCTGCTGAGCTGCCGCCCACGACCATGATGGGCGCGCTGATGCGCTACATCACACAGGCAGAATCGGCCACGTTTCAGCCGATGAAGGCGAATTTCGGCCTTCTGCCGGAGCTCGAGCCCCCGGTGCGGGATAAGCGGGCTCGCTACGCAGGGTATGCGGCACGTGCGTTGTCCGATCTCGAAGCGGCGATCGCCCGCCATCCCTACCTGGTCCGGGCAGGATAGGGGCCGGATCGATCATGTTGACAGGAATTGTGATCGGTGGATTTGGAATCACTATTGCGTTCGCGCGGCAGTTGTGCTACAATCCGCGCGAGTGTTGTTCCGCAGCTTGTGAGTCAAGCCGCGTAGGCTTTGACGTGCGAGATGCGGGCTCACTGCCCAGGCTGAATGGCCGTGTGAAGGAGGGTCGAATGCGAACCTTGAGAAGTCCCAGGCGTCTGATGTCGCTTGCCCTTGCCCTCGCGATACTGGCAAGCCTCACGCTCGGAAGCGCCACCGGCCTCGCCGTGGCCACCGTTGATGTCATCCAAAACGGCAGTTTCGAGGGTGGCTTCGTCATGATTCCCGGTTGCGGGCTGGTCGGCTCAGGCTGGGGTTGTTTCACCAATGGCGGGAACGCGGCCTACGGCTTCTACGACGACCAATGGCAGCCCGTGGTGGCCGATGGCCTGCACAGCCAGCTGATCGAGATCAACACCAAGCAGTTCGCCGCCTCCGAGGCGGATCGATTTGCGGGCATCTTCCAGACGGTCTCCCTGGTCAAGGGGGAGGAGTACACCCTGAAGATGCAGGGCGGGATGCGCGAGCACCAGCCCGATCCCACCGAAGACATGTATCGCTACCGCGTCCAGTGGGGCTACACGACCGACGGCTCGACGGATTGGACCCAGGTGACGAACTGGGTTGAGCTCCCCTGGGACAAGATCGACGAGCGGACCGCTCCGACCGGCCTCCAGAGCTTCTCCGCGACGATGACGGCCCCCGCGCCGAAGATCACGATCTTCATCCGGGCGTGGAAGAAGTGGGGCAATGCCTATAAGGAACTGGATGTCAATATCGACGCGGTCAGCCTGACGGGCAAGGTCGTCCAGCAGCCGGTGCAGCTTGCCGGCGGGATCGTTGTGCTGCCCGGCGCAGTCGTCGGGAAGCCCGCCCCTGTTCATCCGCCCGTCACCGATCCGGTCAAGCCCGCCGTCCTCACCTGTGGCGGTCCCAGCCTGGTGGCGAACGGTGACTTCGAGAGCGGCTTCGTCAACGGCACCGGCAAGTATTGGAGTGCGTTCAACAACGGCGGGTCCGCGGCCTATGGGTTCTACGACGAAATGTGGACCTCGGTCGTGAAGGACGGCGTCCACGGACAGCTCATCGAGATCAACACGTGGGGCCTGGCTGCGTCCGAGGCCGACCGGTTTGCCGGCATCCGCCAGACCGTCGCGGGCCTGACTGCGGGCGCAACGTATGAGATCTCTGCCTGGGGCATGCTGCGCGAGGAGTCGGCTCATCCCGATGAGGATATGTTCCGCTACCGCGTCCAGTGGGGCTACGCTGCCGCGGACGCGGACCCGAGCGAGGCCGACATCACGAATTGGACCGAGCTGCCGTGGGACGACATCTACGTGCGCACCGCGCCCGGCAGCATGTCGTCGTTCAGCGCCCGCTTCACCGCACCGGCCGGCAAGGTCGTGGTTGCCTTCCGTGCCTGGAAGAAGTGGGGCACCGCGCAGCGCGAGCTCGACGTCAACCTGGATGCGATCAAGCTGGTGGCATGTGCCACCGGCGTGACCCCGAAGCCGCCCGTGCCGCCCGTGCCGGGTGGCATCTGCCATCACACCATCACGAGTGGCGACCGGCTGGCGGAGATTGCCAGGCAATATGGCACGACCGTGGAGCACCTGGCCGCGACCAACGGCATTCGCAACCCGAACATCCTGATCCTCGGCCAACGACTCGTCGTGCCGTGTCCTGGGGGCGGCCTGCCGATACCCCCTGCCGGCGAGTCCTGTACGTGGTATACCGTGCAGCGCGGCGATACATTGACGAAGATCGCCGCACGTTACGGTTCGTCGGTTCAGGCCATTGCCCAGCGAAATGGCCTGCGCAACGCCAACCTGATCTATGTGGCACAGCGGCTCTGCATCCCTTGAACGTCTGATGCGGCTGGCGACGTGCCGTGGCGCACGGTCCACCCAGGCGGACCGTACGCCACGGCGAATCTGTCTCTGGTTTCGGAGCCGGCAAAACGACTGACCAGGCAAGATGCACACGACCATGTGAGCTCTTTTCCATCGCATCGAACCTGCTGACGACAGGAGGTGACTGCAAAGATGAGGGCTGGCGTCCCATTTTGATGCCAGGGCGACGATCGCCCGGCGCTCGTTCGTTCATTCTTACAGGGAGGAACAAATGATCAGTAAGCATCGCTCTTTCGTCGTGGTCATGGCTGCGGCCCTGCTGATGCTGTTGGCTTTCGCCAGCGTCGC
>JAXGQB010000052.1:0-10235 GCA_040766655.1 Anaerolineae bacterium
GGCGAGGTGCTTCTCGACCGCAACCGCCCGGACCTGCGCGTGCTTCGCCCTGCCACGCTGCGCAACCTGAAGGACCCGTCCAGTGGGCCGGACATGCGGATCGATCTCGCGCTCCAGGGGCCGGCATCCATGGCGATCCTGCAGGCCCTCACGGATGACGACCGCGTCAAGGAACAGATCGGCCGCCTGCCACGCACCGGGGTGACTCACTGCGTGCTCGGTGAGTACGACCTGGTGATCGCCCGAACCGGCTACACGGGCGAGGATATCGGATACGAGTTGTTCGTCCACCCCGACCGCGCGGTGGCGTTCTGGGAGGCGCTGCTGGAGGCGGGCAAACCGTTCGGCATCCAGCCCACCGGCCTCGCCGCACGCGACAGCACCCGCCTGGAGGCCGGCTTGCCGCTCTACGGCCATGAGCTGGCCGGACATTTCGGCATCTCGCCCGCGGGCGCTCGTTTCGCCGCGTACGTCAAGCTCCACAAGCCGTACTTCATCGGCCGTGAGGCCTACCTGGCAGTGGAGAAGACCCGCACGATGGAGGTGGCTCGCTTCCGCATGAACGAGCGCGGCGTGCGCATGCCGAAGACGGGCGACCCGGTGGTCAACAGGAAGGGCCAGACGATCGGTTGGGTCACCAGCGCGGCCGTGGACGTCGATGGGATCATCATCGGCCTCGCCTACGTGCAGGCCCGATACGCCAGGCCCGGCGATGGAATCAGCGTCTACAATCTGCCGCAGAAGCCGCTGGTGGAAAAGAGCAACAAGGCCGAGCTCCAGCCGGGCGATAAGGTCGCCCTGTCGGACGACGCCACGTTGCTGCCCAGGTTCCCGGACAAGGTCGAGCGTGCGCACTGGAAGGGCGTGGACGCCGTCGTTCAGGCTTCAAGCCCCGAGCCGGCCGGCGAATAGCCGCTGACCGCACACGCGAAAAAGGGGACAGGACGCTCAATCGTTGAGCGTCCTGGCCCCTCTTTTATGTTCCCGAGAGACAATGCGGACGGCCTGCGTCCCTACGCCTGCGCGAGGCTGCGCGTCTTGCGCTCCTTCTTGCGATCGTCGGTGTTCAGGATCCGTTTGCGCATGCGGATGCTCTTCGGCGTGATTTCGACCAACTCGTCCTCGCCGATGTACTCCAGGCAGTCATCCAGCGAGAGGTTGAGGGGCGTCTCAAGGTGAACCAGCTCGTCCCCGGTTGAAGAACGGTGATTCGTGAGGTGCTTCTTCTTGGTCACGCTCAACACCAGGTCTTCCTCGGTCGGACGCCTGCCCACGATCATGCCTTCGTAGACCTCCACGCCGGGGCCGATGATGAGCTTGCCGCGCTCCTGTGCGTTAAACAAGGCATACTGCGTGCTGAGACCATTCTCCCACGCGACCAGCGACCCGGTCAGCCGCGACTTGATGACGCCCATGTAGGGCTCGTACCCATGGAAGATGCTGTGGACGATCCCGAGGCCCCGTGTCGCGGTCAGGAAGGACTGGCGGAAGCCGAGGAGCCCGCGCGTCGGGACCAGGTAGGTGTAGTACACCGTGCCGCTGGCGCCGTTGGACCCCTGGTGCATGTTGGTCATCCGGCCCTTCCGAGGACCGAGCATCTCGACCACCACCCCGGAGTAGGGTTCGGGCACCTCGATGTAGACCTCCTCCACCGGCTCGAGCTTCTCGCCCGTCTCGGGATCTTCGTGCAGGATGACTTCCGGCGCACTCACCTGGAACTCATAGCCTTCCCGGCGCATCGTCTCGATCAGGATGGCCAGGTGCAGTTCTCCGCGCCCGCTCACCAGGAACGTGTCGGCCGCATCGGTCGGCTCCACGCGCAGCGCGACGTCGCGCTCCAACGCACGATCCAGGCGCTCCTTCAGTTTCCGGCTGGTGACCCAGGTGCCTTCACGCCCGGCAAACGGCGACGTGTTGACACCGAAGGTCATGCGGACGGTTGGCTCCTCCACCGAGATGGTGGGCAGGGCTCGCGGATCTACAGTGTCAGCGACCGTCTCGCCGATGTTGACTTCCGGGATGCCCGTCAGGGCGATGATCTCGCCCGCGCTGACCACAGGCACCTCGATGCGCTCCAACCCCTCATAGACGAAGAGCTGCCCTATCTTCTCCTCGTGTACCACGCCCTCGCGATCGAAGCGCACCACTGCCTGCCCCTTGCGCAGCTCACCGGCGGACAGGCGCCCCATGATGATCTTGCCCTTATAGTCATCGTAGGACAGGTTGGTGATCAGCAACTGTGCGGATGCGTCTGGGTCCACCATGGGCGCGGGCAGCGATTTCACGATGGCATCGAACAGAGGCTTCAGAGTGCCTTCGATGTGATCGGGATCGGTTCCGGATTGGCCCGCGGTCGCCACAGCGTAGATGACCGGAAAGTCGGCCTGTTCCTCGGTGGCGCCCAGCTCGATGAAGAGATCGAAGGCCTCATCGACGGCCCAGCCGGGCCGCGCGTGGTTGCGATCGACCTTATTGATGACCAGGATCGCGCGCCGTCCCAACTCGAGTGCCTTGCGCAGCACGAAGCGGGTCTGGGGCATCGGCCCCTCGGCAGCGTCCACCAGCAGCAGCACGCCGTCAACCATGTTCAGGACGCGCTCCACCTCCCCGCCGAAGTCGGCGTGGCCGGGCGTATCCACGATGTTGATCTTGATGCCGCCGTAACGCACCGCCGTGTTCTTGGCCAGGATGGTGATGCCGCGTTCCCGCTCAAGATCGTTCGAATCCATGACGCGTTCGGGCACCTGCTGGTTGTCGCGGAACACGCGTGATTGTCTGAGCATGGCGTCCACCAGCGTCGTCTTGCCATGATCCACATGTGCGATGATGGCGATATTGCGAATGTCTTCCCGAGCTACCTGCATGCTTGCATCCCTACATCCAAAAACGCCGGGAGCCATCTGGCTTCCCGGCGTCAACCGTTGCCGTCAAAAATAGCCAGCCCACAAACTGACGCGGCTGGCCGATCACACAGACCATTGTACACGAAATGGCGCCAGGGCCCAAAAACAGCGCGATCGATTCTTTCGTGCACCGGAACAGCGCCGCAGACGGCGCAGTTGTCATTTCCGCCGAGCCGCCGTAGAATAGCACCCATCAGCCTGCACCTTATCGAGCGCCCATGTTCTCACCCGATCATCGACCTCGCACCTGGACGGCTTTACAGGAAGCACCACTGGACGTCCTGGTCATCGGCGGCGGCATCACCGGAGCCGGAATCGTGCGCGAGGCAGCGCGAATGGGATTGCGGGTCGGGCTGGTCGAACAGCGCGACTTCGCGTGGGGCACCTCGAGCCGGTCGTCCAAGCTCGTGCACGGTGGACTGCGCTACCTGAAGGAGGGACGCTTCGGACTCACCCGCACATCGGTGAGCGAGCGGGAGCGGCTGTTGGAGGAGGGCGCAGGGCTGATCGATCCGCTGGGGTTTCTCCTTGCCACGTACCAGGGCGATTCGCCGGGACGCCGGATGTACGGCGCGGGCCTGACCGTCTACGACCTGCTTGCCTTACAATGGAGCCATCGCTACTACTCGGCCGTTGACTTTCAACGGCTTGCGCCCTTCCTTTCGCCCGACGGACTGCAGGGCGGCTTCCGCTACGGCGATGCTCAGACAGACGACGCGCGTCTCGTCCTGCGGGTCCTCTCCGAGGCCGCCGGTGACGGCGCGCTGATCCTCAACTACGCTCGGGTGACGGAGTTGCTGACCGATGCCCGCGGGCGCGTGACCGGCGCGAGGGTGCGCGACACCGCAGGTGAGGCCGGCAAGCAGCATGACCTCGCGGCAACGGTTGTCGTCAACGCGACGGGCGCATGGGCGGACGCCCTGCGCAGCCAGGTCGGAGGCGCCGCACGCATCCGGCCGCTGCGAGGCAGCCACCTGCTTTTCCCGGCATGGCGGCTGCCCGTCGAGCAGGCCCTCAGCTTCCTGCATCCGCTGGACCGGCGCCCGGTGTTCATCTTCCCGTGGGAGGGAATCACCCTGGTCGGAACGACCGACGTCGACCACGCGGAGACGCTGGAGGGCGAGCCACGCATCAGCCCGGACGAGGTCAGCTATCTCATGGCTGCGGTGGCCTCCCAGTTCCCCGGCATCGATCTGGCGCTCGAAGATGTTGTGAGCACCTTCTCGGGCATCCGGCCGGTCATCGGCAGCGGCAAGTCCGACCCGTCCAAGGAATCGCGCGATCACGTCGTCTGGGAGGAACACGGGCTGCTCACCGTGACCGGCGGAAAGCTGACCACCTTCCGCCGCATCGCGCTCGACGCGCTCAGGACAGCACAGAAGCAACTGCCGCACATGGGGGAGCTGGATTCGAGCGCGCCGGTGTTCAACCCGCCGTGCCGTAACCTGCTGCGCATCGCCATGCCTGAGGCGGATCGTCGCCGCCTGATCGGTCGCTACGGCGGCAACGCAGCGCCCCTGCTGGAGGCCGCAGGTGCGGGCGAAACGGAGCACGTGGGCCAGACCGCGACGATGTGGGCCGAAGTGCGTTGGGCGGCCAGGGCCGAGGGCGTAATCCATCTCGACGACCTGCTCCTGCGCCGCACCCGACTCGGGTTGCTCCTGCCCGACGGCGCGGGCGCCCATCTCGATCGCATCGGCAGCATCTGCCGCGCAGAGTTGGGGTGGGGCAACGCCCGGTGGCAGCAGGAGGCCCTGGCGTATGAGATGCTGCACCGCGAGTGCTACGGCGTTCCCGCCGGCGCAGATGCCGCGGGCTGGCAGGCTCTCCTGGATAAGGCGCGCACCACGTCGATGAATCGGATTCTTCGCAGGAAACGCCGGCGACGACGCTGGGTCAAGGGCGGCATCGCATCAGGCGCAGTATCCGGGGCCGGCCTGCTCATCGGCCTCGGGCGTTGGGCCTGGACCAAGAGGGCAAAGCCTCGGCGAAGCCCCTGAGCCGGCACGAGGAGGATAATGTGACGAAAGACCTGCTTCTCGCCATCGACAACGGCACCCAGAGCGTCAGGGCCCTGGTCTTCGATCTGCAGGGCAACCTGCTGGCCAAGGCACGCGTCCCATTGACGCCTTACGTCTCGCCGCAGCCGGGATGGGCAGAGCAGGACCCGGACTACTATTGGCGCTCCCTTTGCGAGGCATGCCAGCAACTCTGGCGCCAGAGCGAGGCGACGGGCAAGCCCGCACGGCTCAGGGAACGGATCGCGGGCATCGCGCTGACGACGCAGCGCTCGACCCTCATCAACGTCGACCGCGCAGGGCGCCCCCTTCGCCCCGCCATCGTCTGGCTGGACCAGCGACGCACCTACGGGCTGAAGCCTGTCGGGGGGCTGTGGGGCCTGGCGTTCAGGCTTGTGGGCATGACCGAGACGGTGGCCTACCTGCAGGCGGAGGCTGAGGCAAACTGGATTCGCACGCATCAGCCGGATATCTGGGACGCAACGTACAAGTACCTGCTTCTGTCGGGTTACCTCACCTTCAAGCTCACCGGAAGGATGGTGGACTCGGTCGGCTGCCAGGTGGCCTACGTCCCATTTGACTACAAGAAACTGTCTTGGGCCGGCCCGACAGACTGGAAGTGGCAGGCCGTGCCCATGCCCAAGGACAAGTTGGTCGATCTGACGCCCCCCGGCGGGCAATTGGGAGAGATCAGTCCTGAAGCGGCCGAGGCGACCGGCATCCCCGCGGGCACGCCCATGATTGCGGCCGCGGCAGACAAAGCGTGCGAGATCATCGGCGCGGGCGGCATGGAGCCGCACATCGGCTGCCTGAGCTACGGCACCACGGCCACGATCAACACGACACATCGCCGTTATGTCGAAGTTGTGCCCCTGATTCCGCCCTACCCCTCCGCCATCCCGGGCGCATACAGCATGGAGATCCAGGTCTACCGCGGCTTCTGGATGGTCAGCTGGTTCAAGGAGCAGTTCGGCCAGGCCGAGCAGCAACTCGCGGCTGAGCAGGGCGTGGAGCCAGAGATCCTGCTCGACGAGCTGATCCGGCAGGCGCCGCCCGGGTCCATGGGGCTGATCCTGCAGCCATTCTGGTCGCCAGGCCTCAAGGAGCCCGGCCCCGAGGCCAAGGGGGCCATCCTCGGCTTCGGCGACGTGCATGGACGCGCCCACATCTACAGAGCCATCCTCGAAGGATTGGCCTACGCCCTGCGGGAAGGCAAGGAGCGCACCGAGAAACGCACCGGCGTCAGCATCACCGAGCTGCGCGTCTCGGGCGGCGGCTCTCAGAGCGACGAGGTGATGCAACTGACGGCCGATGTCTTCAACAAGCCGGTCGCCCGCATGCACATCAATGAGACCTCCGGCCTGGGCGCAGCCATGGACGCGGCGGTCGGGCTGGGCATGCATCCCGATTTCGGCGCAGCGGTGCGGGAGATGACGCACATCGGCCGGGTGTTCGAGCCTGAAGCTGCGAACAGCGAGCTGTATGATGCGCTCTACCAACGCGTCTACAAGCGCATGTACAAGCAATTGCGTCCGCTCTACGAGGCGATCCGGGACATCACAGGATACCCGCCGAAGATGTAGTCTGGAGTGCCCCTGCTGCCGCCCGCAGGGTGGCGCGCGACCGTGTGGAGGGATGCGATGATCCGATGGCTGCTGCCGCTGTGGCTGATCTGGGCCGCGCTCCTTTTCGGCGGATACCTTGGGGGCAGTCTGCAGGCCAGGGGGCGGGCCGCCGGACGGCGCATGCCGGTCTGGACGCGCATGGCGTCGAGCGTTGTGCTTGCGATGTGCGGCTGGAGCCTGGCCGTGCTCGCCCGGAGCACGCCGCTCGCCCCGTTTGCGCTGCTGATCGCAGTGGGCATGACCCTGGGCCTGCTGGGCGATCTGTTCATGGCGCGGCTGATCCCGATCGAGGCCCATGTGCTGGCAGGTATGGCGGCGTTCGCAGCCGGCCACGTGGCCTACATTGTGGCCGGCCTGAGACACTGGGGGGCAGCCGGCGGCGATGGCGCCGGCGTGCTCCTTGCGGCATGGATCGCCTGGCTTGCCATGGGTGCGTTGGGCTGGTGGGTCTTCGTCTACCGCGGACAACGTCCCTCGGCGCTGCACTGGGCCGCACTGCCTTACGCTCTGCTGCTCGCCTCGACGGCCGGCGTTGCGACGGGGCTTGCCTTGCACGACGCCCGATTCAGTCTGTTCGCCCTCGGCGCCGTGCTCTTCCTCTTCAGCGATCTCCTGATTGCTGCGGGCCTGTTTTCCCATCGCACGTTCAGGAGAGTGGCGCTGGACGACGTGGTCTGGCTGACCTATGGCCCCGGCCAGATGCTGATCGTCTTCACGGTTTACGTGCTGCTCAGATCGTTCGCATCGTAATCCAGCAGCAGTTGGCCCAGATCGCGGGCGCCCTTGACGGCCTGTCCCTGAAAGTGGTTATTGAAGTACACCAGCACAGTTGGCGCCTCGGCCTCCAGCGAGCGCACCTTGGACGCCCATTCGCGCAGCTCTGCGTCTGAGTAGGTGTAGTTGTAGCGCTCCCACGCCTGCTCGTGGTCGTACCACCTGGCCGCGTTGCGCCCGTGAAACCGCAGATAGGCCACGTTGCTGGTCGCGACCGCGATGGGCGGCATCAGGCCCCTGAGGCGCGGCTCGTCCACACAACAGAAGCCCAACCCCAGCGACCGCAGCAGGTCGAACACCTCGTCCCCGATCCACCCCGCGTTGCGAAACTCGACCACGACAGGAAGATTTCCGAACCCTGCGCGCAGCCGGCGCAGGTAATCGGTGTTCTCCGGCGTCGGATGGAACGAGTAGGGAAACTGCGCCAGGATCGCTCCCAGCCTGCGCGACTCGATCAGCGGCGCAAGCGCCGACACGAAGGCGGCGAAGGGGGGATCCTCGCGCTGATGCGTGATCTCGCCGAATGCCTTAACGCTGAACAGGAAGGAATCGGGCGTCTTTCGCACCCAACCTGCAACCGTGGTGGGAGCAGGAATCCTGTAGTAGGTGACATTGAGCTCGACGGTCGGAAAGAGGCCGGCGTAATGTGCCAGGTAATCGCGGGCGGGAAGCCCGTCCGGGTAGACCGGGCCGACCCAGTCGTCATATGAGAAGCCTGAGGTTCCGATCATTAACATGGTCGTCACTCCGTGCAGGCGGCCGCCTGCAGAACCCAGCTGCCGGAATGGCTTGCGCATTCGCCGCCCGTACGTATAATGGCGGCAACCAAGGCGGCACCACGACATGAGAGAGACTTCGCTGGCCCAACCCGCATGGAGCCCGGACGTGATCACCTGGCAGGCTCCGCCGCCGGAGCTGGCAGCCACGGACGACCAGGTCCATCTGTGGCGGGCCAGGCTGGATGTGCCGGATTCCCTCCTGGCCGGCCTGCACTCCACGCTGGCGCCGGATGAAACGGCGCGTGCGGCGCGGTTCCGCCACCTACAGGATCGCGATCGTTATGTCGCGGCCCGCGGCGCCCTGCGTGCCATCCTGGCCAGGTATCTCGACGTCGAACCGTGCCGCGTGCTCTTCGAGTATAACACGCACGGCAAGCCGTCGGTCAAGCAACCACCCATCCGGAATGTAGCCCCCGCCGAAGGCACCCGGGAGGCCAGCATACGGGATACGAGCACCCGGGATGCCGGCATCCTGAGCGTAAGGCCAACCGAAGGTTGGCACACCGAAGGGAGCGTAGTCGAAGGACGCCCGGCCACCCTGTCATTCAACCTGTCACACTCGCACGATCTTGCGCTCTACGCGATCGCCGGGACGCGCGCGATCGGCGTGGATGTCGAACTCGTGCGGCCCGAGATCGCGATGCAGCACATTCCCGAACACTTCTTCTCGCGCAGCGAGGTCTCGGCCCTGAGAGCCCTGCCGGTGGACGAGCAGCCGCTTGCGTTCTACCAGTGCTGGACGGGCAAGGAAGCCGCTGCAAAAGCCCGCGGCCAGGGGCTCACGCTCTCGCTGGATCACACCGAGGTGGCCCTGGGGCCGGACACGCCACCCAGGCTGCTGCGCGTGGCCGGCTCGGCGGACGAGGCAGCCCGCTGGAGCCTTTACAGTTTCGTCCCCGCGCCGGGATACGTTGCGGCGCTGGCCGTCGAGGGCCACGACTGGCGGCTTGCCGCCTGGGATTGGACGTGGTAACCTCGCCATCGAAATCATCATGCGAATGCCCCGGCATTCGCAGAGCCAACAAAGGAGAATCACCATGTCCTGGCGCAATCAACTCTTGGGCCGCTTCGACACGACGTCACAGATCACCCCCAGGCCGCTGGTGCTCCTCGATCTGACGCTTTGGCACGAGTGGCACAGCATCAGGAAGACGCTCCCTGCCGGAGCAGGGTCGACGCTCCCGGACGCATGCCGGTTCCTCCGCACGCCGGTCTGGGCGCCCCTTCGGCCCTGGCAGGCCCAGTACCGTGCAGTCCAGGTCGATGTGGAGCAGACCGAAGAGCAGCGCACGATCCGTTATCGGACGGGCAAGGGGCAACTTGAGGCGCGCTGGACGCTGGGCCCGGACGGTGACTGGTGGCAGACCGACTACCTGGTGAAGAGCGCGGAGGACCTCCCCATCGCGGCCGAAGTCGTTCGGGATCTGAGCTACGTGGTCGATGCGGCTGCGCTGGAGGCCGCGCGGGCTGAGGTCGGCGAGGATGGCCTGGTCCCGATCGAGCTGCCCATGCAGCCGTATTCGGAGCTGCTTCACCGGTTCCTGGGTTGGGGCGCGGGCCTGCTGCTCATGCACGGAGAGGGGAGCGCCTACGTCGGGGAGATCCTGGCTGCGCTCGACGCGAAGATGCGTACGCTTGCCTCGCACCTGGCGAACCTTCCCGGCGAGGTGATGTTTGCGCCCGACAATCTCGACGGGCAGTACATCTCGCCGCGCGCGTTTCGCGATCACCTGGCGCCGTCCTATGCTGCGATCGCCGCAGCTGCACAGGATCGGGGGAAGCGCCTGGTCGTGCACATCGGCGGCCCATCGCGCAGGCTCGTCCCGCTCCTCGCGCAGGCCGGCGTGCACGGCCTTCAGGGGATTGCGGGTCCTCCGCAGGGCGATATTACGATGGCGGACGCGCGGCAGGAGGCGGGGCCGGAGGTCGTCCTGTGGGGCGGTGTGCCTCAGGACCTGCTGCTGGAGGAGCACGATCGGGACGCGTTCGAGGCGTCCGTTGCGCTCGCACTGGAGGGTGCACGCGCGGACCCGCGCTTCCTCATCGGCGTTGCAGATCGCGTGCCGCCGGAGGCGGACGTCGAACGGCTCCGCGCGCTGATCCGCATGGCAGCTTGAGTAGTCTGTAACC
This sequence comes from Anaerolineae bacterium, assembly GCA_040766655.1. GTDB lineage: Bacteria > Chloroflexota > Anaerolineae > CG2-30-64-16 > CG2-30-64-16 > JALOOB01. The sequence continues at coordinate 10,230 of JAXGQB010000052.1, forward strand.
CTGGAT
>JAXGQB010000053.1:0-9667 GCA_040766655.1 Anaerolineae bacterium
GCGCTGATGATGTGGGCGCGCGGGGTGAGCGAGTTCGGCGCAGTGGTGATCCTGGCCTACCATCCCAAGGTGGTGCCGGTGTTGGTATACGAGCGATTCGAGGGCTTCGGCCTGGCAGCCGCGCAGCCCGTGGCCGCGATCCTGATCCTCGCGGCATTGGTCGCCTTCGTGGCGTTCAACGTCCTGCGCCGCGTGCAGCGCTGAGGTCGCTGCAGCCTTTGCGGTGCAGGTGCGTCACGCCCTCACGATCGGTTGGCGGTCCGCCGGGCGCGGATCGCGGCCAGGCTCGCCTCCGCGGCCTTGCGCACCTTGCCCTTGGCGTCGCCCTGCGCGGCTGCCTCGAGCGCCTTGACCGCGGGCGCTCCGCCGATGCTCCCCAGTGCCTGCGCAGCCGCCTCACGCACCATGCTGTTGCCGTCCCCAACCAGAACGCTGCACAGAGCACGCGCCGACTCCCGGCTATGCAGCGTGCCCAGTGCCAGCGCAGCCTCCGCTCGCACCGCGGCATCACTGTGCGTTAGCGCATCGCGCAGCGGCGCCGCGGCGGCTGCATCGCGACTCTGGCCCAGCCAGCGCGCGGCGCGCACCTGGAGCTGGGGATCTCCGAAATAGAGCCGCTCGATCCACGTCGCCATGCTGACCGGCGCGGCGCCGGCCGACTCCTGGCGGAGCTTCTCCGCGGCCAGGAACCCGGCGTAGAGGTCCGCGTAGGCGGGGTCCCGCGGATTCGGCGCAAACGCCTCCGCCACCTCGGCGCCTCTGCGCCGCGTGCGCGAGCGCCGCGTCATTTGCGCGGCGAACTCAGTGGCCGGCAGCACGCTCGCGCCCAGCGCGCGGACCCGCGCGGACAGCTCCTGGTCGTTCGTCACGACCGCGTATTGGCCGGGCTCGCTCCGGCCGCGCACATACTCGACGATCTCGTCATCCGCGGTCCTGCCCGGCGTCGCATAGTAGATCTTCATCACGGACCGTGCGGCCGGCGGGGCCTGCTGGCTCAACCCACTCGGGCCCCAGCCGAGGGGACTGCTATCGAAGAAGACGATCATCTCGCCCGCGCCCTGCGCGCGATAGGAGAGCAACCGGTCGATCAGGCGTGCTTCGTCGTCCGGCTGCCCCAGGTCGATGCCGGGCAGAAGGCCCGTCAGGGCGCCGATGAGATTGTGTCCGTCGATGATGTATGCCATGGCTGATACGCGTTGACCTCGGGGTGTAGTGTATGTTATGATCGCGCGGGAGTCAATGCAATGAAACGCTTATACACACATCTATTTCTGCTGCTTCTGGCCGTGACGTTGCTGGCAGGGGCGCCGGTGCACGCCGCGGACGGCGGCATGGTCAAGGTCGCCGTGTTCAATGGGCCGGTGACGCCCGTGCTGGCCGCGTACATCGATCGCGCCGTGGCCCAGGCCGAGGCCGAGGACGCGTCTGCGCTGATCATCGAGCTGGACACGCCCGGCGGCTCGGTCGACATCACCAAGGGCATCACGCAGCGGATCACCTCCGCGCGCGTGCCGGTCATCGTATACGTCGCGCCGAGCGGCGCGCACGCGGGCTCTGCCGGCACGTTCATCACTCTGGCCGGGCACCTCGCCGCGATGGCGCCCGGCAGCAGCATCGGCGCGGCCAGCCCGGTCGCCAGCGAAGGCGCAGACCTGGACGAGACGATGAAGGCCAAGGCGACCAACATCCTGGTGGCCGATATCAAGAACCTGGCCGCGCGCCGCGGGGAGAAGGCCGTCCAATGGGCCGAAAAGGCGGTGTCCGAGGCGGCCGCGGCCACGGCCCAGGAGGCGCTGGACCTGGGCGTGATCGACATCATCGCGACCGACCTGGATGACCTGATCGCGCAGCTCGATGGCCGCACGGTCACCATCGGGGATGAGACGATCGCCCTGGACCTCGCCGGCGCTGAGGTGGACGAGGTGTCGCTCAACCCGCTGGAGGGGCTGCTCAACCAGCTGACCAATCCGGCGCTCGCAGCCATCCTGCTCACCATCGGCCTGAATGCCATCCTCTTCGAGCTCTCCAGCCCGGGTGGCTATGCCGCGGGGATCATCGGCGTGATCTGCGTCCTGCTCGCGTTCTATGCGCTCGGCACGATCAACGCCAACTGGACGGGCCTCGCATTCGTCCTGTTGGCCGTGGTGCTCTTCGTCCTGGATATCAAGGCGCCCACCCACGGCGCGCTGACGTTCGGCGGCATCGCGAGCTTCGTCTTCGGCCTCTATCTGCTCTACAACACTTCGGACATCCCCATCCCGTGGACCTCGATCATCGTCTCGGCTGGGGCCACGGCCCTGTTCTTCGCGTTCGTCGTGACCAAGGCCATCGCCATCCAGCGCCGTCCCGCATTCGCGGGGATGACCGGCATGGTCGGGCTGGCCGGCGTGGTGCGCCAGCCGCTCAGTCCTGATGGCATGGTGCTGCTGAACGGTGAGCTGTGGAAGGCCCAGTCGGAGTCGGGGCCGCTGGCCGAGGGCGAGCCGGTCGTGGTGACCCGCCAGCAGGGCTTCCAGGTGTGGGTGCGGAAGGCGTAGCGGGCCGGGTTCTCGTCCGCCTACCCTGCTGCCACGCATGGAAGCTCGCTCGGTGAGACAGAAGGCTCCTCGTTGGCTGGTTCTCGCTTGACACTATCACAATATTGTTGTATATATTGGCTCGATGGAGGATCAGAAAACCAATTTTGATCGTTACCTGGAGCGCAAACTCCAGGATGCCAATTTCCGCGGGCGTTTCGAGGCGGCTGACCGGGCATGGGATATCGCGTTGCAGCTCGCCGCACTGCGGCAAGCGCGCGGGTTGACCCAAAAGCAGGTCGCGGAGCTACTCGGCACCAAACAGCAGGCCATCGCCCGGCTGGAAGATCCCACCTACAGCGGCCATAGCCTCAGCATGGTACGCAAATACGTGGAGGCTTTGGGCGCCAGCCTGGATGTGACCGTCGTGCCAGACGAAGCCTCCGGCGCTTACACAAGGGGTCTCAGCATCAAGCCGCTGCTCGTACACGAGGAGCAAAGCGACTACTGACACCGCGGATCAACGGCGATACCGTCTCAGGAACGAACCGTAGCCTTACGACATTCTTGCGACATGACTTGCGACATTCTCTTGACATTCGGTGCGACAGATCCCATACCGTCGCGGAACGGGCGGTCGCAGACCTGAGGGCTCCTGAAATGCAAACCGGGCTTCCCCACCGTGAGGAAGCCCGGTTTGTCTGACCAACCCCACCCAAGTACTACTTCACCTGGATCTCGACCACACCCTTCACCTGCAGGTTCTTGGCAAACTCGGGCAGCACCGTGCTGAATCCGCCATTGGAGCGGAACGAGACGATGCAGTTGTCGCAGGCCAGCACGTCGGCCAGCGGCGCCTCTGCCGTGTAGCCATCGTCGGCCACGAAGACCAGCGTGGCCGCGTCTGCGGCCGGCTGGGCCAGCGCTAACAGGTCCACCAGCTTGACGCCGGTGTAGGTGTCCATCGCGCCCTTGCTGTTGGTCGACTGGACTTCGACCGTGTCCAGAGCCTTGACCTGGTCTTCCGACCACGCCTGCTCCGCCGCGACCTTGCCGGTGATCTTCAGCGCGGCCGAGGGCGCCAGGCTCGCCAGGTACGCCTCCGAGCTGGGGTAGAACAGCGGCTGGCCGAACGTGTCGACCCCGAAGCCGCCGATCATCTCCTGCGTCTCGACAGAGATGAGCCATTCGGTGAACTTCATGGCCAGGTCGGCCTTGACGTTCGGATGCGTGTCCGGGTTGACCGGCAACACACCGTAGGGATTCAGCAGAGCCTTGTCCTTGTTCTCGGCCAGGTTGCCGCCGCCGATCAGGATGTCCAGGCCGGGAAGCTTGTCCCGCATCGCCAGGTAGGTGCCGCGGTCCGCCAGCGTGTAGCCGAGCTTCTCGTTCGCGAAGAGCAGGGTGTCGCCCATGCCCTGGCCGATGGAGTTGTACCAGCCCATCTCAGCGGTCGGCGTGATCTCGAGGCTCTTCCAGATGCTCAGTTCCTTGGTGTTCGTCCCCGATTTGTCGCCGCGGCTGACAAAGACTTGCTCAGCATCCATGATGGCCTTGTACGCGTCCTTCGCCAGCTCCATGCCCGCGATCTTCGCCGGATCTTCCTTGGGCCCGACGACGATGAAGTCGTTGTACATCACGTCGTAGCGCTGCTTCGCATGGCCGTCGGCCACGAACTTGTCCTCGCCTGAGCGGCTGTGTACCAGGACGACGTCGGCATCGCCCTTCGAGCCGATCTCGAGGGACTGGCCGGTTCCGACCGCGATCACGTCGACGTCCGCGTTGAACTTCTCTTCGAAGTCAGGCAGGATGAAATCCAGCAGGCCGGAATCCGCGGTGCTGGTCGTCGTCGCCAGGATCAGCTTCTCCCGCTCGCTGGGCGGAGGCGCCTCCGTGGGCGGCACTTCCGTAGGCTGTGGGGCCTTCGTCGGTGCAACGGTCGGCTCGGGTGCCTTGGTAGGCTCCGCCACGGGCGCAGCCGTGGGTGCTGCGGTGGGTTCTACGGGTACGGCTGTGGGCGCCGCGGGCGCAGGGGCGGGCGCACAGGCGCCCAATACGGTGGTCAGCACGATGAGTGCAGTGATGACCGTCAACAAACGTTTGGACATGACCTCTCCTCCTGTGTATACTTGTCTAAAACCAATTATACTGTTGGGCTATGCATTGTCAACATAGCGTAGTCCTCTTCGAGGAGCCTCGTGAACTATCTGATCGGCATCGACGATACGGACAACCTTGAAAGCCGCGGCACCGGCTACCGCGCGCGCACATTGGGGCACGCGCTGGCGGAGGCCGGGCTGGGCGAGCTGTTGAGCGTGACCCGCCACCAGCTGCTGGTGCACCCTGCGATTCCCTACACGTCCCACAACAGCTCTGCCTGCCTGCTCGTCAATGCACGCGATGGCGTGGAGGAGCTCGCTCGTTTCTGCGCCGGCGTGCTCCTGGCAGAGAGCGCGCCGGGATCGGACGCCGGCCTCTGCTTGCTGCGCGCGGACGCCGTCGGGGCGACGGTGGTCGCTTTCGGTCGCCGTGCCAAACAGGAGGTGGTGACTCAGGGCGAGGCGATGGATCTCGCCGCAGCCGAAGGCTGCATCCTGCAGGGCCTGACGGGAGATGGCGGCGGGGTGATCGGCGCACTCGCGGCGGTCGGTCTGTGCACTGCTGGAGACGATGGGCGCTACTTGTGGTTGCCCGGCTTGCGGGAGATGACTGGCACGATCACCGCAGGACGCCTGCGCCGCGCTTCGGCCATCAGCGCGGCCTCCATCGCAGACGAACGCCCGTTGCCCGACGATGATGCGATCGAACTGGGCGACTGGGTGCGTCCCATACGCCGCGGAGGCGGGGCCATCCTGCTGGTCGAGCCCACCGGGGACGCACCGGGAGCATGGCGCGTTGCCGCGCGCGACCTCATCAAGGCGCGCTCTGAATGATCGCGGAAGCTGGCCGGCTGGTGCAGCCTGCCGTGCGCGCGGCGAGACTGGCGTACCGGTACGGCGAGATCAGCGGAGAGTTGCGCCCGGTCGATCTGGCCGTCCTGCCGGGCGAGTTCTGGCTGGTCAGTGGTCCCTCCGGCTCGGGGAAGAGCACCCTGGCGCGCTGCCTGACGGGGCTGATCCCGCACCTCTACCGCGGCACGCTCGCGGGCCAGGTCTGGGTGGACGGCATGGACACGCGCGAGACGCCGCTCTGGCGGCTGGCCGAGCGCGCCGGGCTCGTCTTTCAAAACCCTGCGTCGCAGATGCTCGCGGCAACGGTGGAGGACGAGATCATCTTCGGGCTGGAGAACCTCGGGCTCGAGCGCGCGGAGATCGGGCGCAGGGTCGAGTCGGTCCTGCGCGCCTTCGGCCTGACCGGTCTGCGGGGCAGGGCCCCGCAGACGCTCTCGGGCGGCGAGCAGCAGAAGCTCGCGCTGGCAGCGATCCTTGCCCGCCGGCCCGCGCTGATCGTCCTGGATGAGCCGCTCTCCATGCTGGACAGCACCGCGGCGATCGAGTTGATCGGTCATCTGCAGCACCTGGCGCACGACGACGGCGCAGCAGTGGTGATGGTGGAGCATCGGGGGGAATACCTGCGGCAGGTGCCGGCACTGCATGAGCACGCGCTGCCCCCGATGGGCGCTCCAGGCCCGACGGCGGTCGCGGGCGCGATGCCCGTCGAGCCCGCGACGAGCGACGATCCAGCGCTGTCGCATTCGGGCGGTGACGCGTTTGAGCTCAATGTTCGCGACTTGACCGTCCGGCATGGTGGCCGGGCGGTCCTGCACCGCGTCAGCTTCGATGCTGCGGCCGGAGAGGTGATCGCGGTGGTGGGCCGCAATGGGTCGGGCAAGACGACGCTGCTGCGCAGCCTCGCCGGGCTCCAGTCTGCGGACGGCAGCGTGCAGGTCGCCGGCGGCCGGCCGGATTTCGGGCTGGTGTTTCAGAATGCGGAGTTGCAGCTCTTCAACGCCACCGTGCGCGACGAGATCCTCTATCGTATTCCGCGGCCTAACCTGGCCTGGTACGACTGGCTGGTGGCTGCCCTGGGCCTGGCCCCCTACGAGCAGACGCCGCCGCTCCTGTTGAGCGAGGGCGAGAAGAAGCGGGTGGCGCTGGGCGCCATCCTGATGCGCCGGCCCCACCACGGCGTCCTGCTGGACGAGCCGTCGCTGGGCCAGGACGCCCGGCACAAGGCCATCCTCATGCGACTGGCCCGGGGGCTGGCCGCGGCCGGCCACCTGGTCGTGTTCACGACGCACGACCTCGCGCTCGCCGGACAGGCAGACCGGGTGATCCTGCTGCATGAGGGGAAGATCGTGGCAGACGATGCACCGGCTGCGGTGCTCGGGCAGACGTCCGCATGGCAGCGCGCGGGGCTGGTCGTGCCTGCGTGGCTCGGCAGCCCGGAGCAGTTGTCATGAGGATCGGCGCGATCGTACGCCGGCGATCGGGCGCGCGGCGGCTCCATGCGCTGCAGGAGCAGTCACCGTTGCGGCGCGTCGACCCGCGCGTCAAGGTGCTGCTGAGCCTGTTGCTCTCCCTGGCGATCATGCTGCCGCTATCGAGGCTGCTCGTTGCGCTGGCCCTGTATGCCGTGCTGTTGGCCTGGGGCGGGCTCCTGCCGATTGCGGGACGGCTGTTGTGGCGGCTCAAGTGGGCGTTCCTGATCCTCTTCGTCGTGGATTGGCTGCTCGTGTCGCTCCATCTGGCCATTCTCGTCAGCCTGCGCATCGTGCTGCTGAGCGGCTCATTCGCCCTGTTGTTTGCCACGACGACGCCGGAGGAGTTTCGCCTCGCGCTGCAATGGGCGCGGCTGCCCCATCGTTATGCCTTCAGCCTGGGCGTCACGGTGCAGAGCCTCGCGCTGATCGAGGGGGAGTGGCGATCGCTGATCGAGGCCCAGCAGGCCCGTGGCGCGTGGACGCCGCCCACTGGCTGGCGCCACCTGGGCCAGACGGTGCGCGATCTGGTGGCCCTGGCCGTGCCCGCGGTGGTGATGACGGCACACCGGGCGTGGAGCATCACCGAGGCCGCGTACGCGCGCGGGTTCGACTCGCCGGCCCGGCAACCTTACCGGCGCCTGCGCATGACAGGGGCTGACTGGGCACTGCTGATCGGCGCCCTGGTAGCGGCTGCCGGGCTGGCAGCCTGGCGCTGACACACGAAAAAGGAGCGAGATGTCACAACGCACGCGAATACTGATTGCGGTGGCCGCAATTGTCCTGATCGGCGCCGCGATCATCGGGCTGGAGATGTTGCGGGGACGTTCCGTCACGGGCGGCGCCATCGCGGGGGAGCCCACGGTGGCGCCCGGTGGTGTCCCCATCTACGTTGACGGACGGCTGGTCGCTGGCTTCACGCCGGCAGATCTGAGCCAGCTGGCCGAGGCGAGTTTCGCCGACGCAGCGGAGGGCGTTGTGCAGGAGGGCTGGCTCCTGTCGGACATCCTCCGGCTGCACCTGAAGACTGATCCCGGCCCGGCGACACAGATCACCGTGAGCTCATCCAGCCGCCAGAAATCCGCGGTCCTGACCTGGGGGGAGGTGGCAGATCCGGCGAACAAAGTCATGTTCGATCTGTCCAATCGGAGCACGCTCAAGCTGGTGTCCGTGATGCCCACCCTCGACGAGCGGGAAGAGTGGGTGCAGGACACGGACCGCATCGACATAACGACGGTGGACCCATGAAAGCACGCCCGTTTTCGACCTTCCAGTTCATCCTGCTGGCCCTGTTTGCAGGGCTGATCGTGGCGGCCAAGATCGCGCTCAAGACGCCGATCCGGCTTCCCGGCCATTCGGGGTTGTTCTGGATGGCGCTCGTCGTCGTTGCGATCGGCCTGGTGCCCCGTGCGGGTGCGGGCAGCCTGGTCGGCCTGACCTCCGGCATCCTGGCCGGGTTCCTGGGCATGGGCGATTTCGGCGCACTCGACACTTTTCTTTCCTATACGGCGGTCGGTGTGGCCGCAGATCTCGCATTCATGCTGCTTCGCAACCTCGACAACCTTGTCATCTGCGCGCTGGTAGGCATCATCGGCCACCTGGGGAAGTTCGCGGTCAAGTGGGCGTTGGGCGCGGCAACCGGCGCGCCACTGGGCTTCATCTCGCTCGGCCTGGCGGGGTCCTTCGCCAGTTACGTGCTCTTTGGGGCGCTCGGCGGCGTGCTGGGCGGCCTGACACTCAAGGCCCTGCGCCGCGCGGGGTTTTTTGCCTACCTGGCGGAACGACGGTAGGCGGGCGCGCGACGCGGGGTGGACTGCTAGCGGTCCACCCCGCGTCGTCCGGGCGTCCGGTAGCTACTTGAGGTCCAGCTTGGGCGCGCGCGGTTCGGTGCCGTTGATCAGCCGCTTGATGTTGGGTCGCAGGGCCCACACCACCGCGACTGCGGCAACGAGCGAATAGACGATGTGCAGCCAGGGGCCGAGGCCAAGCGCGGCGCGGATGGCCAGCGTGACCGGGATGATGACCGCGACGATCAGCGAGGTCAGCGACGCGTAGCGGATGACGTTCAGGCCGAACGGCACGAAAGGAATGAGCCACAGCGCGGAGAGCGGCCAGAGCGCGACGCACACGCCGATGTTGGGGCCAGTGCCCGCGCCGCCCCTGAATCCCAGGTAGATGGACGCATTGTGGCCGATGACGGCCGCAATGCCCGCCAGAACTTCGCCCCCTACCAGGTTCGGAGAGCCGTCCATGATCCAGCGCGCAACCACGATGGCCAGGAAGCCCTTGGCCATGTCGCCCAGGCCGGTGAAGATGCCGGCCCAGCGCCCGCCGGCACGGAGCGCATTCGTGCCGCCCATCCGCCCGCTGCCATGTTGCCGGATGTCCCGGCCCGTCATCGCGTAGACGACGAGATACCCGACCGGGATAGCGCCGATCAGGTAACCGGCCAGAGCTGCCAGGGCTAACCTCAACCACTCCATCGCGTCATTCCCCCAACACGCCTATCTTCTGCAAAGGAAAACGCAAAACGCGATCGTCTCCAGGACGAACGTTTTGCGTTGGTGCATCCCTATTCTACACAACATTCATCCAGTCGTATAGTCGCGCCCCATCCCGTTCCTCGTTCCCCAGTCCCCAGTGCCCAATCCCCGTTCCCCGTTCACCGATCCAGAATATTGCTCAGGAACAGCTTCGTCCGGTCGCTCTTCGGCGCGCTGAACAGCCCTTC
>JAXGQB010000054.1:0-8566 GCA_040766655.1 Anaerolineae bacterium
ACGCGGTCGATCTGGGCGGGGGTCAGCTCGGGGTACAGCGGCAGCGAGAGCACCTCGCGGGCCGCGCGCTCGGTCTCGGGCAACTCGACCGCGCCGTAGCCGAGCTTGAGGTACGCGGGCTGGCGGTGCAGCGGCACGGGATAGTGCACCCCGGCGCCGATCCCCTCCCGGCGCAGGTGCTCGAGCAGCGCGTCCCGCCCCGCCGCGCGCACGACGTACAGGTGATATACGTGCCGGCTCCCCGCGCGCTCGTGCGGCAGGGTCAGCCCCAGGCCGGCCAGCCGGTCGTCGTAGGCAAGCGCATGGCTGCGCCGCGCATCGGTCCACCCCGCCAGGTGCGGCAGCTTGGCGGAGAGCACCGCGGCCTGCAGCGCATCCAGCCGCTCGCCGAAGCCGATCTCGTCGTGCACGTACTTGCTCTGCCGGCCGTGATCGCGCAGCTTGCGCACCCGCGCCAGCAGCTCCGGGTCGCTGCCGGTCACCGCGCCCGCGTCGCCGTACGCGCCGAGGTTCTTCCCGGGATAGAAGCTGAAGCACGCCAGGTGGCCAAGCGTGCCGCACGCGCGGCCCTCGTACGTCGCACCGTGCGCCTGCGCGGCGTCTTCGATCACCCACAACCCGTGCTCCCGCGCGAACTGCAGGATGGGCCCCATCTCCGCGGCCTGGCCGTAGAGGTGCACGGGCATGATGGCCCGCGTGCGCGGGGTCAGCAGGCCGGGCAGCTGGCGGGGGTCCAGCGTGTACGTCAGGGGATCGATGTCGGCGAAGACGGGCCGGGCCCCGGTCCACGAGATCGCCTCGGCCGTGGCGATGAAGGTGTGGGCCGCGGTGATGACCTCGTCGCCCGGGCCGACGCCGCAGGCCAGGAGCGAGAGCTGCAGCGCAGCGGTGCCGGAGGCCATCCCGACCGCCTCGGGCGCGCCGACGTACGCCGCGAACGCGCGCTCGAACGCGAGCACTTCCTCCCCCAGGATGAAGCTGGTGTTCGTCAGCACGCGCTGGATGGCCTCGTCCACCTCTGCCTTGATGGTCGCATATTGCGCCTTGAGATCGACGAGCGGTACGGTCGTCATGCGATCCTACTCCTGGCGCCCGAGCAGCGCGTCCTGCCCGTAGGCAGGGATCTCGGAGATGTCCTTGATGATCCGCGCGGGGTTGCCCACGACGACCTTGCCCTCCGGCACGTCCGCGACGACGACCGCGCCCGCGCCGATCAGCGCGTTGCGGCCGACGACGATGCCGGGCAGAAGGGTGGCGTTCGCGCCCACCCGGGCCCCCTCGCACAGCCGCGGTCCGAGGAGGTGCTGCTTCGCGGACGGGCTGGCGGGATAGGCCGCGTTGGTGAACACGACCGCGGGCCCGATCCACACGCCCGCCTCGAGCACGGAGTACTCGGGGATGAACACGTCCGAGTGAATGCGGACCCGGGATCCGATGGTCACGTGATGCTCGACGATGGCGTGGCTGCCCACGCTGACCTCGTCGCCGATCGTGTTCAGCTCCCGGATGAGCACGCCGTGCCCCGTCTGAAAGTCCGCGCCGATGACGTTGCCCGCGTAGATGACGGTGTGCGAGCGGATGCACGCGCGCGGCCCGATGATGGTCCCGACCTCGCCCGGCTGGGTCCCGCGCGCGGGCTCGCCGATGAGGGCGTACGGCCCGACGGTCGATCCGTCACCCACCGTCGTGCGGGGGTGGATGATCGCGGTCGGGTGGATCATCTCGGGGCCGGTCATGTCAGGCGTCCTGGGCCGCAAACACCACCTCGCGGCCGGTGCGCGCGGATTCGTAGATCGCGAGCACGAGTGCCACGGAGCGCCGCGCCTCGCCCCCGTTCGTCCGGGGCTTCCGGTCGTGCAGCACCGCGTCGATCATGTCCTCGATCACCGCGCGGTGGCTCTGCCCGTAGACCGAGGGCGGGTCGAGCTGCTCGCGGGTCAGCAGTTCCTTCTCGTGCTCCAGCTGGTCCGCGAGCTTCCAGAACACCTTGCGGTTCAGCGCGGTGCCGCCCACCTTGACGGAGCCGTGCTCGCCGAAGATGGAGAGCGACCCCTCCAGGTTCTCGGGATAGGTGATGGTGGAGCCCTCGACCACGCCCAGCGCGCCGCCCTCGAAGCGGATGGCGGCCACGCCGGTGTCCTCGGCCTCCATGCGGTGGGCCAGGGTCGCGGTGTACGCGAACACGCTCACCGGGTTGCCCATCATCCACTGCAGCGCGTCGATGTGGTGGATCGACTGGTTCATCAGCGCGCCGCCGTCCATCGCCAGGGTGCCGTGCCAGCCGTCCTCGTAGTATTCCTGCGGGCGATACCAGCGCACGGTCGCGTTGCCGAGCAGCAGCCGGCCCAGCCGGCCCTCGTCCACCGCGCGGCGCAGGTCCTGCATGGGAGGGTTGTAGCGGTTCTGGAGCACCACGCCCAGCTTCCGGCCGGTCTGGCCGGCCGCGGCGATCATCGCGTCCGCATCGGCCAGGGTGAGCGCCATCGGCTTCTCGACCAGCACGTGCTTGCCCGCCTGCAGCGCCTCGATGGCCATGGCGGCGTGCATCCCGCTCGGGGTGCAGATGGTGACGACGTCGATGTCACGGCGGTCGAGCAGCCGGCGGTAGTCGGTGTAGGGCTCGGCCCCGGTCTCACCCGCCGCGCGCTCCGCGCGCGATTCGATGACGTCGGCCACCGCGAGGAGGCTGCCGGACGGGATCTGCGCCAGCGACTGGATGTGGCGGGGCGAGATGCGGCCGCAGCCGATCAGCCCGAACCGTACGATTTCCTGCATTGCGTCTCCGTTGGGAAGGGCGCCGGCCGGCAATTCCGAATGTACCGACGAGTACAGGCATTCTGAGCGGAGGGCGGCGCCAGGGCGCCGCACGCAGTCGAAGAACGCCTGCAAGACTCCACACGGAACCCCTCGGGCCGGCCGCGCTTAACCCAGCCCCGCCTGCGCGAGGCGGATCAGGTACTGCCCGTAATCGTTCGACTTCATCAGCTGGCCCTGCGCCATCAGCTGGTCCCGGTCGATGGTGCCCATGCGGTACGCGATCTCCTCGGGGCAGGAGATCATCATGCCCTGCCGGTCCTGCACGGCCTGGACGAAGCCCGCGGCCTGGAGCAGCGATTCGTGCGTGCCCGCGTCCAGCCACGCCACGCCGCGGCCCATCGGCTCGACGCGCAGCTGGCCCTGCGCCAGGTAGGTGCGGTTCACGTCGGTGATCTCGATCTCCCCGCGCGGGGAGGGCGCCAGGTTGGCCGCAATCTCGGTGACCTGCTCGTCGTAGAAGTAGAGCCCGGGCACCGCGTAGTGCGACCTGGGCGCTTTCGGCTTCTCCTCGATGCTGATCGCGCGGCCGGTCTCGTCGAACTCGACGACGCCGTAGCGCTCGGGGTCGCGCACGGGGTAGGCGAACACCAGCGCGCCCTCGGCCAGCTGCGCGGCCGCGCGCAGCTTGGCCGGCAGCCCGTGACCGTAGAAGATGTTGTCGCCCAGGATGAGGCACGCGGGGCCGCCCGCAACGAACTCGCGGCCCACGATGAACGCGTCGGCCAGCCCGCGCGGGGTGGCCTGCTCCGCGTACTCGAAGCGCAGGCCCCACTGGCTGCCGTCGCCCAGCAGCGCGCGGAACCCGGGCAGCGCGTCGGGCGAGCTGATGATCAGGATCTCCCGGATCCCCGCCAGCATGAGCATGGAGAGGGGATAGTAGATCATCGGCTTGTCGTACACCGGCAGCATCTGCTTGCTGATCGAAATGGTCAGCGGGTACAGCCGCGTGCCCGCTCCGCCTGCCAGGATGATTCCCTTCATCGTCGTCTCCGTCGTCAGGATCAGCGCTTGATGATGCCGCGCTGGGCCAGGTCGGCCAGGATCATCTCCACCGCGTCCTCCGCACTGATGAGGTCGGTCTCGATGACGAGCTCTGCGTCTTCCGGCGCCTCGTAGGGGGAGGAGATGCCGGTGAATTCTTTGATCTCGCCCCGCAGCGCGCGGGCATACAGCCCCTTGGGGTCGCGGCGCTTCACCACCTCGAGGTCGCACTTGGCATAGACCTCGAAGAAGCGGTCCGGCGGCACCAGGGAGCGCGCGAAGCGGCGGTCCGCGGCGAAGGGCGAGATGAAGGTGCACAGTACCACGTTGCCGTGCTCGAAGCCAAGCTTCGCCACCTCGGCCACGCGGCGGATGTTCTCCTTGCGGTCCGCAGGGGAGAAGCCCAGGTCGCCGTTGAGGCCGTGGCGCATGGTGTCGCCGTCCAGGTAGAAGGTCTGGCAGCCCAGGGCGTAGAGCCGCCGCTCCAGCAGCCGCGCCACGGTGGACTTGCCCGAGCCCGACAGGCCGGTGAACCAGAGGACGGCCGCCTTGTGGCCGTGGCGCTCCTCGCGCAGCTCGCGGCTGATGGCCGTGCCCTCCCACACCACGTTGCTCGACTTGGGCCGCTCCGGCTCGGGCGGGAGCACCTCGGCCAGCGACCGCGCGGCGCGGCGGATCATGCCCGCGGCCACGGTGTTGTTGGTGTAGGGGTCGATCAGGATGAAGTTGCCCGTGGCCCGGTTGGCCTGGTAGCGGTCGAAGAAGATGGGCTGGGTGGTGGTCAGGTTGGCGCGGCCGATCTCGTTCAGGGCCAGCGTCTCCGCGGGCTCGCGGTGCAGCGTGTCGATGTCGACGCGGTAGGTCAGTTCTGTGACGTGCGCGCGCACCTGGCGCGTCGTGTGCTGCAGGATGTACGGCGTGCTGAGGCCGAGCGGCTCCTCGCTCATCCAGCAGAGGGTGGCCTCGAGGCTCGCGCTGACCTGCGGCAGGTTGCGCGAGCGCACCAGCATGTCCCCGCGGCTGATGTCGATCTCGTCCTCCAGGGTCAGGATGACCGAGTCGCCGGCCGCGGCCTCGGGCAGCTCGCCGTCGACCGTGACGATGCTGCGCACCCGCGTGGTGCGGCCCGAGGGGAGCGCCACCACCTCCTCGCCCGGCCGGATCGTGCCGGAGGCCACCTGCCCCGCGAAGCCGCGGAAGCCGGCGTGCGGCCGCACCGCCATCTGCACCGGGAAGCGGAAGTCCACCAGGTTGCGGCTGCTGCCCACGCTGACGTGCTCCAGGTGGCTCAGCAGCGTGGTGCCGTCATACCAGGGCATCTGCTCGCTGCGGTTGACCACGTTGTCGCCCTGCAAGGCGGAGATGGGGATGAAGATGATGTCGGGCACGGACAGCTTGCTGGCGAACGCGGTGTATTCGGCCCGGATGGCGTCGAACACGGCCTGCTGGTAGCCCACCAGGTCCATCTTGTTCACCGCCACCACCACGTGGGGGATTTGCAGCAGGGAGGCGATGAAGCCGTGGCGCTTCGACTGCGTCAGCACCCCGCGCTGCGCGTCGATCAGGATGATCGCCAGCTCCGCGGTCGATGCGCCGGTGACCATATTGCGCGTGTACTGGATGTGGCCCGGCGTGTCCGCGATGATGAACTTGCGCCGCGGAGTGGCGAAGAAGCGGTAGGCCACGTCGATCGTGATGCGCTGCTCCCGCTCCGCGCGCAGGCCGTCGGTGAAGAGCGCCAGGTCGACGTACTCCTCCCCGCGCAGCCGGCTCGCCTGCTCCACCGCGGCCAGCTGGTCCTCGAAGATCGCCTTGCTGTCCAGCAGCAGCCGCCCGATCAGGGTGCTCTTCCCGTCGTCCACGCTGCCCGCAGTCGTGAACCGCAGGAGGTCCATGGCGAGGTAGGGGTCGGGGGTTGGGGACACGCCGCCAGTCACACCCCGGCCGTATTCATGAGCGTCAGTCTGCATCGTCCGGTGTCGTTCGCTCCTCGTCAACCTTCAACCTTCAACCATCGATCTTCAATCTTCCATCTTCCATCTTCCATTCAGAAGTATCCCACCTTCTTCCGGTCTTCCATCGCGGCGTCGGAGCGCTTGTCGTCCGCGCGGCCGCCGCGCTCCGTGATACGTGCGGCAGCGACCTCCAGGATGATGTCGTCCAGCGAGTGGGCGGTCGACTCGACCGCGCCGGTGCACGTCATGTCGCCGATGGTGCGGAAGCGGACGATCCTGTTCACCACCTGCTCGTGCGGCAGGGGCGTGATGACGTCCGACGCGGCCAGCCACATGCCGTCGCGGTAGAGCACGTCGCGGCGGTGGGAGAAGTAGAGCGACGGCACGGGGATGTCCTTGAGGCGGATGTACTGCCAGACGTCCATCTCGGTCCAGTTGCTCAGGGGGAAGACGCGGAAGCTCTCGCCCAGGTGCTTGCGGCCGTTGTAGAGCGACCACAGCTCGGGGCGCTGGTTCTTCGGGTCCCACTGGCCGAAGCGATCGCGGTGCGAGAAGAAGCGCTCCTTCGCGCGGGCCTTCTCCTCGTCGCGGCGCGCGCCGCCCATGGCGGCCTCGAACTTGAACTCGGCCAGCGCGTCCAGCAGCGTGATCGTCTGTAGCACGTTGCGGCTGGGGTTGTGCCCCTGCTCCTCCACCGCGCGGCCCTGGTCGATGGAATCCTGCACTGAGCGCACGATGATCTGCACGCCCAGCCGTTCGCCCAGCCAGTCGCGGTATACCAGCGTCTCCGGGAAGTTGTGGCCGGTGTCGATGTGCATCAGGGGGAAGGGGATCTTCGCGGGCCAGAACGCAGCGCGGGCCAGGTGGGCCATCACGATCGAGTCCTTGCCGCCCGAGAAGAGCATGACCGGGCGCTCGAATTGCGCGGCCGTCTCCCGGACGACGAAGATCGCCTCGGCCTCCAGCTGTTGCAGATGTGTGCGTAAGTAACCCGTCATATCAGATGCGCAAACCCTTCAGGGTCAACCTGTAACCTTCAACCTTCCAACCTTCAACCGATCGTTAACGCAGCGTCATGACCAGCGTCCTGACGTTCAGGACCACGATCAGGATGCCGACCAGCAGCATGAACGGCTTGTGGGGCAGGCGTTTGGCCACAAACGCGGCCAGGGGCGCGGCGATCGCACCGCCGATGAGCAGGCCCAGGATGATCGTGCCGTACTTGAGGAACTCGCCGCTGCCCAGCGCGATGATGAAGGTGATGGACTGGGCGACGGTGATGAAGAACTCGGTCGCGTTGACCGAGCCGACGGTGAAGCGGGGCGCGTTGCCGCGTGCCACGAGGGTCGACGTGACCACGGGGCCCCACCCGCCGCCGCCGACCGCATCCATGAAGCCGCCCACGAAGCCCAGCGGGACGAGCCAATCGCGCACCTCGCGCGGGGCCAGGGCGCGGAACGCCCGGTAGATGATGATCAGGCCCATGATGGCCAGGTAGATCGACACGAACGGCTTGATCAGGTCGCCCGGGAACTGCGTCAGCAGGTACGCGCCGATGACGCCGCCGATGACGCCCGGGATGACCAGTCGCCTGGCCAGGTCGAAGTGGATGTTGCCCATGCGCCAGTGTGAGAGGCCGGAAATGGCGGTGGTCACCACCTCCGAGGCGTGCACCGCGGCGCTGGCGAACTTCTGCGGCACGCCCAGGCTGTTGAGGATGGTGGTGGAGCTGACGCCGTAGGCCATGCCCAGGGCGCCATCGATCATCTGGGCGACGAACCCGATGATGATGAAGACCCAGATCGGGAAATCCTGGATGTTCACTGGATTCTCCTCTGCGTTATGGCGGTGGGCGGCTCAGGCCCCGAAGCCGGTTGGATCGATGGGGGAATGTTTGGGTGAGTCGCCCGTTGGGATGTCACAAACCAGTCAGCGGGTGACGTGGCGGGTGTCGACCAGGCCACGCGCCCCGCGGGCAATCTCGTGCCAATCGTAGACGCTGTGATCCGTGACGATGACCACGCAGTCGGCCTCGGCCAGGGCGGGCGCCAGCGCGGGCTCGCTCGACAGGCCGTGGCCGTTGTGTATCAGCGTCGGGATGTAGGGATCGTGATAGCGCACGTCCGCGCCCTTCGCGCGCAGCAGCTCGATGATGTCGAGCGCGGGCGATTCGCGCACGTCGTCGACGTCCTTCTTGTACGCCACGCCCAACACCAGGACGCGGCTGCCCTTCATCGGCTTGCCGGCCGCGTTGAGCGCATCCTGCACCTTGTCCACCCAGTAGCGCGGCATCTCGCTGTTGATCTCGCCGGCCAGCTGGACGAAGCGCGCGTTGTAGTTGAGCGTCTTCAGCTTCCATGACAGGTAGTGGGGATCGAGCGGGATGCAATGCCCGCCCACGCCGGGGCCGGGGGTGAACTTCATGAAGCCGTAGGGCTTGGTGGCCGCGGCCTCGATCACCTCCCACACGTCGATGCCCAGCTTGTCGCACATGATGGCCGCTTCGTTGACGAGCGCGATGTTGACCGCTCGGAATGTGTTCTCGAGCAGCTTCACCATCTCGGCCGTCTGGGTGGACGACACCGGCACGATGCGCTGGATTGCGGCGCCGTAGAGCGCGGCCGCGACCTCCAGGCAGGCGGGCGTGGTGCCGCCGACCACCTTGGGCGTGTTCTCCACCATGTAGTCCTGGCGGCCCGGGTCGATGCGCTCGGGCGAGAACGCGAGGAAGAAGTCCTCCCCCACGGCGAACCGCTCGACGCCCAGGCGCTCCAGCACCGCGGGCGCGGTCAGCATGGGCAGGAGCAGCTCCT
>JAXGQB010000055.1:0-8549 GCA_040766655.1 Anaerolineae bacterium
CGAAGGCAGCCGCTTGCGGAAGATGAACTCCGTGACGCCAGGCACGACGTAATCCGCAATCGCGCCGACCTGCTCGTAGCCCAGGCCCCGGTAGAACCGCTGGCCGGCCCCGTTGAAATGGGAGACGAGCAGAAAGACATCGGACCCGGACGCGAACATCCCGGCCTCGGCGTGCGCCATCAGGCGGCGGCCCACGCCGGACCCCCGGCGGCCCGACTGCACGCCGATCAACATGACGTATCCGCTGCGGTTGAACGCGCCGCGCGCCACCGTCCAGATGAAGCCGAGCGCCTCGCCGTCCTCTTCGGCCACCGCGATGTCGGCGCCCTGAGCGAGGCCGTCCGCCAGGCGGCTGGTCGCACTGGCCTCGGTCACGCCGTAGCGCTGCCAGAGCGGATCGCCGGCCATCAGGCGGGCTAGCGGCGCGACGTCGCCGGGAAGCATGGGGCGGATCAGCATCACGTCTCGCCACCCGCCGCGCCGCGCAGCGCCTCTCGGACCACGCCGCCGCTGCGCTGCAGCCGCTCACGCGCCTCCGCCGGGGTCAGGCCGGCCAGCGCCGACACGATCGCGACCTTCACCTCGCCGTCGCACGCCTCCAGCAGGCGGGCCGCCTCGCCGGGCGGCAGGTCGCACGCCTCGCTGACGATGCGCTGGGCCCGCGCGCGCAGCTTGGCGTTGGTCGCCTGGACGTCCACCATCAGGTTGCCGAACGTCTTGCCCAGCCGGATCATCGTGCCCGTGGACAGCAGGTTGAGGACCATCTTCTGCGCGGTGCCGGCCTTCAGCCGCGTCGATCCGGAGATCACTTCGGGACCGACCACGGGCGCGATGGCGATGTCGGCAAGCTCCGCCATCGGCGACGGCCGCGCGCAGGCCAGGCTGATGACCAGCGCGCCGCGGCGCCTGGCCTCCTGCATGCCGCCGATCACGTAGGGGGTGCGACCGCTGGCCGCGATGCCCACCACGCTGTCGGCCTCGGTCACCGCCAGCTCCGCGATACCCCGCGCCCCCGCGGTTTGGTCATCCTCCGCGCCTTCAACCGCCTGGGTGATGGCTCGCGCCCCGCCCGCGATCAGCGCGACCACCCGCTGGGGGTGGGTTCCGAAGGTCGGCGGGCACTCGGCCGCGTCCAGCACGCCGAGCCGTCCCGAGGTCCCCGCACCGATGTAAACCAGGCGACCCCCGGTGCGCATGCGCGCGGCGATCCGGTCGACGGCCTCGGCAATAGCCGGCAGTTCGCGCGCCACCGCGGCCGCCACGCCCGCGTCCTCAGCGTTGATCAGCCGGACCACTTCGAGGGTCGGCAGGGAGTCGATGGCCTCGCTGGCGGGATTGCGCGCCTCGGTGACGGGCGTCGCCTGGTCCGGCGTGAGCAGCGGGTAAGGAGCACCGTGTTGCGCGGGCGCGTCCACCGGCCGGGCCACCTGCATGGCGGCAGAGAGATCGAACGCCCGCCCCGCGCCGGCCCCGTGGCCCGGTGTGATGTTGCCCAGGATGACCGGGCCGCGCGCACCGGTGGCCGCGGGCAGGTTGCCGGGCCGGCCGTGTACGGTCTCGTAGGCCATAACGGCGAAGGCCACCGCTTCCTTGGCCTCGATCGGCAGCCCGCACTCGTCCGACGATAATACCCGCGCGGGCGCGAGCTCGGCGGCCAGCATGGCCATCAGCGTGGGGTTCGCCGCCCCGCCGCCGCTCACGATCGCCTCTTCGGGGAAGCGCGGCAGGAACCGGCGATAGGCCTGGGCGATGGAGCGGGCGGTAAATGCGGTCAGGGTCGCCACGATGTCCTCGCCCGACAGGCTGCGCGCTGCCGCCCGATCCCATATCTCCGCGCCCATCTGCACCCCGAACAGCTCGCGGCCCGTGGTCTTGGGTGGGAGGAGGGCGAAATAAGGGTGCAGGAGCAACTCGTCCACGAGGTCGAAGTCCGGTCGGCCCTTCGCCCCCAGCGCACCGTCGCGATCGAAGCGCCACTCTCCCCCGGTGAACCGGGCTGCGGCGTAGTCCATCAGCATGTTGCCGGGCCCGGTGTCGAAGGCGAAGGCTCCGCCGCCCTCGGCCGAGCCCGCGCCAGCAGCGCCGCCATAGGGCGGCAGGTAGGTCACGTTGGCGATTCCGCCGATGTTCTGAGCGGCCCGCACGCGCTCCGGGTGGCCGAGCAACAGGGTGTCGACGTACGAGACGAGGGGCGCGCCCTGGCCGCCGGCCGCCATGTCCCGCGTGCGGAAGTTGCTCACGGTGGTGATGCCCGTCATCTCGGCAATCACCGCTGCCTCGCCGATCTGCAGCGTGGAGGCGTCCGGCCCGTCGGGGATGTGCCAGACCGTCTGGCCGTGGCTCCCGATCAGGTCTACCTGGTCGGTGCGCAGGCCGGCCGCGGCGATGGCGTCCAGGGCGGCGCCGGCGAAGACCCTGCCGAGGCCGAAGTTCAGGCGGCACAGGCGCACGACGTCGGCCGTCTCCGGCCGGAAGCAGGCGAAGATGTCCTCGCGCAGGTCCTGCGGGTGCGGCCGGTTGACGTGGGACAGCAGCCGCCACTGCAACCCGGGCGGCACACCCGTCACCTCGATGACGACGGCATCCACGCCGTCTGCAGATGTTCCGGAGATCATTCCAACGATGTTCATGAGTCTGTCGCCTCAACAATTGCTCGATGCAGCGCGACGCGGAAGGCCAGGATGCCGCGCGCGTCGCGCCCGTAATACACCCGGTTCGTCAGGCAGGCCACGACCAGCCCGCGACCCGGGTCGATCCAGAGGGAGGTCCCTGTGAAGCCCGTGTGCCCGTACGCTTCGGGCCCAAGGGGATAGCCCGCGGCGCCCGGGTCCGGCGACCACAGCGCGAACCCCAGCCCGCGGCGTGTGTCGCCGTCCTCCGCCTGCAGGCGCGTCATCTCTGCCACGGTCTCTGGCCTGAGCAGCGGCCGCCCACCGGAGAGACTGTTCGTTCCGCGAGCCGCCACGTCCGCGACGCGGGCCGCCAGGTACATCTGCCCCAGCGCGGCCACGTCCGCCGCGGTGCTGAACAGGCCCGCATGGCCGGCCACGCCGCCCAGCCCGGCCGCATTCTCATCGTGCACCTCACCGACCAGGCGCCGGCCGCGCCAGGCGCACACCTCTGTGGGGGCCACCCCCTCCAAATGAACCGGCGACGAACCATGGGGCACGATCGGCAGGTAGCGCGTCGCGCCCTGACCCAGCGGCTCGGTGACCCGCCGGCGGATGGCCTCGTCGAGGGAGACGTGCGCCATGCGTTCGATCGCCAGTCCCAGCAGGATCAGCCCGATGTCGCTGTAGACGACGCGGCTGCCGGTCGGATATGAAAAGTGCGTGCCCAGGGCCAGAGCAAGTGCGGCGTCCGGGCTGCCAGCACGATAGAGTGGCCGCCAGGCAGGCAGGCCTGAGCTGTGGGTGAGCAGGTGCCGGAAGGTCACCCGGCCTGCATCCACAAAGCTTGCCGGTTCGTCGCCCGGCGCGGGCGCCACCGCCACCCACGCACCGGGGACGAGCGGATCCTCGTACGGGCCGATCGTCCGCATCCCGCTGAACTCTGGCAGGACGTCGGACACCGGCTGGTCGAGGGTGACTGCCGCCTCTTCGACCAGCGTCATGAACGCCGTCACGACGAAGAGCTTGGTGACCGATGCGAGGTCGAAGAGGGTGCCGGGCCGCGCGGGGCGCGACATCGTCTCGGGGTCCAGCCATCCGTAGGCGCCGGAGAAGAGAGTCGTCCAGGTTCCCGAGCGTCCCGCGCCGGCCCGAATCTGCCGGACTTCCAGCTGGGCCGCGGGGAAGACCTCGCCCAGCGCACCGCGGATCACGGCGTCAACGTCGTTCATCGCCGATCCTCACCGGTCAGCATGGAGTCGCGTCCCCGCCCCCGGCTGTCACGACCGGAGCCTGGGATCGAGCACATCGCGCAGCCCGTCGCCCAGCAGGTTGAAGCCCAGGACGCACAGCATGATCGCTACGCCCGGGTAGATCGACATCCACGGAGCCAGCTCGAGCAGGGAGCGCGCTTCGCTCAACATGCTGCCCCACGAGGGCTCCGGTGGCTGCGCGCCCAGACCCAGAAAGCTGAGTCCTGCCTCGGTCAGGATCGACCACGAGAGTGCCAGGCTGATCTGCACGATCAACGGTGCAGTGATGTTCGGCAGGATGTGGCGGGACAGGATGCGGGTGTCCTTCACTCCCACGCTGCGCGCCGCAGTGACGAACTCCATGCCCTTGACCGACAGGACGGGCCCGCGCGCCACGCGCGCAAAGATCGGCATGTACACTACCGCGATCGCGAGCACCGTGTTGTTCGCGCCCGGGCCGAGCGCGGCCACGATCGCCATGGCCAGGAGGATGGCTGGAAAGGCAAAGAACAGGTCCATGATCCGCATGATGAGGTTGTCGGCCTTCCCGCCCACGTAGCCGGCCACCGTGCCCAGGAAGGTCCCAATCAGCGTCGCCAGCGCGACCGACAGGAGCGCGATGCGCAGGGAGTTGGTCGCACCCCGGATGATCCGGCTGAAGACGTCGCGGCCGAACTCGTCCGTGCCCAGGAGATATGTGGCGCTCGGCGCCTGCATGCGGTCCTTGGCGTGCTGCTGGCTTGACGGAAAGGGCGTGAATCCCAGCGCGCCGAGGATCGCCGCCAGCAGAAAAATCGCGATCAGCACCAGCCCGATCGCGCCGCTGCTGTTCCTGAGAAGCCTGGGTAGGAATGATTTCTTGGACACGGCCTGTGCCTACTCGTAGCGGATGCGCGGATCCGCAAACGCATAGATGATGTCGACCGCCAGGTTGATCAACACGAAGTTGACGGCAACGAACAGGATGCCGCCCTGCACCACCGCATAATCGCGTTGGTAGATGCCGTTCAGGATCAGGCGGCCGATGCCGGGCAGCGAGAACACATTCTCCACGATGACCGCGCCGCCCAGCAGGTAGCCGAACTCGACGCCGACGATGGTGATGATCGGGATCAGTGCGTTGCGCAGGCTGTGGATCGTGATCACCTCCCGCTCCCGCACCCCCTTGCCGCGCGCGGTGCGCACGTAGTCCTGGCGCAGCACCTCCAGCATGGCCGAGCGCGTGGTGCGCATGACCGAGGAGGTGAAGCCGAAACCCAGGGTGATGGCCGGGAAGATGAACTGCGAGAGGTTACGGAGTGGATCGACCGTGATGCTCACGTAGTCGCCCGAATTGGGCAGCACGCCGAACGCGACCGACAGGACGAGGATCAGCAGGGTGCCCAGCCAGAAGTTGGGCAACGCCAGCCCGAGAAGGGCGACGAATCGGCCAGCCAGGTCGACCGCGGTGTTCTGTTTCACCGCAGACAGGATCCCGATCGGGATGCCCAGGACCAGCGCGATGATCAGGGAGAAGATCGTCAGCTCGAGGGTGATCGGGAAGCTGCGCAGGATCTCGCCCAGCACGGGCTGGCCGCTCCGCACCGAGAGGCCCAGGTTGCCCTGGAGAGCGGCCCAGAGCCAGCTGAAGTACTGCTGGATCAACGGCTTGTCGAGCCCGTAGTAGGCCCGCAGGCTGGCGGCCTGCGCCTCCGTCAGTTGGAACTGCGTGCCGATCATCGCGGTGATCGTGTCCCCGGGGATCAGTCGGATCACGAGGAAGACGATCGTCGCGATGCCCAGCAGCGTAGGCACCAGGGCCGTCAGGCGCTGGACGAGGAAGCGTCGCATACGAACCTCGGGGTGCGGCCGAGCCGAGAATTGCCCGGGGTGACGCGCAGGAGTTACCCTGTCTCGTGCACCCCGTGCAATTCACGGCGCCAAAGAACGCCTACTTATCCAACCAGACGTCGCGCAGGTACACGAGCGAGCCATTCGGCATCGGGGTGAAGCCCTTGACGTACGGCTGCATGATGCGGTACTCGTAGCCTACGTAGAGCCAGACCCACGGCGCGGACTCGGCCAGCTTCTTCTGCACGTCGGCGTAGACGGCCTTGCGTTGCTCCGGGTCGAGGGTGGTCTTACCCTGGTCGAGTAGGGCGTCGACCTCAGGGCTGTTCCACGCGGCGACCTTCTGGAGGTTGCCGGTGCTGTGCCAGTAGCGGTAGAACATGATGTCGGGATCCGGATTGCCACCGTTGAGGGCCGCAACTGCGTCGAAGTCGGCCTTCAGCCAGCGATCCACGTACACGCCCAGCTCCAGCGTCTCGATCTCGACCTCGATGCCCAGCGGCGCCAGCTGCGCCTGGATGTTCTGCGCCTCGGCGACTGCGGTCGGCGGCTCATCCTGCGCGGCCATGATCTTGATGGTGAACGGCAGGGTTACACCGGACTCAGCCAACAGCTGCTTGGCCTTCTCGATGTCCTTGGTGTAGCAGCTCAGCTCCTCGAGAGGAATCCGATAGAACGGCGCGGTGGCCGGCCCGGTCACCATGCCTTCGCCCAGGGAGGCAGTGTCGACCACTTCCTGGCGATCGATGGCGCAGGAGATGGCCTGACGCACCTTCTCGTTGTCCAGGGGCGGGCGGGTGCTGTTCAGTTGCAGCACGTGATAGGCGAGGGCCGACGTGCGTTCGATCGCCAGGCCCGACGTGCCGCCCGATGCGCGGATGGCTACCTTGGGGTCGTTCACAAGGGCCCAGTCGATCGTGCCAGCGCGCAGGCCGGCCAGGATCGAGGCCTCATCCGGGATGATGCGGATTTCGATGCCGTCGACCGCCGGAACGCCGGGGCGCCAGTAGTCCTTGTTGGCCTCGAGCATCGTCGTGCGGTCCACATCCCACTTGGCCAGTTTGAACGCGCCGGTTCCGACCGTCACCGTCGCCGGATCGCCGGCCGAGACGACACTCTTCGACACGATGCCGGCGTTCGGGTTGGTCATGGCCGCCAGGATGGCTACGTTGGCGCGCTTGAGGGTAAAGACGACCGTGTTGGCGTCCGGCACCTCGATAGCTTCGATGTCAGTGAAGGACGAGCGCGCGGCGGCAGCGGTTGCCTCGTCCAGGATGCGCTCGAACGTGAACTTCACGTCCTCGGACGTGAGGACGTCGCCGTTGTGGAACTTGACGCCCTCGTGCAGCTTCATGGTGAGGGTCTTGCCGTCCTCAGACCACGACCACGAGTCCGCCAGGTTGGGGACGACCTTGAGGTCCGGGTCAAGGGCCAGCAGCGGCTCGTAGATCAGCTCGAGCAGGCGGAACGAGGAGAACGCGGTCTGCTTGTGCGGGTCAAGACCCTTCGCATCCGCGGCGCGGGCCACGATCAGGGTGCCGCCCGTCTTGGGTGCGGGGGTGGGCGCGGGGGTGGCGGTGACGACGACCTCGATCGTCTTCTCCACCGTCTTCTCGACCACCTTCTCCACGGGCTTCTCGACGATCTTCTCAACCTGTTTCTCGACGACGACGGTTTCCTTGACGATCTGCGGCGCCGGTGTGGCCACCGGTGCACAGGCGCCCAGGGCGAATGTGGCGATCAAGAGTATCGCCAGGGCCAGGTACGACTTGCCGCGCATAGTGCCTCCTCTGATGAATAGATGGATGCTGGATACTCGAAACTGGATACTCGATACTGGGTGCTGGAGACTGGTGGCTAAGGGACCGCCAGCGATCGCGCAACCAGGGTTGAACTGAACACATAGCGGTCACCGCGATAGGCGGACCGCACCCACTCCACGGGCTGGCCATCTGCGGCCAGCGTCAGGCGCTCCATTCGCAACACCGCGGCCGGACCAATCAGCGCCAACAACTCGCGCTCCCGCGGGCCGGCCAACACCGCCTCGATCCGCTGCTCGGCGCGGGTCAGCACCAGGCCGTACTCGCGCTCCAGCACTGCGTACAGCGACTCTCGGCCGAAGTCGTGAGCCAGCAGCCCCGGTGCCAGAGCCGCGGGCAGGTAAGCGGTCTCCAACGCGAGGGGGGCGCTATCGGCCAGCCGCAGCCGTTCAAGCAGCACGACGCCCGCGCCCTCCGCCAGCCGTAATGCCGCCGCGACCTCCGGGTTGGCTGCTTCCTCGCGTGCGGCCAACACCCGGCTGCTCGGCGCGTTGCCCCGAGCGCGCATATCTTCGCTGAAACCGCTCAGCGCCTCCAGTTGCTGCGCAATCTTCGGCGCAGCAACGAACGTCCCCTTGCCCACGCGGGTGTAGACGACGCCGTCGCGCGCCAGGGCCAGGAGCGCCTGCCGGGCCGTCATCCGGCTCACGCCGAACGACTCCGACAACTCCCGTTCCGAGGGCAGGCGTTCATCTGACTGGTACCCGCCGCCGCGGATCCGCGCTTCGAGTGTTTCTTTCAGTTGGATGTAGAGGGGATCCGGCGCCTCCCGCCGGAGCATTTCACCGACCTGCATGGTATCCGCCAATCTTGTCGTGGGCTCTGCGGACCGGTATATACCACATAGGACCAATCTATCACGCGCGAGCCCACTTGTCAATAGCCCTGACTGAGATTCAGCGGCTCAAAATGTAGCGCGTGGCGCGACTGAGGGGAGGTCAGGCTGGTAAGCAAGGCATCGGTAGCGAGCGTGGGAGCGTTCGTGCAGGGAAGGCTGGGATGGAGGCCGCCACGACCTCCATCCCGATAGGTTCAGT
>JAXGQB010000056.1:0-8229 GCA_040766655.1 Anaerolineae bacterium
GCATAGAGCGGCCAGCGTTTCAGGGATAGCGTGTGACGGGGCAGCAAGCTCGACATAGCGTAATGATAAAGGAAGGACGCCCAAAAAGCAACACCATTACTTGGCGCGAAGCGGGCCGCGCGGAAGGACAACTCCCCAGCGGAGCATCCTGAGCGGCGGGCGTCAGCCCGGAGTCGAAGGGAGCGGAGCGAGCACTGATCAAGGCCGCATCCTTCGACTGCACTTCGCCGCCCTGCTGGGCGGCTCCGTTCCGCTCAGGACGCTTGTAGGGCCGCGCCGTACTTCAGTCCCGGTTGGACAGACCCAGCGCCGCCGGGGTCAGCTCCGCGACGTACGGCAGGTGGCGGTAGGCCTCCTTGTGGTCCAGCCCATAGCCCACCACGAACCGGTCCGGAAGATCGAAGCCCTTGTAGCGCAGCGGGATGTTGGCGAGGCGATGCTGCGGCTTGTCGAAGAGCGTGCACACCTCCAGGCTGGCCGGCCCGCGAGCGCGCAGGTTGCGCAGCAGGTAGGACAGCGTCAGACCCGTGTCGATCACGTCCTCGACGAACAGGACGTGCTGATCGGCCATGGACTCTTCCAGGTCCTTGGTCAGGCGCACCGCCCCCTTGCCGCCCGTGGCGGCCACGTAGCGCGAGATGGCCATGAAGTCCACCCGCACGGGAATGTCGATGGCGCGCAGCAGGTCGCTCATGAAGAACATGACGCCCTTGAGCACGCCGACGACCAGCGGGTTGCGACCGGCGTAATCGCGGCTGATCTCACGTCCCAGGTCGAGCACGCGGGCGCGGATCTGGGCTTCGCTGTAGACCACGCGGCCCAGGCCGCTGGTCAGCTCGTTGGCAGGGGGTGTGATCATAGGTCGTTCGCCATCATGTCAGGGATGTCGCTCACGCCGAACTTCAGCAGCAGGTTGCGGATGTCGCCGCGCTTGAAGAGCTTGATGTTGATCTCGGGGTACAGTGTTCTCAGTTGCCTGAGCTTGCGGTTCTTGTGGCGGATCTGGTTCGGCAGCATGGTCGTCAGCTCCACGTACAGGTCCTGTTCGGGCAGGTAGAAATCGGGCGAGAATGCCTCGGTCACCTGACCGCAGGCGTCGCGCTGCAGCACGAAGGTGCGCGGCTCGTATTCCCACGGGATGCCGTAGAAGTCCAGGATGCGGGCGAACTCGGCCTCGACCGGGTGTGAGAACGGTGGGGGGACGGCTTCGGTCGTCATGCGCACCCTTCCTGGGGGGTGACCGGCGCCTGGTTCGCCACCGCGAGCGCGCCCGCGCACAGGATGTCTGCGGCCGTCTGCACGCCCAGCTGCGCCATGTTCAGCACGAGATCGAAGAGCGCCGGGTCGTCCCAGCGCACGCCGAACGTGCGCCTGAGGAACGCCGCGCGGGCCCGATCCGATGCTTCGATGCGCGCCGCGGCTACCTCAGGAGAGATGTTGCATCTAGAGGATACCGTCGCGATGCGCTGCTCGAGCGGCGCCGCGATGCGCACGTGGAGCACGCCCCGCCGGCCCCGCAGCACGACCCGGCCCCCGCGGCCCACCAGCAGCACGTCGCCCTGCGCGGCCTGTTCCTCGATCACCTCGGTGATCTTCTCCCGATAGCGCTCGATGGCGGCCGCGGAGGGCTTCACGCCCAACAAACCGAGCTCGTCGATGTCGGCCAGGGCGACCTCGCCCGCGCCCGCGCTCTGCGCCGCTCGGTTGATGATCTCCCGGCCGACCAGCCGCAGGCCAAGGCGCTCCGCCACGGCGACGGCGACGTCGTCGCCCCTGCTTCCCAACTCCCGCGAAAGCGTGATGATCGGCATGGCATCCTCCTTCCTCAACCCGTAGGAGGTCTTCCTACGCTCGCTGCGCCTGGAGGCGCTCGGCCAGGCCCGAATAGCGCTGGTTGGCGCGGTCGTTGCGCACCGCGATGGCGACCGCGCGCGGGACGCCCACCAGCACGACCAGTCGCTGCGCGCGGGTGATCGCGGTGTATAGCAGGTTGCGCTGCAGCATCATGTAATGCGTCGGCAGGAGCGGAATCACCACCGCGGGGAACTCGCTGCCCTGCGACTTGTGGACGCTCACCGCGTACGCGTGGACCAGCTCGTCCAGCTCCAGGAAGTCGTAGCGCACGGCGCGGTCGTCCATCTGCACGGCCACCACCTGCTCCTCCAGGTCGATACTCGTGATCTGGCCCATGTCGCCGTTGAAGACGTCCTTGTCGTAGTTGTTGCGGATCTGCATCACCCGGTCGCCCACCCGGTAGGCTCGGCCGCCCACCTGGCGCTCGCCGGCCGAGGGCCGGGGCGGATTGAGCGCGGACTGGAGCGCCGCGTTCAGGCTGGTGACGCCCACCGCGCCGCGGTGCATCGGGCTGAGCACCTGGATCTGGCCGGGCGCCAGGCCGAACTTGCGCGGGATGCGCGTCTGAACCAGGTCGACCACCAGGGCCGCGGCCTTCTCCGGGTCTTCCTCCCTGAACAGGAAGAAATCGACCGAACGCTGGTTGTCCAGCACGGGCATCTCGCCGCGGTTGATGCGGTGCGCGTTCGTGATGATGTAGCTGCCCTCCGCCTGGCGGAAGATCGTGTCCAGGCGGACGACGGCCGAGCTATGGAACGCTCCAGCTGGAGCTTTCCATAGCTCGGCGGCGGGACCTTCCGCGTGCGCGTGCTCTGCCTGGCCGCCCTCGGCCGCGGCGCCGCCTTCGATCGCGGCGATGATGTCGTGCAGCACGTTGCCCGCGCCGACGCTGGGCAGCTGGTCGATGTCCCCGACGAAGAGCAGGTGGCTGCCGGGCGTGATGGCCCTCAGCAGGTGATTCGTCAGCAGCACGTCCAGCATCGAGGCCTCGTCCACGATGATCAGGTCGGCCTCCAACGGGTTCTCTTCGTTGCGCTGGAAGGTCGTGCCCTCGCCCGGCTTGAATTCGAGCAGCCGGTGGATGGTCTTCGCAGGGCGGCCGGAGGCCTCCGACAGTCGCTTTGCAGCTCGGCCGGTGGGGGACGCAAGCGCAAGCCTTGCACCGGACGCCTCGGCCAGGCGGATGATGCTGCGGACGGTCGTCGTCTTGCCAGTGCCGGGGCCGCCGGTCAGGACGGCCACGCGGCACGTCAGCGCGGCCTGCACGGCCGCCATCTGCTTGGGCGTGAGTCGCTGCCGGTCCGGCGCTTCCGACGCCAGGAGTGCGAACGCCGCGGCCCAGTTGAAGGCGGCGAAGGAGGCGAGGCGATCCGCGGGTGCGGCGGCCAGCCGGTGCAGCCGGGCGGTCACGCCGACTTCTCCGTAATAGAAGGGTAGCAGGTAGACCGGCCGGTCCTCCGCCAGTGCGGCAACCGGTGTGCGTTGGGCGCCGCGTTCCGCCCAGGCGGGGATCTCGCCCTCCACCCACACCTGCTCGTCCTCCAGCAGGGTGCGGATGCCGCTGCCTGCCTGCGCCTCTGTCACGCCGAGCAGTTCGGCCGCGCGCCGGGTCAGCTCCTTCTCCGGCAGATAGGTGTTCCCTTCATCTGCGGCCTGGCCGAGCACGTAGGCGACGCCCGCGGCCACGCGCTCGGGCGCATCGTGGGCGATGCCGAGTTCGCTGGCAATCTTGTCCGCGGTCAGGAATCCGATGCCGTACACTTCGCGGGCCAGCCGGTACGGGTCCTGTTGGACCACGTCGACGGCCTCGTCGCCGTAGCGCTTGTAGATCCGCACCGCGAGGCCGGTGGAGACATTGTGGCCCTGGAGGAAGAGCATCACCTCTTTGATCTTCTGCTGCTCGGCCCAGGCCCGCGTGATGATGTCCACCCGCCTGCGGCCCACGCCCAGCACCTCCAGCAGCCGCGCGGGCTCCTGTTCGATGATGTCCAGCGTCCCGACGCCGAACTTGCGCACGATGCGTTTGGCCGTGATCGGGCCGACGCCCTTGATCAGCCCGCTGCCCAGGTAGCGCTCCATGCCGGTGACCGTGGCAGGGAGCACCGTGCGCACCGTCTCGGCCTTGAACTGCCGCCCGTACTGGGCATGGGCCACCCACGCGCCGGTCAGGACTACGGACTCGCCGACGTTGATGCCCAGCATGTTGCCGACGACAGTGACCGGGCCGGACGATCCCTCGGGCGTAAACTGGGCGACGGTGTAGCCGGTCTCTTCGTTATGGTAGGTGATGCGCTCGATGATCCCGCGCAGCGTGTCTGGTGTCACGCCCCGATTGTACCACCGGGCTGCCGTGCCGGGAAGATCGGGATTCGTGGAGAGGCCGGTCGCGCAGCCCCTCAGACGTGCTATAATGGAGGCGCCCGGCCGGACAGCATGCACACGCCGGGCGGGGAGGTAAGCATGGCCGACACGGTCCTGGTGTACGCATCGAAACGCCAGCGAACCCGCCTGAGGCGCCAGGGCTTCGAGTTGCTCGCCGAGTATGAAGACTACGTGCTGACGCGTGCCACGGGCGAGCAGGTCGAGCTGCTGCGAGAGAGCGGGTATGAGGTCGAAATTTATCGGGCGCGGCCGCCCAGGGGGCCAGCGTTCGAAGCCGCCGGATCGGTGGCCGCCGAGCCGGCCCACGATCCCGGTCCTTCCACCTACGGTCCGGGGGAGCATTACTACCTGGTCAACTTCATCGGCCCTGTCAAGCCCGAGTGGCTGAAGGAGATCGAGCAGCACGGCGGTCGCCTGCAGAACCCCGAGCCGCCGCACGGCTACGTGGTCGCGCTGGACGATCCCGCCTACGAATGGGCGACGCAAACCGGTTACATCGAGGAGGTCCGCCACTATGGCGCGTCGCATCGCATCAGCCCGGACCTGAAGGAGACACTGCGTAACGATCGCCTGCCGCGCAGGGGCGTCCAGGGGGAAGCGGCCGCGGGCGACCGGCTGCCGGCCAGCGTGGAGCGCATCCCCAATGCATTCACCGTCCGGTTCTTCCAGCCAGAGGACCTGGTGCAGGCGCTGCCCAGGATCCACGAGATGGGCGCCACGCCCAGCGAGCCGCAGCCGGGCGGCAAGGTGATCACCGTCACCTTCGATCCCCAGTCGCCCGATATGCAGGGGCACGTCGATCAGTTGGCCGCGCTGCATGGCGTACGCTCGATCGAGCCGTACGTGCTGCGGCAGTTGCGCAACAACATTGCCGCAGGGCTGATGGCCGCAGAGGAGGTGCAGGACCCTTCGGGGTTAGGTCTTAGTGGCCGGGGCGAGATCGTCAGTGTGGCAGACTCGGGGTTGGACACCGGCGACCCCGCCACCATCCATCCGGACTTCGCCGGACGGATCGCCGCACTTTTCAGTTGGCCCGTCGCGTCCGAGTGGGCGTCCGTCGTCACGAATGCCGGCGGGGACGATGGGCCGGCCGATGCTCGCTCCGGCCATGGCACACATGTGGCCGGTTCTCTCGCTGGCAGCGGTGCGGGCTGGGCGCCCGCGAACCCCGGTGAAGGCGGGGTGCGCGGCATCGCCTGGGAGGCGTCGATCGTCTTCCAGGCGATCGAGCAGCGGTTGGACTGGACCGATAGCTACCGCCAGTCCTACTTCCGCCAATACCGGCGCTATCCGCCCGAGTCCGGCCTGGCAGGCCTGCCGGCAGATCTGCGGCTCCTGTTTGAGCAGGCCTACGACGAGGGTGCCCGCATCCACAGCGACAGCTGGGGCGGAGGGATGTACGGCGCGTACGACCACTATTCCGAGGCGGTGGACCGCTTCACCTGGGACCACAAGGATTTCCTGATCCTGATGTCCGCGGGCAACGACGGGACAGACGAGGACGGGGACGGCATCGTCGAGTCGGGCAGCGTGACGCCGCCCGGCACGGCCAAGAACGCGATCACGGTCGGCGCGGCAGAGTCGGTGCGGGCCGAGGGTGGCTACCAGCGGGCCTACGGCAGCCTCTGGCCGGCCAGCTTCGGCGCCGCGCCGCTCAAGGGCGATCTGCCCTCGGATCATCCCGATGATATCGCTGCGTTTTCGAGCCGCGGTCCGACGCGGGACGGGCGCATCAAGCCCGATCTCGTTGCGCCGGGCACGAACATCCTGTCCGCACGTTCGACCCTGTTGCAGGGTCCCACGTTTGGGTGGGGTCCATTTCAGGAAAGCGATCGCTACATGTTCAACGGGGGCACCAGCATGGCCACGCCGCTCGTGGCGGGCGCGGCCGCGTTGGTGCGCGAGTTCCTGCGGAAGGTCAAGCGCCGCGCCCAGCCCTCGGCCGCGCTGATCAAGGCCACGCTCATCCATGGGGCCGGCTATCGCGCGTATCGCCACGAGCCGGCCGGGCCGGGACCATACGACTGGTCCCAGGGGTGGGGACATGTCGACCTGGGGCGCAGCCTCGTGCCGGAGGGGACGACCAACATCCGGTGGTACGACCAACGGCGAGGCCTCGGCACCGGGCAGAGCTGGCGGTGGTCGTGTACGGTGAACGACACGAGCGCACCGCTTGCCTTCACCCTGGCTTGGACCGACTTTCCGGGCAGCCCGAGCACCTATCCGAACCTGGTGAACGATCTCGACCTGGTCATCACCAGCCCGTCGGGGGCCATGATCTATGGCAATACGCCGTCCGGTGAGCCGGGTGGTGCGCCGGACCGGGTCAACAACGTCGAGCGCGTCGTGATCCCCGAGCCCGAGGCCGGCCGCTACCGCATCCGGGTGCGCGCGTTCAACGTCCCGAGCGGGCCCCAGGACTTCGCGCTGGTCTATTCCGGCGGGCTGGCATAGCAGCTGCCCACGCGCAGTTGAGGCCGGCGGGCCGGCGGTGGCCCACCTTTATTGCCCCTGCTGCTTTGCCGCGACGCGCGCCTCGAACCGGGCCAGGTCGATCAACGCGCGCTCGTGCGTTCCCTCGCCGATCAGGTCCGTCCCATCGTGCGCCGAGACCTTGAACATCAGCCGCCGGCCGTCGATCGAGACAAGCTCCGCGCGCGCGGTGACCGTCGCGCCGATCGGGGTGGCGGCGAGGTGCTTGATGTTGACCATGGTGCCGACGGATTGTTGGCCGTCCGCGAGGTAAGGCGCCAGGCCGTTCACGGCCGCGCGCTCCATCAGGCGCACCATTTCCGGCGTGGCGAAGACGGCCACCGTCCCGCTGCCCAGGTGGCGCGCGGTGAGTTCGGGCACGACCGTGACGCTGGCCTCGCCGACGAGGCCGGGACCAAACGGGCCGGCGCCGGCCCGGCCGGGTCCGACCGAGGGGGCTTCAGACATTCTGCACTTCTCCTACGTAATGAAGGGGCCAGGAACATTCGTCCCTGGCCCACTTTATCAGTTAGCTTGTGGTGCGATCAGGCCGGGGCGGGTCGCGGTGACGGCGCACTGGCCGGGTGATCCGCGGACGGCGCATTGTCCCGCTGGGGCGCTGCAGGACCCGGCGTTTCGAGCGGCTCGTGCTTCCGCGGCGGTGCGCCATTGACGCCGACGAAAAACGCCTCGAATTCGTCGGCATCGAGCGTCTCCACCTCGATCAGCTTCTCGGCGATCGCCTGCAGCAGCTCCTCGTGTTCGGTCAGGATGGCCGTCGCCCGGTCGTACGATTCGGTGACGATCCGGTTGACCTCTTTGTCGATCTCGCGAGCCACCTGTTCGGAGTAGTTGCGCTGCTCGCCGATCTCGCGGCCCAGGAAGATGAGCTCATGGCGTTGGCCGAACACCATCGGCCCCATCTGCGGGCTCATACCGTATTGGGTGACCATGGCGCGGGCCAGCTTGGTCACCTTGTCCAGATCGTCGACCGCGCCGTTGGTGACGTCCTTGAACTTCAGCTGTTCGGCGACGCGGCCGCCCAGCATTGCGCTCAGGTCCTGCTCGAACTTGGCCTTGCTGACGAGCACGCGATCCGTCTCGGGCAGAGACATCGTGTAGCCCAGGGCCATGCCGCGGGAGATGATGCTGATCTTGTGTACCGGGTCGCACTTGGGGAGCATGCGCCTGACGAGTGCGTGGCCGGCCTCGTGATAGGCGATGATCCCCTTTTCCTTCTGGGAGATGATCCGTGATCGCCGCTCTGGCCCGCCGATCACGCGCTCGACGGCTTCCTGCAGCTCAGGCATGCCGATCGCCCGCTTGTTGCGCCGCGCGGCCAGGATCGCGCCTTCGTTGACCAGGTTCTCCAGGTCCGCACCGACGAAGCCCGGCGTCCCGCGCGCGATCGTCCCGAGGTCGACCGCCGGCTCCAGCGGCTTGCCGCGCGCGTGCACCTGCAGGATCTGCTCGCGGCCCTTGCGATCGGGCCGGTCCATGACCACCTGCCGGTCGAAACGA
>JAXGQB010000057.1:0-8220 GCA_040766655.1 Anaerolineae bacterium
GTTCGGTTCGGGAGACTTCACGGGCGCGCTGATCAGGGTCGCACCGAACGGCGCCCGCACCGAGGTCGCCAGCGAGGGGCTGTTCGCACCGGGCGGTGTGGCCATCGGCCCGGACGGCGCCGCGTACGTGACGAACTACAGCATTGCGTCCGGCGGCGGCCAGGTGGTGAGGATTCCGCTGCCCTAGCCGGGCGAACCAGGTACCCGGCACTCCCAACCTATGGGTGCCGGGCACTACGTGGCACGCACCGTGTTTAGGTGCCGGGCACTACGTGGCGCGCACCGTG
This sequence comes from Anaerolineae bacterium, assembly GCA_040766655.1. Taxonomy (GTDB): domain Bacteria; phylum Chloroflexota; class Anaerolineae; order CG2-30-64-16; family CG2-30-64-16; genus JALOOB01. The sequence continues at coordinate 288 of JAXGQB010000057.1, forward strand.
TTTAGGTGCCGGGCACTTCGGAAGTGCCCGGCACCCTGCGCGAGTCGAGCCGCCGTGCGCGAGCCCGGCAGCGCGATCCTTCGGATCGTTAGGTGCCGGGCACCTGGACCGGGATCGCAGGGGGAAGCAGCGCCCCCTGCATTGCGCCAGCGCCGAGCTTGTACCGTACTTGTCTGTTCCCTATTGACGCCGGGCCTCACCGGCGCGATGATAGTCTTGCCTCGACCGGACCCGCGCATCCTCAACAGGACTCAGTCGCGCGGCAGAAAACCCGCGGCTCCCCATGTCGAAGCGCCCCGTTTGGCCAGGGCGCCCTGGCGCACCTGACCCCGGCACTGACGTAGTTGCTCGCACGAGGAGGTACGTGACATGCAAGCTCCACGCAAAGTGCGGCCGGCCATCCTGTTTGTCTGCGCGCTCGCCTTCATGGGTCTCATGCTGGCCGTCTTTCCTTCGATCCTGCACAGCGATACCTCCGTTGACGGATTTGCGACGCTCTCGGGCCGCGTGTACGAGGGCAAGACCGGCGAAGAGCCGCCCCTGAGCATCCCGCTGCAGAACGTACGCGTCGATCTCCACTGCTCCAACGAAAACTATCCCGACCTCGGCGCCATCATCGACACCCAGTACACCAACGATCAGGGCTGGTACGGCCTGGATGTTGACGTGCGCGATTGCGAGTACTACTACATCAGGCAAACGAACCTGAACGGGTACACCTCCGATGGCGCGACGACCGTGGATGGCGTCGTCAAGACGGCCGACCTGATTCAGTATGCGGCGCCGCTTCTCGACGGCAAGACCTTGACGGGCAACAAGTTCTGGGACAGCGGGCCGGCCACGAAGACGGCGACGCCGACCGCGACCAGGACGGCCACCCCCACCCGCACCCCCTCGCCCACGCCTACGGCCACGCCCCGAGTGACGAACACGCCCACGCGCACGCCGACAAGCGGCCCGTCGCCCACCGCGACCGCCACACGCCCGCCCGACGGGGCTGCCGACCTGCAGATCGTCAAAGAATCCACCCCGATGGCCTCCGTCAAGCCGGGCGGGAAGATCCTCTACGTCGCCAGGATAACGAACAACGGCCCATCGGCCGCCACCAACGTCGTCGTCAGTGAAGTGCTGCCGCCGGGACTGAAGATAGCCCTTCTTGGGGGCGGCTGCGTTGCCGTGCCCCAGGGCCCGAACACCGTGGTGCGCTGCACGTTCTCCGATCCCACCCTGCCGCCCGCCTCCACGGTCTGGTGGCCGATTCTCTGGGCCGAGGTGGACTCTCAGGCGTGCGGCCCCATCATCAATACGATGACGGTGAGCAGCGATACGCCTGACCCCGATCTCAGCAACAACACTGCCAGCCGGACCGTAGATGCCGGCCCTTGTCCGGAGCTGCCAGTCACGGTGACCAAGACGGTCATCGACCCGCCAGGCGGCGTCGCCAAGGTGGGCGATATCGTGACGTTCCGTATTCGGGTGACCAACCCGGGCACGATGCCGGCGACCGTTCGGGTGAATGACACCTTCCTCGGGGCCGAGTTCGACTTTGTCTCCGCAACGCCCCCGGACTGGGTCGCCAGCGGCGCCAACCCGTACATCTTGGTCTGGCATCCCCCGACCATCCCGCCGGGCGGCGCCCTGACCTTCGATGTTCGCCTGCGCACCAGACTGCCGGGCGCCTCAGCCACCAACTGCGCCCAACTCCTGGTGTCGGGAGGAGCGGCGATCACCTGGCAGGCCGGTCCCACCGCCTGCGCCAAGGTGCGCGTGGAGCCCCTGGCGGGCAAGCATGCCGTGGTGACCAAGAAGTTCACGATGCCCGGCAACCACGTGGCGCAGCTCGGCGACTGGGTGACGTTTGAGACGCAGTGGACGAACATCGGCACCGAGGCCGCGAGCGAGGTGAGATTGCACGACGTCATGGCGCCGCCCTCCGTCTCAGCCTTCCTGCCCCTGGACTTCGGCTTCATCTGGCCCTTCAACACGGGCGACTGGGCCCAGGTTGCCGCGAGCTTCAAGACGCACGCTGTCGCGTCGCCTGCGATCAACACGGCCGAGTGGACCGCCACCTGGGCCGATGGCACCAAGACGACCCTCATCGCCAAGGACTACGTCTACATCGTGGACGGTGAGGTGGGCAAGGGGATGTTCGTCACGAAGCAGTTGCTGGACCCGTTGCCGGCTGCGGCAATGAGCGACACGGTGACCTTCCGCGTCACGGTCACCAACGTGACCGGCGCAGACCTGCCCGCGCTCTCGCTGACCGACACGTTCCCGGCCCAGTGCCTGACCTTCACCGGGTCGAGCGTGCCGCCGTCCAGCGTTGGGCCTGGGTCGATCACCTGGCACAACATCGGGCCTCTGCCCCTGGGCGATACCATCCGCATGGACGTGCGCTTCCATGCGGATGCGGTCTGCCCGGCGGCGCTCAACTGCGCCGAGGCCCGATACCAGCTGCCGGGCGGCCAGCCGCAGCACGCCGCCGGGTGCGACGTCGTACCCATCCTGGGCCCGCAGCCGCAACTCGTGGTGACCAAGCACCTTCTCAGCCCCAGCCCGGTCACCGCCGGCGCCATGGTGCAGTGGGAGGTGGAGATCAAGAATGTGGGCTCTGTAGTTGACCCCTAAAACTGGACACACGGTAGAGAGAGAAAGAGACATGCTATACTGTGTCCGGAGAGGGGGTTCAGATGGCGCGGCAACCTCGGCAGTTCAGTGGCGAGTTCAAGTTCAACATCGTGCTGCAGTTGTTGACAGGCGCTCGGGCGATCACCGAGCTGTGTCGCGAGCACCAGTTGAAGGACTCGTTAGTCTATCGCTGGCGCGACGAATTGCTGGCCCGTGGGCCGCAGGTCTACGCGCGTGCGGCTGGCGCTGGATCCTCGGCCGATCAGGTGCGCATCGCCGAGTTGGAGCGCATGGTGGGCCGGCTGGCCATGGAATTGGAGGCGCTAAAAAAAGCGTCGAGCTTGCTGCACTCACGCTCGAAGAACGGCGCAACCTGATTCAGGAACTGGCTAGGCAGTATCCCAAGCAACCTCTGTGCCAGTTGTTGGGCGTGGCGCGCAGCAGCCTGTACTATCAGCCGCGGCCGAACGACGACTTGACCGTGCTGGCCTGGATTGAGGAAGTGCTGCTCGAGTTCCCGACCTACGGGGTGCCCCGCGTGACGGCCGAGCTGCAGCGCCGGCAGCATGCGGTCAATCACAAGCGGGTGTACCGCTTGATGCACGAGAACGACCTGATCCAGGCGGTCCGCCGGCGGATCAGCACCACGGACAGTCGGCATGCTTATGGCCGCTATCCTGATCTGTTGCGCGAACTCACAGTCAGTCGTCCTGACCAGGTCTGGTGCGCCGACATTACGTACATTCGCCTGGCGCAGCACTATGTCTACCTGGCCGTGGTGCTGGATGTCTTCACCCGCAGCCTACGTGGCTGGCATGTGGGCCGTTACCTAGACAGTGATTTGGCGCGCAGTGCTCTGCAGATGGCCCTGAGCAAGGGTCGACCAGACATTCATCACTCCGACCAAGGCGTGCAGTACGCCGCCACGGGCTATGTTTCCCGTCTGCAAATGGCGGGGATCCAAGTCAGCATGGCGGCCAGGGGCCAACCGACCGCGAACCCGTATGCGGAACGGGTCATTCGGACCATCAAGGAAGAAGAAGTGGCCTTGAACGAATACCAGGATCTGGCCGATGCCCGGGTCCAGATAGGCCACTTCATCGACGAGGTGTACCAGACCAAGCGCATTCACTCGGCCTTGGGCTACCTGACGCCGCATGAGTTTGAAGTTCAATGGTACGCCGCCCAGGCCAAGTCGGTGGTCTGTACCGCGACCTAGCTCGGACATCGTGCTGGGAGGCGGCTGTGCTTCGCCGGCTCCGCCGGCGACTCTGGGGCTGCGGCCCCTCGTCGCATACGAACCTTAAGGGGTCCGCATGCGACCCTATTGTGAACCGAACCAAAAGTGTCCAGTCAACGGGGTAAACCACACTCTGCCCCGCAACCCGTAGTGCCACTCCACGACGCGTACGAGGCAGCGATCTTCGAGTTCGACAGCGCGGCGCCGATGCCCGACCACGTCGACCACCAGCACGGCCGGCTGGACTGGAATGACCTGGGCCCGCTGCCGCCCGGCGGCGTGCATTCGGTCGTCGTGCGCCTGATTGCCAGGGCGCCCCGCCTCGGCGCCACCAACTGCGCTGAGTCGCATTACACGGTCGGCTCCAGCAGCTTCGCGCCGTCCGGCTGTTCCAGCGTGGACATCCGCTCCGCGCCGCCGTCCATCCGAGTGCAGAAGGAACGCGTGGCCGTCGATCCGGCGCGGCCGGTCGCCGTGGGCGACACGGTGACCTTCAGGGTCACGGTGAGCAATACCGGTCCCGTCCCCCTGTCCACCGTCAGCGTCCAGGATCCCTATGACCTCGGCTGCCTGGAGTTCGTGGGGGCTACCCCCCTCGTGACGAACTACACGCCCGGCCTCCTTCGCTGGGCCTTCCCGGGGCCGATCTCGCTGGCTGTGGGTGAATCCAGGTCGTGGGAGGTCGTCTTCCGGGTCAAGGGGCCGTGCAACCCGATTCTGAACTGCGTCGCGGGGGACGGCGAAGGTCCGCAGGGCCAGCCCGTGCACGACGAGGCCTGCGCCGAGTTCACGACTGTGCCGCCCGAGCCTGGCCTGCGGATCACCAAGCGGCTGGCCGACCCGCAGCACGTGCCCGGCGTCGGCGGCCTGATCCGGTTTGAGCTCGTCGTGCAGAACACGGGCAACATCAGCCTCGGCGCCCTGCCGGTCCAGGACTGGTACGATTCGGACTGCATGGCGTTCGCCGGCGCCTCTCCCGCGCCGGATTGGGTGAATCCGGGAACGGGCGAGATCCACTGGGGGGACGCGGGCCCGCTGGCGCCCGGAGATGCGGCGGTCATCAACGTGTTGATGCGGGGCAGGGCCGTCTGCGTCCCCCTGACCTGGAACTGTGCGCGGACGTGGTGGGAGGTGAACGGTCAGGCCGAGTTGGACGACATGGACTGTGCGGAGGTGCCGATTCGCGGGTCAGGGAATCGCATCTATCTGCCGCTGGTGCTGAAGGCGCCGTAAAGATGGTGTTGCCTGTGGAGTGATCTGATCCGTTTGCGCCGGCGAACTGCGGATCGTCGTGCCAAAGGGGCGAGTGCGCCAGGACCAGGATGAGCATAATCCCATGCCCGTGGGCCATGACACGCTCTGACTCGGCGCACTCTCCCCACGCTGTGCGCGGGAGATGGGTGCCTTCGGACAGCGAGACCTGGCGTCCGCCGCGCCCGCCGCAGCCCTCCTTAACCCTGCGCCGTCAGCCGCTGGCAGAGGCGCACCCCTTCCATCGCGTCGGTCGACCAGTGGTCCGCACCGACGAACTGGCACACCTGCTCGTCCACCTGGCCGCCCAGGAGGATGGGGATCGCCACGCCATCCTCCGCCATCATCACGCGCAGCGCAGCGACCGTCTCGCGCATCGTGGTGTACGCGGCAGTGATCAGCCCTGACAGGCCGATCACCTGGGGCTTGAACGATCGCGTCGCGGCGACGAACGCCTCCGGCGCGACGTCGACCCCCAAGTCGAGCACGGTGAAGCCGTAGCACTGCAGCAGCATCAGCAGCAGGTTCTTGCCCAGGTCGTGAATGTCGCCCTGCACTGTGCCGAGGAGCACCCGGCCGGACGTCTGCCCCTCGAAGTGCGTCTTGACCGTGGGCATCACGATCTCCGTCACCTCGCGCAGGATGTCGCCCGCCATGATCAGGCCAGAGAGAAAGTAGCGTTGGTCCGCATAACGCCGGCCGACCTCGCGCATCCCGGCCTGGCACTCTTCGATGATCTGCAGCGGATCTTCCCCGCGGTCGACCCGCTCGCGCACCTCGGCCAGGACCTCCTTCTCACGCAGGTCCGCCAACATTTGGGCCAGCCTCGTCATGCCGCCCTTGCTCTGCTCAATATCATTCATCATCATCTCCCGCCCTCGCTCACCGGCGCCTGCGCCCCGACCGTCGCATTGAAACGCAGCCGGTCGCCTCGCACGATGAACCAGCCCCAGCTGACCGCGCGCTCCTCGAAGTCGTAGAAGGTATGCTCGATCCGAAACGCCCCCGCACCCACTGGCACGCGCAGCAGCCGAGATTCCTCTTCAGTGATCGTCGTAGCCTCGATGGCCAGATCACCTCGCTTCAAGACCGACTGGCCGAGTCCTTCGAACAAGCCCTGCAGCGTCGTGATGCCCATCTCCGCCTCCACGATCGGGCGAGCCGGATCGAAGATGAGATACTCCCGGTGAAACGCAATCGGAGTCCCCTGCCGGGTCAGCAACCGGCGGATGGAGATGACCTTGTCGTCGACCGGGACGCTCAGCGCACGGCTGATGCGCGGGGTGGCGGAGATCGTCTTGACCGAGAGAAAGCGGACCGTGGTGTCCTCTGCGCTAAACAGATCCTCCAATGCCTGGAGGCCGAATGTGGCCGTGCCCAGCACCATCGGCTTGACAAACGTGCCGCGGCCGCGCGCTGCCGTGACCAGCCCTTCGTCCAGCAGCGCGTTGATCGCGCGGCGCACGGTCATCGGGCTGACCTCGTACTGCTCGCACAGCTGCACCTCCGACGGTAGCCGGTCGCCCGGACGCAGCAGCCCGCTGGAGATCTGACTTCTCAGGATCGCGGCGAGCTGGTGATAGGGCGGCTCGAACGACTCGCGGTCGATGCGCGGCTCGTCTCGCCGTCGCCTGGGATTTGCAGTTGCTTCTCTCATGACCCTCGGTTACCCGCCGACACGGAAGTGGATAGCACCTATCTTACAGTCGTTTCTCCGATTTGACAAGTTCCCTAGGGTATTATAGGATCAAGGAAGTCGATCACTTCCACATGGACCACCTGAGATGTAGCGAGGGAGACAGCATGAAGATCATCGGCGAGAAGATCAACGGCACCCGCAAGACGGTCAAGGAGGCGGTCCTGAGCCGGAACGCGGAATTCATCCAGAAGCTGGCGACCAGCCAGGCAGAGGCCGGCTCGACCTGGATCGATGTCAACGCCGGAACGGCCACCGATCGGGAACCGGAGGATCTCGTCTGGCTCGTCGAGACCGTCCAGGCCGCGGTCGACAAGCCGCTCTGCCTCGACAGCGCGAACCCCGCCGCCATCGCGACCGCGCTGCCCCACGTGAACAAGGCGCCCCTCATCAACTCGATCAGCGGCGAAAGCGCGCGTCTCACCGGCGTGCTGCCCTTGGCCGCCAAGGCCCAGGGCGGCGTAATTGCGCTGGCCATGGACGACAAGGGCATCCCGCCCGACACCGAGGGCCGGCTGGCCATCGTGCACCGGCTGATCAGCGAAACGCGAAACGCCGGCATCCCCGACGAGCAGGTGTACGTGGATCCGCTCGTGATGACGATCGGCGCCAGCGGCAACGCGGCCCGCGTGGCCCTGGCCACGGTGCGCGCGGTCAAGGCCGAGTTCCCCAAGGTGCATTTCACGTCCGGCCTCAGCAACGTATCGTATGGCCTGCCCGTGCGCACGCTCGTCAACCGTGCATTCCTGACCCTCATGCTCGAGGCCGGCCTCGACAGCGCCATCCTCGACCCGCTTGACAGGGAGTTGCGCAAGGCGCTCCTGGCCGCCGAGGCGACGCTCGGCATCGATCGCCACTGCCTGAACTATACCCGCGCCTTTCGCGCAGGCCTGCTGGAGTAGGGTCGGACCGCTCTCGTGGTCGGATAACGATAATGCCAAACTCATGGGCCGGCACATGGCCTGCCCGATAACCATCACGGAGGGAGATCACTCATGTCGGAGCAACTGATCAACGCCATCGCAGACATGGACGAGGAGGGCGCGGTCGCCCTCACCAAGGAAATGCTGGCCGCGGGCACCCCGCCCACCGCCATCCTCGACGCCTGCCGTAGCGCT
>JAXGQB010000058.1:0-7438 GCA_040766655.1 Anaerolineae bacterium
CTCGAGACCGAGAAGAGCGACGACATGCACGAGGACGTGGAGAACCTGCGCGTGCTGCGCGGGTTGATAAGGTAGAGGCGGCGAACCGTTCCACTCGGCGCCCGAGATAGCGCTGATTGATGGTCGATCTCCGGCCTGCAATTGACCTTTTTGACAATTACTACTAAAATCAGTCAGGTGACAGTTGGCACGACTGTCGCAAAGCCGATCAAGAGGAGAAAAGAGGATCCGCAAAATGAAGAACAAATCCACCGTCACACTGTCAGTGTTGCTTGTGGTGACGTTCCTGCTCGTCGCCATCACCGGATGCGCCCCTGTGCCCCAGGAAACGACCAAGGGCGCGGCAGATTACAAGATCGTCTTGCTCCTGCCTGGTCCGATCAACGACCAGAGCTGGAACGCCACCAACTACGCGGGGTTGGTCAAGTGCAATGAGACCCTGGGCACCAAGATGGAGTACGTCGAGAATGTCCAGGCCGCCGATTTCGAGTCCACCTTCCGCAACTACGCCGAGCGTGGCTACGACCTGATCATGGCCGCAGGCACGCAGTTCGATGAGGCGGCGAACAAGGTCGCCAAGAACTACCCGAATACCACGTTCACCGTCGTCAACGGGATGATCAGCGAGGGCGAGAACGTGGCCCCCATCTTCCCGAAGGAATACGAGGCCAGCTACATCGCGGCCATGATCGCGGGTGAGGTGACCGAGAACGGCCAGTTCGCGACGATCGGCGGGTTCCCCAACGACGCGATGGAGAAGCTGCTCGACGTGTACGAGAAGACCGCGGTCAAGATCGCGCAGGAACGCGGCATCGCGGATGCGAAGGCCGTCCGTGCATACGCCAACAGCTGGGATGATGTGGCGCTCGGCAAGCAGATGGCCGAGACCATGATCGCCAACGGCGCAGACACCCTCTTCGTCTACGCCAACCAGGTCGGCTTGGGCTCTATCCAGGCCGCCAAGGAGAAGGGTGCCAAGTTCGTCGGCTTCTCCGGTGACCAGAACTCCGTTGCCCCGGGCACCGTCGTCGCTTCCGTGCCGTTCGACTTCGAGGTGTTCTACACCTGGACGCTCGATCGCTTCATCAAGGGCGAGCTGCCCGGCAACACTGTCCATAAGGCGGGCATCAAAGAGGGCATCTTCAAGGTCGTCTACACCGACCAGATCAGCAGCGATGTCCAGGCCAAGGTCCAGGCCGGCATCGACAAGGCTGCCAAGGGCGAAGTAGACCTCGAATCGATGTTCGAGAAGAAGTAACTCGACTGTGCGAATAGAACCTCTTCGGCCTGAAGCTGAAGAGGTTCTTTTTTGCTGCCGGGCCGCCAGGAAGGACTCGGAGACGTGTCAGACGCGCCATTCGTCGAGCTGCGCAACATCAGCAAGTACTTCGCCAAGGTCATCGCCAACCACGATGTCTCGATGCAGATCCGCAAGGGCGAGGTTCTGGCCCTGCTCGGAGAAAACGGGGCCGGCAAGAGCACGATCATGAAGGTGCTCTACGGCCTTTACCGCGCAGAGGAGGGCCAGATCCTGATCGACGGCGAGGAGAAGGTCATCAACTCCCCTAACGTAAGTCTTGCGCAACCACATGCCTAATCGCTTAGGCGCTTGAAAAATGATCATTTGCGAAGAGCGACAACTGCCGCCCGACACTGGCCGACAGGGCAATCACGACGCCGTCGAAACTGCTGAGCTGACTGAAGCGGACCCGTTCGCGGTCAGCGGTGCGTTCGATGATGGCCGGGCTGTTGGCGGCGATGCGCACCAGGCGTTTGGGGCTGCTCAGGACGCCATCAAAGCGCCGGGTGGACTGCTCAATGCGGGGCCGGATCCATTCGTCAGCCCAGCGCACGAAATTGGCGGCAAACACGGTCAACAACGCCTGGATGCGGATGCCCGCGGCACTGCGACTCATCAGGTGTTGGACTTTGAAGGTGGTTTTCTCCTCCTTGTTGCCGGCCTCGATGGTCTGGCGGCCGTTGTAGTCGTGAAACCACTGCGTCAGATCGAGATCGGACGCTGGTGGGGCGTCCTGGTAGCGGATCAGCACCGCATGCAACACGCCTTTGGGCGTATGAAAGCGCTCCAGCCCCACTCGCAGGGGGTAGGGACAGCCATGAATCTGGTAACCGGACCAACTGAGCATTTCTGCATTCTTGCCGACGACGGTCCAGGGCGTTGCACCCGTGACCCGGTCTCGCAACGCCTGCACGACGGCCGGATTGGCCGACTTGGTGTCGATGTCGTAGCCCAGTTCGATCAACTCGGTCAAATTCGCCCCCGTGGTAAAGCCGGCATCCAAGCGAATCTTGCAGCGCGGCGCGGCGGGTTGCTGGACGTTTTCCGCACAGAAGCGCTCGTAGCGGGCTTGCAGCCGCTGGCGCTCGGCCTGGTAGGTCTGCGCTTCCGCAACCAGTCGTTGCCGGTGGCGTTCGGCGACGGCCGCGGTCTGGGTCAGTTGCGCCTGGGCCCGCGTCCGTTGCGTCTGCCACCCCGTCTGCTGCTTGATGAGCCGATTGAGCTGGCTATAGGGGCCAGCTTGCCGGCGCGAGATTGGTTGGGTGCGCAACGTTTGGATGTGGGCCTCAGCGTCCTGAATCTGCTCGCTCAAACGCGCGATCCGTGCGGTCAAGCGTGTCACGCGCGCGTTAGCGGCCGTCGTCTGGCGCAACACCGCCTGGATGGCCTGCCCACAGGCTTGGATGCGCTGCTGGATCAATTCTGTCCGTCGGCGCGGATGACACCCCAGCCGACGTTCCGCCGCCTGCACCAAGTCCAACAGGCACGGCGCCGAAACCGTGTCCCCCGGATGGTGTTGGGCACTCAGCCACTGCCGCCCGAACAGCGCGGTGTGCAGGCAAATCTCGGCCAACTGATAGCCCAACCGCACTTCGCCGTCCATGTAACCGAAGGCGGCACCCGGAAAAGTCTGGCTGGTCGAACTCACCGGGCGACCGGTCAAATCCGCGTCCAGCACCAGGGTCGCCTGGCGCTGCCGCAAATCGCCCACGGCGCGGTCCAGAAACGGCTGGCCCACGGCATCCAACACGCTTTCGAGCACCGCAACCGTCTGCTCATTGCAGGCCGACAGCGTGCGACTGACCCCACTGGCATCCGCCAGGTGCTGCAGCTGCCAAGCCGCCGCGACCTCCGCGTCCTGAACCAACGGCGCCGCGCCTTCGCTGAGATCGGTCAGGTACTCGATGCCGGTCAGCAGGCCCAGCAGCAACTCAACCAGCTTTTCGTGCGGCGCACGGATCACCGTCTTCTGGGCAATCGGCACCTGAGCCAGCCGCGTCACCAGCCCAATCGTCCGAGCGAAGTGACCCCAGACGATGACCATCGCATGCTGCGTCGGATTCGTCTCGTTAATTGTCAAAATGCCGGTGCTCTGGTCCATGGCGCCTCCTCCATAGCGGGAAGGTTAACCATGTTCGATAGCACCGCAAATGATGAAATCGTCAGCCCGCAAGCGATTCGGGCTCTGATTGCGCAAGACTTACGCTAAGGACGCGATGAGGCTGGGCATCGCCATGATCCAGCAGCACTTCGCGTTGGTGCAGGCGCACACGGTGACCGAGAACGTTATCCTTGGCCTCGTTAAGGGCAGGTTCGACCTCAAGCACTACGACAAGGTCGTCGCAGACCTGGCCGCCCGGTACGAGTTCGATGTCGAACCGACTGCGATCGTCAGCGAGCTCCCCGTCGGCATTCGGCAGAAGGTCGAGATCCTGAAGGCGCTCTATCAGAATGCCCAACTGCTGATCATGGATGAGCCCACGGCCGTGTTGACACCCCAGGAATCGGACACGCTGATGGGGTTTGTGAGGGCGAATACCCGTGAGGGCAGGGCGGTCGTCTTCATCACGCACAAGCTGCGCGAGGTGATGGAAGTCGCGGACCGTATCGTCGTCATGCGCGACGGCAAGGTGGTAGGCGATCTGCTCAGGAGCGAGACGGACGAGATCGAGCTGTCGAAGCTCATGGTCGGCAAGGAGATCCACGAGCGCACGTATGTCGAAGACGTGGTCCCCGAGGCGCAGCCGGTGGGCCTGGAGCTGCGCAACGTCAGCATCCGGGACCCCAGGGAGAGCCTCTTTCGCATCAGGAACATCAGCCTGGCGGTGCACAAGGGAGAGGTTCTGGGCATCGCGGGCGTCAGTGGTAACGGTCAGGACTATCTGTGCGACGCGATCAGCGGCTATCGCCGGGCGACCGAGGGCCAGGTCCTGCTGAACGGCCAGGACATCACCGGCACGACCGTGCGCGAGCGGATCAGGATGGGGATCGGATACGTGCCGTCCGACCGCCATCGCTACGGCCTGGTGATGCCGATGCGGCTGACCGAGAACATGCTGCTGAAGTCGAGCTTCGAGGATCGTTGGGTCCGCCACGGACTGATCGACCAGCGGAAGCTCGACGCGTACACCGGCGAGAAGATTCTCGAGTACGACGTCAAGGCCACCGGTCCCGACGCGGTCGTGCGCAGCCTCTCAGGCGGCAACCAGCAGAAGGTGATCCTGGCGCGCGAGGTGGACCTGGGAAGCGAGGTGATCCTCTTCGACCAGCCCACCCGCGGCCTGGACCTCGGCGCGATCGACCACATCCATCGGACGATCCTCAGCGAGAAGCGCAAGGGCAAGGCGATCGTCCTCATCTCCACCGAATTGTCGGAGATCTTCGGCCTGTCCGACAGGATCGCAGTCATCTTCCGGGGCGAGATCCTGGGCATCTACCGGAATCGTGACCTCGACATCGAGAAGATTGGCCTGCTGATGGCGGGGTATACGGGGGAAGGAGGCAAAGCCTACGAACAGTAAAGTCCGGGACCTCCTGGTCACCAACGTCCTCGCTGTCGTGGCGGGCCTGGCGGTCAGCGGTCTGCTGCTGCTCTTCCTGGGCGAGAATCCCTTTGCCGCCATGGGCACCCTGTTCGGCTCGCTTTTCCGCGATCGGTACACTTTCGCCGATATCTTCGTCAAGGCAACGCCGCTGATGTTCACTGCCCTGGCGTTCGGCTTCGCCTATCAGGCCAACCTCTACAACATCGGCGCGCAGGGCCAGTTCTACATCGGCTCGGTCACGGCCGTTGCGTTCTCGCTGATCCTGCAGGACAAGGTGTCGGGTCCCCTGGCCCTCGTCATCACGGCCGTGCTGACCATCCTGTTCGGCGGGCTGTGGGGCGGCCTCATCGGCTGGCTCAAGGCGAAGTTCAACGCCAACGAGTTCCTGGTCAGCATGATGTCCACCTACGTCGCGCTCAACATCATGAACTACCTGCTGCGCACCGCGCTCATGGAGACCAAGGCCGAGTATCCGCAGACGAATCCGCTCGACAACGCGGTCTGGCTGCAGACGATCATCCCTGGCACGCGGCTGCACGTCGGCTTCATCCTGGCGGTGTTGTCGTGCATCGGCATCTGGGTGCTGCTGTACAAGACGCCGCTGGGCTTCCGGATCCGGGCCGTGGGCAACAACAAGGATGCGGCCGAGATGGCCGGCATCAACTACAAGCGGCTGTACGTGGTGGCGTTCGCCATCAGTGGCGCGCTGGCGGCCATGGGCGGTTTCGCGGAGGTCAACGGCGTGCAGCACATGCTGGTCCAGGGGTTCAACCCGGACGTCGGCGCGGCGGGCATCGGCATCGCGATCCTGGCGAACGGCAACCCAATCGGCATGATCTTCGCGGCGATCCTGTTCGGTGCGCTCAAGGTGGGCGGCGTGATCATGGGCCAGATGTCGGGCATCCCGTCCAGCATCATCGAGCTGATGCTCGGCTTCGTGATGGTCTTCGTCATCCTCTCCTACTTCGTCCGGGAGAAGCTGGAGGACCGCCGTGAGAAGGCCAGGTTGAAGAAGGCGGTGAGCGCATGATCGAGTTGCTCGCCCGAACGATCATGATGGGCACGCCGTTGCTGTACGGCTCGCTCTCCGAGGTGTATTCCGAGCGCAGTGGGGTGATGAACACGGCGATCGAGGGCTGCTTCCTGATGGGCGCGTGGCTGGGCTTCGTGGGGGCCTTCCAGACGGGCGGCAACCTGGCCGTGGGCCTGCTTGCCGCGGCGGTTGCCGGCCTCCTGACGGCTGCGCTGTATGGCTGGATCTGCGTCTACCTGAAGCAGCACCAGATCGTCACGGGCACGGCCATCAACATCCTGGCGCTCGGCGTCTGCGCCTTCTTCCAGCGCGTCATCTTCGGCGTGCCCGTCACGCCCCTGATCGTCCAGCCCCTGCAGCCGATCGCCATCCCGCTCCTGTCCGACATTCCGGTCATCGGCCCGGTCCTGTTCAACCAGAACATCCTGACGTACCTGCTGTTTCTCCTGGTGCCGCTGGCCAGCCTGGTGCTTTTCAAGACGTCCCTCGGCCTGTCGATCCGTTCCATCGGGGAGAACCCCGAGGCGGGCGACGTGGCAGGCATCAGGGTGGACCGGCTGCGCTTCCTGACGATCCTCTTCGCCGGCGTCATGTGCGGGGTGGGCGGCGCGTTCTACTCGATCGGCTACCTGGGGATGTTCACCACCACCATCATCGGCGGCCGCGGGTGGATCGCGTTCGCCATCTGCTTCCTGGGCAACTGGAAGCCGTACGGCGTGCTGGCCGGCACGCTGGTCTTCGGCCTGGCGGAGGCGGTCGCGATCTTCATGCAGTCGAGCGGCCGGAGCGTGTTCCCGAACGAGCTGTTCATCGCGCTGCCGTACATCCTGACCATCGTGCTGACCGTGTCGCGCAAGTCGTTCAACGTGCCCGCGAAGTTGGGCGTGCCGTACCGGAAGGAAGGGTAGAGGGCGGGCCGGCGGCCGTCCGCCGACCGCACGGTGAAGGTTGGAGGCTGTCATTTGTATGACCAACCTTCAACCTTCCAACCTTCAACCCGTCGTCCGGCAATCTGCAATCTTCAATCTGCAATCTTCAATCCGCTATCCAACTGCGCCCCCAGCGCGGCGGGGTCGGTCACGGGGAGGCGGCACGCGTAGTTGCGGCACACGTACGCTGCCGGCCGGCCGTCGCGCAGCTCGCGGCCCGCGAGGAGCGGGATCTCGCCAGTCGCCGGGTCGCCCGGCGCGGCCGCGGCCACGACACTGGTGGGCAGGAAGCGGCGGTGCACCTCGGCGAGCAGCGCGGCCGTGGCCGCATCCGCCGGATCCCCGATCACGGCAATCTCGTGCCCCGGGTTGACCGCGAGCTCCAGCGCACCCAGCAGCCGGCCGAACGCGAGCGGCTGCTCGGCCAGCGCGTCGGCCATCAGGCCGAGCACCCTCCGCGCCTCCTCGGCCGAATTGGGGCGATCCAGCAGCAGCGCGAGGCGCAGCAGCAGCTCCGCAGCGAGCGAGTTGCCCGCCGGCACTGCACTGTCCACGAAGTCCTTGCGCCGCGCGATGAGCGCCTCGTGGTCCGCGCCGGTCTGGAAGAAGCCGCCGTGCACCGGGTCACTGA
>JAXGQB010000059.1:0-6897 GCA_040766655.1 Anaerolineae bacterium
GCTTCGCGGAGCAGCTGCGGTCGCTCATCGGGCTGAACCATCACGCACGGCCAGCCGCGTGGTCCTCCGGCCGCCTGCGGATATCCCAAATATAACCCAAGGGGAATTTGGGAAAAAGCGGACCATGATTAGAAGGATTAGAGGATTACCTTGATTGGTGACGGTGCGCTCGGTACATCAAGATAGTCCTTGGGTCACGCGAATCAAGGCAATCCTACAATCAGGCCAATCGTGGTAATCCTTCAATCACGCGAATCAAGGTCCGTCCTACTTGCCCTCCAGGAACCCCAGGACAGCCCTGTTGAACGGCACCGGCAAGGCGCGCGGTGCGTAGTGATCCGCGCCGGCGATCAGCTTCAACTCCGCGCCCGGGATCGACGCCGCGATCCATTTGACGTGCTCCCTATCGATCACCTGATCCAACGAGCCATCCGCGATCAGCGTCGGCGAAGCGATGGTCGCAAGCTGCTCCGCGGTGAAGTTCGGCTCCGACAGCACCATAGTCCGCACCTTCTCCACGATGACGGGCAGGTAATCGGGCGTAGCGGACAGCGTCAGATACTCCGCGCCCAGCTCAGCCTGCAGCGTCTCCGCGGATGCAGACTCGAAGAACGACGTCGCGTTTGAGTTTAGCCCTGCCGGGCTGGCGTTGGCGCCGTAGGTCACCAGCGCGCGCACGCGGTCCGGATGGTTGATCGCCAGGTCCAGCCCGATGTTGCCGCCGTCGCTCCAGCCCACGATGAAGGCCGATTGGAGCTCCAGGTAATCCATCAGCTGCACCACGTCCTCCGCCATCAGGTGATAGGTCAGCGGCTCGTCGGAGTCCGTCGACCGGCCCTGGCCGCGGCTGTCGGGCGTGATCACCCGATACGTCTTCGAAAATTCCGGCACCTGGTAGACGAAATTGTCGCCGCTGCCCAGAGCCCCGTGCAGCAGGATCAGCGGGTCACCCTCGCCGTACGATGCGTAGTACATCGTGATGTCGTTGAGCTTCGCGAACTCCGTGATGACCTGCGTGGCCGCCACCGTCGGTGTCGCAGTCGGCTCAGTCGTAGCGGTCGGCGGTGGATCCGTCGGCGCGGTCGTGGCGGTGGGCGGCGGCGCAGTGGGAGGCTCGGTCGGTGGTGGTGCGGTCGGTGGCGCCACCGTCGGTGGTGCAGTGGTCGCCGTTGGGGGCGCGGGCGGTGCCGCCGGCGTGCAGGCTGCCAGCAGCAAGGCGATGAGCAGGACGAGGCCGAGGCGCAGGTGGATCTGTCTCATGTCAGTTCCTCCACGATGCTGATGTGGTTGCAGGATGAGGTGTGGGCAACGCCCGGGGCACTGCCGCCCGTGCGGGGAGTCAGCGATGGGTGGGCAGGCTGCAAGCTCCGGTGCAGGCTCAATATAGCATGGACAGGATGAAATGCAAGTCGCGGGACAGGCCCATAGAGCCAGAACGGCCCCTGGCCACGGCACGAAGCCCGCGCCAAATCGGTCTGGCCTAACACTCCGTTGCGAGCTTTCCCCGATCACGCTGATATGTGATAGAGTGAGCGCGACGTGAAGCACAGCACCGGAGACGGAACGGCCAATGGCACAGAGTGAAGCCGATACCACGGTCGGTCGTGGCGAAATCGTCATCTATCAGGAAGCACAAGATCTTCCCGGGCTCCAGGTGCGTCTGGAGCAGGACTCTGTCTGGCTGAATCTCAACCAGATAGCCGCCTTGTTCGAGCGCGATAAGTCAGTCGTTTCAAGACACTTGCGCAATATCTACGCGACGGCGGAGCTGGATCGCGCGGCAACTGTTGCATTTTTTGCAACAGTTCAGGATGAGGGCGGTCGCGTAGTAGAGCGACAGATCGAATTCTTTAACCTCGATGCGATCCTCTCCGTTGGCTACCGCGTGAACTCGAAGCGCGGCACGCAGTTTCGCATTTGGGCAACGCGGGTGCTGCGGGATCACCTGTTGAAGGGCTACTCGGTCAACGAGCGGCGGTTGGACGAGCTGAAGCAATCGTTACGCATCGTCAGACGGGTGCTCGACCGACATGACCTTTCCTCTGACCAGGCCCAGGCGCTGCTGCACGTGGTCACCGACTATGCGCGCGCGCTGGACATCCTCGATGACTACGACCATCAACGGGTGGGACCCGGACAGGCCCGCCGCGGCGAAGCACGCGGCATCGATTACGAAGAGGCCATCGCTATCGTTGCCCAGTTGCGGACGACTTTCGGCGCATCGGAGCTATTCGGCCGTGAAAAGGACGCCAGCCTGCGCGGTTCGCTTGCTGCCGTGATCCAGATGTTTGACGGCGTCGACGTGTACCCCGGTCTCGAAGAAAAGGCCGCGCACCTGCTCTACTTCCTGGTGAAAAATCACAGCTTCGTGGACGGGAACAAGCGCATCGGAGCTGCGCTCTTTCTCTGGTTCATGGAGAAGAACGGTAGCCTGTACCGTCAGGATGGCACCAAGCGGATCGCCGACAACGCGCTGGTTGCCATCACGCTGATGATTGCGGAAAGCGCCCCGGACCAACGCGACATCCTGGTCCGCATCATTGTGGAGCTGATCAACGATCGGAATTGATACACTCTTGCGGTAACAACAGAGAGGGAAGGAACCCTGAATCACCAGCGAACACTACAGTTCGGCGTGGCTTTCATGTTTGCAGTGTTGTCGATGGCAGGTTGTCGCGATGTGCCCGCCGTGGCGCCTGCCCCGTCAGTCCCTGCAGCACTTGAACCTGCGCTGGCCGCCCCCTCTACTGCGACACCCGAACTGTCGAGCGCCACAGCGGCGCCGACTGCAACTCCAACATTGGCAGCAACGGTCGCACCCACACCCATGGCCACGGCTACGAGATCGACTCTGAATCAGCAAACGTCGACACCTGCGGCAGCCAAAAAGCAGACGATGCTAACAACCGTCAAGTTCACCAGTCAGGCCCTTGCCGGGAACCTGCTTGGCGATCCGGCCACTCGCACAATCTACATCTTGCTGCCGCCGGAGTATGCCACGAGCAACAAGCGCTACCCTGTCGTCTACGTGCTTCACGGTTACAACGGTCGCGGTGACTCTATGGTGACAGCCCTCAAGTTGCCCCTTGATAAGGCACTTGGGTCGGATGCAGTCCAAGACATGATCATGGTTTTCCCCGACGCCAACACCAGGCTGGGGGCAGTTGGTACCTGGACAGCCCGACCACGGGCGGCTACGAGACCTACATCACGTCGGAGTTGGTTGACTATATCGATGCCAATTTTCGCACGCTAGCGCGGTCCGAGAGCCGGGGAATCACCGGCTGCTCGATGGGCGGCGACGGCGCAGCCCACCTTGCATTGGCGCACCCGGACGTCTTTGGCGTGGTTGCTGCAGTTTCGGGAGGCTATGACTGGGGAGGGGAACAGGGATGGAAGGAGCTCGGCTACGGATTCGAAGGGGCGTCACAGGGCTTGGCTAACTTCGCGAGGCTACCCTTAGACGCTTGATGCATATTGACGCACCCTTTCTGGCTCACACGACCAGGGTGGCGAAAGCCAGATCAGGGCGGTCGAAGTGCCGATTGACCAGGATGCCGACGTTGTAGGCGGCGATCTTGGCGCCGATACGAGTCAACAGCCCCCAGGTGCTGTGCGCACGTGGGAACTGGAGCCCGAAGCTGTCGACCAGAGCCGCGAAGGCGGTTTCGACGGCCTGGCGGACACTTGAAAACCAGACCCGGGCGCTGTGGCGTTCCCAAACGGGCGGTGTCAACACCTCCGCGGCGTAGTCCTGCCAGTGCTGCTGCCAATCGGCGCCGGCATAACCGAGATCGGCCAGCACGGGACTATTGCGCCAGCGGCCACAGCTCTGCACCGGTCCGATCCAGTCGGCCGGTGGGTTGAGGTGTGACATGCCGGCGGCGGTGTGCGGTCCCGTCAGTTGTGGTCGCCCGACCCGGCTGCTGAGTAACAGCTCAGCTAACCAGCGATCCTGAATGTTGCCGGCCGCGAGCGTCCAGCCCGTTGCGACGCCGCTCGCACTGACGACCAGCAACAGGTGCAGGCCGTAGAAGTAGCGGTCGTTGCCACCCTTGCCGATGCGGGCGATATCGGCCAACCAGCCGGGGTGGAAGGAGCGTGCACCCCGGGCAATCGGTATGGGTGCACAGTCCATGACTTCGCAATCCTGCGCACACCACAACTGGTCGGCCACGGCTTGCTGGATCAGGATGAAAGCGCCCCACAGCCGGCGCAGCCGCCGGTTGAAGGCACTTTGACTCGTCATCTGCGGGAAGTACGAGCGCAAGTGTTTCGATGCATAGCGCACGAAGCCGCGTTCGGTCTTCCAGGGTACGCCGGAGCGCCAGTGGGCCGCCAGCCCCAGGCACAGCACCTCCGAGTCGCTGAGCTTGGGTGCTGGCCCGCCCGTCGCGGGTAGCTTGGGCAGGACGCTCGTTACGTACAAATCGTCCGTGATCACGTACAATGTCGTCAGGAAGGTTTCGAGGTCGAGTTCCATGGCATTCACCTTGTCAGGGTTTTTGCCTACTCTTACTCGAACCTTCCCTTTCTTTCAATGATTAAGCGCTTGATCAATGAATATGCATCAAGCGTTTAGGGATTCGGGTGGGAATAGGGCTGGCCGCCGTGGTGGCTCCCAACCCGGACAACCCGCCTTATTATGCGGATCTGCCGTGGGTGATCTCGAATGGCGAGGTTGAGGCCGTCCCTTCGGTTGTGCAGAAGATGGATGCCACAGATCCGGTGGATGACGCCAAGCGACATGTCCAGCAGTCACAACGGTTGGTTGCGTTCATGCTCTATCATGGCTCCCAGGATCGTGTGAACCCTGTCAACGTAGCTCGTGCGTATGACAAGACACTGACGGATCTTGGCATAGAGCACACTCTCGTGGAAGTCAGCAACAGCACCCACTGCGGCATACCTTTCATGCCCGTGGTGCAGTTCATGTCGGATCACCTGGCGGAGAAAGATGCCGGCAAGTAGGTAGGTCACTCGAACAAGGCATTACATTTGCTTCAGGAGATAGTGGCTGCCACTTCATGATCGCGCTTAAGTTGACCGTGATCCCCGGCAGACGGTAGCCGGTTTGTACGGTCTCAGATTGCGCGTTACAATATCTGGGAAGAAATCATTATCTTCCGAGATATTGTAACACCGGAGGTCAGGTGAGCAGCTCTGTTGCAGAGCAAATCCTCCAACTGGTGCGAGAGCATGGGATACTGCGGCCCAGGGATCTCGATCCCCTGGGTGTTCCGCGCCAGTATCTGTGCCGGATGCTTGAGCGAGGCCAACTTATCCGTACTGGACGCGGCCTCTATATCCTACCGGATGGTGACTTCACGGAAAACCACGGACTGGCTGAGGCCGCCAAGCGGATGCCGGATGGCGTGATCTGCCTGCTGTCTGCACTTGTGTATCACGGGCTGACCACACAACTGCCGTTCCAGATCTGGCTTGCCATCGGTCCCAATGTGTGGCGTCCAAAGGTCGACTACCCTCCGCTGCGGATCGTGCGCTTCTCGGGCGCCGCGCTCACAGCGGGCATCACGACCTACACGATCGAAGGAGTCTCCGTGCGCATCTATGATCCCGCCAAGACGGTTGCAGACTGTTTCAAGTACCGTAACAAGATCGGGCTGGACGTGGCCATGGATGCGCTGCGGGACTGCCTGCGGCAACGCAAATGCACGGTGGATGAGCTCTGGCACTGCGCTGAGATATGCCGGGTCCAGAACGTGATGAGACCCTACCTCGAGGCCATGGTGTGATGCAGCGCCTCACTTCAAAATATACGACGTGCCCTTCTTGTCGCCGATCTTCACCACGATATTCTTGTCCACCAAATCCGCAAGGTCGAGGCGCAGGGTCTCGGGGCTGACGTCGGGGCACAGATCGCGATACTCGCGGTTGGTGATCCGGCCGTACTGGCGCAGGTAACGGAACTATACTCCGGAGAGGCAACGTGTAGGTCTCTACCCGCGACGCTCCGATATGATATTCAGTATTCCGAGGGCGGCGTAAGTCCGGTCATAAGTCGACGTTCCGAGTTGCTTCAGAATCCCGGCTTCTACCAGCTTCTCAACATTACGTTGAGCGCTCACGTAAGTGACGTCCAAGATACGTTGAGCCTGAGGGATGGTGAGGATCGGCGAGTCAAATAGTGCTTCTGCAAGCCGCAATGGCAGCGCTGATGAGCGTGCCTGTGCAAGCCGGTCTTGCCAACTCCGTCGAAGATCCTGCAGGTGCTTTGCGCGAATGCTGGCATCACGTGCCTGATCCTCCACTCCCGCGAGAAAGAAGAGCGTCCAGTCGCGCCACGTGCCGTATCGGCTGACCGCCATTAGCTGATCGTAGTACTCCTGTCGGTGCCGCTCGAAGTAATCGCTGAGGTACAGCAGGGGAAGCGGCAAGAGCCCCCAATGAACCAACAGCAGAGCGATGAGCAAACGTCCAATGCGGCCATTGCCATCCACAAATGGATGGATGGTCTCGAACTGATAGTGGATGAACGCCAGGCGGATCAGAGGTGGATGGTCATCGCCCTCCGCATGCAGGTACTGCTCCAACAGGCCGAGCGCTTCGTGCATCTCCAGAACAGGTGGAGGGACGAAATCGGCCTCGTTCAGCGTACAGCCGGGCCGCCCAATCCAATTTTGGCTGCGTCTGAACTCACCCGGTGCTGCATGCCCTCCACGGACACCCTGCACCAACCGCTCGTGCAGCTCACGTATCAGCCGCAGGCTCACCGGAAGGGTCGCCAGGCGCTCAAGACCGTGCTCAAGTGCCCGAACGTAGTTAAGAACCTCCTGCATGTCCGCAGCCGGAGGCGAGTCCATTCCAGGCCGTGGCGCCTGACCGGCCTCGTACGCGTAGATGTCCGCGATGTCCGATTGAGTCCCTTCGATCCGG
>JAXGQB010000006.1:0-605518 GCA_040766655.1 Anaerolineae bacterium
AGCTTGATAGGCGGCAGGTGTACGCACAGCAATGTGTTGAGCTAAGCCGTACTAATGCACGAGAGGCTTAGTTCACGTGAGAAGGCAGTACTTGATGATACTTCTATTCCACTTGGTTGGGCGGGTGCCGGATGGCGGTGCGTTGCCGGATTGACAAGTGTAGAGTGAGGCTCTGGTGGTGACGATAGCGAGGGGGAAACACCCGGTCCCATCCCGAACCCGGCAGTTAAGCTCCTCAGCGCCGATGGTAGTTGGAGCGCAAGCTCCTGCGAGAGTAGGTCATTGCCAACAGAGCCTCTTCTTCTCTCTGTAACTTATCTGCAGTCATGACCTCTAATTGAGCAACGATCTTCCCGGTTTTGAGGAAGGCGTTGCTTTTTTGATTAACGGCGTCATTTGTCGTATCATTGTCGCATGATGGACGTGATACTCAGGAGTTGTCCTTTTGGACGTTGACAGTAGTATTGGTGGTATGTTAGTCAGTGGACTGCTGCGCTTCCTGCCGGCGGTCCTGGCAATCCTCATTCTGGGACTGGCTGCAGCGGCCGAAATGGCCTTCGCCTCCCTCAACAGAAACGAGCTTCGGAAGTTCGGCGGCGAGCGCGCGAACCGCGGTGAGCTGGCGGCGCGGATCCTGTCGGAACCGGCACGGCTGCTCTCCACCCTCATGGTCACGAAGATGCTGGCCAGCACCGCCGTAATCGTCACCATGACATTCCTCGCACGCGCCTATGGCAACGGCCGGTGGCTCATCTGGTGGCTCGCCGGCGGCGTCTCCGCGTTGCTCCTGGCGCAAATCCTGGGACGGGCCTGGGTGGTCAACAAAGAGGAGCGCGCCGCTGTGTGGTTGGCGCCGCTGGTCCAGGTCGCCGGCTGGTTGTTGGCGCCCATCACGGCTGTCCTGCGGCGTATCGGCGGCGGCGCAGTGCCCAAGGGCGCCGCGCCAGAGAGCGTATTCCTGAGCGAAGACGGCCTGCGTTTCCTGCTGCACGTCTCCGACGAGGAGTCCGTCATCGAGCAGGATGAGAAGGAACTGATCGCCTCGATCTTCGAGTTCAGCGACAAGCTGGTGCGCGAAGTGATGGTGCCACGGATCGACGTCACGGGCGTCTCTGCAGAGACGCCGCTGCTCGGCGCCCTGGAAGTGATTCTCCGCGCAGGACATTCGCGCATACCCGTTTACGGCGACTCGATCGACAATATTCAGGGGGTTCTGTATGCGAAGGACCTGCTGAAATATTTGCGCGACGGACGCACGGACACGCCCATTGCCAAGATCGTTCGCCCCGTGTACTTCATCCCCGAGTCGAAGAAGGTGGACGAGCTGCTCCAGGAGCTGCAGAAGCGCAAGGTGCACATTGCCATCGTCGTGGATGAGTACGGCGGAACCGCGGGCCTCGTGACGATCGAGGACCTGTTGGAAGAGATCGTCGGCGAGATCCAGGATGAATACGACGCGGAAGAGCCGACGGTTGAGGCGGTCAACAGCCATGAGTTCCTGTTTGATGCGCGCGTGCCGATCGATGAGGTGAACAAGTTGCTGGAGGTTGAGCTGCCGAGCGAGGGCGGCGACACGCTTGGCGGGTTCATCTACAGCCAGCTGGGCAAGGTCCCCGCGATGGGGGATCGCGTCGAGTTCGAAAACGTGACGATCGAGGTTCTGTCGGTCGTCGGCCGGCGCATCAAGCAGGTGCGAGCGGTCGTGGCGACATCCGACAACGATGAGGCCATGCCCCCTGCTCGCGATCGCAACGGCCAGGTGCACGGGGCCAAAGCGGTGGGTGAGGGCAGCAGTGCCGGCATCCTGGCCACGCTGATCTTTCACTGACGGTTCTGCCGGGGGCATATCCTCGGGGGCGTGTGCGCCTCCCGATATGAACGTGGGGCTTGAGTTTCCGATGACACTGACCTCTTCAGAACAGGACGAACTGCTACACCTGGCCGCGCTGGCGCGGCAATCTGCCTACGTGCCCTACTCGCACTTCGCGGTGGGCGCGGCCCTGCGCGCCGAAGATGGCCGGGTTTTCACCGGCTGCAACGTGGAGAATGCCTCGTTCGGCCTCACCATCTGTGCGGAGCGCAATGCGGTCGCGCACGCCGTCGCAGAGGGCACCCGGCGTTTCGATGCAATCGCGGTGGTGACGGAGAACGGCGTGACGCCGTGCGGCGCGTGCCGCCAGGTGCTCGCCGAATTTGGGCCGGCCATGACCGTCATCGTGGCCGACGAGGCCGGCCGGCGCCGGGTCTACACCATCGGCGACCTCCTGCCGGACGCCTTCACCCCCGACCAACTGGACCGCTGAGAACGCGCCCGGCCCCGGGCGAAACGCGGGCCCCACCCCCTTTTCTGACATTTGACGCGTGCGCCGGCCGGTATATAATGCGCCGCACGGCAAGCCGGTGCACGTCATGACCGATGGTGCTCATGGAACAGGCCACTGTCCACCGTCGCTGGCAACGGTCAGCGGCAACCATCCTCATTTCCCAAAGGGAGGTCCTCGATGCAACGTCGGAACGTGTGGTTCGTAACGCTCGTCTTGCTCCTGGCGCTGGCTGCAATCAGCCCCGCGCTGGCGGCTCCGGAAGGCCCCATGGCGCCCCTGCTCGGTCAGGACGCGCCCCAGGCCCTGCCGGGGCGCTACATCGTCGTCTTCAAGGACGCGGCTGCGCCCGGCCTCGTCGATGCGGCCATGGAAGCCGCGCTGCAGGATACGTCGGCCGATGCCCATGCGCTCGCTCCGGAGGTGTCCCGCCTCGGCGGCGCCTCGGCCGTCTATCGCTACGATGCGGCGCTCAACGGCTTTGCGGCGCCCCTTTCAGCGCGTGCGGTCGAAGCACTGCGGCGCAATCCCCACGTCGACTATGTCCAGGTCGACTCGGTCGTCACCCTCGACACCACGCAGACGGGCGCTACCTGGGGCCTGGACCGGATCGATCAGCGGGCTCTGCCGCTCAACGGCGCCTACACTTATGACTATACCGGTGCAGGCGTCACCGCGTACATCATCGATACCGGCATCCTCTTCAATCACACTCAGTTTGGCGGCCGCGCGGTCTCCGGCTACGATGCGGTCGATGGCGGCTCGGCGGATGACTGCAACGGGCACGGCACGCACGTCGCGGGCACCGTGGGCGGCAGCACCTACGGCGTGGCCAAGGGCGTCAGCCTGGTGGCCGTGCGCGTGCTGGATTGCAGCGGCTCCGGCACGACTTCGGGCGTGGTCGCAGGCGTCAACTGGGTGACCTCCAACCACCAGGCCGGGCAGCCGGCGGTGGCGAACATGAGTCTGGGCGGCGGCCTTGACACCGCATTGGACGCGGCAGTAGCCAACTCCATCGTGGACGGCGTCACCTATGCCATCGCCGCGGGCAACAGCAACAAGAATGCCTGCAACTACTCGCCTGCCCGCGTGCCATCGGCGATCACCGTTGGCGCGACCGACAGTAGCGACACCCGCGCCTACTACTCCAACTACGGTTCGTGTCTCGACATCTTTGCGCCGGGCTCGTCCATCACCTCGGCGTGGTATACGGGCACCACCGCGACCAACACCATCAGCGGCACCAGCATGGCGACGCCGCACGTGGCCGGTGCGGCTGCGCTCTATCTGGAGGCGAACCCCGGCGCCTCCCCCGCGACCGTGGCCGGCGCCCTGGTCGCCAATGCCACGGCGGGCGTGGTGGGCAATGAGGGCACCGGTTCGCCCGACCTGCTGCTCTACACGTTGTTCGGTGGGACATCGCCGACCGTCACGCCGGACCCGACCGTGGTTCCGACCGCGACGCCTCTGCCGACCGCGACGCCCGTTCCCGGGAACATCACGCTGACGGCCACCCGCCGCGTGGCGGGGCGCAGCGTCTACGCAGATCTGCGCTGGAGTGGCGCAACGGCCAGCTATGTGGACATCTTTCGGAACGGGTACAAGCTCGTTACGACGCCGAACGACGGGCTTCACAGCGACAAGCTGAAGACGGCGGGCACGTACACGTACAAGGTGTGCAACCAGGGGACGAACGTCTGCTCGAACGATGCCAGTGTGACGCGCTGACCTCACGCCGGCTGGCGCACGGGGCCCGCGTTCCCTTCGGGGGGCGCGGGCCCCTTCGCGTTGCGGCCGCGGCTTGAGGATGGGACGCCGCAGATGCTATAATCCGGTGCAGACTCGAACCGGTCGTGGGAGATGATGGATCAAGGACAGGCGCGGCGTCAGCGGCTCTACCGGCTGTCAGGGATCGTGTTGCGGCGGCGTGATCTGGGCGAAGCCGACCGCCTCCTCACCGTCTTCACGCGGGATCGCGGCAAGGTGACGCTACTGGCCAAGGGGGTGCGCCGCGCGGCCAGCCGCAAGGCGGGCCACCTCGAGCCGTTCACCCACACGGACCTGCTCGTGGCGAAGGGCGCCAGCCTCGACCTGGTGACGCAGGCGGAGACGATCGACGCGCACCGCCACGTGCGCGAGGACCTGTGGCTCAGCAGCCTGGCCTACGCGGCGGCCGAACTGGCCGATGCCTTTACGGTGGACGAGGACCCGAACGTCGCGCTCTTCGACCTGCTGCTCGACACGGTGGGCCGCCTGGACACCGGTCAGCCTTCCAGCCTGGCCATGCGCTACTACGAGCTGCACCTCCTCGCGCTGGTGGGCTACCAGCCACAGCTCTTCCATTGCGTCCACTGCAACCGCCCGCTGGAGCCGGTGGTGAACTTCCTGAGCCTCGATCGCGGCGGCTGCCTGTGTCCGCAACACGGGGCCAATGTCGACGGCACCATCGCCCTGCCCCTCGACGTGCTCAAGGTGCTGCGCTATCTGCAGGCCCATCCCTGGGATCAGATCGCGGTGCTGCAGCTGCGTCCCGAGGTGCTCGCGCAGGTGGAATCCATCCTGGCGCGCTACATCGTCTATCATCTCGAACGCACGCTGCGTGCGCCCGTCTTTCTCGAAAAGCTGCGCAGGGCGCTGATCGCGCCGAAGGAATGACCGATCGTGGAGATGAAGGCCTACCAGGAATGGCTTGAAGCGTGGGATCGGGCGCGCGGCTGGGACCGCGTCTCCCCTTCCCACACGCTGGTGCACGTCATGGAAGAGCTGGGCGAGGTCGCCCGGCTCATGCTGGCGTGGGAGGGCTACAAGGAGGCCCCGAGCCCCGAGGCGCTGCACGACGCGCTGGAGGAGGAGCTTTCGGACGTGTTCGTCTTCCTCTTCAAGCTGGCCTACCAGCTGGAGGTCGACGTCGAGGCCGCCCTCGTGCGCGGCCAGGCCAAGGCCGAGGGCCGCTACGATGACGTGGCCGCAGCCCGTGCGATGCTGGCGCGCTACCACGCGCGGCAGGCGGAGGCGTGCGACCGGCTGCTGAAGGGCCCCGGCACGGGTTGACGAGATACGCTGCGGCGGGTATCATTCCGAACAGGCAAAGCATAGCCATGCGTTGTAAGCCGGCCTTGGTCCAAGCGCCGGCTTTTTCTTCTTGAGACAGGAAATGACTACGATGAAACCGCTATCATTCCAGGAAGTCATCATGCGCCTGCAGGCGTATTGGGCCGAGCAGGGATGCCTGATCTGGCAGCCCTACAGCGAAAAGGTGGGCGCGGGTACGGCCAACCCCGGCACCATCCTGCGCGTGCTGGGGCCCGAGCCGTGGAACGTGGCCTACGTCGAGCCGAGCTACCGGCCGGACGACGGGCGCTACGCGGAGAACCCGAACCGCATGCAGATGCACACGCAGTTCCAGGTGATCCTGCAGCCTGCGCCGGAGAACTCGCAGGAGCTCTACCTGCGCAGCCTGGATGCCATCGGCATCGACCGGCGGATGCACGACATTCGCTTTGTGGAGGATAACTGGGCTTCTCCCGCGCTCGGCGCCTGGGGCCTCGGCTGGGAGGTGTGGCTGGATGGGATGGAGATCACCCAGTACACCTACTTCCAGCAGGCCGGAGGACTGACCCTGGATCCCGTCGCGATCGAGTACACCTATGGCCTGGAACGCATCGTCATGTTTCTGCAGGGCGTCAAGGAGGTCTGGCAGATCGACTGGGACGGCCGGCGCACCTACGGCGACGTGCTCAAGTCGCCCGAGATCGAGCACTGCAGGTACGAGTTCGAGATCGCCGACGTGGGCCGCCTGAAGCAGATGTACGAGCTGTTCGAGGCGGAGGCCCAGAGCTGCCTGGCGCACAAGCTGGTCATCCCCGCGCACGACTATGTGCTGCGCTGTTCCCACACGTTCAACCTGCTCGACGCGCGCGGCGCGGTCGGCGTGACCGAACGCGCCCACTTCTTCGCGCGCATGCGCGACCTGGCCCACCAGGTGTCCGTCGCCTACGTCGAGCAGCGCGAGCGGGAGGAGTACCCCTGGATTGAAGATGCCCCATTGAAGATTGAAGATTCGTCCACGCCATCGGAAACCGTCAATCTTCAATCTTCAATCTTCAATCTTCAATCGTCGTCCTATCTATTGGAAATCGGCACCGAGGAACTGCCGGCCGGCGATCTCGTCGATGCGATGGCGCAGCTCGAGGTCAGCGTGCCGAAGCTGCTCGACGAGCTGCGGCTGAGCCACGGCGCGATCAGCGTGCACGGGACGCCGCGGCGGACGGTGGTGCTGATCGAGGCGCTCGCGGGAACCCAGGCCGACCTGGAGACGCAGGTGAAGGGGCCGCCCGCGGATCGCGCGTTCGACCCGTCCGGCGCGGCCACCCCGGCTGCGGTGGGGTTTGCGCGGAAGAACGGCGTGCCGGTGGAAGCGCTCGTGGTGCGCGAGGAGGGCGGCGGGCGTTACGCCTTCGCGGTCGTGCGCCGCGAGGGACGGCCCACGTTCGAGGTGCTGCCGCCCGCGCTGCCCGGCCTGGTGGCCGGCATCAAGTTCGGCAAGACCATGCGCTGGAACGCGACCAACGTGGCCTTCTCGCGGCCGATCCGCTGGATCGTCTCGCTGTGGGGCGGGACGGTGGCGCCCTTCACCTATGCCGGCGTCGCGGCCGGGCGCACGACGCGCGGTCCTCGCGCCGAGGGCTCGCCCGAGCTGGAAGTGACCGGCGCGGACGCGTATCTGCCGCTCATGGCCGAGCATCACGTGATCGTGGACCGGGCCGCGCGCCGCGCGACCATTGCCGCGCAGGTGGCGGCGCTGGCCGCGGAGGTCGGCGGCGAGATCCCTGACGACCCGGCGCTGCTGGACGAGGTCACCGACCTGGTGGAGCAGCCCACCGCGCTGAGGGGCAGCTTCTCGTCCGACTACCTGCGCCTGCCGAAGGAAGTGCTCATCACGGTGATGAAGAAGCACCAGCGCTACTTCCCGGTGGTGGCCGGCGGCGCCATGCTGCCGTACTTCATCACGGTCCGCAACGGTCCGGCCGAGTTCATCGACTCCGTGCGTGAGGGCAACGAGGGCGTCATCCGGGCGCGCTATGCCGACGCGGCGTACTTCTTCCGCGCGGACACGACGCGGCCCCTGGCCGAGTTCACTCCCCGGTTGGCCACGCTGACCTTCCAGCAGAAGCTCGGCTCGATGCTCGACAAGGTGCACCGCGTCGAGCGCCTGACGCCCGTTCTCGCGGAGAGCCTGGGGCTGACGGCCGCGGAACGGGAGACCGCCCAGCGGGCAGCCGCGCTCTTCAAGAGCGACCTGGCCACGCAGATGGTCGTCGAGCTGACCTCCTTGCAGGGGGTCATGGGCCGCGAGTATGCCCGGCTGTCGGGCGAGCCCGAGGCGGTCGCCCATGCTATCTACGAGCACTACCTGCCCCGCTTCCAGGGCGACGCGGCGCCGGCCTCGAAGCCCGGGCTGCTGCTGGGCATCGCCAACCGGCTCGATTCGCTGGTCGGCCTCTTCGCGGTGAACCTGGCGCCCACGAGCACGACCGATCCGTTCGGCCTGCGCCGCGACGCGCTCGGCCTGGTCGGCGCACTGATCGGCCGCCAACAGTCGTTCGATCTGCGGCCGGCCCTGGCGGCAGTGGCCGCGCAGATGCCCGTCGAGGTGTCGCGGCAGGTGCTGGACGACGTCCTCCTGTTCATCCGCGACCGGCTGTACGGCTGGCTGCGCGAGCAGGGGTGGGCGCACGACGTGGTCGATGCGGTGCTCGCGGAGCAGAGCCACGATCCGTATCGCGCGGCGAAGGCCGCGCGGGAGCTGGCCGCGTTGGCGCAGGCGCCGGACTGGGCCGACCTGTTGACCGCCTACGCGCGCTGCAAGCGGATCACCCGGCCGCTGAGCGAGACGTACGACCTCGCCCCCGGGCACTACACGGACGCGCCGACGCGCGGCCTGTACGATGCCGCGCAGGCAGCGATCGCGCGGATGGCGGAGGCCGGCGCCGAGCCCGGCGTGGCGCTGCTGGGCGAGGTGCTGGCAGACCTGCAGGATCCGATCAACCGCTTCTTCACCGACGTGCTCGTCATGGCGGAGGACCAGGCGGTCCGCCAGGCGCGGCTGGCCCTGGTCCAACGCATCGCAGCGCTCCCGGACGGCATCGCCGACCTGAGCCAGTTGCAGGGATTCTAGAAGGGAATCAGACCTCCGAGGTCGTGCCAGCCTGCGGCTGGCCAGAGACTCGGAGGTCTATTTCGGAGTAAGGCAGGCGCCATGATCCCACGAAAACTACGTGTCTGCGGCTTCATGTGCTACGGGGAGGAGCAGTCACTCGAGTTCACCGGCATGCACATGACCAGCCTGACGGGCGACAATGGGCATGGCAAGTCGGCCCTGCTCGACGCGATCACCTGGGCGCTGTGGGGCAAGGCGCGCGCGCGGCGCGACGACGAGCTGATCACCCTCGGCCTGACCGAGATGTGGGTCGATCTCGAGTTCGCGCTCGGATCCCAGGTGTATCGCGTCTGGCGCCAGCGCAGCAAGCGCGGGCGCGGGCAGAGCGACCTGCACTTCTACATCTGGGACGACGCGCAGGGCGATTGGCGCCTGCTGGACGAGGGCAACCTGCTGCAGCGACAGGCGCAGATCATCCGCACCCTGCGGCTCGACTACGAGACGTTCGTCAACTCGGCCTTCCTCCTCCAGGGCCGCGCAGACTCCTTCACCGTCAAGACCCCGACCGAGCGCAAGCAGATCCTGGCCGACATCCTGGGGCTGGGACGCTACGACCAGTACGAGGAGCGCGCGAAATCGGCCGTCCAGGTGCGCAGGGAGCGCACGATCGGCATCGAGTCCGAGCTCAGGTCGATCGACGCGGAGCTGGCCGACCGCGCGGCCGTGGAGGCCCGCCTGGCCGAGGCGCGCCACGCCGTGGAATCCGCCCAGGCGGCCCTGAGCCTGGCCGAGGCGGAACGGACTGCATCGCGGAGCCAGGTTCAGGCGCTCCGCGCCCGACAGCAACAGCTCGATGATCTGCTCGCGCGTACCCGGCGCGACGAGCGCGAGCTGGCGGACCTGCGTTCGCAGCTGGAGCAGGCCAACGCGCGGCTGCACACGCTGGAGGCCGTCCTGGCGCAGCGGGATGAGATCGAGGCTGGCTGGCACGAGTTGGAGGCGGTGCGGGCCGCCGAGGCCGGGTGGAACGAGCGGCTGCGCCGCTACAGCGAGCTGCAGGCGCGGGTCAGCCGCGCCCAACGTGCGGTCGATCAGGCGCGCATGGAGCTGGTGTCCGAAGCGCGGCGGCTCGAGGAGCGCAGCACGGAATTGGGCGCGAAGGTCGCAGCGGTGGATGGTCACCGCAAGGCCCTGGCGGGGACTCAGGACCTGCTCGCGCAGTTGGATCAGCAGCAGGCGCGCCGCGAAGCCATCACGTTCGAGCTGCTAGAGATCGGGGATCGCTCCGCCGGGGTGCGCCACGAGATGGAGCGCGTCAAGGCGGAGGGCCAGGCGGTCAAGGAGCGCCTCGAGTTGCTGACCGGCGCGGGCGAGGCCGTGTGCCCCGTCTGTAATCAGCCGCTGAGCGACGAGCACCGCGCCCGCGTCATCGCACAGCTCTCGGCCGAACGCGATCAGCTAGGTGAGCGCTACCGCGCGAGTTTGAGCGAGTCCAAGGCGCTGACCGGCCGCAAGGCGGCGCTGGAGGCGGAGGACCGGGAGCTGGCGCGCAGCCTGACCTCCCGGGCCGCGCGGCAGCGGCAGGCGGCCCAGGTCGAGGCCGCGATTGTCGAGTGCGAGCGTGCCGCGACCGAGCAGGTCGCGGTCGACGAGCGCGCGTCGGAAGTGGCCGGGCGGCTCAGCCGGCAGGAGTACGGCGGCAGTGCACAGGCGGAGCTTGCTGCACTCGCAGCCGCCATGGGGGAGACGAGCTACGACGCGGCCGCGCACGACCAGGTCCGCCGCGAGATGCAGCGGCTCCATCCATTCGACGCCCGGTACACGCGCCAGCTGCTGCCCGCGCTCGAGGGCCTCGATGAAGCGCGCGGACGCTGCCAGTCGCTGTCCGCGCAGGTGGCTCGCCGGGACGAGGACCTGGCAGCCGCGGCCGTCCAGCGCACTGCCCTCCAGGATGCGCTGGGGGGGCTGCCGCACCTGGAAGCGACGCTCAAGGAGGCGGAGGCGCGGTGGCTGCAGGCCGAGAGCGCCAGCCGGCGCGCCCAGCAGCAGCAGGGCGCAGCCGAGCAACAGCTTCACGTCATCGATCAGCTGGAAGAGCGCCGCACCCGGCTGCGCGCGGACCTGGATGCGCTGAACGCGGAGATCAGCCTGTTCTCCGAATTGCGCGAGGCGTTCGGCAAGAAGGGCATCCAGGCCATGATCATCGAGAGCGCCATCCCCGAGGTCGAGACCGAGGCGAACCGCCTGCTCCAGCGCATGACCGAGGGCCGCATGAACCTGCGACTGGAGACGCAGCGGGAGAAGGTGACCGGCGGCGTGGCCGAGACGCTCGAGATCATCATCTCCGATGAGCTTGGCTCGCGGTCCTACGAGCTCTACTCCGGCGGTGAAGCATTTCGGGCCAACCTGGCGCTGCGCATTGCGCTGAGCCGGTTGCTGGCGCGCCGCGCGGGCGCGCAATTGCAGACTCTCGTGATCGACGAGGGGTTCGGTTCGCAGGACACGCGCGGCCTCGACATGGTCGTGGAGACGATCAACTCGATCAAGGGAGACTTCGAGCTCGTGATCGTCATCAGCCACATCGACGAGCTGAAGGACCAGTTCGGCGCGCGCATCGACGTGGTGAAGCGGCCCGGCGGATCGCGCATCGCGGTGGTGTAGTGGATGGAAGAAGGAAGACGGAAGAAGGAAGATAAAAGAGCGGTGTGAAGGAGCTCGATCTTCCTTCTTTCATCTTCCATCTTCCTTATCGTACAAGAGCGAGGTAGCCAGTGGTCACATTCGACGACATCCTCTCCGCTGCCAGCCGGATCGCGGGCGCGGCGCATTGCACCCCCGTCGCCACGTCGCGGCTGCTCGATGCCGCGTGCGACGCAACCGTGTTCCTGAAGTGCGAGAACCTGCAGCGCGTCGGCGCGTTCAAGTTCCGCGGCGCCTACAACGCCGTGACGCGGCTCAGCGATGAGCAGAAGGCGCGCGGGGTCATCACCCACTCGTCCGGCAATCACGCGCAGGCGTTGGCGCTGGTGTGCCGCATCCTCGGCGTGCACGCGACCATCGTCATGCCGCAGGATGCGCCGCGCATGAAGTTGGATGCGACGCGCGACTACGGCGCGGAGATCGTCGTCTACGACATCGAGAAGGACACCCGCGAGGCCATCTCAGATCGCCTGGCGGCCGAACACGGCTACACGCTGATCCCGCCCTATGACCACCCGCACATCGTGGCAGGCGCGGGGACCACGGCGCTGGAGCTGTTCGATGAAGTTGGCGAGCTGGACTATCTCTTCGTGCCGTGCGGCGGGGCCGGGCTACTGAGCGGCTGCGCGGTGGCGGCCAAGGCCCGTTCCCCCCGGTGCAAGGTGATCGGCGTCGAGCCGGCCGCGGGCGACGACGCGAAGCGCTCGTTCGAGAGCGGCGTGCTGCAGACGGTCCACAACCCGGTCACCATCGCCGACGGCGCACGCACCCCCTACCTGGGCCAGGTGACGTTCCCCCTGGTGCGGCAGTACGTGGACGACATGATCGCGGTGGAGGACGATGACCTCGTGCGCACGATGGTCTTCGTCTGGACGCGCATGAAGCTCGTGGTCGAGCCAACCGGCGTGCTGGGGCTGGCCGCGGTGTACAATCACCGGTATGCGGTGGCGGGCAAGCGCGTCGGCGCGGTGATCAGCGGCGGCAACGTGGACATCGGCCAGGCCGCCGCGTGGTTCAGCAGCCTGCCCTGAGTGGGACGCAGGTTTCGTCTTGACGATTGGCGGGTCACCCGCGCCGCGCCTACAGCACGTCCCGGCGCGCGATGTGCCACCCGCCCAGCAGGGCGACAAGCAGTCCCCCGCCCGCGCCGATCGCCAGGAAGAGCGGCACGGACATGACCAGGTCCGGGATCCCCATGGTCGACAGTGCCAGCAGCCCCGGCATGGACCATGGGAAGAAGCGGGCCAGGTCACCTTCGAAGACCAGCACGGTCGTGACCGTCGCCGCGATGCCCGTGGCGAATGCTACGACGTAGTTGGGCCACCGGCTGCTCACCCACAGGTGGATCGAAACCATCAGAAATGACGCCCCGTAGAGCAGGGCGTAGCTCTGCCCCATCTGGGCCCACGGGATGGTCGCTGCGGTCAAGCCATACCCCGGATTGATGGCCTGCAGGATGAGGCCGATCAGGACGACCAGGCCGAACATGACGACCGTGCTGATGCCGATCAGCGCCAGGCTGATCGCCGCCTTCGCCGCATAGAAGGCCCAGCGCGGCGCCGGCATCGTGTAGAGCAGCGCCCAGTTCCGGCGGTCATATTCGAGTCCGTTCAGCAGCGCGGTCTCCAGGGTCACGAAGAGCGGCATCATCAGCAGCGACCAGAAGAGCAAGCTGCTCTGGTTCAGGCTCAGCCATGGGTTCCGGTCCACCTGGTTCAGGTGATACTCACTGCCCTGGATGTACATGGCGAACTGGAGAACGGCGATGATCAGCGGCGCAAGCACCGTCATCAGCAGTGCCAGGGTGCGCCTGGTCTTCAACATCTCTGCGCTGAGTGCGCGTCCGAGTGCGTTCATCGAATTCCTCCGGCCGCGGGCGATGCGGTCAATTGCAGAAAGATGTCTTCGAGCGAGGGTTGTTCGAGCGCGACGTGGTAGACGCTGTGGCCATTGCCTACTAACTGGCTGGTCAACAGGCCGGCATCGGCCTCGCCGTTGGCGACGACGCGCAGGGTGTGATTGCCGTTGTGCGCCACCTGCCAGCCGGCCTGGCGCAGGGTCTGCTGGGCAGCCTCCGGCTGATCCACCTTCACCGTGACGTGATCCTGGTAGCGCCCGCGCAGCCCGTCCGGCGTGCCCTGGAAGATCAGCCGGCCCGCCTGGATGATGCCGATGTGTGTGGCGGTCTGCTCGACCTCGCTGAGCAGGTGGCTGGAGACGAAGACGGTCATGCCGTACTCGCGCGGCAGGCGGCGGATCAGCTCGCGCACCTCGTGGATGCCGGCCGGATCCAGGCCGTTGGTCGGCTCGTCCAGGATCAGGAGCGGCGGGAGGGTCAACAAGGCGGCGGCCAGCCCCAGGCGCTGGATCATGCCGAGCGAGTAGGCGCCCGCCCTCCGGTCGGCAGCCTGCTCCAGGCCGACGGTCGCGAGCGCGAAGTTGACCTGGGCAGAGGTGCCTGAGCGGAGCCGGCGGACCACCTCCAGGTTCTCGCGGCCGGTCAGGTGCGGGTAGAGGGCCGGCGCCTCGACCAGCGAGCCGATCTTTGCCAGCAGCGC
This sequence comes from Anaerolineae bacterium, assembly GCA_040766655.1. Classification (GTDB taxonomy): domain Bacteria; phylum Chloroflexota; class Anaerolineae; order CG2-30-64-16; family CG2-30-64-16; genus JALOOB01. Next base: position 13,740 of record JAXGQB010000006.1, read on the forward strand.
GGTGGTGTCTCCCCGCAACGGTGAGCCGAACAGCCGCACGCGTCCCGCGGTCGGCCGGATGAGCCCCAGCAGCATGCGGATCGTGGTGGTCTTGCCTGCGCCGTTCGGCCCGAGAAAGCCGTAGACGCTGCCTTGCGGCACCGAAAGATCGAGGTGATCGACTGCAGAGAGGCGGCCGAAACGCCGCGTCAGGCCTTCGGTTTCGATCAGGTTATTCGTCATCGTGTGCTATCCCCCTTCGATGGTGCGCACGCGTCATGCGCGGTCGACGCACCTGGGAGATAGCTTACCGGTCGCCTGTCTCAGCCGTATCGGGGGTCTGTCGCAAGCCTGTCGCAAACGCCAGGCGGATCGTGAAACAGCTGCCCTTGCCGGCAGTGCTCTCCACTGCCACACTCCCGCCCATCGCCTCCGTCAACTCCTTGACCAGCGCCAACCCGAGGCCCGCGCCGTCGCCGGTCCGGGCGCGGCCGTTCTCCCCGCGGTAGAAGCGCTCCCAGATGCGGGGCAGCTCGGCGGGCGGGATGCCCACCCCGGTGTCCCGCACCTCCAGCACCACGGCGTCGGGCTCGGCCCTGAGGCTGACCGCGACGATGCCGCCCGGCTCGGTGTGCCGGATCGCGTTGTGCAGCAGGTTGGCCACCACCTGGCCCAGCCGCTCGGCATCCGCGCAGGCCGGGGGCAGGCCGTCGGGCACGTCGGCCATCACCTCCACGCGGCCGGTCTGCCAGGCGAGGGGCGCCAGCGCGTCGACCGCGCGGCGGGCGGCCGCGGCAACGTCGGTGGGCCGGCATTCGAGTTGAAGCTGCCCGGCCTCGGCACGCGCCAGCAGGAAGAGATCGTCGATCAATCCCTGCAGCCGCGCCATTTCGCCGTCCATCACCGCCAGGTCGTGCCGGAGGTCCGGTGGCGGACCGTCGCCTGACCGCGCCAGGTTCGATTCCAGCACGGCGCGGACGGTGGCGACCGGCGTGCGCAGCTCGTGCGATACGCCCGCGATCATCTCGCGGCGCGCCTGCAGCAGACGCGTCACCGTGTCGCGCTCGACCTGCAGATCCGCCAGGGTGCGTGCCAGCTCATCGGCCATGGCATTGAAGTCGGCCTGCAGGTGCGCCACCTCGTCTTCGCCCGTGACCGGCACGCGGGCGGTGTAGTCGCCCTGGCGCACCGCCCTGGCTGCCGCGGCCAGCGCATCGAGCCGCTTCGTCGTCTGCCGCGCAAAGAGAAGCGAGAAGAGTGCGGATGGCGGCAGCAGCGCGGCCAGGCCGATGAAGGCCAGGACGACGATCACGCCGGCCGTGGGGAAGATGCGCAGGAGAAGCTCGCTCGCCATGTTGACCACGGCGCCAGGATGGTCGACCGGCTGAGATGTCACCTGGTAGGTGTAGGGAGAAGCGAGGAACAAGAGCAGCGCAGCCAGCACGATCACGAGCACCACGAGGACCAGGTGCGCATGGGTCAGTGACCACAGCAGCCGGCGCCGTCGCAGCGCGTCCCATGCTTGCCAGATGCGCAGCGCGGCCCGTGTGACCAGGTACCCGATGCCGGTCGCGGCCAACAGCGTGGGCGCGGTCCCCGCGGACAGGTGCGACGAGGTCCAGGCAGCCTCCAGGCCCAGGCCGCGCGCCGGCGGAATCAGGGCCAACATGGCGGCGCTCAGCGCCGCGGCCGCGGCAACCTCACAGGCAAGCTGGCGCAGTGCGGTCCCCCGGGGCAGCCGCGTGCGCAAGACCATCCAGATGCCGCTCAGGCCGCACAGCACGAGCATGCCGTTGTTCAGCGCGTTGGGCGTCACACGTCCCGCCAGGCCCGCCAGCGCAAGCACGACGAGCAGGCCGATGGCCCATGCTTCACCGAGCGCACGGATGGGGTTGACGCCGAGGAAGCATCGTCTTTGCCTCATGGCCAGGCCTGTGACTCCGCTCGCAGCCGGTAGCCCACGCCCCACACCGTCTCGATGGCGTCCTCCAGCGGGCCGAGCTTCTTCCGCAGCCTCAGGATCGCATTGTCGACCGACCGGTCGCCGGTGACGTACTCCGCGCCCCAGACGGTGTCCAGCAGGTACGACCGGCTGAACGCGCGGCCCGGGTTTCGCAGGAGCAGTCGCAACAGGTCGAACTCCGTGCGGGTCAGATCGAGCGGGGCACCATCCAGCGTGGCCCGGTACGCGGCCGGATCGAGGCGAAGGGGCCCGTAGCTGAGCGGCATCGCGTCCGTTGTGCGGTCCGCGGCGACGATTTCCTGCACGTGCTGGATGCGCCGGAGCAGGGCATGGATGCGGGCCACCAACTCGCGCACGCTGAACGGCTTGGTCAGGTAGTCGTCCGCCCCTAATTCCAGGCCGACGACGCGATCCGTCTCCTCCACGCGCGCGGTCAGCATCAGCACCGGAACGGCCGAGGTCGCCCTCAGCCGGCGCAGCACCTCCAGCCCGTCCAGCTTGGGCAGCATCCAGTCGAGGATGACCAGGTCGGGCGTGTGCTGGCCGAACATCTGCAGGGCGGCCAGGCCATCCGCGGCGTGCCGCACCTCGTAGCCCTCCGCTTGGAGCTCGCGGCGGATCACTCCGGCGAGATCGAGCGCATCTTCGATGAGCAGGATGGTTGTCATAGGCCCCATGATACCGGCGATCTGTTGCCGGGATGTGGCGGAAATGTCGCAGATGTGTCGCAAGGCACGCCTGCGCACCGCCACCGCGCAGTCTAGCACATGCGCATGGGAAGCTCAACTTGACGGTATGAACTTTTGTTCGTATCATTGGGTCGAGGGCAGGATGATCGAGATGGATGTCCGGGAGCGGCTGGCACTTCTGTGCCGGTCCGCGGTGTACGATGACCTGACTGCGCCCGGCTGCGAACCCGTGGACGAGGGCAGAGGGCTGTTTGCCCCTGCCGGGGACGACCGGCCGATCGACTCCCGCATCCTCCCCTGTGTCTCACACCTCGCCACCCCAGACGGCCAGCGCCGCGCGATCCTGAAGGTGCTCCAGACCAGTGCGTGCGAGAACGACTGCCGCTATTGCGCGTTCCGCGCGGGCCGCGACACGCGGCGCACGCATCTCACGCCCGATGAGATGGCCCGCAGCTTCGATCTGATGGTGCGCGCGGGGCTCGTGGAAGGTCTGTTCCTCTCCTCGGGCGTCATGGGCGTGAACCGGACGATGGATGAGATGCTGGCCACCGTGGACCTGGTTCGGAACAAGTATGGGTTTCGCGGCTACGTGCACCTGAAGCTGCTGCCCGGCGCGGAGGCTGCCCACGTGGAGGCCGCGGTGCGGCTGGCCGACCGGGTGTCCGCCAACCTGGAGGGCGCGACGCCGGAGCGTCTGGCCCAGCTGGCGCCGAAGAAGCAGACCGAGGCGCTCCTGTCCCCCCTGCGGACCGCGGCGCAGATGCGCCGGCAGCTGATGGAATCGGGGGAGCTCCCATCCTACCGGGATCGACGGTCGCAGGGCGGGCCCGGGGCCAGGGGCGCTGCCCGCCCGTGGGGAAACGCCTGGCTCGGCCTGTCCACCCAGTTCGTCGTGGGCCCGGCCGGTGAGAGCGACCGCGAGCTTCTGACGACGGTCCAGACGCTCTACCGCGAGCTGCACCTTTCGCGCACCTACTACAGCGCGTTCTCGCCCGTTGCGCGCACCCCCTTTGAAGGCGAGCCGCCCACCTCGCCGCTGCGCGAACACCGGCTCTACCAGGCCGACTGGCTGCTGCGCTTCTATCACTTCTCTGCCGGCGAGCTGCTCTTCGACGCGGCGGGCCAGCTGCGGACCGATGTCGATCCCAAGGCTGCCTGGGCCGCGGCGCATGGGGAATACTTCCCGATCGAGGTCAACGCCGCGCCGCTGGCGCAGCTGCTCCGCATCCCCGGCATCGGGCCCCATTCCGCGGCCGCGATCATCGACGCGCGGCGCCTGGCGCCCCTGCGCGAGATCGGCGATCTGCGCCGCCTCGGTGCGCGCGCGAACCAGGCCGCGCCGTATATCCTACTGAATGGTCACCGCCCGCCATATCAGATGCCTCTGCCACTCGAGCAGTAACCCCACGGCGGGCCGCCCGCACGCACCAGCTGCCGCTGCCGTTCGAGCGGTGACTTTCCGGCGGGCCGCCCGCAGGCCGCGGATTTGACAGCGGATGTCGTGCACAGTATAAGTGATGCCCTATGACACTATGGGCGGTTCTTTCGGATGTGCACGGTCGCGGCGACCGTCTGGGCAGGGTTCTTGCCGACAGCCAGGCCCAGGGCGCCGAGCGCGTGCTCGCGTTGGGCGACATTGCCAGCCCCGGCGCCATGGCGTTGTTGATGCAGGCCAGGGCAACGTGCGCCTTCGGCAACTGGGAGGCTTCCGGCTTGCGCGGCCTGCCCTCGCCATTCCGCGGCTGGGTGGCGCGTTGGCCGGCCGTCGTTCACGCGGATGAGTTCCTGGCTGCACATGCAAGCCCGGTGTGGCCCCAGGGACTGGAAATCGGCGGCGTGGTCGAGCATCTGCGCTCGCGCGGCTTGCACTGGTCGCATCTGTTTCCCTCGCTGCAGCATTCGGAGGCCCATCGCCTGGCGGCGTTCGCGGCGCTGGAGAGTGCCGGCGCGGGCGTCTTTCTGCACGGTCATACGCACATGCAGGAGGCGTGGCGGCAGATGCCGGACGGGACCCTCGAACGCATTCCGGGCGAAGCGGGTGAGTTGACGCTGGAGCCCGCTGACCGGTGGCTGGTTGGGGTAGGCAGCGTCGGTGATCCGCACGATGGGCCGGGTGTGTGCTACGCGCTGTACGACTCGACAGAGCGGCGCCTGACCTGGCGGCGCACGTAGGAGGGCAAATGATCGTTGGGTTTGTTCAGTTCGAACCTGTCCGGTTCGACGTTACCGCCAACGTAGCATCCCTGGAACGACTCCTGGGTTCGATCCGGGCCGACCTGCTCGTGCTGCCGGAGCTGGCCAATTCGGGCTACCTGTATGGTTCCCCCGACGATCTCATGCCCTACACCGAGCCAGCAGATGGATCCGGGCCCTTCCTTCGCACGCTCCAGCGCCTGGCCGGACAGACCGGTGGCGCCATCGTGACCGGGCTTGCCGAGCGCGCAGAAGGCGGGCTCTACAATTCGGCAGTCGCGGTGGATGCGCACGGCGTGCTGGGATCGTACCGCAAGACCCATCTCTTCTATCGGGAGAAGGATCTTTTCATCCCCGGAGATTCAGGGTTCCAGGTGCTCGAGATCGGTGGCGCCCGGGTCGGCATGATGGTCTGTTTCGACTGGTACTTCCCGGAGTCTGCGCGGACCCTGGCCCTGCGCGGCGCGCAGATCATCGCGCACCCGTCGAACCTCGTGCTGCCGCACTGCCAGGCAGCCATGGTAACGCGCTGCCTCGAGAACCGGGTGTTCGCGATCACCACGAACCGGTACGGCACGGAGGCGTTGGGCGGGGAGCAGCTGACCTTTACCGGCGCGTCGCAGCTCATGTCTCCGCGGGGCGAGCGGTTGCTGCAGGCGCCCGTCGAGGGCGACTTCGTCCGCGTTGCGGAGATCGACCCGGCGGCCGCGGACGACAAGCGGCCGACCGACCGCAACGACCTGTTCGGGGATCGCCGGCCCGCATTCTATGCCTGTTAGCAGGGAGGCGGAGAGGGCGTCCATCGCGGCCGCGCGTGATTCCGCTCATTCGCATTTGTGCAGAGCCCGGCACGCCTTTTCGTGCTGTGCATCTCGGTGGGTCTTGTGATAGAATGCGCGGCATGTCGCAGCATTCACACCTCGATCCGTCTCCGTTCTTCCTGGCCGGGGGAACAACCGGGGTCCTCCTCATCCACGGATATACTGGCTCGCCTACGGAGATGCGCCTCGTCGGAGACGCGTTCCACGCGGCCGGCATGACGGTCTCCGGCCCTCAACTCCCGGGGCACGGCGCCACCTACGAGGCGATGAACCGCTGCACCTGGCGCGACTGGACCGGACACGTGGAACAGGCCTATCGGACGTTGGCGGATCGGTGCGAGCGTGTTTTTGTTGCCGGTCTCTCCATGGGCAGCGTCCTGACGCTCTATCTGGCCGCGCATCACCCCGAGATCGCGGGCGCCATCGCCTATTCACCTGCTGTCTGGGTGCAGAACCGGCTGCTGCCGTTGACGCCGCTGGCGCGCTACTTCGTCAAGGCGCGCGCCAAGGGCGGGGGCAGCGACCTGGTCGATCCGGCCGCGGACCAGCAGATCTGGTCGTACGACGTCGATCCCATTCCTGCCGCTGCCCAGCTGTACGCCCTGATCAGGCGCGTGCGTCGCCTGCTTCCGCAGATCACCAATCCTGTGTTGATCGTGGCCAGCAGCGGTGACGGCTCGATCCATCCTGCCAGCGCGCAGCGAACATACGATGCTCTCGGCTCTTCGGACAAGGAGATCATTCGGATAGAGCAGTCGGGGCATGTCATCACGGTCGATCGGCAGTGGCGATTCGTGGCGGAGCAGTCGTTGTCCTGGATGGTGAAGCATGGCGGCTGAGGAACAGGACAACATGGACGACGTTCAGGCGGATGACCTTCGTTACGATGTGGTTTGTTACGGCACCATCAGCATCGAAAATGTGACACGTTTGTCGCACCTGCCCACGCCGAAGCGGGATGCGATGGCTTCCCATGAACACGATGAGTTGGGCGGGGAGGCCTTGAACGTGGCGCTGCCGCTGGCCTGGTGGGGCCTGCGCGTCGCAGTGGTGGGCAACTTCATCGGCGCGGATCGCAAAGCCGATTTCATCAAGGCCGAACTGGCCGATTTCCCCCTCATCGATACGAGCTATATCACTCAGCATCCCAATGTTGTCACGCCCTTCACCCGCGTCTTGGTGACCCCCGATGGGGAGCGCAGCCGCATCGCCTACTGGTACGAGCAGACGCCGAAGGATGAACTGCTTTCTAGCGTCATGGCCCAGGCGCGGGTTCTGAGCGTTGATGCCTACGGCAAGGACGAGCGCGACCGCGCGGCAAAGCTGGCACGGGATCTCGGCAAGACCGTCGTCTCATCCGACGCCATCTGGCCCCAATATCCGCTTGCCAGCCATAGTGACGTGGTTGTGATATCGTCGGCCTGGCTGCAGACCAATTTCCCGGGCGTCTACGAGTACGATCACGCGCTGGACCTCCAGTCACGCGGCGCAGGCGTCATCATCATCACGGATGGATCCCGGCCCGTCCTGGTGGTGCGCGCCGATGGTTCGCCCTTCGGCGTCGAGCCCTACACTGTGCGTCGCGTAGTGGATACGAGCGGTGCAGGCGATATCTTCAAGGCGGGCATCATCTACGCCTGGATGCAGGAGGGTTGGCCCCTGGAGCAGAAGGTGAAGTTCGCTTGCGCTGCTGCAGGTCTTGGCTGCGAGGTCGATCGTTCGAAACAACCTATGCCTTCGCTGTCCGACATCCACGCATTGATGCGCGCTCAGCCGCGCTGAGCTGCCGCATCTTCCGCCAAATCTGTTGCGAGGCAATTGGTGGAACGCGCCCACGGTGCTACAATGCTCTGGTCAGGGCCGATGGCCCGTATTTTTTGTCCCGGAGTTTTGCTGCATGACGCCGCCAACCCGCATTTCCTGTAACGGTGTGTTCCTCCAGCCCTCATCGGCTGCCGTCTCGGTCCTGAACCCGGCGATCTACGGCGCTTACGGCGTCTATGAGTCCCTTCAACTGGCCAACGGTGTCGTCTTCGCCATGGAGGCGCACCTGGCGCGGCTGGCGCATTCCGCACAGGTCATCGGGCTGCCTCTGCCCGCGGGCCCCGACGTTATTGGCCGCTGGATCGATGAGGTGGTTGCGTACGAGGCCGTGCCCGATGGCACGGTGCGGCTCTTTGCCCTGGGGCCCGACAATGGGGGCGTGCCGTCAGCGTACATCTGGCTGCAACCGCCCACCGTTCATCCGCGCGCTTTCTACACGGCGGGCGCCACAGCGGTCACATTCGAGGCCCGCCGCTACCTGCCCGAGGCCAAGTCGCTGAACAGCCTGGCCAGCTACATGGCACAGCGCCACGCGCGTGCCAATGGGGTGCATGAGGCGCTACTGCATCACGATGGGCGCCTGACGGAAGGTTCGAACAGCAATCTGTTCGCCGTCATCGGCGGTGAACTGCTCACGCCCCCTGCGACTGAGGTGCTCTCCGGCGTCACCCGTGACCTCGTCGTGATGCTGGCGCAGCGTGATGGCCTCGCCTTCCGCGAGGCGCCGCTGTTGCTGTCGGAGATTGGGCGGTGGTCTGAGAGCTTCATCACGAGCACCAGCCGCCATGTCATGCCGGTGACGCAGGTCGACGGTGAGCCGATCGGCGCTGGCGCTGTCGGATCGTTCACGAGGCGACTGCACGCGAGTTACGAGGAGTACTTCGCCGCGCATGTCGTCCGCCAGGAACCCGCTGGCGGGCCAGCGAGCCGATGAATTGTGGCCGCCGGGCGGCTGTGCTAGAATGCTTATCCTGCGTGGTTGCCAGCCGGCCATCGCGCAGGTGAATGCCAGTTAGCTGGCGCGCCGGAGTCAGAATGGAATTACGCGAATACGTTGCTCTGTTTCGAAAATGGTTGTGGCTGCTCGTGCTGTGCACGGTCCTGGCGGGCGTCGTTGCGTTCGTTGTCAGCAAGAACACCACCCCGATCTACCAGGCGTCATCGCTCCTGCGCATCAACCAGGCGTCCAACCCGGCGACCTCCGTCGCCTATGCCGATATCCTGACGGCCGAACGCCTGGCGCGCACGTATGCCAACCTGCTGACGACACGGCCGGTGCTCGAAGAGAGTGCCCGCCGCTTGGGCATCGACGTGGAGTCTCTCAAAGAGAGCATTACCGTCACCCCCGTGCGCGATGCGCTGCTGCTCGAAGTCAAGGTCGAAGGCCCCAACCCTAAGCTGATTGCGGACGTTGCCAACGTGCTGCCCCAGGTGTTCATCGATCGGGACCGGGAGTTGCAGCTGGGACAGGTCAGCCGGTGGCGGGAGAGCCTGGAGGCCGAGATCGAGGCTACGCTGGCCGACATATCCCGCACCCAGGAAGATCTGAAGAGCGCGACCGACGACACCCAGAAGACGCGGCTGGAGGGGAGCCTGGCGCAGTACCGGACGACCTACTCGAGCTTGCTTGCCAGCGCGCAGCAGGCGCGCACGGCCGAGGCGCAGGCCACGAACAACCTTGTGGTGGCAGAGCCGGCCATTGAGACTAAAGAGCCGATTCGCCCCCGTACGCTTACCAATACCCTCCTGGCCGCAGTGATCGGCGCGATGCTGGCCATCGGCGTTGCATTCCTGATCGAGTATCTCGATGACACGGTCAAGACGCCGGACGATGTGGAGCGCGTCAGTGGGCTGTCCACTCTTGGCGCCATTGCCCGGCTGAAGGACGGCGGTGGATCACGCCAGATCGTCGCCTGGTCGCGGACCAGGGTGCCCGAATCAGAGGCATACCGCACGCTGCGCACCAATATCCAGTTTTCCAGCGTCGATAAGCCCATCAAGGCGCTCATGGTGACAAGCTCCAGTCCATCGGAGGGCAAGAGCACGACCGCGGCTAACCTGGCAGTCGTTCTGGCTCAGACGAGCCAGCGTGTCATCATCGTGGACACCGATCTGCGGAGGCCGGTGCTGCACAAGGTCTTCGGCGTACCCAACAACACGGGTCTGACGACCGCGTTGCTGGCGGGCGAGGCAGTGGATCTGGACCTGCAGCTCCAGTCCACCGAGATCGATACCCTGAAAGTGCTGACCAGCGGACCGATTCCGCCCAATCCGTCCGAGCTGTTGGGCTCCCACAAGATGGCGATGCTGGTCGCTTCCCTGTCGGACCACGCCGATATCGTCATCTTCGACAGCCCGCCGGTGTTGGCTGTCACGGATGCTGCAGTGTTGTCGTCCCAGGTCGATGGCGTGTTGGTCGTCGTCGATGCAGGCAAGACGAAGGAGCAGGCGCTGGCCAATGCGGTGGCGGAGCTGCAGAAGGCGAACGCAAACGTGCTAGGTATCGCGCTCAACCGCCTGGACACACGACGCGGCTACAACTACTACTATTACTACTATTACTCCGACGAGGAGAACGGCGACCGGCGCGGCCAATCCGAGAAGGGGTCTGCTTCCCCACGGATCCGGCTTCCCTGGCACCGGAAGCCAGCCTGAGGCCAAGAAGAAAGGCCAGGTCTCCGAGTGGAGACCTGGCCTTTTTTGTTGTTTCTCTGTGGCAGCCGCCCCTGCCGGTCACGCTGGCGGTGTCAGCGCCTAGCGCTCGATACCCATTTCCTTGTAGAAGCCATCAAAGTCGAAGTGCTCCTTCAACATCTCGGAGAAGCGCTGCATCTTGACGGGCTGCTGGAACCGGCTCTTTCCGAAGTACCCCTCGATGATCTCGATGCTGCCCAGGGTGTCGAGCTGCGTCAGGAGCACTGGAACACACAGCTCCTCCGCGCGGTTGATGACAGCAGGGCTCGGATAGATGTTGCCGGTCAGGATCAGGCAGCGGGTGGAGGTTTCCAGCGCTGCCAACTGGATGTCAGCCCGGTCGCCGCCGGTGATGACGGCCTTGTTGGGCTTGCGGCGGAAGTAACTGAGCGCGCTTTCGACGCTCATCGCACCGACCAGCATGTGCTCGACCAGTTCTTCGGTGCACTCGGAGGAGCAGAGGACCTCTGCATTCAGGCCGTCGGCCAGTTCCTTCACGCTCGGTGCGGAGAGCATGCTCTCCTTGGGAAGCACGCCGAAGGTGCGGATGCCGCGGCGGGTGAAGTACGGCGCGACCACATCCTGCACGAATTCCATCTGTCCTTTCGGCACCTCGTTGACCACGACGCCCAGCATGTGCTCGCCGAAGTAATTCTGCGCGGTCATGATGCGGTCGTAAAGTAGGGTGTCATCCCACTTGATGATGCTGAGGACGCGGGCATCGACCAGCTCGACGACCTTCTTCGGCGGCAGACCAGCCACATAGCCCTCGCGCAGACTGCGACCGCCTTCCATGACCAGGATATCCCGGCCTTCAGACATCTTCGCGAACGCTTCCATCAGCTTGGGCTGATAGTCCGTCTCCGGCCCGCGGAGCTGCTGTTCCAACTTGGCCGGCGTGAGCGCTACGGGCGAGATCAACTCGGTCGGCTCGGACATGTCATAGACCTGTTTGGCGAAGATGACATCCTCGTCGTAGGGCATGCCCTCGCGCAGCGGAACTCTGACGTTGACGGGCTTCATGTATGCTGCCTTGAGCCCGTCCTTCCGGAACTGCATGCCCAGGCCTATGCACAGGGCCGACTTGCCCGAGAACGTCTCGGCAGAGGTGATGTAGAGTGTCTTCATATGATTCAGCGCTCCTGATAATAGACTACTTTAAGGCGAGCCGCATGTCAATTCCCAGAACGCCGCGGCCCTGCTCGAATACGATCAACGGGTTGATGTCGAGCTCGACGATCTCGGGAAAATCGGTGACCAATTGGGAGATCCGCAGCAGGGTGTCCACGATGGCCTGGCGATCCGACGGCTTCTCGCCGCGGACGCCGCGCAGCAGCTTGTGGGAGCGGATCTCATCCAGCATCTCGGTGGCCTGGCGCCGATCTATGGGTGCGATGCGGAAGGTGACGTCCTTCAGCGCCTCGACGTAGATGCCGCCCAGGCCGAACATGATCAGCGGGCCGAACTGCGGATCGCGGTTCACGCCGATGATGATCTCACGACCGCCCTTCACCATCTGCTGGATCTGGCAGCCCCAAATCGTGGCGTCGGGCATGAAGCGTGTGGCCCGGTAGACCAGCAAGTCAAACGCATCCCGCACTTCGCTCGCGGACGTGATGTTCAGCTTGATGCCGCCGATGTCTGACTTATGGAGGATGTCGGGCGACGCAATTTTCATGACGACGGGGTAGCCGATCTCCTCTGCCATGGCCACAGCTTCGTCGGCCGTGGCAGCCACACCCGACTTCGGCAGCGGAATGCCGTAGGCCTCGAGCACCTCGCGTGCCTCGGCGTCACCCATCGTGACGCGACCCTCTGCCCGCGTCTTGGCAAACAAGTTCGCGACCTTGTCCTTGTCAACCTCGATCGATTCCACCGCCAGGCGCGGCGTGTTCAGCCAGTTACGCTGGTCCCGCATGGCTGCGATCGCCATCACGCAACGTTCCGGCACCTGGTAGTTCGGCACATCATGCGAGCGGAGCACCTGGACGCCCTTGGCAATGGCAGCGTCGCCCATGAACGCGCCGAAGACCGGCTTGCCGTACTTCTTGGAAATCGTGCCCAGGGCATCGGCAGTCTCGGGAATCTGGGTCATCGTCTGGGGCGTCAGCACGACCATGAGCGCGTTGACGTTCGGATCGGCCAACACGAGGTCGATCGCCATGGCGTAGCGGTCCGCGTACGCGTCACCCAGGACGTCGACCGGGTTCGCCACGCTGGCGGCCGGCGGCAGCTTGGCCTGCAGTGCCTGTTTGGTTTCGGGGGTCAAAGCCGCCAGCCGCAGGCCGGCATGCTCGATCGCGTCGGATGCCATGATGCCGGGCCCGCCCGCGTTGGTGATGACGCCGATGCCGTCGCCGTCGATCAACGGTTGGCGGGCGAAGGCCTGCGCGATATCGAACAGATCCTGCACCGAGCCAGCACGAATGATGCCCGCCTGCTTGAAGGCGGCATCGTACGCCGCTTCCGAGCCGGCCAGGGTGCCGGTATGGGATGAGACGGCTTTCGAGCCGGCGCTGGTGGTGCCCGACTTGATGGCGATGATCGGCTTGTGCCGGGTCACCTCGCTGGCCACGCGTATGAACTCGGGACCATTGGTGATGCCTTCGAGGTAGGCCATGACCGCGCGGGTCTCGGGATCCTCAGCCCAGGCAGTCACGAGGTCGAGCTCGTTGATGTCTGCTTTGTTGCCGATGCTGTAGAACCGGGAGAAGCCGATCCCCTGGCCCATGGCCATGTCGAGGATCGACGTGCAGAGCGCGCCGGATTGGGACATGAATGCGATCTTGCCCCGGCGAGGCATGCCTGCGGCAAACGATGCGTTCAGCTTGCAGACAGTGTCGATGATGCCCAGTACGTTGGGGCCGATCAGCCGCATCCCGTAGCGCTTTGCGATCTCGATGACCTGTTGCTCCAGCGCCTTGCCCTGCGGACCGATCTCGCGGAACCCTGCGGTGATGATCACCGCACCCTTGAGCCCGCGCTGGCCACACTGCTCAATGACGCCGGGAACGACCTTGCTCGGCACCAGCAACACGGCAAGATCGACCGGATCGGGACATTCCAGCACGGAGGGGTATGCTTTCTTCCCCAGGATCTCTGGCGCCGTGGGGTTGACCGGGTATATCCCGCCTTCGTAGCCGTACTGGATCACGTTGTTGAGGACCTGATACCCCAGCTTAGCTGGGTCCGTGGACGCGCCAATCACGGCCACGCCCCGCGGTTCAGTGAACATTTCGAGCATGTGCGACTTCCCTTCAACGGGTTGTGATGACTCCGGGCCTGTACGCTAAGCCATCTCTGAGTATACCACGCGTAAAGTGATCCGCCCAAGGCTGAGCGCCGCGCGAATCACTCGTACATTATGGCTCTAATCAGGTACAGAGTAAATGACGCGGGTCATGTCCGGACGGCTTGCTTCGGACGTGCAAGTCGCGTACAATTGCGGGCAAGGAGTTGGCGCATGATATACATGGATCACTCAGCCACGACGCCGGTCGATCCGGAGGTCGTGGCGGCCATGAGCCCCTATTGGACCGAGCTCTACGGGAATCCGTCCAGCCTCTACGGGCTCGGCCGCCGCGCGGCGGCTGCGCTCCAGTCCGCGCGCGAGACGGTCGCGGGCCTGCTCCATTGCGAGCCAGCGGAGATCGTTTTCACCAGCTGTGGGACCGAGAGCGACAACCTGGCCATCCGCGGCATCGCGCTCGCAGCGGCAGCCAGGGGGCAGCGTCACCTGATCACGACGCCCATCGAGCATCCGGCCGTCCTGCACACGGTCGCAGACCTGGTCGAGCGGTTTGACTGCGAGGTGACGCACGTTCCGGTGGATCGCGCGGGGATGGTCGACCCGCAGGCGGTCGAGGCGGCAATCCGGCCCGACACGGCCCTGATCAGCGTCATGCTGGCCAACAACGAGGTCGGCACCGTCGAGCCGGTCGCGGAGATCGGCGCCATCGCCCGGCGGCACGGCGTTCCCTTCCACACCGATGCCGTGCAGGCGGGCGCCTACCTGCCGCTGGACGTGCAGGCGCTGAACGTCGACCTGCTCGCGCTGTCGGCCCACAAGTTTCACGGCCCGAAAGGCGTGGGGCTGCTCTACGTGCGGAAAGGCCTGCGCCTCATGACCACGCAGACGGGCGGGAGCCAGGAGCGGGCGCGGCGCGCCGGCACGGAGAACGTGCCCTACATTGTGGGCATGGCCCGGGCACTGGAACTGGCCGGCGAGCGCCGCCCGTCCGAGACCGAGCGGCTGATCGCCCTGCGCGAGCGCCTGATCGAGGGCGTGCTGGATCGCATCCCCGACGTGGAGGTCAGCGGGCACCGCACGGAGCGGTTGCCCGGGCATGCCAGCCTGATCATCTACGGCGTCGAGGCGCAGTCGCTGTTGATCGGGCTGGACCTGGCGGGGATTGCGGCCTCCTCCGGGTCGGCCTGTGCCAGCGGCGCGCCGACTCCCAGCGGCGTGCTGCGCGCCATGGGTTATGCGCCGAACGACGCGCTGGGCGCGCTGCGCTTGACCCTGGGCCGCTCCAACACGGATGCGGACGTCGATACGCTGCTCGAGGTGCTGCCCCCCATCGTGAGGCGCGTGCGCGGTGGCTGAGCGCGTCGTCGTCGCGATGAGCGGCGGGGTCGACAGCTCGGTTGCAGCGGCCCTGCTTCGCGAGCAGGGATACGACGTCATCGGCGTGATGCTGCGCCTTTGGTCCGAGCCTGCGTCGCCCGTCGTGGGCGGTGCAGTGGAGCAGGCAGCCAATCGCTGCTGCTCGGTCGAGGCAGTGACCGATGCGGCCGCGGTCGCCGATCGCCTGGGCATCCCCTTTTACGCCATCGATGCCGAGGCGCCCTTCAAGCGGCACGTGGTGGATGCGTGGATCGATGCCTATGCCATGGGCCTGACGCCCAACCCGTGTCTCGCCTGCAACCGGCACATTCGCTTCGGGTTTCTGCTCGACTTCGCTCGCTCGCTCGGCGCTGCCTGCCTGGCCACGGGCCACTATGCGCGGGTTGAGGTCGCGGACGACGGGCGCTTTGAGCTGTGGCGCGGGGTGGATCGGAGCAAGGATCAATCCTACGTCCTCAGCGTGTTGGGTCAGGCCGACCTCCGCCAGGTGCTGCTGCCCGTCGGGGCGTATGCTAAGGCACAGGTGCGTGCCCTGGCAGCCGAGCGGGGCCTGCCTTCGGCCACGCGTGCGGACAGCCAGGACCTGTGCTTTGTCGCCGATGGGGATTACCGGGCGTTTCTCAGCCGGCACGCGCCGCAGATCCTGCGGCCCGGTCCGATCCTGGACACCCAGGGCCGGCCGTTGGGCGCCCATGCAGGTCTGGCTCACTTCACGATCGGCCAACGCAGCGGCCTGGGCATCGGGGGCGGTGAGCCCCGGTACGTGGTAGGGCTGGACGTGGCGCGCAACGCGCTGATCGTCGGAACTCGGGATGAGTTGGGCGCCACCACCTTCCGCACCGGCCCGATCAACTGGGTGGCGGGCATGCCCCCCGGGGAATCGTTTGAGGCGCACGTCCAGATCCGTTATCGGGCGCCCGCGGTTCCGGCTCGCATCGTGCTGGAAGACGGCCTGACATCTGCCGTCGTCCGACTGCAGGCGCCCCTGAGGGATGTGACGCCGGGCCAGGCCGCGGTCTTCTATCGGGGCGATCGCTGCCTGGGCGGGGGACTGATTCTGCGGGGCCAGGTTGAAGGGGAGGGTTGAAGGTGCAGGCGCTGACTGACCTTGTGCTGGATTTCATCTTGTCGCCCGTGCTGTGGCTGTCGATCCTGCTCGGCGCGATCTACGCCGTGATGTTCACATTTTGGCGCGGCGGATGGCGTTACGTGTGGCGCGACGTTGTTGCGGGGGTGGCGGGATTCGGGTTTGGCCAGTTGTTTGCGACCCTCGTGGGCCTTCCGACCGTGCGAGTCGGCGAGGTGCACCTGCTCTGGGGCTCGCTGGCGGCCGTCCTCTTTCTTGCATTGGGGCGACGCATCTGGGCGGGAGGATCCGCAGCCTCGAAACCAGGCGCCCGCGGCAGACGCTGACGCGGCGGGCGCTGCCGGCCGGCAGCGCCCGCCTGGCCACACGAGGTGCGATCCGCATTTTATGTGGGGCGTCAATCGTCGCAAACGGCCGTGTCTGGTCTTTACGAATGGCAGCGCTTATGCTAGACTGACATCATTGACGGAGGTGGGGAATGAGTATGGCGCGCGATATTGCCATCATCGTGTTGGCGCTCGAATCAATCATCATAGGAATCTTATTGGCCGTCTTGGTCATCCAGGTGATGCGATTGGTGCGGATGCTGCGCGAGGAGGTGATGCCCATCTTGCGATCGACGCAGGATACGGTCAGCACCGTCCGGGGCACGGCTGACTTCGTGAGCGATCACCTGGTACAGCCTGTGGTCAAAGCCTCAAGCTTTGCCGCCGGTGCACGACAGGCCGTGAGTGCTATTTTCAGACGAAGCAACGGACGCAACTAAGGAGGGTAGTCAAATGAGCGACAACGGCGGTGGAAACTTCATCTTGGGATTCCTGATCGGCGCAATGGCCGGTGCAGCAGCAGCCTTGCTGATGACGCCGCAATCCGGCGATGAGCTGCGGCATACGATCGAGAAGAAGAGCGTTGACCTGAAGGACGAGGCCGCACGGCGTGCCGAAGAGGCGCGCTTGCAGGCGGTGAAGCTGGCCGAAGAGGCCCGCGGCCAGGTCGAGCATGTGGGCGAGCGCGGACGCATCGTGTTGACCGAGAACGTCCGCAAGGCCCAGCAGGTCGTCGAGGAGGCGAAGGAGAAGCTGGCGAGCGAGCCGCCGGCGATCGACCTTTCCTGACGGGATCACCGACGTGTCCGGCACGGCGCCCCGAGCCGTGGTCTGGACGCGCCTGTATCGATGATGCGACAGCCAATCGGGCGGCAACGAGTCACGTTGCCGCCCTTTTTCATGCGTATCCGCGTCGCATCGGGCGGGCAGACTGCAGCTCCTGCAGCGCAGGGCTGATGGTCTGAATGAGGTCGCGTGCGGTCACGGACGCGGCGCCGAGCGCCTGTCCGACGATGAAGCCGCTCAGCGCGTGCGTGTAGGCGCCAAGGACCGAAGCTTCGAACGGTCCCAGCCCCTGGCCCACCAGGGCCAGGATCACGCCCGCCAGCACATCGCCGCTGCCGGCCTTCGCCAGCGCGGCATTCGCAAATGGGAGAACCCCGGCCCGGCCATCGGGATGGGCGACGACCGTGTACGGCCCCTTCAGCAGGACGATGTGGCCCCACTGCGCGGCATAGCGCTGTGCGATCGCGATGCGACTCGCGTTGACCTCTTCGATGCTCAGCCCTGTCAACCGGCTCATCTCGCCCGGGTGTGGCGTCAGCACGCTGCCTGGCGGGATGCGTTTCGCCCAATCCGGCGTGCCCGCCAGCACGTTCAGCGCATCAGCGTCCAGGATGACGCGGCCCTGCCAGGCCTCCCCCTGCAGGGCGCCCTGCAGGGCACCCTGCAGGGCCTCCAGCAGGCCGAGCAGAAACTCCTTAGCGTGCGGCTCCGTGGTCAGGCCGGGGCCGATCAGCAGCGCGCTGTAATCCGCCAGCCTGGCGACCGCGGCTGAAACGCCGTCCCGGTGCAGCACGCCATCAGGGGCGGGCAGGGGCAGCCAGGTGAATTCCAGCCAGGTGCCGGCCGCCGTGGCGTGAACGGCGAACGGCACGGCCGCGGTGACCAGGCCGGCCCCGGCGCGCGTGGCCGCAGCTGCGCTCAGGATCGGCGCGCCGGAGTAGGCCATCGATCCGCCGATGACCATGACCTTCCCGAACGTGCCCTTATGCGCGTTGGGGGGTCGCTCGGGCAGCCAGGCCGCGACCGTCTGCTGGTCCATCAACTCGACAGGTAGTGATTGGCCGAGTTCCTCGGGGACGCCGATATCCACCACGGCCAGCAGGCCGCACGCGGCCGCGCCCGGGAACTGGACCTGGCCCCATTTGGGATAGGCAAAGGTTACCGTGAACGTGGCCGGAATGGTGACGGGATCGAGCTCTCCCGTGTCGCAGTTCAGCCCGCTGGGGCAGTCGACAGCCAGTACAGGCAGGGTGAGGCGCTCCTTGCTGGGAAACCAGGCCGGAGAGGGAGAGGACGGATCGGACCACCTCGGGGGCTCGTCCAGGCCGAACTCGTCAACGTCGTAGTCGTCGTCTTCGAACTCGTCCCCGAAGCCCCCGGCCTGCTGACGCGAGGAGATCAGTGGCTGTGCCAGCGGGTACAGCGGCGGCTGAAGACCCGGCGGGTAAGCCGGCTGGGGCTGGGGGCGGCGCCGCACCGCAATCTCTTCTGCCACCACCTGCATCAGGCGCTGGAGTCGCCCCTCGATCGGCCGAGCCGCGCCCGTGCCCAGCAGTGCATCGATCACGAGCGAGGTCTTGCGCACCTCGTCCCGAAGCTTGGCGAAGTCCTGGTCGTTGTCGGCCCACAAGATCGTGACCCCGCGGCGCCGCCGCTTCAGCCGCGCGAAGTTCGGGTCACCCTTGATGTCGCGGCGCCAGATGTACAACGTGATGTCAAAGTCGACCTCTCGCAGGTAATGCGCGGCGACCAGGCCATCGCCGCCGTTGTTGCCGGGTCCGACGAGAACCAGGGCGTGTTGCGAGTCGCCTTGGGCCAGCAACGCGCCCGCAAACCCCGATACCATGAAGCCGGCGTGCTCCATCATCTCCGCATACGAATGACCCGCGGCATCTGCCCGCCGTTCCAGGTCACGCATCTGTTCGACACTCACGAGCTTCATATTCACGTCTCCTTTGCACAGCGCCCTGCGACGAGGACCATCGCGGCCACCACGGGGATCAATAAGAGGAGGTAGATCAACTGGAAGATGGCCGAGGGGGACGTTCCGATCGGGTCCAGCGGGTGGCGGATCACCCCGGTGCCGGAGGCCATCCACCCCACCGCCAGGGCCAGCGCGGCCGCGGCTGCGGAGGTGAAGCGCGCATCCCCGACCATCCGGGACACCAGCAGCACGATCAACCCCGCCGCGGCCAGCTGCAGCGTCATCGTGACGCGGGGCTCTCCCCAGGCGATCCAGGGGCCCCAGGTCAGGCGCGTGGCGGGCATGCTGACGATGAAGTGCGCGATCCAGAAGCCCCAGCCGCTCAGCAGAAAGCCGGTGGTCCAGCGGGCCAGCGCGGCGCGCCGGGTCAGCAGATGCAGCACCCCGGCCACGCCTGCGGCGAACATGCCGAGCATCCCTGCTCGGCTCAGGGCGCCATGAAGATACACGATCTTGATGACCTGGCCGAGCGTCTTCTCGAGCGGCATGATGAGCAGGATGGTGGCCGCCAGGACGGCACAGAGTGCGATCAACTGCCAGAAACGGCGTGTCGGAAGGGTCATGCGGCAAGTCTCCGGTGCGGGTGTCGGGGGCCATCATAACCCAGGTTGGCGCATGGATCAAACGTCCCGTGTGAAGGGTGCCCCGCGTACGGACACCCTTCACATAGGGTGCGTTTAACCATCTTCCGCGCTGTGTGTTATCATCGGGCAAGACGCGTCATTGGAGAGGAACTGTCTCATCTATGGTCTGGATCGTCCTGGCCAGCATCTGGATTGCCCTCATCGCCCTATCGCGCTGGCTCTATCGCAGCCACCGCTGGCAGGCGCCCTGGCACCTGGACCTGACGGCGCTGGCCGTGTTGGCGCTAGCTGTGCTGGGCTTCTTCTGGCGCGTGGTGGCGGGGCAGAACTGGATGCCGGCGGACGGTGGGGACCTGGTCTCGTTTCTCTTTCCCACCTATCGTTACGCTGCGTCGTCCCTGGTGCAGGGGGCCTGGCCTCTCTGGAACGCGCATGTCTACGGCGGTGCACCCCACGTGGGCGACATCCAGGCCGGTTTTCTCTATCCGCCCAATTTGCTGCTGTTTGCGGTCAAACCCGATTTCTCCTACGCAGCCCTGCAGGGGCTGAGCATGGCCCACCTGTGGTTCGCGGGCGCGGGCATGTATCTGTTCCTAGCGCACGGCCGGGGGCTGCGGCGCACCGCCGCACTCGCGGGTGGCCTCGCCTTCATGTTTTCCGACGCGTTCCTCACGCATTTCGGGAACCTGAACCTGAACGCGGTGCTCAGCTGGCTGCCCTGGGTGTTTTGGGCCCATTCCGCCGCGCTCGACCGGCTGGCGGTCCCTTCCGGGCCGGACCAGCGCGAGCGGCGCGGCTGGCTCGGGTTCGCGCTCCGCGCGGCGCTGCCCGGCGTGCTGCTGGCAGTGGGCTCGCTGGCCGGGCACATCCAGGCCACCCTCTTCATCGCATTGGCGCTGGCCGGCTACACGCTGCTGTGGCTCTACACTCAGCGCACGGAGTCAGGCGGACTTCATGTGGCGGGTCGCGCCCTGCTGACCCTGTCCATCGCCGGTGCCGTCGCGATCCTGCTGGCCGGCCCCGTCCTGCTGCCCGCACTTGATCTGGCAGGACGGACGGGTCGCACGGCGTGGACCTACACGGAGGCGGCCGGCTATTCGCTTTCCCCTGCGCAACTGGTCGGCTGGCTGATCCCGGGCTTTTTCGGCCGCGGTCCCCAGTTTCATTGGGGCGCCTGGCCCCGCGTCGAGGTCGGCTACCTGGGCATCCTGCCGCTGATCCTGGCAGGCATCGGCGTCCTCCTGCGCCATCGGGACCAGGGGCGCCGGATCTGGCCCCTGGTCTGGCTGGCGCTGGGGAGTTTCGTCCTGGCGCTGGGCATCTACGCCATTCCGCACGGCTGGCTGACGCTGCTGCCCGGTCTCGGCCAACTGAGGGCGCCGGCCCGGCTGATCGTGCTGACCGACTTCGCGCTCGCTGCGCTGGCCGCGTACGGCCTGGACATGCTGCTGCGACCCCTGGATGCGGACCAGCGCGCGGCGTTGGGGCGGGTGCTGAGGGGCCTGGTGCGAATGGCGGCGGGGGTTTTCGGCATCGTCCTGCCCCTCGCCTACCTGGCGCTCCTGCTCGTGCAGGACCGCGACCCCGCGATCGTGACGCGCGTCTCCATCACGCTCATCGCGGTGGTCTCGTTCGCGCTCCTGCTGGCCGCCAGCACCGGGTGGCTCTGGGCGCGGCTGCGCGACGCGGGCCGCCTCACGACCCTGGGTGGGCTCGCGATCGCGCTGATCTTCATCGACCTGGCGAGCCTGGGCGCGTACCAGGACCTGGGCGAACGGGACCCCAGCCAGGCCTTCGACCATTCCGCCATCGCGGCGTACTTTGCAGACCAGCCAGGCCCCTATCGCATCGACAGCCGGACGCAGATCGAGGCGCTGTGGCAGCCCGACATGGCGCTGCTGTATGGGCTTGAAGATGTCAACGGCATCGCCAATCCCCTGGTGCTGGCCGATTTCGAGCGCTACTGGGAGGCGTTGGGTTCGCGCTCCACGCCCCTGTATGACCTGCTGAACGTGCGCTACGTGCTCGGGGCCAAGGACGTGGCGCTGGACTGGGAGAAGTTCGCCTTGGTCTTCGACGGCGATCCGCAGCTCAACGTCTACGAGAACCGCCGTGCGCTGCCGCGCGCGTTTGTCGTCCCGCAGGTGCAGGTGCAGCCGGCGCAGGACGCCGTGCTTGCGGCCATGCAGGCGCCCGGGTTTGACCCGGCCGCGACGGCCGTGGTGCTCGCCGAGCCAGGCCAGGCTGTTCCTGCGGGTGGCTCGGGTACGGTGACGGACCTGCGCGTCGCGCCCAACCGTCTGACATTCCGCACGAACACGGACGGGGATGCGCTGGTGTTCCTCAGCCAGGTGTGGTACCCGGGCTGGCAGGTGTGGATCGACGATGGGCCAGCGGGCGTGGCCGCTGGCACGCCATGGCGCGCCAACTACCTGTTTCAGGCAGTGTCCGTGCCCGGCGGCGAGCACACAGTGGCGCTCCGCTTCGTCCCGCGCACCTGGCAGCTGGGCTGGCTGCTTGCCGCCGCGACAACAGCTCTCTTATTGACTGCGGTTGTATTGATGATATATCTCGGGAGGAAACATGGCCATTGATGCTCCGGTACACAGCAACGAGGCTAACTTCGCACGCGTCCTGAACGCGGGACTGCCCGTGCTGAGCGTCTTCTGGCGGCGCAACTGCCCGCATTGCGAGCAGCTCAACCCCGTCCTGGACCGGCTGGCGAAGAGCTACGCCGGCAGGGCGCTGGTGGTCAAGGTGAACGCGGAGGAGGAGACCGGCCTGGCCCGCCAGTACGGCATCTCGCACTATCCCGGGCTGGTGTTCTTCGCCAACGCCAGGGAGGTGGCGCGCGGCGCAGGGGCTGCGCCGGAGCGCGACCTGGCGGCCTGGCTCGATCACCTGGGAGGACGCGGTCCCCGGCCCGCGACACCCGCGGGGCCGAGCACGCCCGCGGCGGGCCAGGCGGCAGCGGCGCCCCAGGGGGACGCCGGTGCGCGTGCCGGTGCATCCCGTCCGGCGTCCGGCGGCGTCGCAGAGCCGGTGGTCTTCACGGACGCGAACTTCGAGCAGACGATCCGCACCAGCAGCGTGCCGGTCCTGGTGGACTTCTGGGCCGTCTGGTGTGGGCCGTGCAAGATGATTGCCCCGCACGTTGCGGCGCTCGCCAAAGAATTCGCGGGCCGGGCCCTGGTGGGGAAGCTCAACGTGGACGAGAACCCCCGCACGGCCGGCCAGTATGGCATCATGAGCATCCCGACGCTGCTGATTTTCAGCGGCGGCAAGGTGGTGGATCAGATCGTGGGCGCGCAGCCAGCGGCCGCCCTGCGCCAGCGTCTCGAACGGCATGTGCGCTAGTTCCGCGCAGCACGCAGATGGAAGGAAGTAACCGTTGATCGCAAGATTCGCCGGCCAACTTGGCCGGTACAGGAAGTATGTCTTCCTGACGCCTGTCTTCATGCTGCTCGACGTCATGGTCGAGCTGAGCATGCCGCTCCTGATGTCCCGCATCATCGACGTGGGCATCGCAAACCGTGATGTCGGGTATATCGGCAGGATCGGCCTCCTGATGGTGGTGCTGGCGCTCTTCGCGATCGTTTGCGGCGTCATCTTCATGCGCCTCTCGACCGTGGGCAGCATGGGCTTCGGCGCCAACCTGCGCGACGCACTCTTCGAGAAGGTCCAGCAGTTCTCCTTCACCAATATCGACCGGTTCAGTACCGGATCCCTCGTCACGCGCATTACCAACGACGTCAACAACCTCCAGATGACTTTCATGATGATGCTGCGCATCTTCTCCCGCGCGCCCCTGATGCTGATCCTCGCGTTCATCCTGGCCTACAGCATCAACGCCAGGCTCTCCCTCGTGCTGGGGGTCGCCATCCCGCTGCTGGTGATCGCCGTCCTGTTGATCATGCGGACCGCGTTCAGGCGGTTCTCGATCATGCAGCAGAGGATCGACGCGATCAACACCGCCATCCAGGAGAACCTGATCGGCCAGCGGGTCGTCAAGGCGTTCGTGCGCGCGGACCACGAGAATACAAAATTCGGGGAGGCGAACGACGCGCTGACCAATGCATCTATCCGGGCCATCAGCATCGTGATCCTGAACTTTCCGGTCATGATGCTGGTGATGAGCGGCGCGACCGTCGCCATCCTCTGGCAGGGCGGGAACATGGTGTTCGGAGGCGAGTTGGGCGCGGGCCAATTGATCAGCCTGCTCTCCTACGTGACCCAGATCCTCATGAGCGTGATGATGATCTCGATGGTGTTTGTGATGAGCGCCCGTGCCCAGGCCAGCGGCAAGCGCGTGCTCGAGGTGCTGGATGCCGAGGTGGACATCCTCGACAAGGCCGGCCTGGAGGAGACGGCTGACGCCGGTCCGCAGGTGACGGACGGACGAATCGAGTTTCGCGACGTGTCGTTCCGGTACAATGTGTCCGGCACGGGCGCAGATGTGCTTTCGGGCATCACCTTCACCGCCGAGCCGGGCGAGGTCATCGGCATCGTCGGCGGCACGGGCTCCGGCAAGACGACCCTCATCAACCTGATCCCCCGGCTCTACGATGTCACCGGCGGCGCGCTCCTCCTTGACGGCGTCGACGTGCGTGATTACGCGCTCGACAGCCTGCGCGGCGCGATCGGCATGGTGGCCCAGCAAGACATGCTCTTCTCGGGGACCATCCGCGAGAACCTGTTATGGGGCCGGCCAGGGGCGACGCAGACGGAGATCGAGCGCGTCAGCCAGAATGCCCAGGCGCACGACTTCATCATGTCCTTCCCCGACGGTTATGAGACCGTGCTGGGCCAGGGTGGGGTGAACCTGTCCGGCGGGCAGAAGCAGCGGCTGACCATCGCGCGCGCGATGCTCAAGGAGCCAAGGATCCTGATCCTGGACGACAGCACCAGCGCGGTGGACTCGGCCACCGAGGCCCGCATCCGTACCGCCTTCTACAACGACCTGGCGCACACGACGATCTTCATCATCGCACAGCGCCTCAGTTCAGTGCGGGATGCGGACAAGATCATCGTGCTGGACGATGGGAAGATGGTGGGCATGGGCGACCACGAGACCCTGCTGCAGACCAACGAGGTCTACCAGGAGATCAACCAGTCGCAGGGAGAGGGGGTGCTTGCGCAATGACCCAGACAAGAGGCGCTACACCCAAGAAGCCACAGGGTGGACCGATGCACGGCCCAGGCCCCGGACCGCGCGGGCACTTCGAGAAACCGAAGGATGCCAGGCAGACCGTGTTCCGGCTGCTGGGCTATCTGAAGCCGCGCAAGTTCGCCTTGATGCTGGTGATCGTCCTGATGCTGCTGAGCACCGGGAGTTCCCTTGCCGGCAGCTACTTCCTGAAACCGCTCATCAACAACTATATCCTGCCGGGCGACTTCGCCGGGCTGGCGCGCAACCTGGTCATCCTGGCTGGCATCTACATCGTCGGCGCGGCCGCCTCCTACGGGCAGACCCGCATCATGGTCCAGGTGGCCCAGCGCACCGGTAACACCCTGCGCCGCGAGCTATTCGCCAGGCTGCAGTCCCTGTCGCTGCGCTACTCCGACAAGCACTCGCACGGCGAGCTCATGAGCCGGTTCACCAACGACATCGATAACATCCAGATGGCGCTCGACCAGAGCACGGTCCAGCTGCTCTCAAGCGCGATCATGTTGGTCGGCACGATCGTCATGATGCTGGTGCTGAGCCCGATCCTCTTCATCCTCACCGCAGCGGTGCTGGGCCTGATGGTCTTCATCGTGCGCATCCTGGCCGGCAAGAGCAGCGGGTTCTTTCGCGGCCAGCAGCGGGAACTGGGCAACGTCAACGGCTACGTCGAGGAAATGGTTGAGGGCCTCAAGGTCGTCAAGGCGTTCACCTACGAGGGCTCGGCCATCGCGGAGTTCCGGAAGCGCAACGAAGCCTACCGCCAGGCCGCCACGGAGGCCAACTTCTTCGCCGCGGTCGTGATGCCCGTCATGGGCAACCTGAGCAACATCTCTTATGCGGCCACCGCCGTGTTCGGCGGCCTGCTCGCGATCTGGGGCCGGTTCGACATCGGCTCGCTGGCCGCGTATCTCCAGTTCACCCGCCAGGTGGGCATGCCCGTGCAGCAGATCTCCAACCAGCTCAACGCGGTGCTCGCCGCGCTGGCCGGCGCGGAGCGGGTATTTGACATGATGGATCAGCAGCCTGAGGTGGACGAGGGGTGCGTGGAACTGGTGGGTGCGTCGGTCGAGGCGGACGGGACCGTCATGCCAAGCCGCAACGGCGCGCGTCCCACGCACTGGGCCTGGCATTGCCCCGAGGCGGAGGATCTGCCGGCATACACCCAACTGCGGGGCGACGTCCGCTTCTCGCACGTCACCTTCGGCTACACGCCGGAGAAGGTCGTGTTGGACGACATCACCCTGTGGGCCAAGCCCGGGCAGAAGATCGCGTTCGTCGGATCGACCGGCGCGGGCAAGACCACCGTCACCAACCTGATCAACCGGTTCTACGAGATCGACCAGGGGACCATCACCTTCGATGGGATCGACATCAAGCGCATCCGCAAGGACGATCTGCGCGAGTCGATCGGCATGGTGCTACAGGACACCCACCTCTTCTCAGGCACCGTGATGGAGAATATCCGGTACGGCCGGCTCGATGCCACGGACGAGGAGTGCGTGCAGGCGGCGAAGCAGGCCAACGCACACTCCTTCATCAGGCGGCTCCCGCAGGGTTACCAGACGATGATCACTTCGGACGGCGACAACCTCTCCCAGGGCCAGCGGCAGCTGCTCGCCATCGCCCGCGCCGCGGTCGCCGATCCGCCGGTGATGATCCTGGACGAGGCGACCAGCTCGATCGACACCCGCACGGAGCGCCTGATCGAGACGGGCATGGACGCGCTGATGAAGGATCGCACCGTGTTCGTCATCGCTCACCGGCTGTCGACCGTGCGCAACGCGGATGCGATCCTGGTGATCGAGAACGGGAAGATCATCGAGCGCGGGGACCACGACGACCTGCTGCGCCAGCGCGGCCGCTACTACGAGCTCTACACCGGCCAGTACGAGCTGGACTGAGTCGGCGCGGCGGTCCTCCGAGGGCCCCAGGCCCTCGGAGGACCGCAACGGCCCCCGGGCGACCGCCTATTGCCGTTCCAGCGAGCTATCCTGTCGCGCCGGTTGGGTCTTGGCGTGATGCGATGACGCCGGGTGCGATACGCCGCCGATCGCGTGGCGTGTCGCATCCGCGGCCTCTTCCTCGAAGCGCTGCAGATCCGGTGGAACGGGATTGCCGAAGGGCGGCGGCAACTGGCGGAAGGGTCCGCCGAAAAGCCAGCGGACGAACCGCCTGGGCCAACTCGCGCGCTGCTCGCTCATGGGTCACCTCCATTGGAGCCTGTCCGCGATTTCACCACACACTCATTATACACCCGGTCAGCGCTGTTGTGTCGACGAAAGGATGTGCCAGATGTCGCAACGGTCCATCATTATCATCGGGGCTGGGCTGGCTGGCCTGGCAGCCGGCGTCTATGCGCAGCGCAACGGTTACCAGGCACACGTCTTCGAGCATGCGGGCGGGCCGGGCGGCGTCGCAGTGGGCTGGCGCCGCGGCGCCTACTTCGTCGACGGCGGCATCCACTTCCTCATGGGACATAAGCCGGATCAGCCTCTCCACCGGGTGTACGAGGAAGTGGGCACGGGGCAGCCGGAGATGTGCGTCGACATGCGCGACTACGGCCGCTATGTCGACCAGCACACCGGTCGATCGCTCACGATCACGGCGGACCTGGACCGGCTGATTGCTGACTGGCGCAGCCTGTCGCCCGCGGATGTGCAGCCCATCGAGGAACTGGTCCGCGTGGCGCGCACCTTTGCTGACGCAAACGCGTTCGACCTGGGCATGGGCGACCCACCCGAGCTCGCCGGGCGCCTCGCCGGCCTCGGTCAGCTGTGGGGCATGCGCAGCGTGCTCCGCTACTTCGCCGGCCCGACCGCCCGTCCCATGGCCGAGCGCGGGCAGGCGATCGGTGACCCCTGGCTGCGCGAGGTGTACGCCAACCTCTTCTATCCACAGGCGCCGGTTTGGTTCGTCGCCATGGTGCTGGCCCTGCTCGCCACGGGCGGCATGGGCCTGCTTAAGCATGGATCGACCGGCTTCGTGCAGCCCATCGAACGACGCCTGGGGGAACTGGGCGGGCAGATCACGTACGGCGCCACGGTGGAGAAGATCCTCGTGGCCGGCGGGAAGGCAGTGGGCGTGCGCCTGGCCAGCGGCGACGAGCACCGGGCCGGTGCGGTTATCTCTGCTGCGGACGGCCGGAGCACGTTGTGGGACATGCTGGAGGGCCGGTATCTCGACCGCAAGACCGCAGCGCGCTACGAGCAGTGGTCGCTTGTGGCTCCCATGATGATGATCAGCTTCGGTGTGGCGCGCACCTTCTCGGGCGAGCCACATCTGCACGCCTTCTCGCTGGCCGAGCCCTTCGACGTGGGGCCGCAGCGCGTGAACACGGTGGTGTTGCGCACCTTCAACTATAGCGACGCCTTCGCGCCGGAGGGCAAGACCGTCATCCAGGCGACGTTCGACAGCGACTGGGACTATTGGCGCGTGCTGCGGGAAGACCCCCCTGCGTATGAGGCGGAGAAGCGCCGCGTAGCAGTGGCGGTGTTGGCGCGGCTCGAGAGGCACTATCCGGGGCTGTCCGGCCAGGTGGAGATGACCGACGTGGCCACGCCGTTCACGACGTGGCGCTACACGCGCAACCATCGCGGGTCCTACATGGGATGGCTGCCCACCCCGCAGCAGATGATGACGACGCTGCCGCGCACCTTGCCCGGGCTCGACCGGTTCGCCATGGCCGGCCAGTGGGTGATGCCCGGCGGCGGCGTGCCCACCTGCCTGATCTCCGGCCGGGATGCGGTGCGCATCCTGTGCGCGCAGGATGGGGTCCGCTTCCGCTCGGTGTGAGCGGGAGCGGCGCGGCTTGCGCGCAGAGGCGGGAGCGCATGGGTCAGAGGGCTATGGCTCAGTGGAAGCCTGATCGAGCGGCACGAAGCGCACCTCGACGCGCGACCCGAGGGCCGCGGCCACCTTGCGCAGGAACGTCACCGTCGGGGTTGAGGCGCCGCTTTCAAGGCGCGCAATGCTCGGTTGTTTCGTGCCGACCAACTCGGCCAGTTGTTCCTGGGTCAGCCCGCGCAGGATCCGCAGCCGCGCCACCTGGTACGCGGGCTCGAGCTCGGCCAGTGCAGCGACGAACGCCGGGTCCTGCATCTGCGCCGCTTCCCATTCTTCCAGTGCGATCAGCTTTCTGACCATCTCAGTCCTCCTGGACTTCCAACATGCGCTTCTCGGCCAGGGCAATCTCCCGCGCTGGCGCCTTCTGACCCTTCTTGCGGTACGCGTGCAGCATCACGAATCGCCGCCCGACGTGAGCGAAATAGAAGATGCGATTGGGCCCGGGACGCAGCTCCCACAGCCCTGCATGCCCTGAGATTGGGCGGGCGTGTGGCATGCCTAAGAGCGTCCCGAATTCCCGCAACAGGCGAAAGCAGTTCTCGGCCTCGGCTCGTTCTTGTGCCGTCAAGCGGTTGAGGAACTCGAGGACCGGACTCCGATTGCGTGCATCGGTGTAGAACAAAACACGCCATTGTGGCAGTTCTTCCGTCACTCAGCTGCTCCTAATATAACACTTTTGTTATTATTAGTCAAGGTCTCGCGCTGGTCTTTTTTCATCCACACCGCAATGTTCTGCCAGCGGAAAGTGAAGTCGTTCAAGGGTGAGTGGTACGTTGGGCCCGAGGAGGCCGGTCCGGCCATCCTAACGGGTCAACGAAAGTATACCAGATGCACGGAGATGCGCAAGGCGTCCCCGCGACGATCTGGCGCCAAGGACGTATAATCCAGGAGAGGGTGCTGCCGCTTGCTGCTGCAGAGGCCGGAGGCTGCACCTCACACGAAGGGGGCGTGCAGATGGAAGGCAACGTGTTATCGGTGCAAGGTGTGCCCGCGGTTCCGGGCCTGACCTTCCGTTATTATCGGGGGCCGGAAGACTTTCCGGGCATGGTCGCCGTGTACGACGCGTGCCGGCCGGTCGACGGGCTCGAGATGCCTCTCACGGTGGGCCATCTGGAGCGCTGGTTCGCGCATATGGACCAGTGCGACCCGTCGCGCGATATGATCGTGGCGGAGGTGGGGGGCGAGATGGTCGGCTACGGCCGCGGCCGGTGGTTTCGCGAGCCGTCAGGCACATTCCTGCACGAGCTGACCGGGCACGTCGCGCCCGCCTGGCGCCGCCGGGGCATCGGGCGGGCCATTCTCCGCTGGACCGAGGCGCGGCAGCGCCAGGTGGCCTCGGATCAGCCAGAGGATGTGGCGCACGAACTGCTCGTCGAGACGTACGACAGCACGCAGGGCCTCGCGGAGCTGCTGCTGGACGAAGGCTACGCGCGCGTGCGCAACTGGTACGTGATGACGCGGCCTCTGGCGGCTGAGATCGCCGAGGTCCCGCTGCCCGAAGGACTGGAGGTGCGGACCGCCACGCCGGACCACTATCGCCGCATCTGGGACGCGGACATCGAGGCGTTTCGCGATCACTGGGGTTTCGCCGAGCCGCCCGAGAGCGCCTACGCGGAGTGGCTGGAGGATCCGGTGGCCATGGTTCCGGCGTTGTGGCAGATCGCCTGGGACGGCGACGAGGTGGCCGGGCAAGTGCGCAGCTTCATCGACCATCGGGAGAACGCGGACCTGGGCCGCCTGCGGGGCTACACCGAGTATATCAGTGTCCGGCGTCCATGGCGGCGCCGCGGCCTGGCACGCGCGCTGATCATGCGCAGCCTGCGCATCCTGCAGGCGGAGGGCATGACGGAAGCCGCGCTGGGCGTCGACGCGCAGAACGTCACCGGCGCGCTGCACCTTTACGAGAGTTGCGGCTTCCGCCCCGCGCGCAGCGGCGGGGTGTACCGCAAGCCGCTTCGCCTGGCGTGAGCTGGGCCGGCAAGGTCGCGGCTACCTCTGCGAAGCCGCCCTGCGGTGGCTGAGTGCAAGCCGGCGACGGCCGGCTTGGCAAGGGTTGCTGCGGCCTCCAAGCGCCAGCGCCCGGAGTATAACCAACGCGCCTTGTTGTGCACAACGTTCCGCGCAGATGCTTTGCCCGCGACCCCGGCCACGTGCTATACTGCCTCGTCGTACCCACATCTCCCGGAAGGCAGCCAAATGTCACAGGTTCCTCCTGGCCCGGGCAACCGGCCGCCACTCGACGATCTCGAAGCCCTGCGCGACGGTCCCCACGCGTTCTTCCTGCGCGTGGCGCGCAATTACGGCCCGGTCGTGCGCTACCCGGTAGGCCCGCTCGCGGTGTACCTGGTCACGGGTCCGGACGGGGTCAAGCACATCCTGCAGGACAACCACAAGAACTACTCCAAGGACACCTTCCAGTACAACCTGCTGAGCACCATCACGGGCAAGGGGCTGCTCACCAGCGACGGCGAGCACTGGCTGCGCCAGCGCCGGCTGGCCCAGCCGGCCTTCCAGCGGCAACGCATCGCCGGCTTCGCGCCCATGATCGTCGACGCATCCCGCGCGATGTTGGATCGCTGGTCGGTCCACGCTGCGTCCGGGAAGCCGATCGACGTCGCGTCGGAGATGATGCACGTCGCGCTGCAGATCGTCGGCAAGGCGATGTTCAGCGCGGAGATCGGCGACCAGGCGGACGAGCTCGCGACCGCGACGCTGACCGTGCTGGACCACATCGTGGGCCGCGCGCGGACGTTCGGCGTCGTGCCTGAGTGGCTGCCGACGCGGGGCAACCGGTCCTACAAGGCCGCGCTGCGCGTCCTGGACGGCGCCGTCATGGGGACCATCACCGAGCGGCGGCGCGGCCTCCGCCGTGCGGGGGCGCCGGGCGTCCCGACGCCGGGCGGCGAGCACGAACCACAGGTTGCCAAGGGCGCCGCCGGGCCGGCGGCCGCGGGACCGATGGACGACCTCCTGGCGCTGCTCATGCGGGCGACCGACGAGCAGACGGGCGAGCAGATGAGCGACCAGCACCTGCGCGACGAGTCGATGACCATGCTGATCGCGGGGCACGAGACGGTGGCCAGCGCGCTGGCGTGGACGTGGCACCTGCTGGCCGAGAACCCGCTGTGCGAGGAGATGTTGCACGCGGAGCTGGACCGCGAGCTGGCCGGCCGCGCGCCCACGGCCGCGGACCTCCCGCGCCTGACGTACACCGAGATGGTCTTTCAGGAGGCGTTGCGCCTCTATCCGCCCGCCTGGCTGATCTCACGCAAGGCACTGGAGGACGACGAGATCGCGGGATACGCCATCCCCAAGGGCAGCCTGGTGGTCACGAGCCCGTACGTGACGCATCGCATGGCCGACCTGTGGCCGGATGCGGAGGCGTTCAGGCCGGAGCGGTTCAGCCCCGAGGCGTCGGCCGGCCGCCATCGCTACGCGTTCTATCCGTTCGGCGGCGGGCCGCGGCTGTGCATCGGCATGGGGTTCGCCATGACCGAGGCCGCGCTGATCATCGCGATGGTGGGGCAGCGGTTCATCCTGCGCCCGGTCAGCGGCCACCCGATCGCGGTCGAGCCGGGCGTCACCCTGCGGCCGAAGCACGGGCTGATGATGCGCGTGGAACCGCGGGCCGGCTGACCGCAGACGGCGATCTCATTCTGATATCAGGAGAATCATGGATCAAATCAAAGCGATTCTTTTCGATCTGGACGGCACCCTGCTCGACAGCAACATGGAGAGCTTCCTGCCCGTCTACCTGAAGGCGTTGTCCGCCCGCGTGGCGCACCTGTTCGAGCCGAAGCGCTTCATCGCCCATCTGCTGCAGGCCACCGAGGCAATGACCGAAAACGACGGACGCGCGACCAACCGGGAGGTGTTCGCGAAGGCGTTCTTCCCCCTGGACGGCCACGACCGCGCCGAGCTCGAGCCGATCTTCGACGCATTCTACGCGGAGGACTTCCCCAGGCTGCAGCAAGTCACGCGGCGCAAGCCGGAGGCGCGGACAGTGGTCGAGCTGGCGATCGCGCTCGGCTACGACATCGCCATCGTGACCAACCCGCTTTTCCCGGCCACTGCGGTCCGCCAGCGGATGCAGTGGGCCGGCGTGGATGATCTGCCCTGGAACTGGGTGACCAGCTACGAGAACAGCCGGTACACCAAGCCCAACCTCTGCTTCTTCGACGATGTCTGCAAGCACCTGGGCCGCGCGCCGACCGAGTGCCTGGTCGTCGGCGACGAGCACATGGATATGGTGTCCGGGCGCATGGGGTGCACGACGTTCCTGGTCGAGGGGCCGGCGACCGCGCTGTTGCCCACCACGCCTGTACCAAACTATCGCGGCACGCTGGTGGACCTCATCGACTTCCTCGATCGGTAGCGCCGCTGCTGAGGCAAGCCCATGATCAACGAAAGGTCCTACTGGAACGCGGTGGGCATCCTCCACCCGTACGACATCCGCTACGACCCGGACGATCGGGCCTTCTGCAGCCCGCTGCCCGGCGGCCGGGCGCGCTTCTGCCTGTGGACCGAGCCGGGCTTCATCCGCGCGGTGCTGGTGTACGACGATGGCGTGCCGCGCGCGGCAGAGATGGAACGCACGGGGGTCGACCGGCGGTTCGCCTATTGGGAGGTCGTCGTCCAGCCGGACGCGCGGCGCTTCCCCTATGCCTTCGCGCTGCGCACGGACGACCATCGTCCGGTTTACTTCACGGAGCACGGGATCGAGCACAGCATCGAGGTAACGGATCGCTGGACGCTGGACCTGGACGCGGCGGCGCCGCACGAGACGCCCGGGTGGGCGCAGGGTGCGGTGATCTACCAGATCTTCCCCGAGCGCTTCGCCAACGGCGAGCCGGCCAACGACCCGCCCGGCGTCGTGCCGTGGGGCACGGCGCCCCGCTGGCTCGAGTTCCAGGGCGGTGACCTGCAGGGCATCACACAGCACGCGGACTACCTGCACGATCTTGGGGTGGACCTGGTTTACCTGACACCTATCTTCACCAGCCCGTCCACGCACAAGTACGACTGCATGGATTTCATGCACGTGGATCCCGCGTTCGGCGGCGACGATGCGCTGCACGAGCTTGTCGACGCGCTGCACGGCCGCGGCATGAGGCTGATGCTGGACGCGTCGTTCAATCACTGCAGCCCGCTGCACCCCGCGTTCCAGGACCTGCTGAAGCATGGCCCCGCGTCCCGGTACCGCGATTGGTTCACCGTCCGCGAATGGCCCCTGCGCGTCAAGCACCGGCCCCACCTCACACCGGACCTTTCCGGCGATCCCGAGCGCGCCGCACACACGCAGTGGCGGCTGGAGTTCCCAAAGCGGACCGGCGTGCCCATCGTCGAGGTGGCGGACAGCGACGGCCCGTTCCTCGATGCGACCTACCTGGCGTGGTCGGGCGTGCTCGACATGCCCAAGCTGAACCAGGACAACCCGGAGACGCGCCAGTACTTCCTCGATGTGGCGCAGTACTGGCTGCGTGAGTTTCACATCGACGGCTGGCGCATGGACGTGGCGCGCCACGTCACCTCCGACTTCTGGCTGGATTTCCGGCGCGCGTGCCGCGCGGTGCGGCCCGACGCGTACCTGGTCGCGGAGATCTGGGGCAACACGTCGCCCTGGCTCCAGGGCGACCGCTTCGACGCGACGATGAACTACTTCTTCCGGGATCTGTGCGTGGGGTGGTTCGCCCGCGGCGACCTGGGCACGCCCGCCTTCGTCGACGGCATCCAGCGGATGCTGGCGATGTATTCGGCCGAGGTGACCGCGGTCAACCACAACCTCTTCTCGTCGCACGATGTGCCGCGGTTCCGCCGCGAGGCGGGCGAGGACGTGCGGCGCCTGCGCCTGGCAACCATCTTTCAACTGACGCTGCCCGGCGCGGCCGGCCTGTACTACGGCGACGAGATCGGCATGACGGGCGGCGGCGACCCCGACTGCCGCCGCGCCTTCCCGTGGGATGCGCCGGAGACGTGGGATTGCGGGATGCTCGAGACGGTCCGCGCGCTCACGCGGCTGCGTAAGGCGCACCCGGCGCTGCGCTTCGGGCGCTGGCAGCCGGTGTGGCAGGGCGCGGACGCGTTCGCGTTCGAGCGTGCGCCTGCGCCGGAGCACGAGGGCGAGCGCGTGCTGGTGGTCATCAACCGCGGGGCCGCGCCGGTCAGTCTGGCCGTGAGCGGCGAGACCGCGGAATTGCTCTTCGGAGAGGCCGAGGTGTCGGCGGGCGGCGGTCGTGTGACGATCGCGGGGGTCGCGCCGATGGATGGGACGGTGGTGCGGCTGTAAGCGCAGCGCATGGCAGCGCCTGCCAACTAGCGGGAACGGGTATAATACTGCGCATGACCGTGATTCAGACCGTCGCCATCGTCGCCGAGCGCCGCGCAGCCGGCCCGGCAGTCGAGCTTACCCTTCACGCGCCCGAGCTGGCGCGGCTGCTACGCCCCGGCCAGCCGGTGCTCGTCAAGGCCGGTCCCGGGACGTGGCCCTACCTGCGCCGCACGCGGTTCCCCGTCGCACTTGGCGAGGAGTCCTTCACCTTGCGCGTGGGGCCCTCGCCGGATTGGGGCGATGCGTGGCTGCGGACCGCGGCCGTCGGATCCGCCATCGACTGCCTCGGGCCGGTCGGCCGGGGCTTCGAGCTGGATGGCCAGGTACGCAACCTGCTTTGCGTGGGCGAGGACGATGCGGTGTGGGACCTGCTGCCGTTGATCGACTGGGCCGACGCGGCGGGGCTCTCCGTCGCGTTGGTGGCCGGCGCTCGCACGGTGCGCACCGCGCTGCCGGTCCAGCGACTTCCGGCAGGCGTCGAGTATCACCTGGTGTCAGGCGACGGCCAGCCCGACATCAGGCGGCCGCTCATGTCGACGCTCTCCGACCTGCTGCCGTGGGCGGACGCACTCGCTGCCTCCGCGCCGCTGGAAGCGTACGGCGCGCTGGCACAGACCATCACCTCGGCGCGCTATGCCCTATCGCGCGGCTTTGCGCAGGTGATCTATCCCATGCAGTTTCTGTGTGGCGTTGGCGCGTGCCAGTCCTGCGTGGCCGAGGTCGCAGGCGGCCGCCGCCGGGTGTGCCTGCGCGGGCCGGTGTTCGACCTGGTCGACGTGCACGGGGCGTGAAGCAGCACCGACCAGCCGCCTGCCGGTTCACTGCGGCAGGGCGTGCTGGTTGCGCACGACACCGGGACGAACGCTACGGGCAGACCAGGGTCGGGAGGCGGCTGCGCCGCAACAGCTCATCCACCGTGCTGCCGAAGGCCATCTCCAACGCAGGCGCGTACCCATAGCCGCCGACCACGATCAGGCCGCTGTGTTGGGATTCGCTGGCACTCAGGAGGGCGTCGGTCACGCGGCCAGTGGCGGCCACCTCGGCGGCGGTCACACCATGCTGCTCGAGGGTGCGCCGTGCGCGCGCCAGGGTTGCCTCAGCATCCGCGAGGCGTTCGGCCACGCTGACGACGGCCAGTTTCGCGCCCCAGCGCAGCGCGAGGTAGGCGGCGATGAACAGCGCCTGCTCCGCCTTGGGGCTGGCATCGTATGCGAGCAGGAGGTGCTCCAGGTCGACGGTGG
Organism: Anaerolineae bacterium; assembly: GCA_040766655.1. GTDB lineage: Bacteria > Chloroflexota > Anaerolineae > CG2-30-64-16 > CG2-30-64-16 > JALOOB01. The sequence goes on from JAXGQB010000006.1 coordinate 49,876, forward strand.
GCGCGCCCGGCGTGAGCAGCACCGGGCTCCTGCAGCACCGCAACAGCTTGCGGACGCCAGATCCCAGCCGCGCCAGCTTCTCGCGCGGGGGCGGGTACGCCAGGCGCAGCACGGTCAGGTCGGCCCACGCCGAGCGCTCGCAGATGTGCTCGCTGATGGTTCCGACCTCGACCGCGAGCCGGCCCACGACGCCTGCCTCCCGGCACCGCCACTCGAACTCGTCACGCACGGCCTGCGCCTTGTCCGACTCGCGCTGTCCCTCATCGGCTACCACGTGCAGGCCCAGGACCCTGCCGCGCTCGCGGCGGGCCACCTCCAGGGCCAGGCTGAGCGCCTGCCAGCCCGCCTTCTGCCCGCTCACCGGCGTCAGCATGGTGGTGAACAGGTGCAGTGCCTGGGTTGGGCCGGCGCCAGCCAGCAACTGGGCGCGGCGCCAATTGCCGGGCTTGGGGCCTTCGTCCATGCCCCGCAGCCGGTCCAGCAGCCCGGCATTCAGCGGCTTGAGGACCCGTCCGGGCTTGCCGCTGAGGGATGGATGGGGGGAGCCCGCATGGAGCTCCCAGTCCAGCCCCTCTTCCAGCAATGCGCGATAGCCGGAAACCCACAGGTAGATATCGGCTTCGGTACGTCCGGGAAACTCGCGCAGGGTCCCCTGCATGCGCAGCGCGGTGATCACCGGCAGATAGACCTGGTCATACCAGTCGATCGCGGCGTCTTCGTAGGTCACCTCCGTGCCGCGCTCGATGCTGAGCACATAACGGTGAAGGCCGATGTGGCGCTCCAACATATCGTAGGCTTGGGCGTCGCTGGCCGAGAAATTTGCGCCCGGCCGCACCATGTCCAGGTTGGTGCGGTCCAGAAACTCGACCAGCCGCGCCTGGCGGGCGACCTCCTCCAGGTCCATGTCCGGCGTCACGGGAACCTTGGTGTGAACCTCGGTGACGTACGCCTCGATGTACTCAAAGTCCAGCTCTCGGGCCACGGACACCCGGTGGTGTCCGTCCCGTACGAAGTAGGCCTCGCCGATCTGGAAGACGTCGATGGGCGGGAGGCCCATCATGCCCAGCGTGCCTGCCTTGACACTTTCCCAACGTTGCGCTGCGCTGTCCGTGCGGGGCTTGAAGTCGCGCGTGAAGTCCTGGGAGCGTCCGACACTGCCCACGATGGCAGCGACGGGGATCTCCTTGAGCACCGGCTGTGACTGCAGATTCGCACGCAGCTGGCGGCGCACCTCCTCGTATTCGAGGAGGTTGATCGGCTTGCCGGTCAGTCGCGCCAGCACCTCCTGGGTATCGGCCTGGCGGCGGAGCCGGTTGAAGTCCTCGGCCAATCGGGGATCGCGCATGTCGGGCTCCTGTTCACGTCACTGTATTGTCCATGACGCGCGTACGCGTCATTCTATGGCCGCTGCCAAGTTTCGTCAATAGCCTGCGGCTGGCGCCGGAACCGGCCGGTCCGGTATAATGGGCCCATGATCGAACTAGCGCCGTCCAGCAAGATGGGCCTGACCATCGCATCGCCCTTCATTTTGGGCAGCGGCGCGGTAGGCTGGGGCAATGCGTGGCCGGCCGGCCTGGAACCGGGATGGTTCGGCGCCTGGGTGACCCCGCCGCTCACGCTGCAGTCGCGGCGCGGCGCCACCGGCCCGCGCCTGGCGGAGATTCCCGGCGGCTTCATCCTGAATACGGGGGACCACAACCCGGGGTTGCGCCGTGTCCTGCGCGACGGCCTTGCGCAGTGGGACGGCCTCCGCAGGCCCGTCATCGTCGCCCTCTCCGCGGCCACGCCGGAAGACTGGCCGCGGCTGGGCGAGCGGCTCGAGGACATCGGCGTCTCTGGCGTGGAGGCGCATCTGCCGGCGGGCGCGACCCCGCGCGAGGCCGCCGGGTGGATCGCCAACCTGGTGCGGAGCTGCCAGCTGCCCGTCATAGTGAAGGTGGCCGCGATTAACGCGGCGCCGCAGGCGGAGGCGTGCACCGCCGCGGGCGCGGACGTCCTGGTGGTGGCTACCCCGCCCGGGGGCGCTGCCGCCGCGCCGGAGGGGTCGCTGGTCGAGGGCTCCGTTGCAGGGCCTGCGGCGTTCCCGTTCACGCTGCATGCGTTGCTGGCCGTCACCGAGCTCGGCCTGGGCCTGCCGCTGATCGCGGCAGGCGGCATCACCCTCGCGCAGGACGTGGCAGAGTGCTGGCAGCACGGGGCAACCGCGGTGCAGCTCCGCAGTATCCTCTGGACTGCACCGGATGCGGTGGCTGGGCTGGTTGGCTCTGTTCGCGCGCCTGTCACTCCTCGGGATAGGCCCGCGCAGTCGCGCTGACCTGGGTCTACCCCCGCGTGGCTTGCAGAGGCAGGCGAATCTCCACCCTGGTGCCCGCGCCCACCTGGCTCTCGATGAACACCGATCCGCCGACCTGACGCGCGCGTTCTCGCATCACCGTGAGCCCAAAGCTGGCAGGAGACGTCGTGCGCGGGTCGAAACCGACACCGTCGTCCTGTATGCAGATGAACACAGCGTCCGGTTCGTAGGCCACGGCGACGGCCACGTGCGGCGCATAGGCGTGCTTCTGGATGTTGTGAAGCGTTTCCTGGCAGATGCGAAGCGCGGCCAGCTTGACCTCCTGCGCCATGGGCAGCTCGTCGCCGCTGAACGCCAGGCTCGTTTCGATCGGCGTATCCTTGGCGAGCTGTGAGAGTTCCTCGCGCACCAGGGCCGGCAGGTTCTCCTGGATGACGATGTTGGGGCGCAGTGACTGGACGGAACGTCGCGCGTCCGACAGCTTATCCTTGGCGAGCTGCCGGATGCGGTCCAGGGTTTCTTCGACGTGTTCGGTCTCGCCTCCATGCAGTGAGCGTTTCGCCAATTCGGTCAGCATCGAAATGCCGGCAAATCCCTGCGCCAGCGTGTCGTGGATCTCGCGGGCGATGCGGTTGCGCTCATCGACGATCGCCAGCTCGCGTAGCTCGCGGTGGAGGCGTGCATTCTCAAGTGCGGTGGCCACCTGGTCGGCCACCGGCCAGATGGTGAACAGATCGATGTCGCCGAAGGATCCGGCCTGCGTGTTGACGAGATCGAGCACCCCGAGAACCGTCCTGCCAACCCGAATCGGCACGACCATGCGCACCGGGCGGTCCTTCACGACGCCTGACCCGGCTGAAGGTTCCTGTCTTGCCGACAGATAGGGCTTGCCCGTGATGGCGACGGTCTCGGCAATGCATGGGTGAAGGATCGCATCGGTCGCCGCCTGATCATTCCAGGCATACTGGCAATGGTGCGCCGCGGGCAGGAGGACGGGCGGCTGTCCTGAATAGAGGGAGATGCGCACGCATTGGATGCGGAACGTCTCGCTGATGCTCTTGGCAACGTACGGAAGCAGTTCTTCGGCGTCCAGGTAAGCGCTGATCTTGCGGCTGAGCCGGTTGATCGAGCGCAGCTGGTCGTTGCGGTACAGCTCCCTGCGAGTGACCTCGTCGACCCGCTCGGCCAGGGTGACGATGCGCTCGCCGATCTCGCGCGACGGCTGGAGGAATTCGGCGATCGATATCGTCGCCGCCACCACGAGTCCTGCCGGTGCAATGCATGCCGGGAAGAGCGGCGCGCAGTACATGTACTTGCGCTGGACCTGCCCTTCGATCTCCGGCCAGTCGTAGTAGCCATCGGCGTCATGGGTCAGGCCGTCCTGGATTATCTTCCAGAACTGGGGAAAATCGAACGCGTGCCGGCGCAGATCTTTGCCGAGCACCGCCGGATCGTGATGGAATATGTTGATCGAATCGGTGTCGTGGATGGCCGTGAACCCGGAGGATCCGACGCGGGTCACGGCGATGGAAGCCAGCTCAGGGTCGCGTTTGATATCCTCCAGCGATGCGAAGTGATGGCACGAGATGTAGATCTCGATCTGGCGCGCCACATCGAGCGCCTTCTGCTTAATCATTGCCCTGCCGAGTTCTTCGAGGGCGCTGGCCGCGATCTCAGCCGCGCGGTATCCGATGGCGATGCTGTCATCCACGTGAACGTCTTTGGTCATATGTGCACCGATTCACCTTCTTTTTCATGATGTGATAGGATTATACCCCGAGGAGGGTCAGCCGTTGAAAACAGTCAGATTCATGATCGTCGACGATCAGCAGATCATTCGCGAGGGCCTGGCCGGCATGCTCAGTGACGAGCCTGGCCTCGAGCTCGTCGGCGTCGCCGAGAACGGTCGTGAGGCGGTCGCCCTGGCAGCGGCCGTCGAGCCGGACCTGATCCTGATGGACCTGCGGATGCCGGTCCTGGATGGCGCGGGCGCCATCCGCGAGATACACGCCCTTAGGCCTAAGGTACGCTTCATCGTCCTGACGGTGTACGACAACGACGAGGTGTTGTTCGAGGCGTTGCGTGCGGGCGCCAATGCATTCATGCTCAAGGACGTCTCGCGCAGCGAGCTCGTGTCGGTGATGCACTCGGTCGCGGCAGGAAAGGCGCATCTGCAGCCGGAACTGACGGGCATGCTGTTCGAACATATCACCGGGGCACAGGACCAAGCCAGGACCGCAGTCCACATCACTGACCGGGAACGCTCGGTGCTGGCATTGCTGGCGCACGGCGAGTCCAACAAGGGGATTGCGTTCCAGTTGAGCATCAGCGAGCACACGGTTAAGACGCACGTCGCCAACATTCTGGCAAAGCTCGAGGCCCGCGACCGGACCGAGGCCGTGACAAGGGCGATCCAGAAGGGCCTGATCCAGGTCTGAGGGCAAGCGGAGGAAGAATTGGAGACCAGGTTGAAGGAACTAACCGATCAGATCGGCGAACTGATGGGCGAAGGGCGCATCAGGGACGCCAGGCCCCTGGCGATCGAAGTAGCCGAACTGACGAGGCAGGTCAAGGGCGATCGGAGTATTGCCTTTGCTGCTATGCTGAACGACTTGGGCGGCATTCACAGGGCCATCGGTGAATGGGAGGACGCGGAGAACGCGTTCTCGCTTGCTGCAACGGTCATCGAAAGCGCTATCGGGAACCAGACTCCCGACTATGCCACAACGCTGAACAACCTGGCCGGCCTCTACAGGCTGATGCATCGGTGGGACGAATCCGAATCGATGTTCTTGGCGAGCCTGAGCATCTACAGAGACACACTGGGCACCGCACATTTCCTCTATGTGAGCGGCCTCAATAACCTGGGGCTGCTATACCAGGATATGAAGAAGTACGTCGAGGCAGCCGAGCTGCACAGGATCAGCCTGGAGATCCTCGAGCAAACGCGAGCCAGCCGGGTGGCGCAAGCCACCACCCTCAGCAACCTTGCGGAAGCCTACAAGGGCTTGGGACGCACGGATGAGGTCGAAGGCCTCATCGAAGAGGCGCTGAGCATCTACCAGGAGGTCGTGGGGCGGGAGCACTCCCTGTATGGCTCGAGCCTCAACAACCTGGCTGCGTTCTGCTTCCAGCAGAAGCACTACGAAAAAGCTCAGTCCCTGTTCGCCGAGTCGCTGCAGATCTGCGAGCAGGTGTACGGCCAGACCAGTAAGTACTACGCCTCATCGATCACCAACCTGGGGACGGCGAACGAGCAACTGGGACTGCTGGACGAGGCGAGGCACTGCTACGAGACGGCCCTGGCGATCGACGTGAAGCTCTTCGGCGAAGACAGCCGGCCGGCCACGGACGTCAGGCAGCGGATCGCCGCACTGGACTAGCGCGAGATATCGAGGAGGATCGTCACGAAAGGTCTGGAACTCTCGCAGCTCTACTATGAGGAAGTGTGCCGGCCCATGCTGGCCGCCAGATTCGCGGAACAACTGGACGGTATCGCCGCCGGCCTGGTCGGAGATGGCTCCGAGTGTTTCGGCTTCGATGACCACATCTCACGGGATCATGATTGGGGCGCCGCGGTCTGCTGCTGGCTGACCAAACAAGATCATGAGGCATTCGGCAAACAGCTTCAGTATGAGATCGACGCGCTGCCCCGGACGTTCAAGGGGTTCCCCGCGCGCACCGAAAGCAGTTGGGGCGGCGGCAGGACCGGCGTATTCGAGATCAGCCAGTTCTACCAGCACTTCATCGGCTGCGATCATGTGCCCCAAAGCACCCATGAATGGATCAGGATACCTGAGGGCAACCTTGCCGTCGCCACCAACGGCGCGGTGTTTACGGACGGGCGCGGCGAATTCACCCGTTTCAGGGATGCCCTCCTGGCATTCTATCCCCGGGACGTCTGGCTGCAGAAGATCGCCGCACGATGCATGACGATGGCCCAATCAGGGCAGTACAACTACGCCAGGACCCTGGCGCGTGGCGAGTATGTGGCTGCCCGCATGGCAGAGGCCGAGTTCATCGGTGCGGCCGTGTCCATGGTGTTCCTGCTGAACCGTCGTTACATGCCATTCTACAAGTGGATGCACCGAGCACTGGCCGGTCTTCCGATTCTTGGGCCCGAAGTGCATCTATTGCTGGCGCAGTTGGTGCACGATGACGGCCTCTACCGCGACCGGATCCAGCTGGTGGAGATCATCTGCTCGCTGGTGGTCGGGGAGCTTCGGCGCCAGGAGTTGTCCGACGCCGCCAGCGGTTTTTTGCTGGATCATGGGCCCTGTGTGCAGAGCAAGATCTCGGACATCACCATCCGGAGCCTGGGACCCTGGGTGGACCCGTCCGAACATTGAGGAGGCAACGATGCACGAAGAACTGATCGGGACGATCATCGATCTGGAGTGGGCGATGTTCTCCGATGTGCAGAACATCGGCGGACGCGCCTGGTGTCAGGACGACCCAAGCACCTTCAGGGTCATGCGGAGGAGTCAGGCCCAGACATGGCCGGAGCTATTGCTGGTTAGCTACCGTGACGACCTTGAGAAGGCCAGGCGCAATAGCCGGAACCTGATGATGGAAAAGTATGCGAGGATGATGCAGTCGACGCATCCCGCCGAGTACGCTGAGTTTGCCGACAGCCTCCCTCCCGTCAGTGAAAGAGTGCGCAAACTGGTGGAGCAGATCCTGGCGATTCACGTGGCCTGGCAGCAGGAGGTCGCTGAGAAATACCCGCAACTGATCGCCAGGGGCCGGCCGCTGCGCACACACGACGACACGGCGCTGGCCACCTCGTTCGAGACGTACATGCGCAGCGAGCTGCGGACCTATTCGTTCAGGACCCTCGAGCGCCTCTATGAGCATACCCGGGCGCTCAGCGATGCGCAGATCAACGGCGCCGAGCTAGTCCTGAAGAACATGGTGGAGGCTTACGGTTACGAAACGGTGGCAGAGGCAAACGAAGGAGCCTGATGTGAGGTAATCTTGTTCGCAAGGGTGACAGATGCCACGGTAAATGGACTGCAGACTGCCGAACAGCAAGGCAGTCTGCTTTTTTGTCCGCCGAACGAGGGAGTAGCGCATCCGCCATTTGACTGATGTGCGACCCGGTCGATGGGCTGAGGCTGTACATCCCTCCATCTGCCGACAGGATTATAACCCGCTTTCCGGATTGTAGTTGCCTTCACAAGCCGGTATCCTTGTACCAGTAGTCCGGAGTCCGCAATTGCACTTCATCGCACAAAAGGAGACACACTATGGGTATTCTGGAAGTCGGAAACCGAGAGAAGATGCTCGCAGACATCCTCAAGGAAAAGGGTATTCCGATTGAGTACCGCTATGGTCAGGAATTCGATGGCGTAACTGACCGCGAGGTGCTCCGAGATCCGACCCCACGGGCCGGCAAGTTGATGGACATCTACCTCAGCGCGTTGTCCTCCGTCAACATCGAGTTTCCCTATTGGTACTCACGGGAATGGGTCAGGTGGGAGAACGAAATTCCCATCATTCGGCGCGCGAAGAGCCTCAAGGCAGCATTTAGCCACCTGACCCCCATGATCTGGCCCGGCGAAAAGATCGCGATGGGCAAGACCTACTACTACCGCGGCTCGTTCCCCATGCCATATCTGTCGAACACTTTCTTCCTGGCGCAGGGCGACGAGCTTTACAAAGCATCGCAGAGGCGCGGCGCTGCGGCGGCCGGCGACGAGTCCAAGTTCGGCGCGGGCGGCGGCAACGTCACGAAGAACTTCGGCAATGTCATCTCGATCGCTGGCAAGTTCGGCATCCGGGCCGAGGAAGTTCCGGCACTGGTCAAGCTGGCGCACGATTGGGAGGGCAAGTCGGTTGAGGAACTGGGCCACATCTACGAGATGATGGTGCCCGAGTACGACCTCAAAGAGAAGATGATGAAGTCGGTCATCTGCATGTTCGACTCGGGCTTCACGCTTCCCCAGGGTCGCGAGGTCATCAACTACTACTACCCGCTGGCCTACGGCTTCGATGGCCTGATCGAGATCTGCAACGAACGCAAGAACAAGGTTGCTGGACGCGCGGACGGCGATGGTCTCAACGGTATGGATCGCATGTACTACTACGAGGCTGTCCGCCTGATGATCGAAGGCCTGCAGGCCTGGATCACCAACTACGCCAAGGAGGCCCGGCGCCTCGAGGTCGTCACCGAGGACGCGCAGCAGAGGAAGGAATACGGCGAGATCGCCGAGATGCTCGAGTGGATCGCCCACAAGCAGCCGCGTACCTTCAAGGAAGCGCTCCAGATGACCTGCCTCATCCATTTTGCGGTCATCAACGAGGATGCGATCTCGGGCATGTCCCCCGGTCGCGTGGGGCAGGTTCTCTTCCCCTGGTACGAGCAGGACAAGGCCGCCGGCCGCATCACCGATGACGAGGTGCTCGAACTGCTCCAGTTGCACCGTGTGAAGTTCACCTGCATCGATGCGTTCGCCTCGTCCGGTGTCGTCGGTGGCGTGCTCTCCTCCAACACCTTCAACAACCTGAGCATGGGCGGCCTCAACCGCGACGGCGAGCCCGAGGGCAACGCGCTCGAAAAGCTGATCCTCCTCGCCGGCCAGCGCCTGCAGAGCCCGCAGCCGACCCTGTCAGTTATGTACGATGACAAACTCTCGGACGACTTCATGTTGACGGCGATCGAGACCGTCAAGACCGGCACCGGCTATCCGGCCTTCATGAACAATCAGGTCGGCATGAAGTTTCTCCTGGATCAGTACGGCCCCGAGGGGATGACCGTCGAAGATGCACGTGCGATCTCCATTGGCGGCTGCCTTGAAACCTCGCCCTGCGTCTGGAAGCCACTGGAACTGAGCGGCAAGCAGTACTGGATCCCCGGCGGCGCCGGCCAGCCGACCTCCGTCGGTGTGCACTTCATCGCCAACCCGAAGATCCTGGAGTGCGTGCTCTTCAATGGCTATGATCATCGCCTGGGCGAGCAGCTCTTCCCGCCGCACAACCGCAAGCTGGAGACCTACGAGGAGCTGGTGGATCAGTTCCGCATCTACTACGAGATGGCCGTTGACTGCCTGACGACCACCAACAACCTCCAGCACGACATCTGGCGCAAGAACAACATGACGGTCATGGGCTCGTTCCTCAAGCCGGATTGCCTGGAACGGGGCAAGCACATTGGCCAGCTCGGCTACCGCTTCAACGCGACCTTCAACATCGAGTCCTGCGGCACCATCAACCTTGTCAACTCGCTGGTCGCCCTGAAAAAGCTGGTGTACGAGGACAAGAAGTACACGCTGGCTGAAATGCGCGATGCGGTCAAGGACAACTTCGGCTTCAAGACGGCCAAGGAAATCGGTTCGTTCTCCCTGTTGGCCCAAGTGAAGCGCGAAGACGGCGCCAAGTACGATGAGATCCACCACGACTGCCTGATGGCGCCGAAGTACGGCAACGACGATCCGTATGCGGACCAGGTTCTGGCCGACTACGAGGCGTGGTTCTGCGAGATGTGCCACAACTTCGAGTCGCTGTACGGCAAGCGGATGTACGCATGCCAGATCTCGGTCTCCACGCACGGCGTTCAGGGTTCGGTCACCTTGGCGACGCCCGACGGCCGCCTGGCCGGCACCACGTACGCGGATGGCTCGATGTCGGCTTATCCCGGCACCGACCGCAACGGCCCGTACGCCCTGTTCAACTCGGCCACCTGCTGGGATCATTCCTGCTCGCAGAACAGCCAGATGAACCTGAAGATCCACCCGACTGCCATCGCCGGCAAGGAAGGTGCTCTGAAGCTGGTCGATCTTACGCGGGCCTACATGCGCCAGAACGCCTTCCACATCCAGTACAACGTGGTGGACTCGAAGGTGCTCAAGGACGCGCAAACAAATCCGGAGAACTACCGCGATCTGCTGGTCCGTGTTGCCGGTTTCACCCAGTACTGGGTGGAGCTGGGCAAGCCGATCCAGGACGAGGTCATCTCCCGCACCGAGTACGAGCAAGTCTGATCGCCAACCGTCGCTGAGAATACCAGTAACTGACAGGAGCTTAACATGAGCCTTGAAACACAACTTCGCCACAGTGACTGCCGAAACTACTGCAGTGTCGATGTCGCCAAGGGAATCTGCCGCCGGATGAACCAGATGGTTCAGTTCGATGGGCCGGCCTGCGAAGCATATCAGCAGCTGCCCAAGTGCAAGTTCTGCGCCAACTTCGTCGGCAGCGCAGAGGGCGTCGGCGCCTGCACGGCCGAGAAGGACGAACCCTGGGCCTACCCCGAGATGATCGCAGTGACCTGCGAATGGTTCAAAGCTGCCTGATCCGGGTGACCCCCTTCAGGTGATATGAGCCCGGCCGATCAGCCGACCGGCCGGGCTTGCACTCTCTCCGCAAAGGATGCCAAAGATGGACGAAAAGTACGCACGCCGCCTGGGCTACTCCGTCATCGCCGCCTCGTGGCTCGCGGTCTTCTGCCTGTTCGGCTTTCGCTCCAGTTTCTCGATATTGAACCCGGTTATGATCAAGAGCACCGGCTGGGCCGCCACGCTGCCGTCCACCGGCTACTCGATTATGATGTCGGTCTACGCGATCACCGCCTTCTTCAGCGGCATGATCATTGACAAACACGGCACGCGGCCGGCCTACTTCTTGGGCGCCATCTTCAGCGCACTGGGATTCGGGCTGACCAGCCTCGTGCCCAACTCCCAACCTTATCTGTACCTGGCCCTGTACGGCATTTTTGCCGGCGTCGGTACCGGTATGCTGTGGGTTTCCTCCACGGTCTCCGTGCGCAAGTGGTTCGTCGGCAAGGCTTACGCCACCTGGTGGGGCGTCGCGTTCATGGGCGCGCCTATGGCACAGGTGATCCTGAGCCTGGTCGTCAAGCCCATCCTGACCAACCCGGCAGCGGGTGCGGACAGCTGGCGCGTTGCCATGCGCATTCTGGCCGTGATCATGTTTGTCGCACTGATGCTCGCGGCGGCCGTGGCCAAGAAGACGCCGGAAGACTACAAGCTCAAGCCGTTCGGCCTGGTGCCTGCTAAGCCCGGCACCGTGACCCAGGAAGAGTATCCCTGGTCGCCGAATACAGCCTTCAAAACCCTGCCCATTTGGGGCACCGTGGGCGCGTTCCTCACCGCGATGATCGGCGAATTCCTGATTTGGACGCAGGTCGTCCGATTCTGGACGGTGGACGCCAAGATGGACCTGGCCACCGCCACCAATCTATACATCTTCATCGGCATCTCGGGCATCATCACCATGCCGTTGATGGGCCGGATTGCGGATATGCTCGTCGGCAAACTGGGCAACGAGACGAAGGCCCGCAAGGTCATGTTGATCTTCGCCCCGGCCGTCGGCGTGCTTGCCTGCCTGATGCTGCTGGCTAGTGGGGCGGGCAACTTTGCGATCGGCGTCGTGGCGTGCGTGCTGTTCGCCATCTACTGGGCGGTCGAGCCGGGTGGCTGCGCCGGATACGCCGGCTCCATCTACGGCCGCAAGTCCCTGGGCAAGATCTGGGGCCTGGCAACGTTGATCGTCATGGGCATCGGCCCGGCGTTGGGCACCTACGTCGGATCGGCCATGGGCGCCAGCGGCAGCTATGTCCCGTCGGTGCGGTTTGCAATGGGTGCGTTCGCAATTTCCACGATCGTGGCCTTGGCCCTTCCACTTGCTGCGAAGGTCCCCCAGGAACAGCAGGAGTCGGTCGCTCCAGCGATCAAGCTGGGCTGATGTTTGCGGCCCCGTCAGCCGGGAGCCACGTCTCCCGGCTGACGGGAAACTACATCGGAACGTATGGGAGATGCGTGATGGATCAGGAACTCAAGGGTCTGGTTTTCGATGTACAGGGTTATTCGGTGCATGACGGGCCCGGCTGCCGCACATTGGTCTTCATGAAGGGCTGCCCGTTGCGCTGCGAGTGGTGCTCGAACCCGGAAGGCATGCGCGTCGCCCAGGACATTCTCTTCCGCAACATGAAGTGCGTGAATGTCAAGAACGGCTGCACCCGCTGCATCGAGGCCTGCCCACACCACGCGATCATCGAGAATCCGGACCGAACCCCAGATGCCCAGCAGCTCCTCATCGATCGCACCATCTGTCACACCTGCAACGACCCCAAGTGCTTGTCGGTCTGCTACTTCGAGGGCCTGCAGGCCTGCGGAAAGTGGCGGACCGTCGGTGAGTTGATACATATCTTCGAGCGCAATCGTCCCTACTGGGGCGAGCGCGGGGGCGCCAGCTTCTCCGGCGGGGAGCCGTTGCTGCAATACGAGTTCATGCATGCGATGTTCGAGGCGTGCCGTGATGCGAAGATCCATGTCGCGGTGGAGACCACTGCCCACATCCAGCCCGACCACTTCCTTGACCTGATGAGCATGGTGGACTTCGCTTTCATCGATCTGAAGCACATGGACTCGGCGCGTCATCGCGAGAAGACAGGTGTCCCCAACGAGTTGATTCATGCGAACATCTCGGCCCTGGCAAGGTCCGGGTGGCCCGGACGGCTGGTGCTGCGCTTCCCGGTGATCGAAGAATACAACGATTCGGATGAGAACATCGAAGCGGTCGCCGAATTCATGCAGAAGAATGGGCTGGTCGAGGTGAACATTCTGCCGTTCCACCGGCTGGGCAACAGCAAATGGACGCAACTTGGCAAGGAGTATACTTTCAGCGAGTCTGATGCGACCCCTGAAGAGAGAATGCTCCACATCCAGGACATTTTCTTGGGCAAGCGCATCGCTTGCTACGTGGGATCGAACACGCCGTTCTGAGTCACGTGCCGGGTTCGGACGGCACAGCACTGCCCCCCGCAGACCTCGAGCCTGCGGGGGGCTCTTGGTGTTGGACCCGCCGGCTGCGGTCTGCCCTACAGCACGATGCCCAGCGCGAATGCGAGGGCGTAGAGGACGGCGAGCTGCGCGGTGCCGCCGAGCGTCTTGTTGAGCGCGGGACCCAGGACGGTGAAGAGGTCCCGGGCGTGGCGCACCGCCAGCGGCAGCGTGACGAAGGGCAGCAGCACCCATGGATGCATGCCGTAGCCCAGCCAGAGGATCAAGGGGACGGCGTAGGCCAGGATGAGCAGGACGAGGTACTCGATGCGCGCCCCGCTTCGCCCCAGCACCACGGCCAGGGTGCGCTTGCCGGCCCGGCGGTCGGTGTCGGCATCGCGCACGTTGTTCACCACCAGGATCGCGGTGACGAGCGCGCCCATGGGGAGCGCCCCCAGCCAGACGAGCGCCGGCGCGGCGTGGGCCTGTGCGTAGTATGTCCCGACGACCGCGATCAGCCCGAAGAAGATGAAGACGGCCACGTCTCCCAGGCCGTAGTAGCCGAACGGCAGCGGTCCATACGTGTAGGCGACCGCGGCCAGCATCGACAGAAGGCCGATCGCCAGGATCGGCCAGCCACCGACTGCAATCAGGTAGACCCCGCACAGCGCAGCCAGGCCCAGGACCAGGAGCAGGCCGCGCTTGATCTCGCCCTCGCTGATCAGCCCCGCCGTCGTGACGCGCAGCGGCCCGACACGCTCATGCGTGTCCGTGCCGCGCTTGAAGTCGCCCAGGTCGTTGGCGAAGTTCGAAGCGATCTGAAGCAGCAACGCGGCCAGCAGCGCGGCCAGGCTGGCCAGCGGATCGAACGCGCCGGCGCGGATGGCCAGCGCTACGCCCACCACGACCGGGGCGACGGACGCGGGCAGCGTGCGCGGCCGGGCCGCCAGCACCCACGCCTGGCGCCGCGTGATGCGGGGACGGACGTCAGGGGCGCTCATCGTCGTCCACCCGCGCCTTAAAGGTGCCCGGCACTTCGAAAGTGCCGGGCACCTGAGAGCCAGAAGTGCCGGGTACCTGGAAGTTCGAGGTGCCGGGCACCTGAGAGTCGGAGGTGCCGGGCACCTGGAAGTCCGATGTGCTGGCCGCGCAGAAGAAATGGAGCGCGGTGCTGCCGTACTGGCGGCGATCGAACTGGACCAGGTTGGCCAACGCAACCTCCTGCCACTCCTTCGGAAAGATCTGGACGACGACCATTCCATCGGGCGAGAGGAGGTCGGGCCGCGTGTCGATCATCTCGAGCGCCCTGCGCCATAATCCCTGGTACTGGGGCGGCGCGACGTAGATCACGTCGAACTCCCCCGCGCCGGCGGCCTTGAGATGGGCGAACGCATCGCCTGCGATCACGCGGGCGCGGCTGGCCAGGCCCGTGGTCTGCAGGTTGCGGTGCAACGTGCGCAGCGCGTTGCGGTCCCGCTCGCAGAACACGACCTCGGCCGCGTCCCGGCTGAGCGCCTCGATGCCTACCGCACCGGTGCCGCCGAAGAGGTCCAGGAAACGCCGGCCCTCCACCATCTCCTGCGATGTTAGGATGCTGAACAAGGCGGCCTTGGTGCGGTCGGTGATGGGCCGGGTGCTGTCGCCCGGCACGGCCGCGAGTTGCCGGCCCTTCGCACTTCCTGCAATGACGCGCATCAGGGGGACTCCTCGTCTGAGACACGGCCGGTGCGCAGCAGTCCAGCCAGGCGCCCGCGGCGCATCAGCTTGCGATCGCGGATGAACCAGCCGAGCAGGAGTAGGCCGACCGACTCGAAGATGATGAGCAGCGGTGTCTTGCGGATCACGTCCCGGTACGCGTCGAGCATGGCGGCAGGGCCGCCGACGTGTCGCCAGGGGTGCCAGTAACCCGCACCGAACGGGTAGAGGAGCGACTCGCGGAAGCCCCACATCCGGTCCGCGATGAGGTGGCCGGAGAACGCCAACAGGTAGGGCGCGGTACGCCGAAACGTGCGGCCCCGGCCGCGCGTCCAGAGCCATCCGCCGAGCCAGATCAGCCCATGCAGCCACAGGTTGTGGCCCCAGAACAGGGCCGCGTCGGTGTGCCGATAGACGGTCATAGCGAGCGGCTTGTCCAGCAGGTCGGGCGCCATGCTGGCCAGCGCGACCCCGCGATAGTCGGCCTCGTCGAACAGCCCTGCCTTGCGCTGCAGCCAGTTGAGCGCGGCCCAGGTGAATTCCAGGTGTGCTGTGGGCAACATCGCGTGGACCCTAGTTGCGCCGGAGGATCGTGCGGTAGACGGGCGTATCGATGCCGCCGAAGCGGTGCTTGTAGTCCTCGTCACCCTGCAGAAAATCGAAGCGGCGCCGGCCGAGGCGGATGGCATGCTCGATCAGCTGTGCCAGCAGCACCCAGCCCGGGCTGAGCTGCGGGACGCCAGCGGGGTCGTAGCCCGAGTTGTAGACCAGGATGTCGTTGCCATAATCGAAGCAGAAGTAGGAGGCGACGGCCTCTCCGCCGATCTCCAGGAACGAGAGCTGGAGCCACCCGCGGTCGGCGAGGATGTGGGCAATCGCGCGGAAGTAGGCCTGCATCTCATCCGACATGAACGCGTGCTTGTCGGACCGGCTGTGGCGGTGGAGGGCGACGAAGCGCTCGACGTCGGCATCGAGGCCGGCGGCGCCATCAGCGAAACGGATCGCTGCCTCCGGCGCCTCACGATCCATGCGCCGGATCTTGCGCCGGATCTCGTGCCGCTCCTTTTTATCGAGCGATCCGAGGTAGGCATCCCAGGCGGCTTCGATCGCAGGCTCAGTGCCATCGTCGGGGCGGGGCAGGCCGATCACCGGGCTGACGTCTTCCTGGAACACCTCTGTGACGAATCCGGCCTCTTCGGCAAGTTTCGGCAGCAGCGCGTGGCTGAGCGAAGCCGCGGGCTGGTTGCACAGATCCACGCTGTCCCAGGCCGGCGCATCGGGGCCGCTAAGCCAGGCAAGGAAGTAGCGGTAGACCTCTTCCTCGCGTCCCTCCTCGATGATCAGGTCGAGATAATCCGATACCTCGATGCAGCCAACAACCTGCAGCACCGGGCCTGCGTCGTCTCCAACGTAGAGCGGCAGGATCGCCACGAGCCGGCCCGCGTCGCGCGCGGCCAGGATGTAGAGGGGCCCACGATTCTGGCCCAGGTGCTGCCACCAGGTCGACTGCCACTCCCAGGTGAGAAAGATAGTGTTGAAGCGGGTTCGCGCCAGCAGGTCATTCCACTCGTCTTTGAGCGCGTCAAACCCGGTTGCATCCCGATAGAGGGTCCAATCCACGCACGAATTCCTTTCGTTAATGCGAATACGGTCTGGTAGCTGCGACGATCAGCAATACGACAAAGAGCAGGAGCATTCCGCCGACAACCCACGGCCATCTGGCCGGCCAATCGGAGGTCAGCCGTTTGAAGGCGCTCTCTTGTGTGGGCGCGGGCGGTTGCCCGCTCTCGTCGCTTTTCGCACTGACTCCGCCCGTGATCATCGGGGGGACGGGGGTCGACGGCGCCAGGGCAGCCATCATGGTCGGGACACTCGGGGCCGCGCTCGAGATCGCCACCTCGGTCCACTCGGGAGAGGGCAGCACCGGCTCATCGGCGACGGTGCGAGCCTCGGCTGGGACCAGGGTCTCCGGGGGATAGACCTGGGGCAACGGGAGCGCCTCCAGGGTTGGCATCTCCTCCAGCGGCGGGAGCGCGTCCATGGCCGTGATCTCGCCCGCAGTCACGGGGGCGCCGGGCGCAACGGCCTCTGCCTTTGCGTACGGGTTGTAGTCGGGGAACGCGTGACCGCTGCAACCCCACAGGCGCACCTCGTCCAGGTAGAGCGCGGTCCGCCCGCCGATCCCGTCGTTCGTCGTGCCGAAGTAGAGATCGAAGGTCTGGCCGCTGGCGCCCACCAGGTCGAACAGGTGTTGCTGCCAGGTTTGGGCGTTTTCCAGCACCTTCCACGGCGTCGCCCAGACCACGTTGCCCGGGCCTAACAGGACGAACTGCTGCCGGTCAGACCCCGTCAGGGTCTCTGCCGCGGTGTACGTCCAGAAGCTGACGATCGTGCGAGCGTATCCCCATGGCACCGTTACGGTCTGGCGGACGGACGTGTAGGAGTCGACGTTCTCGGTCACCGAGCCGAGCTGGAGCGCGTAATTGCCGTCCAGCACAGGGCTCGTCACGATGGCCGGCATCAGGACGTTTTTGCCCGGCTGCCATCCCGACATGCCCGTCTCGAACCCGCTGTTACGAGTCAGCTCGACGCACCCGACGGGCGGCGGACCGGGCGTCCACACTGGCGGCGTCCACCAGGGCGTCGGGCTGGGCAGCGGCGGGAGGGTGGCGATCGGCGTCGCGGATGGGACCGGCGTCGCGGTGGGCAGCGCTCCGGAACTGCAGGTGGTCAATCGAACGTCATCAACATACATGGCGGTGCGCCCGCCGACCCCGTCGTTATTCACCGCGAAGCGCAGGAACACGGACTGGCCGGCAAAGGCCGAGAGGTTGAACACGAGGCGCACCCAGGTGTTATCGTTGGATGGGCCGCGGTAGGGCACGAAGAGCAGCCCGCCGGACGAATTCAGCAGGGCAATTTCCTGGTAATCCGCGCCCGCACCGAGCTGTGACTGGGTGAAGATCCAGGCTTCCAGGGTAACGGATGCGGCACCGGCCGGAATGGCGATGGGCTGCCGCGCAGCCGCCAGGCCGTTCAGCGTCAGATCAAGGGAGCCAAGCTTGAGCGCATACGGGGCGCTGCGATACGGATCGTTGCTGAGCGCGACGCCGAACGGATCGCCGATGGTGGTGTCCCAATTCGCGAGCCCGTCGTTGAAAGCGCCGTTGCGCAGCAACTCGACGCAGCCGGGCGTGGGGCTGGGGGTCACGGTCGGGGCCGACGGCGTGGACGTTGGCGTCCAGGTGACAGATGGCGGCGGCGGCGCGCCGCAGGTGGAGAGCGAGACATCGTCGATGAACATGGCGGCCCGCCCGCCGACGCCGTCGTTGTAGACGTTGAAGTAGAGCTGCACCGTCTGGCCGCGCCACGCGCTCAGATCGAACAGGATCTGGTTCCACAGCCGGCTGTCGTTGTGCGAGAGCCACGGCTTGGCGAGGATGGCCGAGCCGTCAGCGTTCAGGAGGGCCAGCTCCATGTAGTCGGTCGTCGCGGGCGCATCAGCCATGGCATAGAACCAGAAGGAGAGGGTGACCGCGCTGGCAGAGGCCGGGATGGAGACAAGCTGGCGCGCGGACGAGAAGCTCTCGACGTTCGCACCGCTCGTGATGCCCAGCTGGAGCGAATGCGTGCCCCCATGAGCGGTGTAGGTGACGTACTGGGGCGGCACGGGGCTGACGCCAAGCTGCCAGCCACCGACGCTCTCGAAGCCGCCGTTGGCCACAAGTTCGGAGCACGTGTCGGCCAGGACAGCTGGAAACGCTGCCAGGAGAGACACCAATGCCAGCATGGAGGCAAGCAACAAATGGGTCACCGTATTCCAAGCCTTATTCATGGTGGATTACCTCGCTTCGCCCAGTTAAGACTATTATATCACGAACGGGCAAGCAGAGCAATTGACCCTCAATGAGTGCATCTGATATAATGGACGACGCAATGAATGCATTGGTCTCCTCACGCCCCGACCTGGTAATAGTGATCGTCAATTACAACACACGTGACCTGCTGCGCGATTGCCTGCGGTCCGTGGCTGCCAGCGAGTGGGGCGGTTTGGCGCTGGACCCGGAAGGGCGTCCGCCTGTGATGAGTGTCTGCGTCGTCGACAATGCCTCGTCGGATGGCAGCGCGGCCATGGTGGCTCAGGAGTTTCCCGACGTGCACCTCATTGCCAACGCCGACAACGCCGGCTACCCCGCCGCAAACAACCAGGGCCTGCGCGTTTACGGATTCAGCGACCAGGCTCCCGACCAGACGACCGCCGTCCCACCCGCCTCCGCACTGCCGCGCTATGCGTTGCTTCTCAACCCTGACACCGTGCTGCCGCCGGACGCGCTGCGCCGCATGATCGCGTTTGTGGAGGGCAACCCCCGGATCGGGGTAGCTGGCCCGAAGCTGGTCCGGCTGGACGGCTCGCTCGATAAGGCGTGCCGCCGTTCCTTCCCCACGCCCGAAAGCTCGTTGTGGCACATGCTCCGGCTCGACAAACTCTTTCCGAAGAGCGAGCGTTTTGGCCGCTACGGCCTCACCTACCTGGACCCGGACCAGGTGACGCGGGTCGATTCGGTCGTCGGTGCGTTCATGCTGGTGCGGGGCGAGGCGATCCGGCAGGCGGGCCTGCTCGACGAGACCTTCTTCATGTACGGCGAGGACCTTGACTGGGCCAAGCGGATCACCGATGCCGGATGGGAGGTCTGGTACTATCCTGAAGTCACCGTGCTGCATGTCAAGGAGGCCGCCAGCCGGCATTCCTACAGGGCGCGCGTCGAGTTCTACCGTGCGATGCACATCTTCTATGACAAGCATTACAGGGCCACGACTCCTTTCTGGCTGGACTGGCTGATCCGCGGCGGCGTCCATTTCTTCGGGTGGGCTGACCTGACGACGCGGCGCCTGCGTGGTCAGTACGGAGGAGGCACGCAATGAGGCGGCCGCGCGCACTGTACAGCTTCAGCCTCGCCGTAGTCGACCTGCTGATGTCGCTGCTCGGCTTCTTCATCGCGTACCTCGTCCGCGTCTGGATGCGGGGCGATGAGATCGGCCCCTTCAGAGACTACCTTGTGCCGGCCGCCATCCAATCGGTCAGCGCCGTCGCGGTCTTCTTCTTCTACAAGTTCTATCATCGCCGCCGCGCGGCGGTGTTGCTGGATGAGATCTATCGCCTCGTCGGCGCGGTCACCATCGCGACGCTGATCACCGTGGCCTTCATCTCGCTCGTTTTGCGGGACAAGCTGGAATTCCAGCGCTCCATGATCCTGCTGGCCTGGGCCGCATCGCTGGTGACCATCACCGTCGGCCGCGTCATTCACGGCCGCATCCAGAGGTGGCTGCAGAGCCGCGGCGTGGGGGCCGAACGGGTGCTGATCGTCGGCACGGGCGAAGTGGGCCGGATGATCCTCCAGAAGATGCAGCAGACGCCCGGCCTGGGCTACCAGGTCGTCGGGTTTGCGGACTCCGGCGCCAACGGCGCGGCTTCCGAGCGCGTGCTCGGCCTGCCCGTGCTGGGCCACGTCGAAGACCTCCCGCGCATCATCGAGGACGAAGACATCCAGGAAGTGGTGATCGGGCTCCCCGAGGCCACCCACCAGGAACTGGTGGGCATCATCTCCATGTGCGAGCGCGAGAAGGTCAGCATCAGGGTGTTCCCCGACGTGTTCCAGATCATGGCCTCTGAGGTCACCATCAGCGATCTGGCCGGCCTGCCGCTCCTGACGATCCGCGACGTGGCGCTGCGCGGCTGGAAGCTGACGCTCAAGCGGGGCGTCGACATCGTGTTCAGCAGCATCATCCTGCTGCTGATCTCCCCGATCATGCTGCTGACCGCCATCCTCATCAAGCTGGATTCGCCGGGACCGGTGTTCTTCGTCCAGGAGCGCATGGGCCTGGACGCCAAGCCGTTCAAGATGTTGAAGTTCCGATCGATGCGCGCCGACGCGGAACGCCTCGGGCAGTGGACGACGAAGAATGACCCGCGCCGCACGCGCGTCGGCTCCTTCCTGCGCCGCACGTCGGTCGACGAGCTGCCCCAATTCATCAACGTGCTCATGGGCGACATGAGCCTGATCGGTCCCCGGCCCGAGCAGCCCGCCTACGTCGAGCAGTTCCGCCAGAGCATCCCGCGCTACATGGAGCGCCATCGCGAGAAGGCGGGCATCACGGGCTGGGCCCAGATCAACGGCCTGCGCGGCGACACCTCCATCGCGGAGCGCACCAAGTACGACCTGTGGTACATCGAGAACTGGTCGCTCTGGCTCGACTTCAAGATCTTCCTGCGCACCGCCTTCAAGATCCTCTTTGACAAGTCTGCTTACTGAACCCTGGCCGCGCCCTGCGCCCCGGAACTGCTATACCGTTGCACCATGAAACCTGGCCCTGGTTTTGACAGGGTTGCTCGTTGGTGCTATGATTCTGGTCGCATGTTTAGCACTCTCAGTGCATGAGTGCTAACGAGTGCTATAGTGTGGTTTCATGATTTATGAGTGCTAATACGAATTTGGAATTAACGCCACGGCGCCAGGCCGTGCTCGGCCTGGTGATCCGTTCCTATATCGAGCGCGGTATGCCGGTTGGCTCCAAGGCCTTCGTTCAGTCGTACGGCCTGGAGATCAGCCCGGCCACGATTCGAAATGAGATGGCCGCGCTCGAAGATCTGGGCTTCCTGACGCACCCGCACACCTCGGCCGGCCGGATTCCAACGGAGTCGGGTTATCGCTATTTCGTCGAACACTTGCTCGGCGAAACGGAACTCCCGCTGCCGGAACAGCACATGATCCGCCACCAGTTCCACCAGTCGAGCATGGAGCTCGACCAGTGGGTGCGGCTGGCCGTTGCCGTGCTGGCGCATACGACCCGAAAAGCCGCGGTTGCCACGCCGCCGAGGAGCCACGAGAGCCGCTTCAAGCACCTGGAGTTGATCGCACTGCGCGATACGGTCGTGTTGCTCGTCCTGGTCCTGGTCGGCGGCACCGTCAAACAGCAGATGCTGACGCTGGACGACGCGGCCGATCAGGCGATGCTAAGCCGGATGTCCAATCAGATCAACGAGCGTTTCCGGGGCCGGCGCACGGCCCAGCTCGAGCCTGAGATGCGTGCGTTGCCCGTCATAGCCCGTCAGATCGGGCGCCTGGTGGTTCAGATGATGGCAGCCGTCGATCAGGCAGGCGAGGATGACCTGTATCGGGACGGCCTGCTGCACATCCTGGACGAGCCCGAGTTTGCGGGGGGCGGCACGGTCCAGGCGCGTGACATCGTGCAGGCGATCGAGGGACCGTCTCTGTCTAACATCGTCGCCACCGCCGCGCAGCCGCTCGAGATCGGCGGCGTGCAGGTGTTGATCGGCGGCGAGGGCCGCTGGGAGGACTTCTCGGACCTGGCGCTGGTGTTGTCGCGCTACGGAGTCCGGGGCGGCGCCAGCGGTCTGTTGGGCGTCGTAGGTCCGTTGCGAATGACGTACAACCACACCATCGGTGCGGTCCGCTACGTGTCCGGTTTGATGAGCGACCTGGTCAGCGACTGGTACGACGTAGGTGACAGGTCAGAAGGAGACGATGCAAAGGATGAATGAGGAGCAGTTGAATACTGACAACCAGGCGCCGGAGGCAGGGGAAGCAACTGTCGCGGGCAGCCCGGCTGAGTTAGCGCAGAAGCTTGCAGCAGCGGAGCAGCAGGCCGAGGAGTATCTCGACAACTGGCGCCGATCGGTGGCCGAGTTGAGCAATGCGCGCAAGCGGATGCTGCGGGAGATGGAAGAGTTCTCCAGGAGCGCGTCTGAGCGTGTCCTCGAGAAGCTGTTGCCCGTCCTGGATGATCTGGATCGGGCGTTGGGCGCAGCTCCCGAGGATCCTGCAGACGCCGAGTGGGTGAACGGCATTCGGATGATCCAGCGCAAGTTGCAGGGGGTCCTGGAGGGAGAAGGCCTGGTGCAGATACCTGCGGTCGGCGAGCAGTTCGATCCCGAGTTGCACCACGCAGTGACCCACGAAGAGACCCCGGGATACAGCGATGGAACCATCATCGCCGAAGTGGCCAAGGGCTACAGGCTCCGGGACAAGGTGCTGCGGCCGACCATGGTGCGGGTCGCCAAGTAAGGACAGCCCCTTGACCGCGCCCGGCACTGCCGCGGCGGATCATCGGCGCTTTGACATACCAGACATTTCTACTCACTGAAGGAGTCATTCATATGGCAAGAATCGTCGGCATCGACTTGGGCACCACCAACTCAGTGGTGGCCATCATGGAAGGCAGCGAGCCCGTGGTCATCCCGAGCGCGGAGGGTGCGCGGTTGTTCCCGTCCGTCGTGGCGATCAACCCCAAAAACAACGAGCGCCTGGTCGGCCAGGTTGCCCGGCGCCAGAGCATCACCAATCCGGACAACACCATCTTCTCCGTCAAGCGGCTGATGGGCCGGCGCTTCAGCGATGCAGAGGTGACGAAGGCGCGCAAGGTGCTGCCCTACAAGATCGTGGAGCACAGCAACGGCGACGCGTGGGTGTCGATGGGCGGGCGCGACTACAGCCCGCCCGAGATCTCGGCCATGATCCTGCAGAAGATCAAGACCGATGTCGAAGCGTACCTTGGGGAGCCGATCACGCAGGCCGTCATTACGGTGCCGGCGTACTTCAACGATAGCCAGCGGCAGGCGACCAAGGACGCGGGCCGCATCGCCGGCCTCGAGGTCCTGCGCATCATCAACGAGCCGACGGCCAGCGCGCTGGCCTACGGGCTGGACAAGAAGGTCGACCAGAAGATCGTCGTCTACGACCTGGGCGGCGGCACCTTCGACGTGTCGATCCTGGATGTCGGCGATGGCGTCTTTGAAGTGCTGAGCACGAACGGCGACACCTTCCTGGGCGGCGATGACTTCGACCAGCGCATCATCAACTGGGTGGCGGACGAGTTCAAGCGCGAGAGCGGCATTGACCTGCGCAGCGATCGCATGGCGCTGCAGCGCCTGAAGGAAGCGGGCGAGAAAGCCAAGGTCGAGCTCTCGACGGTCATGCAGACCGAGATCAACCTGCCGTTCATCACCGCGGACGCCAGCGGGCCGAAGCATCTGCAGATGAACCTGACACGCGCCAAGTTGGAGCAACTGGTGGGTGACCTGATCGAGCGAACCATCGAGCCGATGCGCCTTGCCATGAACGATGCCAAGCTCAAGCCCGAGGACCTGGGCGAGGTCGTGTTGGTGGGCGGCATGACGCGCATGCCGGCTGTCCAGGAGGCCGTCCGGCGCTTCTTCGGCAAGGAACCGCACAAGGGGGTCAACCCGGACGAGGTGGTGGCCGTGGGCGCGGCGATTCAGGCCGGCGTGCTGGGCGGGCAGGTCAAGGATATCCTCCTGCTCGACGTCACGCCGCTGACCCTGTCGATCGAGACCCTGGGCGGCGTTGCCACCCCAATGATCGAGCGCAACACCACCATTCCGACCAAGAAGACGCAGATCTTCTCGACCGCCGGTGACATGCAGACCGAGGTCGAGATCGTCGTGGCCCAGGGCGAGCGCCCGATGGTGGCCGACAACAAGCGTCTCGGGACCTTCCGGCTGACGGGCATCCCGCCGGCGCCGCGCGGCATGCCGCAGATCGAGGTGACGTTCGACATCGACCGCGACGGCATCCTGCACGTGAGCGCCAAGGACAAGGCCACCAGCCGGGAACAGAGCATCAAGATCACCGCGTCCAGCGGCCTCTCCAAGAACCAGGTCGATGACATGGTCAAGGCTGCCGAACAGCATGCGGATGACGATCGCCGGCGCAAGGCCCAGATCGAGGCCCACAACCGGGCAGATAACGCACATTACCAGGTGCAGAAGTTCGTCCAGGACAACGGCGACAAGCTGGGCGATGCGGATAAGCGCACCCTCCAGGATGAGATGGATGCGCTCAAGAGCCTGTTGGACAGCCAGGCCGGGGCTGAAGAGCTCGAGCAGGCGACCAACAAGCTGATGAGCGCCTGGGAGCAGGTGGGCGGTCGCATGCATCAGCAGGCCGGTGCCCAGGAGCCCTCCGGCGACGGAACCGGAGAGGGCGACGGTCGTCCCGAAGGGGAGGACGTCGTCGACGGCGAATACCGCCAGATGTAGGTGGCAGACGCTGGTGCCAGGCGGCTCGGCTTAGGCGCCGGCAACAGATTCCCAACAGCCCTCGCGAGGCCTGATTCCCGCGAGGGCTGTTTGACGATCCGAAGCCCCTTGTCTTTACTTTTCATCTTAACCCATTAATTATATTCAAGCCTCTTGACAATAAATGAAGGTCGTTGTACACTCCCCTCAGAACGAAGGGAGTTGTGACGATGTACATCACCCCAAGCCTCTGTCCCATATGCGGAGACAGCCTCACAGTCACGCGGCTGCATTGTCCCAGCTGCGACAGCAGCATCGAAGGTCACTTTCAGCTCAGCAGGCTCGAACAACTCAGCGCCGAACAGCGCTCCTTCGTCGAGCTCTTTGTGCGCTGTGAGGGCAAGCTGAATTGGCTCGCGCAGGAATTGAAGTTGTCCTATCCTACCGTCCGGTCGCGGCTCGACGATGTCATCCGCGCCATGGGTTACGAGGTCAGGGAACTGCCCCCGGCGGAGGAGAAACAGCGGCTCGTCGAGCAGCGACAGGTCATTCTTGATGCATTGGCCGCCGGCAGTATCACCTCGTCCGAGGCCGTCCGCCAGTTGCAGGCCTTGTAGGGACCGCGCGGTCAGGAGGAACAGGCATGAGCGACCTATACACCCATCCGGCAGCCGGGATTGCCCAACTGACGATCGAAACGATCGGCCGCAACGGCGTGCTCCGGGCTGAGCCGGACGCCACTGAGATTCAGATCGTGGCGAGCTCAGCGGAGGCAGCCACCGCCGCCGAGATCGTGGTCTCCGGCGATGCAGCGCGCTTTGTCGGCGGGCAGGTCACCCGCGTCGTGCTCCCGCCTGACGTGGCCGTGACCGTCGTCGCCGCGGGCGGCGACCTCAGGATCGAGGGCTTGGGCGCGCCGGCCCGGGTGGACACGGTGGAGGGTGACCTGCGCATCGACCAGGCCTCAGGCCCGGTGACCATCACCCTCGTGCGCGGTGACGTGCGGTCTGACGGGGCTGCCGATTTGCAGATCGAGACCTGTGACGGCGACTGCCGTTTCCTGACGGGCGGCCTGCTCAGGTTGGGCACAGTGGAAGGGGATCTGCGCGTCTCCTCGGCCGGCGACGTGCGCGTGACCACGATCCACGGTGATGTCGCGCTGGAGAATGTGGCTGGCGCGGTGCATGTGGAACAGGTCTACGGCGATGTACGGCTGAGCCACGTCGAGAAGCAGGCAGTGCTGGGCCAGGTCAGGGGCGACATGCGGGGCGTTGCACTCCTCGGCGGATTGAGCGTCGCGCACGTGGCGGGCGATCTCTCGCTCGAAGGACCCTTCCCGGCCGCGGAGGGCTATGCGGTCCACGCGGGCGGCGATGCGAAACTGCGGCTGCATGGCGAGGACGATGTGCAGCTGTTAGTCCGTGCCGGCGGCCGGATCCGGGCGAACCTGCCGCTGACCCCCACCGGCGACGGCACAACCACCTACACGGCGTCCCTCGGCGCTGGCTCGGTCCAGATCGCGCTCACGAACGGCGGCGACCTGCGCATCGAGGCAGACGGCGTGGATGCAACACGCGGCGCGTGGGAGCGTGGCCGCGACGCCGGCACGGACCCGTTTGCTGAGCTCAGCACCCTGGGCGACCGCATCAGGCGCCAGGTAGCTGCGTCCCTGGCCGCAGCGGGCATCAATCCTGAAACCGGCGAGATCAACCTGGGCCGCGGCCGTGCTCCGCGCACCAGCGCCCGCTGGCCGAAGCCTGCGCCGTCGCCCGAACGGCCGAAGGGCGTATCCGAATCGCTGACCAGCGAGCAACTTGCGATCCTGAAGATGTTGGAGGAGGGACGCATCACGACGGATGAGGCCGACTCACTGCTGCGCGCGTTGGGTGCTTGACTTGTGAGGCGCATCGCTCTAGACTAAGGTTCGAACGTGTCATACACCTGCCAGAAGGGTTGGCCGTGGCAGCCTACATCCTGAGTCGAACCGACACCTCCAACGACGGGTTGCAGCCTTTTGATCCCGCCCGGCACCTGCGCCAGGTCGCTGAGCTGGTCTCGTCCGTATTCTCCGAGGAGCTGGATGCGCGCGGCCGTAGCGCCCTGCATGAGATGAAGCTCGCGGGCAGGTTGACTCCGGTGCTCGGCGGCACCATCACCATGGCCCTGTTCAATGAGTTTATCTCGGGCCATGTCTGGATGGAGGCCGGTCAGATCATCGGAAATGTCACCCTTCAGCCGTTGGACCAGGGCGGCATGCGCTGGCGCATCAGCAACGTGGCCGTGCTGCCGGCTTACAGGCGTCGCGGCATCGCGCGTGCGCTCATGCTGGCCGCCTTACGCGAGATCGCGCAGCGGCAGGGCAGTTGGGCCATGCTGCAGGTGCGGGCCGACAATAGTGGAGCGCAGGCCCTGTATGAAGCGCTGGGGTTCACCTCCATCGCGCGCGATGCAGTGTGGCGGCTGGATGAGCCGCCTGTGCAGGTGCCTCCGCCCGCGCCGCAACTCGTGCCGGTGCGGACCCTGACCGGTGGTGAGTTGTTCGAGCTTGCCCAGGCGTCCAGGTCTACGCTGTCGCAATGGGCCGATCCCGTTCGCAGCTCGGACTACCGGGCCGGATTCGGCCAGCTGTTCGGCGAGTGGCTGGGGAACTTGACAGGGCTGCGGCGCGTGGAACGTTGGGGCGCCTGGCAAGGCAGACAATTGGCCGGTGCAGTGGAGACGCGGGCCAGCATGGGCAGCGAGCACAACACGTTACGATTTGCAGTGCGTCCCTCTGCGCGCGGCCAACTGGAGCAGTCGCTCGTCGCGCAAGGCCTCCACTCGCTGAGCAAGGCCGGGCCGAGCCCGGTGCTTGTGGCACACGACGGCGAGCATGAGGAGGGGGTGGCAGCGCTCAAAGCGGCCGGATTCGTGCCGCAACGAGACCTGATCACCATGCGGCGGCGCGTCGGGCTGCAAGGGGCGCCATGATAGGAGATCGATGATGGTGAGTGCGGAAGAGCGGATGCGCATTTTGAAGATGATCAGTGAGAAGCAGATCACCGCCGATGAGGGGGCTCGGCTGCTCGAAGCCTTGCGCGCGTCGGGCGGCGAGGCCGGACGTGTGGATGGCGGCAGAGCGCGCTGGCTGCGCGTGAAGGTGACCGACCGGGGCGGCGATCGCGTCAAGCTCAACGTGACGATTCCGATCGGGTTGGTGGACATTGCCCTCAAGATGGGCGCCCGTTTTGCGCCCGAGCTCTCCGGCATGGACAGCAACCTGATCCAGTCCGCGATCCATGACGGCATCCAGGGGCGCGTGTTGAGCGTCGATGATCAGGACGACAACGAGCGAGTGGAAATCTTCGTGGAGTAGCGGGGGAAGCTCAGCCTGAGCGTCACGGCTCTCTCCGCATGCCCGCCCTGCCCTCGTGGACGCAGGGCGGGCTGTTCATTTAAGCCGCCAGTCGCTGGCGGGCGTAGACCGCAGCGCCGAGAAGCGCGGCATTGTCGCCCAGCTCGGCCAGCACGATCGGCACCGAACGCGCATCGCGGCCATTCATCGCATACTGATACGCCACGGCACGGACCGGTTCCACGTAGGCCTCGCCCAATGCCTCGGCAACGCCTCCGCCGATGACGATCATGCTGGGATCGATGAAGTTGATGATCGAGCCGATGAAGATCCCCAGGTAGTGCTGCGACCGGCTGATGACCTCATACACGAGGGGATCGCGGGTCTCGTAGGCCTCGGCCAGGATGCCGGAGGTGATGCGATCCCGTCCCTCTTGTCGGAGCCAGGCTGAGATCATGCTCTCCCGCCCCTTGCGCAACCCGAGCCGGATGTCGCGCTCGATCGCAGTTCGACTGGACACGGCTTCCAGGCAGCCGCGGTTGCCGCAGCCGCACACGGGGCCATCCGCCAGGATCACGACGTGGCCGATCTCGCCCGCGGTCATGTGCGACCCGCGCCAGACCTTCCCATCCAGCACGATGCCGCCACCGATGCCTGTGCCGACGAAGATGCCGACGATGTCCTTCACACCCCTGCCCGCGCCGAGCGTCAGCTCGCCCAGGACGCCCAGATTGGCGTCGTTTTCGATGAAGACCGGGATTCCGTCGAGCTGTTCGCTCAACAGCCGGGCGAAGGGGATCTCCTCCCAGCCCTCCATGTTGGGCGCAAAGCGCACCACGCCTTCGTCCGGGTTCAGCGCACCGGGCGCGGCGGAGCAGACGCCCGCGATATCGTCGAGCGAGAGGCGCGCGGCCTTCACCGCGTCCCTGATCGTCCTGGCGATGCGCTCGACGACCGAATCTACGCCCTGGCTGCCCTTCGTCGCACGCTTCGCGGTCGCCAGGATCTTGTGGTTCGCGTCGATGACGCCCGCAAGCACCTTGGTCGCGCCCAGGTCGACGCCGACGACGGGCTTCTGAACTGCCTCTTTTCCCATGGGGTTCCTCCGCGCGCACGATCGGTCAGGTAAGGCGAAGTATACCACAGCAGGTGACCGGTGAAGGGGTGGTTCCCAACGAAAAAGGCGGCCGCAAGGGCCGCCCTTCCCAATCAGGTTCGGCGGCCGCAGGGGCCGCCCGTATGGTTATGCCGCTTCGCGCAGCAGCGGCCGGAACTTGTATCCGTACAGAATCTGTCCCTCGTCGCCGTCCTGCGAGAGCTTGCGCGTCACCATCTCGACCGGCATGCCGATCGATACGTCCTGTGCATCCACGTCGGTCAACTGGGCCGTGACCATCGGGCCCTCGGCCAGCTTGACCAGCGCCATCGTGTACGGGGCGTATTCCTCGAACACCGCTGGCGCGTTGTACATGGTCGTGAATGAAAATACTTCACCCTGGCCGCTCAGGTTAGTCCAGCTCTGCTTCTCAGCAGCACAATGCGGACAGACATCCCGCGGCGGGAAGATGGTCTTGTGGCACGTATTGCAGACTTCAGCCTTGAGGCTGTAACGCTGTTGGCGGGTTCGCCAGTTACGCGGAATAGACATGTAGTCAGGTCCTCCTGAAAAGCTCGTTTAGGAGCTTGGTCTTTATCACTATGGCGTTCATTCTACCGCGATTGTGCCGCCAAAAACTATCACTTAAGTCGGATTGCCTGCCTCAAACCTCATAAAGATAGGTTTTGACAGGTTCAGACGGCGCCCAGGATATGTGTGACGACCGTAGCACCGCTGCCGCCGATGTTCTGTGCCATGCCGATCCTGGCGCCCTGGACCTGGTTGGCCCCGGCCTGTCCGGTCAGCTGCTGCACCACCTCGATGATCTGGTACACGCCGGTCGCGCCGACCGGATGTCCCCGCGCCTTGAGGCCGCCCATGGTGCTGATGGGGATGCGGCCGCCGATCCCGATCTCGGCATCGATCGCCAGCTGCACGCCCCGCCCCTTCGGCGCGAAGCCCGCGGCCTCGAGCGACAACGCAGCCATGATCGTGAACGCGTCGTGCACCTCGAACAGATCGAGCTCTGCGGGCGTCAGGCGGGCCTGGGCGTAAGCCTTCTGGCTGGACAGCATGACTGCATCCAGGCTCATCGGGTCGCGGCGGTCGTGAATCGCCAGGCTGTCGGTCGCAACCGCTGACGCCAGGATGTGCGCCTTCGCCTTCGACCGGTAGTGTTCCGCGGGCGCCAGGATGATGCAGGCGGCTCCATCGCACACCGGGCTGGAGTCCATCAGGTTGATCGGATCGGCAATCATGCCCGCGCGCAGGTAGGTTTCCGGCTTGATCGGGCTCTGGAACATCGCGTTCGGGTTGTGAGCGCCGTTCTTGTGCGCGTTGACCGCGAAGCCGGCGAAGTCCTCGTGCTTGACGCCGAATTGGTGCATGTAGCGGCGCATGAGCAGCGCGTTGAGCCCGACGAAGCTGATGCCCTGGCTGACCTCGTATTCCTGGTCCGCGGCCATGGCCAGGCCGGACGTGACGATGTCGCTGATCGCATCGGTCATCTTCTCCACGCCGCAGACCATCACGACCTCGTGGATGCCGCTGGCGACCGCCATGAGGCCCACCCGGACCGCTGCAGCGCCCGAGGCGCACGCGGCCTCTACCTTCATGGCTTCCATGCCGCGCAGCCCGATGAAGTCGGCGACCAGCGCGCCCAGGTGCTCCTGGCCGCTCAACTCGCCCGAGAGCATGTTGCCGACGAAGAGCGCATCCGCGGTTTCGATATCCGCATCGGCCATGGCCGCCATGATGGCATCGTGGGCAAGATGGCGCAGCGATCGTCCCCAGTGCTCGTCGACGCGCGTTTGGCCGACGCCGATGATGACTACATCTCTCATGGTTGCCTCACTTCATCTGCAGCTTATGGCGGTAACGCGCGTAGGTCGCATAGTCGATCACCTTGCGCCGGGCAATGTACTCCTGCGTCTTCGGCGCCCGATCGCGGATCTCGAGGATGCGGTCGGTGACGCGGATGGAGAAGGCGTCTGACCCGGCGCCGGAGCCGAAAGAGACCACAAAGATGCGGTCGCCAGGCGTCGCTGCATCCAGGATCGCGGTCAGGCCGATCAGGGAGGACCCTGCATAGGTGTTGCCGATGACGGGGACCAGCAGGCCGATCTTGAGCTGCTCGGGCGTGAAGCCCAGGATCTGGGCCGCGCGCTGAGGGAACTTCGTATTGGGTTGATGCAGGACCACGTGCTGGTAGTCCGAAGGCTTGGTCCCCAGCTCCTCCATCAGTTCCTGGCCTGCGCTCACCACATGCTCGAAGTAGGCGGGCTCGCCGGTGAAACGGTGCCCGTGGCTGGGGTAGTGGGCGTACGCACGGCGCCAGAAATCGGGCGTGTCCGTGACGTGGGAGAGGGTCGCCTCAATGACGGCCGCGCTCTCCTCTGCAGGCCCGACGATGAACGCGGCGCCGCCCGATGCCGCGGTGTATTCGAGCGCGTCGCCGGGCCGTCCCTGTGCCGTGTCCATGCCGATGGCCAGCACGTAGCGTCCCATCCCCGAGCCCACGATGCCAATGCCCATGACGATGGCCTCGCTCCCGGCCTTGCACGCGAACTCGAGGTCGGCTGCCTGCACATACGGCGTGGCCCCGATTGCCTCGGCCACGATCGTCGAGGTGGGCTTCACGGCGTACGGGTGCGACTCGCTTCCGACCCAAACCGCGCGTAGTTCAGTCACGTCGATGCGTGCGCGCATCAACGCATTGCGCGCCGCCTCGATCGACATCGTCAATGTATCTTCATCCAGGCCCGCGACGGCCTTCTCTTTGATCGGCAGCCCGCCCGAACCATCGGTCCACACGCGTGCGACTTCGCTGGCCGGCAGGCGATAGCGGGGAACGTACGCGCCGTAGCCGACGATCCCCGTCTCACGATCTGGTTTCAGCATGGCTGTCCTCCAGCATGACCCATTCGATGCCACGATACTAGCATCTTTGTCTAACCTTTTCGGTAATTATCCTGTCCATTCCGTCGAATTGTACACGGCTTGCCCAATCAGGCGGCGCGCAACCCGGCCAGCACTTCCCTGGCCCGGTCGACCCGAATCTGTCGCTCGGCCACCAGTGTCGCCGCGACGCGGTCGACCTCATGCGGCAGCGCACCCGCTGCGGTGGCAACCTGGCGCGCATGCAGTGCCATGTGCCCCTTCTGGATGCCTTCGGTTGCCAGCGCGCGAATGGCGGCGAGGTTCTGTGCGAGCCCGACCGCGGCGATGATCTCGGCGAGCTCCCGCGCCGACTTGACGCCCATCAGTTGCAGCGCGAATCGCGCGAGGGGGTGCACGCGGGTCGCGCCGCCCACGATGCCCACGGCCATCGGCACCTCGAGAGCGCCGACCAACGCGCCGCCCTGCCCCGCTCCGTCGCCTGGCACGTACGTCCAGGTCGAGAGCGAACGATAGGCGCCGTCCCGGGCCGCGTAGGCGTGCGCGCCGGCCTCGATGGCGCGCCAGTCATTGCCGGTGGCCATCACAACCGCATCGATCCCGTTCATGATGCCCTTGTTGTGCGTCGCAGCCCGGTACGGATCGACTGCGGCCAGGGCATATGCCTCCACGATCCGGTGCGCGACCTCATCTCCGTCGAGGGCGTCCGTGGCCAGCTCCCTGGCGGGCACGACGCAGCGAGCCCGGGCCAGCCTGCGATCCGCGAGGTTGGAGAGGATCCGCAGGTTCACCCTTCC
This sequence comes from Anaerolineae bacterium, assembly GCA_040766655.1. Lineage (GTDB taxonomy): Bacteria > Chloroflexota > Anaerolineae > CG2-30-64-16 > CG2-30-64-16 > JALOOB01. The sequence continues at coordinate 82,788 of JAXGQB010000006.1, forward strand.
GCCCGTCATCTCCTCGATGAGCGGCGCCAGCGCCTCACAGGCGGTGTTGACCATGTTGGCGCCCATGGCATCACGGCAATCGTAGATCAGGTGCACGACCAGCATCGGCCCCACGGGGCTCTCGGCGATGGTGCGGACCTCGATGTCACGGGCGCCGCCGTGGAGGCTGACGATCACAGGATCGGTGCTGTTTGCCAGGTCAAGCAGGCGCTGTTTGCCTGCCTGGACGCTGGCTGCGGCCACGGCCAGGTCGGGCACGTCGAGCACCTGCATCTGCCCGATCATCAACGATTCGGTCGTCTCAACGTGAAAGCCGCCGCCCGCGCGCGCCAGTTTCGCGGCATAGCTTGCGCCGGCCACCACCGACGGCTCCTCGATCACCATTGGCGCGAGGACATCGCGGCCGTTGACGACGAAGTTCGTCGCAATCCCCAGCGGCAGCGCATACGTGCTGACGACGTTCTCGACCATCTTGTCGGCCTGATCCAACGTCAGCCCGCCCAGGTTGCGCAGAAGCTCCTCCACGGCGGCTACCTGGTCGGCCGACAGCGCGGCCCATTCCGCCACAACGAACTGGCGTTGGGCTGCGGACAGCTGATAGAAACCGCTGATGCGAGATGTTCGTGCCATGTTTCACGTGCCTCAACTCAAAAAGGTGGCGCATCGAACGCCGTGGCGAACTATAACTGGCGCTGACTCTCAAAACCTATCAGGTTCAAGGTTCCAGGACTGAAAGAGGGAGAATGACAGACGCCACCGGATCGGTGAGCAGCTGGGGAAACAGCCCCAGAACGATGCCGGCCAGGATCAGCAGCAGTGCGATCGCTGTCAGGCTGACGGGCTCGCGTTCGACCCGGGCGAACCTGAGCTCGCCCAGGCAGGCCTGTCCTGCGCGCACGACACCGATGACCACGCCCAGCGCGCCGATGATGAGCAGCCACGCCCACCGCGCGTCATTTTCGCTCACCAGCTGCAGGAGCGCCCACCGGGAGGCGAGTTGTGGCGTGAGGGGCAGGCCGGCCAGGCCGAAGCCGCCTGCGAGCAAGGCGATGGCCGCGCCGGGCAGGCGCGACGCTGCGCCGCGGAGGTCGTCGAAGCTGTCTGATGCCATGTAATGCCGCAGCGCTGCGGCGCCCGTGGCCATGGTCATGAGGGAGATCGTGCGGGTGATCAGGAGCCAGATCGCGGTGGGCAGTCCGGCCGTCCCCCGCAGCCCCAATGCCACGATCAGGATGCCGTAATCGTAGAGCGCCGCGTAACCCGTGAGGCGCCCGAGGCGGCTTTGGGTGGCAGTGAGTGCGCCGCCCAGGAGCGCAGTCAATATGCCCAGCCAGAGCAGCCACCGTGCGCTGTCCACGACCTCGCTGAGCCAGGGGTAGGTGACCAGGAAGCGCTGCAGCAGATAGAGCGTCACTGCCTGGCCGCCGGCCCACAGGAACGCAGCAACCACCGGCGGCGCCTGTCGGGCGACCGCGGGCAGCGCCACGTGAAGGGGCGCAGGCTGCAGCAGCAGCACGAAGCCTCCGATCAACAACCACGCCGCCGTGCGCAAGGGCGTTTGATCGTCTGGATTCAGGGCCGCCTGGCTGATGTACCAGACTGCGGTCGTGAAGAACGGGACCGCCAGGGTCGGGAAGAGCAGCTGTCGCCACGCGCCCTGCGTGTCTCCGGGACGTCCCGCCTGGATGACGAACACGGACAGCACGGAGGCCAGAACCACGGCGTAGGGCGTCAGCGTCAGGGGCTGTAGCACGACCACGATGCTCCAGAGTGCAAGCAGGAGCAGCCCAAAGGGATAGAAGGTGCGGCCCTGGAAGGTTTTCCAGGCGAGGATGAAGGTCGCTGAGGCCATGGCGAAGAGGAACACCAACACGGCCTGAGAGGCAGCCGTGATCTGCAGCGACGCGCCGCCGGAAACAAAGGCCCGCCCCATGTCCACCGGGCGACCGGCCAGGATCGCGGGCGCATCGAGCGGCAGCTTCCAGAGCGCGATGGCGAGCAGCGCAGACAGGCTTGCTGCGATGAGTGCGGCGAGTGACTCCACGCGGCGCAGCGCGTAGACGGCGACCGCACCCACGAGGAGCAGCCCGAGCAGGAGCAGCGGTCCAGCGATCATGCCCGGCCTCCCTTTGCTGGGAAGGCCGCTGGCTCAGATCCTGCGCCCGCGTCCGTCGCGCCTGCAAGGCCATGCGCCACGACCAGGTAAGCAATGGCCAGACCGAGCAGGACCTGCCCGCCCTGGAAGATGCCCACGAGCATGCGCTCCTGGAAGAGCGAGAAGACGATCAGTTGTACGGCGCCGACGAAGGTCAGCAGGCTCAGCCCGGCATGCAGGGGTTCCTCGTGCAGCGCCAGCCCCAGTACTGCGATGAGGCAGAGCCAGAGGACGGCATCGAGGAAGAGCGGCGAGATGAGCGAAAAAGCGATCGAGTCGCGGACCACAGCATACGTGACGCCTGCCAGGCCGACGGCCAGGAGCCGGAACGGTGACAGCGAAGCCATGCGGGGCCACGCAGCGCCGGCCTGGGGCGCGGCAGGATTGCGGAGCTGGCGCGCGGAGAGAAACAGCATCACCGCAACCAGGCCGCCGGCAATGGCCTGCTGCAGTGCCCACTCCGTCGGTATGACCTGCGAGAGCAGGAGCGAGAGCATGACGTTGACGAGCGCATAGCCGAACAGCACCGCGCGCCAATCGCGCGGCACGACGATCAGCACAGCGCCCGCGCCCGCCAGGAACACGGCCGGTGCGCCGATCAGGAGGCTCAGTTGGCGAAACAGATCAGTCAGCGACATGGTGCATCATCCCCGCAGCAGGACCCAGAGGATCAGGCTGGCCACGGCGAGCCATCCGAGGTAGCCGGCGCCCTCGCCCAACGTGGCGAAGTACTGCAGCCCGGCCGCAAAGACGCCGAACAGCGCTGCGATGCCGCGATATAGCCATTCGAGGCTGGCCATGGCGGCAATAGCGGCCTGCCATCCCCGCATCTGTCCCAGCAGTCGCTCCCTGAAGAGCGCGAGCGCGGAGCCGAGCACGGCAGACAGCGCCAGCCCGATCCAGACGGATCGCCTGGCTCCGGCAACGATGCCGGTCAATCCGGGCAGTTCTGCGCTGGCTGGCCAGCCGGCCAACCCGGCCAATGATCGCGGAAACAGGCCAAACGCGATCAGCGGCGCCGCGAGGAGCACGACTGCCAGCCCAATCCACAATGCGGAGCGCCAGTCCCCGCGCTCTTTTGCCCCCGGCGCCCGGGCTGGCTCCGTGACGGCTTGCCACAGCGCCGCAACAAGCAGGATTTCCGCAAGCATGACCACCCCAAAAAGCGGGGCGGCCACGGCAGACTCGGTCGGGAACACCAAGGCGTCGCGCGTCAGGAAGCCCACCGTGCCCGGCATGCCCCACAGTGTCAGCGCGGCGAGGGCCGACACGCCGCGCCAGCCGAATCGCTCGCTCGCGGCCCGGCCGGCCGCCAGCAGCGCGCAACCCAGGCCGTACGTTGCCAGGGCCCACACGAGGGCCTCCGGTCCGGTGACGGCCGACGTGTAGGCGACCATGACGGCCAGGCTCGCGCGGTTCAAGGCGATCCAGCGCCACCGGCGATCAGGGTCTTCGGTGGTCCATGCCACCAGGGCAGTGCCCAGGAGGGCCAACGTGCTGAGCGCAATCCATTCCGGTCGTCGCAGCCATCCGGCTCCGGCCAACGCATGGACCCGCCCCAACAGCCACAGGCCTGCCAGGGGGCCGATCAGCGACATCGGCAGCCATTGATCGTGACGCGCGTTGCCGTGACCTGTAAGCCAGAAGTGGAAGGGGTAGACGCCGGCGCGGATGAGCGCGGCCAACCAGAGCAGCGAGAGTTCGAGGCCGCTCAGTCGCGGCGCGACCAGGTCCGCACGGATGCCGTCTTCTCCCAGCAGGGTCAGCAACAGGAGCAACAGCACGCCCGCCAGGCTGAGTGCGCCCCAGGCGCGGGCCGAGGTCGCAACCCCGGCGGACAGGTTCAGGCGCAGCGCCAGCGCGGCGTCGAGGATGATCCATCCCATGCTCATGGTCAGGATGTTGCCGGACGCCACGAAGATGAGCGCAGCCGCGCCCAGGTAGAGCGTGCGCTCGTGGCCGACGCCCAGCAGGTCCAGGCGCGGTTTGCTCTCCGGCCCGATCAGCCCTTCGCCGAGCAGCAGTGCGATCCCGGTCAGTCCGAGGATGAGGACGGACGCGGTCCAGTTCCACGCATCCAGGCGCCATTCGATCACGCTGCCGGCGACCGTCAGCGGCTGCCAGTTCCAGCCGAGCGTGGGCTGCGGCGAGACGGTGCGCACATGGAAGATCAGGAGCGCGGCAGCCAGGACCGCGAGCAGCGCAAGCGGCAGGCGAACCTCGTAGAGGCCGAATCTGGGCAACACGGGCAGGGAGCGGCCGGCGATCATCTGCGCGATGACGGCTTTGCGGCGCATTCGGCGCCGCAGCAGCGCGAGCACAATGCCGCCGAGGCTCAGAATCAGCGCGGGACCCAGGGGTTGGACGAATAGCGATACTAGCTTCATGTAGGTGAGCGCCATCCATTGTACCGCCCCGGGGGGGAATGACCAAATCGACCGGAAGGAGGCGAGTGCGTTTGGCGCCTGTGCGCACATGCGTTAAAATGAACGCAATGTACGACGCTCTCTCGACGACCTCGCGCCGCCTGCTGTGGGCGCTTCGCTTGCTCGCCCTTCTGATCATCGTCCTGCACCTCGTCGCCCCGCTGTTCCCGGAGTCGATGGTGTGGGGGCTTTGGCCTGCGACCTATCTGCCCCCGACTGCGCGGTGGTTGCTGGCCGGCATCGCGGCGCTTCTCGTGTTCTTCGGGGAGGTCGTGTGGCAGCGCCTCAGCCGCGTTGCTGCCGCTGTCCTATCTATCCGCTGGTCAGCGCCCCCGGCGCGGCTCCTGCTGACCGTCCTGGCGGGGTGTGCGTTCTATCTCTTCCGCATCCAGCACCTTCGCTGGGGCGACAGCAAGCTGCTGGTCAAGGCGCTCGATGATCCGTACCTGCTCACCTATGTGTGGCAGGCGCCGTTCGACGTCTACCTCCATGCCAAGGGGTGGCAATTGGGCAGCCGGTTGTTCGGCTGGTCCGATCCCATCCCGATTTACACCGTGCTCAGCGTCCTGGCGGGCATGGGTTTCGTTTGGGTGCTGCTGGGGCTGGCTGCGCGCCTGGGCCGCAACCGCACGGAGCGGTTCCTGATCGCCGGCCTGGTGGCCACGCTCGGCACGATGCAACTGTTCTTCGGCTACATCGAGAACTATCCCATCATGACGTTGGGCGTGCTGATCTACGCCGCGCTGGCCGTGCGTCACCTGCAGGGCGACATCCCGCTGGTCTGGCCGGCCCTCGCGCTCGCGCTCACGCATGCCTTTCATCCTTCGACCATCGCCCTGGCGCCCAGCCTGTTGTACCTTGGACTGGTGTCTGCGCGTCCCGGGCAGGCCGGCATCGCGACGCCAGGTGCGACGGCCCAGCCGGCTGGGCCGGCGCACCTGGCCCGCGCCCTTGGGAGCATCGCCATCCCGTATGCCATCGTCTTTGCGAGCGTCGTTGCGCTGATGACCGCGGGCGGACATGGGTTGGACGCCCTGGCAGGGGTCGATTTCCCGGGCGGCGGCGATCGCAGCTGGTTCGTTCCCGTGTTCCGCATCACGACGGAGTGGCAGCATTACACGATGTTCTCGCTGGGGCACCTGGCAGACATCGTGAACCAGCAGCTGCTGGTCGCGCCCGTCGTCTGGCCCGCGCTGATCCTTGTGGCGCTGCTTGCCCGGCAGCGCCTTGCGCGCGGCGATCGCATCGGGTGGTTTCTCGCCGTGATGTCGATCAGCTACCTGCTGCTCACGCTGGTGTGGAACGCGGATTACGGGGGGCAGAAGGATTGGGACCTGTTTTCCCCGGCGGCCGTGCCCGCAGCGCTGCTGCTGGGATATGTCCTTCCGCGGGCCTTCGGAGAACACCGCGCGCTGCGCGGCGCCGGACTGGCCCTGCTTGCAGCACAGGCTGCTCATACGATCGCGTGGATCTGGCAGAACACCCTGCCGCAGTGATGCACATCGTAATGAAGATCGTGATGTTGGTTGGAGATAATATGAGGACCGATGCAGGTCGGCCCGCAACAGGCTCGCAGTGTGCCTCCCGAAGGTGGAGAGGCACACAGGCAGTATGGCGAGGGGCATCTCGGGCCGGAGGAGGTCATCATGTCGGAATTACGTCGTGACCCAGTCATGGGGCGCTGGGTGATCATTGCGCCCGAGCGCGGCTTGCGGCCGGATCAGGGTCCAGTGGTGTCGAAGGCCCGGCAGCCTGCACCGTGCGTCTTCTGCGGGGGGCAAGAGGCGCGAGATCCGACGGAGATTTACGCGGTCCGGACCGCCGGCTCGGCTCGCAACACGCCTGGCTGGCAGGTGCGGGTGCTGCCGAACAAGTACCCCGTTCTGCGCATCGAGGGCACGCTGGTTCGCGAAGGCATCGGCATGTTCGACATGATGAGCGGCGTGGGTGCGCACGAGGTGATCGTCGAGACACCCGATCACGGGAAGGACCTGGCCGACCTGGCCGACGGCCAGATCGTCGATGTACTCAAGACATACCGGGAACGCATGCAGGACCTGGGCGGCGACGACCGGTTCAAGTATGTCCTGATCTTCAAGAACCAGGGTTACCAGGCCGGCGCGACGATGACGCACGCGCATTCTCAGCTGATCGCCACCCCCGTTACCCCGAAGCGCGTCAAGGAAGAACTGCAGGGTTCACAACGCTACTACGATTTCAAGCGCCGCTGCGTGTTCTGCGACATCATCAAACAGGAGACGCGGCTCACGCGCGAGCGCGTCGTCTTTGAGAATGACCTCTTCGTCGCCCTGGCGCCCTTCGCGGCGCGGGTGCCGTTCGAGACCTGGATACTGCCGAAGCAGCACAGTTGCGACTTCGTTTCCATCGACCAGGTCCAGATGGGCGGGTTAGCACAGGCGCTCAAGGCGATCCTGTTGAAGCTGCGCCACGCGCTGGATGATCCCCCGTTCAACTACCTGATCCACACCGCACCGTTTCGCCGGCCGCGCGCAGGCTACTGGTCGACAATTCAGTTCGACTATCACTGGCACCTGGAGATCATTCCACGCCTGACCCGGCCAGCCGGCTTTGAGGAGGGGTCCGGGTTCTACATCAACCCGGTCACGCCGGAGGAGGCGGCCGAGATCCTGGTCAAGACATCGCTGACGCCGCCGGTTGCCGAGCCGGCGATTGCCGCTTAATGGCGTTCGCCTGACAGCCGCAGCGCTTTACGGCGTGATGTCCGCCACGGACGCCACGACCTTCGTGGGGCAATAGGGGAAACGGCTCACGTCCCCGGCATGGGTGACGCCGGAGAGGACGAGGATCGTCTCCATGCCGGTCTGCACGCCGCCGATGATGTCGGTGTCCATGCGGTCGCCGACCATCACCGTATTCTCCGAGTGTGCACCGATCGAGTTGAGCGCCAGCCGCATCATCAGAGGATTAGGCTTGCCTACGAAGAAGGCCTTGACGCCGCTGGCCTTCTCGATCAGTGCGGCTACTGCGCCGCACGCGGGAACGATGCCGCCTTCGGAAGGGCCCATCGGATCCGGGTTGGTGGCGATGAAGCGTGCACCGGCGGCCACCAGGCGCGTCGCGATGGTCAGCTGCTCCAGAGAGTAGTTGGCGGCCTCGCCCAGCACGACGTAGTCCGGATCCCGTTCGGTGATCACGTAGCCCACGCTGTGAATGGCCCAGGTCAATCCGCTCTCGCCGATGACATACGCGGTCCCGGAGGGTCGTTGCGCGGCCAGGAAGCGCGCGGTGGCCATCGCCGAGGTGAAGATGAACTCCGCCGCGACCGCCAACCCGACGCTGTTGAGTCGGAACGCCAGATCACCCGGCGAGTAACGCGAGTTGTTGGTGAGAATGAGGAAGCGCGAGCCGCGCTCCTTCAGCCGCGCCAGGAACTCATTGGCGCCTGGGATGGGGGTTTCGCCCGTCACCAGCACCCCATCCATGTCGATCAGGTAGTTCTTCGGTGTGTCCATCATCCAACTCTCCTGCGACCCATGCCCCAACCTTTGAGGCCACGCCCTGCTTCGGTTGGCCTGAGATCGAAGGACCTTCCGGTCGTTAGTTCAGCAGATAGGCCAGCAGCAGCCGGGTGGACGCTTCCAGCGCGTCTCGGTGCGTGCGCTCGAAGGAGTGCGATGCATCGATCCCCGGTCCGAAAAGGCCGATGCGGTGATCGCCGCCGGCTCGCAGCGCGGCCTCTGCGTCCGACCCGTAGTACGGGTAGATGTCCAGCTTGTAGGGCACCCCGTAATCCCGGGCGAGGGACGCGAGGCGGCGTCGGATCCCCAGATCATACGGCCCGCCGCTGTCCTTGGCGCAGATGCTGACCGCGTGCTCGTTGCCCTGCAGCCCTTCTCCCAGTGCGCCCATGTCCACGGCCACGAGCTCCGCCACGTCGGCCGGCACGCCGGCGGCCGCGCCGTGGCCGACCTCCTCGAAATCGCTGAAGTGGAACGTCGTCCTCTGTGCCGGCTCCACGCGGCCATCGATCAGCGCCTGGAGTGCGGCCACCATCACGGCCACGCCCGCCTTGTCGTCCAGGTGGCGCGATTTTACATAACCGGTAGGGGTGACCACCGTACGGGGGTCCCAGGCCACCATGTCGCCCACCTCGATGCCCAGGCCGCGGGTCTCGCCGGCACTGGTTGTGCTGGCGTCGAGCCGGATCTCCATCTCGTCGCTCTTCCACTCCCGGTCGCGCACTTGCTCCCGATGCACGTGGACGGAGGATTTGACGAGCACGGCGGTGCCGGTGTGCACGGAGCCATCCGCGGTGAACACCCAGCAGTACTCGCCGTTGACCGCGTAGTACGGGTAGCCGCCGAGACGGTCGAAGGTGAGCCGGCCATTGGGCTTGATCTGGGTCACGATGGCGCCCAGGGTGTCGACGTGGCCCGTCACAGCGCGCGGGGCCGCATCGCTCTGGCCGTCGATGGTGACGGTCAATGCGCCCTTCTTCGTGAAGACGGGCGCCAGGCCCATCTCTTCCATCCAGCCGGCCACCAGCGCCAGCGCGGCCGCGGTGTCGCCGGTCGGGCTCGGGGTGCGCAGCAGGGCTTCGAGGCGGTCGATCAGCAGGTCAGGTCGAATATCGGGCAGTGGTCGCACGGTGATACCTCGTCAAATGGCTTGGTTGGCGGCCCCAAACAGGCGCGGCAGAACATCGAGCAATTCGGGCAACTCGTCGATGATGGCATCGGGCACAAGCGACGGATGGGCCTCCGCGCGGTGGTCGACCCGGATCAGCACCGCCTTCATGCCCACCGCCTGCGGCCCACCGACATCGGGGACCAGGCGGTCGCCCACGTATACAGCGCTCTCTGCCGGCACGCCCAACTGCTCGAGCGCAACCCGGAAGATCCTGGGGTGCGGCTTGGCGACCCCGACATCGGAGGAGTAGACGCGGGCATCGAACATGGCGGACAGGCCCCAGCGCTCCATGCTGGTGCTCAGAAACCGGCCCGGCTGAATGGTGTTCGAGATTGCGCCGAGCAATACGCCGCGCGCTTTCAGGGCCGCCAGCGTCTCGACCGCGCCGGTGCGCAACGGGGCAACCAGCTCCGGTCCGCCCCGGCAGTACGCTTCCGCGGCCGCTTCGACCAGGTCGTCGTCCGTGGGGAGGCCTTGCGCGCCGAGAAAGCGGCGCATCACCGTGGCGATGTCGAGGCCCAACTGCTGCGCGAGCGCGGCGTGATACTGCTCTTCGCTGTCGACGGACAATGCCTCACAGAATTCGTGGCGGTCAGCGAGCGCCACGCCCCGGTCCAGCAGTGCGTCATACACGCGCCCAACGCGCAGCCGCAGTCGCTCCTCGTAGCTGCCCCGGCCCTCGCCGAGATCGGCGATCGTGTCGCCTATGTCGAACAGCACGGCCTTGAGTTCTGCTGCCACGCCGCTACCTTCCCTTCATGTGGACGAGACGCAGCGCTGCCTGGCGGTCGGGCGGCACTGCGAGCACGGCCAGGTTCTCACGCACGTGTGCCGCGTCCACGCTGCCGAACAGGGCAGAGGCGACGCCGGGCAACGACCGGACGAACTGCAGGGCGCGCTGGCTGAAGGTGTTCAACTCGCCGTAGGCTTCGCCAAGGGCCTGCACCAGGCGCGACGATATCTGCCCCTGGCCAAGCGCCGCGCTGGCGACGACGGCCAGTCCCAGGTCGCCGGCCGCGGGCAGGGCCGCCAGGAGATTCTTGCCGATGGGTTGGTTGCGCAGCGTCATCGCTTCCAGCGTCGCCAGGCTGAGCGGCATCTGCACGACGCGCAGGTGGTGCCTGGCGCCGGCCACTTCGGTCACCAGCCGCATGATCACTTCCAGGCTCGTGTAGTGATCGGAGACGGGCGAGAGGCGCAGCCCTTCCCACGTCGCCACGCCGTAGCAGCCGATCCGGCCCCGTGCGACTTCCTCTTCCAACCGCGCGAAGGCCAGTTGGAGGCGGCGCCGGAACGTTGTGCGATCGACGAACGAGAGCTGCGTTTCCGGATTCTGCAGGTAGTAGAGATCGATGTGGCGCAGGCCCATCGTCCGCAGGCTCCAGGTGATCTGGTGGCTGACGAAGTCGGGCGCCAGGCAGTGGATGCCGCCGGCCAGATCGTCGGGCTCGGCGATGCCGGGTGCGATGAAGTTCTCGTAGATGGCTTGTCTCTGGTCGCCGGGCGCGTCCGCCGGGTAAGGGATGAAGCCCGCCTTGGAGGCCACGATGATCTCGTCGCGCTGAGCGACGCCGGCCGCGAACAGATTGGCCAGCGCCCGACCCAGCGTAGCCTCGCTGCGCTGGCCGCGATAACTCGGCGCGGTGTCGAAGTGATTGCAGCCTGAACGGACGGCCGACTCGATGGCTGCGCGGTACGCCGCATCGATCTCGTCGGACGGATCGCCGGCTGCCAGCCCCAGCCCGAGCGAAGAGATCGCCAGGCCTCCGAGCAGGTCAGGACGGCTGGGCATTGCGGCGCGGTTCGGGTCGGCTGCCTGCCACCGTTCGGCGTAACGCTGCGTGCCCGGAACCGTGGCGCGGCCGACCAGCGCCATCAGCCTGCTCCGGCCGCGCCCAGCTTCGCGAGCTTCTTCTGGCGCTCTTCTGCCTTGCGCGCGATGCGGTTGAATGCGCCGGAGAGGCCCATGGCTTTCTTGACCTCGCGCATCGTCTCCCCGGCGATGGCGCGATAGCGCATGGTACCCTGGTAGATGATTTCGTCCACGAGGCCGCTCTGCGCGGCATACTGAGCCGCGCGCTCGCGCATCGGGTCCAAGAACGCGTTCAGCGAACTGGCAAGCCGCTCCTTGACCTCCACGTCGCCGATCGTGCCCGCGCGGTAGCGCGTCTTGAACTCCTCCACCAGGCCGCGATCGGGGTCGAAGTAGTCCAGGTAGGTGAAGACCGGGTTGCCCTCGACGTTTCCGGGGATGTCGGCGCGGATCCGGTTCGGATCGGTGTACATGCTGTGCACCTTCTTCCGGACCGTGGCCGCGTCGTCGCAGAGAAAGATCGCATTGCCGATCGACTTGCTCATCTTGGCCTGACCGTCGGTGCCGGGCAACGTGCCGCCTTCTACCAGGTCGTCGGGGACGGGGAAGACCTCGCCGTAGAGGCTGTTGAAGCGCCGGGCGATCTCGCGCGAGACCTCCACATGCGCCTGGTTGTCCTTGCCGACAGGCACCAGGTGGGCGCGCGGCAGGAGGATGTCGGCCGCCTGCAACACCGGGTAGCCCAGCAGGCCGAAGGGCACGGCCTCCTCGTCGATCATGGCGGCGCGGGCCATCTCCTTGATGCTGGGCACGCGCACCAGCCGCGGCACGGTCACCAGGTTGCCGAAGAGCAGCGCCAGCTCATACGTCTCGTGAACGGCCGACTGGAGGAAGATGGTCGATTTGGCAGGATCGATGCCCGCAGCCAGGTAGTCGAGCACCATGCCCCGCGCATTGTCCGCGATCTCCGCGATCTCCTGCGGGGAGTTCTTCGTAGTCAGCATGTGCAGGTCCGCGATGATGAAGTAACACTCGTACTCATCCTGCAGGCGGACGCGGTTGCGCAGGCTGCCAACGTAATGTCCCAGGTGCAGCCGGCCGGTCGGCCGGTCGCCGGTCAAGATCCTCTTCGCGGCCATCGATCATCCTCCAGAGTTAGTCAACAAAAGACCCCGTCCCGCTGCAGGGACGAGGTCTTGTTCATCCTCGCGCCGCGAGTATGCCATAGGGCCGCGGCGATGTCAAAACTTCCGGCGTCTGCAGCCCTGGCGCGGCGTGCCCGATTGAGCGGCCACTCCAAAGACGCACGGAACCTGAATTGGCACTTATGGGCCAATTCGGGTATAATTAACGTAGTTGCGAAAGCATCCCCGGTCACCTTTCTCCATCGGCAAGATCGTGTCTCATCGTCATCCTCTCGCGATCATGATGCCATACGTCAGCCGATGGTGAGCCGAACGTCGCCTGGAGATCAGGCGCCTTATCACTTCGCCGTGTATGATGGGCGAAAGGATGGCACAGGATGGACTTACCGGCCGAGCGTGAGGCAGGCGAATGGGAATGCATGGAGTGCGGTTACATCGAGGCGGGCGTGAAGGGCCGGCGCCTGAAGGCCTGTCCCGAGTGCGGTGCGCCTGCGCAGGCAATGGAGTTCTTCGCGTACGGAGATGATGAGGACGCCTGGGAAGACGAGGCGGCCAAGGATCTGTACGACGAAGAAGACGAAGACGAGACCGAGGACGACGATATCGGGGTGCGCCGGGCCTGACCGGGCACCATGGAATATCTTGGAGGAGTTGGCCACCGTTGTGGCCATACGATTGCTACCATAGCTGGGTAACCACCGGTTGGGCGCTGCGCTAAGGCGCCGGGACCGTTAGGGCCCGATACAAGCTGATTCGAACCCCTGCGACCTTGTGTCAGACTCCCTGTGCGCCGCATGCTGGCGCCGGACAGGGAGTCCTGCGTGCCTGATGGTTGCAGGGGTTCTGTTTTGCCTGTGAAAGGACCGTGAGGTAAATCATGATTCACCTTATCGAACTGGATGTCATTGCCGATGAGCCTCCCCACGCCAGTGAGGAGCCTCCCCAACGTGGCTCGCTGCGTACCATGAATGCAGCGAGGTCTCGCCGCGCCGCGCCCTGGGCCGGCGTGCCCGATGCGCAGTGGAATGACTGGCGCTGGCAGCTCAGCCATCGGCTGAACAGCGTCGAGGAACTCGGGCGCATCATCAACCTCACCCCTGAGGAAGCGGAAGGCGCCCGCAGCGCGCTCTTTCGTGTCGATATCACGCCCTATTTCGCGTCCCTGATCGATCCCGACGATCCGAACTGCCCGATCCGCCGCCAGGTGATTCCCACCTCGAACGAATTGATCGCGTTCGACGGCATGGTCGAGGACTCGCTTAACGAAGATGCGAACAGCCCGGTGCCCGGCCTGGTGCACCGCTATCCCGACCGCGTCCTGATGCTGGTCACCACGCAGTGCGCGAGCTACTGCCGCTACTGCACGCGCAGCCGCCTCGTGGGCGACCCATCCGTGCAATTCAGCCGCGGTGACTATGACCGGCAGATCGACTACATCGCACGCACGCCACAGATCCGCGACGTTCTGCTTTCGGGGGGCGACCCGTTGGTGCTCCCGCCGAAGATCCTGGAGGACATCCTGCGCCGGCTGCGCGCGATCGAGCACGTGGAGATCATCCGCATCGGCACTCGCGTGCCGGTGTTCATGCCGCAGCGGATCACGCCCGAGCTGGTTGCGATGCTGCGCCAGTTCCACCCGCTGTGGATGAACGTCCACTTCAACCATGCGAAGGAACTCACACCGGAGGCGGCCCAGGCCCTGACGCTGCTGGCCGATGCCGGCATCCCGCTCGGCGCCCAGACCGTGCTCCTGGCGGGCGTCAACGACTCCGTCGAGGTCATGAAGGAACTGGTCCACAAGCTGGTGATGAACCGCGTCCGGCCGTACTACCTGTACCAGTGCGACCTGGTTCACGGCGCGGGCCACTTCCGCACGACGGTCAGCAAGGGCATCGAGATCATCGAAGGGCTGCGCGGCCACACGTCCGGGTATGCGATCCCGACCTACGTGGTCGATGCGCCCGGCGGCGGCGGGAAGATCCCCGTCATGCCCCAGTACCTGATCAGCCAGGCGCCGGGCAAGGTGGTGCTGCGCAACTTCGAGGGCTTCATCACGACGTATGATGAGCCCAACGACTACACCGGGCACACCGCGGCCCGGCCCGAGCGCGCCCGACCGGCGCAGTCCGGAGCGGGGGACGGCATTTACGGCCTCCTGGCCGGCGCGCGGCAGCACATCAGGCCCGAGGGGTACGACAAGACGCACGCGCAACCCCACAAACAATGATAGACAACGGTGAGTGATGATGGGTCTGAACATCGCGGTCCTGGCGAACCTGAAGAAAAACGCGCCGGCCTACGAGGGCATGTCCGACGACGCGTGGGACGACCTCGACTCGGACGTCACGATCGACGCGATCGTCTCGGCGCTCGAGACCGGCGGCCATCGGGCCACGTTCCTCGAGGGCAACCTCTCCCTCGTCGAGACGCTGCCCAGGCTCAAGCCGGACATCTGCTTCAACATCTGCGAAGGCCACTGGGGCGACTCGCGCGAATCGCACGTGCCCGCGATCCTGGAGATGCTGCGCATCCCCTACACGGGCAGCGGGGTGCTGAACCTGGCCCTGACGCTCGACAAGCCGATGACCAAGCGGGTGCTGTCGTTCCACGAGCTGCCCACGCCTGCCTTCCAGGTGTTCGAGCGCGCGGACGAGCCGCTGGATGACGACCTGCGCTTCCCCCTATTTGCCAAGCCGAGCCGGGAGGGCACCGGCATGGGGGTCAGCGGGCAGTCGATCGTGCATGATGCGGCGGAACTGCGCGCCCAGCTGGCCGAACAGCTTGTGCGCTATCGCCAGCCCATCCTGGTCGAGCGCTTCATCCGCGGTCGTGAGGTAACGGTCGGCGTGGTGGGCAATCTCAGGCCGCCGGTGGCCCGGCGGATGCCCGACGACGAGGCCGCGGCACGCGTGCTGGGCGGGCTGCGCTTCCTGCCGCCGCTCGAGGTGAACTTCGAGGCCTATCCGGAGAGCGAGGCGGGCGTCTATACTAACCGCATGAAGACGGAGTGGGCGCACGAGTTTCATTACCTGTGCCCCGCGCCGCTGCCGCCGGCCCTGGGGCAGGAACTGAATCTGCTGGCCGCGGCCGTGTTTCGCGTCACCGACTGCAGGGACGTCGCGCGCGTGGACTTCCGGTTGGATGAGGAAGACGGCGACCGGCCCTACATCCTGGAGGTCAATCCCCTGCCCGGGCTCTACCCGGGCCTGAGCGACCTGGTGTTGGAGGCCGCCGCGGATGGTATCGGATACGACGCGCTGATCAACTCGATCCTGGACGCGGCGCGGATCCGCTATGGCCTCTGATCGGGGCGCCGGGCGCCGCCGTCAAGGGGCCTGGTAGATTTCTTGCCGTTAGGTGCCGGGCACCTCGAAGGTGCCCGGCACCTGGACCGCGCGAGAGCCCTCGTCGTCAGGTGCCGGGCGCCACTGGCGCCGGCACGCGAACTGTGAGACGCGTGCCGCAGCCGGGCGAACTCACGAGGTCGAGCCCGCCGCCGAGCGCCTGCGCCCGCTCGCGCATCGATCTAAGGCCCAGGTGGCCTGGGAACTCGGCTGACGGATCGAAACCGATGCCGTCGTCGCCCACCTCGAGCGTCACGCCATCCGGCGCGCACGCCAGGTGTAGGTCCAGCCGGTTTGGCCGCGCATGCCGGATGGCGTTCTGCAGCGCCTCGAGCGAGATCCGATAAAGCGCTTCCTTGGCTGCGAGGGGCAGGTCAGGCTCATCGCACAGGCTCATTGCCACCTCGATGTTGTGGCGCGCGCACAGGGCCTCCACCTGCCGGGTGAGCGCAGCGACGAGTCCCTCTTTCTCCAGCGACTCGGGGCGCAGCTCGAAGATCAGCGCACGCATCTCCTTGAGCCCTCCATGCGTCAATGACAGCGCATAGTCCAACGCATCGCGCGTCTTGGCGCGATCCGTATCCAATTGGGCGAGCGCGGTATGCACACCGAGCGAAATGCCGTAGAGCGCCTGCGAGACCGAGTCGTGCAGCTCGCGCGCCAGGCGCTGACGTTCCTCCAATGCGGTTCGCTTCTGCAGGTCGAGTGCCAGTTCGGCCTGCGCCTGGCGCAACGCCGCCTCCGACCGTCTGCGCTCTGTGATGTCCTCGATCACGCTGGCAAACCGATTGCCGCCGGCCGAGAAGGTGCTGACCCGGTGGTGGCGGTCGACGACCCTGGCATAGGTCTCCCATTCGATCGGGGTACGGGTGGCGACGACCTGCGCAAAGCGCGGCAGGTACTCCGGGATCGCATCGGGGAAAAGCTCGCTGATGCGCCTGCCCACGATGCGGTCGGGCGCGATGCCGGTGTGCGATTCGTAGGCTTTGTTCACCTCCAGTACGCGCCAGTCCACTGCCACGCCCTGCTCGTCGTAAATGAGCTCATACAGCGCGAATCCCTCCGCCATGTTCTGAAAGAGGAGTCGATATTTCTCTTCGCCCGCCCGAAGCGCGTTCTCAGCCCGCACACGCTTCGTGATGTCGAAGGCGTAGATGCGAACGACGTCCGACGAGGGGATCACCTGGATCGACTCGGCGAAGATGGCGTCTCCGACCTGAACATCGCGCAAGAACCCGTCCTCGTGCCCTTCAGCCAGGGCCTCCAGGATCGTGGCCATATCTGCGGGCAGGAACAGACTGGCGTCGTCGCCCAGCCCCAAATGTTCCAGGGCGACCGCCGCGCTGGGGTTGACGAACGTGATCGTCCCCGACGCGTTCACCTCCAGCACGGGGTTGGGATTCAGGGCGGGGAACGATGAGAGATGGTGGATCCTGGCTTCCGAGCGCTTCCGTTCCGTGATGTCCTGGCTGAAGATGGCGATTCGGATCATCCTGCCGTCTGCGCCAAATACGGGATGCAGGTGGTTGTCGAAGATCCTGCCCTCCCGCTCGTCGACGAAGTACAGCGGCTGCTGCTCCCGCCTGATCCGGTCGAGATAGGGACGCCGCCGTTCGGCCACGTCAGGCGGAAAGAAGTCGAACAGGCTCGACCCCGCCATCGTTTCGACAGGGACGCCCAGTCTCGTGGCGGCAGTGGCATTGGATGCCAGCACGGTGCCCTCAGTGTCCAGCAGGATAGCCGATTCAGGGATCGCATTCATCAGTGCACGGGCCGTTTCCTCGCTCGTCCGCAGCGCCTCGTTTGCCTCTTCCAGTTCAGCCGTGCGTTCCGCCACCCGCTCCGCCAGGTCGTCCCGGGCCTGGCGAAGCACCGCTTCGGCCCGCTGTCGCGTCTCGGTGGACCATCGAATGGAGATGAAGGCCAGCACGACCACGACGCTGGCGAAGATTACGTGCGGCAGGTTGAAGGCGACGGTACCGCCCACCAGGCGATCCATCACCACATCGAGAAGGATGATCGTAACGGATAGCAGGATGGCGGGCGCCGCAATGTGAAGAGAGGACTTCTTCATGGAACTGACCCTTCGCTGGCAGCTGAGGTTTGTCGCCGCGATTCGCGGTCGCCTGGTTGGGGGAACGAGACCTCTGCAATCTGCTCAGTCGGCTGACACCAGCCCGGTGCGAATGGCATACAGCGCGGCCTGCGTTCGGCTGGGAACGCCCAGTTTGTCCAGGACGTGGCTGACATGTGTCTTCACGGTCTGGTCTGCGATCGTCAGGGCTTGCGCGATCTCCTTGTTCGATTTGCCTTGCCCCAGTAACCGCAGTACCTCGGTCTCGCGCTCGGTCAACGGTTCCGGGCTGCTCTCCGGGGTGCGCACTTCGCGCAGCAGGCGGGCTGCCGCCTGCGGGGAGAGCTGTACCTGGCCCGCGGAGGCGGCCTTGATCGCGCGTCGTAGCTCGTGCGCCTCGGTGTCCTTCAGCAGGTAGCCGATCGCTCCGGCGCGAATGGCCTCAACCACCGTAGCATCTTCCAGGACGCTGGTGAGCGCGACGACTTCGGTATCGGGCAGTTCCCGACGAATGGCCTTGATCGCATTGATGCCGTCCATCACGGGCATGATCAGGTCCATCAGGACGACGTCAGGACGAAGCCGGCGGGCCAGCTGCACTGCCTCGGCGCCATCGCGCGCCTCGCCGACGATCTGCAATTCCCCGTCAGTTTCCAGGAACATGCGCAGTCCTTGCCTCACAACGCTGTGGTCGTCCGCAATCAGAACCTGGATCGGCATTTGGCTCTCCTGATACTTTTGGGTGAGGCAGTACCGAACCCGAAGTATGAAACCGGGATCACGCTTCGGCCCGATGTGCACGCCGCGGCGGCACCCTATACTGTTTTTCAGCGATCACGCGCTTGCCGTGAACTGTCCCATGTACGCTGTGTCAGGACGCTGATGATTGTACCACACCCCCCATCAAAATTCACCCTGCCCTTGCGGGCGGTGATTGGGGCGATGATGATTCGACTACTGCTCGTTGGGGACCAGCCTTCCGTCCGGAAGGGCCTGCAGATGCTGCTTGCCGCCGAACCGGACCTGGTCGTGGTTGGGGAGGCATCGGACGTGGCTACTGTACTTGACCAGGTGTCGGGTCTCCATCCCGATGTCATTGTCATGGATGTCGACATGTCGCGCTTGAACGGCCTCGTGACGGTAGACACGCTGCAGACGGCCTGTCCGCAGGCAGCGATCATCGTCCTGAGCATCCACGATGATGCGAAGATGCGCGGCGATGCAGCGGCTGCGGGCGCAGTCGCTTTCATCGCGAAGTCCATGCCCGTTGACATGCTGCTGACGGCGATTCGCCAGGTTGCCGGTCAGCGTGGAAGCGGGTCGACAGCAACCGTTTCCCCACTCAGGCCAAAGGAGGGGTAATGAGGAGTACTACGAGCAGTTTAGAAGTCGTGTTAGAAACGACCCCCGGATGCAGCCAAAGAGCGACGGTCCCCCCTCGCTGGGCCGGGTCTCAGGAGGCCACCCCTGCCGCGGAAAGGCATAACAAAGGAGACTAAGGATGCCAACAATTCGTCAAATCGTTAATCTCGGAGCACTCCTATCACTGCTCTTCTCACTTCTGGGAGTCGGTGGAGTGTCCCCGGCCAGCGCGCCAAGTGGACTACGCCAGCTCGCAACCAGCAGTAGCGTCGCGGCGGCCATGCCGGCAAGCGCCGTGGATGAGACGGCAGTGCCGCATTACTTCGGCCCCAATCCGAACTGGGCCCAGAGCCCATTCACCGTCCCAGATGCCGTCGTGGAGATCTCGGCTCCGACGGAGGCCGGTGGTGTCCAGGCGGAGGCCGTAGCTACTGTCGGGGCGAACGGCGTTGTCACGGACATCTCCGTTACCAACCCCGGCTCCGGCTACACGAGTGCCACAGTGACGATTTCGGGCTCCGGAGCGGCTGCAGCGGCTACTGCCCTTGTCACTATGACCGGCATCGTTACTGACATTCAGATCACGGCTCCCGGCACCGGCTACACCGCGCCCACGATCACGATCTCGGGCGGCGGCGGCACAGGCGCGACGGCAGCCGTCTATGGCGGCGTTGCGGCTGTGACGCTCGGTGGGGGCGACTACAGCGGCTTCACCTTCCCGACGGTCGACTTCGACTTCCCGAACGATACCGAGAACGGCAGGATTGCCAAGGCGCATCCAGTCTGCGCAATTCCGTATCCGACTTGCCAGTCGGACGTTCCAGGCGCGACGTATACGGTGACCGGCGTCGTGGTGGACGATCCGGGCACCGGCTACTCCGTGGCGCCAGGCGTGGTGATCCGCGACGGCACCGAGGCCAACCCGATCAACAATCGGGCGCAAGATCGCGCGAAGGTCGCACGCGTCGATTCGATGAAGGCTGAGAAGGAAGGGAAGTCAGAGGCTTTCGATTCCCAAGCGGTTGAGCCGATCGAATTCGCCAACGTGGTGCCCGCCTCATCGACATTGTTCATGGACTATGTGATCCTGAACACATTCGGCTCCGGCTACACCTCGGCTCCGACCGCGATCATCAACGATACGATCGGCGGCGGCACAGGCGCGACGGCCCTGGTCCACATTGACACGGGCGGCGTCACCTCGATCACCGTTACCAACCCTGGCTCGGGCTACATGACCAAGGACGGCATCAAGAAGTTCACGGACCCGCTGCCCGGGCTGTGCATCCCACCGGCGTGTCCGGCTTACGATGACACCAAACCGACCGAGCAGCAGCCGAAGTTCATCCCCGCCGGCGTGCCTGAGGAAAAGGCATACAACGGCGTCGAGGCTGACGAATACGTGATCGCGCTGATGCAGTACCGCACCAGCTTCTCGTCTAGCCTGAAGGACCAGACCACGGGCGTGCCGGTTGGTACGCTGGTCCGCGGCTACGTGCAGGTCGAGACGCCGTCCTGGCTAACGGCCAATCCTGGTGTCAGCCAGCACGTCCCGCTCTACAACGAGATGATGGACGGCTCGTTTGTTCGCCTCCAGGTGAACGGTGTCGACGCGTTCGGCGTGACGTCGCCCCAATGGCTGGGGCCGACCATCATCTCGAACAAGAACAAGCCGGTTCGCATCGTGTTCCACAACCTGCTGCCCACGGGCGCAGGCGGTGACTTGTTCATGCCGGTCGACACCACCCTGATGGGCTCCGGCATGGCCGGCGGCTGGGAGCAGTACGATCCCACCCCCGTGCAGGGTGGAGACGTCCTGGACGAAGTGCGCAACCCTGCGTGCACTCTCGCTGCAGCTGGCACGGGTTTAACGCAGAACGGCGTTGAGATCGACTGCTTCACGAAAAACCGGGAGACGCTGCACCTGCACGGTGGCAACACCCCGTGGATCAGCGACGGCACGCCGCACCAGTGGATCACGCCGGCGGGCGAGAATACGGCTTATCCGCAGGGCGTCAGCGTGGGAAACGTCCCGGATATGGATGCCTGTACTCCTGATAACCCAGCCACGCCGGACGTGGACGAGTCCGCCACCGACGGCTGCATGACCCTCTACTACACCAACCAGCAGAGCGCACGCCTGATGTTCTACCATGATCACGCGTACGGCCTCACGCGCCTTGGCGTGTACGCAGGCGGCGCCGCTGGTTACCTGATCACCGACGAGACCGATGCGAAGCTGATGGGCGCGGGTGGTGCGCTGGAGGGCCTAGGCCTCGGCATCCCGCTGGTTATCCAGGACCGGACGTTCGTGCCCAGCGACGAGCAGATGTACAACACGTACAATACGGACGGCACCGTCAAGAGCTATGGCCAGGACCCGACCTGGGATCAAGAACGTTGGGGCGGTTACGGCAGCCTGTGGTATCACCACGTGTACATGACGGCGCAGAATCCGGGCGATCCGAGCGGCATGAGCGCGTTCGGACGCTGGATGTACTCGCCTTGGTTCTGGCCGCCAGCCGGAAGCACGAAGTTCGGACCGATCGCAAACCCGTATTACGGCAAGGACCCTGAAGGTCCGGATGGCATGCGCGGCACGCCAGATGACTTCTCGACTAATCTGGCTACTCCCTGCAGCCTCGACGACCCGGCGACCTGGCAGTACCAGGAGGACCCGTTCTGCGAACCGCCGCAGATTCCGGGCACGCCGAACATCTCGGCCGGCATGGAGCAGTTCAACGACACGCCGATCGTGAACGGCACCGCGTACCCGACGCTGGAACTGGAGCCGAAGGCGTACCGCTTCCGCGTGCTGAACGCGGCCAACGATCGCTTCTTCAACTTCCAGTGGTACGTCGGTGATCCGAGCACCGCGAGCACCGACCTGAACTACAAGGGCGAAGCCATCGGCCCGACTGAGGTCGCCTTTGACGAGGCGCTCCTGGAAGCGGCTCAGACCGACCCGCCGGGTGTCTTCGTGATCCCGGACCAGAGCGACGACGGCGGGACAGACACGAGCTATAGCCTCCCCGGCCCTGATTGGGTCGTGATCGGCTCCGAGGGCGGCTTCCTGCCGGCCCCGGTGGTGCGCGATGGCCAGCAGCATACGACCTGGGTTACCGATCCGACCGTGTTCCACGTGGGCACCGTTGACCTGTTCTCGCTGCTGCTTTCGCCGGCCGAACGCGCCGACGTAGTGGTCGACTTCTCCGACTACGCCGGCCAGACGTTGATCCTCTACAACGACGGACCGGCAGCGTTCCCGGCCCGCATCGCGAGCTACGACTACTTTACCGGCGCCCCTGACATGCGTCCGATCGGCGCGCCGCCCATCCTGCCCGGCTACGGGCCTAACACCCGCACCATCATGCAGGTGAAGATCGCCGCGGCAGTAACCAATCAGGCCGATCCGGCCCTCGGTTTCAACGTGCCCGAGCTCCAGAGCGCCTTCAGCCACAAGGCTGACGGTTCCGGCGTGTTCGAGTCCGGCCAGCACCCGATCATCGTCGGGCAGGCAGCCTACAACTCGGCCTACGGATCGAGCTTCATCGGCAGCGGCTGGTGCGATGCGCCTGTGAACGCCAGCGCCAAGTGCGACGGGTTCGTGCGCATTTCTCAGTCGGGCGGCACCTACATGACGTTCGACACGCTACGCAAGGACATGTTCGGGAATCACAAACAACTGGATCTCTACATCGAGCCGAAAGCGATCCAGGACGAGACCAGCGAGTCGGTCTTCGACGAGTTCGGCCGCATGCAGGCCAACCTCGGCGTCGAAACGGTGCCGGCCCAGCCGATCCTGCAGAACGTGAACCTGCACCCGTACACCTTCCCGGCGACCGAGATGGTGGACACGTCGAAGCTGCCGAAGGCAACCGAACTGGTAGCGGGGGTTTACGAGGACCTCGAGATCACCCCGATCGCCGTGGCGAGTGACGGGACGCAGATCTGGAGATTCACGCATAACGGCGTTGATACGCATCCGATCCACTACCATGCGTTCGACGTCCAGGTCTTGAACCGCGTCGCCTGGGACAACACCATCCTGCCGCCCGATGCGACCGAGCTTGGCTGGAAGGATACGGTGCGCATCAGCCCGCTGATGGACACAATCGTGGCGTTCCGCGCGGTCGTGCCAACGCTGCCGTGGGACATACCCAACAGCGTGCGGCTGCTAAACCCGTCGATGCAGGACGGGGTGTCGATGAATCTCTCGACTGCCGCCGAACTGCTGGGATTGCCTCCCGCGGCCGTTTCGCCTCAGGGCGAGCCGATCGACGTCTACAACCACTTCGTCAATTTCGGCGCCGAGTACGTCTACCACTGCCATATCCTCAGCCACGAGGAAATGGACATGATGCGCCCGGTGACGTTGGCCTACCCGCCGTGGGCGCCGACCAACCTGGTGGTGCCGGATCCGACAGGCAACGGCAACAACCGGACCGTGAATGTGTCATGGACAGACAACTCGGCGAGCGAGACCGGCTGGGTGATCGAGCGGGCCACCAGCTTCACCGGACCGTGGACCGTGCTTGCGACGATCCCGCGGGACGCCGCAGGGCTGAATGAGACGACCGGAGAAAGCGTTGGCGACACGATCACCTACAGCGACATCATCGGTAACACCAACAACGTCTATGCGTACCGGGTGAAGGCGATCAACGTGGTGGGCGACACGTGGGACTACGCTGACCCGGCGATCAATGAGATCGTGAGCGGCGGCTTCCCGACGATCACCACGTCGTCGGCCTACACGAACGTCGACTCGTGGGTCGAGCCGCCGATGGCGCCCACGTCGCTGACCGCCACGAACCTGGGTCGGCGGGGCACCAACAACCGCATCGTGCTCACCTGGACGAACGTAACCGGCGAGACCGGCTACCGGATCCAGCGAGCGAACGACGCGGCCTTCACGCTGGGAGTGGTCAGCACCATCCGGGCGGCTGATAACACCAATTCTCCGACCGTGTCGGCAACCCTCAACGTGTCGCGTACCCCGGTTGGCAGGACTTACTACTACCGTGTGCAATCGGTCAATCCGATGGGATCCGCCTGGTCACCTACGGCCAGCATCGTAACGCAGTAGTTCCTACTTCGTAGGAGCCGTCTTCGGGGGAGGGAGCGCTCTTCAGGGAGCGATCCCTTCCCTGATGTAAGTATCGAACCATTAGGTCAATGGGTGTGAGATGACGTCACCACGACTAGCTCTTGCCACCGCGCTAATCCTCCTGGTCATCAGGGTGACCGGTGTGTTCGCGTCTGCACCTGCCACGGGCATCGCTCAAGAGGCGCCCGCCTGGCAGCAGGTCAATACCAATGGCTTCGGCGATCCGCAGGCCATTGAGGTGAGCGCGCTCGAAGAATTCAATGGCCACCTCTATGCCGGCACCGCCAACGCGATCGCGGGCGCCCGGATTTTCCGCTCGCAAGACGGCACGTCTTGGACCCCCGTCTCCCAACCGGGCTTCGGCATTGGGACGGACACCCGGCCGCTCGCCATCATGGACCTGGCGGTCTTCAACCAGAAGCTCTACGCGAGCACCGGTCGCAGCGAAAACGCCGGGCAGATCTGGCGTTCGCAGGACGGCGCTACATGGGCGCCGATGGTGATTGCAGGTTTTGGTGATCCTGACTCCGTCGACATCACGGCGCTAACCGAATTCGATGGCTATTTATACGCCGGCGTGACGAACCGGGTCAGCGGCGCGCAGGTCTGGCGCAGCGCCAGCGGGGACAACAATACCTGGTCGCAGGTCGCTCCGGCAACGCCGGGAACGGCGCCCGCGACCATCACGGGTTTTGCCGTCTACGGTGCCGCACTTCATGCGGCCGTGGAGTCGGAAGGACCAGCACAAATCTGGCGCACCAGTGGCGGCGCCTGGACGACCGTAGTGAGCGATGGTTTCGGCAGCAGCACCACAACCTTGACCGGTGGCATGGCCGGGTTTGCGGGCTACCTCTATGTTGGCGCCGGAGATGAGGTCGGCGGCGCTCAGCTCTGGCGCACGAATGATGTAGTGAACTGGGAACCGGCGATCACTCCCGGCTTCGGTGACCCGAACAATCAAGCGATCGAGGCCGTGTTCGTCTTCGGCAATCAGCTCTACGCCAGCGTCAAGAACGCGACGACAGGCATCGAACTGTGGCGCTCGACGGACGGTGCGGCCTGGGCGCAGGTGAACGTCGACGGCTTCGGCGATGGCAACAACTCCGGATCGAACCGAAGTCATGCCGTTGCCGGGCACCTGGGGAATCTGTACGTCGGCACATCGAATGCGGTGGATGGCGGTGAGGTGTGGCGGATGCAAGGGCAACAACAGCGCATCTATCTCCCTCTCATCCTGCGTTAGCCGCACTGGACAAAGCAAAGAATAGTGAGGCCATCATGATTGGTGTCAATGTGTTCGCCAAATTGCGCATCACCCTTTCGGCAGCGGCCAGGATCCTCCTGGTCGTAGGGCTCCTTTTCGGCACGGCCGCCGGAGCGGACGCGAGCCTGAGCGAGCGTTCCGCAGCGGCTCCATCGCCGGCCCAAGGCGCCGGAGAAGCAGATGTGACGCACCTTGTGGTCGAGAACGTCGGCCAGTTCGCCAGCGGCGCTCGCTTCCTGATCAAGCAGGGCGACCAGCGCGTGTGGCTCGCCGACGGCGCCCTCTGGCTGACGATCCCTGATCCTCTTCCCGCGGACGCTAAGGCGCCGCGGGTCGGAGCGCGCATCGAGCGCGAAGTCGGACGATCTCGGCGACCCGCGGCAGCCGCGCGCGCGGGAACCGCGATTCGTTTCACGTTCCCGGGCGCGAACCCCACCCCTGCGGTCGAGCCATACGGACAGCTGGCGACCCGGGTTTCATACCTGATCGGCAATGACCCGGCGCTGTGGAAGCGCGACGTGCCGGCATGGTCGGGCGTGCGGTATCGTGATCTCTATCCGGGCGTGGACCTGATCGTAGGCGAGTACGCGGCCGGTGCTGTGCCCTGGCGACTCGAAGCGCAGCCCGGCGCCGACCTGTCCGCGGTTGCCCTCCGAGTGGAAGGGGCCGAGTCGGTTGCGGCTGACGCAATCGGCCTGCGGCTGGGGATCAAGGGTCATGAGGTGGGCGTGGCGCTGCCGGTTTGGACGTTGTCGGGCGACACGCAGGTACATGGAAGCATCGCGATTCAGCAGGGGGAAGCCGGTGCGTTCGCGCTCGCTCCATCTTCCGAACCGCAGGCCGTGCGGGAAGCTGCTTTGTCCGCCGATGAGGCGGCGCTGGTTGACTTCTACTTCACTACGCTGGGCGGATCATCTGTAGATCAAGGGTATGCAGTTGCCGCTGATATTGCGGGCAACACCTACGTTACCGGTGAGACGCTGTCCACGAACCTGCCCTTCAATCCCGGCCCATACGATCCCGTCAACAACGGCACGACGGAGCTCACTGAGGCATTTGTCGCCAAGTTCAACGCGGACGGCACAACCCCTCCCGTTTACATCACCTACCTGGGAGGCTCGGGACGCGATATCGGTTGGGGCATCGCAGTTTACGGAGACCTTGCGTTCGTGACAGGTGAGACCACCTCACCCGACTTTCCAGGCTTCACCGCCCCGGCCGCGAACGCCGACATCTTCGTCGCGGCCTTCAACGCCGCCGGAACGGATGTCCGCTACGTGTCGCAGGTGGGCGGCCCGGGAGTCGATATAGGCTATGGGATCACAGTCGACGGGCTCGAAGCCTACCTTGTGGGTTCGAGCACTTCGTTAATTGCCGGCACGAGCTGCGTCCCGAACGCGAACGGCGATTTGCTCGTGGCCAAGCTGAATGCGGCCGGTGGCCCGGGGTATACCAGCTGCTTCAACTATCCTCCCGTTGAGGCAGGCTATGCCATCGCAGTCCGCAAGGTAGCCAATCAGACAGAAGCGTACGTGACGGGCGAAACCCTAACCGTTCCCACGCCCCCTGCATTGCCCAATCGGGATCTCATCGTCCTCAGGTTCGATGGAAACGGAGTGCTGGCCCAGGGCAGGGTCTACGACGCAAGCGGCGACGACTGGGGCTCCGGCGTTGCAGTCGATGGATTTGGCAACGTCTTCGTGGCCGGCACTACGTATTCGGATCCACTTGCCGACGTGCCCTTCCCCGTCACGGCGGATACAGCCGGCTGGGGCGGCGGTGAGACTGATGCGTTCGTCATGTGGCTGCGCCCCGGTGACCTGGTCAAGAGCTTTGCGACCTACCTGGGCGGCGACGGCGACGAGGAAAGCGATGGCATCGCCGTGGATACCGTTCAGGGCCTGTACGTCTCGGGTACGACGTCGTCGGCCACCTTCCCAATGACGCCCGGAACCCATGATGGGACTCTGGGCGGCGCCACCGACGGCTTTCTGGCGCGCTTGCATCTCCAACACGCCACAGCGCCGGATAAGGTCACCTATGCCACCTACCTGGGCGGTGCATACGATGACTGGGCCGAAGGCAACGCGATCGATACCGCCGGGCATGCCTTCGTCACCGGCGGCAGCTCAGCAACAGCTGACTGGGAATCCACGCAAGCGTTCGTGGCGAAGGTGAAGGCAGCGAACGCCCCTCCGGCGCCCGTAGTGACGATCGCTCGAAGCGGCAACAGCGCCGGCCTGACGTGGCCCGCAGTCGGAACGGGGAATAAGTACCATGTTCTGTCCAGCGCCTGGCCGTACTTCCAGGCCGGCGACCCGAGCAGCAGCCAGTCTGCAGACCAGATGACGACTTCGTTCACGGCTACGAACGTGCTCGTCTCGGCGGGTTCGACCTACTATCTTGTCAAGACCGTTGCTACCGTGGCAGGTGTCGGGCTGGAAGGCAGCGAGAACTCGAATCGCGTGGGCGTGTTCACCTACCCGCTGGTGAAGGGCAACTAGGGGTCAGCCCTGGCGCGTGCCTGACATCAGGGTCGCAGTGGCGGAAGGATCGCCTCGTCCGCCACTGCGACCCCACCCGGCCGCCAAGGTGCGGCGCCATCCTCTGATACTTAAGGGTGAACAGAAAATCACCCTCGCTGCTGACGACAGGCAGCCACGCGGATGTTACCCTCCTGTTATCTTAGTTGTTCATTCTAACAGGATGTCACATGCCGCTTACACCCACCGTACGCCAACGCCACATCATCGAGCTGCTCGGTGCGCGCCAGAGCCTGTCCATCCGGGAACTGGCGGCGGAGCTGGGCGTGTCAGCCATGACCGTCCATCGGGATCTCAACGTCCTGGCCGGCGGTGGCCAGCTCCTGAAGACCCGCGGCGGCGCGGCCCTTCCACCCCGAGCCACCGGCAGCGAGGGCGTGCCGGGCTCCTGCGCGATGTGCAACCGGCCTGTGCCAGAGCGGACTGCGGTCATCCTGCGAAGTCAGGAACGCGGCCGCCTCGCAGCGTGCTGCCCGCATTGTGGATTGGCCCTGCTCGAAGACAACGCTTCCCCCGGCCTGATGCTGGTCACCGACTTCCTGTATCACCAGATGGTCAGCGCGAACGAGGCGTCCTACCTGGTGGGCAGCGAGGTAACGTCCTGTTGCACGCCCGGGATACTGGCGTTCGTGAACCGCGAGGATGCGGAACGGTTCCGGCAAGGTTTCGGCGGAAAGCTGATGGGAGTGGCAGAGATGCGGCACGCCTTGCGCATCGGAATGTCCGTTTCCGTGGAGCTGTGACCGTGGGTGTCAGGTTGATCCCGGATGGCCTGTGTCGCCATCACCACAACTGAGGAGGAAGGCTATGCGACGAAATCTCATCCTGATCCTGGTGCTCGTGTCTGTCGTGGCAGTGCTGAGCGGCTGTGCCGGCACAAGCCCCGCAGCCAGAGACGCGTTTTCCTATGCCTGTGCGGCCGGCGGCGATTGCGGCGTCTTCATGACCCTCACGAATTCGAGCAGCCAGGGGGACACGCTGGTGGCAGCCCAGACGACCGTTGCGGCCCGTGCGGAATTGCACACGGTTGCGATGGATATGCAGGGGGGCATGAAGATGCAGCACATCGAGAACATTCCCGTGCCCGCGTCGAGCTCGGTCGAGCTCAAGCCGGGATCGCTGCATGTCATGCTCTTCGGCCTGAGCAAAGAGCTCAAGACCGGCGACACCTTCCCGTTGACCCTCCGCTACGAAAAGGGCGGGGAGAAGACGGTCCAGGTCCAGGTCAGGACCAAGAACTGAGGTGGAATTACCCATGAACAGGACACGTCTTGTCGGACTCATCCTGGCGGGTGTGGCAGCCCTTGGGCTTCTGACGGGGTGTGGCGCCGCAGTGCTGCGCCAGAGCGGTGTGGCCGCGGCATCGGCATCCACGCTCACCCTGGACGTGGCGCAGCAGGCCCAGGCGCCTGCGGGGCCTACCCTGGGCAGCCAGCGCGTGGACGATATCGTGGCATGGCTCAGCAGCGAGCCCGCGCAGCCCGTGCGGGGCGCGGCCGATCTGGACGCCTACCTGGTCGGGGCCGACGGCCAGCCGATCACGGATGCGACGGTCACCTTCGATATCGACATGACGAACATGAGCCACGGCGCCTACCTGGTGGAGGCCGTGCCGGCTGGGGAAGGTCACTACACCGGCGATGTGCACTTCTCGATGCCCGGCCCCTGGCGCGTGATCGCCATCGTCGAGCGGCCGGGAGCCGAGACGGCCAAGCTGCGCTTCGAGTTTGCAGTGAATCGTAACTAGCCTGGCGCCCACGGTTGAAACCGTGGTCTGGGATAACCAAAACCCGTTGAAACGGGTTGACGTCCCGATGCGCGGTGCGTTTCAACGCACTTTTCGTACCAGCCGGTGATTTCAATCACCGGAGAGGAGACCAGGAATGAACCTCTCAACAGCGATTATCCTGTCGGTTGGTTTTGCAGCTATCAGCGCTGGGGTGGGCATCTATCTCTTGCGCTACCGGGATGCGGTGACGGAGATGCTCGGCATGATGATCGGCATGACCTTCGGCATGATGTCCGGGATCGCCATCGGCTACTTCATCGGGGCCGCGACCGACATGTTCATCAGCAACCTGGTCGGCGTCACGGTTGGGGTCGCCTTTGGGGCCGGCTTCGGGAGCCAGGGCGGGCTGATGGGCGCGATGGACGGCGGCATGGGCGGCTTCATGGGCGGCATGATGGGGGGCATGTTGGGCGTCATGATCAACATCTCTCCGGTCGCGGTTTGGGTCACGGCGGCCTTCACGACCGTGATCTGCCTGGCAGTGTATATCGGGCTGATCCGGCTGGTGCAGAAGAGCAGCCACAAGCAGTTCGCCAAGGATCCGGTCTGCGACATGCTGGTGGATGTGGCGACCGCAAGGCTGACGAGCGTGTATCACGGCGAGACGGTCTACTTCTGCGCACCCGGCTGCAAGCACTCTTTCGACAAGGATCCCGAACGCTACCTGGTGCGATCGCTGCGCCAAAGCACAGCTCCCGACGTGGCTGCAGCGTCCTCGTAACGGTAGGGGCGGGGTCTCCCCGCCCAGAAGCTGTGGCGAGGAGACCTCGCCCCTCTCAGAGGTAACGGAATGGCTCAAACCAGGAATGTCACGCTGCCCGTGACCGGCATGACGTGCGCCAATTGCGCTGCGTCGATCGAGCGCAATGTTCGCAAGTTGCCCGGCGTCGACGTGGCCAATGTGAATCTCGCCAGCGAAAAGCTGACCGTCATCTTCGATCCGGCGCAGCTCGACGAACACGGCATCATCGCGCGTGTCGAGCGGATCGGCTATGGCATCCCGACCGGCAACGTCGACCTGCCCATCACCGGCCTGCGCGACAACTCCGATGCGCTGACCCTGGAGAAGCTGCTCGCCCGTCAGGAAGGCGTGCTTGCGGCCGGCGTAAGCTATGGGACTGAACGCGCAACACTCCAATTCATCCCCGGCCTGACCAGCATCGCGGAGCTGGCGAGAACCGTCCGGAAGGCGGGCTTCGATCTCGTTCAGGCAGGCGAAGCCGAGTCGATCGAGGACGCCGAGGCCCACGTGCGCGCCGCGGAAGTCAATCGCCAGAAGCGCCTGCTGATCATCGGCCTGGTCTTTAGCGTGCCGCTGGTCGCGTACAGCATGGCGCGCGATTTCATCGTTCCGTTCCCGAACGATCTCGTGGCGATGCTCATCCCCGCGACGATCGTCCAGTTTGGGGTGGGCTGGCAGTATTACGTCGGCGCATTCAAAAGCCTGCGCGCGGGCGGCGCGAACATGGACGTCCTGATCGCCCTGGGTTCCTCCGTGGCCTATGGTTACAGCGTGGGCGTCGTGGCAGGACTGATTCCGAGCCCCAACGTCTACTTCGAGACGGGCGCGGCGATCATTACGCTCATCATGTTGGGTAAGTTCCTCGAAGCGCGCGCACGAGGCAAGACGTCCGAAGCTCTGAAAGCATTGATGGGCCTGCGTCCCCGAACCGCGCACGTGATCCGTGACGGCGTTGAGATCGAGATCGATGTGGACCAGGTCGTCGTGGGCGACACCCTTCTCGTCCGGCCGGGCGAGAAGGTGCCCGTGGACGGCATCATCAGCGACGGGCGGTCGGCCTTCGATGAGTCGATGCTCACCGGCGAATCCATGCCGGTGACTAAAGGCCCCGGGGACGAAATCATCGGCGCCACGATCAACACCGAAGGGCTGATCCGGTTCGAGGCCAGCAAGGTGGGCAAGAACACGACGCTGGCCCAGATCGTGCGCATGGTCCAGGAGGCCCAGGGCAGCAAGGCGCCCATCCAGAAGCTGGCTGACCGGATCAGCGCCTGGTTTGTGCCCGTCGTGATCGCCATTGCGCTGCTGACGTTCCTCAGCTGGCTGCTGCTCACGCGCGCGGAGTGGTCGGGCGCGATGATCAACGCGGTGGCGGTGCTGGTCATCGCGTGCCCGTGCGCGCTCGGCTTGGCGACGCCGACCGCGATCATGGTGGGCACGACCAAGGGCGCGGAGAACGGCGTCCTTTTCAAGAACAGCGAGGCGTTGGAACGCGCGGGCCGGGTCAAAGTGGTCGTGTTGGACAAGACCGGCACGATCACGCGCGGCGAGCCGGCCGTGACGGACGTCATCGCGGCGGATGCAGCTCCTGGGGCAGCAGCGTACACTGCTGAGGAGGTGCTGCGCCTGGCGGCCAGCGCGGAGCGCGGATCGGAGCATCCCCTGGGCCGCGCGATGGTCGAGGCCGGCGCGGGAAGGGGCCTGCGGCTTGTGGATCCACTTTCTTTCAAGGCAGTCAGCGGCTTCGGCATTCGCGCCACCGTGGAAGACCAGAGCCTCATTGTCGGCAACCCGCGGATGATGCAAAACGAAGGGATTGCCCTCGACCCGCTGCAGGCGGACATCGCACGGCTGCAGTCCGAAGGGAAGACCGCGATGCTGGTCGCAGTGCGCTCAGCGGCGCGCCCCGCGGCATCCGCTGCTGACAGCGAAGAAGCCGCGCGGCTGATCGGGCTGGTGGCGGTCGCGGACACGGTCAGACCCGGCTCACGGGAGGCCATCGCGGAGTTGCGGCAGCTTGGCCTGGACGTTGTCATGATCACCGGCGACAACCGCCGCACCGCGGAAGTCATCGCCAAGCAGGTCGGCATCGAGCGCGTGCTGGCCGAAGTGCTTCCCGGCGATAAAGTCAGCGAGGTCAAGCGGCTGCAGGGCGCGGGGCCAGGTGCCAAGGGGCACCAACTCGTGGCCATGGTGGGCGACGGCATCAACGATGCGCCCGCACTGGCACAGGCCGACGTCGGCATCGCCATTGGCACCGGCTCGGATGTCGCTGTGGCTGCGGCCGGCATCACCTTGATCGGCGGTGACCTGCATGGCGTGGCGCGCGCGATCTCGCTGTCGCGCGGAACACTGCAAACGATCTTCCAGAACCTCTTCTGGGCGTTCTTCTACAACATCGTCCTGGTCCCGCTGGCGGCCTTCGGCTTTCTCGTCCCGATGGTCGCGGCAGGCGCCATGGCGTTCAGCTCGATTTTCGTGGTGACGAACAGCCTTCGGATGCGCGGATACGATATTCACAGGTTCAGCGCGCCTAAACCGTTGGCCCGCCAGGTGCTCGAACTGGTGCCGCGGCTGATCGCGCCTGCAGGTGCGCTCGCGTTGCTCTTCGCGGTCTCGGCAGGCTGGCTGATGCCGGCCAAGGCACAGGAAGTGGCGCAAGTCTATTCAGGGCCGAGGACCAACCTCTACCGCCTCTTCATTAATCCGGAGGCGTCGATCGTGCCAGGAAAACCGGTGGCCCTCGACGTCGAAATCATCGACCAGTTCGGCCGACGGGCCACCGAGTTCAGGTCCTTCGACTATAGCTCTCTCACTTACTATGCCTACCTGGCCGTCGCCCGCCTCGACCTGGGCCATGTGGAGGTGATGCCGCTCTTTCTCCGGACGCCACCCTTGCCGGATCCGAGCCTGGGTGGCAAAGCTGACCCGATGTCCGCAAGACCCTTCGAAGAGACCGTCATTCCACCCAAGGTCGCATTTCCGACCGACGGGCAATACGTTGCATTCGTGTGGTTCTGGCCGATCGGCGACGATAAAGTCACGGTGAGCGCACCCATCTCCGTCGGCTCCGCACAAACCGCACCCGCAACGCTGCCGGACCCATCGCCATTCGAAGAAGTCGCTGGGCTGCGGATTACCCCAAAGACTGCAGGCCCGCTCGTTGCGGGTGAGGGTAGCTCAATCTACTTTGAGGCGATCGACGAAGCTGGCCAGACGCGGTCCCAGGAGATCGCAGTTGTGTCCAGGTCACTCGCCCGCCTCCTCATCATCGATGAGCAGGTCACGACGTTCCTGGAACAGAGCCTGGCCGATCCGAACAACCTGGAATTCAAAGTGAACTTCCCGAAATCCGGGAGGTACAAAGCCTGGCTCCAATTCAGACATGAGCGAAAGACGCAAGAGATCTCGTTTGTGATTGACGTTGAGTAGGCGCATCGGGGAGAGTGGTTCGACTATCAATCGGATCGATCCCCGGAAAATCAGTCACCAGACTTAGGAGGAATTGGATGAAGTACTGCCAGACCATCCCACTTACCCTGCTGCTCATCATCGTTTTGATGACGGGCTGCAGTAGTCCCCTGCCCCCTGTGCAGGCTCCGGCCGCTGCCACGGCAGCGCCGGCCGCACCGCCAGCGGCGGCAGCTGCACCCACCATGGCGCCTGCGGCTCCTGCCAGTGTCACGGTGAAGGTCTTCGCACCTTCCAGCATGACGGATGCGGCCAAGGAGCTGGCGGCCGCCTACGAGGCGGCGAATCCCGGCGTCAAGCTCGCGATCGAAATCGGTCACTCGCCCACCCAGCGGCTGCAGCTGACCCAGGGCGCCACCGGGGACGTCTTCATGACCGCCAGCCAGAAGGACATGGACGACGCCATCACCGATCAGTCCGTTGCCGGCGGCGCGGCCAAGGTGTTCGCGACGAATCAGCTCGTGGTCGTTCTGCCTTCTCAGAACCCCGCTAACCTGCAGGCGCTGGCGGACCTGGCGAAGCCTGGGGTGAGGTTGCTGTTTGCGGTGGTTGACACGCCGATCGGCAAGGTCACGCTGACCGCGCTGGACAAGATGGACAAGCAGATCGGCTCCGGGTTCAAAGACAAGGCAATCGCGAACGTGGTCTCCAATGAGGCTGGCGTCAAGCCCATCGTTTCCAAGATCCAGTTGGGGGAGGCCGATGCCGGCATCGTGTTTGTCACGGATGCGGTCGCTGCGCCGGCACTGAAGACCATTGCGATTCCGCCCGAGCAGAACGTGATCAGCCAACTTAATATAGCGCCCCTGGCCGCAGCCCCGAGCCCGGAGCACGCGGCCGCCTTTACCGCGTACGTGACTTCCGCCGAGGGTCAGGCGATCCTGAAGAAGTGGGGATTCATGCCCGGGAAGTCCTGACCTCCGGGCGTTCCTGCCCGAGGCTGTGGAGTGATGCAGAGATGATCCAAAATACGGCGCGCATGGACACGATTGCCGCGAGGCTGGCTCCCGGTCCGAAGGCCCTGGGCCGCGGCGCCACGGAAGTGGCGTACCACCAGAAGGTCCACCGGGTTCGACCCCTGGCCGGCTTCTTTCTGGTTGGCGGGCTGGGCGCACTGCTGCTGGCGATTCCGATGGTGGTCTTGCTCTGGCGCGGAGTCGACGCCGGCTTCGCGGGCTATCTGGCGGATCCTTCGGTGGTCGCGGCTGCCCGTCTGAGCATCCTCACGAGTGCCACCAGCGTCCTGGTGACCCTGCTGCTCGGGACGCCCCTGGCCTATGTCCTGGCGCGCTGGTCGTTTCGCCACAAATCGGTGGTGGAGACCATCATCGACCTCCCGATCGTGCTGCCCCCCATGGTGGCCGGGATCGGGCTGCTCCTGGCCTTCGGGCGGAACGGTCTGTTCGGCGCGCCACTGCATGCGCTCGGCATTCACCTGCCTTTTACGACTGCAGCGGTCATCTTTGCCCAGGCCTTTGTTTCCGCACCGCTCTTCATCCGCGCCGCACGGCTGGGCTTTGCCGCCGTGCGGCCGGACCTGATAGAGGCGGCGTACACGGATGGCGCCACAGAGCTGGAAATCTTCTGGCATGTGATGCTGCCTCTTGCCAGCCGGTCCATGCTGAACGGCCTGATCATGAGTTGGGCGCGCGCTTTCGGTGAATTCGGGGCGACCATCATCTTTGCGGGGAACCTGCAGGACTTCACGCAGACCATGCCACTGGTCATCTTCACCGGCTTCGAGACCAACCTGGGAGTAGCGCTGAGTCTATCGCTGCTGCTGATATTGATCTCCGCGTGCATCCTTCTCGCCTTGCGGACGGTCGAGAAGAATAACATCATAAACGTCTAGTTGCTCACCACAAGGGCGCATGTGTGGGATCATGCAGTCAGCTGCAAGAGTGCACGATCGCCGCGGCCGCGTCGAGTGTATGACAAGACACGTGGCCGATTGACAGGCGCGCACCCTGACGATATACTCGGCTTATCTCCGACCCGGACATCGATCAATTCGCCCAATGCTGCGCGATCCGGAGATGCCGCCAGCCACACGCGGTCGCGCCGGGCACCCCACGAGGAGGTCATTTCATGCGACGTGCTTCACAGTGGTTCCTGATCCTGGCCATTTCCCTCGGCCTGTTCCTGCCTGCGGCGGTCGTCTCGCCGGCGGAGGCAGTATCGGTGGATATCGTCATCAGCCAGGTCTATGGTGGCGGTGGAAATTCCGGTGCCACCTACACCCACGATTTCATCGAGTTGTACAACCTCGGCGGCGTTGCAGTCGACGTTAATGGATGGTCCGTTCAGTATGCGTCCTCCACTGGAAGCTCATGGCAGAAAACTGCCCTGAGTGGGATCATCGACCCCGGCAAGTATTACCTGGTGCAGGAGGCGCAGGGCTCGGGCGGCACGGTTTCGCTGCCAGCTCCCAATGCTGTTGGTACCATTGCCATGAGCGGATCGGCGGGAAAGGTCGCACTGGTCAACAACAGCACGACCCTGACCGGTACCTGCCCAACAGGGCTTGTCGACTTCGTCGGCTACGGTTCCGCCACCAACTGCAGCGAAGCGACACCCACTCCGAACCTCAGCAACACGACCGCTGCCTTACGCAACAACAATGGCGCGACAGATACTGACAACAACTCCGCAGACTTCACCATCGGCGCGCCGAACCCGCGCAACACCCCGCCCCCTGATGCTGCGCCTTTCGTGGTGAGTACTGATCCGGCCAACGGCGCCGGCGGCGTGGCGCTGGGCAGCAATCTCACCGTCACTTTCAGCGAGCCCGTGAATGTCACGGAGCCTTGGTTTGACCTGGCATGCAGCTTGAGCGACGCGCACGCCGCAACCTTCTCGGGTGGCCCGACTGTCTTCACTCTCGATCCTGCAGTTGGCTTTGTAGATGGGGACAGCTGCACGTTGGTCGTTCTGGCGGCAAGTGTCACGGATCAAGATACTGAGGATCCGCCAGACAACATGCTGGCCGATTTTTCAACGTCGTTCAGCACCGGAGATGTCTGTCTTGCACCCTACACTGCAATCCCCGCAATTCAAGGCAGCGGCTCAGCAGCAGCCATCACTGGACCGGTGACCACGAAGGGCGTGGTTGTTGGCGACTACGAGGGCGCATCACCTACACTGCGCGGTTTCTACCTGCAGGATCTGACCGGCGATGGTGATGCAGCCACCTCCGATGGCATATTCGTCTACAACGCAAGCTATAACAACGTCAATGTGGGTGACGTAGTCCGCGTGACGGGCACTGGCAGCGAATATCAGGGTCAGACTCAAATCAACACGACGGCAGCGCCCATCGCATGTGGAACCGGTGCGGTTGAACCGGTTGATGTCACCTTTCCCGTGACCTCCGTGGACTACCTCGAACGCTACGAGGGCATGCTGGTGCGCCTTTCGCAGACGCTCTACGTGACGGAGCACTATCAGCTAGGCCGGTTCGGGCAGGTGGTCCTCTCCTCTGGCGGACGGCTCATGCAGCCGACCAACATCTACGCGCCGGGACCCGAGGCCGCTGCCCTTCAGGATGCCAACAACCTCAACCGCATCATTGTTGACGATGCGCTCAACAATCAGAATCCTGATCCGATCGTCTTTGGCCGCGGCGGCCTGCCGCTCTCGGCCTCGAACACGCTCCGCGGCGGCGACACGGCGACCGGCATCGTGGGTGTGATGACCTATACCTGGGGCGGGAACTCGGCCAGCCCGAATGCGTACCGCGTCCGGCCGATCAACGCGCTGGGCGGCTCCATCAACTTCGAACCGACTAACCCGCGGCCCGAGGCCGCGCCTGCGCTGGCGGGTTCGCTGCGCGTCGCTGGCATGAATCTGCTAAACTTCTTCAATACCTTCGATGGATTGCCTGACAAAGTGGACAACTGCACCACCGGTGTGGGTGGGCTGCCAACCGACTGCCGCGGCGCTGACACCTTGGTGGAATACAATCGACAGCTGCCTAAGACCGTGGCCGCGATCACCGGTACCATGGCTGACGTCGTCGGTCTCGTCGAGGTGGAGAACGACGGCTACGGACCGGATAGCGCCCTGGCGACCCTGGTGGACGCGCTGAATGCGGCCACGGCGCCTGGCACCTACGCTTTCATCGATGCGGACGCTGGCACGGGTCAGATCAATGCGTTAGGCACCGATGCGATCAAGGTCGGCCTGATCTACAAGCCCGCGAAGGCAACCCCGATCGGGACAACCGCAGCGCTCAATACCGTGGACTTCGTGAATGGCGGCGACTCGGAGGCTCGCAACCGCCCCGCGCTGGCACAGGCCTTCGAGGAGGTCGCTACGGGCGGACGGTTTGTTGTTGCCGTGAATCACCTGAAGAGCAAGACCTGTCCGGGCGTTGGCTCGAACGCCGATCAGGGGGATGGTCAGGGGTGCTGGAATGAGGTCCGCACGAATGCCGCCAACATGCTTTGGAGTTGGCTGGAGGGTGATCCCACCCAGATTGGTGACACGGACGCGCTGATCATCGGCGACCTGAATTCGTACGCCAAGGAAGATCCGATCGAAGCACTAAAGGATGCAGGCTATACGGACCTGAAGCTTCACTTCGGCTCATGGGAAGCCTACTCCTACGTCTTCGATGGGCAGTGGGGCTACCTGGATCACGCGTTGAGCAGCTATTCGTTGACGCCGCAGGTGGCGGGCGTCTTCGACTGGCACATCAACGCGGATGAACCCAGCGTGCTGGACTACAACACCGACTTCAAGAGCGCGAGTCAGATCGTCAGCCTGTACGCGACCGACGAGTTTCGTATGTCGGATCACGACCCGGTGCTGATCGACCTGAACCTGACGCCCGAGATGAACGACTCGTTCGTCACCGCGGGTGGCTGGATCGACTCGCCGGCCGGCGCATACGCGGCCGACCCGGCAGCGACCGGCAAGGCGTTCATTCCGTTCACTGTCAAGTACAAGAAGGGCGCGCTTGCGCCCACGGGCAACCTGCAGTTTCAGCTGCTGAAGTCGGACCTGAACTTCCGCAGCACGAGCTTCGACTGGCTGGTGATCAACCAGTCAGGCACACTGGCGCAGATCCAGGGACGAGGTGTGATCGGCAAGGAGGCCTACCACTTCATGGTGTGGGTGGCCGACGGTGAGCCCGATGCGTATCGCATCAAGATCTGGAACGATGAGGATATTCTGTACGATAACGGCGCGTTGCAGCCGCTCGGCGCCGGGTCGATCCAGATCCACGTGAAGTAAGCCGCACTGTAGCAGTGCACCGCGCGGGGGCGATCCGACCGGATCGCCCCCGTTTTTCGTGCGTCCCGATGCACCCTCTATCCCCCAACCGTAATTTGCGCATCTGCGCATCTTGTGGCATTCTCCCGCCCGCGCGGACATATCGCGCACCCCTCAAACGACCACCTGTGCGCTGCCGGCAGCGAGGAGGAAAGATGAGCGTCAAGGTCTTTTGCAAGCTCGCAGATTGCGTGAACTGGGACAACGGCGTCTGCGGCGCGGAGGAAATCCGCATCGACCGTGAGGGCTATTGCGCCACCTACGAGGAGATCCCCGAGGAAGTCACGGACGAGCTGGATCTGCCGGCGCACGTCGAGGACCTCACCTGGGAAGAGGACGACGACGACGAGATCGAGATCGATGATCTCGGCGAAGACGGGTGGAACGAGTTTGAGGAGGAGGACGAAGAGGAAGAGGAGGAGGACGGCGTCGACGAGCGCTGGACCGACTGATCCAGGACTTGCCACGGTCGACTGCTGCCCGCCTCACCCCGCACCCTGCCGGACTTTGCGCCCGGTTTTTGTCAAATCGCCCCGCTGAACTATAATTCTATCCTGCCGCCCGAGGTCGTGATGGCTTCGGGCGGACCAGCGCGGCACGCGCTCATGATGGTAACCCGTCCCTCTATCTATGAACACGATGCCCCCAGGCGGGGCGCCGATGCAGCACGAGGGCGCATTCTTTAGGAGGCACCTGTACAATGTCGAAGAAGTGGGTTTATCTCTTTACGGAAGTGGCTGAGGCGGAGGCGTACGTCAACGGCAGTTGGGACGCCGTGCGCGGCCTGCTGGGCGGCAAGGGCGCGAACCTGTTCGAAATGACCCGGATCGGGCTGCCGGTTCCCCCCGGCTTCACCGTCACCACCGAGGCCTGCAACGCATACCTGGCCGCGGGCGGCAAGTTCCCCGAAGGCATGTGGGATCAGGAACTGGCCGCGATGAAGGCGACCGAGCAGACGACGGGCAAGGGCTTCGGCGACGCGACCAACCCGCTGCTGGTCTCCTGCCGCTCGGGCTCGAAGGAATCGATGCCCGGCATGATGGACACGGTCCTCAACATCGGCCTGAACGATGAAACCGTCGAGGGCATCGCCAAGCTGACCGATAACCCCCGCTTTGCCTGGGACGCCTACCGCCGCCTGGTCGAAGGTTTCGGCAAGGTCGTGCTCGAGATCCCCGACACCGCGTTCGAGCATGCGCTGCACACGATGAAAGAGAAGGTCGGGGCCAAGCTGGACACCGACCTGACCACCGAGAACCTGAAGGCGCTCACTGGGGAATACAAGGCAATCGTCAAGGCGCATAAGGGCTTTGGATTTCCGCAGGATCCGATCGAGCAGCTCCGCCTGGCCACCGAGGCCGTGTTCAAGAGCTGGAACGGCAAGCGCGCGGTGGACTACCGCCGCCACGAGGGCATCCCCGACACCCTGGGCACCGCGGTCAACATCGTGACCATGGTCTTCGGCAACATGGGCAGCACGTCGGGCACGGGCGTCGCGTTCACCCGCAACCCGTCCACCGGCGAGAAGGCCGTCTACGGCGAGTACCTCATCAACGCGCAGGGCGAAGACGTGGTCGCCGGCATCCGCACGCCTGAGAAGGTGGCGGTCATGGCCAAGGACCTGCCCGAGGCGTACGCCCAGTTCATGGACATCTGCGCCATCCTGGAGAAGCACTACAAGAATATGCAGGATGTCGAGTTCACGATCGAGCGCGGCAAGCTGTGGATGCTGCAGACCCGCAACGGCAAGCGCACCGCCGCATCAGCCATCAAGATCGCGGTGGACATGGCGAACGAGGGGCTGATCAGCCGCCGTGAGGCCATCATGCGCGTCACGCCGGACAACGTCAACTCCCTGCTGCACCCGCAGTTCGACCCCGCCGCCAAGAAGGTTGCGGAGAAGGAAGGCAAGCTGCTGGGCAAGGGCGTCAACGCATCCCCGGGTGCGGCCGTCGGTCGGGCCTACTTCGATGCCGACCTGGCCGAGGAGATGTCCAAGGAAGGCCCGGTCGTCATGGTGCGCCCGTTCACCAAGCCGGATGACGTGCACGGCATGATCGCGGCCAAGGGCATCCTCACGAGCGAGGGCGGCGCCACGAGCCACGCGGCCGTGGTCGCGCGCCAGTTCGGCCGGCCCTGCGTCGTCGGCGCGTCCTCCATCAAGATCGACATGGAAGCCCGCACCCTGACCGCAGACGGCGTCGTGGTCAAGGAAGGCGAGTGGATCAGCGTCGATGGCGGCACCGGCGAGGCGTTCGTCGGCCAGATGCCGACCGTCGCGCCGAGGTTCGAGGAGCAGACGGACCTGATCACCCTGCTGGGGTGGGCCGACGAGATCGCGGCCGAGGCCGGCAGCCGCCAGGCCGGCAAGAACAACTCGCCCGCGCGCGGCCTGCAGATCTGGGCCAATGCGGACTACCCCGCGGATGCACGCCGCGCCCGCGCCTTCGGCGCAGTGGGCATCGGCCTGTGCCGCACCGAGCACATGTTCTTCGAGACCCAGCGTCTGCCGATCGTGCAGCGCATGATCCTCGCCAAGACGAGCGAAGATCGCACCGCGGCCCTCAACGAGCTGCTGCCCTTCCAGCGCGCGGACTTCGACGGCCTGTTCGAGGCGATGACCGGCCTGCCCGTCATCATCCGCCTGATCGATCCGCCCCTCCACGAGTTCATGCCCGATGAGGAGAAGCTCCTGGAAGAGGTCATCGAGATGCGCGTCCGTGGCATCACCGAGGGCCTGGCAGAGAAGGAAAGCCTGCTGTCCGCCATCCGCGGCATGCACGAGTCCAACCCGATGATGGGCCTGCGCGGCATCCGCCTCAGCATCGTCATGCCCGAGATCGTGGAGATGCAGGTGCGCGCCATCTTCGAGGCCGCGGCCGACGTCGCACTGCGCGGCTTCGAGCCCCACGTCGAGGTCATGATCCCGCTGACCGGCACCGTGAACGAGCTGAAGGTGATCCAGCCCAAGCTCACGCGCATCGCCACGGCCGTCATGGCCGAGAAGAACGTCTCGTTCGAGTACAAGTTCGGCACCATGATCGAGATCCCGCGCGCGGCCGTGACCGCCGCCGAGATCGCCGGGCCCGACATGGCCGAGTTCTTCTCCTTCGGGACGAACGACCTGACCCAGATGACGTTCGGCTACAGCCGCGACGACGCCGAGCGCAACTTCCTGCTGAAATACGTGGAAGATGGCATCCTGCCGTTCAACCCGTTCCAGACGATCGACCGCGAGGGCGTCGGCCGCCTGATGGACATCTGCGTGGAAGAGGGCCGCAAGGCCCGTCCGGAGCTGGAAGTGGGCATCTGCGGCGAGCACGGCGGTGACCCCAGCTCGATCGAGTGGTGTCACCTGATCGGCAACAACTACGTGAGCTGCTCCCCGTTCCGCGTGCCGGTGGCCCGCCTGGCCGCCGCGCAGTCGGCCGTGAAGCACTGGGGCAAGTAGACGTAACGCCCATCGGCACCGGGCAGGCGACCCGCCTGCCCGGTGCCTCCACCGTTCCACAGACGCCCACCGGATCACCCATCCGGTGGGCGTTTTTGCTGTCTCACCTTTGAGGTTTCTCCGCAGGCCTGCTAGAATGGCCGCATCCGTAAACACTCAAAGGTGGTTAGCGATGACACAAGACTCATTGGCGCCCAGGCGTTTCCCCGAGCTCACTGTTCCGCCCCGGCTGTTGATGGGGCCCGGCCCCAGCACGGTCGACCCGCGCGTCCTGCTTGCGCAGGCGCTGCCCCTGCTCGGCCACCTCGACCCGCAGTTTGTCGAGCTGATGGACCGCACCAAGGAGCTGCTGAAGTACGCATTTCAGACCGAGAACAACCTGACGATTCCGGTTTCCGGCACCGGCTCCGCGGCCATGGAGGCCGCGGTCGCCAACATGGTCGAGCCGGGCGATCCCGTGCTGGTGTGCGCCAACGGCTACTTCGGCCTGCGCCTGGCCGACATGGCGGGCCGTTACGGGGCAGACGTGCAGACGATCACCCGACCCTGGGGCGACGTGTTCACGACCGATGAGGTGCGGGCTGCCCTCGAGGCGCGCCCGGCGAAGGTGGTCGCGATCGTGCACGCGGAGACGTCGACCGGCGCGAAGCAGCCCGTCGAGGAGATCGCGAAGCTGGTACACGACGCAGGCGCGATCCTGATCGTGGATGCGGTGACGTCGCTGGGCGGGGTGCCGCTGTTCGTCGACAAGTGGGACCTCGACGTGGTCTACTCCGGCGCGCAGAAGTGCCTGAGCTGCCCGCCCGGCCTGAGCCCTATCACGCTGGGCCCGCGCGCGGTCGCGAAGCTGGAGCAGCGGAAGACGAAGGTGCAGAACTGGTACCTCGACCTCAGCATCGTGCAGAAGTACTGGGGCAAGGAGCGCACCTATCACCACACCGCGCCCATCTCGAACGTCTACGGCTTCTACGAGGCGCTGCGCATCGTGGCCGAGGAAGGGCTGGAGAACCGCTGGCGCCGCCACCGGGCCAACGCCGAACTCTTCTGGAACGGCCTGGCTGCCATGG
Organism: Anaerolineae bacterium; assembly: GCA_040766655.1. Lineage (GTDB taxonomy): Bacteria > Chloroflexota > Anaerolineae > CG2-30-64-16 > CG2-30-64-16 > JALOOB01. The sequence continues at coordinate 126,492 of JAXGQB010000006.1, forward strand.
GCGTGGAGTGCCACGTGCCCGAGGATCACCGGCTGGAGTCGCTGACGACGGTCCGCGTGCCCGACGGGGTGGACGAGGCCCTCATCCGCAAGCGCCTGCTGGAGGAGTATCACATCGAGATCAGCGGCGGGCTGGGCGAGCTGAAGGGCAAGGTCTTCCGCGTGGGCGTGATGGGCTACTCATCGCGGCGGGAGAACGTCACCCTGCTGCTGGCCGCGCTGAAGGAACTGATGGCGTAGCGTTATGCGTTCGGCGCGACGTAGAACGCCACGAGTGCGTAGTGGCTGAACGCGCCCAGGATGACGAAGATGTGCCAGATCTCGTGGAAGCCGAAGACGCCCGGCAGGGGGTTCGGCCGTTTCAGCATGTAGATCACCGCGCCCACCGTGAACGCCAGACCGCCGAGGGCGAGCAGCACCAGCGCGCCCGCGGGCAGCCGGGTGACGATCTCGCGGACGGCGATCAGTGACAGCCACCCCATCACGAGGTAGATGCCCGCGGTCACCCAGCGCGGCGCGTTGATCACGACAAGTTTCGCGGCGATGCCGGCGAGGGCCAGCGCCCAGATGATGGCCAGCATGCCGGTGCGCCAGAAGCCGGTGAAGAAGTACAGGCAGATGGGGGTGTAGGTTCCCGCGATGAGCAGGTAGATCGCGGAGTGGTCCAGCTTTCGCAGCCACACCAGCACCCGCGGCCCGGCCTTCACCATGTGGTAGACCCCGCTGGCCGCGAACATGAGGACGAGGGTGACCCCGTAAAGGGTGAGCGCGGCAACCTTGCCGGGGTTGCCCCACGACAGGATGACCAGCGCGACCAGGCCTGCCGCGGCCGCGGCCGCACCGCCCAGGTGGGTCAGGCTGTTGACGGGTTCGCGGAATCGTTTCATCTCTCCCCTCGGCGCAGCACGCCGGAATGAGCGTGTGACATGGCAGTAGTATAGTCCACTCACGTGTCTCCGTCCAGCCCGCGCGAGGGCGCCGGGCCATGCCAGAAGGGGCCGCGGCTTCCAGGCACCGCACGAAATACCGTAGAAATCCGGGTCCAGACGTGTTATGATAACAGGCGGGCGTGGTATGGCCTATCCCACGCCGGGAGGGAATGCTCATGGACCGCACGTCGTCCGTCCGTGTCACTGCCTTGTCCCGCCTGCTCCTGGCCGTGCTGCTCAGCAGTCTCATCGCCTCACCCGTCACGGTCCCGGCAATCGACGCTGCCCCTGCTCCGACCGCCCAGATTCTTGATCCTGCAACTCCACTGACGCCCCAGACGACCGCCCACACGCTGAACCTCAGCGGCGGCGGCTATCTGCAGATCGACCACGCGCCCGAGTTGAATCCTCCGGGGGGGTTCACGGTGGAGGCGTGGGTCTGGCGCAGAGACGCCACTCGCTGCGAGACAGTATTCAGCAAGAACATGATCTCCGGCCTGTGGGTGGGGATGTGCTCGAAGACCCTCCGCGTGTACACGCATGGCGCAGGAACGGCCCGGGATGGCACGATACCCATTCCTGCCGGCGTTTGGACGCACATCGCGGCTGCGTTCGACGGCGTCACGCGGCGTTACTACGTCAACGGCCTGCTCGATCTCGAAGCTGCGACGCCCGGGCCGCTGCCCAACAACGCGGACCCCGCGGCCATCGGCGCGGATTCGAATGGCGTGCTGCCTTTCAGCGGCAACCTGGCAGAAGTGCGTTACTGGCGCGTGGCCCGCTCGCAGACGGAAATCCGTCGCGACATGGTGCGCCAGATGGACGGCATTCAGCCGGATCTGATCGGCCTCTGGCGGCTCGATGGCGGAAGCGCCGAGGCTTACGGCGCATTCGCCACGACCGAGATCGGGCCCGTCACGTTCGACGGGCCGGCCGCGCTGCCGGTGGACCACGATCCCATTCGCGTCCACCGGAGCGACCTCCTGCTCGACGGGAACTGCGCAGCGGGCGAGTACGGGCTGCCGACGCTGCCGATCTGGTATGTCACAACAAGTGGCGCCCGGCGGCTGGGGTGGGTGTATACGGCCGTCAATGCGCGCGATGTCTTCGTCTGCTTCAAGGAGATCGACCTTGAATTTCCATTCGTTGGCCTCTACCTGGACGCAGATGGCTCAGGCGGCTCGCTGCCCGGACCGGGAGAATACCAGTTGGCGCTCTACCGCAACCAAACCTTCAACAACCGGCACGGCATCGGTGGGGCCGGCTACGCAGATCCCGGCCTGAGCGGCGTGGCAACAGCTGTCGGGGGCACCGAATTCGACTGGAATGCCGAGTATCGCATCCCGAGGACCGTGCTGGCGGGGACGTTCCGCATGCAGTTCATGTATCACTGGCGCGGGGGTGCGTCCGGGGTGGACTTCGGCTGGCCGGTGGATTATCACTGGCTGCACCCCAATGTCTGGCCGACTTTCCGCATCGACGATACGTGGCCGCGCAGTGACATGCAGAATCCCGGTGTTTCTGCCTCCCATACGCCCACGCCCGCGAACGCAGGGGATGCCGTCACGATTACGGCCAGCGCCTGGGACGACCGGGACCTGGCACAGGTGGATATTTACCTGGATGGCGTCCTGAAGAAGGTGTGCTCCTTCCCAGGGGCGGAGGATAGATCCGCGGATTGCGCCACCGATCCGCAGGCGCTGAGTATAGGCCGGCATTACTACTATGCCCGGGCTACGGATCATCGCGGCCGCCTCGGGTTCACGTCGATGCAGGCGTTTCCCGTCACCCTCGACGGCGCTGCTCCGGTGATCTCTGCATCGTATGCACCGCGGCGACCCGCAAGGGCCCAGACCGTCACCGTCGCCGCAGTCGCGCGGGACCCCAGCGGCATCGAGCGCATCAAGCTCTTCTTCGATGTAGCGCCCTTCGAATACACCTGCACCTATGCCCCCGGCGTCACCGAGGCCGAGTGTCACTACGCCCTGGTTGCACCGCCCGATCGTTCCATCGCATCCTACTCCGTCCTGGCCGAAGACAACGAGGGGCTTCTGGCCACCCGGCCGCGCGTCGCCATCCTCTACGGCAATACAGGCACTGACACGGACGGGGACGGGCTGGACGATGCGCATGAGGACCTGCTGCACACGGACCGGTACAGCGTGGACACCGACATGGACATGCTCCCGGACGACTGGGAGGTGTTGGGATATGGCTCGGAGGCGCCGGGCACAGGGTGGTGGGTCGATCTGCCGGGGATGGGCGCGGATCCGCGCGCGAAAGACATCTTCCTGCAGGTCGACTACGAGCGCGGCGCCAGGCCGCAGCCCACTGTCTTTCCCTACATCTTCAACATGTTCCGCGAGCACGGCATCACCTTCCACCTGGTGGGCGAGACCGAGCGCCCGCGGCCGGCGTATGGGCCTGTTTCGGACGAGGGTGCGGAGCGCTCGGCCGCGCGGGTCGATGGGACGGGACACTACTGGTTCGACCCTAAGCTCACCTGGGCCGTTCATTACGGTTACGTGCAGCACAGCTGGCGCGCCAGCTACGATTGGTACTTCGTGACCATCAACATCAATACGAATAACTGCCCGCTCAGCACCGCGGATCCGCAGAACGATCCCGCCTGCGGCCCGCGCAACATGATGGGCGAGGTCTACGCGCTGGTCCACGAGCTGGGCCACAACATGGGCCTGGGTCACGGCGGGCGGCTCGGCTCGAACAACCTGATCGGGCTGGGAGAGGCCATCTGGCGTGAGGGCGACTGGGACAACGGCAACCAGAAGGCGAATTACATCAGCGTCATGAACTACCTCTATAGCGCCGCGCACCTCTGCTACAACCCGACAGATAACAGCCGTACAAGCGCCCCTTCATTTCTTGGGTCGACGATGCCAACGCTGAACGAGACAGCGCTCTCTGAGTCGGCAGATAATCCGATGTCGGTGTCCTTGCGGGCGCAGCCATGCCCGGCTGGGTCCGTGCCGGTGATGCTCTATGGCTGCGTCGACGACGTAGGCACGCACTGGATGGTGATGCACGACGGAACGCAGATGCGCGGGCGCGCGATCAAGGTCGATGACGGCGCAGGCCATTGGTGGCTGGTCTGGCAGTACACTGGTCTCCCGGCGATCGCGGATGGCGTGGATTGGGACTGCGACGGCGTCATCTCGACCGGCGCCGTGCAGGCCAACATCAACGGCGACGGCGGCGATATCTTCAAGGACGGCGTGTCGACAAACGCCCTCGTCGCCAGGGAGGAGTGGTCCAAGTTGCCCTTCCAGGCCGGCGCCGGGTGCTTCCTGATCAAGGACGATAACGAACACATCTCGGACGCCTACATCGCCGCGGTCGGCGGTGCAGGTTGTACCTTTGGCGGGGCGACGGGCGCAGGCGACGATGCCGCCGCAATCCCGCTGAATGCTGCGGGCGATCCGGCGCCCGCATACACATCGCCGGTCCCCACGGATCCGCACGAGGACACGTTCACCCTGCCGCCGGTCCTGATCGGCACGGAGCAGTGCAACGGCCTCGATGACGACGGCGATCGCCTGGTGGACGAGGGATGCGCGGACCGGGACAAGGACCAGGTGGCGGATGCCATCGACAACTGCCCTCTGACCTGGAACCCGGACCAGATCGACGCGATGGGGAATCTGCTGGGCGATGCCTGCCGCACACCGCAGGTCAGGGGTCTCTCGGCCAAGGCGTTGGGCGATGGCGCGGTCGCCTTGAGCTGGAGTGCAGACTCGGCCGACGTGCTCGGCTTCGCGGTGTACCGGGCCAAGGCCGGCAGCGATCTCGTGCTGCTGGGCGGTTATCCTACCACGACCGGGACCAGCTACGTCGACAAATCTGGCGGGTCGCTTCGCTACTGTGTCCGGGCGATCAACCGGCTCGGCGACGAGACCGGCGAGCAGTGCGTCCAGTTGGGAGGTGCGGAGAAGCGCGTCTGGCTGCCCCTGGTGCTGCGGTAGGACGGTGCGACCTGCAGCGCCGGCCGGGAGACTGCACGCGAGGGAAGCAGGGTGCGCCTGTTCCGGGTTACTGTAACCTTTGGCACGCTGAAATCGTCAAATGTAGTGTGAATGACGGGAAATGTCTGGACTTTGTATAGACTTAGCGTGTGGAGCCTTGGTTGGATTGACGAAGTGAGGTGGAAAGATGAGATGGTCGTTTAAGATCGGTGAGTTTGCCGGCATCGGCGTTTACATGCATGCGACGTTCCTGCTGCTGATCGGTTGGATCGTGCTGGCCAACCTGCTGGCAGGCGGGACACTGTCGGCGGCGTTGGCAGGGGTCGCCTTCATCTTGCTGTTGTTCGCCCTGGTGGTGGCGCACGAATACGGGCACGCGCTGACCGCCCGCCGCTTCGGGATCAAGACGCGTGACATCACCCTGTTGCCGATCGGCGGCGTGGCCCGCCTCGAACGCATGCCTGACAAGCCCGTCCAGGAGCTGTGGGTGGCGCTGGCGGGACCGGCCGTCAACGTCGTTATCGGCGCCATCCTGTTTCTGTGGCTGGTGCTGACGAACGGCCTGGAGCCCCTCAGCACCCTCAGCGTCAGCGGTGGGTCGCTGATCGAGCGCCTGTTCCTGGTGAACGTGGTCCTGGCGCTCTTCAACATGATCCCGGCGTTCCCCATGGACGGCGGACGCGTCCTGCGCGCCCTTCTCGCCATGCGCATGGAGTACGGCCGCGCTACCCAGATCGCCGCGTCGGTGGGCCAGGGCTTTGCCCTGTTGCTGGGCCTGTTCGGCCTTTTCAACAATCCGCTGCTTCTCTTCACCGCGCTGTTCGTCTGGATCGGCGCCCAGCAGGAGTCGGGCATGGCGCAGGTGAAGTCCGCCCTCGCGGGCATCCCGCTGCGCCGCGCCATGATCACCGATTTTCGTGCGCTGGCGCCGGGCGATGCGCTCTCGCGCGCGGTTGAGCTTGTGCTGAGCGGCGCTCAGCAGGATTTCCCGGTGGTCGAGGATGGCCGCGTGGTGGGCGTGTTGCCGCGTGCCGACCTTCTGGCTGCGCTGGGTCGTGTGGGCGTTGAGGCGCGCGTGGCCGACGTCATGCGCCGCGATTTCATCGTGGCCGATTCGGCCGACATGCTGGAGCCGGTATCCCTGCGGCTGCAGGAGTGCCAGTGCCACACGATCCCGGTGGTCGATGGCGGCCGCCTGGTGGGCCTGGTGACCATGGACAACATCGGCGAGTTCCTGATGGTGCAGTCCGCACTGAGGGGCGGCGGGAGCAGCCAGCGGCTTCTCATGCAGGAGGCGTGACGGGAAGGGCGGCGCCGGAGGTTGCAGCTTGCAGAGTGCCGGGCCGCCCTGCACCCGCTGTGTGGCCGGATCAGCTCTCCTGGATCAGCCCGGAGCGATACGCGGCCAACAGGGCCTGCAGATCGTCGATCTGGCGCTGCATCGCCCGGCCGAGCTCGATGTCCTTGATGCGAATCCTGACGTCATTGCTTTCCAGGATCTGCGTGGTTGACGTCAGATTTGTCTCCTCGTCGATTGCCACCTGGACAGAATCGAACGGCGGATGCGCGGCGAGGAGCAGGCCCCAGGAGTTGTACACCAGCGTGTAGCCCGCGATCCCGGTCTGGCCCTGATAGGCCTTGGCGAACCCGCCATCGATCACCAGCAGCTTGCCGTTGGCCTTGACCGGGTTTTCGCCGCGCTTGACCCGCACCGGCACGTGGCCATTGATGATGTGCCCCGTATCGGGGTTCACACCAAACTCGGCCAGGATGCGCCGCGCGGTGCCCTCGTCGTCCCGGAACTTGTAATAGGCGTTGCGCTTCTCGACGTGCGTGGCCGTGTCCCCGATGAAGTAACGTTCGAAGGTCGCCATTTTCTCGTTCCCGAACAGGGGAGATCGCGCATCGCTCCACAGACGCCACATGGCGTCCATTCCCTCCTGCTTGCGCTCCGGGTTGTCGGTGGCGAAGTAGCCCTGGCGGGCCAGCCGGCCGAAACGTTCCATCAGGCGGAGCTGTTCTTGAGCACGTGGCGAAAGGCTTCGTACTCGCCGTGTATGTCCGACACGAAATGCTCGGTGCCCTTGGGCAGGTTCAACTGCGCGTTGAGGTCCACGATCGCAATCGACGCAGCCCGGATCGACGGGTACTGCTGTGCCAGGAGTTGGAGGTAACGTAAGCGGTCGTCGTCCATGCTCTTCACCATCGTCGCTGTGCAGCCTCTTCAGGCTGAATTGGGCTGCGGTTCTGCCTCCTGGATGATGGGAATGTGACCTGCCAGAGCTGAATAGGCCCGCTCCGCAGAACACCGCGTGACGAAGATGACCCGATCTTTGGGCTGCCACGACTGCTGGGCGTGTACGATCTCGGCGCTGCCTCCCCGCAAGAGGAGCACAGGAGCGACGTCGTCGGGCAGGGCGAGCGACGCGACCGGCTTATTGGTCCATTCCGGACGAACATCCACGCTCAGATCGCACACCTCGGCATGTTCCCACCCGAAGACGTCCATGGGCTTGCCGAATGCCATGATGATGCCGCTTTGTGCCAGCGTCTTTGCGCCCGCGCCTTTCTCGGGCGCACTCAGGACGGGATACGCTCGCCTGAAGCCGAACTCGTCGGCCGCCAGCTGCGAGACAAGCACGTTTACCTCTGAGTTTGAGGTCGCGGCGATCAGCGTTTCTGCATCACCGATGCACGCTTCCTCCAGCACAGTCTCATCCAGCGCGTTGCCGTGGACGGTGTCGAAGCCGAGCGATCCGGCTTCATCAGCGAGCTCTCTGTTCGTGTCCACGATCGAGACCGGGCGCCCGTTGGCCACCAACACGCGCGCCAGCGCCAGCCCCAGCCGGTTCGCGCCCACGATGACTACCCGTCGTCCCTCCAGGCTGTGCAGCCCGAGCAGCCGCGCCACGCGCGAGGCCGTCAGGCCCTGGATGGTGACGGTCATGATGATGGCCAGGAACGTCAGCGCGGGGAGCCTTTCGCCGCCAGCGAAGCCGGCCTGGGCGAGCGTGATGCCGAACAGCGACGCGACCGATGCGGCAACGATGCCCCGCGGACCGATCCAGGCGATCAGGCCCTTCTCCCGCCAGGTCAGAGACGTGCGCCAGGTGCTGATGACGACGGAGATCGGGCGCACGACCAGCATGATGAGCAGGACGGTAAACACGCCGTTCAGCCCTTCCGCAAGCATCGTTTCGACCCTCAGATTGGCCGCGAGCAGGATGAAGAGCACACTGATGCTGAGGGTGGTGAGCGTCTCCTTGAAGTGGCGAAGCTGCCGCTCTCCGGGCACGTTCCCGCGCTGCAACGCGAGGCCCATGGCGACAGACGCCATGATGCCTGCCTCGCTCTCGAGTCCCTCGGCGATGCCGAAGGCCAGCCAGACGGCGGCCAACACGACCAGGTTGCTCAACTCGGCCGGGATGAGATGTTGGACCTTCATCACCCGGGAGAGGATGAGCGCCATTCCGACGCCGACGACCAGACCGATGACGAGGCGGCCGAAGTAGGCCCACAGCGCGGCGCCAGGGCCGGTGAAGCTGTTGGCCGAGAGGCCCAGGATGACGTCGAGCACTGCGACGGCCAGGATCGCGCCGATGGGATCGATGAGGATGGCCTCGCCCTCCAGGATCGTCTTGACGCGCCGCGGTACGTCGACCCGCTTCAGCAGCGGTTGCACGACGGTGGGGCCGGTGACGGTGAGCAGCGCGCCGAAGAGGATGGCAAGGGACCAGCTCAGGCCCGCAACGAAGCGCGCCACCAGCGCGGTGAGCACCCAGGTCACCGCGACTCCGATGGTTACCAGGTTGCGCACCTCCCTCAGGCTGTCGCGCAATGCGCTCAGGCGCAGGTTGAGCGAGCCCTCGAACAGGATGACCGCGACGGCCAGTTTGACCAGGATGGTCAGGCCCTGTCCGAGTTGCCCGGGCTGGACCAGGCCCGTCACGGCCGGGCCCAGCAGCACGCCGAAGAGCAGCAGCAGTACGATGGCGGGAATGCGCCAGCGATGCGCAAGCACCTGGGCCGTCAACCCGAAGGCGACGGCCAGGACGATGGTGAGCAGCAGAGTGATTTCGTGATGCATGAGTCGACTTGCCGTTTCTCGGTTCCGAATGTGCCCGGTTCTTACGTCAGGCGGTAGACGCGCGCTTCGTAAGGACGCAGCGTCATCGCACGGAGGGGCTGCGCCTCGTCGACCGGATAGTTGCTGATGAGCAGCGCCTTGCCGGAGAACTTGAGATCGCCGGGCAGGGAGAAGACGGGCGTGTCGCCGGTGAAGTTCAGGATGATCAACAGCCGGTCATGGGCCAGCGTCCGGGTAAAGGCGTAGATTGCCTCGTCGTCGTCCAGGAGCAGGTCGTAGGCGCCGTGGACGATGACGGGATTCGCCTTGCGGAGCTGGATCAGCTCACGGTAGTAGTAGAAGACCGAATTCGGATCGGCCAGCGACTGCTCCACGTTGATCTCCGTGTAATTGGGGTTGACCTTGATCCACGGTGTGCCGGTGGTGAAGCCGGCATTGGGGCCCGCATGCCACTGCATCGGCGTGCGCGCGTTGTCCCGGCTCTTGGCGTGGACGATCGGCATGAGTTCCTCGGGCGACAGGCCCTTCTCATCCACCATCTCGCGGTACAGGTTCAGGGTCTGGATGTCGCGATAGTCATCGATGGTCTCGAACGCGACGTTCGTCATCCCGATCTCTTCGCCCTGGTAGACGTAGGGCGTGCCCTGGAGCATGTGAACGAAGGTGGCGAGCATCTTGGCGGATTCGACGCGATACGGGCCGTCGTCGCCGAACCGGGACACGGGGCGCGGCTGGTCGTGGTTGCCCAGGTAGATGCTGTTCCAGCCGCGACCTTCGAGGTCGCGCTGCCAGCGCGACATGATCTGTTTCAGCTCGGTCAGGCGCCACTTCCGGATCGTCCGCCGGGAGGAGCCGGCCTCGGGCGCGGCGTCCAGGTGCATGTGCTCGAACTGAAACACCATGCTCAGCGCGCCGTCCTGCTCGTCCGTCAGCCCCAGCGCGTGCTGCGTCGTCACGCCGGGCGTCTCGCCCACGGTGAGGATGTCGTACTTCGACAGGACCTCGGCCTTCATCTCGGCGAGAAACTCGAGCAGCCGCGGGCCGTTGAGGAAGTGTTCGCCGCCGTACTGGTAGCGGTCGGACGTGACGGGCGTCGCATCGGGCAGGCCGGGCGTCTTGGAGATCATGTTGATGACATCCATGCGGAAGCCATCGATGCCCTTGTCGAGCCAGAAGCACATCAGGTCGTAGACCTCCCGGCGCACGGCCGCGTTCTCCCAGTTGAGGTCGGGTTGCTTGGGGGAGAAGAGGTGCAGATAGTACTCGCCCGTGGCCTCGTCATACTGCCACGCGGAGCCGCTGAAGTGGGATACCCAGTTGTTCGGCTCGTGGCCATTGTTGGGTGGCCGCCACACGTAGTAGTCGCGATAGGGGCTGTCCTGCGAGCTGCGGGACTCGATGAACCACGGATGCTCGTCGGAGGTGTGATTGACCACCAGGTCCATCACGAGCTTGATGCCGCGGCGGTGCATCCCGGCGAGCAGTTCTTCCCAGTCGGCCAGCGTGCCGAACTCGGGCATGATGTCGCGATAGTCACTGATGTCGTAGCCGTTGTCGTCGTTGGGCGATCGGTAGACCGGGCAGAGCCAGATCACGTCGATGCCCAGCTCCTTGAGGTAGTCAAGTTTTCTGATAATTCCCTGTAAATCACCGACGCCGTCGCCGTTGCTGTCGCAGAAACTGCGCGGGTAGATCTGGTAGACGACGCTTTCCTTCCACCATGCTCGCTTCATGCCGATTGTCCTCGCGTCAATGAGATTAGGTGTTGGGGGGAGGCGGCCCGGGACAGTGGTGACTGCGCGGGCACGCCGTGCGATGCGCGGTGAGTATAGCAGAGAGATCCGTGAACGCGCAATGAACGCTGAGTGAGTTCAGGGTCGGTCGTTATCCAGCGGCAGGCGCAGGTGCACGTCGATCGGATCACGGCCGCACTCGGCGAAGCCGAGGGATGTGTAAAAGCCCAGCGCGTCGGGCCAGTGTGGCTCGGTGAACGCGCGCAACTCCCGCGCGCCGCGGTCCTGCGCTGCCCGCCGGCACGCGTCGACCAGGGCGGACGCGATGCCGCGGCGGCGGACGTGCCGGTCAACCGACATGCGGACGATGCGAGCGGCCGCGCCTGACTCGAAGAGCAGGCCGGCCGTCCCGACGATCCGGCCCGCCAGTTTCGCGACGAAGAAGCAGTGGCCCGCGTCGACGTAATGGCCGGCGATATCGTCGAGGTCCGGGTTCAGGGTTTCGTCGATGAAGCCGAAATGCTCGCCAAGCCCGTCAAGGATGAGACGCCGCGCTGCCGCCTGGTCGCCGGGTTGGAAAGGCCGGATGCGCACCTGTTCCTGTTGTTCGTGCCCGGCAACCGGCGGGGAGCCAGTGGGTGCGCTGCTCGTCTCACTGTTCATACAGAGTCCACCTGTCAGAATGCCGCGGCATGGCCGGGCTGCGCTGCGGGTGATGCGGGGGGTGGCAGCGGCCACGCCGGTCGGGTGCCGCTTCCCCGTGCCCGGTGTCGCTCTGGAGCACATCATACACGTTATGCTGGCTAACTGAAATCGCTGGGCAGGAAGCCCCTTTGAGGGTCAGATTGGAATTTCGTTTGACACTCCGCCCGTCGCGCGGCTATAATATGCTTCGCCCTTGGATCGGCGGCCGGCGGGGACGGCAAGGGTTTCGAGTGCCCAGCATGAGCGTAATCGATGAGATTAAGGACCGCCTCGACATTGTCGACGTGGTTTCTTCCTATGTGCAGCTAAAGAAGGCGGGCCGGACCTACAAGGGGCTGTGCCCGTTTCATAACGAGAAGACGCCATCCTTCGTCGTGTTTCCGGACAGCCAGAACTGGCATTGCTTCGGGGCGTGCGGGGTCGGGGGCGACATCTTCTCTTTTGTGATGAAGCGGGAGAACCTGGACTTCGGCGACGCGCTGGCGCTGCTGGCGGCGAAGGCTGGGGTTGAGCTCAAGCCCCAGACCGAGGAGGCGTCCGGCGACGAGGTGCGCATCGAGCGCCTGCGGGCGATGCAGGCCGATGCTGCGGCGTACTTTCACTACTTGCTCGTCAAGTCGGATGAGGCGGCGATCGCCCGCGATTACCTGGACCGGCGCGGGCTGACGACTGAGACGTGGGACGCCTGGCAGCTTGGCTATTCGCTCGACAGCTGGGACACGCTCAAGAACCGGCTGCAGGGCAAGGGATATCGCCCGGAGGAGATCGAAGAGGCCGGCCTGATCATCCGCAAGGAGGAGACGGGGAGCTATTTCGACCGCTTCCGCGGCCGGCTGATGATCCCGATCCGTGACGTGCAGGGCCGCACCATCGGCTTCGGGGCTCGCATCCTGCGCGAGGACCCGGCGCATCCGAGCCCGAAGTACATGAACTCGCCGCAGACGCCGCTCTTTGACAAGGGACACGTGCTGTTTGGCCTGGACGTGGCCCGCAAGCCGATCCGCGATGCTGACCTGGCCGTCATCGTCGAGGGTTACATGGACGTGTTAATGTCGCACCAGGTGGGTGTGGCGAACGTGGTGGCCGGGATGGGCACGGCGCTGACGGAGGCGCAGATGCGCCAGCTCAAGCGCTACACGGGCAACATCACCCTGGCGCTGGACCCCGACGTGGCCGGTGAGCATGGCGCCGTGCGCGGGCTTGAGGCTGCGCGGCAGTCGCTGGATCGGGATTGGGAGCCCGTTTTCAGCCCCACGGGCCTGGTGCGCCACGAGAGCCGGCTGAAGGCGCAACTGCGCATCGCGGCACTGCCCGACGGGCTGGATCCTGACGAGTTGGCCTTCCGGGATATCGAGCGTTGGCGCCAGGTGATTGCCGAGGCGCGGCCGATCGTGGATTACTACCTCGCGCTGGTGACGCGCGAGGAGGACCTTGCCACTGGCCAGGGCAAGGCGCGGGCGATCGAGAGACTGGCGCCGCTGCTGCTGGAAGTCGCTAACCCGATCGAGCGGACGCACTACATCCAGGCACTTGCTCGTTCGTTGCAGATGGATGAGCGCCTGGTGGCCGAGCAAATCGCGCGCGGCGGCCGCGTGGACGAGCGGCGAGCCCGGTCAGGCGAGACGGCATCGCCGGCGCAGCGATCTGTTCAGAAGAGTCCCGCCAGGAAGGCGGCCAGGCCGGTCGTCTTCGGCCCGGAGGAGTACATCCTCGGCTGGTTGCTGGTACGGCCCGAATTGCTGGCCGGGCTGGATGAAGATATGATCGGGCAGCAGGCGCCCCCGCTTTCCATGGACGACATGAGCGGGGCGGAGAACCAGGCGTTGCTGGCCCTGGTGATGGCGTTGCCGACTTCGCAGGGCGAGGCGGGTGTGGAAGATCGCGTGCGTGATCTGGATGAGCCCCTGGCCGCGCGCGCGCGGGCTGCTGTCGCAGAGGTGCAGAAGCGACCGCCCCTGACGGACGAGAAGCTGATCAAGGATCTTGGAGATTCGCTGCTGCGCATCCGGGAACGCAATGTGTGGCGCCAGGTGCAGCAGCTGGAGCTCCTGATGCGAGAGAGCACTGAGGTCGACGATCGCGATGAAACGCGGCGGCTGCACGAGCTGATGACGACCTATGCGGCGCAGAAGCGCCACATTCAGAAACTGCTCAACATGCGCTCCATTGCCGGAGTGCTGGCTCAGCGCAAGCCGCTGGCTGAGAACTGAGCTCAAAGAGGAAGCAATGCCAACAAACGCCGAACGCCGGCGGCGCTCGCCTAAGTCCCCGTCTGACGCGCGGGAAGGCGAGCCGGTCCGCTCGGAGCGTCGTGCATCGAAGGGAAAGCAAGCAGCCCCGAAGCCCCAACCCGACGTCAACGTTGCGCCGGCGTTGGAGGCCGCGGGCGATGACCTGGTCGAAGTGCGGGTTGCGTTGGGACCGGATGGCCTGCCGACGATGCTTCCGGACGGCACCGAGGAGGGAACGGTTCCGGCGATCGAGCGCGACATCACGCTGGAGCAGGAGGTCGAACGCGAGGCGCGTAAGCCTTTGGACGAGGTGCTCGACGAGTGGGGAGATCCGACGTTTTCGAGCGATCCGGTCCGGATGTATCTGCACGAAATCGGCAGGACTGCGCTGCTGTCTGGTGAGGAGGAGATCACGCTGGCGAACGCCATCGCGGCGGGCGTGAAGGCGGCTGCTGAGCTGCAGCGCGACGACCTCGATCCTGAGACGCGGGATGTGTTGACCCTGACGCGGCAGCGCGGGCGAAGCGCGGAGCAGCGGCTGGCGCAGGCCAACCTGCGCCTGGTGGTCAGCGTGGCGAAGCGCTACGTGGGCCGCGGCATGTCGTTCCTGGACCTGATCCAGGAGGGGAACATCGGCCTGCTGCGCGCGGTGGACAAGTTCGACCCGACGCTGGGGTATAAGTTCAGCACGTATGCTACCTGGTGGATTCGCCAGGCGATCAGCCGGGCGATTGCGGACCAGGCGCGCACGATCCGGATTCCGGTGCACATGGTCGAGAGCATCAACCGGCAGATCCGGGTGCAGCGGCGGCTGATGCAGGAGCTGGGCCGTGATCCGACGCCGGAGGAAATCGCGTTGGAGATGGACTACCTGGCCCCGGAGGACCGCGAGTTGGTCGAGGCCACGCAGGCGGCCGGGCAGCCGTTGGAGACGATGCTGGCGCGGCGGCTACAGATCGCGGCGGCGAAGGTGCGCCGGGTGATGCGCATCTCGCAGGAGCCGATGTCGCTGGAGACCCCCGTCGGCACGGAGGAGAACAGCTCGCTGGGTGACTTCATCGAGGACGACAGTCTGCCCGGGCCTGCGGATCAGGCCAGCCGGCACCTTTTGAAGGAGCAGATGGACGAGATCCTGCGCGGGCTGAGCGAGCGCGAGCGCCGCGTCCTGGAGATGCGTTTCGGCCTGAAGGATGGCAATGCGCGCACCCTGGAGGAAGTGGGGCAGGAGTTCGGCGTGACGCGCGAGCGCATCCGGCAGATCGAGGCCAAGGCCCTGCGCAAGCTGCGGCATCCGATACGGTCCCGGAAGCTGCGCGATTACCTGGGATAGGGGGTTGGCCTGACGGGGGATGGGTCGGACGCCTGCGCCGCGCCGCCCTGGTTGACCGGAACGGCGGGGGTGGAGTGACGGCCCCCGCCCTTTTTGACGCCTCCGCCCCTTCCGCGTATAATACGCAGGTCAGTGGTCCTGGATAGCTCAATCGGCAGAGCAAGCGGCTGTTAACCGCAAGGTTGGAGGTTCGAGTCCTCCTCCAGGAGCTAAAGTCTCAGGGGCCGGCGAAGGCCGGCCCCTTTTCTTATGATTCGACGGCGGCGCCTACGTGCTGCGATCGGCGTTAACCGACGGTCACGGTCGCGGTGAGCGGGGTGTCCTCGCTGGAGCTCCCCGCGTACACGGTGTACTTGCCGGGCCTGACGACGAATCCCCGCGTGCAGTCGTCCCACACGGATAGAGGATGGTTGGTCGCGGCCGGGTCGATGACGATGCTGACCCGCTCCGACTGGCCCGACGCCAGCTGGACCTTCTTGAAGCCGACGAACCGCTTCGGCGGCTGGCCCTCGACCGGGATGCCCAGGTAGACCTGGCCCACCTCGGCTCCGGCGACGGGGCCTGTGTTGGTGACGGTGAACGTTACGGTAATGGGCTGCGTGCCGTCGTTTTCCGTGCCGGACACGGCCAGGTCGGACAGCTCGAATGTGGTGTACGACAGGCCGAAGCCGAACGGGAAGAGCGGCTTGATCCCCTGGGCCTGGAACCAGCGGTAGCCCACCCGCAGACCCTCGGTGTAGCGGAGGACCGGGAAGCCACCGCCCTCATCCGTGCCGGGATAGCGCACCGGGTCGTTGTAGTAGAGGGTGTCCTTCTCGGAAGCGGGGTAGGTGGTCGGCACCTTGCCGGAGGGGTTCACGACGCCGAACACCAGGTCCGCGACGACGTGGCCGTCCTCAGCCCCCTGGTTCCACGCCTCCAGGATGGCCGGCGCCCTGTCGATCCACGGCATCAGCACCGGCGAGCTGTCCTTCAGCACGACCACGGTGCGCGGGTTGAGGCCCAGCAATGCGTCGAGCATGCGGTTCTGGTCGTCGGGCATGTCGGCGCTGGGCCGATCAACGCCCTCGGTGGCGACCACGCCTGCCATGAGGATGACGGTGTCCGCCGCCTTGACGGCTGCCACGGCCTCGGCCAGGTTTGACAGGTCGTTGGCGACGGTGACCTTGCTGACGGTGGCGTCCGAGCCAAGCTCGCGCAGCACGTCCAGCATGCCCTCCAGCGGCGGCACGGTGTATAGCGGGGTGACCTTGGAGGAGCCGCCGCCGCCCTGGCACGCCTCATCGACGTACTCGTGCTGGCCGACGATGAGCACCTTGCCCGCGGTCTTGGCGTCCAGCGGCAACATGCCGCCCTCGTTCTTCAGCAGCACGGCGATCTGCTGGCCGATCGCGCGCGAAATGGCGTCGTGGCCGCTGGCGTCGATGACCCCGGGGTTGTACGGCCGCTCGAACTGCCCGAAGCGGAACATCTGGGTGAAGCGGCGCACCAACGCCCGGTCGATCGTCTGGATCTCGAGGCTGTGGTCGTAGAGCGCGTTCTTGACGTTGGTCTCGTTGAGCCACTTGGCGTCCGGCATCTCGTGGTCCAAGCCCGCGTTGAGCGATGCGGCGCACGAGCGGCAGGACCAGAAGTCGGACTGCACGTAGCCCTCGAAGCCCCACTCGTCGCGCAGGATGTCGTGGAGGGTGGGGCGGCACTCGGTGGCGTATACGCCGCGCACCCGGTTGTACGCGCTCATGATCGCGGCGATCTTCGCGTCCTTGACCACCATCTCATACGGCAGCAGGTAGAGCTCGCGCAGCACGTGCTCGTCCACCTCCACGCTGGTGCGGAAGCGCTCGTACTCCTGATCGTTGACGATGTAGTGCTTGGCCATGGCGATGACGTCATGGGCCTGGATGGCTTCGGTGACCGCAATGCCCATCACGCCGGACAGGTAGGGGTCCTCCGAGAAGTACTCGAAGTTGCGGCCCGCGATCTCGGTGCGGTGCAGGCAGACGCCGGGGCCCTCCAGCACGTGCTGGCCCAGGGTGGCGGCCTCGGAGCCGATGAGGTCACCGTACGCGCAGGCCAGCTCGGGGTCGAAACCCGCGGCCAGGCCGATCGCCATGGGGAGGGCGGTGGCGGGCGGGCTGGGGGTGCCGTCGCCCATGCCGACGCCGACGGGGCCGTTGGTGATGCGGAAGCGCGGGATGCCGAGCTCCTCGATGGCTTTGACGTGGCGCTCGATCCGGATCTGGGCAGCGAGCCGGTCCATCTCCTGCTTCGTCGTTGCCTTCGCTGACAGGCCGTAGATGTCGATCGTCTCCATGTTGCCGTGCAGCTGCTGGATCTTCTGACAGGTTGCTTCATCCAGTGCCGGTCCGCGCCAGCCCGTCTGCATCAGGGCGTTGTTGAGCATTATCGGATTGGGCTCAGGCCAGGGCGACGACGTGCATGGCAGCGCGAACTAGCTTGGTGCTGCCGCTCCGCTGGCGACGTCGGCAGACTTCTGCGGAGACATTGCGTTGATTTCAGTTGGGCTTCGTCAGGATTCGGTGGTATGTCTCGGCTGTCCCGTGGCAGTTCGCGGATAAGAACGCGAGCTATGCTATGATAAGAGGGCACGATGGGAGCCATCGCAACCAGGATACACCGGTGACTAACACGATCGGCACGCTAAACGAGAAGCCACTGCACGCGGCGCTCAAGGAGTGGTATGCCCAGCCGGGCGACCGTTTCGAGGTGGGCGTCGATGGCTTCGTGGCCGATATCGTGCGCGGCGAGCTTCTGATCGAGATCCAAACGCGCCACCTGGTTGCATTGAAACGCAAGCTGCACCGGCTCGTGGAAGACCATCCCCTGCGCCTGGTCTATCCCATCGCGGCGGAGAAGTGGATCGTGCGTGTGGACGAAGACGGCGCGGTCATCGGGCGGCGGCGCTCGCCGCGGCACGGCGCGGTCGAGCACGTCTTCGCAGAGCTGGTCAGCTTCCCCCGCCTGCTGTGCCACCCCAACTTCACGCTCGAGGTGCTGCTCATCCGCGAGGAGGAGTTCCGGCACCGCGAGGAGACAGGGCCGGACGGACGCCGGCGCAACTGGCGGCGGAAGGGCTGGGCCACGCGCGAGCGGCGGCTGCTCGAGGTGGTGAGCCGGCATGTGCTGGCCGGAACCGCGGACGCCCTTGCGTACCTTCCCGCCGCGCTCCCGTCCCCCTTCACCACGCACGACCTCGCCACCGCCTCCGGGCAGCCGCTTTGGCTCTGCCAGAAGATGGCCTACTGCCTGCGGGAGATGGGCGTGCTGACAGTCGTGGGCAAGCGCGGCCGCAGCACGCTGTTCGCGCGCAGCGAGCTATAGTCACCCGGGCCAGGCGCTGGTGGCGCGACATCCTGAAAGGAGCGCAGCATGAACGCACGTGAGCGCGTCCGCACCGCACTCACCCGCGGGCGGCCCGACCGGTTTCCAAAGGCCCTGGCCTTCTGGGAGGAACACGTTCCCGGCCTGTCCGATACGGCGGAGCAGCTGGGGCTCGATGTGCGCTTCGTCGACTTTGCTGCGCCGGCCGACCAGGAGGCGTTTCTCGCCTACCTGCGCAGCCTGCCGCCCGACGTGCACCTCGGCAACGTGCGCCAGCTGCGTCCCTATCACCAGTGGGACTACCATCCGGAGCGCGGGCCGCGCGGCCCCCTGTCTGCCGCTGCGACGTTGGCCGATTTCGCCGCCTACATGTTGCCCCAAGTCGTCACGCCGGATGCGGCCGACCAGTTGGCGGCCCAGGTAGCGGCGTACCACGCCCGTGGCTGGGCGGTTGCTGGCTCGCCGCCGCACCTGGGCGGGGAGCTGTTCGAGACCGGCTATCGCCTGCGCGGCTTTGCCACCTTCCTCGAAGACCTGCGCCTGCGGCCCGAATTGGCGCACTACCTGCTCGACCAGGTGGCCGCGCTGGCGCTGCATAGCAGCCTGATCCTGGCGCGGGCGGGGGTGGATATCCTCCTGCTGGACGACGACGTGGCGATGGCCAGCGGCATGATCATCAGCCCTGCCACCTGGCGCACTTTCTTCAAGCCGCGCATGGCGGAGATCATCCGCGCGGCGCGCGCCGTTGAACCCAGGCTGCTCGTCTTCTACCATTCGGACGGCGACTTCTCGCCCATCATTGCGGACCTGGCGGAGATCGGGGTGGACGTCATCAATCCAATCCAGCCGGACTGCATGGACGCGGCGGCCATCAAGCGCGCCCATGGTGACAGGCTGGCGCTTTGGGGAACGGTGGGGACGGCTGCGCTCTGGGATTTGGGCACGCCCGCGGAGATCCGCGCGGAGGTCCACCTGCGCGCGAGTACGCTCGGCCCGGAAGGGCTGCTGCTCTGCCCGGCCTACGACATCGACTTCGCGCCGGTCGAGAACGTGTTGGCCTTCGCGGACGCAGTCGATGAGTTGGCCATCTGAGGCGACGCGGCCGGGGTGTGCCGGGATCCAACCGATCGATGCAAGACTCGCACCTGCATCTGCCCTTGCCGCGGACCAGTGCGTGTGACAGAAAGCGACGCCCATGTCCTTTGACACTGCCTGCCCAGCATGCTATCATCGCTCCATCGATTTGCATGCCGCCACCGAGCGGTCCAGCATGCTCGGGACGGCGCCGGTATGCCGGGGCTGAGGACCATCTGCCCACACTGATGTGCGTTCGAGGGGTTTCTTCAGATGACCGATGCCGTCACATCCGCCGTCAGGTTAAGTTTGCCGCGCGTCCTACCGGACCGCGGCTTTTTTGTGCCGTTTGCGCCGTGCCGGCGCGTACCGAATTGAAGAAGGAGTCTCCTATGCGCAGGTATCCTGTGATCGCGTTGTTCGCAATCCTGTCCATGTTGTTGACGCTCGCGCCGGGCGCTGCCCTGAGCGCGGCGCACGCCTCGCCCGCATTGACGCAGGTCAACGTGGCGGGCAGCTTCGAGAGTGCCATCGGCGGCGCAGACTGGTCCAACAACGACCCGTTGACCGACATGGCCGACGCTGACGGTGACGGCGTGTGGAAGTTCGACGTTGCGATTCCCACCGGGGACGACTACGCGTACAAGATCGTGGAAGATGGCGATTGGGGCAAGGCCTTCCCCGGGTCCGACGTCCTAGTCACCGTGACCGATGGCCAGGCCGTCCGGTGGTACTACGATCCGGCCGATCACTACGTGGCCGATAGCGTGAACCAGGTGATCGCCACCGCGGTCGGCAGCTTCCAGTCGGAGGTCGGCGGCGGTGACTGGTCGCCCGACAACCTGCGCACGCTGCTGAAAGGACCGGATGGAGATGGCAAATACGCCTTCCGTGCGGTGAATTTGCCCGAAGGCAACTACGAGTTCAAGGTCGCGATCGACGAGAGCTGGGACGTGAACTACGGCGCAGGCGGCGAACTGAACGGCCCGAACCTCTCTCTGGCCATCCCGGTTGGCAGTGGCGATGTGCTCTTCACTTATGATCCCGTCTCGCACGTCATCGGCGCAGAAGTTCTGCCGCCGACTGAGCCGCCGCCCCCGCCGCCCCCCGCCACCGACTACCTGGTGATCCACTACAACCGGCCGGCGGGTGACTATGATGGCTGGGGCCTCCACCTGTGGGGCGACGCCATCGCCCCCAGCGAGGGCACCACCTGGGATGCGCCCAAGCCCTTCTCAGGGGTAGACGAGTACGGCGCCTACGTTGCCGTCAAGCTGCAGGACAAGACCAAGCCGGTCAACTACATCATCCACAAGGGCAACGACAAGGACACGCCGAACGATCGGGTCGTCGTGCCCGCGGACATTCCCGTGCTGTGGCTCGAGCAGGACGACGGCGCCAACTACGCGTCCCGCGCCGCGGTGACGGGCAAGACCGTCATCCACTATCACCGTGCGGACGGGCTGTACGATGGCTGGGGCCTCCACCTGTGGGGCGACGGGCTCGATCCTGCCGAGGTCACCGATTGGGCTGCGCCGAAGCTGCCCACCGGGACGGACGACTACGGCGCCTACTTTGAGATCGCACTGGCCGATCCGACCAAGCCGGTCAACTTCATCGTGCATAAGGGCGACGAAAAGGACCCGGACGGCGATCGCTCCTACACCCCGGCGGCCGACTACCAGGTCTGGCTGCAGAGCGGCGACGCGTCGGTCTATCAGCAGCGCGGCGCCGCGGAGGACTACGCGCTCATCCACTATCGCCGCACAGCAGGCGATTACGATGGGTGGGGACTGCACGTGTGGGAAGGATCCGCTGAAGAGGGCGTCACCTGGACGACCCCGCTCCAGCCCGCGGGCACGGACAGCTTCGGTACCTACTGGCAGGTCCGCCTGACCCCTGATGCCACCCGCCTCGCGTACATCATTCACAAGGGCGACGAGAAGGACCCCGGCCCCGACCAGTTCCTCACCTTCGCGGACAGCGGCAACGAGATCTGGCAGGTGCAGGGCAGCGGCAAGCAGTACACCGATCCCGCGATCGCGATTGCCGAGATGGAGGGCAAGGCTGCGGGCGACCTGGGCCAGCAGAAGTCGTACTGGGTCGACCGCGACACGCTGCTGTGGGACGTGGCCGCGACGGCCGGATACACGTTCAAGCTGCACTATGACGCCGCCGCGGGCCTGGCGCTCGGCGAGAGCGGCGTGACCGGGGGCAGCAGCATCGACCTGGCCCCGGACCCCGCGGGCGTGACCGATGATCTCGCGGCCAAGTTCCCGCACCTGGCCGCGCTGCCCGCGCTGAAGATTGCAGACGCGGACCTCGCGCTGGTGGCCGACATCCTCAAGGGCCAGTTCGCCATCGCCGCCTACGAGGGCGGCGCGCTGGTCGACGCGACGGGGTTGCAGATTCCGGGCGTGCTGGACGACCTTTATACCTATGGCGGCGAGTTGGGCGTCGCCTGGGAGGAAGGCGCGCCGGTGCTCCGGCTGTGGGCGCCGACCGCACAAAGCGTCAAGCTGCACCTGTTCGACGATGAGAATCCGGCTACGACCGCCACGGTCCTGCCGCTCGAACTTGCGCCCGCCAGCGGCGTCTGGACGATCGAGGGGAAGCCGGCCTGGAAGGGCAAGTACTACCTGTACGAGGTGGTGGTCTTCGCGCCCACCACGGGCAAGATCGAGACGAACCTCGTGACGGACCCCTATTCGTTCAGCCTTTCGGCGAACAGCCGGCGCAGCCAGATCGTGAGCCTGGACGACGCCGCGCTGGCGCCCGCGGGCTGGGACTCCCTGGCCAAGCCCGCGCTTGTCCAGCCGGAGGACATCTCGATCTACGAGCTCCATGTGCGGGACTTCTCGGCGAGCGACGCGACCGTGCCCGATGCACTGAAGGGGACGTTCAAGGCGTTCACCCTGCCCGAGAGCAACGGCGTGAAGCACCTGCAGGCACTGGAGGCTGCCGGACTGACACACCTGCACCTGCTGCCCACATTCGACATCGCCACGATCAACGAGAACCGGGCCGAGTGGCAGGCGCCCGATCCGGCCCTGCTCGCCAGCTATCCCCACGACTCGGAGGAGCAACAGGCCGCGCTCGAGCCACTGCGCGACAAGGACGGCTTCAACTGGGGCTACGACCCGCTGCACTACACGGTGCCGGAGGGCTCCTACGCGACGGACCCGAACGGTACCGCCCGAATCGTCGAGTTCCGCGAGATGGTGGCTGCGCTCAACACCATGGGCCTGCGCGTGGTCGTGGACGTGGTGTACAACCACACGAACGCGGCCGGTCAGTCGCCCAATTCGGTGCTCGATCGGATCGTCCCCGGATACTACCACCGCCTCAACGACACGGGCGGCCTGGAGACGAGCACGTGCTGCGCCAACACGGCCTCCGAGCACAACATGTTCGAGAAGCTGATGATCGATTCGCTGGTCACCTGGGCGAAACAGTACAAGGTGGACGCGTTCCGCTTCGACCTGATGGGCCACCACATGAAGCGCAACATGCTGAAGGTGCGTGAGGCGCTCGATGCACTGACGGTGGCAGAGGACGGCGTCGATGGCAAGTCGATCTACCTCTACGGCGAGGGCTGGAACTTCGGCGAGGTGGCGGACAACGCCCGCGGGGTCAACGCCACACAGCTCAACATGGCCGGCACGGGCATCGGCACCTTCTCCGATCGCCTGCGCGATGCCGTGCGCGGCCTCGGGCCGTTCGACAGCGGCGCGGATCTGCTGACCAAGCAGGGCTTCGCCAACGGCATGTACTACGACAGCAAGGCCACCGTGCCCGGCACGCCGGCCGAGCAGAAGGCAACGCTGTTGCTGCAGACCGACCAGGTGCGCGCGGGCATGGCGGGCAACCTCGCAAGCTACCTGTTTGTAGACCGTAACGGCGACCTGGTGAAGGGCTCGGAGGTGGACTACAACGGCCAGCCCGCAGGGTACACCGCAGACCCGCAGGAGAACATCTCCTACATCGACAAGCACGACAACCAGACGCTCTATGACATCAACGTCTACGCGCTGCCCGCAGCGACCAGCATGGCCGACCGCGTCCGCGCGGAGGCCGTGGGCCGCAGCACGGTGCTGCTCGGTCAGGGCGTGCCCTTCGTCCATGCCGGCGGCGACCTGCTCCGCTCGAAGTCGCTCGATCGCGACAGCTACAACTCGGGCGACTGGTTCAACCGGATCGACTGGACCTACCAGGCCAACAACTACGGCGTGGGTCTGCCGCCCGCGTCCGCGAACTCGGTGTCGTGGGACGTGATGCGGCCACTCCTGGCCAACCCGGCCCTCGTGCCGGCGCCTGCTGACATCCAGCTCTCCTCCGCCCTGTACCGCGAGCTGCTGCAGATCCGCTACAGCTCGCCGCTGTTCCGCCTGCCCACGGCCCAGGCGATCCAGCAGAGGCTGGCGTATCTCAATACAGGCCCCGACCAACTGCCCGGCCTGATCGTGATGCAGCTCTCCGACCGGCTCGCCCCGGACATCGACCCGAATCACGAGTTGATCGTCGTCCTCATCAATGCCAACGACGAGGCGCAGGCCTTCGCCGGGGCGGATCAGCTGGCTGGGCGGCGCTTGGCGCTGCACCCCGTCCAGGCAAACGGCGTCGATCCCATCGTCAAGACCGCGACTTTCGACCCGAAGAGCGGCAAATTTACCGTCCCGGCGCGCACGACCGCCGTGTTCGTGGAGGCGCAGCTCGGGGAAGACGCCCTGGTGGCCTTCCCCGGCTCCTACGTCAGCGAGATCGGCGGGCAGGACTGGGCGCCCGGGGACGTGACCACGAAGGCGGCCGACGCGAACGGCGACGATGTCTGGACCTTCACCACCACGGCCATCCCGGCCGGAACCTACGAGTTCAAGGCCACGGTCGGCGGTTCGTGGGACGAGAACTACGGCGTGGGCGGCGTGCCCGATGGCGCGAACGTCAGTTTGACCGCAGGGGGCGGCGGCGCGGCGGTCACGTTCTACTACGATCGCAGCGACAACTACGTGCTGAGCCGGCCCGATGGCCTCCTGCCCGTCGTCGCGGGCAACTTCGGCGACGAGATCGGCGGCGCGGACTGGGCGCCCAGCAACCTCACGACCTGGATGAAGGATCCGGACGGGGACGGCATCTACACTTTCGCCACCGGTGCAATCCCCGGCGGCAGCTACGAGTTCAAGGTCGCGCTCAACGAGGGGTGGGATGAGGCGTACCCCGGTAGCAACGTGCCGCTCGAAGTGCCTGCAGGCGGCGCGAACGTCGCCATCACCTTTGACGCGGCCACCAAGGAGGTCGCGGCGGAGGTCACGCCGTTCACCGAGGAGCCGCCGCCCCCCGTCGGCCCCGTGGTGACGTTCCCCGGCAACTGGCCGGCAGCAGCAGGCCTCGGCGCGGATTGGGCGCCGGACAACCTGCTGACACAGGGCACGGACGATAACAAGGATGGCGTCTACAAGTTCGTCACCGACAAGATCCCGGCCGGGACGTACGAGTTCAAGGTCACGATCGACAAGTCGTGGGACGAGAACTACGGCGTCGGCGGCCAGCCTGGCGGCGCCAATGTGCCTTTCACCGTCGCGGCCAGCGGCGGCACGGTGCACTTCTACTACGATCGCGGCGGCGGCGACAACTGGGTGGCTTCCCGCCCGGACAGCCGCATCGTCGTCCTCGTGGGCGACCTGATGGACGAGGCCGGCGGCGCAGACTGGTCGCCCGACAACCTCAAGGGGTGGATGAAGGACGCGGACGGCAACGGGGTCTGTGAGATCACGCTGGTCCTGCCTGCGGGCAGCTACCAGTACAAGGTGGCCGTCAACGAAAGCTGGGACGAGAACTACGGCAAGGACGGCGCGCCCGGCGGCGACAACATCGCCCTGGTCGTCCCGGAGGGCGGCGCCGCGGTCACCTTCACCTTCAACGACACGACGAAACAGATCCGCGACAGCATCAACAACCCGCCCAACCCAGGTCTGGACGGCGACGTGTGGTGGGATGGCCTTGGACACGATTCGCGCGATTCGCTCTACCGCACGCCCTGGGGCGCGGTGACGCAGGGGACGCAGGTTCGCCTCCGCTTCCGCACCTACGCGGGCGACGTGGAAGGCGTGGGCGTGCGCGTGGTGGATTCGATCAACGGCGGAGCGACGACCTACACCATGACGAAGGTCGCCACCGTACCCGCGGCGCCGTTCTCCTATGACTTCTGGGAGGTGACGGTGGGCGCGCCGCCCGCCCGCCGGGAGGTGCAGCTCTACACCTTCGGCGCAGTGGACGGCGACAAGATCGTCTACTACGGCGATGATGCGGCTGCGGACGGCGGCTGGGGCGCGGCCTCGGCCACCCCGCCGGCCAACCCCTACAACATATACGTGTATGATGCGGGCTACACAACGCCCGACTGGGCGCGGAACGCGACCATCTACCAGATCTTCCCCGACCGCTTCCGCAACGGGGATGCGACCAACGACTCGACCGCGGCCGACTGGTTCTATCCGGCCGAGCGGGGCCACGCCTGGCCCATCGTGCCGTGGAACACCATCGTGCCCGATCCGGAGCCATACGATCCCTCCAACGCCTGGTGGAACACGTACAGCTCCACCTTCTACGGCGGCGACCTGCGGGGCGTGATCGACAAGCTCGACTATCTGCAGTCGTTCGGCGTCAACACGCTCTACTTCAATCCCATCTTCGACTCGCCGTCGAACCATCGCTACGACGGCCGCGACTACATGACCATCGCGCCGTCGCTGGGCGACCTGGCGCTCTTCCGGGAGCTGGACGCGGCCACCGAGGCGCGCGGCATGAAGATCGTCCTCGACCTCGTGCCCAACCACGTCTCCTCGGACAGCATCTACTTTGACCGGTTCGGGCGCCATCCCGAGGTGGGTGCGTGCGAGTCGGTGGACAGCCCGTATCGCTCGTGGTTCTACTTCAAGCCGGCCAGCCCGGCAGGTTCCGGCGTCTGCGCGGGCGACACGACCTACGAGGCCTGGTTCGGCGTGGTGACGCTGCCCAAGGTGAACACGACCGACAACGACGCAGTGCGCGAGTTCTGGCTGCGGGACGCGGACGCGGTCGTCAAGTACTGGCTGGCCCAGGGCGCGGACGGCTACCGGGTGGATGTGGCGAACGAGATCGCACCCTCCTTCTTCGAGGAGTGGCGGCCCATCCTCCGTGCGGCGGATCCCGAGGTGCAGACGTACTCCGAAACGTGGGGCGAGAGCGACGTGCGGCCCATGGTGTTGGGCGACAAGTTCGACTCCACGATGAACTACCGCTTCGCCACCGCGCTGCTGTCGTTCCTGCGTGACACGCCCTTCTCCGACGGCGACGGCAACCTGGGCCTGACCCCGCTCAAGCCGAGCGAGTTCGAGGCCGCGCTGCGTGCGATCCAGGAGGATTATCCGGAGCCAGCGTGGGCCACCGCGATGAACCTGCTGGACAGCCACGATACGAATCGTGCTGTCATCAAGCTGGACCACGACGGCATCGCGGGCACGGGCGCGGACCGCGTCCCGGTCAACGGCTTCACCGACGGCAAGACCCGGCTCAAGACAGTGGCACTGCTCCAGTTCACCCTGCCCGGCGCGCCGACCGTGTACTACGGCGACGAGGTGGGCCTGGCGGGCTTCGGCTCAGACGTACCGCGCGACGACCCGTACAACCGCCAACCCTACCCCTGGGCCGACGCGGCGGGTTACGGTGCGCTACCCGAGTGGCGCAAGGCGGACGCGGGGCTGCTCGCCGTGTATCAGCAGCTGGGCACGATGCGCAGCCAGTACAGCTTCCTGCGCACGGGTTCCTTCGATACGCTTCTGACGGACGACGTGGCGAACGTGCTGGCCTACGGCCGCCAGAACGAGGACGGCGTCGCGGTGGTCATCGTCAACAGGAACAAGACCAGCCAGGTCGTGACCGTGCCCGTGGACGGCTACCTGCCCAACGGGCTGGAACTGACCAACGCCCTCGGCAGCCTGTCCGCCACCGTCACCGACGGCGCCATCTCCCTGCCAGTCAACGGCCTGTGGGGCGCGGTGCTGATCCACGAGGGGGCGATCGTCCCGCCGGCCGCGCCGGAGAAGCTGACCGCGCGCGAGGACACGAGCGCGGTGCACCTGAACTGGCAGAAGGTGAAGGACGCGACCGCGTATCGCATCTACCGATCCTATCTCTCCGGCGGCGGCTATGGGCTGATCGCGGAGACGACGGACACCAGGTACACCGACGAGACGGTCACCAACGGAATGATGTTCTACTACATCGTCCGGGCGGTCCGTGATGGCCTCCAGGGGCCGGCATCCAACGAGGCCAGCGCGATCCCGCACTGGCGCATCAGCGGCCTGCTCATCCAGTGGCCGCCGGAGATCGTGCACACCCTGGCTGCGGGGCAGCCCACCGAGTCGATCTACGGCCGCGTGCGCGTGAAGTACGAGACCGAGAAGACTGGCGCCATCGAGGGGATCATCATGCAGGTGGGCTACGGCCCGGCGCGCTCGCAGCCGGCGACGTGGACCACGTGGCAGCCGATGACGTTCAACAAGGACTACTCCGCGGAGACGGAGGCCGTCCTGCTGAGGGAGTTCGAGGAATGGATGGGCGCGCTCTATCCGGACACGGCCGGGGAGTTCACCTACCTCGTTCGCGCCAGCGCGACGGCCGGCCGAGAATGGGTGTACGCCGGCCTGCGCGCCGGGACCAACCGCGGCGGCACGCTGACCGTGCTGCCGTCGCCTGACACGACGCCGCCCGCCGCGCCGACCAATCTGCGGGTCACGGGGACCGCTCCCGACAGCATCTCGCTGGCGTGGGATGCGAACAGTGAGCCGGACATCTACGGATACGAGGTCCACAGCAGGCGCCTCTGCGGGGTTCCCTTCGGGAGCTGGCGCCAGGTGGCCTTCGTGACCGTGGGCACGGCGTATGTGGATCGAGAGGTGATGTCCGACTGCAACTACGAATACTACGTCGTGGCCGTCGACACGGGCTACAACCGCTCGCTGCCTTCGAACGGTGTCGAGGCGGTCGCGGAATCGCGCATGGTCAACGTCATCTTCAACGTGACCGTGCCCGGCGCCACACCGGCGGACGACATCGTCTACCTGGTGGGCGACCAGGCGGTGCTCGGGCCGTGGAACCCGAGCCTGTTCCCCATGACGAAGGTGGGCGACAACGCCTGGACCGCGTCGCTCGACCTGCTGGACGGCACGGAGCTGCAGTACAAGTACACGCGTGGCAGCTGGGACACCGTCGAGTGGTGGGACACGATCGTCGACGTGGCAAATCGCGAGCTGACCGTGATGTCGGACGCCGATGGGGAGCAGGTCGTGAATGACGACGTGCCGCTGTGGCGCGATCCGCTGCCGGTCAGCTCCGTGCCCGCGCCGAATGCCACGGGCGTCAGTCGCACCGCACCGATCACGGTCGTCTTCACCCGGCCGCTCAAGGCGGACGCCCTGACCCCGGACACGGTGCACCTCCGTGCGGGCGGCCAGGCCGTTGCGGGCGCGATCGCGTTCGACGACGCCACGTCGACGCTCAGCTTCACGCCGGAAGGCCCGCTGGCAGCCAACACTGCCCACACCTTCACCGTCGAGGCCGGCGTCAGCAGCGACGCGAACGCTCCGCTGCAAAGCGCAGCGGTCATCCCGTTCACGACGGGAGAATAGCCCTTCGGGCGGCAAGCGCCGCCCGAATCAACAACAGTCGCCGGGGCGTCCGACAGGGCGCCCCGGCCCTTTCTCGAGCTTCCTCCGAGAAACCCTTCCGCCGTCCAACTCGTATTGCACAATGTCAGCCATCTGTCGGCTTAACCACCGCGCAGGTGCGCGTCTGTATGGTACAATGGCCCTACGTGGGAGGTGAATCAATGAAGGGACGCACCCATTTGGCTGGCTCGCGTCTGGCCCTGATCTGGCTGCTCATCATCCTCTTGTTGGCCGTGGCGCCCGTTGCGCTGGCCCAGGACAAGACGCTCTACTGGCAGCGTTACGATGTCGATATTGCCGTCATGCAGAGCGGCGATTTCCGCGTCACCGAGACGCAGGAACTGGTGTTCACCAGCGGCACGTTCCGCTTCGGGCAGCGCGAGATCCTGGTCAATCGCTTTAGCGATATCAGGGACATCACGGTGTCGGAGGAGGGCGGCCCGGAGTACCAGTACTCCGAATCGGACGCGCCCTACACCTACCGCTACTATCAAGACGGCTCGTACGTCAAGGTCCGTTACAACTTTCCCCCCTCCACCGATACGCGACGCACGATCGTCATCGACTACACAATCGTGGGCGGCTTGCGCTACTATCCTGACGACGGCGTCGATCAGCTCTTCTGGAAGGCCATCCCTTCGGGTAACCCGTTCCCGACCCAGTCGTCGACCATCACGGTGCGCGCGCCCGAGGGGGCAACCTTCACGAACTACGGGATCTACGGCGCGGAGGGCCAGGCGACCTTCGAGTCCGGGCAGAGCGTGGCATCCATCGTGATAGATGGGCGGGTCGCAGCCGGGCAGGAAGTTGAGGTCGTTGCCGAGTGGCCGCACGGCATCGTGGCGGGCGCGCCGCAGCCGTGGCAGGCGGAGCTGGACCAGGCGGCCGCAGAGCAAGCCGAGCGCGAGGCATTCCGCAGCCAATGGGGACCGGTCTTCGATCTCGGGTTCCTGGCCCTGGCGGGGCTCCTGGCTATCGGCGGCCCCGTGCTGCTGTACCTGTGGTGGTATCGCAAGGGGCGCGATGTACCGGTCGGCCTGATTGCCGACTACCTGCCGGACCCGCCGTCCGACCTGCCTGCGGGGATGGTCGGGACGCTGATCGATGAGCGCGCGGACCTGCAGGACGTCATTGCAACCCTGCTCGACCTTGCCAGGCGCGGCGTGTTGGAGATCGAGGAAACGCAGGAGCCCGGCTTCCTCGGCATCGGCACCAAGACCGATTTCACCTATCGCCTGAAGTCGCAAGACGTCGAGCTGCGGCCCTATGAGACGCTGTTCATCAAGGAGTTCTTCGGCCGCAAGACCGAGGTGGAGCTTTCCGACCTTCAGAACAAGTTCTACAGCGCCCTGCCCGCGCTCCGCACGGCGTTGTACAAGGAAGTGGTCGACGAGAAGTTCTTCACGGGCAACCCTGACACGGTGCGCTCGCAGTATGGCTGCCTGGGCATGGTGGTGCTGGCCGCGGCGTTCGGCGGCGGTCTCTTCCTGAGCGCGGTGCTCAGTGAGCTCTCCCAGTTCGCGTTCTGCCTGCCCATCAGCCTGGGCATCACCGGCGTGGGCGCGGTCCTGGTGGCCCGTTATATGCCCAAGCGCACGGCCACCGGTGCGGAGGCGTTCGCGCGCTGGAACGCGTTCAAGCGCTACCTGCAGAACATCGAGAAGTACACCAACGTCGAGGAGGCCAGCGCCATCTTCGGCGAGTACCTGCCTTACGCGGTGGCATTCGGTCTCGAGAAGAGTTGGATCGAGAAGTTCCGGAAGGTCGATGCGCCTCCGCCGACCTGGTGGATCCCCTGGGGCTATCCGCGGCCGTATTACGGCGGCGGGTCCTACACGAGCGGCGGCCCGACCGGCGCGGGCATCCCGACCAGCATGCCGGGTGGCGGCGGCTTCCCCAGCGAGGGCGGCGGCTCGCGGCCCACGCTGAGCGATATGTCGCGCGGCATGGGCCAGTCGCTGGCGGGCATGAGCGCGGGGTTGGGCACGATGCTGTCACAGGCCTCGCGGACCTTGACCAGTGCGCCCTCTCAGAGCGGCAAGGGCTGGTCGGGCGGTGGCGGTGGTGGCGGCTTCTCGGGCGGTGGTTTCTCGGGCGGCGGCGGATTTTCCGGCGGCGGCGGTGGCGGCGGCGGAAGCAGCTTCGGATAACAGACGGCTCTGCCTCGAGCGTCCTTCGGCTACGCCACTGCGTGGCTCCGCTCAGGATGCTCAAGGCAGGATTGAGGATACAAGGAGGGGTTACATGCCGGGTCAAGGTCGGACGATCGGGATCATCCTGATCGCAGTGGCGCTCATCGCGCTGGTTGTGGCGGCGGGGCTTCTCATCGCGCAGGTGACCAGTGGGGAAACAACGGCCAGCGGCGCGGTTCTGGGCCTGCTCATCGCCCTGGTCGTCTTCGTGCTTCCGCTGGGGGGTGGTGGGTTCTGGCTCCTCACGCGCGGCCGGCAGGAGAGCGCCGAGTTCGCGGAGCTGGAGAAGCAGAAGAAGATCCTGAACATGGTGTTGGCCCAGGGTAAGGTCACCCTCTCGGATGTGGCCGTCGCACTGAACACCCCCATCGACAAGGTCGAGGACATGGTGCGCGACCTGGTGGGCAAGAACCTGTTCAGCGGCGCGATCAACTGGGACGGCGGCATTCTCTATTCGAAGCAGGCCTCCAAGCTGAAGGCCGATCAGAAGTGCCCGAATTGCGGCGGCCAGCTCACCCTGGCCGGCAAGGACATGATCGAGTGCCCGTTCTGCGGCTCGACTGTGTTTTTGACAAGTTGAAGCCGGCTCGGACATAATCGTCCGGACGGTGTGGCGTGTGATACAACAAGGGAGGGACATGCATGGATCCAGTTCAGAGCGCTAAGGACGAGATGGGTGGTGTCGAGAGCTTCATCGCGAAGCTGCCGGGCATCAAGGGTTATCGCGAGAAGGAGATCCGCCGGGATGCGGACAAGCAGGTGCGGGAGAACCTCGCGCGGCGCCTCCAAAGCCGCCGCCGCAAGCTGACGTCCCTGCAGGGCGAGCTGCTCACCTCGGGCGGGATTCTGTGGCTCGACGATGTGGAGCGCGTTGTCGGCCGGCTGCAGCTGTTCATCGACCGCGTCAAGACTGCGTCATACGGGTACGCGCCGCTCTGGGGCATCGTTCGCGTCAAGGAGGACGATCTGGACCGGCTGGTCGCGTTCGATCAGGATCTGTACGGCCAACTGGCGCCCCTGGACGCGGCCATCGGCCAGCTCGAGCAGGCGGTGCAGGGCAACGAAGGCATCAAGGAAGCGCTTCGCAACATCGGTGACCTGGTTGCAGGTCTGAACGAGACGTTTAACCGCCGCGCGGAAGTGATCCAGAACGCCGAGTGACGGCGTCCAGCGGTAAGATCTATCACAGGAGGTCATCCTAATGGTCCGAATTTTCGACATCGTTGAGGCGCCCGATCAGGGCCTTAACCAGATGGTCTACCGCGTGCCGTCCACCGGCAGCGGCGACTTTCGCATCGGCTCGCAGGTTGTGGTGCGCGAGAGCCAGGCTGCTGTGTTCTTCCGCGACGGCAAGGCGCTGGACGTGTTCGGCCCTGGCCGGCACACCATCACGACCGCGAACATCCCCCTGCTCGTCAATTTGCTCGGTCTTGCCTTCCGCGGGCAAACGCCCTTCAAGGCGGAAGTCTACTTCGTCAACATGCGCGACTTCATCGACATGAAGTGGGGCACGCCCGAGCCGATTACCCTGCGTGACAAGGAGCTCGGGTACGCCCGCGTGCGCGCGAACGGCCGCTACTCGATGGCGATCGAGGAGCCCCAGATGTTCGTGGCCAAGATCGTCGGCACGCAGGGGCTCTACACGACGAATCAGATCGAGGACTATCTGCGCAGCATCATCATCAGCCGGCTGACGGACATGTTGGGCGAGTTGGGCGCGAGCCTCTTCGACCTGCCCGCCATGTTCGACGAGCTCAGCGCGGGGATCAAGGCGAAGGTGATCGAGGACTTCGCGCAGCTGGGCATCCAGCTCAAGCAGATGTTCCTGGCAAGCGTGAGTCCCACCGAGGAGACTCAGAAGGCGATCGACGAGCGCGCGGCCATGGGCGCGATCGGCGACATGCAGAAGTATCTCCAGTACCAGGCAGCCAAGTCGATGCGCGAGGCGGCTGGTCAGGGCGGCGGCGGCGAGGCCGGCAGCGCAGCGGGGACCGGCGTGGGCCTGGGCGCAGGCTTCGGCCTGGGCGCAGGCATGGCCGGCATGATCGGGCAGGCGATGTCCGGCACGTTCCAGGGCGGCGGCGGACAGGCGCAGGCGCCTGCCGGCGGCGGCGCGGTCGTTGTCCCCGAGGTGATGAACCTGGCGGAGGCCGCGGCGTACCTGCGGGTCAGCGCAGACGACATCCAGGCGCTGATCACCTCCGGCGAGGTGAAGGCGAAGAAGATCGGTTCAGAGTATCGCGTCAGCAAGAAGGCACTGGACGCGTTCCTGTCCGACTAAGGCAATTCGGAACTCACCATGAAATGGCCCGCCTGGCGATTGTCAGGCGGGTTATTTTTGTGATGAGCCCGTGTCACTGCGGCGGCTGTAATTTGGCCAGGCCGGTTTCGAGACGGGCGCGGGCGGCCAGCATGGTGCGGTCGCACTCGCCCGCTCGGGCAAAGGCAGCCTCGGCCTCGACCGTTTCTCCGCGGGCCAGGTGCGCTGCGGCCAGGGCGTACTGCGCCACAGGCGAGCGGGGCGTCAGGGCAACTGCTGCCTGCGCCTCTGCCAGCGCCGCGTCGAGTGCCGCGGCGGCTGCATCCGTGCTCTCCTGCCGGGCCAGGGCCAGGCTGCGACGCACGTGAAGGAGAACCGCTGCTCCGGCCGCGTTCTCGGCCGGCATCCCTGCGAGGTAGCGGGGAATCTGAGACAAACCTGCGTCGTACAACGCCAGCGCCGCCGCGGCATCGCCCGCGCGCAGCGCCAGGTCGCCCAGCCCTGCCGTTGCATCCGCGTTGGCATCATAGGCCGCGAGGGCCTGTTCGAACTCCCCGCGCGCAGCGAAGAGCCGTTCCTGGGCATAGTCGATCTGGCCCAGCGCGGTGTGGATCAGTGATGTGACATAACCGGCCGGCGCGCTGCCCGCCTCCAGGAGCTTCTGGTATGCTCGCTGCGCGTCGTCCCAGCGGTCCTGGCGGAAGAGGTGGTCCGCCACGGTCAGCTGCGCCAGCCACTCCTCCGCGGGCAGGGCAGCCAATTCTGTGTAGATGGCTTCGGCATCCTCGTCGCGGCCCTGCGCCTCGTACAGGCCCGCCAGACGCCCGCGATAGGCCGGCAGCAGGGCCGCTGCTGTCGCCATGGACTGCACGGCGGAGCTGATGCTGCATTGGCGATAGGCCGCATCGGCCAGCCCTGCATGGGCCTCGGCGTTCTCCGCGTCGATGGCCAGGGCGGCCCGGTACGCTGCTTCAGCCTTGATCAACTCGCCGCGGCCGGCATACAGCCCGCCCAGCCGGACCTGGTATCGGGGCTCCACCGGATCGAGGCTGGCCGCCCGTTCGTACTCGGTAATGGCTGCCGCCGTGTCCCCGGTCTGCTGATAAATGGCGGCCAACTGGCCGCGCACCAGCGCATCGTCTTCGATTGCGACGGCACGCTCGAAGGCGTCGATGGCTGCCTCAAACTGGCCCTGCTGCTGGTAGGCCGCGCCCAGGCTCTGCCAGGCCCACCGGCTTTCGGGATCCAGTGCTGCAGCGGCCCGATAGTGACCGATCGCTTGCTCCACCTGGCCGAGCTGCGTTCGGGCCATGCCCGCTACAATCCGCGTGCCGGCATCGTCCTGCAGGGTCAGCGCCGCCTCGTAGGCCTCGGCCGCCTCTTGCCAGCGCTGCAAGGCCAGGCAGACGTCCCCCAGCAGGCCCTGCGCATCGGCCTCGCCGGGCGCCAGGCGCACCAGTGCCTGGGCCGGCGCCAGGGCGGCCTCGGCGTCGTCCAGATCCAGCTGGACGCGGCCCAACAGGCGCTGCGCCTCGACCATGTCCGGGTTCCGGGCCACGGCTTCCTGCGCGGCACGGGCCGCTGCAGCGGAGTCGTCCAGCTGATAGCGCAGGCTGGCTAACACGTACCAGACGTCGGCGTCGGTCGCGTCCAGCGCCAGCGCCGACTCGTAGGACGCGGCGGCCCTGGCCAGGTCCCCCTGGTCGAAGTACAGCCCGCCCAGCAGCAGATGCGGTGCCGCATCGCACTCTGACAGCCCGGCTGCCGTCTCCTGCGCGGCAATGGCCCCCTGCAAGTCGCCCCGCTCCGCAAGAACCAGCCCGATGAGCAGCGGCGCCGCGGGGTCCTGCGGCGCCAACGCGGCTGCCTGGCGATATTCGACCAGGGCCCGATCGGACAGGCCCTGCCAGTAGTAAGCGTTGCCGAGTCCGCGATGCGGTGCGGCCGCTTCGGGCTTAACGGACGCGGCAGACTGGTATGCTGCGATGGCCTCTGCATACTGGCCGGCGCCCACGCGCACGTCTCCGAGGGTCAGCTGGAGCGTATACTCGTCGCCGGTCTCGCCGGCCAGCGCGGACTGGAGCAAGGCCGCGGCCTGATGGCTCGCCTCGGCGGAGTCGGCATCGTGGCCCAGCGCCGTGTGGGCAGCTGCCAGCAGGTGCAGCACCAGGGGATCCTGGTCGCCGCCCTGCGCACTGTGGCGCAGCGCATCCTGCAGCGCGGCCAGAGCGTCCTCTGCTCGGCCGGCCTCAAGATAGAGGCTGCCGAGCAGGCGGTGGGCTTGAGCGTACTCCGGCTGGAGACGGACAGCTGTTTCGGCTTCGGACACAGCCTGCGCCAGACTGTCCGGACCGGCGCAGCCGCCCGCGTAGGCGATGGCCAGGTTGTAGTGCGCCTGCATGAACGCAGGGTCGATCTCGATCGCCCTCTTAAGATCCGCGATGGCCTCAGCCTCCCGGCCCAAGGCGTGCAGCGTGACGGATCGCTCGAAGTAGACCCGCTCCATGCCGTCCAGCGCGGCGCCTCCGGCGGGTGCGTTGGCCAGGGATCTGTCGAAGAGGGCCAGCGCGTCGTCGTGCTGGCCCTCGGCAAGGAGGCCCGTGGCAAGAATCGCCGCCACCACGTAGGTGATCTGCTCTGCGCCGTGGGCAGCGAACAACTCGAGGTCGGTCGTCGCCAGGGGTGCGCGGGTCAGGTTGGAGAGGTCGCTCACCCGGGAGGGCGTAGCGGGCGCGGCCCCGAGCCCGGCCCCGAGCCCGGCCGGACGCACCGTGTTCAGCACGAGCCGCGGGATGCTCGCTTCTGCCTCTGCCACCGGCTCGCGCAGCAGCTCCACGTGTGGGGTGACGCCGAAATCGTCGTAGGCGCCCCAGATGACCATCGCGGCCTGCCGCTTGCGGCCCGCGCCCCGGGCCGTCTCTGCATCGGAATAGGTCTCCAGCGAACGCTCGATCGAGACACCGGCCTCGATGCCGCTCAATTGGTCGACCAGCTCTGAGCCGATGCGCTGGGCGAAATCGCCCTTCCTTGCCGCACGAGTGCCATCGAAATCTGCGATGAGCACCAGAAAGCCATCCGGCGGCCGCAGCGTCCGGTAGGCCGACAGGCCTCCCCAGCCCAGCCCGACCAACACGATGGCCAACAGCAGCGCGATGGCCTGGCGCCGCCGTCGGCGCACGGGTGTGCGCAGCGCGATCCTCGCCGAGAGCAGCGCACCGCCGGCCAGCAGCGCCGCGATCAGGAACGGCAGCGCTCGCCCCAACATGGCAACGGGGCGGGAGATCAGGTCGACCGCACCGATTAGAAGCTGCAGGCTTGCCAGCAAGATCCCGAACGCACCCATGGCTGCAGCCAGCCGGCCGCGCAGCTCGGCGGGCGTCTTCTCTACGTCAGTGACCTGCTTGCCGACCAGGGGTGCGAAGATGCCGGCCACCTTGAGCAGGCCGGCCAGCCAGCCGCCTCCGCCATCGGGTTTCGGAGGAGGGGCCTGCGGGGTGGGGGGCGGCCCGACAGGAGCCGCAGATGTGTGCGCTGCGGTCTCCGGGTCGTTTGCGTCCTTCGTAGGGTCGGCTTGGCCGGACATGGTTGGCACGCCTCCTTTGTCGGGTGGCGACAGAGCGAGGACGGCACATCGCCCCTCGGGCAACTCGTCACACGCGTGACTCCATTGTACGCAACTTTGCTGGCCTTACAAGCGCCGTTGGATCCGGGCGCATCCATGGCGGTGCGCTGGGACGACGACGTGCTCGTGGCAGGACTATGGGACCTGGCCACGTTCCTGCGCCATGTGTGCGGAACTTGCCCCTGGCGCATCTCATGCTATGCTGTGGTTGTCAACGATCGCATCTCGATGGAGGGTGCATATGAGTTACAACGACGTCTGGTCCCTGGCCAGGAAGGCCTGGCTCGCGCTCACGGCTCACTATGGGCCTGCGATCGACCGTGCGGCAGAGGAGCACGGCATACCACTGGGCGAATGGTACGGCTGGCTCATGGCGGCGCGCATCTTCGAGCCCGATCCCGTCTCATCAACCCGCCTCAAGATCCGCTCGGCCTACACCGCCCTGCCCAGGCTGGAGGCAGACCTTGCCAAGGGCGTGCAGCTGGGACTCCTGGAGCCTGCGGGCCATGGCGCGGCGCTGCCCGGCGCTGGTGGTGAGTATTACCTGACCCGGCAGGGTCATCGAGCGGTTCAGCATCTCATCGATACGGCGTACGCCGCCATGGCGGACCTGCGTCCTCTGCCGGACGACGACCTGCAGCGGCTGGCAGGGCTGCTATGGCAGTTGGTCGAGGCCAGCCTGGCCGCGCCCGAGCCGCCGGGAAAGTGGTGTCTCCGCATCGCCCGCCATTTCGACCCCGGCGCGGGCGCGCCGGTGGTGGTGCGCATCGATCAGTATCTCAGCGATCTCAAAGCCTATCGCGACGATGCTTTCCTGGCCGCCTGGCGCCCTCACGGCGTGACGGGGCAGGCGTGGGAGGCGTTCACCCTGCTCTGGCGCGGCGCAGCGGCCACCCCTGACGAATTACTCGCCAGGCTGCCGTACCGGGGCTTCGGCCGCGGGGACTATGTTGACGCGCTGCAGGAGCTCATCGCGCGCGGCTGGGTGGCGGAGGACCAGGGGGTCTATTCCGTCACCGGGCCCGGCCTGGAGCTTCGCGAGGCCACCGAGGCGACCGCGGACCGCTATTTCTACGCGGCCTGGCAGCGCGTGAGCGACGCGGAGATCGACGAGCTTCGGGAACTGCTCGTGCGCTTTCGCGACGCGCTTGCTCCTGCACAGGTATGACGGCCGACCAGTCGGCCGACCAGTCGTCTGACCAGTCGTCTGACCATGCGTTGGACGAGTTCTTCGCGGGGCGGGACGAGTCACGCCGCATCTTCGAGGCCGTGCGCCTGGCAATAGCCGCCTTCGGACCCGCCGAGCTGCGCGTGACGAGGAGCCAGATCGCGTTCCGGCGGCGCACCGGCTTCGCGTACGTGTGGATGCCGGGCATGTATCTGCGGCACGCGGAAGTGCCGCTGGTGCTGACCGTGGGTTTGCGCCGGCACGACAACTCGCGGCGCTGGAAGCAGGTCGTCGAGCCTGCGCCTGGTCGCTTCACGCACCATCTTGAACTGCGATCCCCTGCGGAGGTCGACGCGGAGGTGTCGTGTTGGTTGCAGGAGGCGTGGGAGGGCGGAGGCTGACCCACTCGTCCGCCAATCGGGCCAAGACGTGGGGTCAATAGTGTCCAAATCGGTGTATAATGAGTGCCTGGCGACGCCGCGCGGGCGTCGTCAGGCGTCGTGACACCAGGGAGGGTGAGCAGATCATGGATCGTCATCGCCGTCTCCTTAAGATCCTGGCCGTAGTGGGCGCCATTTTGGCGTGGTTTCCCCTGTTTGCGACCGTCGCGACATCTATCATCGGAAGTATCTCGGCCCGGACGTTCCTCTTCGACTTCCTGATGCCGGCAGAACTCGGTCTTTTCGCCTTTGCCGGCGGCCTGCTGCTCCTGCTGGTCGCGCTCCTTGCGCGCTCCCGGCGCCTTCTGATCGGCGGCAGCCTTGTCGCAGCATTCGTCCTGCTGGTCGGGGGCCAGGCGTTGGCCGTTGCCACGGGGCTCGCGTCCGGTGCGCGGGAGGCCTCGGGCTGGCCCTGGATCCTGGTCATCGCATCGCTGGCCCTCTATGCGCTGGCGGTCCTGGTGTTGGCTGTGGCCGGGGTGCAGTTGGTTCGGGATCTGTAGTCCCGATGGCGTAGTGGAAAGGCCGGTAGATGACGACGACGGACGTGACGGTGATCGAGGAGACGCGCACGCGCGAGAAGCCGCGCGCCAAGCGCCATCCGCGGCTTGCGGTCGACAAGGCGGCACTGAAAAAGCTGCGCCTGGTCGCAGTGGCCTACTCACACGTGAAGAGCGCGTGGTTTCCCACCCCGGAGGCCTACGAGGCCGAGGTGGAGGTGGAACAGCGCGCGAAGGATGTCGTGCTGGCCCTGAAGAAGCTCGGGGTGAAGGCCAAGGCCTACCGGGCCGATCGCTACTTCATGGCGAAGCTGCTGGTCGACCAGCCAGACCTCGTCCTGAACTTGGTCGACACGCTGCGCGGCAGCGACGCGCTGCAGACCTCCATCCCGGGCGCGTTGGAGTTGACCGGCATTCCATACACCGGCGCCGGCATGCGCGGCCTCGTGGTGGGGAACGACCGCAACCTGGTCAAGGAGCTGTTTGACGCGAACAACATCCCAACGCCGGACTTTCAGTTCGTCACGCGCCGCGGCACGCCCATCCGCGAAGACCTCGGTCTTCCCCTCATCGTCAAGCTCAACGAAAGCGGCGGCAGCGTCGGCATCGACAATGCAGCCGTGAAGGAGAGCTATGAGGATGCCCAACAGCAGGCCACATTCCTGATCGAGACCTACAAGATGCCGGTCGTGGTGGAGCGGTTCATCGAAGGCCCCGAGATCACGGCCGTCGCGTTCGACGACGGAGTGCGCACGCACGTTTTTTGCGGTGAAAAGGTGTTCAAGGAGAGCGAGGACCGCAAGTATCTCTTCACCAGCTTCGAGAGCTACAACGACGCGGACTGCTATCACTACACCGAGGCCGATCCTGAGGTGGTCGAAGCCGTCACCGGGCACGTGGTGCGCGCATTTGAGGTGCTGCGCTGCCGGGACTATGCCAAATTTGATGTGCGCATCGACGCCACGACATGGATACCCTACTTCACCGATGCCAACCCCAACACCGCCTTCGGCCCCGGTCCGGGTCTCCCGATGACCGAGGTGCTGGCACTTCACGGCGTGAAGTTCCAGAAGGTACTCGCGAGCCTGATGAGCAAACATGCCCGCCGTATCCACAGCCCAGCGAAGACCCTGTAAGCCGCTGGCACTGCCGCGCATCTGCCAGATATCTGAATATCACTGCGGCCCAGCCGTGCTGCAGATTCTCCTCAGCCAGTGTGGGGTGTCTGCAGACCAGCAGCGCCTGACCGAGCTGGCCGACATGGCTGCAACGATCGCGGCCTATGGCGCGCGCGTCGATCAACTCGCGCGCGCGGTGGCGTGGCTGCGCGAGGGCGTGCGCCTGTGGTTCAAGACGAACGCCACGGAAGACGACCTGGTCGCGGTCGTGTGCCGCCGGGGCTGGGCGGCCGGCGTGGAGTGGCAAGGGCTCTTCGAGGAGAGCGAGGAGGATGAGGATTTCGCAGAGGGCGACTACGGCCACTACAGCGTCGTGACGCGCATCGATCGCGCGCGCGGACTGATCACGCTGCGCGATCCTTACCCGGATTTCTGTCGTGAGGATCGGGTATTCCCCCTGGACTGGTTCATCGGCCGCTGGTGGGACGTCAACCTGGCGCCCGCACCGGGGACCGGCCGGCTGCGTCCGATCGAGGACCGGCGGATGTTGTTCGTCGTTACGGGGAAGCGGGCGCGATTTCCCCGTGCGTTGGGCATGGTCCAGGGATAAGGGCACTGCCGTTATCACACACCTGCCTTAATGCGCCCTGTAATCTGCGTGTGCAATAGTGAACCGGTTATTTTGATTCTGTCGGTCGTCATTCAGGAGGACAAGATGGATTGGCTCAGTTTCTTAATTGGCGCGCTTGTTGGTTGGCTCATCAGCTGGCTCATCGATGTACTACTGTGCCGCCCGCGGCGAAAAGCTGCGGAGGCGGATCTCAGCGCCAGGACGGTCGATCTCGAGCGGGAATCCGCGGTGCTTCGGGCGCGGCTTGCTGACGGCAGTGACGTGAAGTTCCAGGCGGGCAGGTCAGGGGCCGAGATGGATGCGCTTCGGGTCCAGCTGGCCGGTGCGACCGACGAACTCGCAGCAACGAAGGAACTGCAGGCAGACCTCGATGGCGCACGCGCTGAGTTGGCGGCACTCCGGGCCGACCTCGCCGGGATGCAGGGCCTCCAGGTGCGGTTCGACGCCGCCAACGCGGAGATCGCTTCCCTCAAGGCACAGCTCGCAGGAACGGCCGGTGTCCAGGCAGAGTTGGACTCCGTTCGGGCACAGCTGGCAGCGCGCGTTCCCGACATCGATCTGCCGGACACCGGGTCGACGCTGCGCGCGGGCGCCCAGACATTGGATTTGGACCTCTCTGCACCGGATGCTGCGCCTGATGTTGACTTCGTCAGCCCGCTCCCGCTGGTGCAGCCCGACAAACCGGACGATCTCACGGCCATCGAAGGGATCGGCCCCAAGATTAACGCGCTCTTCAAGCAGCATGGCATCTTCACCTTCGCACAGCTCGCGGAAGCAAGCCTCGAGCGCCTGCAGGCCATCCTCAGCGCCGGCGGGCCGCGCTTCGCCATCGCCGATCCGAGCACGTGGGCCGAGCAGGCCCGCATGGCAAGGGACGGCGAATGGGACGCACTCACCCGGTTCCAGGATTCCCTGAAGGGTGGGCGCGAGTGAGCGAGGCACGAGGAATGAAGGAGGATGCCAGCATGGTAGATTCGGATTGTCGCTTCTGCCGCCTCTACAGGCCGATCGGCGCCTTGCTGCTGCTATTGGCGATCCTATTGCTGCTGATGCGCGCCTGTAATGCGCCGGCCACAACGCCACCTGTCGCAACAGCCGCGCCTGTAGTGGCCGCGCCTGCGGTGGACGTG
The DNA here is from genome assembly GCA_040766655.1 of Anaerolineae bacterium. Lineage (GTDB taxonomy): Bacteria > Chloroflexota > Anaerolineae > CG2-30-64-16 > CG2-30-64-16 > JALOOB01. The sequence continues at coordinate 168,667 of JAXGQB010000006.1, forward strand.
GTTGCGACGGTTGCGCCCACGGTCGTGCCGCCCACGGTCGTGCCGCCCACGGCTGTACCGCCCACGGTCGTGCCGCCCACGGCCGCGCCGCCCACGGCTGTACCGCCCACGGCGATACCCGCGACGGCTGTGCCGCCGACAGCCATGCCACCGACAGCTATGCCGCCGACGGCGATACCCGCGACAGCGGTGCCGCTCCGGTTGCCCGAGCTGGCATTGCCGGCCGCGGCGGACTTCACTGCGGATGGCGTGACGCTGAGCGGCACGGGCGAGCCGGGCGCGACGGTTGAGATCCGGGAAGGTACTGTGAGGGTCGGCAGTGCGGTGGTGGGCGCGGATGGCCGATGGACCCTGCTGGCGGAGCTAGCAGAGGGCGCGCACCAGCTGGTGGTGCGGACGGTCGATGCGGCGGGGGAAATTCTGAATGAGGCGCCCGAGGTCAGTGTCACGGTGCCTCAGGCCCAGCCGGAAGCCGAAACCGGGGAAGAGATCGTCCTCGGTGCCGCCTACATCGTGAAAGCGGGCGATTGGCTGAGCACCCTGGCGCAGGCGGCGTACGGCGACTGGCGCCTGTATCCGCTGATCGTCGAGGCGACCAACGCGAAGGCGGCGGAGGATGCGACGTTTGCCACCATCGATGACTCGAACCTGATCGAGCCGGGGTGGAAGATCTGGATCCCGGCCAAGCCTGCCGGAAACTGAGCCGAGCGGTCTCCTGAGCGATAGCGCCGTTCAGGAAAGCACGACGAGACGGCCCTGAGGGTACCACGTGTGGCCCTCAGGGCCGTCGTTTTTCGGTGACGGTCACTGGATTGGCGACGGACGGTGGCTCCAGGGGGCCATGTCCTGCGCTGCCGGCCCATCGGGCCCGCCTGTGGCGCTTAAGGTTCCAGCTTGGCGAGCCGTGCCCCAATTTTCGCACCTTCACTTGCCATCAGGGCCAGGAAGACGATCGAGATCAGCGCCAGCAGCACGTCCAGCCAGGTCACCGTGCCTGCCAGCGGCAGCGTCACCTGCGGAGAGCCGAACAGGAAGAGTGCAATCGAGGCGGCGATGCCCACGACGCGAACCTCCGTGGGGCCGATCTTTGAGGCCGAGATCCTGAACTCCTGGTTGACGATCATGTTGATGTAGGCCAGCGTCGAGAGCGCCATGTAGCTGATCAGGGCGAACGCGGCAACGCTGAAGTCCGCAAAAGGCGACAGCCCGATGCCCAGAAACATCAGCATCTCGTCGACCACATCGATCGTGTGATCGATGAAGAATCCGTACCGCGGCCGCTCGTGCTTGCGATAGCGGGCCAGCGTGCCATCCAGGGAATCCCCGAACCAATTGAGGACGAAGCCAAGAACGGCGAGCCACAGATAAGCGGGGTGGATGCTGGACAAGGCGTAGCCGAGGAGCACGCCAACAGCTCCCACGACGCCGAGCGCGGTGAGGTGATCCGGTTTCACCCAATCGGGCATGTGGCGCGCCAGCCACAAGAGCACACGACGCTCGGGGCGGCTGAGCAGCGATTCCTGTACGCGGGTGTGTTTGGTCGCGACATCCATGGGTTAACCCTTGTGAGCGTGATGAAAGAGTTCCTGTCGCCGGCGAGACGAGCGAGTAGCGGCACGGCGACAGGAGCCAGGGTTCTGGAGAAGGTCACTCATCTCGCGAGCGCATCTGCCAGGTCGAGTAGTCCAAGCTGTTCGAGCCGGCTGCGCGCGGGGCGTCCGTCGGCGTCCAGTCCGCGCAGGGCATAGAACTCGGCCAACATGAGGTCCATGTCGGGCACCGAACCGGCGGTGGGGCCCTCTTCGAGCGGCTCCATCAGCCGCGGCGGCAGGCGGTCGTCCGCCGCCGTGGCGCCTAGCAGCAGGTTGATGCCATGCTTGAGCTGCCATAGGCGCTCGCCAGTCTGCGCAATCTCGGCCACCGTGTACGGGAAGCCCGTCACTGCGGCCAGCGCTTCGGCCATCTGCGTCGCGGTGAAGTTGATGTTGTTGAGCATGCAGAAGCTCGCGGCATTCTGCACGGCCGCGACGTCCTGGCCCACAGCCGAGGTGAACGCCTTGCCCTCGCTGGATTGCTCGGGCAGCCCGCCCTCCACGCCCAGCTCCGGATAACGCACGCCGCCCATCTCCAGGTAAACGTTGGCTGCGTTGTGGCACGCGCCGCGCGGCGCGGTGGCGTAGCCGATTCCCAGGCCGTGATAGGCGCGCGGGCTGTGCATGGCGACCTCGAGCCCTTTGACCGTGATCGCGAACGCGGCCGCATCCGGGCCGAGTTGCGCGGCTGCGGCAGCAGAGCCCTCGGCCAGCAGGTCACCCACGCCGCGGCGGAAGGCGATGTCGTCGATCGCGGCCAGGATGCCCGCCGCGTCCCCCCAGGCCAGGTCGCTGTGGAGGAGCCCGGCCTCGGTCGCCTCGATCGCAAACGCGATCGTCGCACCGCACGAGATCGTGTCCAGGCCGTAGCGGTTGCAGCGGTCGTTGGCTGCGGCGATCGCGGCCAGGTCCGAGACCAGGGTCATGGAGCCGAAAGCGGCCACCGATTCGTATTCGGGGCCAGGCCCCTGCGCGACGATGTAGGGCCCGTCTGCCACTGCAACCTCGCGCTTGCACGCAACCGAGCATGAATGGCAGGTGCCCGTGCCCGTGAGGATCGTCTCCGCCATGGTGGCGCCGTCGAGCGCCAGGAGCGCGTCGTCGTCCCATTCGCCCGCGCGCCAATTGTGGAACGGCACATCGCCCATCAGCGAGCCCACGTACATCGCGCCGTTCGTCCCGTAGGCCTGGAACGTCTGCGACATGAGGTTCTCCTGCTGTTTGGCGAGTGCGTCCTCGCGCAGCGGCTTCAGTGCTGCAGGCGCAGCAACCTCGGGCTTGCCGCGGCCCACCGCCACGATTGCCTTCAGCCGCTTGCTGCCCATCACCGCGCCCATGCCGGTGCGCCCGGCCACGTGGCCCTTGTCGTGCACGACGGCGGCATAGCGCACGAGGTTCTCGCCCGCCGGCCCGATGCTGACAGTGCGCGCGGCGCGGCCGTGGCTTGCCTTGAGCGCGTCGTCGGTTTCGTAGGTGTCACGGCCCCATAGGTCGGTCGCATCGCGCAACTCGGCCCGGCCGTCGCTGATGAGCAGGTAGACGGGGCCGGATGCGGCTCCGGTGATGATCAGGCCGTCAAATCCCGCGGCCTTCAGCGCGGGCGCAAAGAAGCCACCGCAGCTGGCCTCGCCCCACAGCCCGGTCTGCGGTGACCTGGCGCAGATCACGAAGCGGCTGGAGCCGGGGAGGAGGTGGCCGGCCACCGGCCCGGTCATGACGATGAGCGGGTTGTCAGCGTCGAGCGGCTCAGGGTAGGGCGGCGCGCTGAAGCGGTCCAGGTAGAGCCGGGCAGCCAACCCGCTGCCGCCGATGTAAATGCGCGCGAGATCGGGCTGCAACGCGATTTCGTGCGTCGCGCGCGAGGCCAGATCGACCTGGAGTAACTTGCCCGTGTAGCCGTACATGTGGTGCTCTCCTACCAAGAGACTGGCGACCGCGTCGCAGGCCCCGCGCGCCTAGATCAGGTGGCCCAGCCCTTTGGCGCGCAAGATCTCCGGATACTGTTTGTATGCGGGCGTGATGACGGGCAGCAGTTTCATGATCGCCGGGATGGGGCCCTTGGCCGTCATGGCGCCCCGGCTGAGGGCCGCCACGAGGTTCAGCTTGCCGAGCCAGAACTGGTGCGCGGTGTCGGCCGACATGGACATGTCGACGATCGGCTCGCGAATGTGCGGGCCGCAGGAAAGCGAGATGGGGTCCTCGCTGCCGTCGATGGTGATCTCGCCGTCCGGGTTGGTGTACTTGAAGCGGATGATCAGCCCCGATTTGCGGAACGCGGCGGACGCCTTCGGGTCCTGCCGCAGGAAGTCCAGGACTGCGCCGATGCAGTCATACATCTGTTCTGTGTCCTTGAAGACTGGCATGTGAGTTTCCTTTCATCTTAGGTGCCCGGCACTTTTGACGATCCGAAGGATCGCAAGTGCCGGGCACCTTATCGGAGATCAGTACGCGGCTTCGTAGAGGGCGAGGACTTCTTCCTCTCCCGCGTACACCGGATTGGTCATCATCATGGCATCGCCCTGCGAGTCTTCGGCCATTTGCGCCAGCCCCTCGCGCGGCACGCCGACCTCCGACAGGCGGGCGGGCAGGCCACAGTCTGCCGCGAGCTGGCGCACAGCCGCGATGCCAGCGGCTGCCGCAGTCTCGACGTCCATGCCGGCCGTGTCGACACCCAGGCCGGCCGCCACCTCTGCCAGCCGGTCGGCACAGGCGGGCAGGTTGTACTCCATCCCGTAGGGCAGCAGGATGCTGTTGGCGATGCCGTGGGGCACGCCGTAGCGACCGCCACACGGGTGCGCCATCGCGTGCACGATGCCCAGCAGCGCGTTGCTGAACGCGATGCCCGCCATGTTGGCGGCCAGCAGCATGTTGCCGCGCGCCTCCAGGTCGTCGCCGTGCTGCACGGCCTGGCGCAGGTTGGCCGCGATCAGCCTGATCGCGCCGAAGGCCAGCGCGTCGCTCAGCGGCTGCGCGCCGGTGGAGATGACGGACTCGATGGCATGGGTGAGTGCGTCCATGCCCGTGGCCGCGGTCAGGCCCGGCGGCAGGGAAACGGTGAGCTCCGGGTCGAGGATCGCCAGGTCGGGCATCATGAAGGGACTGTTGAACTCCAGCTTAAGACCCTGGGCCTCGTCGCGGATCACCGCGGCGATGGTGACCTCGCTGCCGGTGCCCGCGGTGGTGGGGATGGCGATGAGGGGCCGCAGCGGGCGGGTGAGGAGTCCCGCGCCTTCGTAGTCCAGCAGGCTGCCGCCTTCGCTCAGCAGCACGTTCATCCCCTTCGCGGTGTCCATCACGCTGCCGCCGCCCAGCGCGATCAGGAGATCGCAGCCGGCCGCACGCGCGAAGTCCGCGCCGTGTTCGACGACCTGCACCTCGGAGTTGGGCGGCACGTCATCGAAGATCCCGCCGAGCGTCACGCCCGACCCCTCCAGGCCGTCGATGACCCGCTGCACCAGCCCGGCCTCGCGCAGGACCTTGTCGGTGACGATGACCACGCATGAGCCGCCGAGTTTGCCCGTCTCAAAGCCGATCTCGCGCACGCTGTTGGGGCCGTAGAGGATGCGCGGCCGCACGTAGAATTCGAAGAGCTGTGGGAGCACCACGATGTCCTCCTTGACACAACGGGGCGAGCAATACGTCACATGGAGTAATGCTGGTACTCTATCACAGAATCAGGCTGCCCTCAAGCGGGCCGTTGCGAGTTGCGATGGCGACGTGATTTACTCGAAGAGGCTGGCCTTGACCGGTCCAGCCTCGGGTTCCGGCCAGGCCTGGGAGAACGATTCGTGCCGCATCAACTCTTTCACCATGGCCTCCGGCAACTGGCGGAACAGGTTCGCAGGGCCGAACTGCGTCCGGTGGCAGTGCAGGGCGGACCACTTCGCCTCGACCGTCTCGCCGACGTCGATCACGGCGGTCACGGCCTCGTCGGGCCAGCCATGGTCGCCGCCGTTCTCCAGCCAACCGTAATCGCTCATGTCCCGACCCAGCGCTGTCAGCTGTTCCCACATGTGGGTGAAGAACGAACGCGGGATGGCGGTGTAGTACAGCCGCGCGGCCTGCCATGCCGGGCCGGCCTCGGGGTAACGGCCCGCGTCGGCGGCCGCGTGGAAGGCGGCGACGGTGTGCTTGTGGATGGCGATGTGGTCCGGGTGGCCGTAGCCGCCGTTTGGCTCGAAGGTGACCACGATCTCGGGCCTGACCTGGCGGATGATGCGCACGAGCTGCGGCACGACCTCCTCCGCGGGCGCGTTGATGAATGCCCTGGGATGCTGGTTCTCCGGCGAGCCGGCCATTCCCGAATCGCGGTAATCCAGGAAGATGAGCTCGGCCACGCCCATCGTCTCGGCCGCGCAGCGCAGCTCGCTCTCGCGCACCGCGCCCAGTGTCTGGGGCGTGGCGTCGACGCCCTCCGCGATCTCGCCGGCTTCCCCCCGGGTCGCGCACACGAGCGTCGTCCTCACGCCCGCCTGCGCGTAGTGTGCCAGCGTGCCGCCCGTTCCGAAGGCCTCGTCATCGGGATGTGCAAACAGTGCCAAAAGCGAATGGTCCATGGCTCCTCCGATCAGCTCCCTGCATTCTTGACGTACTTGTCGAAGAAAGCAAGCGAGCGTTGCATGGCGACGTTGAAGTTTGCCGAGATATTGTGGTTGTCGCCCTGGTATTCGTGGTACTCGACCGCCACGCCCGCGTTCTCGATCATCTTCGCGACATCGCGCGAGAACTGCACCGGCACCTCGACGTCCCCGGTGGCATGTTGGAGCTGCACCGGACCGGACAGATCCGCCGCATACTCGGCCGGCGAGATCGAGGCCCAGAAGGCCGGATTCTCGTCGGGCGTGCCGTACTTGTCGAAGAACTCCTGGCGCCAGCGCCGCGCGCGCTCCGGGATGTTCAGCGGGGGCGCACTGGCGGGCCGCCGCCAGTTGTTGATGATGTCGTAATAGGGCGCGACGACGCCGGCCCAGATCACGCCGGCCTTCACGTCCCCGGTGGTGACCATGGCGCGCAGCGTGAGGTGACCGCCCATCGAGTGACCCCACATGCCGATGCGCCCGGCGTCGACAGCCGCGTACTGCTTCAGAGAGGCGACCGCGTTCAGGACGTCGATCGTGTAGTCCGGGTAACCGTACCCGCCGCGGGCCTCACCCTCCGAATTGCCGTGGCCGCGGAAGTCGGGCCGGAACACGATGTAGCCGTTGCGTGCGAAACCATCGACGTAAGCCACGTAGCGCTCCGTCGTGCGGTACTGCTCGGGCGGGATGTAGCCGTGATTGAACACGATGGCCGGCCAGCCCCCCGCCGGCGGCTCGCCGTTCGGCACGGTGAGCAGGGCGTAGATCTTTAGCCCCTCCGAGAGATACGACGCGAGGTAGCGCTGGTAGTTGCCCCCGGGCTGCAGCGTCTCCTCGATCGTGATCTCGCTGCCGGGGTACTCCGCCTGACGCATGGCCTCGATGGCCAGCGGTTCCATCGGCGTCGGCGACGGTGTTACGGTGGGCGTCGGGGTCGCCGTTGCCGTAGCCGTAGCCGTTGCCGTCGCGGTCGCCGTCCGAGTCGCTGTCGGAGTCGGGGTCAGGGTTGCCGTGGCGACAGGCGTGGTTGCCGCATTCGCGACAGCCGTAGCAGTCACATGCGCGATCGCCGCGGGCGTGACCGTTGGGGGTGCGGGCGTGCTATTCGTGCAGGCGCTGAATGCAGTCATCACTGCCGCGCCTATCACTATCCGGGCAATGCGCCTCATCTTCTTCATGTTCGATCCAACTTCCGTTACAGGGTGCCGGGCGGCCAGCCGAGTGTACGCGCGTGGCCGACCGGACCCCGGCATTCTACAGGCTCTGGTCCTCTCGTTCTGTAAGCCGCCCCGCATGCCCCCATGCGTAGCCCTGCCGTTGGGGGCCCCTGTGGCGTTTTATGCGATTTTGCTATATGATCCCCACGCACATCAAGGAGGCTGGCATGAGTTGGTTTCGGGACCTCTTTAAGCCGCGGCCGGACAATTTCACCCGGCTGCTGATCGATCAGGCCGCGTGCGTCGTCGACGGGCTCGATGCGCTGGCAGCGTATGTGGCCGCGGCCGAGGCAAAGCCGGCTGACGCGCGGCCAGCCGCGGCCAAGGCTACTGACGGCAAGGCGGTCGATGCGAAGGCAGGCGATGCCCGAACTTTGGGCGGCAAGGCGGTCGGTCCGAAGGCAGCGGATGCCAGCGCCATCGATAAGGAAGTCCCGGATACGGGCATCGTGCAGCGCCAGACGCCGCGTGAGAGGGCGGTCGAGGTCGTACGCCAATGCGAGGAAGATGCGGACGAGGTGCGCCGCATCCTGCTCAACGAGCTGAACCGGACCTTCGTCACCCCGATGGATCGCGAGGACATTTCCGCGCTGTCCCGTGCGATCGACGATATCATGGACTACGCCTGGACGACGGTGCAGGAGATGGAGATGCTGCACGTGATGCCGACCCCGCACCTGCGGCGGATGGTCGGACTGTTGCGCGAGGCCGCGCACGAGGTGCACCTGGCCATGCAGCGCATCAAGGAGCATCCCGGGGTGGCGGCCGAGCACGCGCAGCGTGCCAAGGCGCTGGAGAACCGGGTGGAGCATGTCTACCGCGAGGCGCTCGCGGAGCTGTTCGATGGGCCGGCCGGACCGAAACGCGTCATCATGATCCTGAAGATGCGCGAAGTGTACCGGCACCTCTCCAACGCCGCGGATCGCGGCGACGAGGCAGCCAACATCATCAGCGATATCGTCGTCAAGATGACGTGAGTGCGTCCTTCGACTGCGCTCGATCCGGTGTGCCAACCTTCGGTGTGCCAACCGAAGGTTGGCCTTACACTCAGGATGCGTCTGCTTCCGGCTTAGGGCCCGTTTACGGGTCGTGATATAATTCATCTACCTGACTTCTGCCTCGCGAAAGGAGCGCACCGGTATGACCAACAATGGCTTCGATGAGCCGCTTGAGGAGTATGAGGACATCGACGAAGACGAGCTTTTTTACGAGTTGGACGACGACCGTCGCGCTGAACTGAACGAGATGGTCGGCCTGAAGGTGCTCGGTATCGAGCTCTGGGAGGAGTCCATCGTCGATGAGGAGGAAGACCAGCCGCCTGCCGCGGAAGAGCGCGTGTTTGTCGACTGCGATCTCTACCTGGAAGACAACGTGGCGATCGAACTCTACGTCGCCTCGGTCTATCCGGATCCCGACGGCGAGCCCGTGATCGGGGTGGATGCCATCTTCGCCGCAGTCGGCCGCCTGGCGGACGATCACCTGGAGCTGATTGACTTCGGGGACGCGGATGAGGAAGAGGGCGGCCTTGCGCTGGCCTTCGGAATCGGCGACGAGGTGAAGACCGTGCTGGTGGCCCAGGCGTGGATGGTGAGCGACTGGGAACCCGATGAGGACGAAGAAGCTGAGGACGAAGAGGACTGAGTTTTGGCGGCCATTCGTCTTGCGGTTCTCGACGTCGACGGCACTCTGAAACAGGCTGAGTCGCCCTATCAGTACATACACCGGCGGCTTGGGGTGGCGCACCTGGCGGCTCCGAACCGCGAGCAGGCCATGTCCGGGCAGATCTCCTACGGAGAGTGGCTGCGGCGGGACGTGGCCCTGTGGAAGGGCCAGCCTGTCGCCGAAGTGAGTCGCCTGCTCGCAGACAACCCGTTCCTCCCTGGTGCGCGGGAGTTTCTGCGCGCGCTCAAGGAGGCCGGTGTCACGGTTGCCCTGGTGACCGCCGGCTTCACCCTCAACACGGACCCGATCGTCGCCGAATTCGGCATCGAGCACGTTCTCGCGAACGAGTTGGTTCAGGAGGACGGCCACCTCGCGGGCCTTGCCATCAACCGGGTGCCGGAGGGGGGCAAGGCCGCGTATGCGTGCGCGCTGATGGCGCGGCTCGGTGTCCTGCCTGAGGAGACGCTGGCGGCCGGCGACACGCGCGGGGACCTGGAGCTGTTCGACTGCGCGGGCGTGCGCATCGCGGTCAATCCCCGCTGCCCCGAGTTGCGGGCCCGCGCCCACGCGGTCTTCGAGCCGGACCTCCGCCCATCCGTCGATTGGCTGATCGCGAACGGCCATCTGCCCCGGTCGGAAACCCCTGACGATGGACGCGCTTGACTGGTCTGCGGTGGCCCGCGGCGCGCTGTGGATCGGCGGCCTCGGCTGCTCGCTGGCAGCGCTGAGTCATGTCCGTTGGGCCGCGCAACGCAGGGGCGTGTCGCTGCGTACAGCGTTGGGGTGGGATGCGTTCCTGGTACCGTTCTGGTCCGGCCTCGTCCTGTTCAGCATCGGACTGGCCTGGGGCGCGGAGGCAGGCTGGCAGCGCTGGGCCTGGATCGGGCTCGCACTCCTGTTTGCCTGGCAGGCGCTGTTGTCCGCGCGAGCCGAGCAGCGGGCGAATGTTGAACCTGATGCGAAGGAGAATTGAGACCCATGAAACGAGTCACTGAGGCGGTCGGGTGGGGTTCGTTCCTGTTCGTCGCAGGCGTGTTCCTGCTGTTGAAGAATCTGGGTGTGTTTCGCGAATGGGGCGAGCTCATCTGGGGCGCGCTCTTTGCAGTGGCAGGCCTCGGCTTCCTGATTTGGTTCATCTTCGGCCCCGCACATTGGTGGCGGGCGATCCCCGCGTTCACCCTGTTGGGCATCGGCGGCGGGATCATCATGTCCTGGCGCAACATCGAGCTGGGCGCCTGGAGCGCGGCGCTGGTACTCTTCGGCATGGCGCTGGGCTTCTGGGCGATCCTGCTGGTGCGCAGGGAACACTGGTGGTCGCTCGTGCCCGCGGGTGTGCTGACGACGGTCGGCGTCCTGCTGGGGCTGTGGGATCAACTGAGCCAGATGGGGCGGCTCGCGGTGCTGTTTATGGGCATCGGCGTGATGTTCCTGCTGCTGTACGCCATCCGCTACGACGAGCACGACGCGCGCTGGGCCTCGGTGCCTGCGGGCGCGCTGCTGCTGCTCGGCGTCGTGACCCTGATCAACGCGTTGTCGCTGCCCGCCTGGCTGGTCTCCTGGTGGCCGATCGCGCTGGTCGTCGGCGGCCTGCTGCTGGCGATCCTGGGCTTTGCTGCGCGTAAGCCCGTCCCCCTGGCGCCCGCGGCCGTACCCGAGATGGGCACGTTCGAGGACATGCCGCCCGCGCCCGGTGCGTCGGTCGTCACCGACCTGCCCCCTGTTGAGGCGCCGCTGGTCACTACGCCGCACGTCCTTCCCCCGCCCGCGCCTGCTGCGGAAGGCGACATCGACATCTACGAGGTGATCAAGGAGCAGCCCCCGCAGGAGTGAGGCGCGCCATGCTACGGCAGAGGACAGAGCTGGATGTGCGGGATGAACGCCTGACGGCGATCTTTGCGGAGGACGCGCTGCTCGAAGCGTTGACGAGCGGCTACCTGTTCCTCGAAGGTCCGGTGTGGTTGCCGGCCCAGCGCGCCCTGATCTTCAGCGACATCCCCGGGGACACGATGTATCGCTGGGACGAAGCCAACGGCGCGGCCGTCTACCGGCAGCCCAGCCGCAAGGCCAACGGCAACACGTGCGACCAGCAGGGACGCATCCTGACCTGCGAACACGCGACGGGCCGGGTGGTGCGCCAGGAAGGGGATGGCAGCCTGACCGTGCTGGCCTCGCACTACGACGGGCTGGAGCTGAACAGCCCCAACGATATCGTGGTGCGCAGCGACGGCGCGATCTACTTCACCGATCCCACTTTCGGGCGCCGGCCCACGCGCGCCGGCGCGTCGCTGCCACGGCGTCAGCCGTGCCAGGGCGTCTATCGCCTGGATGGGGAGACCGGCGGACTGACGCGCGTTGCCGATGACTTCGACCAGCCGAACGGGCTCTGCTTCGCACCGGACGAGCGGCGCCTCTTCGTGAACGACTCCCCGCGCGGGCACATCCGCGTCTACGACGTCGCTGAGGACGGCGGGCTCGCCGGGGGCGCGGTTTGGGCCGAGGTGCGCGGCGAGGGGCCCGGCCTGCCGGATGGGATGAAGTTCGACGCCGCAGGGAACCTGTACTGCGCCGGGCCGGGCGGCATCTACGTCTTCGACGAGCGTGCGGCATGGCTCGGCACACTGCGGCTGCCCGAACATGCCGCCAACTTCTGCTGGGGCGGCGACGACCTGTGCGACCTGTTCATCTGTGCATCGACGACGCTCTACCGGGTGCGCGTGCAGACGCCCGGACGCCTGACCGGAGGATGATCGGCTGCAGATCGTCTGTGCTGCAGACCCTTCAGGGGGAACTGATCGTGTGGACACCGGCCCCGCTGCGTCTGGGCGATTCGCGACGTGACGTGCGGTACACCGTGGCGCAAGCCGACGGCGAGAGGCCGGTCTGCTAAGGGCCTGCGTGAGTTCGTGATATCAAAACGGGTTGGCAGACGATCGCCAACCCGTTTTTCGTGCCTTATCGGCTTCCGGCGGCGCCCCGGTTCAGTCCACCGGGCACAGCTGCTGTGCGGTGAAGCTGGGGTTGGCGTAGCCCCAGTCGGCCAGGAACTGCCAGGCAGACGTGTCAACTTCGGCGGCCCGGTTCGTGTCGCGGCATGCCTGGATCACGCTGCCCGTGGTGCGATAGGAGGTCATGAACGCGGTGGCCGCTGCGCGCAGGCCGGGATGCTGGACCTGTGTCACCAGCTTGACGCTCTCGGTCGCGTTGCCCGCGGCCACGTGCGCCACAATCAGCCGGAAGCGCGCGAAATCCTGCAGCGTGCTGACCTCATCCTCGATCGCCCCGCAGGCCTCGGCCGAGTTGTCCACCAGCGCGGCCTCGTACGCCTCGATGGCGGCGTCGAAGCCCTCTTCCGGCCACGTGTCGAAGGCTGCGTTCGCGTCGAGGATGCGATGGTAGAGGCAGGCCGACGCATCGTATTCGTGCGAAAGCAGCGCGTACGCGGCGCCGCCGACCGACGCGTAGGTTTCGGTCCAGGGGCGCTGCGGTCCTGCGCTCAGCGACTCGATGACGCCGCCGTGCAGGGTGATCTCCTTGCCCTGGCCTTCGTCGCTCAGGTCCTCGAAGGCATATTCCGGGCCGGCCATCGTCGGCATGCCGTCGATCCAGTCGACATAGGACTCGCCATCCCAGGAAAGGACGGAGAGGGTGCCGAAGCAGGTGTGCGTTCCGCAGGCCGTCTCGCTGTAGGCAAGGTCCGGCAGGCCATCTTCGTTCAGGTCGCTCGCGTCCAGCAGTTCGACGCGGCTTGTGGATGCGACGGTCAGCGTCGATGTGTAGGCTTGGGCGGTCTTGTGGTACACTAGCAGCAGTCCGGCAGGACTCGTCCGGCCCGCGGACGCGTCGTAGAGCGTCACGATCAGTGCCTCGGGCTGGCCTGCATCACGCGGCGCCAGGAGCACGTTTCCACCATCCGGAACGGCGACGGGACAGCCGGAAAGCCAGCCGTCGAGTTCTTCGACGGGGTCGGCGGCGTCGTCGATCATGGCGGAGATGACCGCCGGGTAGTCCGTCAATGCTTCGGGACAGTCGGACGGCGCCGGTGGCAGGCCGGTCGCTTCGGCGGTGGCGGACGCCTCAGGGGACGCGGCCGGCGAAGCGGCGGCGGTTGCCGTCGGGGTGGACGTTGGAGCTTCGGTAGGCGGGGTTCCTGGCGGCGGCGTTGCCGGGACCGGCGTCGCTGAGGCAGGCGCCGTCGCAGCAGGGGCGTCCGGCGCGGGCACCCACAGACGCTGGCCGACGTACAGCCAGCCCTGCTGGTTCATCAGGGCGGAGTTCGCCTGTTGCAGCGCCTGCACGGGCACACCGGTGGCGCGTGACACCGAGTTCCAGGTGTCGCCGGATTTGACCTGGTACCAGTACCCTTTCGATGGCGCGGGCGTAGCGGTGGGTCCGGCCCCGGGCACGCAGAGCTTCTCGCCCAGCAGCACCCAGTTGTTGGTCCGCACGGCCTGCGGGTTGGCGGCCTTGAGCTCGGCGACGGTCACACTCACCTTGCGGGAGATGACCGACCAGGTGTCGCCGGTGACGACGGTGTAGTAGTAGCCGCTGCATGAGCCTGTCTGCGCGGCGCTGCTCGCCTGGGAGATGCTCGCCGGCGAGATTGCCAGCGCCAGGGCCAGCAGGACGAGTGCGGCCACGTAACGCGGCATGGCTGTGGTAAACTGTGTCATAGGAGTCTCCTTCCGGTCGGCCAGTCGTGATAACCAACGATCCAAGGCTATCACAGATGCGGCTTCCTACAGGAAGTATACATCTATGTGCAAATAAATCAAGCTAACTTTCATCGGACTTCTGAGGAGGATGCATGGCCAGGCAGGTTGTGGTATACATGTCACCGTGGTGCTCGAGCAGCAAGGACGCTCAGAACGCGCTGGCGGAGTGGGAGGTTCCCGCCACCTTCGTCAACATCAAGGAAGATCGCGCGGCTGCGGCGCGGGTGCGCGGGTGGGTCGGATTCGAGAGCGTGCCCACGATCGTCATCGCGGAGGAAGGCAGCGTGGAGCCGTACGAGGCGCCCGAGCCGCTGGCCGCGGGCAAGAGCCCGCGCGGCGTCGACCGCGGCACCCTGATCACCGAGGCCACCCGGCCGCAGCTGCGTGACTGGTTGATCAAGCACGGCGTGCTGGCCGGCTAGGCGGACAAAGCACTCCCTTCAACTCTGACTGAAAGGACCATCGATGAAAAAGGTGCCCTACAGCCGTGCTGAAGTCCTCATCCTACTTCTCGTAACGCTTGTCGTGACGGCCTTGGCCGCGTTGGGCATGCGCGCCTATCAGAACCGGGACAATCGCTGGGTGCGCATCGTCTCTCCCTCCGGGGAGAAGGCCGTCGAGATCGTGGCGGTGACGCGCCTGCTGCAGCCCTACGTGCGGACGCAGGAAGGCAACATCCACTTCTGCACGGGCAGCGCCTGGAACGACACCTGCAACCGCGTCGATGCCGCCCAGGTTCCCGTCAACCGGGTGCCCGCGCGCTGGCTCTCGTGCCCGCCGGAGCTTCCGACGCTGCCCCCCTTGCCCGGCGAGGTCGTCCACGCGCTCGAAGTGGGGCAGTGCCAGGAAGGGCGCACGTACAGCAAGCTCGTCATCCTGGACGACGGTTCGATCTGGCAGTGGAAGCGCACCTTCTCGTGGGTGAACGGCTTCGCGCTGGCGTCCGTCATCTCGTATGGCATCCTGTTCGGTGCGCTGCTGGGCCTGGTGGCCGTGCACTCGCGGCGGGCGCTGGCCGGACCCATCCCGCCGCCGAAAGCCGGCTCAAAGTCGGGAAAGTAGAGACTGAGCCCCGGAAGTTGCCTGAGCCCGGGGCCTATGCTAATATCGGGCGACACGCCCCCGTAGCTCAGGTGGATAGAGCGAGGCACTCCTAACGCCTAGGCCGAGCGTTCGAGTCGCTCCGGGGGTACTGAAAACAGGAGGGTGTCCATGATCAAACTGCTATTGCTTCGTCACGGTGAGAGTGTCTGGAACAAGGAAAACCTCTACACGGGCTGGACCGACGTCGATCTGTCGGAGAAGGGCGTGCTCGAGGCGCAGGAAGCCGGCCGGCTGATGAAGGCGGAGGGGTTCGAGTTCGACCTGGCCTATACCTCGGTCCTCAAGCGCGCCATCCGCACCCTGTCGATCGCGCTGGAAGAGATGGATCAGGTGTGGCTGCCGGTCATCAAGACCTGGCGCCTCAACGAGCGGCATTACGGCGCGCTCCAGGGGCTCAACAAGGCCCAGACCGCGGAGCAGTTCGGCGAGAAGCAGGTGAAGATCTGGCGGCGCTCCTACGACGTGCAGCCGCCGGCCCTGACGCGCGATGACCCGCGCTGGCCCGGACACGATCGCCGCTACTCCGACGTGCCGGTGGAGGATCTGCCCCTGGCCGAATGTCTCAAGGACACCGTCGCGCGTTTCCTGCCGTGGTGGCACAGCGAGGCGGTTCCGACGCTGAAGGCGGGCAAGCGCATCATCATCGCGGCGCACGGCAACAGCCTGCGCGCGCTGGTGAAGTACCTCGACAATATTTCCGACCAGGACATCGTCGAGCTGAACATCCCGACGGGCATCCCGCTCGTCTACGAGCTGGACGATGATCTGAAGCCCATCCGCAGCTACTACCTCGGTGATGCGGCGGCAGCCGCGGCCGCGGCGGCCGCGGTGGCGGCCCAGGGCGCGACAAAAAAGTAGGCGTCCGACACGGCGAAACAGGAGAAACCAGGTCGTCGCACTGCGCGATGACCTGGTTTTGTGTTTAAAGGCTCGGACGAATGCTTGCAGAAACGGCCTGATCTGGCTATAATGGCACGGTGTCCTTGTCAAGGAGGGCAAGACCGTGACATTGAGCCAGGAGGCGCGGACCGAGCGTTACGAGGGCGGGCGCAAGACAGCGGCGCCGATGCAGGTCGTCCGGGAAGGCGTGGTGCGCCTGCACGTCAACGGAGAAGAGTGGGCCAGCTTGATGGCCACCCCCGAGGAGCTCGACCTCCTCGCCCTGGGTTTTCTTGCCAACGAGGGCATCATCCAGGGAATGGGGGACGTCCGGCGGGTCGTGGTGTGTCCGAGCAGGACGTGCGTCGAGGTCTGGCTGCGCAGGGTTGACATCGAGCGACCGGCGCGCAGCACGGTGACCAGCGGGTGCGGCGGAGGGATCACCTTTGCCGACCTGACGGCTGAGGCGACGCCCCTGACCGCGGACACGCGCGTGACGGCCCGCCAGCTGGGCAGGCTGATGTTTCAGCTGCAGGAGCGGGAGCGGACGCGAGGCGTCCATACGTCGGCCCTGGCCGATGGCGATGCCTTGCTCTTGATCTGCGAAGACGTGGGCCGGCACAACACGCTGGACAAGATCCGGGGCCGGTGCCTGGCGGAGGGGATTGCGACCGAGGGCAGGATTCTGCTGGCATCCGGGCGCATCAGCGCCGAGATGCTGAACAAGGCGGCCCGCATGCAGACGCCGGTCGTGGCCAGCCGGAGCTCGCCGACCACGCTGGCACTGGCGCTGGCTGAGGCGTGGAATATCACGGTCGTCGGATATGTGCGTCGCAACAGCCTGGTCGTCTATACTGGTTTCGGACGCGTGCTACAGGATACTGAGGAGGTGGGGAGTAATGCACACACGTGACGACGCCTGGATGGCCCTTGATCGCAATTTCAAGGCGTTCATGGACTCTCTGGGAAACCTCACCGAAGAGGAACTGACTGCGACTGAAGTCGTCGGAAAATGGTCGGTCAAGGATGTCGTGGCGCATGTCTGGTCGTGGGTGGAAGAGAGCATCCAAATTGCGAAGCAGTGGAGCGACACTCGTCCCACCAACAACAACGTCGTCTATGACGACAGCTGGAACGAGAAGCAGGTCGACGACAAATCTGTTCTTCCGCTGCTCACCGTCGTCGACGGCCTGAACCGCGCGCACATGCGCTTCATCCGCATGCTGGACCTGGAGGAGGACAGCGCTCTGGCGGAGATTCGCAAGTCGCCCTGGGATGGCACGGAGATGTCGTTGGCGGACTTCTACCACGACACGGCTGCGCACTATGAGGCGCACAGGATCGACCTCAAGAACTACCAGGAACGATGCCTGGACGGTTGCGACTGAACTTCTCCTGACCGCAACGACAAACCACCAGGCTGCGAGCCGGTCCCACAAAGGGGCCGGCTCTTTTTCGTCACTGGGGAACCTGTTACAGAGTTTCAACGCGTAGTACGCGATAATGGTTCGCAATAACGTAACCCATGCCGGAGGAATGTAATGAAGAAGCCGTTTGTGAACGAACCATTGACCGATTTCCGCATCACTGATAACGTGGTGGCGTTTCAGGCAGCCCTGGCGAAGGTCCGGGAGCAGCTGGGGCGCCGCTATCCCCTGATCATTGGGGGCGAGAAGGTCTACACGGACGACGTGGTGGAAAGCCGCAACCCGTCCGATCCGTCTCAGATCATCGGCCTGGTGAGCCAGGCCACGCCGGAACTCGCGGAGCGCGCGGTGCAGGAAGCTGCCAGGGCGTTCGAGCATTGGCACCGTCTCCCTGCGTCCGAGCGCGCCCGCTACCTGTTCAGCGCGGCGAAGATCATGCGCGAGCGCAAGCACGAGTTCAGCGCGCTGATGGTGCTGGAGGCCGGCAAGCCATGGGTCGAGGCCGATGCGGACACGGCCGAGGCCATCGACTTCATGGAATTTTACGGCCGCGAGATGTTGCGCCTGGGCAAGCCCCATCCCACGCACCCGGAGCCGAACCACGAGACGGAGCTGCACTACATCCCGCTGGGCGTGGGCGTGGTCATCCCGCCGTGGAACTTCCCCAACGCGATTCTGACCGGCATGACCAGCGCGGCCATCGTGACAGGCAACACGGTCGTCCTCAAACCGGCCAGCGCCACGCCCGTGATCGGCGCGTGGGTGGCCGAGTTGTTTATCGACGAGCTGCACCTGCCCGCCGGCGTGCTGAATTTCCTGCCCGGCCCCGGCGGATCGGTGGGCGACGTGCTGGTGGACCACCCGCTCACGCGGTTCGTCGCGTTCACGGGCAGCAAGGAGATCGGCCTGCGCGTCCACCAGCGCGCGGCCGCGGTGCATCCCGGTCAGAAGTGGCTCAAGCGCACGGTGCTCGAGATGGGCGGCAAGGACGGCATCCTGGTGGACGAGACGGCCGACCTGGACGCGGCCGCGGCGGGGATTGTGTCGGCCGCGTTCGGCTTCTCGGGCCAGAAGTGCTCCGCGTGCTCCCGCGCGATCGTCGTCGAGTCGGTCTACGACGAGGTGTTGGCCAAGATCGTCGAGCTGACCGCGCGGGTCGACGTGGGCGATCCGGCCCTCGGCCCCGGCATCGAGATGGGGCCGGTGATCGACGGCAAGGCCCTCGCGAAGCACCTGGAGTACATCGGGATCGGGAAGGGTGAAGGGCGCCTCGTCGCGGGCGGCGAGGCCGTGCCGAACGACGCGGGCGGCTACTTCCTCCAGCCGACCGTGATTGCGGACGTCGCGCCCGACGCGCGACTGGCGCAGGAAGAGGTGTTCGGACCGGTGCTGGCCGTGATCAAGGCCAGGGACTTCGTCGACGGGCTGAACATCGCGAACAACACCGAGTACGGGCTGACCGGCAGCCTCTACTCCATGCGCCGCGACCGGCTCGAATGCGCGCGGCAGGAGTTCCAGGTCGGGAACCTGTACCTGAACCGCAAGTGCAGTGGCGCCCTGGTTGGCGTGCACCCGTTCGGCGGGTTCAACATGAGCGGGACCGACTCGAAGGCCGGCGGCACGGACTACCTGCAGCTCTTCCTGCAGGCGAAGGTGGTCAGCGAGCGCATCTAGCGCGGGGAGCTGGCGCGGCCGATGCCGGACATGGCCAGCAGCAGCGCGGCGAGGAGCGCCAGCGAACCGCCCCAGATGAAGGGCGCGGAGGGTCCGAAGCCCTGCCAGCCGCCGACGCCCTGCCACAACACGCCCGCGATGGCGGACGCAGGGAAATCGAGGATGCCCAGCGTGGCGTTGTACGTCCCGTAGGCCGTGCCGCGCAGCTCCGCGGGCACCAGGTCCGCCACCAGCGCCTTGGCCGTGCCGTACGCCATGCCGTAGTAGAGCCCGTACAGGGCGTAGAGGGCCCAGATGTGCCAGGCGGCCTGCGCGAAGCCGAAGCCGAGGTAGATGACGGCGTAGGCGATCCACCCGCCGATGATCAGCTTCCGCCGCCCGATGCGGTCGGACAGCGCGCCGGCGGGCGTGGAGATTACCGTGTAGATCAGGTTGAAGGTGATCAGCATGCCGAGGATGCCCGCCACGCTGAGCCCCCGCTCCTGCGCGCGCAGCACCAGGAACGCGTCGGACGAGTTGCCCAGGTCGAACAGGGCCACGATCAGCATGAAGATCATGAACGGCCTGCCGAGGCTGCGGAATGCGAACCTGGGCGCCGCGCGCTGCCCCTGAACGGGCACATCGCGCGCCAGGAACGCGAGCGACGCCACCGCCAGCAGCGCGGGCGCGATGCTGACCAGGACGATAGTGCGGAAGACATCCTCGCCCAGGGCCAGCGCGCCGCGCTGCGCGGCCCAGACGATGCCCAGCGCGATCAGCAGGCCCAGCATGGCGCCCGCGGTGTCGGCCGCGCGGTGAAAACCGAAGGCCAGGCCGCGATGGCTCTCGTCGATCGAGTCGGCCACCAAGGCGTCGCGCGGCGCGGTGCGGATGCCCTTGCCCACCCGGTCGGCCCAGCGCGCGCCGGCCACCGCGGCCCACGTGTTGGCGAAATAGAAGAAGGGCTTGGTCAGCGCGGAGAAGCCGTAGCCGGCCACCGCCAGCCACTTGCGGCCGCCGACGCGATCCGACAGCCAGCCTGAGAAGACCTTCAGCAGGCTGGCGACCGCCTCCGCCATCCCCTCGATCACGCCGATGATGTTGGTCCTGACGCCGAGGACGTTGGCCAGAAAGAGGGGCAGGATGTTGATGACCATCTCGCTGGAGATGTCCATCAGGAAGCTCGTCAGGCTGACGGCCCACACGTTGCGCGGCAGCTGGCGGATGCCCATCGTGGCCGGTGGCGTCGTCTCACTTGTGACCGGTGATCTCGTAGACATCATGCCTCGCCTGTTCTCGGAAGATGTTGGTCGGGCCCGGCGCGCGCCGGCCTATCCTGCGACGTTCACGCCGATCAGGGCGCCGACGCCGAAGGTAATCGCGGCCGCGGCCAGGCCGAACGCGACCTGGCGCAGCCCGGAGTAGAGTGCGTTGCGGCCCGTCATCAGGGTGATCGCTGCACCGACCACAAAGAGGCCGATCGTGCTGGCGACGGCACTGGCCACGATGCCGGTGGTCCCGGACCAGAAGAGGTAGGGGAACACGGGGATGATCGCGCCGAGCGCGAAGAGCACGAACGAAGTGATGGCCGCGGTCCATGCCGAGCCGCCCAGCTCGGCCGGATCGATGTTGAGCTCCTCGCGCGCGAGAGTGTCGAGCGCGGTGGTCTCGTCCGAGAGCAGGCGTTCGGCCATCTGCCGGGCCGAGTCAGCGGGCACGCCCTTGGCCTGATAGATCAGCGCCAGCTCCGCCTTCTCCTCCTCGGGCATCTCGGCCAATTCCTCGCGTTCGATGTCGATCTGGTGCTGGTACAGCTCGCGCGAGCTCTGGACTGACAGCCACTCGCCCAGCGCCATGGAGAGCGCGCCGGACAGCAGCCCGGCGAACCCGGTGAGCAGGATGGTTCGGTTGCCCACCCCCGCGCCGGCCACGCCCATGACGAGGCTGAAGACGGACACCAGGCCGTCGTTGGCGCCCAGCACGCCGGCGCGCAGCGCGTTCCCGCCGGCCCCGCGGTGGCGTCCCTCGAACCGGGCCACTGCGCTGCCCTCCAGGCCCGCCGTGTTCCGGGAGAGTTGGCGGAAGATGCGTGCGTGGGAGCGCTCGTGCCGCGGCAGGCCGGCCGCCTCCGCGTCGGGCTGGCCGTCATACTCGCCCCCGGCCTGTTGCTCGATGCCTGCGATCGTCGGCAGGACGAAGCCTGCGCCGAAGCGGGCCGCGAGGCTGCGCAGGATGCGGGTGCGCCAGGAGAGCCGGAAGGGAGGCACAGTCGCGCCCGCGTCGCGCAGCTTGTCCTCCCAGAAGGCCACGTGTTGGCGCTCCGATTCGGCCAGCCGGCGGTAGACCGCGGCCAGGTCTGCGTTGGGCTCGGTCTCGGCCAGCCGTTCGTAGAGCAGGGTCGTGTTGCGCTCCGCCGCGAGGTTGCTGAGGTAACGCCGGACATCGTGCGAGGTGGCCGGCGTCTTGGCCGATGCCGGCGCCTTTCCCGGCTGGGGTTGGCTGTTCGTTGGGTCGCTCATGATGTTCACCTTCTTTGCTGCGCGCCATTATCGCGCCGCGCGCGGAGAGGGTGAAATGGGCGCGTGTGCGGGCGCGAGCAGGTCAGCCCCTCCACTTACGTTCCCGCCATGCCTATGAGGCTATCAAAACTCGGGCTGTCATTTGCCAGCTGCGATCGCGCTGCAGCAGCGGTCGTTCGCTGCTGAATGCCCTTTGCCATCACCATTGACTCTGTGCTACACTCCGCACAACATAAACGCCCCGGGCTGCTGGTGCGACCGGGGCACGGCCCCATCAGCGCAGACGAGGCACTGGCAGGTGAACGTTGACAGGTTGGGCCGTCCGCGGCGTGTCTTGATGCGGGCGGCTCATCGCGTTCGGTGCTTCGCCGCAAAGCAACGGACGCCTCGTCCCTGCCGGGCGAAGGTAGGCGGAAATGATCGATCCCCAGAGCCACACAACCCTGAAGCAGGCCATTGCCGAGCAGTTGGCCACTGACCGGGCGGTTCTCGACCGTCTGCGGTTGGAGATAAGGCCACTGCGCGAGCAGGTGCGACGCATCCAGCCGCGGGTGACCACCTCCATATCTCTCGTGGGCACTGATGGTGGCAACAACCACCTGCAGTTCGATCCCTTCCTGGTGCAGATCATCCGCGTGGTGGATTCCAGCAACAACGAGTACTGCCTGGAAGCCGTGACGCCGACCACCAGTGTCACGGCCTTGAGCGCCAGGCAGTTCGCCGGCCGGGGAGGCAAGCCCACCGCGCTCGGCAAGATGATGGCATACCTGGGTGTGAGCAGCCTCCCTCAGCTTAGCCACATGATCCGCACCAACGAGACCGACCGGCCCGTAAGTCCGAGTTGGGTGCAGGTATACCGGGAGTTGGTGGAGTGGGCGATCCTCTTCAGCATCGTGCGCGAGAAGGATTTTGGCACCGATACGCTGATCGTCTTTGACGGGCTTCTCCGTAGCAAGGTTTTCGCCGGTGACCTTTTCGGCAAGTACCTCAAGGGACTGGAAGAAGGTATCCATGCGCATCGTCGAAACCACCGCAAGCTCTACCTGGCTGGGGTTGCCAAGCATAGTCAGGTTCTGGCGCGCTATCGCCTGGCGATGAGTTTGGAGGGCATCCTGACCGGCACCTATCCCGCCTACGTCGAAGTTCCGCGCGATCTGGAGGAGAAGGCGTACGTGTGGAGCGAATACGCGCGCGGGGATGACCGGGCGATCGAAGGAGCGGAAATCAATCGTTTTGTCGGCGGCAAGATGTTCTTCGTGAAGTTCGGCAACGGCGCGCGAGATCCTATCTGGCCGGTGGATCTGTACTATCCGCAGCGCACGGAGGCGCCGACCATCCTGGGCAGCCTGCTAGCGGACGCCATCAACGGTTTTCCTACACCGTTCTATCCTCTTTGTTTGCAGCGCGCACATGAGAACGCCGCTATGGTCGATTTCGATTTCGACATCTTACAAGACAGTGTCTACGACGCGATTCGTTCGATTCTGGGCACTGAAGGGTCTGCTGTGGATGTATTCAGGTTGCAGGACGCCGACCCTGCTGCGCGTCGTTATTCTTAGGAGTCTATGCCATGCCGCACATTGACCTCTTCAGGAGGGAACAGATCATTGGCGTCTTCCGCGGCTTCCGCGAAGGCGGCCTGGAGTTCCATGCTGAGCTGGTGTTGCCGTATAGAAGCGACTTCCAGAACATCCCGATGCATGGGCAGTTCCTCCTGGTGCAGCTGGAGACCCCCGACGAGGCAGTATTGGGTCGCATCGCTGCGTTCTCCTCGGAAGGCAAACTCTCATCGGGTGTTGGCGAGGATTTCAACATCCGGGCCGTGCGGGAGGACCGGCCGATACCGGAAGACCTGCGGGAGCAGTATCTGAAGTACAGGGTCAACATTCGGGTACTGGGCGTGCTGCGCAACAAGGCTCATGGTGGCTTGACGTTTGTGCCTTCGCAACGCCGCCTACCGCACGTGGGCAGCCCGGTTGCTTTCCCGTCGCCTGAGGTTCTGGAAGAGATTGCCGGACATAACCTCCCCGGCGCGCCGATCGGCTATTTCGCCCTGGGTGAGTACATTTACACGCGCGGCGGCCAGCAGATTGAGATCACGGACTGGATGCAATGTAAAGAGCCCGAAGTCCTCATCAAGTTCCCGGTTGATAACCTGGTCTCACGTCGCTCCTTCGTTTTTGCGCGCGCGGGCTTCGGCAAGTCCAATCTCAACAAGCTTCTGTTCAGTAAGCTGTACGAGACTACACCCACGGTAACCAAACGCGGTGATAGACGGGTGCCCGTCGGCACCGTGATCTTCGATCCGGATGGCGAGTACTTCTGGCCGGATGACCGGGGCAGGCCGGGCCTGTGCGATGTACCTGCGCTGCGGGACAAGCTGGTCGTCTTCACCTCGCGGCGCAGCAGCAGCCCGTTCTATCAGTCCTTTGTCGCCGGCGGCATCAAGCTGGACATCCGTCGGATGAAACCATCCGACGTGATCTCGATCGCGCTATCTCCCGAACGCCAGGAGCAACAGAACGTACGCAAGCTGCGTGGTCTGGACGTGACCCGGTGGGTCCGGTTGGTCAACCTGATCGACGAACACGGCAACCAGGCACCGGTTGAAGAGATAAACGAACTGCTCGGTCTGGAGCAGCGGCAAGAGGTGGAGGCTTACGCCGCGCGTGCCAACATGACCGCCATCGTCAGGATGCTGCATGATAAGGGCAGCCAGTTGATGGACCTGCTGATTCATTCACTGTCAGAGGGCAAGCTTTGTGTGGTTGATGTCTCCCAGATGCGCGGCGGGCAGGCCATGATGCTGTCGGGTTTGATCCTGCGACGCATCTTCGACCGCAACCAGGAGGAGTTCACCGCGGCTGAGCCGAAGACCATCCCCACCATTGCTGTGATCGAGGAAGCCCAGTCGGTCCTGAACGAGCGCGCCCTGTCGGCCGAGCCGTTCATCACCTGGGTCAAGGAGGGGCGCAAGTATGACCTGGGCGCCCTGCTGATCACCCAGCAGCCTGGCAGCATTCCGGTGGAAATACTTAGCCAGGGCGACAACTGGTTCATCTTCCATCTGCTATCGTCGGCAGATCTCTTAACGCTACAGCGCGCCAACGCCCACTTCAGTGAAGACTTGTTGAGCGTCCTGCTCAACGAGCCGATCGCAGGCCAGGGTGTGTTCTGGAGTTCCGGAGGCGGCAAGCCCTATCCGGTCCCGATCCGCGTGCTATCGTTCGAGCGGCTGTTCAAACCCCTCGATCCGGACTACGATCAACCCGCTGCCGACACCTATGCTGCGAGACTGCGCGATGAGTTCGAGGCGAAGCTCGTCGGCGCTGAACTAATGGTGCGACCTGCAGCCACTGATATCGAGGCCGAGCAGGATGGCAGCGGGGCTGATGTCCAAGGTCAGCCTGATGAGAGGGACGTCCTGCAGGTATATAAGGATCGCGCTATTCAGGCGCTCCAGCGCGACGAGAACATGATGGGACGCGTGACCAGCAGCGAGGGCGTGGCTTGGGGCACGATGAAGAGGTTCTTCGAGGATCAACTGCCGGTCGAGATGGACGACCGCGGGCAGATTGCCTATGGGCTGGTGCGGGAGGCGATGGATCGCATCTTCGGCAGACAGAACGAAGCCTGGCACTCTTACAAGCACCCGACCCGCAACACGGCATACGTCAAGACGGGCAAGGGGTAGGCTGGGAGATGCTGTACGGCAACAACGACCGGGCGCTGAACGGAATCTGCCCGTACTTCACGATGTTCCCGGTGGACTTCCCCCGCTCGCTGTTGGCTGCCCGGGGCGAGCGGGATGGCTGGGTGTTTGATCCGTTCTGCGGACGCGGCACAACCAATTTTGCTGCTCGGCTGTCGAACCTGCCATCGATTGGCATGGATAGCAGCCCGGTCGCCGTTGCCATCGCGCAAGCCAAACTGGCCAACACATCGCCACGCGAGATCTTGGGGGCTGCGGTTGAGTTGCTTGACGAGGTTGATCAGCCTGTCGACGTGCCTGAAGGCGAGTTCTGGGAGTGGGCATTCTCGCCAGACGTGCTTGTCGTGGTCTGCCGGCTGAGAGAGGGTCTGATGCGCGACTGCCGCAGTGATGCCCGCAAGGCTCTGCGAGCGATCCTGATGGGCGCCCTGCATGGTCCCACGCCAAAGTACAAAGCCTCATACTTCTCCAACCAGTCGCCCCGCACCTATGCGCCCAAGCCGGGGTATGCAGTGCGCTTCTGGAAGGTGCGCGATCTGAAGCCACGGTCGGTGGATGTGCTGGCCATCGTTCACGAGCGGTCACAACGTTACTTCGGTGCCAAACTCCCTCGGGGCAAGGGCTGGATTCTCGCGGGCGATAGCCGGGACCCCGCTGCCGTAGAGGCGGCGGTGCAGGGTCGTGCGTTGCGATGGGTGATTACGTCTCCGCCCTACTATGGCTTACGGACGTACATCCCCGATCAGTGGTTGCGCCAATGGTTCGTGGGTGGACCCGCTGAGGTCGATTACTCATCCGATGGACAAATCCGCCACGCAAGTCCGGGTATATTCAGCCAGGAGCTAAGAACCGTGTGGCGAAACGTGGCTCGGGTATGCCGCGCTGATGCCGAACTCGTGATTCGTTTCGGCGGGATCCGCGATCGCAAGGCCGAGCCGCTGCCGCTGCTGTTGGAGTCCTTAGTGGGATCGGGTTGGGAGGTGCGGAGCATCACATCGGCTGGCTCCGCATCGCAGGGGCGACGGCAGGCCGAGAGTTTTGCCCGCACCAAGCAACCACCCTTCGAAGAACACGATGTCCTGGCGGTTCTGGCGGACGAATCAGTTTCGAGTTGGCAGAGCCAAGCGGAGGGAATGCACTGATCGAGGCGAGGGTCGCGTTGGACGAAGCCGAACGCACGACCCCCGCTTTACGATATCCCTACTGGCGCGTAGGCCGACGGAGCAGGGTCCAGGAGTGGTGTACTGATGGATGACGAGGTCGGGTCTGACTGGCAGACGCAGGCGCCGGCGGCCGGCTTCGAACACCTCGGTGAGCACCGCGAGCCGTATTGGGATATCTTCCCCAGCCTCAAGCCCGAGCTGAGAGCACGCATCCCGATGACGTTCTCCATGGTCGCGCGGCGACCCTGATTGACCATCCCCAATTGTAGTCCGCGCTCCTTACAGATACCTAATACTATTAGTATATTCTAACACCATTAGGTAACTGGAGGAGCGTACGGCATGAAGTCCCGGCGACAGCAGCGCAACCACGAGACGATGGTCGAGGAGATCCTGGCGACCGCGCGCGCGATCATGCGGGAGGAAGGGGCGGCGGCGCTGACGCTGCACGAACTGGCGCGGCGGATGGAGATGCGCCCCCCGTCCCTCTATAACTACTTCGCAGGCAAGGCCGACCTCTACGACGCGCTTTTCCGCCTCGGCTTCGGCCTGTACGACGACTACATGCAGGAGCGGTTAGCCGGCGCGGCGAGCTGGCAGGACGAGATCCGGCGCTACCTGTCGGGCTACATGGCGTTCGCGCTGGAGAACCCCGAACTGTATCAGTTGTGCTTCGAGCGCCCCGTGCCCGGTTTCATGCCCACGACGGAGAGCCTCGAGCTGAGCCAGCAGATCCTGCAGCGCGGTTACGACCGCGTGGGGCGGTGGCGCGAACAGATAAGCTCGACGCTGTCGAACCAGCAGATCGCCGACCTCGTGATCGCCATGATGCACGGCCTGACCGCGCTGCACATGGCGAACCAACCGGGGCTGCCCGTGGGCGAAGGTCGGTTCGGCGGCCTGATCGGGGCCGCCGTCGCGCTGTTCGACGCGGCCTGGTCCACACCCATGACTTCACAAGGAGCAAAGCCATGACCGTTGCAGCGACACTCGACGATGCCGCCCTGATCCCGTACGTCACCTCAGACGAGGCAGAGCGGCTGGGGCGGGAGGAACTTCGCCGCCTGCTGGAGCTGGTAGAATCTTTGGACGAGCAGGATTGGCACCGGCCAACGGCGTGCACGCTATGGAGCGTTCGCGATATGCTGGCACACCAGGCCGTCGCGTATGCCAGTGGCACGGGCTATCGCGAGCTGGTGCACCAATACATGGCGGCCATACCCATGCTGGGTGGGATGAGCGAAGACGCGGTGAATCGGCGCCAGCTGGCCGACCGGGCAGACAGGTCGCCCGAAGAACTGATTGCCGAGCTCAGGGAGACGGGCGACGGGGCGGTCAGGAACTGGGCCCACCGGTTCCGGTTCTTCAAGCTGTTCGGCATCCCTCACCCGGGACCGGGATGGCTGAGCATGCGCCACCTGATGCTGGTGATCCACAGCCGGGACACGTGGATCCACCGCCTGGACATCTGCCGTGCGACAGGCCGGCCGTTCCGGCAGACGGCCGCTCACGACGGGCGCATCGTGGCCCTGGTCGTCCGCGACCTGGCCGGCTCCCTCGCGCGCACCCTGGGCGGGCAGGCCATGGCCCTGGAGCTGACGGGGCCGGCCGGCGGGGCGTGGCGAGTCGGCCGGGGGGTTCCTGCTGCCACCGTTCGCATGGACGCGGTGGACTTCAACATCTATGCCTCGGGACGGTTCACCCACGACGAGGCGGTCGGGCGAGCGACGTTCACGGGCGACGCCGAACTTACGCAGCGGGCCTTCCGTCACTTCGCGGTCTTGTATTAGATATGATCGAAAGAACTGGGGTGCGCGTCGCGAGCCACCCATCGCGTCGCCGCACCCCGCCTGCCCGCCGCGCGGTCACTGCGGCATATAGACGGCGAACTCCCCCACGAATGCGATGAGGCTGGCGCGGCCGGCCTCGTCCAGCGCGACCCGCGTCCCCAAGCCGTACAAGGACAGCGCGAAGCCGTCCGGCGTCACCAGCTGCTCCCGCCCCGTCCCGATCGACGCGTACCTGTCCACGAGGTCGCGGAGCCGCGCGGCCTGGTCGTCCGTGAGGGACCCGCTCGAGCCGCTGTTATCCCGCAGGTTGGTGCTGACGAAGCGCCACGAGCCGTCTGGATAGCGATAGACGTAGAACTGCCACTCCCCCTTGCGGCCGGAGAGGTAGAGCAGCTGCCGGTCGCGCAGGCCGTCCGGCGCGTCGAGGCTCACGTGGCGCAGGTCGGCCGACAGGCGGTAGGCCACGCTGAAGGGCTCCCGGCCGCGGTACCCGACCAGCACCCGCCAGCCCGTCCGCGACTCACCGCACCCGTCGCGCGGAAATGCCTCGCAGTCGTCGAAGGTCGTCTCCTCGAACTGCGCGGGCGTGTACGGGTAGAGCCACTGCACGAGCCCCAGCCGCGCAGACAGGTCTCCCGATGTCAGCTGCTCCTGGGGACTGGGTGGATGGTTGGTCCAGGTGGTGCGGGTCGGCGCGGGCGTCGGGGTGATGTCCAGGTGCTCCGCGGAGCGGTAAACGAAGCGGAACGCGTCCACGGCCACGTTGCCGGTGACCGAGGTGCCCACGCTCAGCGATCCGCCCGGCTCCATGTAGTAGATGCCGAGGGATACCCAGCGGCCCACGTCCTCCTTCAGGTTGACGGCCGTCTGCGGCGGCGCGTAGAATCCCCGGCTGAACGGGTACACCATCACGGTGGTCAGGTAGGCCTGATCGTGGTTCGGGTCGCCGCAGCCCCAGGCGTAGATCTCGTAGGAGCCGGCCAGCGGCAGCTCGGGCGTGATGTAGGCGATGTTATGGCCGGGCGGCGCCCAGTGACACCCGCCCCCGTACGACGCGCCCCCGTCGCCCGTGAACCATGCGCCGCTGTAGCCGAAGCCATCGCCGCCGTCGTCGACGATGATGTCGATCACGGGGAGGGGTGCTGGCGATGGCGACGCGGGCGTAACGGTGGGTGCAGAGCGAACCCCGGGCGCTGGAGCGGTGGCCTGCGGCGTCGCAGACGGCGATGGCGGCAGCCCGGTGGGCAGGGCCGCGGTGTTCGACGGCAGGGGCGCAACGGTGGGAGCCTCCGACGGGAGCGCGGTTGGCGAAGCCAGGGCAGTGGGCTGTGGCGTCGCGGTGGCGGCCGGGGGCGCGGGTGTGGGGGTCGAGGAAGGCGTGACGGCCTCCAGCGACCGCGCGATGGCCGCGGTGGCAGAGGGCCGAGCCGGCGTGCCGGGCAATGCGGCGCATCCGCCCAACGCAATGCCGGTCGCCAGGGCCAGGGCGGCAAAGCGGGCCTTCCGTTGCAGTGCGGTGCGATAGATCATGGCGAACCCCCCACCCGGATGGTCGCTTCTGAGAGTATCCACGACCGTCCCCTTCGCCGCCCACGGATACGCCGTCACCCCCTGTGCCTACTCCGCGCTCTTGTCGAGCAAATAGCGGAAGAACTCGCTGTCGGAGGGGATAACCAACCTGTCGCCCGTTTTCAGGATGGTGCCGTATGCCTCGAGCCGCCGGGAAAACGCGTAGAACTCCGGATCCTGCGCTAACGCTTCCGCATAGATGCGAATTGCCTCGGCTTCACCCTCGCCCCGCAGCTGCTGCGCCAGCTGCTCGCCCTCGGCCACAGTCACTGTTCTGCTGCGGTCGGCCTGGGCCCGGATGATGTTGCCCTGCTCTTCACCCTCAGCGCGGACCAGCGCCGACTCGCGCTGTCGCTCTGCACGCATCCGGTCGAACACGCTCTGCTCCACCTCTTTTGGGAGATCGGCTCGCTTGGTGCGCACGTCGACGACCGATATGCCGAACTCGACGGCCTTATCTCTGGTCGATTGCGCGACCCGTTCCTCGATCGCCTCCCGCTGATTGGCGATGACGTCCACAAACTGCACAGAAGCAAGCTCGCGACGCAGCTCGGAGAAGACGATATCATCGAGCCTGGCCCGGGCGCCGGCCTCTGAGCGCACTGCCTGGAAGAAGATCAACGGATCGCTGATGCGCCAGCGCGTTACGTGGTCAACCACCAACCGCTTCTTATCGGCGGTCAGGTACTCCTGAGGGGGCGCATCACTGGAGAGTACTCGTTCTTCAAACAGAATCACGTTTTGGACGAAGGGCCGCTTGAAATGCAGCCCCGGCTGCTGGACGATCGCCACGGGTTCCCCAAACTGCAGGACGATCGCCTGCTGCGTCTCATCGACGATGTAGACGCTGGACGTCAACAGGATCGCGCCCACAAACAGGAGCGCAATGAGGAGCGTAGGAAGTCTGCGACGCATCTCAATCACCCCCTTGCGGAGTTGCAGCAGGCGTTGGCGCCGCTGTCGGTTCGCTGACCGGTGCATCGACCGGCGCACTTGTGGTGAGATCGGTCAGCGGCAGGAACGGGAGCACCTGGCCCCCCACAGCTTCCTTGTCCAACAACGTCAACTGCACCTTACTCAGCACGCTTTCCAGCGCCTCGATCTGCAGCCGCTCGCGGCTCACCTCCGGCGCCAACTGGTAGGCCTGCAGGACAGAAAGGAACCGCTGGGCATCACCGGTCGCACGCAGCACAGCACGATCCTTAAACCCCGTAGCCTCTTCGATCAAGCGCTGCTTCTCGCCGCGAGCGCGCGGCACGACGTCATTTTGGTAGGCCTGGGCTTCGTTGATACGTCGCTCCTTGTCCGCCTTGGCGCGCACCACCTCCTGAAAGGCATCGCGCACCTCTGTAGGCGGATCTGCTACCTGCAAGCGCACGTCGGTCACCAGGATGCCGGTGCCATAATCACCCAGCAAACGGGACAGGAACACGCGCGTATCATCCTGCACCTTTGCCCGTTCCTCGGTAATCACGGAATCGATCGACATCTGTCCGACTGCGCTGCGCAGGGCCACCTCGGCGCTGGTTACCAGGATATCCTCAGGGTTCTGCGTATTGAAGACGAACTCACGGGAGTTGCCAACACGATACTGGATCAGTAGCTCCACCTGGACAATGTTTTCGTCCCTGGTCAGCATCAGCGCCTCATCGAGCCGCTCCTCCTTGCCGCCTTGCTGGTCGGTGCGAAACCCGATCTCCGCGCGGCGGATGCTCTGCACATCCACGATCGTCACGCTCTGAAATGGCGACGGAGCACGATAGTTGAGGCCAGGCCCCGTGATATTGGAGAATCGGCCAAATGTACGTACGACCCCCTCCTCCCCGGGCTGGATGACGTACACGCCAGAGAGCAGCCACGCAACCAGGAGCACGATCGGGATGATGAGGTAGATGGAACGCTGGAACCGGGACAGTCTTCGGAGCACGTCTTCGAGAGGATTCTCATCACCGAAGGACGCGTTGGGCCTGTAAGCCACTATGGTTACCCTTTCTGTTCTGTACTGTGCGAGACATGGGCAAAATTATGTCAGGATTAGCTTACCATAAGAATGCGCTTGAGAGAAACCGGGACACCTACCCCGCAAGCGTGGTGCAAGCGGCGGGCCCGGTAATCTTAAGAATTCGCTGCTGCGCGCGACTCGACGCGCTGCGCCTACCCTTTCATGATACACTGAAGAGGCCTCGCGCACGGCGGGCTCTCACCCCGGTCGCCGCATCTTGCGGCCGGCTCGCAGCAGAAAGGAGACACCTTGACGTGAGAAGGAGAACGCTGGTGATCCGCTTGTCGCTTGTGGCCGCAGTCATGCTGTTGGTGGTCACACTCCCAGCAGCAGCAGGTCCCGTCCTCCCAGAGGGCGAGAAGAATGCAACGCTGGACAACACCGCTGCCCACATTGCAGAGAGCCTCAGAACGCTTGACCTGGAGGTCCGGGAGGGCTACTTCCAGATGTGGGGCGCCGATGAGTGCCTGCCGACCTACGAGCTGATGGGCACCTGCTACTTCAACAATCCGGCAGCGCCCTATGTGTTCCCGGTCGTGCCTTACTGGCCGGACGAATTCGTCGACCCGGCAACCAGGGGGGCCTTCGGGGAGACCAAGGAGGGCTACGGCACGACCTACCGTCTCGACCCGCACGAGGCGATCCTCATATTCGGCTACATGCCACCGCCGGCACACTACTTCGGCCTCTACACCTACACGTATACCCACAAGGGCACGTACGACACGGACAACGAAACCTACACCTTCCTTTCGTCGCTCGACGCGCAGGACGTGTTCTTTCACGAGGTGCCACTCAACCCGAAGCGCATCGGCTTCATGAACAGCCTGAGCGACAGCATCAATAACGTGATGATCGAGCGACAGTTGCAGGTGGATGAAAGTTGGGGGCAGTTCGTCTACTTCATCATCACGCCGGATGGCCACATGGAGCGCGAGCTCCGCAAGGGCCTCGTCAAGCTTGGCGTCGATGAGAGCGCGGTCTTTACCCAGCGCATTCCCCGAAACGTTCGCACCGGCCTGAACAAGAATGCCGACGACTTCATGTCGCCATTCCGCTATTCGATGCCCCTCGATGGGGGCGGCGTCGGCACTGATTCGTATGAATGGCGGCACAGCCCGACGCTCCGGCTGTTGCGCGTGCGCGACACGTCTCCGGGCTACCGCAAGGAGACGTTCCCGGCCTGGGGACCCGACAGCCCTGAGCCGAGGACGGCGGTTTCCGAGGAGTACCTGCGCGACGATCTGACGAAGCTGGTGCATGCGGTCGCAACGGCTTGGGAGCAGCCCTGTGAAGATGCCGACTGCACCGGCCGGTACAGTCCCTTCGGTGACCTCCAGAGCCCGCCGATCAACCTACTCGGGCCCCTGTGCGCCCAAATCGGTATGGACTGTGCCGGGGATGCGCAGGACGCCAGCTACGGCTTCTTCCCCGGCCCCACGTTCGACGATGGCGAGGTGTGGGCGGTGATCGGGACGTTGGGCACGGAGACCGGTAACGCCACCTATGTCGGCCTGGGCCTCAACAATTTCCGCCTGAGGCTGGGGGCAAAGAACGTCGAGTACACGAGGCTCGAGGGGAGCGCCGCGTTCTACGACGACGGCATCGGCAACCTCGACAAGCTCTTTGTCTACTACTTCGCGCGCAGTTGCGAGGACATCCAACTGTTGACGCACGGTTACTGCACGGCCGTGGAAGACAGCCCGCTGGTGCTTCCGCCGGGAGACAGGGCCGCGTTCACCGAGCGCGACTACATCGTGCCGGGCACCCAGCGCGGGCCAGACTCCACCAAGCTGTTGCCTTCACGCGCGCTGAAGCTGGCGCGGCCTGACGCGACGCCGTGAGTCCGTGGGTATCGCCGTGCGCGCAAGGCGCGCACGGCGATACCCACGGTAACCGGACAAGAAAAACACCTCGCAGTCGATAAGAGACCACGAGGTGTCATTGGGTGATTGTGGCGAACCACAACAAAGGTATCAGGTGGCGACGCTGAGACTCGAACTCAGGACCCAGCGATTATGAGCCGCTTGCTCTGCCTCTGAGCTACGTCGCCTTCTTCTACCACAACATCTAGGGGTCTATCCAATAACCAACACTACAGATTGTGGTCGGCTGTCCGATATCCAAGACGCCCGTTTGGACGAATCGCTGGGTCATCTCGGCTGACAAACCCCCTGGCCCGCAGTTGCGCGTGGGCCGGCGGTAGTCACGCGCCCCCTGGCCTCGACGCCTCAACCGGCGAGCCACCAAGCCAGCGGTGTTACCAGCACCGCTGACCTTTTCAATTTGATTATACCCAGAAATCAACGCTCCCGCAAAACCCTTATCACTGATGCGTGAACCAGGACCCAGTAGGGCCCCATGT
Source organism: Anaerolineae bacterium (assembly GCA_040766655.1). Taxonomy (GTDB): domain Bacteria; phylum Chloroflexota; class Anaerolineae; order CG2-30-64-16; family CG2-30-64-16; genus JALOOB01. The sequence goes on from JAXGQB010000006.1 coordinate 202,610, forward strand.
GGTAGCGTTCACCTGTGGCAGTGGTCCCGAACACATTCTCGTCGGAAGCATCATCGATCATTCGCCCAGCAGCCTCAGCAGCACCGGTCCGAGCTTCAACCTTTCGGCGGACATCGAAGCACAGACGACCCATCACCGTAGCGGATTGCCTGACCCAAACCCCTCAGCCCAGTCACCTGTAATCCGAGCAATTGCTCGCCAGCTTGGCAAGACGCAAGATCAGCCAACTAGACAAACTTGTCAAGTTGGCAAACTATTGTCAAATGTCAGAACATACACATTTAGACTTGACAGCATCGTCCCCCTCTGATATGATGTGCTCAATGGCTGCTGAATGAGGGGCTACGGCGCAGCCAAGAGGAAGTCTAAGGAGGTCATGATGTCTCGAAACATACGGTTGGTCGTTCGACTGGCCAATGACGAGGAATATGCGCTGAGGCGCTTCGCACAGGAGTCCAAATTGCCACTTGCGACGTTGGTTCGGGCGCTTCTGCTCCGCGAGGCGGAGCGTCATAGTGCCGAACGGGCTGGTGCCGGTCTCGGTGGGCTCGCGGAGGATGCTGTTCGATCAGGGGACATTTCGGTGTCAGATCACCATCCAATCGCGACGACGAAGCGTTCTCAGCACCACTCTGGCAGTGGGATGGTCGAGCCTTGGTCTGCGTAAGGCGGTCCGCCTTTGTGACCTTGGGCGTTCAGGGGTAGTGCCATGGCCGGCAGCAAGGCCCTGTACGATCCAGACGCGGAAGAACGCCTACTCGCGACTGCGCTTACCGATTTCGCGAATTTCGCGCGCGATGTGCAGCCGGAAGACTTCCACAACAAACTCCATGGGCAAATCTGGGCTGTAGGGCAAGAACTGATTGACCTGGGAGACTATCCTCAGGGAGTGAACGTGCCCACGGCCGCTAGTATCGGCGATGCACTAGAGCGCCGTGGTGTCGACGTTGGTTTGCTGATAGCACATCTGCAGGCGCTCGACGTCAACCCTGTCGATGCATCAGTCTTTGCTCGCCAAGTGAGGGACCTCGCGGCGCGGCGGCGGGCCGATAATCGGCTTCAAGCAGCACTCCGAGCGACCCATTACTCGAACGGCACATGGCGTGATGAGATCGTGCGCGCCATAGACGGGCTGTCGCAGGACCTGACGCAGGCGAGTCCACAGGCAGACACCCCGGCCAGCCACATCTCGCTGTTGACGGCAGCGGAGGCCCTTCAACCCAGACCACCGCGCAAGTGGTTGGTCGAGAAGCTATTCCTGCCTGGCAGCGTCAACGTGATGTTCGCTCCCCCTGGCACGGGCAAAACGTATTGTTTTGCTGACCTGAGTGTTTGTGTAGCCCTCGGCTCACCCTGGCTTGGATTGGCGACACAGCAGGGTGCGGTATTGATCATCGACGAGGAATCGGGGACGCGACGCATCCTTGACCGGTTTGCAGAAGCGCTGCGTGGTCATCTAGCCGACGCATCGACGCCAGTCTACATCGCGTCCCTCGTCGGATTCAACTTCCGTGAAAATGAGTCATTGGCGACCCTGGATGAACTCATCCGGAAAGTTGGCGCTCGCCTCGTCGTCATTGATGCATTGGCCGATGTAATGTTGGGCGGCGATGAGAACGCTGTCAAAGACACCCAACCCGTCTTTCACGGTTTGCGCACCGTCGCAGAGGCAACCGGCGCAGCGGTGCTCGTGGTACACCATAGCAACCGGGGGGGCGCTTATCGGGGGTCGTCGGCCATTCCTGGCGCTGTCGACGTGATGCTCGAACTCACCCGGCGTAACGATTCGCAACTGGTTGACATTGCCACCGTGAAGAATCGCGACGGCGAACCCATCACCTTGTCGGCCATGATGCGCTGGAGCGATGGGATATTCGACCTGATACCTGCACCGACCGTCGGGCCACGCGAGACTTTCAGCAAAGCCGAGCGATATGTGCTGCGGTACCTGGAAGAACACGGTGCAGACACCGTCAAGAACATCATGGACCACGCGGACACATGTGCTTCCACCACGGCGCGACAAGCCATCTATCTGCTGGCCGAGAAGAACAAGGTGTGGCGTTGTGATGGCGGCAGCGGCACACAATCAGCAACCTACTGTCTCGTTGGTGATGCCAAATGAGCACTTGTAGTCTTGTAGCACTTGTCATGAAACTTGTAGCGATTACAAGTCAGCTTGTAGTACTTGTAATCCCCCCCTTAAGGGGGATTACAACTTCAAGCACGACAACGATCACAAACTGGATGCGCCATAGGTTCTTTGTTGCGGAGGGTGTCATGGGTTGTGTTGGTCCTTTGGACTGTGCGCTCGAATGGCTGAATGAAGTGGATGAAAATTATGGATCAACGTCAAATGTGGGCCGGACCGATGAATTGCAGAATCCCTCTTGCGGGACTGACACGGTGGCAGAGAATCCACCACTCATCCTAATCTGGTGGCAGGACCGTGGGCACGCCGATGAATCCGATTACCACAAGGCGACCTTCGCTTCGCTTGAGGAGGCTGAGCTTGCACTCCAGATGGTTGAGCAGGACATAACGTGCAACGGGATCATCCCCTGTTGGCGGGAAGGCAGGGCGGACCCGCGGTGGGATTTCCTGCCATTTTAGGCGGGCTGTGCCACAGTTTCGGCGGAGGAGGCAATGACCATCAGTCAGCGAACGCAGCGTGTTGTGGTGCTGTCTACCTCTTTGCCCTGCTGCGCGTTCGCCGCCTGGGGCTACTGCGATGAACCGGCAACCGAGGCTCTGGCGGAACTGCGCGTATTGGCGACAGGGCACGAGTGGATAATGAAGCCCTACTGCCCGAAGCATATGCGCGCGCATGAACCCAAGCGCAAACGCGCGCGGGCCGCGCGCACACCCGCGGCCCGCGGCACGGCGGGCGGCTGATCATGCGCAAAGGTGCCGCCGGCTGTCCCTGCTGGACGAGGCGCGGGCTGGCCCTGATTGAATGCCCCGTAGGGCTTCGTATCGGAGCACCGGAAACAGCGTTGGGCCAGGGCGCAATCGCTGACGCCCTACCTCACCCTGCCGAGGAATCGCGATGACAACTACACGATGCGCCTGGTCCGCCCCCGTCTCCAACTCCGAGGCGTATAGGCGGGCCGGCGGCCGGCGGCGCTACAATGCGATGCGCCGAGCCGCGGCATTGGTTCGGTCCCTGGAGGCCTTGGCCCTGCACCGTGCTGGTTGCTCCAAGGCCGATATCGCGAGCCGGCTGCTAGTTTCCAGATCAACGGTCCAGTGCTACTTTCGCCGCTGGACCGGCCCCCGCCAGCGCCTATGCCCGGTCTGCCGGCGGGTGTGGAGCCACGGGCCGGAACCCCTCGCCGCCTCACCTGTGGCATGCGATCTGGATCACGGCCAACCGGACGGAGGACCGGCCGCCCGTATTGAGCTCGTGGTGCAACTGCTCCAGGCAGGCCACACTCAGGCCGAGGTCGCTCGGCGGTTGGGCGTATCGCCGGCGACGACCTGCCGCGACGTTCGCAGGTTATGGAACGAACTGATCGAGACGGGTTGCTGCCCGGTCTGTGGCGCAGCTATTGGCGGTGCGGCTGAGCGCGCACGGTGAAACGGGGTGCGGACTTATTCCGCAGTGACCCCATGGGCTCCACTGCTGCACACTGAGCGCGGGAATGAAAATGCGTACCTTGACGAGGCGAAGCACGAATCGCCGCTGATTTCCGGAAATCGTCCACGGTGTTTCGCGGCCTCCCACAAACTCGGTGACTTGGCGAACTTATCACGGTGTGATAGATTACGCCTAGACGCAATCCTCAGTGTTCAGGGCCATGATGGATGGTCCGGCACACATCGGCGAGATCAAGCGCCTACACCGACGCATCATCAACAGCATTTGATAGGAGATGAGCACCGTGAGGCAGATATTCCTCTGTGTCCTGATCGTCACCCTGGCTGTGGGTTGTGCGGGCACGCCGACTGCCCAACCAGCAAATACGCCCGACGGTGCTGCCACGGAGACCGCCATCGCCCGCAACATCTATGCGACGCTGACGGCTGCCCCGACCGCAGCCCCTACCATGACGGCTACGACAGCGCCTACGGCAACACAGGTGCCACCAAGGCCGGCTCCCACGGCTTCAGCTACAATGCCGCCGACCCCGACCCCCGAACCCCGGCCGACTGACACGCCGACGCCAGAACCTTCACCTACATCGGTTGGTCCGGTAGCTGTGGTGCAGTCGGCATCCATTAACGTGCGGGCCGGCCCTGGCACCGGGCACGCGGCCATCACCGCTGGCAGAAAGGGCGATCTACTCCCGGTAACTGGTCGCAACGCTGATGGCTCGTGGCTGGAGATCACTCTGCCCGATGGACGCAGCGGCTGGATCGCGGCGACTTTGGTCCAACTCAACGTTTCCACCGGCGAGGTGGCAGTGGCGAAGACTATTCCAACCCCACCGGTCGCCCCAACCTCTGCCCCCGGCGCGATTGCGAAACCCGCGGCCGGCCGGCGCGATCTTGAGGTGACCTTCCTCAACCCGCACTACGATTGCCAACAGACCGAATGGCAGTACACTGGCGACGACAACGAACACCATCCCCTATGGGGCTATCGGTCGTTTCAGGTTGACATGTACATCAAGAACAATTCCCAGACATCGATTGAGCCACCCTGGAGGCCGAAGCGCTGGATTATTACGGACGGCCAAAAAGATGTGATGAACGGCCTACGATGGCAATGGGTGAGCAGAAGCAGTGGGTTTTATCCGCAGCCGGCGATCCAGCCAGGGCAAAGCGCGGGGTGGACCTTCCTCGCGTTTCCGATAGATCGCAATCAATGGGTCAAGGCGGTCGAGTTCGAGTGGAACGGACAGGTCTACCGCCAAGACTTTGACTTGGGGCCATACGGTAACAACCACAACTACAGAGACTGCGGCGACCCTGCGCCGCACACCGACCGCCCTACACCGACGCCTCGGCCATAGTAGTCAAAGGTACAAAGATGCAAACAGTTTTCAGTCACGTTGTCCAGAAGCGGCTCTCCCAGGAGAACGAGAATGTTGCGACCGAGGCGCTTTCTTTCGTCCTACAATCGCACGAGCTCGCTCACAACGGAATGATGAAGCTCCTGCGCGGAATCGACCCGCAGATGCCCCGTCTCTGGTTTCGCACCCAGCAGGCTGAGGGTAAGGGTCGCCCCGACATGCTGGGATGCGATGATGCCGGTGAGCCGCATCTCTTCATCGAGAACAAGTTTTGGGCCGGTTTGACAGAGAACCAGCCCGTGTCTTACCTTCGCAGACTGGTTGAGTGCCCTATGGCCACCATTCTGCTGGTCATCGGTCCTGAGGCTCGCCAGGAGATGCTGTGGCGCGAATTCCGCCGCAGACTCGCGGATGATGATATCTCGATCTCAGCAGACTCGATGAGCGGCATCTTTCGCGTCGCGACGACCAGCATCGGCCCGAAGCTCGTGCTGACGTCCTGGCGGGTGCTGCTCGATGCCCTGGAGACCGAAGCCACTGATGACAAGGCTGCCAGGAGTGATCTTCTTCAGTTGCAGGCGCTGTGTGCAGCAGCGGACATCGAAGCGTTTCTCCCGATGTCCGCACAGGAAGCGACGGACCAACGCACGCCTGCCCTGATCCTGCAGTTGAGCAGCGTTGTGCAGGCTGTGGTTGACCGTGCTGTCAGCCAGGGCATTCTGAATCTCCGGGGAACCGCTCCTCAGGCTTCGGCGGAACGAATCGGTCGCTATGCCTACTTCGGGGCTGAGCGACGGGCCGGCCTGTGGTTCGGAATCCACTTCGTGCTTTGGAAGACGCATGGCGTGACACCGCTTTGGATGGTCTTCTCGCCAAGTGAGTTCGGGCGTGCGCCTGAAGTACAGGCCATCCTCGAACCCTGGGCAGCACAACGGGGAGTCTTTGTGACCCGTTACGGGGACGGTCACTTCGTGGTTGCTCTCGACATCGAGTACGGCGAGGACAAAGCTGGAGTCGTCGCAGGTATCGTGGCTCGGCTGGGGGAGATGGCGGTCCGGCTGGCCGTGTTGAAGCCTGGCCCCCAGGGAGAGATAAACAACGGGTGATTCGGCTGCATTCTCCGAAGTCCTGCGCGAGTTCATCACCAGACTGGCAAAGTAGTTGGGCAAGTGTGCTGTTGAGCGGCACGGTGACGCATTCCCTTCTCAGCCAGCCTTGGTTCACAAGACAACATACCCTTGCCGGATTGGCCAACGTCGATGGCAACGAGATTTCTGGATCAGGGTGAACAACATGTCGAAAATCCTCTTCGGTCTGCTGGAACTGATTCTGCGTCTGTTCGGCTGGAAGCGCCTGGACGTGAAGGACGTCGCGCGCGATCTGGGGATCGCGCGACCTCCCACGAAGACCCCGCCAGGGGACCCAGACTAGCGCGTAACCCGCGGTCGTGATGGCGCGTCGCCGGCGCTGCCGCTGAGGTTGGTAATGGCTGCGCTGGTGGCCGGAGGCGTGACAACCGCCGATCCGCGCAGGGAGTTGGCGAGGTCACGTGTTTGCCCTCTGGGTCAGGGGTATTCCTGGTCAGAGAATTCGCGAATCGATTGGAGGGAGGACAGCATCATGAAGAACATGGCCCTAGTCCTCGTTGTCGTGTTGATGGTCGCGGGTTGTCGCGGTGCGCCAGCACCAGACACGCAGGCGACGGTGGACCGAGCGGTGCAAGCGACACTGACCGCCCGTGCCCCAGACAGCGTGCCTGCGCCGGCCACGGCACCTGCGCCCACCAATACGCCTGCGCCCTCTGTGGAACCGACAATTGCGCCAACGGCCACAGAACCCCCCGCTTCGCTGACCGATTCATCGAAGGAGGAGGCGCTTGACACTTACAAGTTGCTGGTCGCCATCCAGGCCGAGGTCAATCTGCTGGATGAGACGGCGCGCCGCGTTGCATCTGGTGAACTGGAGGGCACGGACAGTTTCTCGTCCGTGATGGCTGTAGCTCTGATAATTCAGGCCGTCGATGAGGGAATCGCCGAATACGCTCCCCCCGCCATAGTGAAGCCCTCCTGGGAGGCCGCGGTATCTATCCATCAGACGACCCGCTCTCTAGTCACTAGCTGGTTCAACCAGGAAATCAACGCAGATGCAGTGATCTCAGAAATCGCGTCCCCACTGGCCGACATCGACGCGGTGCTCTCGGATGTGGACGACCTACTGGAAACCGTCTATGCACTAGATAGGGCCGAACTGGATGGACTTCGCGATGAACTGGTTAGAGGTATGAGGGACATCCTGAATACACCGACCCCGCCTCCCGACAGCGCAAGCGGCCCTGCGGAGGTGACTAGCGACGTCAGCTACACGGAGGGCGACTACCTCTACATCATCGGCGAGGTAGAGAACACCAGCAACACCCCCATGGAGTACGTCAAGCTCGTGGCTACGCTGTATGACGACAAGGACAGCGTCGTCGGGACTGAATCGACCTACACCATTTTGGACGTGATTCCTCCAGGGGGCAGGTCGCCGTTTGAGATGATGACCAGCGACTGGGACGGCATGACCCGCTACAAGCTCCAGGTGCAGTCCTCTGAAGGCGACCTGCCGGAAACATTGGTCAGCGTGGTCAGCCACCGGCAGCGCATCGACGGCGATTACTACCACATCGTTGGTGAGGTCAAGAACGAAGGTGGAGCGCCAGTGGAGTATGTCAAGGTCATCGCCACCTTATACGACGAAGCTGACAAGGTGGTGGGCGTGACCTATTCGTATGCCATATTGGATGCAGTGCCTGCCGCCGGCAAATCGCCTTTTGAATTGACCACGGACCGCTGGGCAGGCGCGGTTCGCTACGAGATTCAGGCCCAGGCCAGTCCAGGGGAGTTGGGGCGGCAGGGCATCTCGGTTAAGAGTCACACGTCGAGCAGCAACGGCGACTACGTGTCCATCGTAGGCGAGGTCCAGAACAGCGGCGACACTGATGCGGAGTACGTGAAGGTGGTAGTCACATTCTATGACGGTGCCGGCGCAGTCGCCGGCGTGGCATATTCGTACACGGCACTGGATACGATTCCGGCCGGCGCAACGTCTCCATTCGAGGTTATGACGCGACAGGATTCTAGCTTCGATCACTATGAAGTTCAGGTCCAGGGGCAGTAGTCAGGTCCAATGGAAGCGCCGTTGCCCCTTCAATCACGGGAGGAACCATGCCACGAGCAACTCATTGTCTCCTGAACGGTGATACCATGAGCGTTGATCTCGCTTTGACCCTGCGCGACCAAGCCCGTTCGCGCGGGGCACCAAGACCCGATTTCCGCTGTACGCTCTGTGGGGCCGAGGTCCGCCCGCATCGTGACGGCGGCCATACGACTGCGCATTTCGAGCACCTGGCGAGCAATCCGGAGTGTCCGCTCAGCGACCCGCCGAGATGAGGATACCAACCGCAGTTGCTCTCGGTGATCAACATCTAGAACGAGCCGATTCGCAACAGGCAATGTATGCGCTCGCGGACATTGCCATCCCTATGGTGACGTGCTAAACTTCGCACAATGCCGTGTTTTTACAACCTCCATCGGCGGTCAGGATTTAGCAGGACACCACCACTTGCCTTAAGTTGCGAGTCGCACTTCTCGTCAACCACAAGCTAACCGACGTGAAGAAGCAGCGAATGACTCGCGCAGACGAACGCTTAGGGAACTGCTTCGGCGAGGGTCGGCAGACCGAGTCATTGTTCCTGCGCTCAGATGCAGGGACTACGCGCGACCATTCGTGAGAGGGAGCAGGAAGCTGATGGCTGAGTACGAAGACTTCGAACGAGACTTCATCTCCCGCACACTACTTATCCTTGACCAATATGACCGCCAGGCAATACCAGAGAAGGAGCGATTTGAAGTCACCCTCCTAATCAACTGCCTATTAGGCTTGCTCGTGCTGCCAAAGGAGTTTTGGTTCGACAAGGTTCCGCGGCTTGATCTCAGCACGTTGGCAGGTTGGAGCTTCGAGCCGAGGTACGTAATCGAGTGGGGAGACAGGCCCAAGACGCTTGCCAAGGAAGATCACGGAACGCTGCGCGAAATCGTCTACCGCATGCGAAACGGAGTCGCTCATTTGCAGATCAAGGCTACAGGGGACGGGCACGACATCACGGCTATCGAGTTTGCGGACTGGAATGGTTTTCGAGCCACGCTTCCTGTGACGAGTCTGGCGCTCTTTGTGCGGAAGCTCGCAACGGAGATGCTCAAAGCTGTGGGAACCAGATGATTCGAGCGTTTGACGAGGTAGTGAATTCTACGCCGGAGTCGCTATGGAAGTGGATTCACAGTGCGATGGCGGAGTATCCCGATCCACTTGTGGTTGAAAACGGCCCCAAGGAGATGTCGCTGCTCTTTCTCGGAGGACGTGACGTGCCCCCTGATGAGGAAGGCTCGCTGCATCTCTGTTACGAAGTGTTTGGAACCCTGCTCCATGTCTGGGAACGAGACCCGAAGAAGCCAGACAAGGTCGTGGAGCGGCAATACCCAGGTGGCACCGAGATACTCACGTATCCTTCAAATATGGCTCAGGACGAAGGGTTGACGGTTGCGTGGTTTGAATTTCGGGAACTCTCACCAACGCGAGTACAGGTTATCTGCGATTACGTTGACTATCCTGGCTTGCTTGATCGTCTAAATCAGGTGCGGGCTAAGATGGTCGAGCTAATGAGTGACCAAGCACCGCCGAGGCTAGATGCCACACAGGAAATCCTGCAATTCAGGTCACTCGTCGAAAGGCAGTTGCACCGCGATATCTTCGTTGCGGGTCAGCCGCAGGAAAGTATCGCGCGGGGGCTTTTGCAGGCGTTCCTGCGAAGCCGTAGCTATCGCGAGGTTGAGGTCCGCGGGGGCCAGTCGGACCTTCTTGTTTTCACTCGCGAGCAACGATACTTATACGAGACCAAGATTTGGCGCGGCGAGGACTATTACCGACAGGGACTGAGGGAAATTGAGGAGTACATTATCGGCGAAGACGACGATGGCGCTCTCCCGTCTGTGTTTTACATTGTGTTCGACCCCACAACAACGCGACGCGCGGAGGCAATCATCGGGAGTGCAGTTGAAGTCAGTGAGATTGCAGGCAGACCAGTTACGAGCGTTGTCGTGCACATCCGACCGCCACGTCCCAGTAAGAAGATTGCATGAAGACTGGCTAGCTTGGTGGAAGCGACGTCGCGTGTTCTTGTCACCCGACCTTCCCATCTAGGTTCTGGCAACTGCGGAACCGGTGAAAGTGAAAGATCGTGATTGACGATAGTCCGACTACGAGATGGGTAACACACAAACCCACGATGGCCCCCAAACCAACGTACTTCGGACACTCCACGCGCTGCTGAGGAGGTTTTACCTTGAGCATTACCCCCGATCCAATCACATGCAGGAAACTCGTCCTGGTAAAGCTGCTATATCAGAACGCGCTGCTTCAGGCGACCTCGCAAAACATGGCGCAGAAGATGTTCGCGGTCATCGGGTTTGACCTAACAAGTGAGACGGCTGTGAAGGCACTGATTGGCGCGCTGGAAACGCAAAAGCCTCCGGAATATAAATTCGGGGACCTTATGAAGCAGGCCGATTCACTGCTTCGCGAAAAGGGAATGCCACCTGTCCCTGATCAGGCTTGCGTACTGCATGTGCATTCGCTACGAAATGACGCTCAGCACAAGGGCAAGTACCCCAGTGGCACCGATGTTAGCGACTGCCGGACCTACACCAGAGACTTTCTTGCGAAGCTATATCAGAATGTATGGAGCATCGACTTCGAAAAGGTCAGCCTGAGCGACCTTATTGAGAATGTGGGCGCGCGTAGATTTGTTCATGCTGCTGAATCTGCGCTAACCGATCATGACTTCGAAAAGGCGCTCATATTCGCTGTATCCGGTCTCTACTACGCGTTGGATAGAGTATCCGATGCGGTCTACACCCGCAGTGATACTGTCGAGCTTCGCAGTTTCGACGCGGCCGCTGAGTCCGTATTAGCCATTGCGCTTGGCCTCAATGTTGAACGGTATCTTCGACTGCGCCGGATAACCGGGGTCGTCACAAGATTGGCCGATGATGATGTGTCATGTGAGGGACTGATCATGCCGGTCTCATCGGAAGATGCCGAATTTGCGGTAGCTTTCTGCACCGAGGCGGTGGTCGAAATTGAGAGTCGCGTGGGGGCGCTCGACGAGTTCTGAGCACTGAATGGCAGTCGGCGCGCCATCGGAAAGCCTCGGCGACCCATTTACTGCCGACGGCAAATCAGTCAGGCGAGGTCGAGAGTCGCCGCCGAAGTCAGATGTGAGTAATCACCTAAGCAGATGGACATGTGGCCAGCCAATTCCCCTTGCCGTGCTCTGAAGCGGTGACGGCGTCGGCCGGGGTGTGGGGTGGTTGTGGACACATGCAAAGTCACAAGGCAACGAGGAACCCTGAGGAGCACATTGAAGGATCACCACAATGTCTTCTTCTACTACAGAGGAGCGCCCCAGTCAGAGGTGGAGCGCGACCGCCAGTTGGAGAACAACACGACCAAGGCGCTGATCAACACCCTTGAGCTTGCCGAACCGTCGGTCAGGCGTGCATTTATGGAGTGGCTCGGCATCCGCGCGGTAGAGCCCATTGACCTCGAACTGCAGCTTCCGACTATCGGCCATGCGAGGATGACCAGCAGTAGCCAGCGCCTGCTGCTCGGCTTAGTCCCCCCTTGGGCGGACTCCGAACCCAAAACAACTCAGGATTGTTCGGATGTGTCAGTGCCGACCAGCCTGCCAGACGCTTGGATTTACGGTCCTGGCTTTGCAGTCCTCATCGAAAGCAAGGTTGCAGGAGGGCTAGATGCGGTGCAATGGCAAGAACATCGCTGCCGGCTGACTACAGACAGTCAGGACCCGCCTCAGACGCTGGTTCGCACCTGGCCAGAGGTGCATGGTTTCTTCAGACAATTGCCTCAGGACTTGTCCGCGTCCGGCATTGCCCTGGATGTGCGGAGCCTCTTCCTTCTCGGCCAGTTCACCCGGTATCTGGGGTTGATCGGCATGAGCAAATTCGCAGGCATCGACCTGGAATTGCTCGACTGCTTTTCGCGTCGCGATGAAGACACCAAGGCACGCGTGCGTGGGGTTATTACCGCGCTCGCTGAGGAGGTGCTCACGGGACTGCATCGATCTCTGGGGAAGGAGTTCTACCAGGATTTTCAGGTCGGCAACTTGTGGCGAGAAGACGACCATACCTGGGCCGCATTCGGCCCCAAGGCCAACGGCTATCGTCATGTAGCTCATCAGACTATTGCGCTAAATGCGAATGGAGTGGACGTGTTTGTGAATGTCGAGTTAGCCCGCGCTGCTCGAAGGCTTGCGGCCCGCATCGCTCAGGACAGAACTGGTTTTCGCAGCCTGGTCAAAAGCCTGCTCCCTGGGGAGTCATTCTGGATCGAGGTGCAGGAGCGCAGGCCCAAACCCGACCGGCCGCGGATATTTGATTATTTCCCCGTCGCAAGAAGGGACTCCACCACACTTCGAGCGGCGGAGGTCGGACCTGAGGCCTTTGAAACGATTGAGAGCGAGGTCGAGCGCCTGCGTCTACCGTATTTCACCGTGACAAAGCGAATAGATCGCGATGGCGTGGCGCGGTTATCCGCAAACAATGGGCGTCCACTGGTTGACGAGATTCTGAGGGTGATGACGGAGCTCGATAGGCTGGTTGCATTCGTCAACGGCTAGCCAGAAACGCTGGCCGCTGCATAAACGACAGATGTCCAGGGCGGCGACTGGCATTCCGGCGACATGCTCGCGAGTAAACCGGAAACGAATTGCCGCGTTGGACCAATGGCCCGTCCACGCGAGATGCAGTGTATGCGCTCGCGCACATTGTCAACCGCGCGTTGCTGTGCTAAACTCCGCACAACACAAACGCCCCGCGCTGCTGGGTACAGCCGAGGCACGGCCAGATCACCGTAGACGAAGCTCTGGCATGGGTACGTTGGCATGTAGGGCCGTCCGCGTCATTTCTGGCGCGGACGGCTCTTTTTGCGTTTGGTGGCGGCGATTGACCCAGCCAGCCCCGTGAACGCTCCTCGGCTGCTAATTGCTATCTTGCACGAACGAAAGGCAGGTCAACTAATGGCAGTACCCGGCTTCCAGGAGTTCATGCTCCCTCTGCTACTCATAACGAGTGATGGGAACGATCACACCCTGGCCGATGTGCTTGACCGCCTCTCTCGCGACCTTCACCTGACCGAAGATGACAGGCGCGAGATGTTGCCCAGCGGAAGGAAGACCAGGTTCGAAGATCGCGCGGCGTGGGCACAGACTTATCTCCGCAGTGCCTGTTTGCTGGAAAGCCCTCGCAGGGGCGTCTTTCGTATCACTGACCGGGGCAGGCAGGTCCTGCGCAACGGGCCAGCCCGCGTAGATATCGCCTTTCTATCGCAATTCCCTGAGTTCCAACAACTGAGGCGCTCGCAGGGCCAACGACCTCCTGGTGATGGCGGCGATGGCTCTGAAGTGCCGGGGCCTGACCAAACACCGCACGAAGCCCTGGAAACGAGCTATCAAAATCTACGACGCGAGTTGGCTCAGGACCTTTTGCAGCGCGTGAAGGCGGCTCCGCCGGCGTTTTTCGAGCAACTGGTGGTCGATCTCTTGATCGCGATGGGATACGGAGGGTCGCGACGGGATGCCGGTGAGGCAATCGGAGCGAGCGGCGACGGCGGAATTGATGGCATCATCAAGGAGGACAAGCTCGGCCTCGATGCTATCTACATCCAGGCTAAACGATGGGAGGGCACGGTCGGTCGACCCGTCGTTCAAGCCTTCGCAGGCAGCCTGGAGGGTCAACGTGCACGCAAAGGTGTGTTGATCACGACGTCACAATTCTCCCAGGATGCCAGGACGTATGTTGAGCGCATCGAGAAGAAGATTGTGCTGATCGATGGCGAGCAATTGACGCAACTCATGATTGATCACGGCGTTGCTGTGGCCGAAGTGGCAAGCTACACCGTTAAGCGAGTTGACCTGGACTATTTTGGCGCGGAGTAGGGAAAGCGGAGGACTATCCATGCCTCGACGAAAAACAAACGACACCCCGCCGACACCCGGCGACCAGGTCACGGACTACCGCCATGCGGACAAGCGCAAGCACATCCCGCCAGCCGGCCTGGCTGCGCAGGGGCGGGTGCAGGAGGTCGCGAAGACCCGTTACGCCTACGACCCTCACCTGCCGCCCGTGCTGCGCTTTGACGATAGCGGCGCGTCGGACCGGCTGCCCGGCCTGCTGGAGACCGCGCGCCAGCGTGCGCTGAGTGCGAGCGAGGCTCTGTCAAATCGCGGCTAAAATGGGCCACGCGTTCGCGGCCAAACTGGTCCAAGGAATCGGTGACGATAGGTTGCAGCTCCTGCGGTCTGGATGACGAGTATATGGCCTCCTGCGGCATTGTGTCGTAGCAGGAGGGGTGCGGGGAACCTGGGTTCCCCGCTTCTGATCAGTGACAATTCTTGGGACGAGCGATCAGTTCGCGCTGGTGGGGCCCTCCTTTCTGGGCCAGCGGCGGCCCTGGGCGCGGTAGCTCTCGCCGGTGATGAACAAGGTGTGGGCGTTGTGTAACAGGCGGTCGAGAGCCGCCGAGGCGAGCAGGGTGTCGTTGAAGAGCTCATACCATTCGGCCGGTGTGCGATTGCTGGAGAGCAGGATGCTGCCCCGCTCATAGCGCTCGTTGACAACGTCGTAGAGGTCCTCGGGGCCGGGCGGCAGGATCGGCTTGAGGCCAAAGTCGTCGAGGATCAGGAGCTCTGGCTTCAGGTACGCGCTCAGGCGGCGGGCGTAGGAGCCATCGGCGCGACCGCCGTTGAGATGCAGGAGCATCTTGTGTGCGCTGGTAAACAGCACATCGTAGCCGCGGCGGCAGGCTTCGTGCCCCAACGCCTGCGCGAGGTGTGACTTCCCGACGCCGGTTGGGCCGCAGATGAGCACGTTACGCTTCTGCTGGACATAGAGGCTGGTGGCCAGATCGAGAACCTGCTGGCGATTGATGGACGGATTGAAGGCGAAGTCGAAGCTTTCCAGGGTTTTGCCGGTGTTGACGGTGGCCCGGCGCAGGCGCAGCGTCAATTGCTTGTGGTCGCGGCGTTCGACTTCGTCCTCCGCCAGGCGGGTCAGGAACTCAACATAGGACCACTTCTCGGCGATGGCTTGCTGATTGCGGACCTCGAGCGTTTCGAGGATGCCGGACAGGCGCAGGCGTTTCAGGCGCGGGGTGAGCTGGTGTTGCAGGTCCATCAGACGCCTCCCGCGGCCAGGGCCGCGAACTCGGCCGCCGTGCGCGCAAAGGTGTGCGGCGTGGCTGGGGTCGGCCAGGGAACCGCCAGCGGCCGTTGGTCGAGCGCTTCTTCCAGGATGCGCTTGACCGTTACGTAGTCGCCGTCGCCATAGGCCTGTGCGCGGGCACAGGCGGTTTCGAGCCGCTCAGGCGTGAAGCGGTCGGCCAGACGCAGCAGGCGTCCGGCGGTGCGCAGACGATCCTCAGGTCGATGGGCCAGGAGTGCGGCGATCAGCGCTGACGTGGCCGGACCGATGGCGACAGCCTGCGCCTGACAGAGCGACCGGTTGAGCAGCAAACCCGGCACCTTGGTCGGCGGCAGGTGCTCGAGGCAGGTCAGGCGTTGGCCTAGCGCAGTCGCCCGGTCGTGAATGGCGATCCGCTGGTAGGCTGCGTTGTACAACTCAACGGTGCGCGCCCCGGCGCGCAGCCAGAGGCTCTGACCGACCAGGGCGTAGGGCGCCGAGTAGAAGGCCTGCTCGAAGACGACATAGCAGTCACGGTGCAGCTTGACGTGCTTCCAGGTGCTTGGCTCGTAGGGCGTCGCCGGCAGCGGCTGCAAGGCCGCCTGCTCGACTTTGCGGAAACGCAGCAGCGGTTTCTGCTTGATGGTGCCGTGGAGGCGCTGCCCGGCCACCTGCTCACACCACTGCAACACGGCCTGGTTGGCATCCGCGAGCGCGGTGGGCTGACGGCCGGCCAGAAAGTTGCGCTTGACGTAGTGCACGCCGCCCTGTTCGACCTTGCCCTTGTGCTCGGGGGTGCCAGGTCGGCACGGGGCGATGAGGAAGCCGTAGTGCTCGGCGCATTCCCGGTAGCTCCGTTGGATTTCCGGATCGTCCCAGGCGCGCGCACGATGGCAGCCTTAAGATTGTCGACCACGACGCGTTCTGGCACGCCTGCAAAGTACTCGAAGGCGTGGCGGTGACAGAGCAGCCAGGTCGGGCTCTTTTGGTCGAAGACGAATTCGACGTACTGGTGCCGGCTGAAGGACAGCGTCATGACGAAGGCCCATGCCGTCCGCAGATTGCTGGTCTGCGGATCCCGCAGCTGACCCGCGTAACCGAAGTCGACCTGGGCCTCTTCGCCGGGCTTGACCTCGATGCGCACGACCACGTTCGGCCGCGGAGGTTCCAGGGCGCTGACAAAGCGCCACACCGAGGAGTAACTGCCAACATAGTGATGGTCAGCCTGCAGCCGCTGGAAGATCGCGGCCACTTCAACACCTTGCGCGCAACTCCGTGATGATCGCGAAAGGGCGTCACAGACGAGATGTTCTGCGGCGGCAGGGCGCCCGGCCAGGTCTCAGCCAACCTGCGATGCAGTTCCTCTCGGCTGGGCAGGGCGCGAACGGCCAGCAGCCCTTGGCTCTCGGCCCAAGCGCGGTACTTACCGACTGTCTTGCGATTGATGCTCAGGGCACTGGCGATGGCGCGATCGCTCTTGTGCAACTGGATCAGGCGCAGCACTTCGTACACGTCCATGGTTTCCAATCTCCTGCGGGGCACGGCGCACCTCCCAGACCCTCTCTCGGATCTGGAGAGTATCGCCGCAAAGCAGGAGCTGCGTCCAACATCACGTCACCCGTGGCCCACTTTGGGTGAAAGCCCACTGGACCACTTTGGGTGAAAACCCGTGGCCCATGTGGGTGAGAACTCGTGGCCCATTATCGGCCGAAAGATGACAGGCTCAACTGCTCGCCGATGCCCTGCGGTCGCGCGAGCCGTGGCTGGAGTGGGCCGGCAAGCGGGAGAAGAAGTGGTTTGAGGTGGACCCGGTCGCGCTGCACATTCACGAGCGGGTTTCCGCGCAGGCGATCCTCAAGTTGGCGCTGCGCGAGCCGACGCAGCGCTCCCTGTTCGCCGATCCGGAGATGGAATATCGCGAGGCCGTGCGCTTCTATCAGCACGATGTGGATTGGGCCAACCGGCTGATCCTGGGCGACAGCCTGACAGTGATGCACTCGTTGGCGCGCCGCGAGGACCTGGCCGGCAAGGCCCAGATGATTTACATGGACCCACCTTACGGCATCAAGTTCGCTTCGAATTTCCAATCGCAGGTGGGCCGGCGCGATGTGAAGGACAAGGAGGAGGACCTGACCCGCGAGCCGGAGCAAGTGAAGGCATACCGCGACACATGGACGCTGGGCGTACATTCGTACCTGGCGTACCTGCGTGACCGGCTGATCGCCGCGCGGGAGTTGCTGACAGACAGTGGCTCGATCTTTGTGCAGATATCGGATGAAAACCTGCATCGGGTGCGGATAGTAATGGATGAGGTGTTTGGGACAGGTAATTTTGTCTCTATCATAAGCTTCGCTACAACAAGCGGCTTTCAGAGCAAGCAAATTCCACGAGCGGGCGACTACATTCTTTGGTATGCCAAAGATGGAGCACAGGTCAAGTATCAGGTAGTCTACGAGGAGATAAGCAATTCAGCAGAAGGTGCGGGCTATCATTGGCTTGATCTACCTAGTGGTCAACGGCGTGGAATGACAGCCGCAGAGCAAAGAGGGCAGACACCTCTACCTCCGGGTGCCAGGGCCTACCGCCCTGACAACATGAACTCTCAGGGACCACCCTCGAAGGATCAAGGTTTCGAGTTTGAAGCCGAAAAGTACTGGCCGGCCACCAATTCCCATTGGAAAGCCAGTCATCCTGATGGCATGAACAGATTGGCTCAAGCCGGGCGACTGCATGCAGCCCAGAGCAGTTTGAGGTATGTTCGCCTGTCGGATGACTTCTCTCTGAAGTTGCGGAACAACAACTGGACAGATACCTTAACTGGGCAATTCACAGAGGACAAAATCTTCGTTGTTCAAACCAACACCAAAGTCATCGAGCGCTGCCTCCTCATGACCACCGACCCCGGCGACCTCGTCCTAGACCCCACCTGTGGCAGCGGGACGACAGCCTACGTGGCGGAGCAGTGGGGCCGGCGCTGGATTACCATCGACACCAGCCGCGTCGCGATCAGCCTGGCGCGGCAGCGGCTGCTCACCGCGAAGTACGATTACTACCAGATCAAAGATCAAGAAGCAGGCGACGAAAGCCAGTCGCCGAGGTCCGGCTTCATCTATAAGACCGTCCCGCACATCACGCTCAAGTCCATCGCACAGAACCAGGCGCTCGATCCGATCTTCGCGCGCTGGGAGCCGGTGCTGGCCGAGAAGTTGGCCGCGCTCAACGCGGCACTGAGGGCGGTCACACCCGCTCTCCGCACGAAGCTCCAGGCGAAGCTGGCCGACAAGGAGCGGACGCAGGGTAAATCCGCGATCACGGATGCGGATCGACGGCGATGGCTGCTGCCCAAAGAGCGTTGGCAGGAATGGGAGGTGCCTTTTGACACCGATCCGGACTGGCCCGAAGCCTTGCAGGCTGCGTTGACGGAATACCGCACAGCCTGGCGCGGCAAGATGGATGAGGTGAACGACACCATCGCGGCCAGTGCAGCACAGGAGGAGTTGGTCGATCAGCCCAGGGTCACGCGCGGCGTGCTGCGCGTCAGCGGACCGTTCACCGTGGAGGGCGTACAGCCCGCGGAGGAGTCGCTCGACGCGGACAGCCCTATCGGCGGCGAGCCGGAGGAAATGGCCACCTTCGCTCCCAGTGGGGGAGACGAGCCGGCCAACGCCGAAGCCTATCTCGACAAGATGATCCGGCTGATGCGCTCGGACGGCGTCAGGTTCCCGGACAACAAGGTGCTTAAGTTCACCCGGCTGGAGCCGCTGGGGCACAGCGTGCTCCACGCGGACGGCGAATGGGGCGATGCCGCGCGTCGGGTGGCTGTCACGTTCGGACCGCAGTACGGTCCCATTACGGCCAAGCAGGTGGAAGAGTGCCTGCGCGAGGCGTACCGCCGAGGATATGACGATTTGGTGTTCGCGGGCTTCACCATCGACGGTGCGGCCCAGGCGACGATCCAGGACGATCCCAACCCGCGCGTCCGCTGTCACCTGGCCCACATCCGGCCGGACGTGAATATGGGCGGCTTGCTCAAGGACACGCCCGGCAGCCAGTTGTTCACCGTGTTCGGGCTGCCGCGCGTCAACCTCGTGCCGGCCGGCAAGGGCGAATGGACCGTGGAGATGGAGGGCGTCGACATCTACGATCCCGTCTCCAACACCATCCAGGCGACCGACGCCGGCAAGGTCGCGGCCTGGTTCCTGGACAGCGACTACGATGGCCGGACATTCTGCATCACGCAGGCTTTCTTCCCGGATGCGTCTGCCTGGGATAAACTGGCTCGCGCGCTGAAGTCGGCGGTGGACCCCGACCGCTTCGCCGCGTTCTCAAGCACGCGCTCGCTGCCGTTTGGCGCGGGAGAGCATGGACGCATCGCGGTGAAGGTGATCGACTCGCGCGGGAACGAGGTGATGCGGGTGCTGAGTTTGGGGGACACGAGGTACTGACGACCAGAAAGGGCCTCTGCTTCAATGCCCGGAGAGGAGGTGCAGAAGCAGCACGTCAATCATTCAGGAGGAATCTCGGCGCATTTCAAATCGATTAGCATCGTTTATTAGCTCACATGGGAGGCATTCGTGATTCTCAATGAAAACCTCACACCGGCTGAGGGTGAGCAGCGCGTCAAGACCTATCACTGCACGAGTTTTCGTTCGAAGCTTCTCGGCATCGCCTCTGAGGGTTATCTTGAGGTGACCAACAAGCGCGTCGTCTTCCAGGCGATGGGTGGCGACAGCATTATTCACAGCGAAGTGCCCATCGAGGATGTTTCAGGCATCAGCGTCTTCAAAGGCAGCTATTTCAGCATCATGCATTTGATTGGCGCACTGGTGCTTGGCCTTCTTCTGGGCAGCATTGCCAGCGCGGTTCTCGGTGCCATCGTTAGCCTGGTATCGAGGTCCAACACCATACTAAGCTGGGTGGTGGCACTGGGCTTTCTGGTTGGTGGTGTCGTAATCGACCGACGCAATATCTTCCGCCCCGTCTGTGCTGTCGCAGCCGCAGTCTCATTGCTGATGCTCGGCGGATTAGGCGTTATTGGTGGAGGTCTGTTTGGAGGTCGGAGTTCGATAGCAAGTGGCGGGCTCGCCATGGTGGCGTCTGTGCTGGTGGGTATTTACGCCATCGTCTGCATGTTCTGGTACGCCACCCGCAAGACGATGGCGCTTGCAGTGAATTCGAAAGGTGGATCGCAGACCCCTATCGCAATCGCAGGAGCCGGCGGAGGATCGATGGTCTACAGCAGCGCGGCCCGCGCTCTGGAAGCCGAGCCAGCGGTGGATGCGGAGACGGTATCACGCGAACTTGGGGCACTCATCATGGACATCCAGCAGCGGGGTGACATGATCGTTGAGAAGTGGCAGGCTCAGCCTGGCTCATAGGTGAATGCACCCCGTAAAGGAGGTATCTATGAATACCGAAAGCCTGGAGTTCCAGCTGAGCGAGGAGAATGAGCAGATCGTTCGCAGTTACGAGTGCACACGACTTAAGCCGCTCTTTGCCCCGGAAGCTGTGGGCCGCCTGACGGTCACGAACAAGCGCATCGTATACCACAGCCACAGCGAATCGTCCACCGGCCACAGCGTGCTGGTCAGCGAGATGCCGGTGGAGGATGCGGCGGGTGTTAGCGTCTATCTCGGAAGCACGCTCAACTGGCCGCTCTTTCTCCTTGTTGCGGTGGGACTGTATGTCGCATCCAGCATTGTGGATGCGCTCCTGCCGGCATTCTTCACCCACTGGATGCTCGGCCTGCTGCTGATGCTGCCCTACGCTATGGTGTGGCTAGTTGAAAGCAACTGGCTGTCTGACGAAGTCAAGCAGCGGGCAAAAGGATCGATGGACAGCCTGCTCGCAGCAACCGGCCAGTCGGTTACGCCAGAGAGATGGAAGGCGATCATCCGCGTGGCGTTCCTGGCAGGTGTCGCCATCTTCGCCTGGGCCTTGACGCGTTCCCCACAACTGAGGTACGGAATCCCGTTCATCGGTCTGTTGCTGCTGGCGGCCGTGTACTTCTTTCTCTTCAGGTCGCTACTTGGCCCACAGAGGGTCTTCACGCTCGTTGTGGGATCGCGTAGCATGCAGGGATCAGGCATCTACATTCCCGGCGTTTCCTTCCAACTGCTAGGAAATCGCACGGCAGCGGAGACCTTGGGTGGCGCACCTGCTGGAGACGCACCCAAGGTTGCTCGCGAACTGGGTGCACTCCTGTCCGATCTGCGCCAGTACGGCGATTTGGCCGTACAGAAGTGGCAGGCATAGATCAAAGGCTGCCTGGGGAGGTGTGTCACCTTCCCAGGCAGTGAGGGAGAGATGATGTATACACCAGACCGTAATCAATTACGCAACATCCTCATTGAAGAAATGGGATATGCACCAGGGGCCGCTGATGACTATCTGGACCGTTGGGGGCCACTTCATGACTCCCTTGCAGGAATAATGACCGCTTGGCTGGAGGACAGGACAGTGCCTGATATCGAAATTGAGGGCGTGCGACTGCAGAAGCTGATGTGCGATCACCGTATGAGTTTCCTAAACGCACTGGATAGTGTCAATGACCTGCTGGTTCTCCCTTTGGGTGACTTAGAACGCGAAGCCCTCAGAGGTTTCCTTTCACATCCACCCGTCATCCGGTGATCCACAAAGGCTGATTGACGATGCGAACACTTCCGATGGTGAACGATCTCCGCTCGGCAAACTGGGCGGCCCTGAACCCCAGCCAAAGACTCGAAGCTCTCCAGAGAATGGAGAACGAACTGGCCGCGCGGCAGGGCCGCAATGCTTGCGAGTTGGCGACCATTGATCCCGAAGTCCTAGCCAAGGGCAACAATGGGGAGTCACTTTTCGGTCAGCACAAGCCCGCCGGCATTGGCTCTGATGGCAAGCCAACTCCCGAAGTAATCGAGATTAACCCGGCTCTGTTGGCCGACGGGAAACCACCCTATGCTGCGGTGGAGACCTACTTCCATGAGGCGCGGCACTCGTGGCAGGCGCATGTTGTCCAGAATCCGGAGCTTGCCGAGAGTGATCAGCAGTACCAGGACTTCTACAAGGCACAGAATGGCGGGTACCTGCCTGCACCGAGTGAAGGAGACAGTGATGCTGGCTTCAAGACCGCGATGTATCGCTGTCAGCCCACGGAGATTGATGCCAATCACGCCGGCCAAACCGATACGGCCATACTGTACGAACAGGCGGGCGAACTCGACGGTTACCTGGACTACCAGAACTCCCCGGACTACGAGTCTCAACGTTGGGGCTTTGCCATCGAGAACACGTTCAAGGACAAAGCACGGGAACTGGTCGATCTGAAGTATCAGCATACACAGCAACAGATCGCTGCTCAGCAAGCCGAAGATGAAAGTTGGCGAATGCCGGCTGAGACAGAAGGTGTGGAGGCAGAGCAGCAGCAGGAACCGGCAGAGTCCGAAGTCGCCGAAACCGAGCAGCAGGAGGTTGCAGAGTCCGAACCCACCGGGGCCGAGCAGCAGGAGGTTGCGGAGTCAGAACCCACCGAGGCCGAGCAGCAGGAGGCGGCGGAATCCGAGACTGGAGAGGCCGAACAGCAGGAGGCGGCGGAATCCGAGACTGGAGAGGCCGAACAGCAGGAGGTTGCAGAGTCCGAACCCACCGGGGCCGAGCAGCAGGAGGCGGCGGAATCCGAGACTGGAGAGGCCGAACAGCAGGAGGTTGCAGAGTCCGAGATCGCCGAGGCCGAGCAGCAGGAGGCGGCGGAATTCGAATCCACTGAGGCTGAACAGCAGGAGGCTGCGGAGGCAGAACCCACCGAGGCCGAGCAGCAGGAGGCGGCGGAATTCGAGGCCGCTGAGGTTGAACAGCAGGAGGCTGCGGAGTCAGAACCCACCGAAGCCGAGCAGCAAGAGACTGCGGAATCCGAGACCGCTGAGGTTGAACAGCAGGAGGCGGCGGAATCCGAGGCCAGAGAGCCAAAGCAACATGAGGTGGCTGACTCGGAAGGTCGCGAGAAAGCCCTGGCGAATGAGAGAGTGTCTGACACCGGACCGACCCGAACGCCTGGACCCACCCCGAACGCTGAGCAAGCTGCGAGCGAAGTAGCCAGCAATGACGCCGGTCAGACCAACCAGCAGGCAGCGTCCGAAGCGGTCAGCCAGGACGGCGGGGACGCAGAAGCTGCCAGCGCAAGCGAAGACTACAACTACGGATACGGATACTGAAGATGGCACTGCAACTAAGCAAAACCAGCAAGGTGATTGCCGGTGATGAACTCAGATTGGCTCCCCCGTCAGGGTCTGAGGTCGACACGCGCTGCATCATCGGCGGCACGGGGGGCGACGGCCAGAAGAGCCGCATCCTGCTCAGCGACGATATTCTGAGCAAGCACCTGCTCTTTCTGGGTGAGATAGGCTCTGGGAAGTCCAACGCCATCTATCATTTGATCGCCCAACTGCGCAAGAGCATGACACCGAGCGACGTCATGATCATCTTCGACACAAAGGGCGACTTCCATACGGAATTCTATCGCCAGGGCGACATCGTCATCAGCAACGATGCCAAGGCCACCGGCCCGACAGGCCCCGACTACTGGAATATCTTCCGTGAGTTGGGTGATGTCGAAACGCTGGAGGAGGATGCACAAGAAATCACCCGCTCCCTGTTCTACGAGCGAGCGCAGCGCTCCAGCCAACCCTTTTTCCCGAACGCAGCCAAGGACTTGTTTGCGGCCGTCATGATGCACTTCTTTCGGTGCCAACGCGCTGAAGCCTCGAACGCCGCCATGCGCCACCTGTTTGATCAATCCGTTCCAGCGGACATCCGAACGCTCGTACAGCAGCATGAGGACCTACGCGCGATCACCAGCTATATCAGCGATGATCGCTCACCTCAGACGCAAGGTGTGTGGTCCGAGTTGCAGCAGATGGTACGCGAGGTGTTTGTCGGCAATTTTAAGCGTCCAGGCAGCCTCTCGATTCGCGAGGCAGTACGCGGAAAGGGTGGCCGCGCCGTCTTCGTCGAATACGATCTTGGCATGGGCAACGTACTCACCCCAATCTACCGCCTGTTGATCGATCTTGCCATCAAAGAAGCGTTGTGTCGTAGCAAGAGCGAGGGGAACGTCTGGTTCATCATCGATGAATTCCGACTGCTGCCCAATCTGCAGCATGTCGATGATGGTGTAAACTTCGGCCGGAGCCTGGGCGCGAAGTTCGTGATTGGGGTGCAGAACATCGAACAGGTCTTCGCCGCGTATGGCGAGCCAGTTGCGCGCAGCATCTTGTCAGGTTTTCTTACCACCATTGCTTTTAGGGCTAATGACCCGAATACGCGCAACTTTGTGGAGCAACTGTATGGAAAGAATCGCGTCTTTGAGGTGACACCCTCGACAATGCCGGGCAAGCAGGGCATGGAACAGACACGAGACGGGAATGTTATCGAAGATTGGGACGTCTCTCGGCTGATCGTTGGGCAGGCAATTGTCGGCCTACCTGGCCAGTCGCCGTTCGTCTTCAGATTCGACAGGTACGGAGTGTAAATGGCCAGGCCACCGACGAACGCACAACAAGAACCTCTCCCCGTCCAGCCGGTCGATAAACCCATCCTCTGTTCGCCTTACGATGAGCCGGCCAGGCACTGGGTCTACACCAACGAGGGCGAGTCGTACCCGATGGAAGGCCGTCGCCCAGCGTCGTACTGGTACAAGACGCAGCGGGTCGGCGATCAGCAGATGGCGCTCTTCGCTGAGGAGCAGCGTGAGGACCTGCCGCTGGTTAATGCATTGCGCGCGGACGTCAGACGTTGGCGCGCATCCGGCTACGAGAACGCGACACAGGTCACCAAGCAGCTTCTGCGCTACTGGTCGCGCGCCGACCGGCCGCGGCGGCTGTTCTTCTGCCAGTTGGAGGCCGCCGAGACCATCATCTTCCTGAACGAAATTCGACTGACCGGCCGGCAGCCGCGCTTCACGCCGCAGTTCACCGACGAGCACATGGAACGGCTGCGTGACCTGCCTGCGGACCCCAACCTGCCCCCGTTGAACCGCCTCGGCTTGAAGATGGCGACCGGCAGCGGCAAGACAGTGGTGATGGCGATGCTGCTGGCTTGGGCCTTCTGCAACCGCGGCCAGGTAGTGAGCGACACCCGTTTCCCGGCGGCCGCGCTCATCGTGTGTCCTAACCTCACCATCAAGGAACGCTTGCAGGTGCTGCGGCCGGAGAATCCCGACAATTACTTCGGCGCGTTCGATCTCGTGCCGGCGGCCATGCGCCCGCTGCTCCACAAGGGCAAGGTCCTGGTCACCAACTGGCACCTCTTTGCGCCAGAATCCGGTCACGTCGAGGGCGGCAAGTCATACACGGTGGTGAACAAGGGACCGGAAAGCCCCGATGCGTTCGCGCGGCGCGTCCTGGGCGATCTGTATGACCATGCGCCGATCCTCGTGATGAATGATGAGGGGCATCACGCCTGGCGGCCCAAGCCGGTCGAAAACGGCTCCGCGCCCGGGCCTGGCGAAGTCGCCAAGGAGATGGAGGCAGAAGTCGAGGAGGCGACGGTCTGGGTCAACGGCCTGGACACCCTCAACCGTGCGGCCGGCATCCGCTGCTGCGTGGACCTCTCGGCCACGCCCTTCTACCTGGGCGGCACGGGCTACATCGAGGGTGCACCCTTCCCCTGGCTGGTCAGTGATTTCGGCCTGGTGGACGCCATCGAGAGCGGCATCGTGAAAATCCCGCGTTTGCCCGTCAGCGACACCACGGGCCGGCCCGAACCGAAATACTTCCGCCTTTGGCAGCACATCACCGAGAACCTGCAACCGGGTGAACGCCTGCCCGGTCGCGCGCGCAAGCCCAAGCCTCAAGTCGTCTACCGGGAGGCGGAGCCGGCCCTGCTGACGCTGGCCGGGCAGTGGGTGGAGCGTTTCAAATACATCGAACAGGCGACAGATGAAAAGGACAAGACGCCGCCAGCCCTGATCATCGTCTGTGACAACACAGACATCGCCGAGGTCTTCTATCGCAACATCTCAGGTGAGCAGCAGGTCGAGGTCGTCAGCAATTCCGCCGGTGCCGCGGGCGAAGGCTCCGACGACGAGGACGACGAAGGAGAGGAGCCGGAAGTCGCACCTTCGAAGCGGAAAGCCAAGGTCAAGACCCGCACCGTCTACGGACAGGGCCGGGTCTTTCCGGGGTACTTCTCTAACCGGGATGGCTTCACACCCACGATCCGCATCGACAGCAGACTGTTGGCCAAGGCCGAATCGGGTGATCCTGGTGTAAATCGTAGCGATGCCGCCGAGCAGTTGCGCAGGATTGTAGCGACCGTTGGGGTGAAGGGTGAGCCGGGAGAACAGGTGCGCTGCGTGGTGTCGGTCGCCATGCTCAACGAGGGCTGGGATGCCCACAACGTGACTCACATCCTGGGCGTACGCGCGTTCGGAAGCCAACTGCTGTGTGAGCAGGTGGTGGGTCGCGGCCTGCGCCGCATCGACTACACCGCCGATCCACAGACCGGGATGCTGACCGAGGAGTACGTCGACATATACGGCGTGCCGTTCAGCCTGATTCCGTTCAAGGGCCGCGAGACCAAAGCGACAGCACCGATTGACAGGCCCAAGAATCACGTCCGTGCGCTGCCCGAACGCGGCGCGTACGAGATTCGCTTCCCCGTAGTTGAAAGCTACGCCTTCGCCCTGCGCCGCAACGTCATCACCGCCGACATCGCCGGCATGGAGCCCCTGCGCCTCGAACCGGAGCACGAGCCGACCGCAGTGTTCGTCAAGCCGCGCGTCGGCTACGAGATTGGTGCGGCCAGCCTCGCGGGGCCGGGTGAGTTCCAGCAGCAGGATCGGGGTGCCTACTACGCCAGCACGCATCTTCAGACCATCGAGTTCGAGATCGCGCGCCAGGTGGTCTTTGCGCTGGTCGGCGACCAGGAACATAGCCCCAATCCCAAGAGCAATCCGCGGCTCAGGCTGCAATCCCGGCACCAGTTGTTCCCCCAGGTCCTGCGCCTGGTTCATGCCTACATCGACCGCAAGGTGGACTGCCGCGGGGTCGATCCACGCGAGCTGGGGCAGGAGAAGTACTTCCAGCGGGTGGTGGGCCGCATGATCGCGGCCATCCGTCCCGATGACAGCCAGGGCGAGCCGCCACTCATGCCCATCCTGAACCGCTACAAGCCCGTGGGCACGACCGCCGAGGTCGACTTCAAGACAACGCGACCCTGCCAGGGCACGCAACGCAGCCACATCAACCTGGTGGCAGCGGACACGGCCACATGGGAGCAGTCGGCCGCGTTCCGGCTGGAACAGGCCGCACTGGCCGGCACGGTGAAGTATTACGCGCGCAACGATGGCTTGGAGTTCGTCATCCCATACGATTATCTGGAGGTCAGCCAGCACTACGAGCCAGACTTCCTGGTGAAGCTGGCAAACGGGATCACCCTGGTGCTGGAGATAAAGGGGATGGTCACGGATCAGGACAACGCCAAGCACGAAGCAGCCAAGCGCTGGATCGCGGCGGTGAACAACTGGGGGCAGTTGGGCCGCTGGGGATTCCACGTGAACAAGGACCCACAGGTGCTGGGGGTGGAGTTGGGGTACCTGTCCAAGTGAGGAAGTGTTCGTCGCGGGTCTCGCCCGAAAACAAGGACTGCGAAATTCTGTGTCGCCTTCGGAGGAGATGATGGGAGCGATCATTGCTCTAACTTGCACTTCCTGCGGAGCCAAACTGGAAATCACCGAAGACATCGACCGTTTTGCGTGTGCTCATTGTGGCACGGAACACCTCGTCAAGCGGGGCGGAGGTATAGTCTCACTTGCTCCGGTGGTCGAGAAGTTGGAGCGCGTGCACGAGGCTACGAGTGCTACCGCTCGTGAACTGACTGTTGCTCGCCTGGAGCGTGAGATTTCCGCCTTGCAGGCGGAGGCGAGCAAACTAGCCCGTATGATAGCTGCCGACGACATCACGTCTACGGCAGCGCTCCTGAACTGCATTGGAAAAGTCGGATTCCTGAGGCAGATACAACTCGGCACTAAGGAATCTTCGCGAGAGAAGGATATCCTCTTCTGCAGTGAGTTGCTAGACGGGTTATCTGCGGAAGAAGCGTTCGCGATGCAGCGGCACTACGAGAATATGCTTGGCGGATCGATATTCAAGACGGCAGGTCGAAAAGCGAGACACAAGAACCTTGTTCGGATTGCTGATCTGAAGAGGCAGATAGCTGACCACAAGAGCGAGATCAAACGTCAGCTTGGCTCGCGGCCCGACTAGGACGAACAGCAGGGCGGTTGCTTTCAGATCGTTCCATGCGAAGGGCCATAGGGGACGATGATCTGCTGTTTATCACGAGCGCCAACCTGACCGAGTGCGCCATGAACCTGAACATGGGACTCGGCGTGCTGATCCGCGGCGGTGAGTTGCCGGGGCAAGTGAGGGTGCACTTCGAGCGGCTGATTGGGGCGGGGATGCTGCGGTGCATTCGTGGCGCTTGACTTGGCTCAGGCCCGGTGACGAACCGAGACGCGGCGACTCTTTTTGAGCCGTGCGCAAGGCTGCCATCAACGGGCCAATCGCCTAATCAAATCGCGCATGGGGCAGTACCAGCCGTGCAACACAGCCGATAGCGGAGGCGTGGGGTAGAGCAGATATGCTGAACGGTCGATCACGTCAACACTCAATGCGGTTTTGGAGCCTTCTTTTACTTGGAATGCTGCTGATTTGCCCAGTCCGGACGAATCTGGCGGATGCACCACCTGCTGGTAGCGAGGAAGGCCTTGCGACGTTCTATTTACCGGTTATCATGCACAATTGCCGTGTTCCCTGGCGTTGGGATGCCGCATCACCCGTTCTCACCGCTAATCCCGCGCCTGGTCTAGCAACAAGCCCGGTTGGAGTCATCGACCGATCTGGCACTCTGCACGTGTTCTGGGGTCGCAGCGAGTGGTCTCAGTCCGGCGCGTTCATCTATCATGCGGCCTTAACAACGAGCGGTTGGACAGCGCCCGAACCAATTCGCCCAACTCTCGGCGTTTCCTACAGCCCCGCGCTGCCGCTCGTAGACCCCGACGGGACGATTCACCTGCTGTGGTTGAACAAACTCACATCGTCAGGACCGGTGCGCCTGCTGCACTCGGCTTACAACGGGAGCTCCTGGAGCGACGAGGAAGCCGTTTTTTCTTATCCAACGTCAGCCAGCCAGCCAAGTGGCGCGCTGCAGGTCGACAGGGACGGCACGCTGTACGCGATTGTTCAGTACAATCACTACGATAGTGTCTTGTACCAGGCACGAAAGGGTGCTGGCGGTTGGCAAGCCCGCCTAGTGCCGGACACATCGCTCGCAGACATCGACATGTGGGCACTAGGTGATCGTGACGGTGGCGTGCGCCGGTTTGTGAGTCGCTATGAGGGGGGTGACTACAGAGGCTACTACTCGTACTGGCTTGACGCGGCGTTCCGCGTCACGGATGCTCCGTTCTCTCCAGCACCGCACGGTCGCGCGGGGGACTTGGATGACGACGCTAATCTGCATGTGTACTGGACCGAGAGCGTACCCGTGCCGGGCGGCGTGGGTGACGGGGTCTTCAACGCGTGCTTCGGCCGCGATCTGCGGCAGCTAACTCCACCACAACTCCTGACTGCGCGGATGGCGGTCACGCCCCCTGCAGTCAGCGCAGCCGACGACTCTGGCCGATGGAGTCTCGCTTGGCGGTTGGCTGAAAGCGGGCAGGTGGAGATCGCTGTGTGGCGCGGCTGCCAGTTGCAGGTCATCGAGCTTGCGCCGCTTCAAGGCACGCCGTCAGCAACGCCCATCCAGGCGATGTTGAGCCGGACGCCGAATCGCTGGTGCGGCTTGTGGGACTTGGGTTACGACAGGTATGCCGTTCGCTGTGCGGACGTAACGCTGCCATAGCACGATCTGCTTGAACTCGCGTCCTGATTCCTGAGAGAACCGGGCGGACGCCGCGGGCCGTACCGTTGACACGAGCTTGTGATGTGTGTCCTTTTGATAGCCGTCCCACCGACCAGCCGGAACGTACTGAGTCCTTGTACGAGAGGAGTGCGGTGGCAAATTGCAGCCGGCTCTTCATCAATTAGCGCCAACCTGACCGAGTGCGCCATGAGCCTGAACATGGAACTTGGCGTCCTGATACGCGGCAGCGAGTTGCCGGGGCAAGTGAGGGTGCACTTCGAGCGGCTGATTGGGGCGGGTGTGTTGAGGCGCGTCGGCCTAGTCGACCACTTCTGGCGCGGTACGGTACAAGTGAGTGGCATCGAGTAGCACGCCACGCCGGCCGGGTAAGGCGAGCCATCCAGGGATGGTCAGGTTACGCAATCGCGTGGTGGCTGTTCACGCCAAAGAAGAAAGGACGAGATGGCATTGGAACCAAGTGGAAAGGAAGACATCGCGGCCGCCCTCATCGCTGAATCTCAGCTACCGTTTTCGGAGCGCGAGAAGCAGTTTGTGCGAGAGGCATTGAGACAGGGTGGTGATTGGAGCACCGTGTCTGCCGTATACAGTGCCAGGATACTGGAGCGAGCGCTGGTTCGCCATGCTGAGGCCATGAATCGTGCTGCCGCCGCATCTGATAGTCAGGCCTCCGGGCTGAAATGGGCAACCGTAGCTTTGGTGTTGGCCACCATTGGGCTGGGCATTGCATCGCTTATTGGACCGGCCCTGCGAATCGGTGGCTAGGGTTGGACTGAGCACCCCCTCTAGGTGTCAGGCATGCTCAGAGGCGGGTCGACAGTGAGAGCCAATCTGCGAAGGAATGGCACATGGCGATGGATGAAGATGGTCGCGCACTTCTATTGCGCGGAAGCGATTCGGCTCTGCTATCAAGAGGGCTATCCGAGTTTTCGTTATCGCTGCTCTCGGCTCGATCCCTCATACGGGTCCCGATAGACTTCCCCACTCTGGCATCCGCTCTGGAAGCAGCACCTGCTGGGGCCGTCATCGAAATCTTGCCTGGCGTCTACCGGGAAAGGGCATTGGTTACCAAGTCGGTGACGATTCGGGGACGGAGAGGTGCAGTACGACTTGCACCAGTGCAGGACGATAGCGGAGAAGGACTTCTCAAGATCGACCTGCCACTCGGCCGCAACTGCTGCGTGATTGTGGAAGGCGTAACGTTCGACGGCTGGCAGACCTACCCGAAACTGGATTCATGCGCCGTTCAATGCCACGAGGTTGATTCCGATGATGGCCTTGACGCCGATGATGAGGTTTACTCCAATGAGGATGCCCATGTACGCTTTGTCGAGTGCGATTTCGTTGATTGGACCTCATTGTCTAGCTGGACTGGCCTCGATGATGACAGTTTTGCCGAACTAAGACATATATCCGACACGCGAAACTCCTGCCTAGAGCGGTGTGGCAGCATTGGTCTCTCTGCAGGCTATGGCACCTTCGTCACAATGGAGAGGTGCCGCTTCATCGAGTGCGACTGCGCCATTCATGCCTACGATGTTCAGATGAGGGTCGAGGCATGCGAGTTCAAGGATTGCGGCCCCGCCTTCTTCCACGAGGGCCGAAGTGTGGTTGAGGTTTCTGGCTGCACGTTCACCGATATCGAGTCCATCGGCTATGGCGATCCAAAGTCGGTTTTGCGCATTGTTGACAGGCCGCAAGCATCGGGCCTCTGAGTTCTTTGGAGATAAGGCAGTGAGCACCATTAACCATCTGGACAGCTACCACGGCGCACCGGATGTTGGGCGCAGCGACTCAGATGCTGTCATTTCCCTGTCCTCTTCATCTGGCGGGCTAATTGCGCGCGCGGCCACCGAATTTCTCGTCGTGCAGCCTCGCACGGTCACGGTGCCTGACGACTACCCATCCATAATGTTGGCCGTGATGCATGCAGGTGTGGGAGACAGAATTCTTGTCAGGCAGGGCGCGTATCAGGAGCACCTGATCATCACCAAGCCACTGAGTCTTTCAGCGCTCGGTGGCAAGGTCACGATATCAAGCATAGACTCAACTATTCCCGTCGTCTTGGTCGACGTGAGCCAGCACGATGATGCTTGGGTTTCCCTTAGCGGCATGACGTTTGTGGGCAAGAAAGGGGTGTTGACTCAGTCGCAGACGGGTATCGAAATCATAAGCGGTCATTGCCGTTTGGCAGACTGCGCCTTTGTCGACTGGTATCAAATGCACCCCGATTACGTGGGCACGTTGGACGATGATGAAGCCGACGCGTATTTTTCCGACTACCAAGGGGGCACCGCAGTAACCGCGCGAGGCCGATGGTCTTCGCTCGAAATCATGGGCTCTGCATTCGACGGCGCAGATTCCGGCATCGACGCCTCAGATGGTGCACGTGTGGTCATTCGCATGTGCGCCTTTGCCGGCTGCCAGAGTGGAGTATGCATCTTCCAATCAGCGGATGCCCATTTGGAGTCAAATACATTCTCAGTGTCGGGGTTGAACGTCGGCCGCGACGTCAGACTCTTCTCTGAGTATGACACGCTAATCGACTCAGAATGCCTCGTCGATACTGCTGCATCTTCAGGCACTTCTTTAGCCTTCAACCATCTAACCTTTCGCGGCCAGACCTTGGTTGGCCTTGCTGTGGGCGATGGTTTGGTCCATCCGGGAGAGAACGGCGAATGGTTATGGGAAGCACCGACCATCACCCTTGCTGAGAGTATTATCTGCGTCCGCGAGGAATATCCTTCCGTGCGATACGCTGCGTCAGCCTTCAACATTGATATGGATCGGCTGCCAAAACCCTGGGAGGCCGTGAACGTGTGGCGAGCCGTGCAACTGCGCGGAAGAAATCTGCTGTGCAGTCCCGGAATTCCCGGATCGAAGGACCCCAGATTTGGCCCAGTCTGTGATGGGAAGTTGACCCTATTGGATGATTCTCCCGCGCGCCGCGCGGCTAGCGACGGCAGCAACCTTGGTGCATGGCAAGGAGACTAAGCAGTGCCAACGAAGCAGCTACTGCCTGAGGAGATTGAGCTTGGTCGCAAACAGGCCGAACTCGAAGCAAAACGCAGCGATCTCGCTGAACGCGAGTTGGAACTCGCAACCCTGAAAGCGGCCCTAGATCGATTTGAGCGACAGTACATCGAACGGGTAGGGAAATTGTACGTCGAGCTTGATCAGATCGAGGCAGAGTATCTCGCCATGCTGGCGGCGCGTTACCCTGCTAATCCGCGGACTCAGGAATCGGCTGAGGAATCCCGGTACCGCGCCCAGGCAAGCCGCGAGGAATTTCAACATAAGCAGAATGAGTTACCGGCGACTGTACCTGAGGCCCCCAGCGATGATCTCAAGGCGTTGTATCGCTCCCTGGCCAAGGCGTGGCATCCTGACGGCACACTGGACCTGGCCGAGAAGGATCGACGCGACGCGCTCATGGTGCAGATCAACGCAGCCTACAAACGCGGCGATCTGGCTAGGCTTCAGGCGCTCAACGCCGAACTTGGAGCCGCGCCAGAAGCCATCAGGGGCGACGATTTGGGGGCCGAGATTATCCGCACGATCCGCCGCATCGCGCAGGTAGACCGCCGGCTTGCGGCAATCGAGGACGAAGCGGCTCAGCTTCGTACGAGGGAACTATTCCGGCTCTATGAACAAACGCTTCGCTTTGCTGAACGGGGCGATGACTTCCTGGAGTACCTAGAAGATGATATCAAGCGGCGCATTTCACATTTTCGAAGCCAGATCACGCGCGAAGAGGGCCTGGGGTTCCAGCCTGGCACCGCACCGGCAACCTGAGCCCGTGTCACCCCGTGTGGCGCTGTGGAGGCGTACATGGTAGCTACTGATTCGGAGTTGCCTTCCAACTGGGCATCCACGGCGATTCGACAAAGGTGAACGAGATGGTCCTGCAATAAGAGGCACGATGACACAGCGTACTGCTCTAGCGCTACTTGACCGTCTAATGTCTGGCGAGGCGATCGGCGAATGCGATATAGACGCGCTCCTCAACCCGTGGACGGATGAGGACCTGCATCTCGAATACAAACACGGGAACGAACTAGGGAAACGCAACGCCGCCGCCACCGTTCGCCAATATGTGAGTGCTTTTGCGAACAGCGCCGGTGGGATACTGGCAGTCGGAGTCGACGAAAACACGCATGCCGTTGTCAATGCGGTCGCACCCGGCGGCGGGGAATTGGCTCGCTGGGCTTCCACCTGCCTCACGCAGGTCGCTCCCTACTTGTCCCCGCCGCCGCGTATCGTCACCGTACGCCATCGAGATGGCGATGTGTTGCTCATTGCCGTCAACCGCAACCCGGCGCTCGTGCCGCTTTCGGAGGCCGGGGAGCTAGCTTATTACCTACGAATTCACGACCAAACCCTCAAGGCCCCGAACTATCTCATGACTGACCTGGTGTTGGGGAGACGTGAGCTCGCAGTACTGGAAGTCGTGAACGCGGTGGCAGGACTTTCGGTCATTGGTGATCCGACCTCAGCACGCCACATAACCGTAACGCCAGAGATAACGATTGAGAATCGCGGGCTGTTGCGTGCCACTCGTGTCGCTGCGGGCATTGTGGGTTGGACGCTCGACGATGAGAACGCACCGGTACACAGGCAGATGTTCAGCTACTTGAATCGAGTTGAACCTCCAACCGCATGGGGGCCACACCGGCTCCGTCACGGTC
The DNA here is from genome assembly GCA_040766655.1 of Anaerolineae bacterium. Taxonomy (GTDB): domain Bacteria; phylum Chloroflexota; class Anaerolineae; order CG2-30-64-16; family CG2-30-64-16; genus JALOOB01. Next base: position 237,449 of record JAXGQB010000006.1, read on the forward strand.
GATGGCGGCTTTCTGACTCGGAGCACACTTCATTGCCTGCGCTCTGCCTCATTGACCTGCGGGAGTGGCAGGAATTCAAGGTCCCATGGATAGAGCACCGATACAAGTGCCTCATGGCGCTCTACATAGAGGCCGAGAATTTCCCGCTGACGTGGTATCAATTGGAGTGTGTGATACCCCACCATTCCTTCGTATTGCCCATGCAACCGCCGTCTTCCTTGGGTGTAGCCATTGAACGACTCAGCGCGGTCCGCCCGGTTGTATCTTGGGATGGACTTTGAGAAGCGGTACGCGGTTGCGCTCGCCGAACCGCAGAATCGTTCGAAAGCGTACGGTCGGAGGTATACGATAGGCCGCGAAGAGGACGACTGTGCCGTGGTGGATGGCCAACTCCTGCGCTGACACTGCAACCCGATCGCGTCGCTCTCAAACCAACAGCAGTTGTGCGTGCGCGGGCATTCTGGATGGATTCGCCATCGAGAGCGGCCTTGATACCTGTTGCGGCCTGAAACCCTCTGCAACTTGGTCATGGACAATGCGATCAAATGCGCAAATCCCGACCGGCAAGCAGCCCGAAAGGCGGCTTAGGTAGTATGTCGCCCTGTGCGTCTCACTGATAGTTGTCGAAAGGCGCTCTGTCGGGCCGCGTGATGGGGCGAGAATATGGCTAGGGTGTATTTGTCAACCGAAAAGGGAACCATTAGACGGCCGAAAAGGGAACCACTTCAGCCTATCAGCTTGCACTCCGACGATTGAAAAGGGAACCGTTTGATGGTTGAAAAGGGAACCACTAAGGCTTACGAGTGCGCAGCAGGCCCCCGGTACCGCTGCAGTTGTTTTCGCTGTCGTTCATCTAGCTGCCTACGCACCTCGGCGCTTACTTCCTGCTGAAACTGCTCGAATTCGGCTCGTCTGTGCTCGAAGACGTCTCTACGGAATAGCTCGCACACTTGGCCGATGAACGGGCGCAACTCACCGGATCGCTCTGCCAGCTTTTGCTCATTGCTCATGAAGGGAACGGGGCGAAGCAGGTCTTCAAGGTCCACGTTTCCGTCGGCCTGGAGAAACCGCACGACCTCTTTCAGGTAAAACCATTGCCGAGTGTCGTCTATCGAATCAGCCCAACTGACCGGAGCCTCTCTGGTACCCAGATACAGTTCGATGTCGCCGCGATTGTGGATGAGCCTGATGCGGCATTCACCGGCTTGTAGCACCAAGAGACAGCGGTCTGTGTTAGGCTCATTCTGGCCAACAACCACAAAGTCGTAGGGATGAAACAGATAGTCAAAGTGGTGCTTGACCTGTTCAAGGAACTCCTCGCATTCAGTAGACATCATGTCCTCTAGGGCGGCCTCGGAATCGCTCGCTTTCGAGTGCCGACTACGCTCTCCCATCCGCTGCTCCGGTGCCAGCCCTGAGCCGAACGCGACTGACAGAGGGCTGTTGATTACGTCTGAATTTTGACCCGGGTTTACGCCTGAAAACTGACCCACCCCGGAGAGGATACGGTTAAGAAAGACGAGACGGATTCGGTGGACCGAACCCCTCTCGCCTCCCTCTTGGGTGAGACAGAGTATACGGCCAACGGCGCGATCCTGTCAATCAACTGCTCCAGAAAGACGAACGGATCGGTTGGGCCGAATCCCTCTCGCCTCCCTCTTGGGTACGGTGCGGTACGGCGCATCTGGCGGGACGCGGCGAGCGCTAGGCGGTGTTCTCGCCGGAGCCGGCCTCCGCGTTATTGGGCGACAACTTGCCGCGCATGCGGTAACTGGGTCCTGGGATCAGGAATACATGGCTGAAATGCAGGAGCCGGTCGAGGATCGCCGCCGCGATCATCTCGTCGTCGCCGAACAGGCGGCCCCAGTTGTCGAAGGGCACATTGGTGGTCAAGACCAATGACACCCGGGTGTACAAATGGTTCACCATCTGGAAGAACAGATTGGCCCGGCGGGCGTCCATCGGCGTGTAGCCAAGCTCGTCGATCAGCAGCAGATCCAGGCGGCCCAGGGCTTGCGTCAGCTTGCCGAGCGTGTGCGTGGCGTCGGCCGCGACGAGCTGCTCCAACAAGGCTAATGCCTGGCAGCACAACACACGTTTGCGGGCCTGACAGCCGCGCAGCGCCAATGCGCTGGCCAGATGCGTTTTCCCGGTGCCCGGGCGGCCCACGAACACGATGTTCTCGGCGCGGGCCAGGAAACCCAGTTCCGCTAACTCGCGGATGCGGGCGGCGGGCAGCGCGGGCTGGAAGCTGAAGTCGAAGCCTTCAATGGTGCGGACCATGGGCAAACGGGCCTTGGCAATGCGGGCATTGATGGAGCGATCCACCTTGTTGGCCAGTTCTTCCTCGGTCAGGCGCGCGAGGTACGCAGTGTAGCTCATTTGGGTCTTGGCGGCCTTCTGAGCTTCTTCCTCGAAGACCTGGGCCATCGTGCGCAGGCCCAACCGTTTCAGCTGCGTGCGCAGCAGTTCCAGGTCGGTCATTGGGCCGCCTCCAGAATGTTCTGATAGACCCGCAGATCGGCCGTCAAGCGTGCGGCGTGCAGTGGCTGCGCCGGGCTCACGGCGACAGGCGCGCTGAGCGCTTCCGTGTAGCCTACCAGGCTGCGGATGAAGTGCTGCGAGTAGGTGTTGTATTCCTCGGCGCGGGCCAAGGCGCAGCGCAGCGCCGTTTCCGGGTAAATCTCGGCCAGCGCCAGGATGGCGCGCAGATGGCTCAGGGCGTTGTTGGGGTGCTGCGTGCGTAGACCGGTGAGAAAGCCGTCCAGGTCGGGAAAACGTTGGCGGAAGGCCTGCTCGGCCACCAGCCAGGTGCGTGGCGCATCCTGCCGCAGGCCCGCATAGTGCGCCGGATCGAGCACCGTCAGCCCGCGTTGGGCGGCGAAGCGATGGCGGGCGATCTCCACGCCTTGCAGGTTGCGAATGGCCAACTGGCTGCCTTGCGACGGACGGAGCCAGACTTTCTGGCGGGCATACTGCCAGGGTACGCTGTAACGGCTGCCGGCAAACGGCACCAGGCAATCGTAGCTGACCGTGCGCAGGATTTCGTGGCTGCCGACAAAGGGTTGTTCCGGCAGCGGCGTGAGCGCCGGCCGTTCGGCCGCAAAGAGGTCCAGGGGTCGCTGGCGCGTCGTGGCGTGCACGACCAGGTCGAGCTCGTCGGTCACGAACGCGGCCAACGCACGGCCGAAAGCGTCGAAGTCCAGCCAGGCGTGGCCCTTGATGAAGTGCTCTTCGAGGTAGAAGAAGGGCCGCTCGATCTTGCCCTTCGTCTGCGGCCGGCCCGGCTGGCACGCCACCGGCTCAATGCGGTAGTGACCGCACAATTCCAGAAAATGGTTGTTCCAGGTGAAGCGGGCGGGGTCGGCCGCGGTCACCAAGGACCGGTCGTTGTCGACCAGCAGACGCAGCGGCGCACCGCCGAAGTAGCGCAGGCCCGCCTCCAGCGCCTCGTAGATCGACGGCTGCGTGGCGTCCAGACTCGGCCAGTAGAACTTGCGGCGGCTGTAGCCCAGAATCAGCCCGAACACCACGACCTTGGTCGGCACGTCGCCCAGCATGACGGTGTAGAACGACCAGTCGAACTGAGCCTGCTCGCCGGGGCCGGTCTCGTAACGCTCGGTGACGCGCTTGTTCGCCGCCTGCTTGATGCCGCGCAAGTACGCGTAGACCGGCGTCGTGCCGCCGTCGTAGCCCAGCAGGCGCAACTCGCGGATGATGCGCGAACCGATGAAATGCTGCTCGATCGCCATGTTCTCGATCTGCTTGAGAAAGGGTGTCAGCTTAGGATTCGGCCGCGGCGGCCGCGTGTAGTGGGGCGGGGTTTCCGCGTCGAGAGCCGCACGGACGGTGTTGCGCGACACCCCCAATTCCTTGGCAATGCCGCGAATGGATTTGCCTTGCGCGCTCAGGTAGCGAATGGTCGTCCAGGCTTCCACGGTGATCATCTCCTGCGGTCTCCTTGCTGCAGTCTCACAGCAAGGATGATGGTCTCCGTGGGGTGGGTCAACTTTCAGACGTAAAGTGGGTCAGTTTTCAGACGTAATCTACAACGGGTTTTCGTTGCGGGCCTTCATCGCTAAGGCCTGTGAACTGCACGTGCACACCATAGTGCGTTCATGCCTGACTGGACGAGTTCGCCCTAAACGAGTATAATCCTGCTACCATCAAGAGCGGCGCTAACGGGGACCGGCCCCAGCGTCCTGCAACCCGGTCGCGGATAACGCGACCAAAGGTGCAAAATCCGGCGGGCATTCGACCCGAAAGATGGCATAGGCTGAGCGCCAAGACGCCCTGTGTCGCCCCTCTGATGGTATCGGAGGGGCTTTTTGTTTGCTAGGTTATCTGGCGCTTAGGCGATGCGAAAGTAGTGCAGCACAGGTATCGGACAACATCCATCAAGGAGGAACATGATGAACAACGAACGCGATCCCAAGCCGTCTGGCCGCGGCGTGTACTCGGCCTTACCAGAGTATCCCGGCCTGCCGTCGAAGACCGGCAGGACGACTGCGATCATCGTCAGGCGACCGAAGAGAACTCCGAAGCCACCAAGACCACCAGAGGAACGAGATGAGGAGCCGGCCGGAGACTCCGAGTCCCAGAAGGAGTAACTGGAGGCCTACAACTCCGGCAGGAAGGACTCGATGGACCGCCGGTAGAGCGCGGCGAATGCCTGAAGCTCGACGACGTCGACGCGCCTCTCGCCGGATTCGCACTTCGACACGTAGCTCTGGGGCTTGTCCAGCGCCTGGGCGACCGCGCGCTGCGACAGGCCGGACTCCCGCCTGGCCTGGCGGAGCTTAGTCAGAAACTCGCGATACTGTGGAGAATGTACGGACCTCGCCAAGGTGCGCTCCATTGCTCTGGATGGAGCAATCATGGACGCTCTGGCTGAATATCCCAGATTAGGATATTATGTGACCGTCACAACGTACGTCGCCGTCTGTAGCACCAGCCTCAGGTTCAGGTGGATCGGCTCGTGTGGAGCCTGACAACAAGCTGAACTGGACCACAGGCAGCTTAGTGATGTGTTCGGCCGACGCCAAGGTCGGATCAAGAGGAGGGGACCAATGATGGATTTCAGATTCAAGAGCCCACTTAAGGCCGTACTCATGCGGCGGCTCGCGTTTGAGGCGTTTGTCGCGGGCCGCCGCTTCGACTTCGCTGAGATTTGGTCCGAGCACCTGCCGGCTGCAAGGCACGAGCTCGGCCTGCCGCCGCACGAATACTCCGAGAGCGCGATGACGGCTCTTCTCAGCGGGCTACTGAAACGGCCGGTACAACTCAGGCAGCACGGAGACGGCGTGCGACCGGTCGACGCTTGGGCGGGCCAATGGCGACTGCACCGCGTGCCGCCTCACGACGAGGTCCGCCGGCTATCGTTGAACCCGGCGGTCAGAAAGGAGATGTTCGGCAGTGCTGGTCATCGCAGATGGACCATGGTATTCCGTGACACGGCACTGCCCAAACTGACGGTCATCACCGGTCCACTGGATTCAGTGAAGAAGGCGTGTGATGGCCTCTGTGGGGTCTATGTGATGCGTCGGGCGAGGCTCTACATCGGACATTCGACCAATCTCGGAGCCCGGTTCCTCAGCCACCTCAGCGCCGGCGAGCCGCAGTGGACGGTTGCCGTTGCCCCGGCGAGTAGCGATGACAAGGTCGACGATGATGTGCTGCGCGTGGCTGAAACACTGCTGACGTCGCTCTGGGGCGAGGTGGCGCTGCTAGCCAACGCTAAGAGTCCTTCGAACATACCGCGCAGCGAGCACCTCCAGCAGGGTGTCCTGCTGGCCAAGGCCGCGGCCGCAGCGGTTCATTGGCTAAAGCGCCATGACGCCGACCTGGGGCTACCAGCGCTGGAAATCCCATTCATCCACTGGCGCGTGCCGGGCTGGCCGGCGTGCTACCTGGAGCCGCAGGAGACGCCCATCGTGCGCGACCACGGCGAATGGCCGAAAAGTGGCTGGGACCTGATTTTCGCCAGCGGGGATGAAGAGGAGGACGACCCCGACCTACCGGACGCGTACGAGTGGGGGATCGACCTCACCGGCCTGGCCCACCGAGGGATCATCGACGAAGCAGAACATCAGGCGGCCAGCGCGGCTGGGCGGGAGGCTGTCGAAGCCCTGCCGGAGGAGGCGCGTTCATATGAGCGGTATCGGGCCGGCTGCGCAGCGTGCGCGCGCGTGCTAGGGCCGAAGTGGAAGATGAGGAAGGAAGACGCTGGCGAGGAGGATGACTGGGACCTGTCGTAGGCCACCACGAACATTGGTCAGGGTGCTCGCCTGGTTGGTATTCACCTCATGAATCAGCCAGGCGCTGACGAGCGTTATCTCGTCCTCAGCACGTGGGGGGTCGCCGATTTGGTAAGTTGGCGGCCTCGCCGGCCAGTGCTACAATTGACGAAACTGGCAATGGTTCGTGATGGGGCCGCCCTGTCCTAATGCAGAATCTTGCCGTACCTCTACGGATATAGGCGGCCAGAGTGTGATCTAGGTAATGCGCCCTCTTTCAACCAGGGACGACTAGATGACTTCCCACTCCGGCGAGCGAGTACTCACAAGTGCGCTGAGGGCGCGAGCCGGCTGTTCTGATCTCCATGCACGAGTCTTCCAACGGACCAGGTGGAGGCTCCTCTCCGCTGTTACGTTCTTTTGGATGCAACAGCGGGGCAGCAGACCCGCGAACTGCTGACTACGGTCTAGGCCGGTCCACGCCAGGGCGAAAGAGAAGGAGGAATGCCCCATGCGCCGTTTGCTGATTGTCCCTTTCCTGGTGTTGCTGGTTGCTGGTTGTGGGAATCCCGCCACCCCTGACCCGAACGAGATATCGCAACTGGTTCAGCAGGCCGTGCAGGCCACGTTGGAGGCACAACCAACCCGACAACCCACTCTCGCTGCCACTGTTGTGCCCGTGGTCACTGAGACCACTCTGCCGACCGAAGCACCGCAGCCAGCGGAGCCGACAGCCACGAGAGTCGAGTCCACAGCCACTCCTTCCAGGCCGGCCGAGAATACAGCAACCCCTGCGCCCAGCAACACCCCTGTCCCAACAGCGACTGCCACCGCGGCCGCGCCGTTTGCCGCGGCGAGCAAAGTGGTGAACCTGCGCGCCGGACCTGGCACGAACTACCCGGTCGTTGGCTCGATGAAGGCGGGAGACCGGTATGACATCACCGCACAGAACCAGGACGGCTCGTGGCTAGAGGTGTGCTGTGTGGATGGGAAGTCCGTGTGGGTCGCCAAATCGGTTGTCACGGTCGGCGGCCCTGCGGCCGGCATCGCTGTCGCCCAGAACATCCCCCCGGCCCCGACTGCGCGGCCAGCACCGACGGCGGCACCTGTTGCGGTCCGCCAGAGCGGCCAGCAGTGGACGCTGGTTGCCGACGCAGCAGCCGACTTCCCTGGTGGCCAGGATCGCAACCACTGGTACTATCTGTGGACGGAGGGGCGCAACAATTTCCGGTGGCAGGACGCGCAGTACTCTAACGAGAACGGCTGCTATCGGGATGGTGCAGGGCTCGGCTTGGAGATTTGCCGGGACACGATCAAGGCCGATCCGCGCGGCGATATCGCGGTGCAATGGAAGGCCAGCCGCGGTGGCACGTACCGTTTCGAGTGGGACTCGGCCTCGCTGAAGTTCTATCAGCACGCCAACCTGATAGGCATCCAGGGCCAGGGCGCAGAGCTCCCCTATGCCGCGACCATAGCAGGCGTGATAGACTGGGAGATGTTTTTCTGGGTAGCCGCTGATACCACGCCGTTCCACATCCGCATCTTTCGGCTGGACGAGACAACTGTGACGGAGGCGGCCCTCGCCGCGCCAGTGCCAAGCCTTCCCAAGGGAGGTCTGGTTTTTGGTGATGGTACTGGAAGGGTCGGCGTTGATATTCCGGCGGGGACCTACCGGTCGATTGGGAGGGCTCGCTGCTACTGGGAGCGGCTGCGAGGCTTTGGCGGTACGCTCGGCGAAATCATCGCCAATGATGTTTCCTACGGCCCGAAGATTGTGACCATCTCTGGAACGGACGCCGGGTTCCATTCGTGGGGCTGCAACGGCTGGACGCTCGATCTCACTGCCATCACTGCAAGTCCGACGGCCCCGTTCGGCAGCGGAACGTACTTCGTGCACAAGGATATCGCACCGGGGACATGGCAATCGAGCGGCTCAGACACGTGTTATTGGGAGCGGCTGTCCGGCTTCTCCGGCGAACTCAAAGACATCCTGGCCAATGACTTCGTCAGAGGTCCCACGATCGTCGCCATCAGCCCCGGAGACACGGGCTTCAGCAGCTATGGCTGCGGCACCTGGACGAGAATCCAATAGCGTGCAGCCATGATTAGGACGTAACAACCTGCCTGCCGGATGTGTAGGCCTGCGCACTCGAAGGCGACGTGCTATGTCGGTCACGGACTTCAGCGGCGAAAGATGGACGCGCGATGCCACGAGATACTCACTGTGACCTGAATGGTGTACTTAGAGGTGTTGATCTGGCTATGATCCTGGGTAATCAAGCCTGCGCCCATCGGGAGCCAACGCCCGACTTCCGGTGAACGGGCTGTGGCCCGCAGGCTTGCGTGCATCAGGACGGCGGTGATACGTCCGCGCACTTCTAGCACCTGGTGTCAGATCACTCATGCCCACCATTGGGTGGGCACCGCGGGTGCTAGGTGAACAGGAGCAAGGCACAATGAAGATCAGCTACTTCGTCGTCCTGATGATCGTCGTCGTGGGGATCATGGTCGTCACCATAGCCCAACCAGCCTCTTCTGCGTCCATGCGACAACCGCTTTCAACCATAAGTACGCAATCCATCGGGCAGCCGCGAGGGGAACGGGAACTCACTGCCCTCCAAAGCGATCAGATAGATGCCGATGCCGCCCTCTGGACTCAATTACATCCCGCCACCTCGCCAACCGCGCGCGACTTGTCGTCGATGGTCTACGACCAGGCACGTGGACGCTTCGTACTGTTCGGCGGTAGAACCGCCAACTACGCTTTCCTGAACGACACCTGGGAATTCAACGGGACGGACTGGATTCAACGACTGCCCGCCAACTCACCGTCGGCTCGAACAAGCCACACGATGACGTACGACAGCGCCCGTCAGAGGGTTGTGCTGTTTGGCGGGTACGACTTTGGTTGGCCGGCAGACACGTGGGAGTGGGATGGCGTCAACTGGACCCAGCGCACCACCGCGACTCATCCGCCAGGAGGAACGGGAGCCGCGATGGCCTTTGATGAATACCGCGCGCGGAGCGTTGTGTTTGGCGGATTCACCAATCAGTTCACCCGCGAGACCTGGGAGTGGGATGGCGTCAACTGGACCCAGCGGTCACCCTCAATGTCACCTTCGGCCAGAGGCGGACAGGTAATGGACTACTTTGATGCCTTGGGCTACACGCTGCTATTTGGAGGCACCGATACTTCCGGGGTCTTGAACGACACCTGGGCATGGAATGGAGCGGCCTGGACGCACCTATACCCAGTCACATCTCCAGTCGGACACGAGTTCCATGCGGGAGCTTATGATGGTCGCCGAGGGCGACTGATCCTGTTTGGAGGCAGCGGCGCAGCAGATACGTGGGAATTCGATGGCTTCGACTGGATGCAGCGACTTCCGGCTGTCTCGCCACCCGCGCGCGGCGGACATGTGATGGCCTACGACAGCGCTCGCCAACGCATCATGCTGTTCGGTGGCCTGGGTGCAGATGGAAGAATGAATGATACGTGGGAGTACTATGCCGAGAACCCTCCGCCAACGGTGACGCCCACTCTGTCGCCTACGCCGACGGCAACTGCCACACGCACGCCGACCCGTACTCCGACGTCGATTCCAACAGCCACTTCAACGCCGACCAGCACGCCAACGCCGACAAGTTCCTCAACGCCGACCAGCACGCCAACGCCGAGATCACGCGTCGCTCTGCCAGTAGTACTGAACCGCTATCCTCCCGTGCCCTATACACCGGTGCTTCGGGCCATAGACAACGCCTATGGATACGGCACATACTGGGTTAGCTGGACCGAAACTCCGACTCAATTGGCCACCAATTACCTGCTGGAAGAAGCGACTGATCCAGCATTCAACTCTGGCGTCAACTATGCGTGCTCCACAGCGCAGCAGTCTTGTCTTCTCACCGGCCGTTCTCCTGGCACCTACTACTATCGAGTCCGGGGATTCAATGGCTGGGGCAGCAGCGAGTGGAGCAACGTGCGGTCGGTGACTGTCCTCCCTCCGCCTACTGCGACCGCCACCGCGACCCCAACGTCGACGCGAACACCCACGTGTACGCCCAGCCGAACGCCAACATCGCTACCGTCGCCAACCCCTACTCCACATCCACCTCAGTTCATCTTTCAATTTGGAGGACGCATCTACTTAGCAGAAGCACTCACCGGCGTCTACAACCCCCTGCTCGTTCCTTCCGTGCAGGAAAGGAAGTACTGGGCAGCCAAGTGGTCGCCTGATGGGTCCAAAATCGTCTTTCACAATGCCTTTGGAGAAACGTTCCTCTCTAGCTGGAACGGGAGTAACATAATGAAGATCGGCGAATACGGCTCCAGTAGCAGGTCGCAGTGTTCTTGGTCGCCTGATGGAAGGCGGTTTGCCTGCGCTGTCTATGATTCGCCGACCTGGCAGTTTGACATTTGGGCCGTCGATTTGAGCGGCGATGCGGTGAATCTAACAGATTCACCGGGACAATCGGAGGTCGACCCGGTTTGGTCTCCAACAGGCAATCAGATAGCGTATTCGGTTGACAGCGCTGATGAGATTTGGGTAATGAACTCGGATGGATCATATCAGAGGAGCGTCTTGACCAAGGCTTCGGGTCCATCTTGGTCCCCCGATGGCACAAGGATTGTCGTGAGCGCCTCGGATGGAGACTCCGAAATATTCACGCTTGATCTGGTCTCTGGTTTGCTGACAAGACTTACGGAGAATTTCGAGTCGGACGCTCACCCCGCTTGGTCACCTGATGGCAACTCCATCGCCTTTGTTTCCTCAACGGCCGGCGCGCTGGATGCATTTGTGATAAATCCTGACGGCTCCGGTTTGGTGAACATCACCAAGACCGCTACGTGGTACGAATCTCACGTTCATTGGTCATCCGACAGCGCTCTACTGGCAATCGAGGCCAGCAAGTCCGATACACGCGATGTGTTCATCATGAACCGCGACGGCTCAAACGCGAGGAGGATGAACCTCTCCAGCATTGAGCTACCCGATTGGAGGCCGTGAGTTGTGCTCCCGACTAGCGAGGTGATGGGTGTCGTTCCAGCGTGGGGTGATCGCCAGTATTCCGCGGTACCCGGAGTACCCGGTTTCAGATGAGTAGAGAGCGCCGTCTGCAAGTTTTTCGTCGATGGTTGCTGTGATGCCACGGGGCGCGTTTGCGACGGTATGGAGTGGAGGTCCTTGCGCCTGGCAGCAGTCTACGTCGCGACTTATACGTTCACATTGGGGTCATGAACGACGTCGCGCTTGGCAGAGGCCATCACGCCAGCCATGTCCACAATCTGGTACAGCATGGGGCTGTATCGTGTGGAAACCGGGTACTACGGGTACCCTGGGTGCGCAGTCGCAGCAGGGCGCTGCATTTGGACCCGTGAGGTTGAGCCTCACCATCCGATGATGAAGCAAGTCGCCATAGGCAGTGCAGCCTGGGCCGGCACGTGCATCTGATCACGCGCCGGCTCAGGCAAAGTGCTACAATAGAGTGTCGACCGCACCATGTCGCTTGTGTGCCGCTTCCAGATCACTCTGGACCAACGCCAGGTATTTCCTCAGCATGGCGAGATCGGCATGGCCCATCAGCCGCTGGAGTGAGTAGACATCCATACCGCTGCGCAAGCTCCACAAGGCGAAAGTTCTGCGAAGCACGTGCGGCGATACGTCCTCAACCCCCGCGCGCTTGGCGATGCGCTCAAGGGCTTGGCGTAAGCCTGAATCAGTCAGCCGGTCGTTGGTCTGCTCGTTCAGCCAGAGAGGGTCTTCAGCCCTCGGCTTGCCGCGCGCGAGCAGGTACTTCAGGATCGCCCGGCGCGCCTTGGCCCCAACGTAAGTGGTGCGGGTCTTGCGGCCCTTGCCGAGCCTGACGAGGAGGCTGCCTGTCGCAATGTCCAGGTCGCCTACGTTCAGCGCGACGAACTCCGCTGCACGCACACCTGAATCGAGCAAGGTCAACACCATCGCCGTATCTCCGGTCGTCTGACAGGCCTTTAGGAGCTTCTGTACTTCAGCCGGGCTGAGGGCGGGCAGCGCGTCGTTGTTCAGCCGCGGCATCTTCACCCGACTCATCGGGCTGACAGTCAGAAGTCCTTCCTCTACGAGATAGTTGCAGAAGGTGCGTGCCGCAGATGCATGATGATGGATCGTTGTATCGGCCAAGCCGCGTTGCTGGAGATGCACCAGAAACCCGCGCAGGGAATCCGTGGTGATCGCCTCAACGTCTGCAATGCCTTCGGCGGCGAGATGGGCGACCAGGGCACCGACATACTTACGGTACCAGATGAGGGTAGCCGCGGTGCAGCGCATTGCCTCGCGGCTCAGGAAGAAGCTCTGGGCTGCGATGTCGAGCGAAGATGGCGGTGCAGGGCGAAGCACCTTTAGGCGAATCGCTGGGTTATTAGTGGCCCGTTCCATAAACAACAACACCTCGCAGTCTCGATAGACCACAAGGTGTAGTGGTGTGTTGGGTCACAGACCCTACATGTTGTGTCGACATGGCGACGCTGAGACTCGAACTCAGGACCCAGCGATTATGAGCCGCTTGCTCTGCCTCTGAGCTACGTCGCCTTCACAGGTGTTCCATTATACGCGGAGGGGTTCTCTCGGTCAAATAAGCGACGTGGCGGCCTGTGGGGCTGCCACAATCGCATGCTCTGCCGCCCAGCAGGCGATGAGATCCCACGCATTGCGGTACTCAGCCGAGCGAGGCTTCCGTTGCCGCCGGGTGGCCTCCACAAGAGAGATGCCACTTCGGTAACTTAGAAACACGTCGACCGGCAGCACGTAGAACATTGCCAATTCATCGACATAGACGAGCGCAAAATCGAAATCCGACAATCCGTAGGACTGCCGCACCATCACCCGCCGGTTCGTCTTGGTGCGCCGGGTGTCCATCATGAAGTTTCCAGATGTGGCGTCCGGCCAGGCCGCCTTGACCTGCACTTTCACCAAGCACCCGTCGACGTCAAAGACCAGGTCGTACGGCAGCCTGTCACCCACTGGCCGCAGTACGCCCCAACCGCGCCTGAGGGCCTCAATGACTGCGGCTTGTTCTGCGATGTCGCCCTTGAGCTTGGTGTCCATGATTGCCCTCGTCATTGGCTGGTTAACGAAAAGCCTGGCGGCTCGCGCCACCAGGCTTCTCAAGGTTGCGGGGGCAGGATTCGAACCTGCGACCTTTGGGTTATGCTTACCGCTACAGCTTTCGCTGCCACCCGATTCCTCGGGCTTTGTGGCCTGGACTTTCCCTTCGCCCCCGGCTTGACCCGGTAGGGCGCCTGCCATCAAGTCTCTACACCTTCTCCAGCTTTCACCGGAGCTTGGCTCGGGGTTACCCCGCTAACGGCTTCCCCGACTTTGACAGGTGATCACACGCAGGTTACCCTGCGTGCAGCCCTCTGCACTACCGGCCCTCATCCGAACATTGTGCGGCACTGTTCGGTCGTCTTACTGCCGGCCATGCAACTGAGCCCAACGAGCTGCCACTGCTCCACCCCGCGACGTTGTTTATCTATTATACCCGCTTCAGGGCATTTGTCAATTCAGGCCCAATTCTTTCAGCCAGGTGCGCCAGGTGGGCTGCGCCGGCTGGTCGGGCTGGGTTCCGTCAGGCGCCACCGGCGCCGCAGGCTCGGTCTGCACCCCGCCTGCGCCCTTCGGCAGCCGTCCGAACAGGTCCCAGGCCAGCCAGGGCACCAGCTCGTCACGCTGCGCCCGCTCGAGCTGGATCTGCAGGAGCGTGTTCTGCCGTGCGGTCCGCTCGTAGCGTTCGAGGGCCTGTTGGTGCCGGGCTTCCATCTGCCGCTGCGTCACCGCTAATTCGATGAAGCCGGCGGTGAAGAAGATCACCGCAACGAGCAGGGCCAGCACGATCACCCGCGATCTGCCGAGCGCTCCCTGCAGTTGTTGCACCCAAGCCACGTCAGCCTCCTGGTTGCCACGGAGGAGATCACTTTTGGCGCCCTAAGGCACAAAATCCCACGACAGCTGCGTGGGATTCAAGTGATTCCAGTGCCGAAGGAGGGATTTGAACCCTCACGAGGGATAATCCTCACTAGGTCCTGAACCTAGCGCGTCTGCCATTCCGCCACTTCGGCGCAAGCTGTTCGATTGTAGGCAGATTTATATCACTACTTTTCGGAAGTGTCAAGTCGTGGCGGAGCACTTCCTACGGTGACCTGTTTCGTGACGGTGTACCAGCTGGCGATGCTCCGATAGCGATCGCCGGGCGTATTCAACGGGCCCAGCTGGACGTCGTGCACCTTGTCCCGCACGCCGAAGGTGTAAACCGGGTAGTGCAGCAGCAGCGCGGGCAACTGCTGCGCGAAGATCTGCTGAAACTCGGCGTAGTAGATGCGCCGTGCCTCGCGGTCGGGCAGCGAGCGGGCCCTTTCGATCAGCTCGTCCGCGGCGCGGTAGTCCCAACCGGCGTAGTTCTGCCCGGTCCTGGCCTGCGTCGAGTGCCAGAGCGGGTAGGGGTCCGGATCGCCCGAGAGCTCCCAGTCGACCAGCGCGGCGTCGAACGTGCGCGGGGTCAGGAAGTCCGCAGTGAGGCCGGGCAGGCTGACGGCCTGGGGCTCAGCGAGCACGCCCAGGGCGGACCACATGGCTGCGATGGCATCCAGCTGGGCCTGGTCCTCCCCCAACAGCACGAAGGCCATGCGGACGCCCTCGCGGTCCCGCACGCCGTCCCCGTCGTTGTCGATCCAGCCGGCCTGCTCCAGCAACTGGCGGCCCAGCGCCGGGTCGTAGATGTACCGGGTGACTTCTTCGTTGTAGGCCCAACTGTTCGGCATGACGGGCGAATGCGCCACCAGACCCTGGCCGTGCAGGACGTCGTCCACGAGTGCCTGTCGATCCAGCCCGTACATCAGCGCCTGGCGAACCGCTGCATCCTGGAAGAAGGGCAGGTTCGGGTTCTGCTGGTTGAGGTAGATCAGGGTATAGCCGGCGATAGGTGCGGAGAAGAGCTGCAGGTCGGGCAGGGCGATCGCCTCGGGAACGTCTTCCGGCCGGATCCAGCTGATGGCGTCGATCTCGCCCCGCTCGTAGGCCGGCAGCAGGCTCTGGTGATCCGGGTAGAACCGGACCGTGAGCCCGGCGAGGTAGGGCGTCGCGCCGTGGTACGATTCATTTACCGCGAACTCGGCCTGCGTCGCGGTGACGTCCACCAGGCGCAGCGGTCCCGTGCCGACGGGCCGCGAGTTGTACTGCGAGCTCATCATGTCGGCGATGGGAACCGGCTCCCACAGGTGGGATGGCAGCAGGCCGATCGTCGTGTAATCGATGAAGGGCGCGAAGGGCTCGTCGAGCGTGAAGCGCACCGTCAGGCCGGTCGGGCCGTCCGGCGCGGTGACCTCCACCTGGCGCCACAGCTCGCTGAGCCACGCGACGCCCGGGAAGCCTTGCGTCTGCATGGCCACCACGGTGTAGAGCACGTCGGCCGCGGTCACGGGCATCCCGTCGTGCCAGTAGAGACCGGCGCGCAGCCGGAAGTCGTAGGTCAGCCCGTCAGGGCTGATGGTCATCGATTCGGCCAGGTCGGGCACGACCTCGCCGCGCTCGTCGAGCCGAGTCAGCCCGTTGAAGAGCAGTGATGTCAGCACCCCGTCCACCTGGCTGTATTGGCTCAGCAGGGGATTGAGGAACTGGGGATTGCCCGCGATGCCTTCCACCAGGGTGCCGCCCCGGTCGGGAACGGTCACCTTGGTGAAGTTGTAGGCACTATAGCGGAGCAGGGCGACCAGAAGCGCAATCCCGAGGACTGCGATGATCGCCTGCCAGCGGAGATACCTGCCCAAGGGTTATCCAGCGACGATGACGGTGACCAGGCAGAGCAACATGAATGCGATCGCAAGGCCGACGGTGGCGTTGAAGAGGGTCTTCTCCACGCCGCGACGGGTCTTGTACACGCCCATGTCGCCGCCGCCGAACATGCTGCTGATGCCGGCGTCCTTGGCCTGCAGGAGCACGAGGACGATGATGGTGAGCGCCATGACGATCTGCGCCAGGTAAAGGTAGATTTCCACGAGTGACTGCCTCCGTGATGATTGCGCGTTGGGCCCGCCTTCGGTGAGGCTGCGGCTTTCCGACAAGCATTAGATTATAGCATGGGGGCAAACGCGCAGCAAGAAACGTGCGCGCTCATTCCAGTTGGTGCTGTTGCTGGTCCCACAGGCGGCGGTACAGGCCGCGGGCTGCGAGGAGTTCGCGGTGGCTGCCGAGCTCGACGACTGCGCCGCGGTCCATCACCGCGACCTGGCCGCGCTCTGGGGAGTGGTCGAGCAGGTGGGTGATGAGGAGCGTGGTCCGCCCCTGCATCAGTGGCTCGAGCGCCTGCCACACCTCTGCCGCGGTGGTGCGGTCCAGCGCGGCAGAGGGCTCGTCCAGCACGAGGATCGGTGCGTCCTTCAGCAGGGCGCGGGCGATGGCCAGCCGCTGGCGCTCGCCGCCGCTCAGTTGCACGCCGTTCTCCCCGATCACCGTGTCGTAGCCCGCGGGGAGGGTGCGGATGAAGCGGTGCAACTGCGCGCGCTCCGCCGCGGCCTCGATCTCCGCGTCCGTCGCCCCGGGCC
Organism: Anaerolineae bacterium; assembly: GCA_040766655.1. Classification (GTDB taxonomy): domain Bacteria; phylum Chloroflexota; class Anaerolineae; order CG2-30-64-16; family CG2-30-64-16; genus JALOOB01. The sequence continues at coordinate 254,258 of JAXGQB010000006.1, forward strand.
GCGCCAGCAGCAGGTTGGTGCGGATCGACGCATTGAACAGGTAGGAGCGCTGCATCACCACGCCGATCATGCCCCGCAGCGCCTCCGGGTCCAGCGTGCGCAGTTCGCGGTCGCCGATGCGGATCTCGCCGGCCTGGAAGGGCCACAGCCCCAGCAGCGCGTTGGCCACCGTCGACTTGCCCGCGCCGCTGGCGCCGACCACGGTCAGCAGTCCGCCCGGGGGCACGTGCAGCGTGACGCGGTCCAGGGCCGGCGGCTGTGCCGCGTCATAGCGCAGCACGACCTCAGAGAAGCGGATCGCGGGAGGCGCCTGCGCGGGAGAGGCGCTGGCCGGCGCAGGAAGCGACGCGGGCATGGCCTGTCGGGCGCCCTTCACCTCCGTCGCGGTGGGCGCCTGTCCCGCCACCTGGGCGAGGCGGCGCGCCGCGGCGATCGACGTCTCGACCGTCTGTGCGGCGGCCCCCAACGGCAGGACGGCCTCGAACGAAGCGGCCGTGAGCAGGGCCAGGACGGCCAGCATCATGCCCGGCAGGTGACCCGCCCTCACGAGCGGCACTGCGACCGCCAGGACCGCGGCCACGGCCGCCCAGGTGATGAGCGTGCCGGCGGCGTTACTCGTGGCGGAGAGGGCGGCCAGGCGGCCCTGCGCCCGTGTGACCAGCCGGCCGTGCGTCCGGACGAGCCCGGCCGTGCGGGCTTCGGCGCGGTAGGCGAGCACGTCCGCGGCGCCCTGGACGCCCTCCACCACCGCCTCGCTCAGCCGCGCGCGTGCGGCCGTCAGGTCGCGCCCCGGCGCGCGGCCGAGGGCGGCCGCGGCGAGCGGCACGGCGATGCCGAGCAGGGCCTGCAGCGCCAGCACCGGCGCGACCAGCGAAGGGTGGAAGCCGGCGAGCAGCGCCGCGGTCAGCAAGGCGGTGAGCAGCGCGACCAGCGGCGGCGCGACCGACCGCACGTAGAAGTTCTCCAGGATGCTCACGTCCGAGATGACCCGCGCCAGCAGATCGCCGCTGCGGTAGCCGGCCAGGCGAGCCGGCGCGAGCGGCTCGATCGTCGCGTAGAACCACACCCGGATCGCGCCCAGGACGCGCAGCGTCACCTGGTGCGATGCGAGGCGCTCCGCGTAGCGGAAGATGCCGCGCGCGATGCCGAAGAAGCGCACCCCCACGATCGCCACCTGCAACTCCGCAATCGACGGCTGCAGCGCGGCCCCTGCGATCGTCCACGCGGAGGTGGCCAGCAGCCCGATGCTGCTCCCGACGGTCAGGAAGCCGAGGAGGACGGAGAGCGCGATCCATGCACTGAACGGGCGGAGGAATGCCAGGAGCCACCGCAGGGGGGCTGCGGCCGGCGCTGCTGCGGTCGGCGGGAGGGGGGGTGCGCCGGCGGGCGGCGCTGTTGCGCAGGCGGTTGCTGGCGAAGCAACGGACACGCGTGCGGGCGCGGCTGTGGGGGGCGCACATCCCACGGTGGCATCCTGAGCGGAGGCCGCACGCAGTGCGGACGCAGTCGAAGGATGTTCCGCTTGAGTGGGATTGGCCGGCGCTTCGTCCCTTCGGCTACGGGCTATCGCCCTCTGCTCAGGGTGCTTCGCTTGACTTTGCTCATCCACTGGGGCGCTTGCGTCCCATGCGGCGCGGTGTGCGGCGACGAGGCGCGCGTAGGCGCCGTCCTGCTCGAGCAGGCTCGCGTGCGTGCCCTGCTCGACGACCCGGCCGCGCTGCAGCACGATGATGCGGTCCGCGGTGCGGACCGTGTTCAGGCGGTGGGCGATCACCAGCGCGCTGCGCCCTCGCAGCAGGCGGGCCAGCGCGGCCCGGATCGCGGCGTCGCTCTCGGGGTCGAGGTTGGCGGTGGCCTCGTCCAGCACCACGATGGGGGCATCGACGAGGAACGCGCGCGCCAGCGCGATGCGCTGGGCCTGGCCGCCGCTGAGCCGCGCCCCGCGCTCGCCGACGACCGTGTCGTAGCCGTCGGGCAGCGCAGCGATGAAGTCGTGCGCGCCGGCCGCCTCCGCCGCGGCGATGATCTCGCTCATCGCAGCCCCGGGCCGGCCGAGGCTGATGTTGGCGCTCACCGATCCGGCGAAGAGATAGGGCTGCTGGGGCACGTAGGCAACGGCCCCGCGCCAGGCGCCGAGGGGTATGGATTGCAGGGGCGCACCGTCGACCGTGATCTGCCCGACTTGTGGCTCGATGAAGCGCAGGAGGAGCGCGGCGACCGTGCTCTTGCCCGAGCCGGTCTCCCCGACGAGCGCCACGTGTGCGCCGGGCTCGATGTCGAAGCTGAGGCGGTCGAGCGCGGGCAGGGAGCGATGGGGGTACGCGACGGTGACGCCCTGCAGGCTGATGCGCGGGGGCGGGTGTCCTTCGACTGCGCTCCCTGCGTAGGGCCAACCGAAGGTTGGCCCTACGCCAAGGCTACCAGCATCCGGGGCGCTGGAAGCCCGGCTGTCAGAAACCGCGGTCACAGGGGGCGTCACTGCACGCCCCGCGGGCAGCGGCGTCTCGAGCACGTCGAAGATGCGGCGTGCGGCCGCGACGCCGGAGATGCCGGCATGGAAGCGCGCACCCAGCTGGCGGAGCGGAAGGTAGAACTCCGGTGCGAGGATCAGGATGAAGATGGCCGGTTCGAAAGAGAGCTGGCCGGCCAGCAGGCGGAGGCCGATCTGCACCGCGACGATGGCCGTGCTGATCGAGCCCACGATCTCCAGCGCGAGCGCGGAGAGAAACGCCACGCGCAGCACCTGGAACGTGGCGTGCCGGTGCTGCTCGCTGATCTGCCCCATGATGACGACCTGGTCGCGGCTGCGGCCGAACAGCTTGAGGGTGGTCAGCCCCTGCAGGACGTCGAGAAAATGCGCGCTCATGCGGCTGAGCGCGCCCCACTGCCGCTGGGTCAGGCTGTCGATGGCGTGCCCGATGAGAATCATGAAGATCGGGATGAGCGGCGCGGTCAGGAGGAGCACGAGCCCGGAGAGCGGATCGAGCGGGAAGACGACGAGCAGGAAGGTGATGGGCACGATGGCGGCCAGGGCGAGCTGCGGCAGGTACTGGCTGAACCAGGCGTCGAGGCTGTCGATGCCTTCCAGCGCCGTGTTCGCCAGCTCGCCCGTGCGCTCGCCGCCGGTGAAGGCGGGTCCGAGGGCCAGGATGTGCGCGATCAACCGCTCGCGCAGGTCGTCCTTGACGCGCTGCGCGACGCGTGCGGCGGCCATCTCCGCGATCCACGTGGCCGCCGCACGGCCGGCTGTGAAGAGGAGGAGCGCCACCAGGAATGGCTGCACGCCGCGCCCATCCATGCCGCGCAGGAATGCACCATCGACCGTCCGCGCCAGGCTGCGCGCCTGGAGGACGATCAGGACGCCGGCTGCCGCGCCGGCGGCCACCGACAGGGCGAGAAGTGCGCGCGCCGGCTGGGCCTCACGCAGAAGCCGGCCATCGAAGAAGCGGGACACAGGTCGATTATACCTGTCTGCGGCACGCCGCGCCAAGCGCCCTATGCGTCCGCCATCCTTCGACTGTGGCCCTGAGGGCTTCCGCTCAGGATGCTTCCTTTTCGCCCACACGGTGGGGGCCCGGCGCCCGCAAGGCGCGCACGCGTTGGGCAAAACTTGAAATTCGATGTACTATCGTTAAGAGATCGTGCGGCTGGGCGCTGACCGATCGAAACTCTCACGCGTGCTCCTGCGTAGTGACTTATGACTGGTATCATCCCATAGGAGGACATCATGGATCAGATCGCGATCGTCAAGCGTGCCTGGCATCTCATGTGGCGCCACAAGGTGCTTTGGATCTTCGGCATCCTCGTCGCACTGACCGGCGGTGGCGGCGGGGGGCAAGGCATGCAGTACACCTTCAACGGCCGGGACTTCGGCTCAGGCCCGGACAACATGCCGTGGAACGGCCAGCCGTGGCACGGCCAGCCGTGGGGAGGCCGCCCGTTCGACGGGATGCGCTGGGAGGGACTGCCCGCGTTGATCGCCTTGCTCTGCTGCCTGGTCATCCTGGTCATCATCATCATGGTGATCGTGCAGTACGTATCACGCGCGGCCCTCATCCGCAGCGTGGACGCAATCGAAGAGCAGGGAGGCTCGCTCACCTGGCGCGAGGCCCTGCGTCTCGGCTGGACGAACCGAACTTTCCGCCTCTGGCTGCTGGAGCTGATCGTCGGCCTCGTCGTGGGGCTCGGCGCGATGGCCATGTTGGCGGTGGCGGCCTCGCCGATGTTGCTCTGGCTGACTGACACGGACGCCGGCCGCGTGCTCGGCATCATCAGTACCGTCCTGCTCGGCCTGGTCGTCCTGCTTTTGCTGTTCGTGGCAGCCGTCGTGCTGTCGGTGTTAGGCGAAGTCTGGTCGCGGGAGATCCTGCTCGCTGACAAGGGCATCGGCCAGGCGCTCAGCGATGGATGGGCACTGGCGCGCAGCCGGGTCCGCGATCTCGGCGGTTTTTGGCTGGTGATGCTGGGCATCGGCATCGGCTTCGCGATCGTGTTGGTTCCGGCCGCGATGCTGATCGTGGGACTGGCCGCCGGCTTGGGCGGCGGACTCGGTTACATGATCCACCAGATGGCGGACTCCACGCCGTGGGCCGTTGCCGTGGGCCTGCCCATCGCGCTCGTGGTGATCACCGTGCCCTTTGCCCTGATCGGCGGGCTGTACGCGGTCTTCACCAACGGTGCATGGACGCTGGCATATCGCCAACTGACGGCCCCGGTCCTGCCGCCCCCCGATGCGCCGGAACCCGAGACCGTGTTCGTCGAGCCCGAGCTCTAGGCCGCGGCGATGAGCCAAACGGACAATCCATCCGGCGACGACGCAGCGCGGCGCACCCTGGCCGCGCTGCGGTCCCTCTACGATCGACCCCACCCCCCCGTACCCTGGCGGGACGGGGGCAACCTCCCGTGGGACGACCCGGCTTTCAGCGAGCGGATGTTGGCGCAGCACCTGGATCAGAGTCACGGTGCGGCGACCCGCCGCCTGCCGGAGGTGCGCGCGCTGGTGCAGGTGATGCTGGCGTGGCTCGACCTGCATGCCGGCAGCCGGCTGCTCGACGTCACGTGCGGCCCGGGCATCTACGCGGCCGAGTTCGCGCAGCGCGGGGTGGCGGTGACGGGGATCGACTTCGGTCCGGCCTCGGTTCGCTACGCGCGCGAGCACTGCGCGGCCCTGCCGGTGGAGATCCACCTGGGCGACGTGCGTGAGATGAACTTCAGCGGGCAGGGGTTCGACGCGGCGATCTACCTATACGGGCAGTTCACCGTGCTGCGCCCCGAGGAATCGCTGGACGTGTTGCGCCGCATCCGTGCGGCCCTGCGTCCGGGGGCGAAGCTCCTGCTGGAGGTCCTCGACGACGCGCACATCGACAAGCAGGACAGCACATGGTGGTACACCGACCGTGGCGGCCTGTGGGGCGATTTCCCCTTCCTGCATCTCGGCGAGCGCCGGTTCGATCCCGAGTTGCGCGCGGTGATCGAGCGCTTCCACGTGTTGAATCTCGAGAGCGGCGCCATGCAGAGCTACGGGCTCTCCGATCAGGCGTACACCGCGGAGATGATGGCGGACATGCTGGTCGAGGCGGGGTTCTTGGGGATGACGATGCACCGAGCGTGGGATGGGCTGGCGCTGAAGGACGCTCCGGAATGGTGCGTGTACCTGGCCGAGGCGGGGTCGGAGTGAGCGGCCATCCTAACCATGGTGCCCATCTGACGGTCAGCCATGTCAGCTATCGTTACGGTCCGAGTTGGGTGCTGAACGATATCACGTTTGCTCTGCCCGGCGCGGCGCTCGTCGTGCTGGCCGGGCGCAACGGCGCGGGCAAGTCGACCCTGCTGCGGTGTCTTGCCGGGTGGGCTCGACCCACACGGGGCGAGGTCTTCATCCAGGGCGTCAGGGTGTATCAGCACGAACGCCATGCGCGGGCGCGCGTGCTGCTCGTGCCGGACACGCCGCCCTTCTACGACGAGCTGACCGCGTGGGAGCACGTGCAGTTCGTGGCGCGAGCCAACCGGCTTACGGGCTGGCGCGAGCCGGCGGAGCGGTGGCTGCGGCAGTTCGGGCTGTGGTCTGCGCGCGATGCCTACCCGTTCACGCTGTCCCGGGGCATGCGCTACAAGCTGGGCCTCTGCCTTGCGCTGATGCTCCAGCCGCCACTGCTTCTGCTTGATGAGCCGCTCGGGCCGCTCGACCCCGTGTCTGCCGGCCTATTGTGGGAGGAACTGGAACGCCGGCGCGGCGAGGGCATGGCGATCCTGCTGAGCAGCCATCAGACGCCGCCTGCCGACCCCGATCGTTACCTGTTGATGGAGGACGGCGTGCTGATCGGCGATCTGCCGGGCGGAGAAACGGCCGATCAGACGCTGGAAGAGCTGCTGGCAGATGCACTGGACGCGCAATTCGGTGGCTGACTTTCGCGTGCTGGCGTGGCTGCGCTGGCGCCAGTGGCGCTCCAGTGCGCTCTACTGGCTGCGGACGTTGGGCTATGATCCTGCCCGCCAGAACTTCATCGATCGTCTCTATGCGCTCTATCTCCTGCTCTTCGGGCTGGTCTGGATCGTTGTCGCGGGCCTTGCAGCGGTCAGCCAGGCAGCCGCCCTTGGGCGCGGCCTGCCGCCTGCTGCCGCGGAGGCCTTTCTGTCGTCCATGCCCTGGCTCGTGGTCGGGCTTGCCGTCCTCCTGCTGATCCGCGCCCTGCGTTCCTCGCCCCTGCTGCTCTCATTCCCCGACATGGCTTACGTCGCTGCGTCGCCCGTCAGCCGCGCGGCCTTCGCGATGGTCAACTTCGGGCAGGCGTGCATCCAGTATTGGGTCATCGTGCTGCCGGTGGCGGCCCTGCTGGTGGTCGTCGCGTCCCAGCCACTGGGCCAGCCCGTGGCACGTTGGGCAGCGCTGCGCGCTGCGGCCGCAGGGGCACCTGTCATTCCTCTGCTATTGTCTCTGGCGTGGCTGGGCGGCCTGCTGCGCCTGGACCGGCGGGAGCGCCGCGGCAGCAGCCTCTGGTGGTGGGCCGCACTGCTGCTCGTGCCGCTGGCCTGGCTGCTGCCGCCCCTGCGCTGGCCCGGGGAAGCGATCGGCGCCGCGATCCGCGGCCCGTTCCCTGCGGGGACAGTCGTGCTCCTATGGGCCGTGGCGGCGCTGGCCGTGGCTGCGTTGGGTTATGTGTCACAGAAGATCAGCCTGATTGCTGCTGCGGAGGAGAGCCGGACGTACGCGAGGCTGAACGCATTGGGACTGATGGCCATCCTGGCGCCCGACGTGGCGAAGCAGATCCGCCGCCAGGAATCTCTGGCGCGGCGCGGCGCACGCCTGGCGCTGCCGCGCGGCGAAGGGCTGATGGCGCTGGCCGCGCGCTCCATGCTCCTGAGCCTGCGCCGGCCGCTCACCCTGGTGCAGCTGGCGCTGTGGATGTCGGGCGCGGTCATCACGGCTGCCTGGCTGGTGCTGGGGAAGGCGCCGCTGACCCTCTGGTTCTTCTGGGTCTCGTTTCTGGTCTGGGCGCCGCCGAAGATGCTCGCCGAGGCCTTCGGATCGGACACGGCCGAGCCGTACCTGCGGCAGTTGCTTCCGATGGGAAACGGGGCGCTGGCCCTGGCAGGCGGCAGCACCCCGTTGCTTGTGGCACTTCTCGGCGGAGGGATAGGTTGGATCGTGGCAGCGCTTCAGCACCAACTCACGCCTGCCGGATGGGTCTTCGGCGCTGGGCTGGTGGTGTGTGGCGTGTTGGTACTCCTGCTGGCCCAGGCGGCCGCGCATGCCCGCGTGGGATTCCTGGGCTGGCGTCCCCCCTACGCAGGCTGGCTATTGATCGTCGTGGCGCTCATCGGCGGCGCCATCCTGGCCACCGGTCCTGTGCCGGGCGCGATCCTCGGCGCGGGGCTGGCGCTGCTGCTGCTCGGCGCAGCCGTCGGGGCCAGCCAACCCATCGCGGTGGATTGAGCCCCCGCCAGCCTCACGCAAACTAAGATCGGAACGGCACCCGGCTGCGGATCAGAGCGACTCCAGGAAGTACGTCATCGAGCGCAGCAGCGGCGTCACGTGCCACGACTCCAGCCCCAGGTCGTGCCCGACGCCCGCCAGCTTCACGAAGCGGCCATCGGGAATCAGGGCGACTGCGCGATTGACATCGCTGTCGGTGAGCGCGCCACCCATCGCCGGGTCAGCCTCTACGAGGAGCACGGGGCAGGTGATCTTCGCGAGCTCGGCATGCAGGTCGATCCCGCGCAGGAACTCCGCTGCGCGGCCCTCGGCCAGATGCTTCAGCACGTCCGGATCCAGCCGGCTGATTGTCTTGGCCCGGTGTCGCAGCCTCGCACCGTCCACGCCCGGCAAATCTCCGTATCTGATCGGCTCGGACGTCTCCGACACCGCGATCGGCAGGTTCGCCAGGGCGGGCACGATCTCCGTTACCGGCAGGCCCGAGGCCGCGAGCCTGCGCATGGCGGCGTAGAGCCCGATGCGTCCCTCCGTGCCCTCCAGTTCTGCCCATCGCTCCGTGTTTAGTGCAGGCGCGCCCAGGACGACCGCGCACACCTTGTCCGGCCTCCTCGCGGCGGCCGTGATCGCAACCCACGCACCCAGCGCGTGCCCGAAGATGGCTGCGGGTTGGGTCAGTTGCTGGTCGAGGAAGGCCACGACATCGGACGCGTAGTCTTCAAGGCAGTAGTGGCCCGGCTCCCGTCCCGACTTGCCATGCCCGCGCAGATCCGGCACATAGAGATGCCATCTCAGCGCCAGGTGTGGCAGAAGGGGCATCAGGCTCTGCCAGCGACGCGATATTTCATGGAGCAACAGCAGGGGCGGGCCGTCGCCTGGCCCTTCGGCGTAGTTGATGGTCATACCGCCGGCATCGAACGTCTTCTCCTTGAGCATGCTTTCCATTCCTCCCCTCAACTGATTCCCGGATCGGCGCGCAGATCAGCCCAGACGGACGCGCGGGCCGCTTCGCTCTCGAAGGCAAAATACGCCACTTCCCGCACCGGCTTCTTCGCGTCCTCTGAGGGCTGGCTGCGGTAGGTCACGCGCAGCCCCGGCCGGCAGGTTGCGCCGAATGTTACCGTGCCCGGCATCACCTCGATCACGTCTTCCGGCCGGAAGAAAATATACCACATGCCGACCTGGTCGTCAGGCCGGCTGCCCAGCAGAAAACGAGACGCGTGCTGGATGGCCATGATCGCGTGCTCGCGCGTCTCGAACGAGCGCCAGTAGGCCATCAGGTTGGCCAGGACCGTCTTCTTCTCCTGCACCGCGAACCGGCCTGAGGCGAAGAGCGCGGCCTTGTCGGCCGGGGACATGGCCCTGGCCGCGGGCGCAGGGTGCGCCGCTTGCGCGTCGAAACGGACGTACCCGGCGCGGGCCCCAGCCGAGCGAAGGACCACCAGGCCCAACGCAGCGGCTACGATCAGGCCCAACGTCACCCAATGCCAGGCGGGGAGCGCAGGCCGACCGCGCACGGCCCACTGGAGGAGGATGAGCGTTGCCGCGGCGAGCAACAGGTTTCGCCCGAGCACATCCAGGGGCGTATCGCCGAGCCGGTGTGCCCGCAACTGATAGGCCATCCGATACAATCGTGCGATCATGATCTTCGTTTCCCGTCAGCGTGTGCGCCCGCGGCGCGTCACGATCAGGCCGGCCAGCACGATGGCCGCGCCCAGCAGCTGCACGGGCGCCAGCGCATCGCCCAGCGTCAGCCAGGCAAAGAGGATCGCGACGATCGGCGTCAGATTGGAGTAGACCGCGGTGCGCGCGTTGCCGACGCGCTGGACGCTGGCATACCAGATGGTGTAGCCGACCGTCACGGCAAACACGGCCGAGAAGAGCAGCGCGGCCCACACCAACGGCGGCACCGTGCTCCAATCCTGGCGCCGCAGGTCGGGAATGCTGATCAGGATGAGGGGAACGGTGCCCGCCACCATCGACCAGCCCGTCAGCTTGAGGGGTGAGAAGCGGCCCAGGAATGGCTTGCTCGCCGTGGTGTAGACGGCCCACAGCACGGCGCAGCCCAGCAGCAGGGCGTCGCCCACCAGCGTGCTGCGCCCCAGCTCGACATTGCCGCCGCTGGTGATCAACAGCGCGATGCCCGAGAATGACATCAGGATGCCGGCCAGCATCGTGAGGTTGATGCGTTCGATCCGCAGAATGTAGCCCAGGATGGCCACCCAGATGGGGGCAGTCGCCAGCAGCAGCGACGCGTTCGCGGGGGTGGAGCGCGCCACGCCGTTCGCGAAGATCGCCTGGTAGATCGTGTGGCCTGTCAGGCCCAGCAGGATGACCGGGACGACGTCGTGGCGGCTCATGCGCAAGAGGGACGGATCGTGATTCTTGCGCGCCTGGACCACCAGGACGGTCATGGTCACCACCGTCGCGAGCGAGAAACGAACGGCATTGTACGCCAGCGGCGCGATGTGGCCCACGGCGAACTTGACTGCCGTGAAGTTGATGCCCCAGATGAGGATGGCCAGGAACATCAGCAGGTCCGTGGCGCCCCAGCCACCGGCCCTCTCCGCCACCGGCACGGTCGGGCCGGCGGCGTTGGAGGCATGCGCGCGGTTCACGAGGAAAGCACCTGCGCATCTGCCTCGCGGGCAACGCGCACGCCCTCTTCCTCATCGACCCGCGAGAGGATCAGCCCCCCGACGATGAAGAATACGATCAGGGAGACGATGCTGAGCCGGCTCGAGCCGAAGATCTGCCCCACCACCGCGAAGAGCAGCGGACCGAGCAGCCCGGCGAACTTCGAGCTCATGTCGTAAAATCCGAAGAACTCGGCGGTTCGGGCCTTGGGCACCATATTGCCGAACATGGAGCGGCTGAGCGCCTGGCTGCCGCCCTGCACCAGGCCCACCATCATCGCGAGCAACCAGAACTCCACCGCGGTCGCCATGAAGAAGCCCCAAATCGACACGCCCGTGTAGACGGCAAGCGCCAGCAGGATCGATTTCTTCGCGGTGAGTCCCCGGGCCAGCGGCGCGAGCAGGGGCGCCAGCACATAGCGGCTGAGGAGGAAGGCCACGACCTGGTTGGCCAGCGCGATGCCCACGGCAACGGGACCGCTCGTCACGCCCAGGCGCGGCGCAAGGATGCCGATCAGGGGCAGGGTCACTGCGTTATAGAGCAGATAGCCCAGGTAGAAGGCCTGCCGGGGGTTATCCTTTTGGGGCAGCCTGCCGAAGAGCAGAGAGAACGGGATGCCCACGAATTGCGTCAACAGGAGCGCACCGATGAGGTCGATCTGGCCGATGCCGATCTCCGCGCCGTAGATCGTCGCCATCTTGATGATCGTGCCGATGCCGTCGTTGTAGATCCAGAACGCGATGATGAAGAGAAGCAGTTGCCGGTAGAGGCGCAGCTCCCTGAAAGTCGCGAGCAGACGAGCGAAGCCGCCCTTGACCGGATTTTCGGCCTTGTCGATGTCGAGCCTGCGCCGCGGCGGCTCGGGCACGTGGCGGAAGAGGGGGATCGAGAAGATGGCCCACCAGAGGCCCACGCTGGCGAGGCTCAGGCGGGTGGCGAGCTCCGTCCCATCGATGCCGAAGCGCGCGCCGAGCGCGGTGATGCCGAGCGCATCCGGCATCTGGATCATCAGGATGTTGATCGCGAGCAGCAGCCCGCCGCCCAGGTAGCCCATGGCGTAGCCGCGCGCCGATACCTGGTCGATCTCGTCGGACCGCGCCACGTGGGGCAGGAGCGCATCGTAGAAGATGATCGAGCCTGAGAAGCCGATCTCGCCGATGATGTAGAGAATGATGGCCAACAGCCAGTCGCCCGTGCCGATGAAGACCATGAGCGCCGCAGCCAGGATGCCCGGGATGGCAAACGCGGCGAGGAAGCGCTTCTTAGAGCCGCTGTAGTCCGCGATGGCGCCGAGCACGGGCGCGGCCAGCGCCACGAACAGCATGCCGATGGTCTGGGTGAGGCCCCAGGCGCTGCTTGCCTGGACGGGGGTCAGGCTGCCCTTGGCCGCTACGGTGCTGAAGAAGACGGGCAGCACCGCGGCCATCGCCGTGGTCGCGAACGCGGAATTCGCCCAATCATACATGACCCATGCATTGACGATTCGCCGGGATGACCTTGTGGTCTCCATCGCCTAACCTCCTGACACGATGAGTGCAAAATAGGTGATCAGTGGGAACGTGAACATCAGGCTGTCCAGCCGGTCCAGGATGCCCCCGTGTCCCGGTATCAGTTGGCTCGAATCCTTGATGTGCGCCATGCGCTTGAGCAGCGACACGGCGAAATCGCCGAAGGTGCCGAGGATGGCCACGAGGAGGCCGATCAGGACGCCTTGCCACCAGGTAATGCCGACGAGCCAGGCGCCCAGGAGCGGACCCGCGATGAGGCAGCTGCCGATCTCCCCGGCCAGCCCTTCCCAGGTCTTCTTGGGGCTGATGCGCGGCCACAGGCGATGTTTGCCCACCGCGCTGCCGATGAAGTAGGCGGCCGTGTCTCCGATCCAGGTCATCGAGAACGCGAAGATGACCCAGTTCAGCCCGTTGCTGCGCTCGCGCAGCGTCACGAAGTGGCTCAGCATGAATCCGAGGTAAAGGGCGCTGGCGACGGTGATCGCCCAGTTTGACGTGGGATGCTCCGACCGATCGAAGAGGGCGTAGATGAGCGATACGATGATGAGGAGGGCGAGCAGCGGGCGGAGCAGGTCGGCCGCCAGAACGCCCGCGCCGCGCAGGTAGGCTTCAGCGATGGCAGCCCCGATGAAGACGAGGCCGGTGAGACGGTCAACTGCGAAATCGCTGCGGTGCAGCAGCCTCGACATCTCGCCCCAGGCGATTGCGCCGACGAGTGCCACACCGATGGCCCAGGGAATTCCTCCGAGATACATCAGCAGGAGGACGCCTGGCAGCAGGACCAGAACGCTCAGCACGCGAGCACGCAGCACGGGCGGTCTCCGTTGGTTGACTGGCGGGCGCGGGTGCGCCCCCGGGATCAGACGTCGGCTGTCGGCACTTTGCCGAAACGCCGCTCGCGCTGGCTGTACTCCGTCAGCGCGGTGGCGAACTCAGCCTCATCGAAATCGGGCCAGAAGGTGGGCGTGGCGTAGTATTCCGCATATGCAGCTTGCCAGATGAGGAAATTGCTCAGCCGGTACTCACCGCCTGTGCGAATGATCAGATCGGGGTCGGGCAATCCCCCGGTGTACAGGTAATCGGAGAGCAATCCCTCGGTGACATCTTCCGGCTTGACCCCCTCGCGGAGGATCTGCTTTACCGCATCGACGATCTCCGCGCGGCCGCCGTAATTGAAGGCGACGTTGAGCGTAATGCGGGTGTTGTTGCAGGTCAGGGCCACCGCATGCTGGATCTGCTGTGCCAATCGCGGCGCGACGCCGTCGAGCCGGCCGCTGTGACGGATACAGACGTCGTTGGCGTGAAGCTCGTTCGTCTCGCGGCGGATGGCCTGGCCCAGGATCGTCATCAATCCGGCGACCTCATCCGGCGGGCGCCCCCAGTTCTCCGTCGAGAAGGCGTATACGGTCAGCACCTTGATGCCGAAATCGGATGCGGCCGTCAGGACGCGTCTCAGGTTGTCCGTGCCTGCCTTGTGGCCCGCGACGCGCGGCAGCCCGCGCGCCTGCGCCCAGCGCCCGTTGCCGTCCATGATGATGCCGACGTGGTAGGGGATACGGGTGACTTCGGGATAACGTTCCGCCAGCGACCTCTGATCAGCCACGTTACCCTTCCAGGATTTCGGCCTCTTTGGCCTTCCCAACCTCGTCTACCTGCTTGACGAATTTGTCGGTCAGTTCCTGAACCTGGTCCTGGCCCCTGTGGAGGTCATCCTCGTCGATCAGCCTCTCTTTTTCCGCGTCGCGGAGCATCTCGATGGCATCGCGCCGGATGTTGCGAACCGAGACGCGTCCTTCTTCGACCCGGCGCGCGACCTGTTTGCTGAGATCGCGACGCCGCTCCTCGGTCAGTTGAGGCACGATCAGGCGGATCACCTGCCCGTCGTTGTTGGGCGTCATCCCCAGGTCGGACTTGAGGATGGCCTTCTCGATCAGGCCGAGCGTGTTCCGATCCCAGGGCCGGATCATGAGCAAGCGTGGTTCGGGCACGGTGACACCGGCGAGTTGATTCAGCGGGGTGGGCATGCCGTAGTATTCGACCGTGAGACGTTCGACTAACGCCGGCGAGGCCCGCCCTGTGCGAATGGTGCGCAGGTCATTCTGAAGCGCTTCGATGGTTTTCTCCATGCGCTCCTGGGCATCCTCTAAGACGTCCTTGATCATGAAACCTCCTGTGTTTCGTCGGTCGCCCCAAAAAAGGGCGGGGATTAGGAAACGAGGGGGATAGACTATATATACATCGTCATCCCCGGATTCCCCTAATCCCCGCGAACGGTCATGCGCTGACGAACGTACCGACCGGCATCCCCTGGACGGCCTGTTCGACGCTATCCGGCTGCCAAAGATCCAGGACGATGATCGGCAGATCGTTGTCCATGCAGAGCGTAAGCGCCGTGCTGTCCATCACGCCGACGCGCAGGTTCAGCGCATCGATGTAGCTGAGGCGGTCGAATTTCACGGCGTCGGCATTGCGCTTGGGGTCCTTGTCGTAGACCCCATCCACCTTGGTTGCCTTGATGAGCACCTCGGCGTTGATTTCCATGGCGCGCAGGGCAGCGGCGGTGTCCGTCGTGAAATAGGGATTGCCCGTGCCTGCCGCAAGCAGGATGACGTACCCTTTTTCGAGATGCCGGATCGCTCGGCCACGAATATACGGCTCCGCCACGCTGCGCATATCGATCGCGGTCATGACGCGTGCTTCAAGGCCGGTCCGCCGAATCGCATCGGCAAGCGCCAGCGCGTTCATCACCGTTGCCAGCATGCCCATGTGGTCAGCCGTGGCATGCTCCATGCCGTGCGCCTGACCGTCACGGCCGCGCCACAGGTTGCCGGCGCCGATGACGACAGCAACCTCGGCGCCCATATCGCGCAGTCGCCGAATCTTTCCGGCGACGACATCCGCCTCATGCGGGTCGATCCCGATTCCGGCACTGCCGGCCAGGGCTTCGCCTCCCAGTTTCAGCAAGATACGGCGATAGCGCAATGTGGGCATACGATCGCTCAACCGCCCACTTCGAGGCGAGCGAAGCGGCGAACCTGGATGTTCTCGCCCAGCTTGGCGATCGAGGCCGTGATCAGGTCCTTGACCTTCAGGCTCTCGTCCTTGATGTAGGGCTGCTCGAGCAGCACGTTTTCTTCGTAGTACTTGCCCAGCTTGCCTGCCATGATCCGCTCCACGGTCTCAGCCGGCTTGCCGGCGTCGATCGTGAGGCGGAATCCTTCCTTGAGCGGTTCCAGGACATCGGCCGGGATATCCTCGATCCTGACGTACGTGGGTCGAGCGGCCACCACCTGCATCGCGAGTTCCTTGATCAGGTTCTGGAACTCGTCCGTGCGTGCTACGAAGTCGGACTCGCAGTTCACCTCGATGAGCGAGGCAACCTTGCTGCCGGTGTGAATGTAGTGCCCGACCAAGCCTTCCTTCGTTGCGCGATCGGCCTTCTTGGCCGCGGCGGCCAGCCCCTTCTCCCGCAACATCTGGGCGGCCTTGGCGACGTCGCCCTCGGCCTTTTCCAGCGCCTTGCGGCAATCTAAAACGCCCGCGCCCGTAAGCGCGCGCAGATCTTTCACCATGGTGGCAGTGATTTCCACGTTCATACTCCTGCGTTATTCAGCGATCTCAGCCGCATCAGTGCCGGCTTCGGTTTCGGCGACGGCATCGGCGACGCTCTCGGTTGCGGTCTCGGCTGCGGTCTCGGCATCGGCGACGACTTCAGTCGCGACTTCAGCGACGCTCTCAGCGACGCTCTCAGCGACGCTCTCAGTTGCGGCCTCGGCTGCGGCGACGACTTCAGTCGCGACGTCAGTCGCGACTTCGGGTTCGCCCTCAGGCTCGGTGTCGAGCCCTTGCGCCAGCTTCGCCAGGACAGATGGGCCGAGGTAGTCTTCTTCCTCTCCCTCTTCTTCATCTGCGGAGAAATCATCGACGCTCATGGCGCTCATCCGGCCCAGCTTCTCATCGGCCAGTTCGTCCACCGGTTCAAGCTCGCCTGCGGTCGGGGCAAGTGCTGCACGGTCGGCTTCGTCGACTGCACGCATCTGGAGACCTTCGACCACGGCATCGGCCATCTTGCCAGCCATCAGCTTGATCGCGCGGATGGCGTCGTCGTTCGACGGGATCGGGTAGTCGATCGGGTCCGGGTCGCAGTTCGTGTCCACCATGGCGACGATGGGGACGTGCAGCTTGTTGGACTCGATGACGGCCAGCCCCTCGCGCTGGATATCCACGATGAAGATCAGGTCCGGCTGATGCGTCATGTTGCGCAGGCCGCCGATGCGGTTGTTGAGGCGAACGAGCTCCTGGCGCAGCAACAGCGCTTCCTTCTTCGGCAGGCGGTCCAGCTCGCCGCGCGCGTCGCGGCGTTCCAGGTCCTGCATGTACTCGACGCGCTGGCGAATCGTGCGGAAGTTGGTCAGCGTGCCACCCAACCAGCGGGTGGTGATGTACGGCATGCCGCAGCGCTCGGCTTCGGTCCGGATGGTCTCCTGCGCCTGCTTCTTCGTTCCGACGAAGAGCACGAGCCCTCCCTCCCGAACGGCGTCCCTGACGACCTGGTATGCGGTGTTGACCTGGCGCATGGTCTGCTGCAGGTCGATGATGTGGATCCCGTTGCGCTCCGTGAAAATGAACGAGCGCATCTTGGGATGCCAACGGCGGGTCCGGTGGCCGAAATGGACGCCGGCTTCGAGCAATTGCTTCATGGAAATGACAGACACGATGTTTCTCCCTTTCGTTTGGTCTTCCGCCTACGATAGAGACCTGGGACCCAGGCGGCGCACCGCCAGCCACAGTGGATGGTGATGACGCGGCGTCCCCGGGGCACGGCCAGTCGAATCGCAGGCGTGTATACTTGGGCCAATGGCCCGACCTCGGAGTATAACACAGGCGAGGAACGAGCGCCAACTTTGGGGGCCTGTCAGTCAGGGCGAAATCCTGTTGCGGCCAGCGGCCTGAGGAACGCGAAGCCGGACGGCCGGCTGCTGGGAACGATCGGCGGGGAAGAGGCGATAGTTTCTCCTGCGGGCGGCGGTGGTGGTATACTCGAGCCAACTTCTGCCTGAGGAGAGACAGTGATCCCACAAGATCTGCTCGAAATCCTGCGCTGCCCGCACTGCGTGGCAGGCGACACCCGCGCGCCGGGGGATGACCCCGGCCGCCTGGCGCTCCACGAAGGGAAATGGCTGATCTGCCAGGAGCCGGGCTGTGGGCGCAAGTACCCCATCATCGACGACATTCCGCACCTGCTGATCGAGAGCGGCACGCCGTGGATGAACACCCCGGCCGAGAAGTTGCCGGAGCCAAGCGCAGCCTAACGACGATCAGGGCATGGCTGGTGCGGTCCGGACCCGATCGCGCACGTCCACCCGCTCCAGCGGCTTCTGCTTGACGAGGCGGAACAGGTCGAAGTCGCGCGCGACCGACGAGTTCGGGAAGACCGAGGCGGCTTCGTCGAGGATTTGTTTGCTGTTGTAGCGTCGCGAGATGTGGTGGAGCACCAGGTTACGGGCTCCTGCCTCGTGCGCCAGCCAGGCTGACTGTTTCGCGGTCAGGTGGCCGAACGCGTCCGCGACCTCTCGTTCAGCCTCCACGTAGGTCGACTCGATCGCCAACAGATCGGCCCCCGCCGCATGTTCCACCAGGTTGTCCACCCGGCCCGCGTCACCGATGAATACCAGCTTGATCCCCGGGATTTCCTCGCCCAGCACTTCGTCCGGCTGCACGATCCGGCCGTCTGGCAGCGTGACGGCCTGGCCTGAGACCAAGTCGCGCCGGATCGGCCCCATGGGCACGCCCAAAGCGGCCGCCTTTTCCGGCAGGAACGGCCGCCGCGCCTTCTCCTCGAAGCTGTAGCCGAACGCCTCGGCCCGCCGGTGCTCCACCGGAAAGGCCACCACGCGCAGGATGTCGTCCTCCAGCAGCACGCCCCCATGCACCGGCCGGTAGCCGATGTTGACTCTCGCCTCCGCGGGGCCGAAGACCACACGCATCAACTCGCGCACCCGTCCCAGGGCCGCGGGCCCGCCGTGGATCACCATCTCCTCGATGGCCTCCCACCGGCCGAAGGTCGACGCCAGTCCGCCCAGGCCCAGGATGTGATCCAGGTGCCCGTGCGTGAGCAACACCCGCTCCAGCCGCTTGAAGCCCAAGCCGCTGCGCAGGATCTGCCGCTGCGTGCCCTCCCCACAATCGATCAGGAAGCGGTACTCGCGGTGCAATAACATGGCGGCCGACAGGCCACGCTGCACGGACGGCGCTGAGGCCGAGGTGCCCAGGAAGATGAGTTCAAACATTCATTTGCCACGCAGTTGCTTGATGCCGGCGCCGAACCACATGGCGCCAAAGATGAAGCTTAGCCCGCCCGCCAGCAACGACCAAAACTCGGACCCCAGCCGGAAGAACCAGGCGCCGAGCAGGGCGCCCGCGGCCATGATGAACGTGCCGGCGGCCAGGGTCGTCATGCCGGGGGCCAGAAAACGCTCGCGCACGAGCGGCAGGCGGGCGCCCACCAGCCACCCGCTGATGAGCAGCGCGAGCAGTTGCCAGGCCAGCCAGCCCCATTCGCCCAGTGCCAGCCCGCGCTCGATGCCGAAGTAGAGGGGGACGCCGCCGACGAGCAGGCCCCACAGGACGGGAGCCAAGCGGCGGCCCGCGATCCCTGCGCCGGCTGCCGCGCCGCCCCACAGGTGGAAGAATGTCAGGAACCCGAAGACCAGCGCGGCATCAAACGAGTTGCTCATGGCATCATCGCGTCAGCCATTGGGTGATCAGCGGTTCCAGAGCCTGCATCATGCCCGCGCCGGCCAGCGCAACGAGCGTGCCCTTGATGACCTTGCCCAACCACGCGGCGCCGAGGAACTGCCAGACCGGAATGCGCATGGCGCCCGCGGCAAGTCCTGCCACATCGAAGATTGGATTGGGCACGAGGCTGAGCACGAAGATGACCCACAGCCCGTGTCTTGCCATCCAGCCGCGCACGCGCTCGTAGTTCGGATCGTCCTGCACCATGCCGCGGCCGCTGGCGCCCGCGATGTAGCCGGTCAGCTCGCCCAGCGTGGACCCGCTGCCCACGGCGAGGCCGACCAGGTATGGATTCAGCGTTGCTCCCGCGGCGAGGGCCAGCGCCAGGCCGGGCGCGGGCAGGATCAGCGTGGCGCTGGCCAGCAGGTTCAGCAGGAAGAGGCCTGGGTAGCCGTAGGCGCCCAGACCCGCGAGCCGATCGCCCCACAGGACGATCAGCACCGATAGCACGATGATGAACAGGACCGCGAGAACCCGGATCAGCTTCAGGCGGGCCGGGGTCAACCGGGACCGGCTCGCCTGTTCGCGCGGAAGGGGATCCAGTGCGCGGTCCTGCTCCATCATCTTACGATTCGCTGATCGTCACAGAAAGCATCACATCGCCCTGCTCGATCTTGTTCACCACGTCCTGGCCCTTCGTCACCTGGCCGAACACGGAGTGCTTGCCGTCGAGCCACGGCGTGGGGACGTGCGTGATGAAGAACTGGCTGCCATTCGTGCCCGGTCCTGCATTTGCCATCGAGAGTACGCCCGGCTTGTCGTGCTTGAGCTTGGGATCGAACTCATCCTTGAAGGTGTAGCCCGGGCCGCCGCGGCCGGTGCCGGTGGGGTCGCCGCCCTGGATCATGAAGTCCTTGATGACCCGATGGAAGGTGACGCCGTCGTAGTAGCCGTCGCGCGCCAGCGCAACGAAGTTGTTGACTGTGCGTGGCGCCTCCGCGGCGTGCAGCTTCACTACGATCACGCCCCGATTGGTTTCGATGGTGGCCTCGTACTTCTTGGCCGGATCTATCTGCGTTTCGAATGGTTTGCTATAACGGTTAGGCATGGGATCTCCAGTTATTTCTCCGTGACGGTAATGGTCTTGATCACGTCCTCGATCTGCAATGAATCTACCACGTCCATCCCCTCGACGACCTTCCCGAAGCTGTTAAAGTAGCCGGGATTGTCGGGCACGATGACGCGCCACACCATCACCTGGCTGCCGCTCGCCACGGGTTCGAACGTGACCGGGTCCGCGACTGCCCACATGCTCAGCGTGCCGGTGACGATGTCGCTGGCGACGGCCGCGGGTTCCAGGGCGAAGGCATAGCCTGCATCGCTGTCCGGGCTCATCTCAGGAGAGCCGGTGACGAGATAGGCGCCCGGATCGTTGAACGCGATCGGCATGCCGTCGTAGTAGCCCAGGTTGGCCAGCATCACGAAGTTGTTGACCGTCATCGGCGCGGCCTTGGCGTCCAGATCGATGACGATGTCGCCCTTGTCGGTCGCGATGGTGGCCTGGTAGGTCTTGGCCACGTCGATCGTCATCTCGGGCGCCGTATTGTAGACGCCGGTGCGCTCGTTGAGCGGCAGCTGGGCAAGCGGCCGCCCTTCCGCCGCGGAAGGCGCGTAGGGCGTGGGGCTCGGCGTCGGCGTCGCAGTCGGGCCCGGCGTGGGGATGAGTGAGACCATGCCGGTGGTCACGTCGATCCGTTCGATCTGGTCGCCCATCGCAATCTGGTCCACGACATCCATGCCCTCGATGACGAAGCCGAACACGCTGTACGCGCCGTCCAGGAAGTCGGTGTCGTCCAGGGTGATGTAGAACTGGCTGCCGCTCGAGCGGCGTTCCGGATTGATCTCGTCGCCCGTGCGGGCCCACGCCAGGGCGCCGCGCAGGTGCGAATGCAGGATCTCCGCGGGGATGGTGTAGCCCGGGCCGCCGTCACCTGCACCGAGCGGGTCGCCGCCCTGGATGACGAAGCCGGGCTCGACCCGGTGGAAGGTCAGGCCGTCGTAGAAGCCATTGAGCGCCAGGGTGACGAAGTTGTTCAGGCCTTCGGGCGTGTCCTGGTACAACTCGGCGATGATGGTGCCCTTGTTAGTCACGATAGTGGCGGTGTAGATGGTATCGTCCTCGACGAACTTGGCGGCAGGGCCTGAGAACCGGTCATTGCGATCCTGCGGCGCGACGTCGGCCAGGGGCCGCTGGCCTTCGACCGGCGCGGGAACGACCGGCCGGTCGTCCGGGGCCGCGGCCGGTTCCACGGTCAGCGCCACGGCCTCGGTCGCGGGCGGAGCAGGCGTGGCCGGCGCGGGTGCAGCCGTCGGTTCAGCTGCGGGTGCGGACGGCACGGGGCTGCAGGCGGCGAGGCTGACGGTGAGTGCCAGCAAGAGAACTGTTCCCAACAACGTGTACTTCTTCAAGATGCTCTCCTTTTCCTCACCCGGATTTTTCCGGTGAGGGTTGACTACGGTAAATGCGTTCCAGTTTCCAAATGCCATACAGGCCGGCCACCGCGATCACGATCCCCACGGCGTACCCTTCGAGGATGGTCGCCTCCGTGATGAACGTGGCGACGATGCCGGCCAGGAAGCCAACAATATAACACAGGAGCACGGCTTCGCGTGTGCTGTGCGTTACGCTTGCCAGACGATGGCTCAGATGATCCTTGCCCGGCGTGGTCAAGGGGTTGAGCCCGCGGCGGAGACGGGAGATGATCACCAGCGATGTGTCGAAGATCGGCACCGCGAGGACCATCACCGGCACCATCCACGTGACGAAGGGGGAATTGTCCGGAAACCGCAGCTTGATCGCCAGGGACGCCAGCGTGAAGCCGAGAAACAGGCTCCCCGTGTCTCCCATGAAGATCGATGCCGGGTTCAGGTTGTAGAACAGGAATCCCAGGCAGGCGCCGACCAGGGCGGCTGCCAACGCACCGACCAGGTACTGGCCGCTCATCAGGGCGAAGAGGAGGAAGAACAGCGCCGCGATGGCCGCGATCCCGCCGCTCAGCCCGTCCATGTTGTCCAGCAGGTTCATCGCATTGGTGATGCCGACCACCCAGATGAGCGTCGCGGCGATGTTGAGGACGTCCCAGGCGAACAGGCCGATTCGCACATCGGTGAGGGTGACGATGCCGGCCGCGACGAATTGGCCGCCCAGCTTGATCCACGGCGACAGCCCGCGACGATCGTCCCACAGGCCGAGGAACGACATCAGCGTGGCGCCCAGGAAGATGCCGGCGACCTGGTTGACGTAGAACCGATCGCCCAGCAGGACGAGCGCGACGATGACGGCCAGGTAGATGGCCAGCCCGCCCAGGAGGGGGGTCGGCACGCTGTGCACCTTGCGCGCGCTGGGCTTATCCACCATGCCGGTGCGCCGCGCCAGCCGCTGCACCAGGGGCGTTGCACCTACGGCCAGGATGAGCGCGCTCGTGAGGATCAGGACGTACGTGGTCATGGTGAGATCGAATTCCGCAGGTCGGCGATCAGCGTCTCCAGCAGCTCGACGTCCGATTCGGATGCGTAGGTCATCGCCTGTTCGGCTGCCTTCAGGGCCTCCGTGAACTGGCCGGTCTCGCGCAGCACCAGGGCCAGGTTGCGGTAGGCCACGTAGAGTTGCTGCTCCTGGGACAAAAGCTGTCGTTCGACCGTAACGCGGCGAGCGGTAGCGCTGGAAGGAAGGCTCCCGTAGCCGCCCGCGGCCTCCACCTCCGCGTTGAGCTGGTCGAATTGGGCCCTCGTGGCGTCGAGTGCGTCATGGCTGATCTCGATGATGCGCCGGAACGCATCGATCGACGCCCCGGCGTCGCCTCCCTCTGCGCCGGCAACGCCGAGCGCGCTCAGGACGGCCAGGTTCTTCGGCGAGATGGCGGCGGCCTGCTTGTAGGCGTCCAGCGCGGCCGGCATGTCGTCGCCCGCCGCAAGCACGTCGCCCAGCAGCACGTAGGTCGGGTAGTAACGATCGTCGACGGCCAACGAGCTTTCGAGCGTCGCGAGCGCGCCGGCCAGGTCGCCCTGGATGCTCTGCACGGTCGCCAGCTCGTTCCAGAGGCCGGCGTTGTTGGGGCTCAGTGCGAGGGCCTGCTGGTAGTAATCTAGGGAGCGGAGCAGGCGGGCCTGATTCACGGCCTCGGGCTGCGTCTCCAGGATCTCCCTGAGGCGGGCCGGGTCGGCCGCCTCAGCTGCGGTCGCCGCG
The DNA here is from genome assembly GCA_040766655.1 of Anaerolineae bacterium. GTDB lineage: Bacteria > Chloroflexota > Anaerolineae > CG2-30-64-16 > CG2-30-64-16 > JALOOB01. The sequence continues at coordinate 277,317 of JAXGQB010000006.1, forward strand.
CCCGCGAAGGCCCACGAGCGGTGCAGCCGCGCCAGGTTGGCCGAGTGATCGGTGTTCAGGGGGTTGAGCCGTTGTGCGCCGACCAGGACGGCGTGCGCTGCACGCAGGATGTCCTCCTGCGCGCCCGATTGGGTGGCGCGGTCCACCAGGCCGAGGAGCCCATCGGTGGGAATCTGGCTGACGTCTTCGGGCAGGATCGGGTTGCCCGCCGGCGCCTGGTCTGCCAGCTGCAGCAGCGCGCGGCCCAGGAAGAGGTAGTAGTAGTCCTCCTGCGGCTGCAGCCGCGCGGCCTCGCGGTAGAGGATCACCGACCCTTCCCACTGGCCGACTTCCTCGTAGCCGAGGCCCTGCTTGTAGTAGGTGTCGGCCTGGATGCTGCGCACGTTCAGCGTGGCGATCATCACCATCGCAAGTGCGCCCAGGATCAGCGCGGCGCTCATCGACGCCGGGCTGCGGCGCGCGAACGCGGCGGGCCACGCCCACCGGCCGGACAGCGCGATGGCGGCCGCCAGTCCGAGCAGCAGCAGCAGCACGACGAGATCGAAGAGCACGACGTGGCCGGCGATGTGGCGGAACACGGCGAGACCCGTCAGGTCGCCGAACTCGGTGCGCGCTGCCTGCACGAGACCGAAGATGACGAACACCGCGGCCGCAAGTCCTACGTACAGGGCGATCCCGCCCAACACCGACGTGCGGGGAGCGCCCTCCTCGCGTGACTCGTCGATCGCGGTCAGCGCGCCGATCAGCCAGGTGAAGAGGACCAGCACGAGGAGCATCGGCGAGAACACCGTCCCGAACCCCTCCGGCCGGACTGTGAAGGCCTTCCAGAAGATGTCGAAAGCGCCGGTGGCGCCGAACTGGTTGACGACGAAGTTCCAGGCCAGGACGGCCGAAATCGTTGCCATCACGAACGCATAGGGCAGCAGGGCGGTCAGGCCCCGCGGTCGCCCGGGTGCTGCCTGGCGCGCGGGCGCGGGGGCGGACCTTCTTGCTGCTTCCTTGCCCTTCCCCTTCTGGCTGCCGCCCTTGGCGCCGCGCCTCGCGGGGGCGACAGCAGCAGCGACGGCGGGTGCGGCAGCAGCGGCGACAGGCGCAGGTTCCGCATCTTCCCGCACCCAGCCCAGGCCGACTGCAACCAGGGCGCCCGCCAGGACCCAGAAATGCGTCAGGGTGGCGACGATCGCGATGCCGAAGTGCACCTCCACGAAGTGCGCCACCAGCGCGGACAGGATGGCCAGGATGAGCAGCTGGTTGCCGCGGCCGTGGACCGCGGCGGGGGCCGGGTCGTCGCGCTCGGGATGCACGGACAGCAGGTCGATGGTCACGTAGACGATGAGGCCCACGATGAGCCCTGCGGGCAGGCCGATGCCCGCCAGGCGCAGGCTGCCGTCGAAGGTCAGCGGCAGGAGGATGCCTGCCAGCCCGCCCGCGGCGAGCGCGATGATGAAGGTGTTGCGGGCCCGCCGGCTGCGGATGAGGCCCAGCCAGCGCAACGCGTGGTAGAAGATGCTGGCGAAGAGGAAGATCTGCGCGGCGAATTGGAGCAGGCCCCCGCGCGCCAGCGTGTCGAATGTCTCGTTGTGCGATCGATCGGGCGACGCGTTGCGCGATTCGAGCCGGCCGAGCTCGGGCGGGTAGAAGCGGTTGAAGGCGACCCACAGGGATTCGGGCCCGTAGCCCACCAGCGGCCGGATCACGGTGAAGGGATCGGATCTGCCGTCCGGCGAACGCAGGGGCTCGGTCGACGACATCATGTCGAGCACGCCCTCCCAGATCAGCACGCGGACCGCGTTCGTGCCCTCGCTCAGGCTGAAGAGGGTGCAGGTTCTCCCGACGTAGCGCACGTTGCAGAGGCCCCCCAGTGGGCCGTTCGGCACGTTGAGGACGACGAGGAGGGCGATGCCGGCAATGCTCAGGCCGACCAGCGTGAGCCAGGCCGCGTGTACGCGTGCACGCAGTGCGCGCAGGATGGCAGGGCCGCGGCCCGCATCCCCGCCCGGCCGCGCCAGCAGCAACAGCCCGAGCATCAGAAACACGTACAAGCCCGCGGCCAGCCCGAGCTGGGGCCCCCGGCTCTGGGTGAAGACGATCGCGGTGATCTGCACGCCGAGAACGAACAGGTAGGCGCCGGCAGACAGCACCCCGGTGACACTGCTCCCCTGCTCCGACCGGATCAGCCGCGCGAAACTCCTGAACAGGCGCTCCAGGGTCAGAAAGACGGCCATGATCAGGTAGGCCGCGACGAAGATGGCGTTGCCCATGTTCGCGGCCACCCGCTCGACGACATCGCCGCCCCAGGGCAGCGGGTCGAGCCCGGCATTCTGGATGATGCCGTAGATGGCGATGGGCAGGGAGGTGATGGTGATCGTGTGGACCAGGCGCCGGACCTGGCCCTGCGACCGGAGGTGCGTCAGCACTGCGCCGAAGAGCACGATGTAGCTGAGGAACGTCCAGGCGCCCTGCAGGCGCACGTACGAGCCCAGGAGGCTGATGCGCGGCACGACGGAGAGCGCGGTGCTGATCAGGTAGGTCAGCAGCAGGATCAGCGCGGGCGCCACGAGCGGCGTGCGCCGGAGGTGATCCCACAGGGAGGGCCCGCCGGGTTCCCTGCGCCCTACGCCATCGATCAGTTGCACCAGCCAGGCCACGCCGACGAGGAGCGCGATGGAGCGAACGAGGTGGATCTTATCGGGCTCGAAGACGCGGCTCGAGTAGGTATTGAAGAAGAGAGGCGCCAAAACCAGCGCGGCTAACCAGCCGGCTTCGATGATGGCGTCGCAACTCCGGCTGAGTTTGGTCTGCATTGTGTCCCTTGCACCCGGCGAACGAACGTCGTACCATTCTACCACGCCGGGCCGCAGTCAACGAATCAGGTCACCGTAAAGCGCGAGGACACGGCCGACCATCACGTCCACATCGAACTCCCGCGCCACGCGCTCCTGTGCCGCCGCGGCCATCGCAGCACGGCGCGCGTCGTCGGCCAGCAGCGCGTTGATCGCCTCGGCCAGCGCGTCGCTGTCGCGCGGCGGGACCACCAGCCCGGTGACTCCATGTTGATTGACATAACTTGTGCCCGTGCCGAGCTCAGTGCTCACCACGGGCAGCCCGGCCGCCATCGCCTCGACCTGCACCAGGCCGAACGCCTCGCTGGCGTTGCTGGCCGGCAGCACGAAGAGATCGGCCGAGCGATAGAGGGCGGGCAGGGCCTCGTCGGAAACCTCGCCCAGCCACGTAATCTTCGCCGCGACGCCTGCCTGCCCGGCCAGGGCGCGCCACTCGGCCTCCATCGGTCCGATGCCCGCGATCAGCAGCTGCGCGTCGATGCGCGTCAGGCCGCGGATCAGGTAGTCCAGCCCCTTGTAGTGGCGCAGCCGGCCCACGAACAGAAGCCGCTTCGTCCGTGCAGCGGTCACGTCTGCAGCGGTGTGAGCGACGGGAGGCGGGCGGAAGCGCGCCAGCGGAATGCCGTACGGGATCAGCCGGAGCTTGTCCGCATGGGGGCCGAGGAACGCGCCCGCGCGCATGGGAGGGCTGCCGATGATGATCGCGTCGGCATGGCGCAGGACCCGCTGCAGGATGGGGCGGTAGAAGCGCAGGATGTTGGCCTGGCGCACGATGTCGGCGTGGTAGGTCAGGACGGTGGCGCGGCCCCGGCGCAGCAGCCACTGCGCGGTCTCTCCGACCGGGTAGGGGTAGTGCAGATGGACCACGTCCGGCCGCTCGCGGAGGAGCCGCCCTGGCAGGGCGAGGCTCAGCGGCGTGGAGGCGACCGTGGCAAGCCTCCCCGCGCGGACGACCGTCACCCCGCCCTCCTCCGCCAGGGTCGAGCGGGCGCCCGCGGGGTTGGTCACCAGCACGGTGACCGCGTGGCCGCGGCCGGCCTGGCCCTCTGCCAGCAGCCTGACGTGGTTCTCGATGCCGCCCAGGATCGGCGGGTAGTCCTTGTAGATGTGGAGGATCTTCACGCGTCCGTCCCCGCAATCGTCCGGTACAGGTGCAGCGTCTGCCGAGCCGTCTCGGTCCACGAGAAGCGCGCCGCGCGCTCCAGCCCCCTCTCGCGGAGTTGCTGCCGTAACTTCGCATCGCCCAGCACGCGCTCGAGCGCGGCCCGCAGCGTCGCCCCGGCGTCCGGCGCACCCGGGTCGAAGAGCACGGCAGCGTCCCCGGCAACCTCGGGCAGCGCGGTCGCGTTGGAGCAGATGACCGGCGTCCCGCACGCCATGGCCTCGATGACCGGCAGCCCGAAGCCCTCGAAGAGGCTGGGGAAGACGAAGACCGTGGCGGCCGCGTAGAGCGCGGCCAGGTCGGCATCGGGCACGCGGCCGAGCCACCGGATGGACGCGTCGCCCGCGGCATCGGCCAACTGCCGCGCCTCACCGTAACGCTCGTCCCACGGGCCCGCGATGACCAGGTCGGCATCGGCGGCCTCGGCCAGGCTGGCGGGCGCGGTCCACGCGGACACGAGCCCGACCAGGTTCTTGTGCGGCTTGTTGCTGCCCGCGTAGAGCACGAAGCGCGGGGGCAGGGCGTATTTCTCACGCACGGCGGCGATGACTGCAGCGGGCTGCGGCTCAAAGAGCGGGCTGGGCGCCAGCGGGATCGCGGTGATGCGCTCGGGGGGCAGTCCGAACTCCGCGATGAAGTCACGCCGCGCGGTCTCGGTGATCGCGATCACGTGCCGCGCGGTGGACAGCGCCAGCCGCGTCAGACCGCGGAAGAGCAGCCGCGCACGCAGCGTGCTGTGCTCGGGAAAGCGCAGGGGGATCAGGTCGTATACCGTGAGCACCGCGCGCGTGCCGGGCCGGTACGGCATCAGGTAGTAGGGGCTGTGATAGAGCGCGGCATCGAGCCGGCGCAGCTGTGCAGGGATCGACCACTGCTGGGCGAGGGAGAAGGGCGATGCGGTGACCCCGACCGTGTCCGTGCCGCGCACCTGGAAGGGGCGCCCGGCGCCGGTCAGCAGGGTCAGCCGTTCGCCCCGGCGGAGCTCCGGCGCCATGGCCTGGGCGAGGCTGCGGACGTAGCGGCCGATGCCCGGGAAATGCGGCGTCGCGGTGCGCGCGTCGAGGACGAAGGTGGGCACGCCGGCTACCCCTTGCCCGCGGCTGCGCTGCGGCCGCGGGCAGAAGGCCGCGCCAGTATCTGTTCGTAGACTGCCACCGTCTCCTGTGCTGTTCGTGTCCACGAGAACCGGCCAGCCTGTACCGCGCCCCGGCGGCGCAAGGCGGACGCGAGGCCGGGCTCGCTCAACACGCGGCGCAGCGCGACGGTGAGAGCGTCAGTGTCGAGCGGATCGACCAGCAGCGCCGCGTCCCCCGCCACCTCGGGCAGCGACGAGGTGTTCGAGCAAACGACCGGCGCGCCGCACGCCATGGCCTCGAGAACGGGCAGCCCGAAGCCCTCGAACTCGCTGGGAAACGCGAGCGCGGACGCGCCCGCGTAGACCGCGGGCAGGTCCGCGTCGGCCACCCAGCCCGGGAAGATCACGGCCTGCTTCGCAGGCGAGCGGTCGAGCCGGGCGAAGAAGTCGTCGTAGAGCCATCCCTTCTTGCCTACGATCACGAGCGCGTCGACCAGGTCCTCGTCCCTGAGCTGCTCGAAGGCCGCGAGCACGCGCCCGAGGTTCTTGCGCGGCTCGATGGTGCCCACGCTGAGGAGGTAGCGCGCGGGCAGGCCGTAGCGCTCCCGCACGGCCGAGACGGCTTCCGGGGGCTGCGGCGCGAAGGCGGGGCTCGCGGCCTCGTAGGTGACCGTGATCTTCGCGGCAGGCACGCCGTACGCCGCCATCACGTCGCGCTTCGTCTGCTCCGAGACCGCGATGATGTGGCTCGCGCGGCGGCAGAAGAGCGGCATGGTCAGGTTGAGGTACCAGCGGTTCAGCGGCTTGTGGTGCGCGGGGTAGCGGCGGAAGATCAGGTCGTGGACGGTGAGCACCGTCGGGACGCGGCGCAGCGGCATGAGCAGGTGCTCGGTCGCATGATAGAGCGCAGCGCCGGGCAGCAGGCGGTTGAACGGCACGCGCAGCAACTGGCCCAGCCACACGAGCATCCGCCAGGGCTTGTAGCCCAGCGAGACGGTGCGGGAGGGCACGTGCGCCAGCCCTTCGACTGGCTCGACGCCGGCCTCCGCGTTGTAGAAGAAGGCCAGCCGGTCGCCCAAGGTGGGCAACAGCGCGTGGCCCAGGCTCTCCGCGTAACGGCCCAGCCCCGCGCGGCGATGGACCGCGGCAGAGACATCGAAGTAGATGGTCATTGCGTGAAGATTAACATGGCGCGGGTGAGGCGTCAAGGAAGTCGACGCCTCACCCGCGGTATGAAGTGCTCAGAACGTCCTTCGACTACGCAGCGGCTTCGCCGCCGCTCCGCTCAGGACGCTCCTGCCTGGGACGCCTCGCCGGCCCGATCAGAAGTTGAAAGTGTCCGGGTGCGAGCCGACGCGGCGGTTCTCGTCCAGCGCGTCCAGGGCGGCCACGTCTTCGGGCGCGAGCTCGAAATCGAAGATCTGCGAATTCTCGACGATGCGCTCCGTGCGGACGGACTTGGGGATCGTGACGACCCCGTGCTGCAGGTCCCACCGCAGCACGATCTGCGCGGGCGTCCTGCCGTACTTGGCGGCCAGTTGCTGGACGCGCGGCTCGGAGATGATCTGCCCCTGCATCAGCGGGCTCCAGGCCTCCATCTGGACGCCGTGTTCGCGGCAGAACTTCAGCAGGTCGGGCTGAAGGAGCCGCGGATGGAACTCCACCTGGTCCACGGCGGGCACGACTTCGGCATCGGCCAACAGGTCCTCGAGGTGATGCACCAGGAAGTTGCTGACGCCGATGGCCCGGGCGCGGCCGCTCCGATAGATCTCCTCGAGCACGGTCCAGGTCTCCTTGTAGCGGCCCCTGACCGGCCAATGGATCAGGTACAGGTCCACGTAATCGGTCCCCAGGAGCGCCAGGCTCTCTTCGAACGCCTCCATGACGCGGCCGGCGCGCTGGTCGTCGTTCCACACCTTGGTGGTCAGGAAGATTTCCCCGCGCGGGATGCCGCTGGCAGCCATGGCATTGCCCACGCCGCGCTCGTTCCCATAGATGGTCGCGGTGTCCAGGCTCCGATAGCCGGCCTCGAGCGCCTTCCCGATCGCGTCTTCCACGATCTGGCCGTCAGGAACCTTGAACACTCCGAACCCCAGCCAGGGCATTTTCACCCCGTTGTTGAGCACGGTATAGTCTGTCATGCTGTTGATCATTACGCCTGTCTCCTTTCGTATGTCAGTTCAGTATACCTCAAGTCTGCCTCTCTGGTGCGGACTGTGCGGACGCGGGCGCGAGGCGGGGCAGAAGCGGCAGCGACGCCCCCAGTGCTACGAGCTGGATCGCCGCGCCCGTCCAGAACGCGAGCGGCGAGTAGATGTCGAACGCGAAGCCGGCCCAGAGCGGGCCGGCCGCGCGGCCCAGCGACTGGAACGACTGGTTCAGCCCCATGGTTGCGCCCTGGCCCGTCACCGCGCGGCGGGAGATCAGCGCGGTGACGGAGGGCTGGAGGAGCGCGCTGCCTGCGTTGAACACGATTGCGGCCAGCCCGTAGAGCACGATCGTCGGCGCGAGCGCCAGGCCCGCGAAGCCCGCGATTCCCGCGACCAGGCCCAGCTGGATCACGCGCGGCTCGCCAATCTTGCGCGTCAGCGGCCCGATCACGACGCCCTGCTGGATCACCCCCAGGACGCCCATCGCGCCCATCAGCAGGCCTACCTGGGCAGGCCCCATCGCGAAGACCAGCTGGCCGTAGAGCGCCAGCACCGTCTCCATGTTCGCCAGAGCGAACGTCAGCAGGAATGACAGCACAAACAGGAAGCCCGATGGCCCGCTGAGTGCCTGCCAGAGCGCGGTGCTGCGCCTCTCACCCACGGCCGCCGGCTGCGTGCGGCGCTCCGGCGGCAGCGACTCGGGCAGCAGCGCGGCCACGAGCGGGATCGCGATCAGCGCGAGCAGCGCGCTGACGAAGAACGGGATCGACAGGTTGATCTGTAGGCCGGTCGATGGATCGGTGGTCACCTGTAGCAGCGCGGCCAGCCCGGGTGGCAGTGGCGGACGGACCTTGGTCAGGAAGCCGCCGAGCATGGGGCCGAAGATCATGCCGAGCCCCATGGCCGCGCCGAGCATGCCGACGCCGCGCGCCCGGTTCTCGGGCGTCGTCGTGTCTGCGATGTAGGCCATCGCGGTGGGCAGCGTGGCGGAGGAGATCACTCCGGCCAGCGCGCGGATGGCGATGAACTGGAACAGGTTCTGCGACAGGCCCTGCGCGGTGAACGAGAACGCGAAGCCCGCGATGCCGAGCAGCAGCACCGGCTTGCGTCCGACGCGGTCGGAGACCCGGCCCCAGAAGGGCGCGAAGATGAACTGCATCAGGGAATAGAGCGCCATCATCAGGCCCATGGACGAGCCGGACGCGTCGAAATGGGTGATGTAGTACGGCATGAGCGGAATGGCGATGCCGAAGCCGATCATGACGATGACGAGGGTGGCCGCCAGGAGTGCGAGCGACGTCTTCTGTGATTTCATGCACCTGTGCTTTCTGGACGAAGAATGCGATAATGGGCCTATTATTCACCAGGGTCGCTCCCTGTGAAAGTGGGCGACATACAGATGCGCCGATCATCGCATCTCGGCGCCGCCGGCAGGGGTTGATCGAGGCAATGATTTCATTGACAACGAAATCATCAAGGTATATGATTGCATCATGAATGACAATAAGTGGATAGCCAGATGGTCAAAAGACCAGACTCGGGCCATGCTGCTGGAGCAGTTCGAGGCCTTCTGGCAGCGCGACACCGGCATCGAGCGCACCCAGTTGGCCGAGCTTGAACGCGCGGCACCACTGCCTCACGCGGTGATCATCTCAGGGCTGCGCCGGGCCGGCAAATCCACCCTCCTGGCGCAACAGGCCCATCGCCTGGGCGAGGACAAGTTCTACTACGTCAACTTCGAGGACGAGCGCTTCCTCGGCTTCGCAGCCGACGACGCCAACGACCTCTACGGGATTCTGATCGAGTTGTTCGGCGAGCGCAGGATCTTCGTGATCGACGAGATCCAGAACCTGCCCGGCTGGGAACACTTCGTGCGCCGCTTCATGGAGCTGGGGCTGAAGTTCTACATCACCGGCTCGAACGCTTCGCTGCTCAGCCGGGAGTTGGGCTCGCGCCTGACCGGTCGCTATGTGCCGGTGGAGTTGTTCCCCTTCTCCTTCGCCGAGTTCCTGCGCTTTCGGGACTACGCCGTGCCTGACCTGAAGCGCTTGACCACGGTGGATGCGGCCCGGCTGCAGGGCTACCTGAACGAATACCTGCGCCTGGGAGGCATCCCGGAGCCGCTCAAGTACCCCGAGCTGCAGCTGGCGCGCACGTTGTACGACGACGTGCTGTACCGCGACATCGCCACCCGATATCGGATCGAGGAAGTGCGCGCGCTCAAGGAACTGGCGTTCACCCTGATGAGCAACCCCGCGGGCCCGGTGTCGTTCAACAAGCTCAAGGAGCAGCTCCGCCTCGGCAGCGTCAACACGGTCAAGAACTACGTCGAATACCTGGAGAACAGCTGGCTGGTCTTCACGACCAACGTCTACGACTTCTCGGTGAAGCGCCAGCAAGTTGCGCCGAAGAAGGTCTATGCGATTGACACCGGCCTGGCGAGCACGATCGGTTTCTCCTTTTCGCCCAACACGGGCAAACTGCTGGAGAACCTGGTGTTCCTGGCGCTTCGCCGGCGGACGCCCGAGGTTTACTACTACACGTCGCCGGGCGGCTTCGAGGTGGACTTCTATCTGCCGCAGACGCGCGAGTTGATCCAGGTCAGCCAGAACCTGGCGCAGCCGGCCACGCACGAGCGCGAGACGCGCGCACTGACCGACGCGCTGCGCGGCCTGGGCTTGACGCACGGGCTGATCCTGACCGATGCCAACGCAGGGTCACGGCGTGACACGTCATTTCATGACACGCCTATCGCGACAGATGGTCTCACGCTCGAAGTCCAGTCCCTGGCCGAGTGGCTGCTGCAATCAGAGGCAACGAGCGATCTTCGATGAACGACTTTCTCCGCCAGGCGTTGCGCGTGCTCTCAGAGCAGGCCGCGCTTCCGGAACCATAACGCTTTCCATTGGAGACGACATGATCCGCAATCAATGGTACGCCATCCTGGAATCGAACGAAGTCCGTCGCGGCAAGCCGATCGGCGTCACGCGCATGGGCGAGAAGCTGGTCGCCTGGCGCGACAGCCAGGGCAAGGTGGCGGTGATGCACGACAGGTGCGCGCACCGCGGGGTGGCGCTCAGCGTGGGCGAAGTGCACGGCGACTGTATCTGGTGCCCGTTCCATGGCTTCGAGTTCGACGCGGACGGCCGGTGCACCGTGGTGCCGGCCAACGGCAGGAACGCACCGGTGCCGAAGGCGCTCACCGTGCAGGCGTACCCCACGCACGAGGCTAACGGCTTCATCTTCATCTACTGGGGCGAGCCGGAAGGCGAGTTGGCGCCCCCGCGCTGGTTCGAGGACGTGCCTGACACCTTCAGCTACGGCTCGGCCCGCGACCCGTGGCACGCGCACTATTCCCGCGTGGTCGAGAACCAGCTCGACGTGCCGCACGTGCCGTTCATCCATCACAACACGATCGGCCGGGGCGGCCGCACCGTGATGGATGGTCCGTGGGTCGAGTGGCAGGATCCCGATCGCTTCTTCGTGCGCACGTCGATGCGCGCGGATGACGGCACGCCGGCGCGCAGCGCGAAGGAGATGGACCCGCCGGACAAGCCGTTCCACCTGGAGTTCATCTTCCCCAACCTGTGGCAGAACTGGATCAGCGACAAGGTGCGGGTGGTGGCCGCGTTCGCGCCGGTGGACGACGAGAACACGATGCTGTACCTGCGCTTCTACCAGAGCTTCATGCGCACGCCGGGCGTGCGCCATTTCATCAACTGGTCGGCCATGTTCTTCAATACGGCTGTCGCGCGCCAGGACCGGCGGGTGGTGGTGACGCAGGAGCCCAAGCGGAGCGATCTGCGCATCGGCGAGAAGCTGATCCCGGGCGACGCGCCGATCATCGCGTACCGCCGCCGCCGGCAGGAGTTGATCGAGGCGGGGGCGCGCGCCGCGGGGTAGGCGGAGCAGGCGCCGGCAAACCGATCCGAGCGGCCTGCAATCTTCGTGTCTCCCGGCGCGGCCCTCCTCGCAATGCGCTTGACGAGCAGGACGGTGCGTTCTATAATCGCTGCAGTCGATCTCATTCGCCAGGGGACATCCGAGCATGATCCCCCATTCGAAGGAGCGTGAAATGCCTACCTATGCTCTCATCGTGTGGCTCGCCATCGGCGCGCTTGCCGGATGGCTTGCGCAACGAATCCTCGGCAAGGTCGGGCCGTGGGGTCTTGTCGGTGACATCGTCGTCGGCATTGCCGGCGCGATCATCGGCGGTTACGTTCTGGGCCTCTTCGGCGCGTCCGGAAATTCGGGACTGCTCGTTTCATTTCTGACGGCCCTGATCGGTGCGCTGTTGCTGGTCTGGGTGGTTCAGAAGATCGTCAAGCGTTAGGGGAAGAAGATGGCAGACGAAATGAACACCGATCGGATGGCCCGCGGCCTGGTCGACATGTTGCGCGACGTGCTGAACCGGCCACTGCCCGGCACGAGCCAGGCGCCTTCCACGCAGAACGTCGACGAGGAGTCGTTGCTGGAGACGATCAAGGAGTTTCTGAACCGGCCGCTGCCGGGGACGAAGGACACAGAAGAGCCGGCCGCGCCCGTGGCTCCTCAGGCAGCGCCGGCGCCCATACCCGTGCCGGTGTCCATGCCCGCGCCTGCACCCGTGTCTCTGCCCACAGCGGACGAGGCTGCACCGCCGGCCGGGATCCCTGCAGCGTTCGAATCCACGGTGCAGGGCCAGGCAACAGCTGAAGACTGGGAAGCGATGAAGGAACGTCACGAGCGCGAACGCGAGACACTGCATCATCGCCACGAACAGGAACGCGAAGAGCTGCATCGACGTCACGAACTCGAGATGGACTCGGCGGATTCGCGCCGCGATCGCGACAAAGAGGCGGAGAAGCAGCGGCGCGAGCTGGAACGCGAGGCCCGCAAGCGGGAGCACGAGCGTGAGAAGGAAGAACGGGGCCGCGGCAGGGGCCGTGGCCGGTAGAGGCACGTGGGATAGGGGCCGCTGAAGACCTGAGGCCCCTGTAACAACTGAAAAGCTCGCGCACCAGTCTACGCCCCGCATTGCCGGGGCGTAGCTCTTTCCGGTCGATTCCCCTGGTCTTCTCATGGCACGCCGTGTCGCAGTGCCAGGTCGTCGGGAGATACCGGCGGCCGAAAATAAAGAAGGTGCAGGGCGTCTGACGCCCTGCACCTGTGAACCGGAGTCCTGTTGGTTAGTTGGCGATGGTGAACTTGCTGACGTACTCGTCGTAGTTGCTGTCAGCCCGCACGACCCGCAGCCGGAAGGCATGTTCGCCGTTCGGGAGGCCCGTCGTATCGAGGCTGTACTTGAACTCACCGGCCTCTTCGCCCACGGCCAGGAAGATCGCCGCATTGGGATCGCCGCCCGGCAGCAGATCCAGCTGCCACTTCAGGAAGTTCGGATCGGCCGCATAACCCGCAATCTCGATCGCACCCTTGACCTCGGCGCCGTCCGCCGGGCTGCTGAAGCCAATCTTCGGCTCGGCAGGCGGCAGGATGACCGAGTCGATCACGTGGATCACGCCGTTCGAGGCCAGCACGTCGGTCGCCACGATATTGGCGCCGTTGATCATCGCCCTGCCGTCCATCACCTTGAAAGCGACGGTCGAACCCTGAAGCGTCTTGGCCACCAGGCCGTCAGCCACTGCGGAAGCCTTGACCTCACCAGGGAGGACGTGGTACAGGAGGATGTCGCCCAACGCCTTCGGGTCTTTCAGAAGGGCTTCCACGGTGCCCGCAGGCAGCTTCGCAAAGGCCGCATCAGTCGGAGCGAAGACGGTGAACGGTCCGGCGCCCTGCAGCGCCTCAACCAGGCCGGCAGCCTGCACAGCCGCCACGAGAGTCTTGAACTGGCCTGCACCGATCGCGGTCGCCACGATGTCGTTCGCCGCAGCCGGTCCCACCGGGGTCGTCGCGCTCGGCGCACTCTGAGCCGCGCCATTGGCGATGGTGAACTTGCTGACGAATTCGTCGTAATTGCTGTCAGTGCGCACGACGCGCAGCCGGAAGGCATGCTCGCCGTTGGGAAGGCCTACGGTATCCAGCGAGAAGGTGAACTCGCCCGCCTCTTCGCCCAACGCCAGGAAGATCGCCGCATCGGAATCGCCGCCCGGCAGCAGGTCCAACTGCCACTTCATGAAGTTCGGATCGCTCGCGTAACCCTTGACCTCGACCGTCCCGCTCACCGTGGCCCCATCCTGTGGGGAGGTGAATCCGTTGGCCGTCGCTGCAATGGCCCCCATGGGAAGGCTCAGAACCATGAAAGCCGCCAGGGCAAGCACCAACATCTTGGAAACCTGTGTCTTGAACAACATCTCTGACTCTCCTGTCTTTGCTGATTCATTTCGCCGACACTGCGTCGGATTTGACATTTGTATTATATGTATATACTATGTCTAAAGTTTGTTAGGTAAGCTGCATTCCCATTGGGCGAGCTTGCTCCAAATTCGCTGTGCAGGTTGTCCGCCGGCGGCATCTGTGCTACCCTCGGGTCATCCACCCTATCTCGGAGGTGAAGCATGCGCGTACTCTTCATCGGCGGCACCGGGGTCATCAGCTCTGCCTGCACCGAGCTGGCGCTCCGGCGCGGCATCGATCTGTATCTGCTCAATCGCGGCCAGTCGAGCCGGCCGATCCCTGAGGGGGCCCGGTCGATCACCGCGGACATCCGTGACACGGAGGGGACGCGGGCGGCGCTGCGGGGCATGACGTTCGACGCCGTGGTCGACTGGATCGCGTTCACGCCCGACCAGGTGGCCGCGGACATCGAGCTGTTCCGCGGGCGGACGGGGCAGTACATCTTCATCAGTTCTGCGTCCGCGTACGCCAAGCCGATCCTCAGCCTGCCCATCACCGAGTCGACGCCGCTGGCCAATCCTTTCTGGGAGTACTCGCGCAACAAGATCGCGGGGGAGGACCTGCTCCTCGCCGCGTTCCGGAACGAAGGGTTCCCCGCCGTGATCGTGCGGCCGTCTCACACCTACGATCGGACGAAGCTGCCCTGCGCGGGCGGCTATACGTCGATCGCGCGCATGCGCGCGGGCAAGCCGGTGGTGGTGCACGGCGACGGCACGTCGACCTGGGTGCTGACACACCACACCGACTTCGCCAGGGGGTTCACCGGCCTGCTGGGCAACCCGCACACGCTGGGCGAGGCGTTCCACATCACCTCCGACGACGTGCTGACGTGGGACCAGATCTACCGCATCCTCGGCCGGGCCGCGGGCGCTGAGCCCACCATCGTGCATGCGCCGTCAGACCTTATCGCGCGGCATCACGCCGACTGGGGGGATGGGCTGCTGGGGGACAAGGCGCACAGCGTGCTATTCGATAACAGCAAGATCAAGCGCTTCGTGCCCGGCTTCGGGTGCACGATCCCGTTCGCACGCGGCGCGGAGGAGATCATGGCGTGGTATGACGAGGATCCCGCGCGGCAGATCGTGGATGAGTCGTTTGACCGTGCGATGGATGCCGTGGTCGAAGCGATGGCGCGGGCGCACGGGTGAGGAATCAGGTCAACCGCAGGTTGACCCGACCTCCGAGGTCGGGCTAATCTACAGTTGACCCGACGTCAGGCGGCAGCTCAGACCAGCCGGCGCAGGATGGCCGCGGGCAGCCGGCCGTAGTGCTTGCGGTAGAAGTAGACCAGGCTCTCGTAATAGGCGGCGCGGGCGCGCTCGTTGCGGCCCAGGCTCGCGCCGCCGATGTGCATCACCTCGACTGCGGGGTTGTACCAGACCTCCCACCCCGCGGCACGCATCCTCCGGCACCAGTCGTTGTCCTCGAAGTACATGAAGATGCGCTCGTCCAGCCCGCCCACCTGCGCCACGGCCTCGCGCCGCGCGACCAGGCAGGCGCCCGACACCCAATCGACCTGGACCGGCTCGCTGATGGCCCAATCGTGCAGGTATTTCTGGCGGCGGTGGGCGAGCGCGCGGCGCAGCAGGTAGAGGGGCGAGGGATCGCGGCCGAACGCGTAGGCCTGGGGTGTTCCGTCGGGGCACACGAGCCGTGGGCTGGCCGCGCCGCAGCGCGCGTGCGCGTCCATGAAGCGCACCATGCCGGCCAGCGAGCCGGGTCGCGGCTCGGTGTCCGCGTTCAGCAGGACGACATAACGTCCCTTCGTCAACGCCAGCGCCCGGTTGTTCGCGCGCGCGAACCCGAGGTTCTCGCTGTTCTCCAACAGTTGAACGGCGGGGTAGTCGCTGCGGAGCAGGCCGGCCGTGCCGTCGGTCGAGGCATTGTCCACCGCAATGATTTCGTGTTGTAGGGGCGACGCATGCGTCGCACCTGCGGGAACGGAGACCGCGCCGGTTGCCGGCGTCAGCGCCTCGGGCAGGCTGGCCAGGCAAGCGCGGATCAGGTCGCGCACATTCCAGGTGACGATGATGACGGACAGGTCGACGTCAGGCAGCACGTAGCACCTCGTCGAACAGGGCGGCCAGGCTTGCGGTCAGGGTGCGCCGCTCGAAGTGGCGCCTTGCCTCGTCGAACCCGGGCCACGCCGCGCCCCCGGCGTGTCGCTGCATCA
The DNA here is from genome assembly GCA_040766655.1 of Anaerolineae bacterium. Lineage (GTDB taxonomy): Bacteria > Chloroflexota > Anaerolineae > CG2-30-64-16 > CG2-30-64-16 > JALOOB01. The sequence goes on from JAXGQB010000006.1 coordinate 293,053, forward strand.
TGTCTCGTAGCGCGGCCGCGATCGCCCCTGGATCGTCGGGCGGCACGGTCAGTCCGATGCCGAAGCGCTCGACCGTCGCCGCTGCCGCGTTGCCCTGGGCGAGCGCCAGGATCGGCCGGCCCGCGCCGATGTAGTCGTACAGCTTCGAGGTTGCGACGCTGCGCACCCCCGTCACGGTGACCAGGAGCAGCGCATCCGCATCGAGCTGATGCTGGTAGGCCTGCAGCCGGGGGACGGGCGGCACGAAGGTGACGATCGACTCGACGCCGTGGGCCGGCGCCATGGCGCGTTCCCCCTCGCTGGCCGGGCCGACGATCTCGATGCGCAGCGGCGTGGCGGGGTCGTGATGGAGGATCTGCGCTGCGGCGGCGAAGAGCGCGTCGGCGGAGCGGCCCTGGCTGCTGCCCGAGAACGCGCCGGTGTACGTCAGGCGGAAGAGGCCGTCGGCCGCGCGCTGGCGCGAGCGTGTGGCGAAATCGGCCGCATCGTATCCGTTGCTGATCGTCGCGGTCCGGCGGATGCGCGAGCCGTAGCGTGCACGCAGGTCTTCCACGATCGGGTCGGTCACCGCAACGACCGCGGCGGCTGAGCGGGCCATGGCCCCCTCCAGGCGCGACTCGAACGCCCTGCGCAGCGGCCCCGTGCGCAGGCTGGCGGCCGGCGGCTCGAAGAGCCAGCCGTCGCGCAGGTCGGCCACCCACGGCACGCGGCTTGCGCGCGCCAGGCGCCCCGCGATGAGGTGCGTGGTCTCGGGCGGCGAGCTGCTGAAGATGAGATCGGGACGCCGGTCCGCGATCAGCCGGCCGCCCACCTGGAGTGCGGGGATCAGCCAGCCGATCTTGGTGTCCGGGACCATGGCGCGATCGCGCAACCTGCCGAGCACGCTGCCGCCCGATACGGTCGCGATCCGCACCTGCTCCTCCGGCGGCGCCCCGGCGGCCCTGTGCCGGCGGAGCGGGCTGAAGAGGACGTGCACCAGGTCATCCGCGCGGTGGACGTCGCGCGCGGCGTCGTCCGGGAGGCCGCCGTAGCGCCCCGTCGTCAGCAGAATGGGATGGTAGCCGAACTCCGGCAGATACTGGGAGAACTTCAGGATTCGTTCCGTGCCCGCAGAGCGGATGGGCGGGTAGTCGTGGACGACGATCAAGACGGTGCGGCCGGTCATGCCTTCACCACTCCGATCTCCCGCAGGAGCGCGGCGACGAGCTGCTCGTTGCCGTACTCCCGCGCGACGAACTCATGGCCCTGGTGGTTGATGGGGCAGCCCGCGGCGATGATCTGCCCCAGCGCGGCCGACGCTTCCTCTTCGGTCTTGGCGTGCCAGCAGCTGGCGAACGGGTATTCGAAGATCACCTGGTTGCCGCAGGCCAATGCCTCCAGCACCATCTTGGGCAGCCCGTCGTGCCGCGCGACGCGCAGCAGGATGGGATACTGCTCGTAGAGCGGGACCATGTCGGACACCCAGCCGAGGTAGGTGACGTTCGGGATGGCCGGCTGCTTCTCCTGCGTGCCCGCGACGACGGCAAACGGAACGTCGGGGAAGCGCCGTGCCAGCGCATAGACGACCGGCGCACCGTAGAAGCCGGCGCGCTCGTCCGGCAGGTAGGTCAGCACCGCGGGCGGCGCGGGACGGGCGCGCAACTCGTACCGGACGGGGGTGACGAAGGGCGCCACCGCGGCGCGGATGCCGACCGCGGCCAGCTCGGCCGCCAGCCACGGCGCGACCGCCAGGTGACGTTCGATCCGGCGTGCGGCGCCGCGCGCCATCGAGCGCATGCGCGCGTCCTCCAGCGCCAGCAGGACGTCGGTGCCGACCCAGTGGTTGATCGTCCGCTTGCCCAGGAGGCGCGCCACGGCCCACATCTTGGCCGCGAAGCCGAAGCCCGCGCCGTAAACGACCTGAGCGGGAAGCATCTTGCGCACCTTGCTCGCCCACGGCTCGTCCCGATGGATGCGGATCGCGCGGGCGCCGGCGGCCTCGATGTGCCGCGCGACGACCTCGCTGTTTTCCGCAGATGTCTCGAACGTGCCCAGAACGGCAATGGTCTGCATCACGATCCTCTCCTGCGCAGCCAGGCGGCCAGCTTACGGAGCCGCAGCCGGATTGCCAGATCGGCGTGGTGCAGCTCCTCACGCGACGGCGCGAGCGCGAGCCACCACAGCAACAGGGCCACGGAGATGACGACGCCCGTCAGGTCGTGGCCCGGCAGCAGCGCGATGACGGCGATGCCGGCCAGGGTGACGACCGACACGGCCAGCAACCGCTGGTTGTGGCGCGCCAAGGGGAAGCCGGTGGCGCGGCGCAGATACCACCAGCTCAGTCCTGCCTGCAGCCCCTGGCCCACCGCGTAAGCCACGACCACTGCGCGGAGCCCCAAGTGCGGGAGGAGCGCGGCCGATCCCCCTAGCAGCACGGCAGGCGCAGCCAGGTTGATCAGCAACCACGGCCCGACGCGGCCGAGCGGCAGCAGCGCCAGGCCGAAGGCCCAGGCACAGGCCATAAAGAGGTCGCCCATCGCCTGGAACGGGAAGAGCTGCTCCGCGGGCAGGAAGTCAGGGCTGTAGAACACGATCAGCCCAACGCGGCGGAGCAACACCACCCCCGCAAGGACCGGGGTGATGACCAGCAGGACGAGCCGGATGTTGTTGTTGATCTCGCGTTCGAGGTCTGCCGCGCCAGCCGCATCGTGCGCCATGCGGCTGGCGATGGCGGAGAGCTGCGCAAAGGAGTAGGTGGCCATCGCGCCGGTGACCAGCGTCATGTACTGCACCGACAGCCCGTACACGGCCTGGTACAGCCCGTTGCGCTCCGCGCCCAGCTGGCTGATGATCAGGCTGCGCACCGCGAGCAGGGCCAGCGACGTGGCCGCGCCCACCGCCAGGCTGGCCGCGCCGTAGCGCACCAGCTCCCGCAGGACGGTCCAGTCGAAGGCGCTGCGGCGGAAGAGCCGCGTCCTCCCTCCCCGCAACCAGAAGAACCAGTAGCACGCGCCGTTGAGCGCCCAGGTGAGGCTGATGTTGATGGCCGCGCCGCGCACCCCCAGCCAGGTGACGAGGGGGATGACGGTGGCGAAGCTGAGCACAGCGCTCACCACGTTGGCGATCGCGATGGCGCGGACCTCCTTGTGGCCCTGCAGGAACGCGCGGCCGAGGTTGTAGAACACGGAGAAGGGCACGGCGATCAGGCTGATGAGGATGAGGAGCACCAGCGACGTGTCCTGCAGCGCCCAGCCGGCAAGCGGCCGGGCCAGGGCCAGGCCGGCGATCAGCCCCAGGCTCGACGTGACGAGCAGCACGGCGGTGCTGGTGGTGACGATGCGGGCCGCGGCTTCCTCGTCGCCGGCCTCGCGATGCGCTGCGAGGAACCGCGCCACGCCGGGGCCCAAGCCCAGGAAAAGGAGGACGGTGAGCGAGTTGATGAGATTGGTGACCTGGGAGGTGATGCCCACACCGTACGGGAGCAGGAGGACGGCCACGATCTTGACGCGCACGAGGTTGATGACCATGGTTGCCACCGTGGCCGCCCCAATCGTGAGCGATGCCCTGACCAGCGCGCGGATGGCTCAAGCCTCCTGGAGGTGTGCGACGATCTTCTCGCTCGCGTGACCGTCCCCGAAGAGGGGCGGCGGCGGCTGCGTGGGCCACGGCCCCGTCGCGGCATGGAGCACGACGTCCGCGTCGCCCCACGCCAGGCGGTTCCACCCCGCCTCGACCGTCTCGATCCACTCCGTCTCCGGCCGGAGCGTGACGCAGGGGATGGCGAAGAAGTAGGCTTCCTTCTGCACCCCACCCGAATCGGTCAGGATCAGGCCCGCGCTCTGCTCGAGGGCAAGCATGTCGCCGTAGCCCACCGGGTCGATGCAGCGCAGGTTCACGATGCGTGCGTGCGGATCGCCCATCTGCGCCAGCCGTGCCCGCGTCCGGGGGTGCAGGGGGAGGACGACCGGCAGCGGCAGCCGGCCGAGCGCGGCGAGCACCTCGCGCAGGCGGGCGGGCTCGTCGGTGTTGTACGGGCGATGCAGCGTGGCCAACGCGTAGGAACTGGGCGCCAGGCCCAGGGTCTGCAGTATGGTAGAGCGCTCGCGGGCGGCCGCGGCGAACTGCCGTGCGGCGTCGAACATGACGTCGCCGACGACGTGAACGCCCCGGTCGATGCCCTCGCGCGCCAGCTGTTCGGCCGCGCTGGGGGTGGGGCAGAAGAGCAGGTCGGAGCAGTGGTCGGTGAGCACGCGGTTGTGCTCCTCCGGCATGGCGCGGTTGAAGCTGCGCAGGCCGGCCTCCACGTGCGCCACGCGCAGCCCCAGCTTGGCTGCGGCCAGTGCGCCGGCCAGCGTGGAGTTCGTGTCGCCGTACACCAGCACCCAATCCGGCTGCTCGGCCAGCAGCACCTCCTCCAGGCGGATCAGCATGTGTCCCGTCTGCCAGCCGTGGCTGCCCGACCCGATGCCCAGCGAGTGGTCGGGCCGGGGCATGCCGAACTCCTCGAAGAAGAGATCGGACATCTCCCGGTCGTAGTGCTGCCCGGTGTGGACGAGCACCTCGGTGTGGGCCTGGCGGAGGGCGCGGCTGACGGCCGCAGCCTTGATGAACTGAGGCCTGGCCCCGGCGACGGTCACGACTTTCATGGCATCGCTTGCCTGGCCCTGGCGTTTCGAGCACATCCCGGCGTCCTTCGACTGCGTCCCGCCCAGACTGCGGGCGGAACTGCGCTCAGGATGCCTCCACTGCTGATCATGCCAGGGAATCCGGCTCAGGCCCCGTAGGCCGAAGCGACAGCCGCGACCACGGCAGCCTGCATCTCCTCCGTCAGCTCGGAGTAGATCGGCAGCGCGAGCGTCTCGTTGGCCGCAAGCTCCGCATGGGGCAGGGTGCCGGAGCGGTAGCCCAGCGCCGCAAAGCACTCCTGCAGGTGCAGCGGCACGGGATAGTAGATCTCGTGCCCGATCTTGCGCGCCTTCAGCGCGGCCATGACCGCGGCGCGGCGATCGGTACGGATCACGAACTGGTTGTAGATGTGGCGTCGCGCCGGCAGTTCCGCCGGGAGCACGACGCCGCCTTTGCCCGCGGCCGATGGACCGTCGACCACCAGACCGGCCGCGGCGAACAGGTCCCGGTAGCGCGCAGCGTTGCGCTGGCGCCCGGCGGTCCACCCGTCCAGGTGGGGCAGCTTGATGCGCAGGATTGCGGCCTGCAGCGCGTCGAGCCGGAAGTTGCCGCCCACCAGCTTGTGGTAGTACTTCGGCTCAGCACCGTGATTGCGCAGCAGTCTGGCCACATGCGCCAGGTCCGCGTCGTTGGCGGTGACCATGCCGCCGTCGCCGAACGCGCCCAGGTTCTTGGAGGGAAAGAAGCTGAAGCAGCCGAAGTGGCCGATCGAGCCCGCGCGGCGACCGCCGTATTCCGCGCCGATGGCCTGGGCCGCGTCCTCGATCACGACCAGGTTGTGCCGCGCCGCGATCTCCATCATGGGGTCCATGTCGGCCATCTGCCCGTAGAGGTGCACGGGGATGATGGCGCGCGTCTTCGCCGTAACAGCCGCTTCGACGAGCGCGGGATCGATGTTGTAGCTGAGCGGATCGATGTCGACGAAGACGGGCACGGCGCCGAGCCGGTCGATGCAGCCGGCGGTGGCGAAGAAGCTGTACGGCGTGGTGATGACCTCGTCGCCCGGCTGGATGCCGCTGGCCATCAGTGCGACGATGAGCGCGTCGGTGCCCGAGGTGACGCCGATGGCGAACTGAGCGGTCGAGTAGCGCGCGATCTCGCCCTCGAGGGCCTCCACTTCGGGGCCGCCGATGAAGTACTGGGCATCGCAGACGCGGTCCATGGCCGCGCGGATCTCTTCGCGGATCGGCGCGTACTGCGCCTTCAGGTCCAACAGGGGGATGGGTTGCTCGTACACGTAAGTGCGTCCTTTCAACGCGGGAATTAAGGGCCGTTCTTACGGCCTATGCGAGTTCCTTATCTTCGGGCCAATCCAGGCAACGGAGAACGCCGGGCTCAACCTCCTGGTAGCGCCAACCGGTCTCGGGGCACACCATGATGCCGTCCGCGTCCGGGGGCGGCAGGCGGTGGCCGTGGCGGCTCATCCACCCGCGGCGCCGTGCGGGCACGCCGATCATCAGGGCGTAGTCCGGGACGTCCCCGCGCACCACTGCGCCCGCTCCGATGAACGCGTAGCGGCCGACCGTCGCGCCGCAGACGATCGTGGCATTCGCGCCGATGGTGGCCCCGCGGCGGACCAGCGTGTGCAGGTACTGGCTGTGGCGGACGATCTGCGAGCGCGGGTTGATCACGTTGGTGAACACGCACGAGGGGCCGCAGAACACGTCGTCCTCCAGCTCGACGCCCGTGTACACAGAGACGTTGTTCTGGATCTTGACGTTGTTGCCGATCGCCACGTCGCTGGCCACGAAGACGTTCTGGCCCAGGTTGCACCCGCGGCCGAGCCGCGCGTTCTTCATGACGTGGCAGAAGTGCCAGATCTTCGTCCCCTCCCCGATCTCACACGGTTCGTCGACGTATGCGCTGGGATGAACGAAGACGTTCGGGTTGGTCATACGATCCTCTTCTTCTCCGGGTTGAAGGTTGGAAAACGGTAATCTTCAATCTTCCATCTTCAATCTTCAATCGTGCACCGTCACCGGTTCGCCGTTCAGCATGAGCGACCGCTGTGCGGCGCCGAGCACCTGCAACACCCGGAGGCCGCTGCGGCCATCGGTGAGGGGCGGCGTGCGCGTGGCGACGGCCTGCAGGAACGCCTGGCATTCCAGGCGAAGCGGTTCATCCCTGGCGAACTCGACGACCTCGCCTTCCCCCTTGACGGGGACGGGCTGTCCCTTCTCGACATCGACGCGCTGATCGTAGAGCACAAGCTGCTTGGCCACGTCGTCGAAGCTGGCCATCTTGCGCGAGCCGACGACGACCAGGCGCTGCTCCTTGAACGGATGCAGCCACGACACATGGATGTGGGCGCGCACGCCGTTGTCGAAGAGCAGGTTGGTCACGGTGACGTCCGCGATGTTCGGCTGGATGTACGCGCCGCCCGTGGCGACGACCTGCAGCGGCATGGCGCCCATCAGCCGCAGGATAATGGCGACGTCGTGGGGCGCGAAGCTCCACAGGATGTTCTCCTCGCGGCGCACCTTGCCCAGGCTGAGCCGGTTCGAGTAGATGTACCGGACCTTGCCCAGCGCGCCGGACGACACCAACTCGCGGAGGCGCAGGATGCCGGGGTGATACTCCAGGACGTGGCCCACCATGAGGATGCGGCCGCCTGCGTCCGCGAGCCGGACCAGTTCCGCGCCTTCCTCCGGGCGCAGCGCGAGGGGCTTCTCGACGAAGACATCCTTGCCCGCCAGCAGCGCACGGCGCACCAGGTCGTAGTGCGTCTCCGCGGGCGTGCTGACCACCACTGCGGGGGCCGTCCCGTTCAGTGCAACGGAGGGGTCGTCGACCACGGGCACGGACGGCGCGATGCCCCCTGCGGCCTCACGGCCGGCCTCCGTCACGTCGGCCACGGTGGCGAGGCTGCCGAGCTGGTGGAAGTTGCGCACCAGGTTCCTGCCCCAGTAGCCGCAGCCGATGACCGCGACCTGGGGCGCCCTGCTATCGTTCATCCTGCCTCTCCCTGTGTCGAAGGCCGGTCGTCGATCAGGGACCGCAGCCGCGTGGCCACCATGTCGATCGCGACTTCGTTGAACCCGCCTTCGGGAATGATCACATCCGCATAGCGCTTGCTGGGTTCGACGAACTCCAGGTGCATCGGCCGCACGGTCGAGAGATACTGCTGCATGACGGACTGGATGGAGCGACCCCGCTCGCCGATGTCGCGCTCCAGGCGGCGCAGCAGGCGCAGATCGGCATCCGTGTCGACGTAGATCTTTACGTCCATGAGCTCCCGCAGCCGCTTGTCCGCGAAGATGAGGATGCCCTCGACCAGGATGACCGGTTGGGGCGCGACGCGGAGCGTCTCCACACGGCGGCTGTGCGTCTTGAAGTCGTAGACCGGAATCTCGACCGCGCGGCCCGCCTGCAACTCCACGAGGTGCTGTATCAGGAGGTCGTTATCGAGGGAGTCGGGATGGTCGAAATTGAGCTTCGCCCGCTCCTCCGGCGGCAGGTGCGCGGCGTCAATGTAGTAGGCGTCGTGCGGCATATAGGCGACGCGATGCACGCCGACGCGTTCGAGGATCTTGCGTGCTACGGTCGTCTTGCCGGACCCCGTCCCGCCACATACCCCCAGAGTGATCGGCTTCATAGGCACCTCGCAGATCTCCTATGCCACGAACCGTGGCTCACGTTGCGCCGAGCGACGCGGCCGAGAGCGCGGCCGCAACGGCAGAGACGAGCACGGCTGCGGCCAGCAGCAGCACTGCCCAGCGTGCGACGCGCAGCGGACGCCAACCCGACGTCGCATGGAAGTAGGCCGCTCCGAACGCCCACGCGGCCGCCAGCCAGAGCTCGCCGGGCACTGCGCGCCAGGGTGTGGCATACGACAGGATGCTCCACGCGCCGCCGAGCAGCCACGCGGCCGTGAGTAGCGGATATCCGGCCAGGGCCACGGCACGACCGGGATCGCCTGCCCGGCCCGTCATCCCGTGCAGGCGCGGCGGCAAGGCCGGATCGAGCAGTTCCGCGGGTGTGGCGAACGCGCCGCGCAGCGTCCAGGCGAACGTCCCTGCCAGGGCCGGAATCCATGCGCCCAGCCCCAGCCCCGCCAACACGTTCCGCGCCGCAAAGAGCGCGGACGCTGCCTGCGGTACGGCCGCGGGGACCTGATCTGCCAGCCACCCTGCGCCCACCAGGAGCAGGCCGCTCATCGCCAGGCTGAGGCAGCACGCGGGCAGCGTTGCGGCGTACGCCTCAGTCCGCCGGCGCAGCTGCCAGATCTCGCCCATCAGCCCGCCGAGCGCCAGCAGCGCCAGCGCATCCGCGGCCGCGACGCCCGGCCATGTCCCGTATGCCGCGGCCCTCACGACGAGCCCGGCCGCACTTCCCGCGGTTGCGACGCCGATAGCGCCTGCGATGGCGGCCGTGGGCAGGCGTCGTCCGCGGCGCATCAGGATGAGCCCCAGCGCGCCTGCGGCGAGCAACACGATCGATGAGATGAGCCAGAGCAGTACGCTAGCCAAGCTCACCTCCGGGCCGGCCGGCTTCGGGCAGTTCCGCCGTGGGTAGCTCCGGCTCAGGCGCCCCTACGGCCAGCCGGGCGATCCAGCGCGCGACGTCACCCTGGCCTCCAGCGGTCGCCGCAGCGCGCACCGCGACCAGGGCGCCGCTCCCCTCCTCGATGGCGTTGATCCAGACCCGCGATGGACCCCACCAGGCCGAGAGCGCCACGCCTGCGAGCAGGAGCACCGCGCCGGCCAGGAGCAGCGGCAGCCCGGGCATCCCGGCCAAGTCTACCACGACGAAGCGATCGCGCTGCAATGACAGGGTGATGCCCTCCCACTCGATCGTCGCTTCTTCCTCGACCAGGCGATTCAGCTGCGCAGCCGCGTCCTCGCCATGGTAGCCTTCGATGAGAAATACGGGGGCCGTGACGTCCTGTTCGGGCAGGCTTTCATAGCTGACGACGCGAAACGCCATGTTCTGCGACGGAATGGCAAACCCCTGCTCGCTCTCGTCCTGTCCGAATCGCAGGTGCAAGGAGGTGGCCGTCTCGCCGCCGGCCTGGAGCGATTGCAGGGGGAGTTCCTCGCCGCCTGCCCGCGCGCGAACGCTCAGCGCGGGGCCGCTGGATCGCTGTGCGACCCAGACGCTGCCCCAGCGGGCCGGCCAGGCAGTATCGATGGCGACGATCCGTTCGCTGCCGGCGTGGGTGAGCTGAAGGAAGGAAGGGCCGCTTTCGCCCGAGCCCGCGGAATTGATGAGGCTGAGGCTCAGGCCGCGGGCCTGCGCGGGCTGCACGGTGCTGCCCGGCGTGAGGGCCATGTCCACCGCGCGCCACCCGCCGACCGAGTTCCACAGCAGCCCCCCTGTCATGAGAAGGACGCCCAGGGCCGCCAGAAGCGGGCCGGCATCGGACGCGGTGCGCCTGCGCCCGAACGCATCCACGCGTTTCGGCGCCGCAGCCGTCTCGGTCTCCTGCACGGTTGCTGCCATGCGCTCTGCCGCCATGATCGGGGCGACGCGGTCCCGGATCTCCCCAAGCGAGTCAGGAAGCTGGACCAGCTCAAAGGGCAGTCCCTGCGGCGCCAGGGGCGCGTCCACCCGGCGCGTCCGTTGGAGGTGGCGGACCTGGCCCGCGATGCGCAGTGCAAGATGAAAGGCCATTGCGGCCAGCAGCAACGTCATCCATGGCGAGCCAAGGACGTTCAACAGGCCGCTGCTGCCGAGCAGCGCGCCGGTTCGGCCGTAGAGCGCGGCCGTGGTTGCCAGCCATTGGGCGGTTGCAGTCAGGTCGAGGCCAACGGGCAGTTGTGGGATGAGCGCGGCGACCGCGAACGTGCCTGCGAGGAGTGTCGCCAGCACAATCGTCGCTATGGGAGAACTGACAGCCCGCCAGAGATCGTCCAGCGGGCGATGGCCGGGGCGCCCCCCGGCGTCAGGAGAGGTTGAAGGAGCGTTCAAGGCCATTGTCCGTAGGCCGCACCAGCAGGAGTGACCCTCAGGCGGGCCGTCAGTGCCTCATAAAAGACAGGCCCCAACCGGTAAGTGGTCGGGGCCAAGACTGAGGAGCCACCCGACGGAATCGAACCGTCAACCTAGCGCTTACGAAGCGCTCGCTCTGCCTATTGAGCTAGGGTGGCGCTCGGCCGGATGGGTTGCACCGGCCAAGAGACTCGTTGATTATACGCGCAAGTCACCGGGGCCGCAAATCCTGGCCGCCGGGCAGTTCGCTACACGCGGGTCAGGTAATCGCCGGTCCGGGTGTCGATGCGAATCTTGTCGCCGACGTTGACGAAGAGAGGCACCTGCACTACGTAACCCGTGCTCACCCTCGCTGGCTTGGTGGCGTTGGTGGCGGTGTCACCAGCAAAGCCAGGATCGGTTTCCAGGACTTCGAGATCGACCGTGGTGGGCAGCGCCACGCTGAGCGATTCGCCGTCATAGCTTTCCAGTTCCAGCAGCATGCTGTCCGCCAGGAAGTTGACGGCATCCCCGAGCATCACGCCCGAGAGCACCGGCTGCTCGAAGGTCTCGGTGTTCATGAACGTGTACAGGTCGCCGTCGTGGAACAGGTACTGCACCTGTGCGTGATCGAGACGCACGTCCTGCACGCGGCTGCCCGAAGGGTAGGTCTTTTCCATGGTGCCGCCCGACCGAACGTTGCGCACCTTCACGCGAATGGTCGCGTTGCCCCGGCCTGACTTGATGTGTTGATAGTCGAGCACGCGCCAAAGCTCGTTATCCTCTGTGAATGTCGTTCCCTTGCGGAGTTCCTGAACACCGATCATGCGAAACTGCTCCTATTGAACATCTGACGCCACTCAGTGGGCGGCAAAACCTCCGAGGAGCGTCTTGCCTCGGAGGTTGCGAAGGATTATGATACTCAGCCAGAGTGTCTTTGTCAAGAAATCGTCCTTTTTTTGCGGAGAGATACCTGGTCGGAGAGGGGAAAGGCAAGATGGATCAGAGTGCGAGCAGCTTCTATGACGCGCTTGCTCCCATGTTCGACGTGATGACCGATTGGGAGGCGCGCATGGCCGCGGAAGGACCGTTCCTGCGCGGCGTGTTGGAGCGTTCCGCCGCGACCCGCGTGTTGGATGCGGCCTGCGGCAGCGGGGGCCACGTCCTGGCGCTGGCCGAGTGGGGGTATGTTGCGGCAGGGGTCGATGCCAGCCCGGTGATGATCGAGATGGCCCGCGGGAAGGCCGCAGGCCGCGGACTGGCGGCCCCACTGGCGGTGGCCGACCTGGCCGGGCTCTCCGCGCTTGTCGGCGAGGGACGCGCGGCGGAGGACGATACGGCCGCGGTGGCGCAGCTGGCCCCCTACGACGCGGTGCTCTGCCTCGGCAACTCGCTGCCGCACCTGCAGACGCAGGCGGAGCTGGTTCAGGCGCTGTGCGGCATGGCGGCGGCCCTTAGGCCGGGCGGACTGCTGGTGCTTCAGAATCTCAACTATGACATGCGCTGGCAGAAACAGCCTCGCTGGTTCGCGGCGCAGGGGGGACAGCTGGATGGCCGGGAGGTGCTGGTCTGGCGCTTTGCGGATTACGATCGGAGTGCAGGGCAGATCTGGTTCCACATCGCCCTGTTCACAAAGGGCGAAGAGGGCTGGCAGGTCGCCGTGCATACGACGCCTCATCGCCCCCTCCTTCAACGCGATCTCATGCTGGCCCTGGCGGAGGCCGGCTTTGAGAACCCCCGCAGCTTCGGCCGGATGGTATGGCCGGCCGAGCCCTATGAGACGGAGCGCTCCGCCGACCTTGTGATCGTGGCCGACAGGGTCTGAACGAGGTGGGCCTGGAAGGATCGCAAAAAGCGGCTGAGGCGTTCGAACACCTCAGCCGCTTCGATCAGTTCGCGCAGGCCCTATTCCGCGTGGCCCTCGGTGGGCGCGGGCTTCGGCAGCGGCGCCTTACCAAGGAGCCTGGTCCGCACGAGGTTGATGATGGCGTGCTTGTTGTCCTTCCACACGTGCCATGCGGTGGGCAGGCCGGGGATCAGGAAGAAGGCCAGGATCAGGAGCGTGAAGTAGCGATCGACCCCTTCGATATGGCCCAGGGTGCGGCCCAGGACGTAGCCGAGCATGGTCATGCCCACGGCCCAGAACAGGCCGCCGATGAGATTGAAGAAGATGAAGCGGCGGTAATTCATCGACGCCGCGCCCGCGACGATCGGCGCGAAGGTCCGGATCACCGGCAGCCACCGCGCCAGCGTGACGGTCTTGCCGCCGTGCCTGTCATAGAAGGCCTTCGCCTTCAACAGGTTCTCGCGTTTGAACAGAAACGAATTGGGCCGATTGAAGATCTTGGGCCCTGTCTTGGCGCCGAACCAATACCCGACATTGTCCCCCAAAACGGCAGCCACGAAGAGCAACGGGATGAGGATGGCGATGTTGAGGTGGTCGCGCGATGCGATCAGGCCGGCCGTCAGCAGCAGGCTGTCGCCGGGGAAGAAGAAACCGAAGAAAAGCCCCGATTCTGCAAATATGATGAAGAACAGGCCGGCGTAGCCGACCGTCTCTATCAGCTTGACCAGGTCGAAATCCATTTAGCACCTCGATGGCGTCAACAGAAAAGTGCGCCGGGAGTCTACCCCGGCGCAACACTGCGAGTATAGCACCGATGATCGCCCGCGCCAAAATCGCGTGTCCGAAAGGTTTGCCCGCCGCGGCCGTGTCCGGAACCCTCACTACGGAGGAAATCATCCGCCCGGCGCGATAATGATTGTGGGGAACACCGCCACACTGCAAGTGCTTTGACGCACGGTGGACGGTGTGTTAAACTGTCTCTGCGCTGCGCGCCCTGGGTGCAGCGCCTGAGGAGCGCCACGTTCAATGAATAACATGCGATCAGTGCGCAACAACGCGCTGTATATGATCCTGCTGCTGGCACTGGTGGCCTTCCTGGTCACCACGCTGCTGCGCAATAACGAAACCCTGCCCGTCGTCGATATCGGTCGGGTGGCACAGCTGGTCACAGAAGGCCGTGTCGAGCGCATCACCGTCATGGGCGAGGATCTGAACATCGACCTGAAGGACGGTGACTCTGTTCTCTCGCGCAAGGAAAGCTCGGGCAGCGTCGTCGAGACGCTCACGAACCTCGGCGTGCCGGAAAGCGCATTCGGCGCCGGCGAAGACCAGATCGAGATCGCGGTCAAGGCGCCCAGCATGCTGGCCAACCTGGCGCCACTTCTCATCAGCGTCGTGCCCGTCCTGCTGCTGGCCGGCTTCTTCATCTTCCTGATGCGGCAGGCGCAGGGCGCGGGCAACCAGGCTTTCTCCTTCGGCAAGAGCCGGGCGCGCGTCTTCACGGGCGACAAGCCGACCGTCACGTTCGCGGACGTGGCGGGCGCGGAGGAGTCGAAGCAGGAGCTGCAGGAGGTCGTCGAGTTCCTCAAGGAGCCGCAGAAGTTCGCGGCCCTGGGAGCGCGCATCCCGAAGGGCGTGCTCCTGGTGGGACCGCCCGGCACGGGCAAGACCCTGATGGCGAAGGCGATCTCGGGCGAGGCGGGGGTGCCGTTCTTCTCCATCTCGGGCTCCGAGTTCGTGGAGATGTTCGTCGGCGTGGGTGCGAGCCGGGTGCGCGACCTGTTCGAGCAGGCGAAGCGCAACTCGCCGTGCATCATCTTCATCGACGAGATCGATGCGGTGGGGCGGCAGCGCGGGGCCGGGCTGGGGGGCAGCCACGACGAGCGTGAGCAGACGCTGAACCAGATCCTGGTGGAGATGGACGGCTTCGACACGGACACGAACGTGATCCTGATCGCGGCGACGAACCGGCCGGACATCCTGGACCCGGCGCTGTTGCGCCCCGGTCGTTTCGACCGGCAGGTGGTCATGGACCGGCCCGATCGCAAGGGCCGCGAGCAGATCCTGCAGGTGCACGCGCGCGGCAAGCCGCTGGAGCCGGCGGTCGACCTCGGGACGATCGCGCGCGGGACGCCGGGCTTCGTCGGTGCGGACCTGGAGAACCTGGTCAACGAAGGCGCGATCCTGGCCGCGCGGCGCAACAAGCGGGCGATCGGCATGCCTGAGCTGCAGGAAGCCGTCGAGCGCGTGATCGGCGGGCCAGAGCGGCGATCACGGATCATCTCCCAGAAGGAAAAGGGGATCATCGCCTATCACGAGGCCGGCCACGCACTCGTCAGGCGCATGCTCCCCAAGTGCGACCCGGTACACAAGATCAGCATCATCTCCCGCGGCATGGCCCTGGGCTACACGATGTCTCTGCCCGAAGAAGACCATCTGCTCTATGCGCAGAGCAAGTTCGAGGACGAGCTCGCCGGCCTGTTGGGCGGCCGGGTTGCGGAGGAAGAGGTCTTCGGCGATGTGACCACCGGCGCCAGCAACGACCTGGAGCGCGTGACGTCGCTGGCGCGCCGAATGGTGACGCAGTACGGCATGAGCGAGGTGCTCGGCCCGCAGACCTTCGGCGAAAAAGAAGAGCTGGTCTTCCTGGGCCGCGAGATCGGCGAGCAGCGCAACTACTCCGAAGAGATCGCTGAAGCCATCGACATGGAAGTGCGCCGCCTGGTGCACGAGGCGCACGAGCGTGCGCGACATCGTGCGCACCTATCGCTCCAAGCTCGATGAGTTGGCCAGGCGCCTGATCGAACAGGAGACGGTCGACGCCGCCGAATTCGCGGCGATGTTCGCTTAAGATCACTCAGTACGGAATCAAAGGAGATTCTCATGCCTGAACTTCCCGAGCGAAACCTGGCACTTGACCTTGTTCGTGTCACCGAAGCTGCAGCGCTGGCTGCGGGGCGTTGGATGGGCCGCGGCGAGAAGATCGCTGCGGACCAGGCAGCCGTCGACGCCATGCGGCTGGTCCTGAACACCATCGAAATGGAAGGTGTCATCGTCATCGGCGAGGGCGAGAAGGACGATGCCCCCATGCTGTACAACGGCGAGCGCCTTGGCACGGGGGAACCCCCGGTCGTCGACATCGCCGTCGACCCGATCGACGGGACGACGTTGACCGCCACGGGCCGTTCCGGCGCCCTGAGTGTGGTGGCGCTGGCGCCTTCTGGCAGCATGTACGCACCCGGCAAGCTGGTCTACATGAACAAGATCGCGGTCGGACCCGAGGCGCGGCCACATCGACATCGATGCGCCGGTGTCCGTCAATCTCAAGGCGATCGCACGGGCCAAGCACCGGGACGTGGACGATCTGACGGTCATGATCCTGGATCGGCCCCGTCACGCGCAACTGATCAGCGATGTGCGCGAGGTCGGCGCACGGATTCGCCTCATCCTTGACGGCGATGTGGCCGCATCCATCAGCGCTGCCATGGAAGACACCGGGATCGATGTGCTGATGGGAATCGGCGGATCGCCCGAGGCCGTCATCTCCGCAGCGGCATTGAAGTGCCTGGGCGGGAGATCCAGTGCAAGCTGTGGCCGCGCGATGACTCAGAGCGAGAGTACGCTTTGGAGCAGCACCTCGACCTCGACCAGGTGCTCACCATCGACGACCTGGTGGACAGCGACGACGTCTTCTTTGCAGCGACGGGCATCACGCGGGGAGTTGCTGGATGGCACCCGTTACTTCGGAACGGGCGCCCGGACGTCGAGTATCGTCATGCGGTCCAAGTCCGGAACGATCCGGCTCATCGAGTCGACCCATCGCTGGGACAAGCTGATGAAGTTTAGCCAGATCAAGTTCGACTGATCCGTTTCCAGACGGCGCGGCCCTGCCTGTGGGGCGTTCAGCGGCGCCGCGCCGTCTCCTGCAATCGCGGTCTTCGCGTTCGTTTTTTTGCCCGGTTGTTCCATTTGACGAGTTATCGTCCATGTGCTACAATCAATTCACATTACTTTGTATCATCCACCTACCCTCTTTGCTCTCTACTTGCGATTTTCGTGTGCGCGGCGCTGGTTGTCCGCGTTTCATGTTTGTCCGGCAGCAAGTTGGATGAGATGTACCAGGGTGAATTTGAGAGACTCATCCCATATTCAGGTTGTCCAACAAGCTGACTGACGCAGCGGATCGGTGAGCCGCGCCGTCCGTTATTATGATGAACCCCCTATTCACCTCTCGAACGGAGAGCGTTTAATGAATATCGCTGATTTAGAAACGAAGACACTTACTGAGTTGCAGGATGTTGCCAGGTCGATGACCTTGACCGGGTACACCAGGTTGAAGAAGAACGACCTGATCATGCGCCTGCTGCGTGCTGAGACCGAGTCCCAGGGCCTGATCTTCGGAGGGGGCACCCTGGAGGTCATTCAGGACGGAATCGGTTTCCTGCGCGCAAACAAGCACATGAATCCCGGGCCCGAGGACGTCTATATCTCGCAGAGCCAGATCCGCCGCTTCGGGTTGCGGACGGGCGATTTCGTCGTGGGACAGGTGCGTCCGCCGAAGGAGTCGGAGAAGTACTATGGTCTTCTCAAGGTGGAGGCCGTCAACGGCATCGACCCTGAGATCGCCAAGCGCCGTCCCAAGTTCGAGGAACTGACGCCCATCTTCCCGAATCAGCAGTTGGCGTTGGAGACCCAGCCCTCGGTGCTGACCACGCGCCTGATCGACATGGTGGCGCCCATCGGACGGGGCCAGCGCGGCCTGATCGTCTCGCCGCCCAAGGCCGGCAAGACGACGGTGCTGAAACAGATTGCCAACGGCATCTCCGAGAACTACCCCGAAGTCGTGTTGATGGTCCTGCTGATCGGCGAGCGCCCTGAAGAGGTCACCGACATGGACCGCGCCGTCGAGGCGGAGGTGCTGAGCTCGACCTTCGATGAGCCCGTGTCCTCCCACGTGCGCGTGGCGGAGATGGGTCTCGAGCGGGCGAAGCGACTCGTCGAAGCCGGGCGGGATGTCGCTATCCTGCTCGACTCGATCACGCGGCTGACACGCGCCTACAATCTCACGGTGCCGACCTCGGGGCGAACGCTCTCGGGCGGTATTGATCCCGCCGCCCTATATCCGCCCAAGCATTTCTTCGGCGCTGCCCGTAAGATCGAAGAAGGCGGCAGCCTGACCATCATCTCGACCTGCCTTGTCGACACCGGCAGCCGCATGGACGATGTCATCTACGAGGAGTTCAAGGGCACCGGCAACATGGAATTGCATCTCGACCGGCGCCTGGCCGAGCGCCGAGTCTTCCCGGCGTTCGACATCGTTCGCTCGGGCACGCGCCGCGAAGAGCTGCTCCTGAGCGCCGAGACACTCAACCGGGTGTGGACACTGCGGCGCATGATCGACATGCTGCGCCAGACGGGCGAAGATCCGCTCGAGGCAGTGCTGGACCGGCTGCGCAAGACACGCAACAACAAGGTGTTCCTGGATACGCTCTCGCAGAGCATTTAGGGGCGTCTGCGGTGGTGGGGTTGCGGTCGCACGTTGCGCCAGCCGCTCGAACCTATCCAAGAGGAACGCGCGTATGCGCGATGACTTAGCTGAACAACGCAGCCCGGTCGTACGGAATGACTGGGGACCGGGCTACACTTTCTTCGCTTCCATCCAGAGATCGCTCGCACAGCGTGGCCCGAGGGGGCGACGCCGATTTTGCGCGTCGGCTCTCATCTGGCCATCCTGCTCGTCGCGGTCGGCGTGCTTCTTGTCAGCCAGCTGCAATTGCCCACGCTGGTGATTCCTGAAGAGGCGCCGACGACCGAGCAGGTCATCCTTCAGGCGGATGTGCTGGCGCCCGAGGTGGAGAGCGAGGTGACCACGGCCGAGGCCTACGCGCTGACCCGAGCGGCGGTCCCGATCACCATCATCCCCGAGCGTCCCCGCGTGGACATCATCACCCACACGGTCAGTGCAGGCGATACGTTGTACGGCATTGCGAAGAAGTACAAGCTCAGTGCCGAGACAATCATGTTCTCCAACGGGCTGGAGAAGAACCCCGATCTGCTGCGCCTGGGACAGCCCCTGGCCATCCTGCCCATCGACGGCATCCTGCACACGATGGGGCCGAAGGACACGCTGGCTTCGATCGCCAAGACCTACAAGGTCAAGGTGGAGGATATCGTCAGCTATCCGTTGAACCGGCTCGACGCGCAGAATCCCCTTGTAGCCGCGGGGCAGAAGGTGGTGGTGCCGGGCGGCAAGAAGGAGATCCCGCAGGTCGCGACCATCTACCGGGGGACCGCACCTGCGGGCGCGAAGAAGGGTGACGGGCGCTTCGTCTGGCCTGCGTCTGGCGCATTGACACAGGGGTACAAGCCACTGCACCGCGCGATCGACATCGCCAGGGCCGTCGGGACCCCGATTAAGGCCGCGGACAATGGCTACATCGTCGTTGCGGGCTGGAGTAATGCCGGCTACGGCAACTACATCGTCGTCGACCATGGCAACGGCTATCAGACGCTCTACGCGCATCTCAGCCGCATCTTCGTGCGTCCCGGCGACATCGTGACGCAGGGCGCGACGATCGGCAACATGGGCAACACGGGCAATTCGACCGGCCCTCACCTGCACTTCGAGCTGATCAAGGGGGGCATGAAGGTCAACCCATTGAGCTACCTGCCGTAGTACGGGCGGTGCTCTACTTCAACCGCTAACTGCCACTGCATGCAAGAGCCGGGTCAATGGCGATCCGGCTCTTGCGCGTTCTGAGATATGGGTGGGGGTTAAGGCGTAACCAGCTCGACGGCGACGAACGACTCTGCGTAACCACCGACGGTGTCGTACACCCGCAGCCGCAGCGTATACGGACCCGGCGCCAGCCCTGCCGTGTTCCACGTGGCCAGCAGATCGCCCGTGACAGGCGTGGTCGAGGCAAGCCCGAGCGGCATCCAGTCGCTCTGGCCGGGGATCAGGCCGACCGCGAAGTCCAATTGGTAACCCGCGAATCCTGCGCCATCCGCCACGCCGGCGATGTCCAACGGACCTGTCACCTGGCTGCCGCTGGCCGGCTGCATGATGGCAGCCCGCACGACCGACGACGTCGGCGCGGCGGTGGGGCCCGGCGGCGTGGGAGTGGACTCGACCGTAGGCGCCCCTGTTGGGGACGCGGTAGGTGTTCCTGCTTCAGGCGACGGCGTCAAGGTCGGCGTCTCGGTCGGTGTCTCCGTGGGGGTGAGCGTCACCTCTGGCGTCGCCGTCTCCGTCGGACTGGGCGTGGACGTCGGCGCCTCCAGGATCACGTATACCGGCGCAGATACCGCGACCGGATATTCCAGCTGCGTCACATCGTCGTAGGCCGCGAGGCGCAGCGTGAAGTCGACCGAGTCATGCAGCGCGGCCGCGGCGCGCGAGATCCCACTCGCCCAGGTATCCGTCCAACTCCCGGCCGAACATGTCGCCGGCGTCGACCGGGTGCGGCCCGCTGAGGACGCCCCAGCCGATGGGGCTCGGCCCGACGCCGTATTCCAGCCGCCAGACCAGCGGATCGGGCACGCGCACCCGGCCCTCCAGGAGGACCGTCTCGGACGATAGCTGCCCGCTCTGCGGGGAGCGGAGCGCCAGCTCCGGCTCGAATGCCAATGCGGGCCGCTGTGGCCCGAGCACCGGATAGCCGTGCGCCTCTGCCCAGGCGTGGTATTTTGCGGGGAAGAGCATGACGTCCCGCTCTTCGATGCGATCCGCGGGCGTGAACTCGGTCGCGAGTTGGCCCGTCTGCCGGTCCACCCGCACGCGCTGCCACAGGTCGTACCCCGAGGGCAGGGCCCCTTGCCGGCGTTGAACACCTCGTCCCGGCGCTTGTCGTTGGGACAGGCAGCGCTCGGGAGCGTGCCGCTGTCGCCGCAGATGGTCGCAGTGCCGACGCCCTGTGGGGCGGGGAAGGCCGTCGCGGGCGTCCCCTGGACGCCGCGGAGCATGATGTCGTGCCAGACCGGCGCCGCGCCCAACGAGCCCGCCAGGCGTTCCATCTCCGTGTAGTCCGCGTTTCCGATCCAGACGCCCACAGCAAGGTCCGGCGTGTAGCCCATCGTCCAGGCGTCACGGTAGTCGTTGGTCGTCCCGGTCTTGACGGCCACGGGGCGGTCGGGCAGCGTCATGACGTTCTGGGCGCTGCCGAACATGGGGCGCCGGGCCTGCACGTCCGAGAGAATCGACGTGATGACGTAGACATCCTGCGGACTGAGCGTCTGCTCGGCGGGCTGCGGCGTGATGGCAATGGCCGCGGCCTCGGCTGCCACAGCGCCGAGGCATGGCGGCACCTGGGCCGCGGCGGAGCCCCGCCAGATCATGCGGTTTTGTGCGTCGATGACGCAGGCGATCGGGCTGACGGGCACGCGTCCCACCGTTGGCGAGCGTCGCACGCGCCCGTCAGCTCCAGCAGGGTGACGTCTCCCCCGCCGAGTGCCAGGGACAGCCCATAGTAGGGTTGGTTGAGCGTCGTGATCCCGGCGCGGCTGCCACGTCTTTCAGCCGGTCCAGTCCGCGTGCTGGAGCGCTTTGACGGCCGGGATGTTGAGCGAGTTCGCGAGTGCGGACCGGACGCTCACCAGACCATGTTCCTTCCCGTCGTAGTTCCCCGGCACGTACGTTCCGCTGGGGTCGGGGAATTCTGTGGTGATGTCCATGATGGTCGTCCCCGCAGTCCAATAGCCTGGCGGTTCAAGACCGCTGGGCGGTTCAGCACCGGCCTGCCCCTCACCTGGCGCGGCGCGGCTGCCAGCGCGTCGATGCGCTGCTGCAGCGCCGCGTTGACGCTCGGTGCATCTGCCGGCACGGACGCGGGCATCTCGAAGGTGGAGAGATAGACGAACGGTTTCAGCGCGGAGCCGGGCTGCCGTGGCTCTACCGCCATGTTGATCTGGCCGCTGATCTCCACGCTATCGAAGTCCGCACTGCCGACCATGGCGAGCACCTCGCCCGTCTGAGGCCGGATGGCAACCGCCGCGCCGTTGCGGGCGCGCTGCTGCGCCAGCTGCGCGACCTGCTTCGCAACGGCTTCCTCGGCCGTGATCTGCAGGTTGGGATCCAGGGTGGTGTAGATCCGCAGCCCGCCCTTGCTTGCCAGCTCGGGGCCGACCAGGCTTTCGACTTCGCCGCGGGCATACAGGACGAAGTGTGGGTGGCGCGATTCGTAGACCTGCCGGAGCGGCTGGAGTACGAGCGGCTCGGCCCAGGCCGCATCCGCCTGCGCCTCGCTGATGTATCCGTTCTCAACCATCAGGCGCAGCACGACGCCCTGCCGGCGCTTGACCGCGCCGGGCTGGCCGTCGGCCTCCCACAGCCGCGTGTAGGGGTCGTAATAGGCAGGCGCCTGCGGAATGCCGACCAGCATGGCTGCCTGTGCCAGGGTCAGGTCAGACGCGTGTCTGGCGAAGTAGGTTTCCGCGCCCGCCTCGATGCCGTAGGCCAGGTTGCCATAAGGGATCTCATTGAGGTAGATGCGCAGGATGGTGTCCTTGTCGTAGCGCGCGTGATTTCTGCGGCCAGGATCGCCTCCTTCACCTTGCGCGAGATCGTCTTCTCCGCGGACAGGTAGGTGAGTTTGACGAGCTGCTGCGTGATCGTGCTGCCGCCGGGACCGCTCAGGTCACGCTGGCGGATGGCGTAGTACACCGCGCGGGCAAGCCCTACCGGGTCCACGCCGGGGTGACTGTAGAAGTTCGGGTCTTCCGTGGCGATGGTCGCATCGGCCACGTACGGCGAGATCTGATTGAGTTCCACCGCTGTGCGCCGGCCGAAGTTCGGGTCGCCGATCTCGTTCAGCAGCTGTCCCGTGCGGTCGTAGACCATGGTGGACGCGAATTGGCTCGCGCGCTCCTGTAGCTCGTTTGCGGAGGGCAGGTCCGCGCGACGCTGGCGTACCCGATCAGGAGGATGCCCAGCATCAGAACGCCGACTGCCAGCAGGGCCAACAGGGTCAGGCCGAGTGGGGCACAGCCGCGACGCCGTCCGGATGGAGGGGGCGCGGCCTGCACAGGCTGCGCTGCCGGCCGCGGCCGGCCGGGGACCGCGGGCTGCGGTTGGACGGGCGCCGGGTCTTGCTGCGGCGGCGCTGCGGGCGACGGCTGGGACGGGCGGGATGGCCGGCTGCCCCACTCTGGCGATGAATCAGACATAGATAGCAAGTGTCCTCGAGTTACGAATCGAATGAATCCATAGTATGACACAACTGCGTATTATGACGTAATGGGCGCGGTTTTGGTTGCACGGGGGGGAATGCTGGGGGAGGGCGCCCGGTGCGCCGCGGCTGTGGGTCGCAGGGGCGACCGGCCGGTCGCCCCTACCGTGCGTCGCGGCGTGCGTCAGCGGCCGACCGTGCCGCCGCTCGGCACATTCTGTCCGTCGTACTGTTTCCCGGTGACGCGGGGATAGACCAGCACGTTGCGGCCGAGCCTCGTGTTGGCCGGCACGACCGCGCCCTTGCCGATGACCGTCAGACCCGTGTTGAGCCGGTCCGGAAACGCCCGGTTGGGCGTCAGGTCGTCGCTGTCACCGACGACCGCACCTTCGCCCACGATCACCTTCTTGTCCAGGATCGCACGGTCCACGATGGCGCCGGGATGGATCTCGGCGTCCGTCAGCAGGATCGAATCGCGCACCTCGGCGCCTGCTGCAACGTAGACGCCGGGCGAGATGATCGAGCGAATCACGGTCCCCTCGATCCGGCAGCCGTCACTCAGCAGGTTGCCCTGGACGCGCGCGTTCTCGCCCAGGTACGCTGCCGCACGCTCTTCGCTGCGGGTGTGGATCACCCAATCTGGGTCGTACAGGTCCAGTGCGGGTGTCTCGGACAGGAGGGCCATGTTGGCCTCGTAATACGCCTGGATGGTGCCCGCGTCCTCCCAATAGCCATGGAAGCGGTGTGCGTACACTTCTGCGGTGCGCACCAGCCCCGGCAGCGAATCACGCCCCAGGTTCGTGTCGGCCTTGCCGGGCCCCTCCAGCCATTCCCGCAGCACCTGTGCCTTGAAGACGTAGATGCCCATGCTGGCCGTGGTGTGGTGGGTGCGTCGCGGCTTCTCCGCGTACTCGATCACGCGGCCCGCCTGGTCCGTGCCGATCATGCCGAAGCGATGGGCCTCGAACGGCTGGACGGAGATGGTGGAGACCGTGACGTCCGCATCTCGCTCGCGGTGGAAGCGCAGCAGCGGGTTATAGTCCATCTTGTAGATGTGATCGCCGGGCAGGATCAGCACCTCGTCGACCGGCGACCGGAGCAGGTCGAGGTTGAAGCGCACCGCGTCAGCGGTGCCCTCCTGCCACGCGCCGGACTGGCCTTTCGTGCTCTGGTACGGCTGCAGCAGGCGGACGCCGCCCGCAGTGCGGTCGAGGTCCCACGCGCGGCCCAGCCCGATATGTTCGTTCAGCGAGACCGGCTGATATTGCGTCAGCACCGCCACGTTGAAGATGCCTGAGTTGACGCAGTTGGAGAGCGCGAAGTCGATGATGCGGTACTTGCCCGCGAACGGCATGGCAGACTCGGAACGCAGGGCGGTGAGGACGCTCAATGCCGGTCCTTCCCCTCCGGCCAGGATCATGGCTAAGCAAGTCATCGTCGTCCTCCCTCAACCGATGGTGGCGCCGCTGGGCACCACGTCCCCGTACTTCTCGAACGCATCTTCATCCACATCGGTCTCGATCACCACATTGCGGCCGATGACCAGGTTGCCCCGTATGTGGGCGCGTTTTCCGACCAGCGATGGTCCGGTGTAGAACTTGCCGGGCTCCAGTTCGTTGGGCGTGTCGTAGTCGTCGCCGTGGCCCAGTTGCGTGCCCCCGCCGACGATGACGCCCTTGTCGATGATGCAGCGATCCACGACCGCGCCGGGGCCGATCCAGGTGTCGTTCATGATCACGCTCTCCCGCACGATCGCACCGGGGGAGACGTAGACGCCCGGTGAGAGGATCGAGTGAGTCACCTGACCGCGCACGACGCATCCGTTGCAGATCATGCTCTGCTGGACGAGTGCCTGGGGCCCGACCTTCGCGGGCGCGCGCTCCTCGCTCTTCGTGTGAATGGTCCAGGCCTGGTCGTAGAGGTTGAGCTGCGATTTTCCGGAGATGAGTTCCATGCTGGTGCCCCAGTAGGCATCGACCGTGCCAACGTCGACCCAATAGCCCTCGAACGGATAGGTGAAGATGCGGCCGCCCTCCACCATGCTGGGAATCACGTGTTTCCCGAAGTCGAGGTCCTCATGGTCGGACGCCAGTGCCTGCATGCGTTCGATGAGCACGTTGACGTTGAAGACGTAGACGCCCATGTTCGCCAGGGTGCTGGGCGCGTCCTTGGGCTTCTCGAGGAAGCCGGTCACGCGTCCCTCCTCATCGGCCAACACGATGCCGAAGCGCGTGGTCTCCTCGGGAAGGACGTTCATGACGGCCAGCGTGAGGTCGGCATGCCGTTCCTCGTGAACCTTGATCATCTTCCGGTAGTCCATCTTGTAGATGTGATCACCCGAAAGGATCACGACGGTCTCGGCACGTGTTTCGCGCAGGTACTCGATGTTTTGCCGCACCGCATCGGCTGTGCCGCCGTACCACTGCTGGCGCAGCGGCCCTGATATGGCTGGAGCAACCTCACACCGCCGAAGGTGCGGTCCAGGTCCCACGGACGGCCGATGCCGATGTGGTCGTTCAACGATCGGGGCAGGTATTGGGTGAGAACTCCGACGTCGTAGATGCCGGAGTTCACGCAATTGGACAGGGTGAAGTCGATGATGCGGAAACGCCCCGCGAAGGGCACCGCCGGCTTGGCGCGATGCTCGGAGAGCACGCCGAGGCGCGTGCCGGCACCGCCCGCAAGGATGAGAGCTACAACCCGCATGATGCGCTCCTTCCACGGCAGGATGATAGCGTGATTGGCCGATGATGAGATGGCGTCACTGACCACGCCATTGTCGCATGTAACCCACCCCTTGTGCAAACGCGTGAACCATCACCGGCGGCTGGGAGACCAGGGGAAGGCATCTTGCCCGGCGATCGTTCGGGCCGCGGCGGGCCGGTCTACGATAACAGGGGGACAGATGTGATGTAGGTCATAGCGTCCGGGGCGAAAGCGGTGTAAGATTATTGCAAGTAATTCCTAATAATAGCAAGGTCACGATGATCGACATATCCCACAAGGTCAGTTCAACTTTCCCGGTCGCGGATCTGCCGTCCGGCGCCGAAGCGATTGTCTGCGCGTTGACCGGCGGGCATGACTTTCGCAGCCGCATGGCCAATCTCGGCTTCACGGTTGGCGCACGCCTCAGGGTGCGGCAGAACTACGGACGCGGACCGATCGTCGTCACGCTCCGGGGCACGCTGGTCGCGCTGGGTCGTGCGGAGGCAAGCCGCATCCTGGTGGCGCCGCAAGGTGTCCGATGATCGAACGCGTCAGCAGTACCGGCGCTCTCACAGCGCAGACTGTCCCTGACACACGCCCGAGCCTGCGCCTGGTGCCCGATGCAGGAACGGACGGCGACTCCCGCGCGCGTCGCACCCCGATGCCCTGACCGTCGCGCTGGTGGGCCAGCCGAACGTCGGGAAATCCACCGTATTCAACATGCTGACCGGCCTCAATCAGCACGTCGGCAACTGGCCCGGCAAGACGGTGGAGCTTAAGACGGGCGTGTTCGAAGTCGAGGCGACGAACGTCACGCTGGTCGATCTGCCCGGCACCTACAGCCTGACGGCGAATTCCGAAGAGGAGCGCATCGCGCGCGACTTCCTGATCTTCGAGCGGCCGCATGTGGCGATCGCGGTGGTCAATGCGGCCGCGCTGGAGCGCAGCCTGTACCTGGTTGCGGAGCTGCTGGCGCTCGACGTTCCGCTCGTCATCGGCCTGAACATGAGCGATGTGGCCGAGCAGCACGACATCCATGTCGAGGCGCATGTCCTCCAAGCCGCGCTGGGCATCCCGGTCATTCCGCTGGTGGCGACGCGCAACGAGGGGATCCGCGAGTTGGTGAGGGCTGCTTACGGCCTGGCTGTGCAGCCCGCCGACTTCCGGCCGAATCGGCCCACGATCCGTGCCGAGCACCAGCCCATCCTGGAGCAGTTGGTGGACATGCTTGGCGCCTGTACGTGTCGTCGCTATCCTCCAGGCTGGGCCGCGCTCAAGCTGCTGGAGGGCGACAGTGAGGTGACCCGCGAGGTCCAGGCTTCCGCACCACCTGCGTTGTGGGAGGACATTCACAGCATCCTGCTGAAGCATGAAGATGCGTATCTGGATATCGCGGGTGGACGCTACGAGTGGATCGGGCGCATGGTGCGGGCAGCGGTGACCGCACCGCGCGCGGCGCGATCACCCGCACCGACCGCATCGATCGGGTCGCCACGCACCCGGTCTTCGGCCTGTTGCTGTTGCTGGGTATCTTCGGCCTCGCCTTCGGCCTGACCTACGCCATCGCAACGCCGCTGTCCGAGTGGTTATCGGGCGCCGTGTTGGCCGGGCTGATCGGGCTGGCCGAGACCGTGCTTGGGGGCTCCGGCGTGGATTTCAGGGCTGGTCATCGACGGGCTGATCGCCGGTGTTGGCACCGTGCTGGCGTTCCTGCCCATCCTGGCGATATTCTTCGCGGTGCTGGGCATCCTGGAGGACGTGGGCTACCTGGCGCGCGGCGCCTACATCATGGATCGCTTCATGCACCTGATGGGGCTGCACGGTAAGTCGTTCCTGCCGCTGTTCCTGGGCTTCGGCTGCAACGTGCCGGCCGTCATGGGGACGCGCATCCTGGAGGACCGCCGGGCTCGCTTCCTGACCATCCTGCTGGCACCGCTCGTGCCGTGCACCGCGCGGCTGGCCGTGCTGGCCTTCCTCGCGCCCGCGTTCTTCGGCGCCTCCGCGGCCGCGGCGACGATCGGGCTGGTGGCTCTCAACCTGGTCATCCTGGCAGTCACGGGAATCGTCATCAATCGTGTGGCCTTCAAGGGGGAGCAGACGGCCTTCATCATGGAACTGCCGCTGTATCACGTCCCCAACGCGCGAACGGTCGGGCTCTATGTCTGGAACAACACTGCGTCGTTCCTGCGGAAGGCAGGGACGCTGATCCTGTTGGCCTCGGCCGTGGTGTGGATTCTCTCTAACGTGCCGGGCGGCGATGTCGAGACGAGCATCCTGGCCGCGATCGGCCGCGCGCTGGCGCCGGTGGGCGAGTTGATGGGTTTGAGCGACTGGCGCGTAATCGTAGCACTGTTGTCCAGCTTTTTCGCCAAGGAGAACACGATCGCCACGCTCGGCGTCCTGTTCGGGGCCCCGCGGCGGGGTCCGCGCTGGCGACCCAGGTCGCGGCGATCCTGACGCCCGGTGCGCGGCTCGCGTTTCTGGCAGTGGCCATGCTGTTCATCCCGTGCGTGGCAACCGTGGCGACCATCAAGCAGGAGACAGCCTCGTGGAAGTGGACGGCAGCGAGCGTCGGCCTGCTGTTGATTATTTCCCTCGGCGCCGGCGTGGTAATCTATCAGTCAGCGCGTATCTTTGGGATGTGAACTAGATGGTCGAGCAAGAAACGAACCTGCCCCTGCGCCTGCTGCAACAGTTGGCTCGCGGCGGCATCCGGTCGACAGCGGATCTGGCCCGTTCCCTGGGGGTGAGTGAGGGGTTAGTGAAGCTGATGGTCGAGGAGTTGGCGCGGCGGGTACCTCGTGGCACTGGGCGGCGGCGCCTGCGGTGCGAGCTGCGCAGGATGCAGCTCCGCGGCCGCGTGCCATCTTCCTTCCGACCCCTCCCGTTCCCCGGGCATCATGACGCTGACCCCCAGCGGCCGCGAGAAAGCCCTGGGCCGCTCCTAGAGGGGGTTACTTCGGCAGCACCCGTAGGGGATCGATGAGCCGGCCGTAGTCACGCACCTCGAAGTGCAGATGCGGCCCGGTGATGTTGCCGTTGGCGCCGCTCAGGCCGATCACCTGGCCCTCGCCTACGACCTGTCCTGGTTCGACGTAGATGTCGCTCAGATGCGCGTACAGGGTCACGTAGTCGGTGCCATGGTCGATCACGACCCTGAAGCCGTAACCCGTTGGGTTCCAACCGGCCATGATGACCTTGCCGCGGTCTGCAGCGCGGACGTTCGTGCCCAATGGAATGGCGATGTCGATCGCGATGTGCCCGCGTGCGCTCCCTGGGAGATCCACCCGCCCGAGACGGGCCAGACGAACTGCCCGTCGCCGTAGGGCCACTCCTCGTAGATCGTACCGCCCCATTGGTCGGTCGGGCGGCTGACCGTGGCCCGATCCGCGCGCGGCCTGGCATCCGCACGTGCGCCGGGCAACAAGATGCGCTGCTTCGGCACGACGACGTGGGGGACAGACGTGAAGCCGTTCCAGGGCACCTCGACGATCTGATCGACTGTCAGCTTTATGGCGCGCCGCGATGCCGCGGAGGGTGTCGCCGGGGCGCACCGTATAGCAGAGGTCGACGAGCGCTGGCACCACGATGGTCCGGCCCGGGACGAGCTTCTCCGCGTCCGCGCCGGTCGGCGTGGTCGTGCACGACATCGTGTCGAGATCGCGGCCGAAGTCGAGCGCCAGCGACCAAAGCGTGTCATCCGCCTTGACCACGTAAGTGAAGGATGCGGGATTGGCTCCCGACTGGGACGCCGGCGCGACCTGTGGCAGGAAGAGCTGGTGGATCTGGCGCTGAGCCTCAGGGGTGAGCGCCAGCCGTTCAGCCAGGGTGAGGGGCGCGCGGTGGGGGTCGGCTGGGGCGTGGGCGTCGTGATGACGGGCGCCGGAGGCGCGCCCAAGTGCTGCTGCACGTCACCACGGTGAGCAGCACCGCCAGAATTCCAGCGCGCAACGTCCGTGTCTTCATCGGTACGCGTATGATACCCGGAACCGTGGTTCCGCGCAAGCCTCGTCAGTATCCGTCGGCCCCTCTGACGAGATCAGGTAGCGACGACTAATCTGTCCTGAGGATCACCGGCAGGTAGAGCGGGCCGCCTCGCGGCTCGGTCTTCACCTGTATGGTCTTCTTCTGGCCGGACGGCAGCGAGCCACTCGATTCCATGCCACCCATCATGCCAGCCTGTTGACCGGCCACCTGCACATAATAGTCCCCACCCAGGCCCGTCAGGGTCACGCTCAACGGCTCATCGAGCGCGCCGAAGACCCAGCCCAGGCCGTCTGCGCCGCCGTACCAGACGCTGTCTGGCAATTCGGTCACCGGGCCGGTGCTTGCGCTGTAGCCGAGACGCCGCCCACTGCCATCCACCAGGAACATCTCCACCGGATCGCTGGTGACATTCCATACGTTCATCAGCGATGTCCCACCCAGCCCGGTCGAGATGTCGCTCGCCAGCCAGGCAGCTCCCAGGGTGTCGAGAATCTTCTGTTGCACGAGCGGATTCGCCATGAGGCCGGAATGCGTCGTGTTGCCACCCAGGACGCGCACCTTATTGACCCGTGCGTCCCCCTCGAACTGGCCGACGAGCGACTCGCGGGGTACGGTGCCGTCACCCAGCACCGCACCGATATCGCCATAGTAGGTCACATCCCTGGGCACATCCTGCTCGGTCCAGGCATCGAGGGGAAAGCGCGCGTTGCTGGCCGGACCCACCTCTTCCTGCACCCGGTAGGCCGTGTACTGGGCATCGGAGTAGATCACCGTGGCTTTCACGTGATTGGCAAAGGGGCTGGCATCGGCCGGAGGCGGCCGGTCCGGCATATCCAGGCCGTTGTTGAGGTCCAGCAGCAGGTCATTGCGATATAGGGGCTCCATGTTCAGGTTGGTCGGGATGCCATCAAGGCCAACGTAGAAGTCGTAGGTCGCCAGGAGTGAGCGGAAAGTAGGCACATACTGGTTGATGAAGGCGGTCCCGCTGAAATTGCCGAACCCGTCCCGAATCGAATCAGGCGTGATCGGCTGGGGAAAGCCGGTGATCGTCTGACCCTGTTGCACCTTCTGGTACGCAAGGTTCAGCATCTTGGAGATGACGTACTTGGAGGCAGCGTCGATAATGTAATTGTTGTTCATGGCCTGCCAGGGCTGCGATGCGCCCCGGTTGGGCACCGAGACCATGATCAGGTTGTTGATTCTGGGCAAGCGCATCGTCTGCCCTTGCGACACGAAGGTGTCACCGTACGCATCGCTTTGGATGTAGCTTCGTGCTACCAGCCCACCGGTGCTATGGGTGATCAGATCAACCGAGTCCAGCGTCTTGCCCGGGTGATCCTTTTGCCACAACTCCGCCGCCAGCCGCAGCCAGAAGCCGAGATAGTCGACGCCATACTGATACTCCGCATCGGTGATCGATGCGCCGGTCAGGCCGTCGAGGTGTCCATCGTATTGGCCATCGACAGGCCGGGCGTCAGGCGCCAGTCATACGGCGCGGCAAAGAGATCCTTTCCCTCCTTGTAACCGACCGTCTTCAGCGTCTTGACCAGGTCGTCGTACGCATGCGTCAGCGGATCGAGGAGCAGGTGCTCGGGGTCCACGCCCCGGTTCAGCACCCAGTACTGGTGGGCCGTGATGTAGTAGAAGTATGCCCCCAGTATGCCCGGGACAACCAGCACCGGGCGCCGAATCTGGGCCGGCTGGCAGTTGTTCGGGTCGGTGCAGCGCTTGTAGGTCACTTCGATGACGCCCTTCGAGCCGTCCATCGACCACGAATCGATACGGCCTGCCAGGGCGGATGAGCTGAAGGAAATCGTGACCGTGTTCTTGCCGCTGAAGGCCAGGCCGGGATCATAGCTGCACGTCTTCCGCTCGATGGCCAGAGAGGCGGAGCCTGTCGCGCCTCCGTCCTGCCTGCGATTCTCCGCATACTTGCAGAGCCCGGGCATTCCCACCACGGCCTGGCTCATCTCCAGCCACGCCGACCCGGTCTTGGTGAGATCGCGTTTAATTCCCATGTCATGGATCCGGCAGCTTCGGCGGCGAAAGTGGATAGTTGCCCGCCCTGCATCAGGTCGGGATAATCGACCCGCATGGTGTCCTCGGTGTGCAGGGTACGGATGATGCCTCCCGCAGCATTGGTGGCGTTGCAGACGGTGTTCACGCTTTGCACGCCGATCGCCCCGTACTCATCGCGAATGGGCCCATAGGGGTATTGGCAGACCCACTCGATCACGCGCACGTCGTCCAGACGCCACTTGTCGGTATCCGCAGCCGGTGCAACCGGCGCGCTCGATGCGCACACCGCCTGGCGCCTGGGCGGGCAACGTTGTCGGGGCTACGTCATGGGGGAGCTGATCGCTGCCGGGGATGGCGGCCAGGAGTGGGTGCGCCGGCAAGCAGGCGAGCAGCAGGGCGAGCAGGGTCGCCGCGGCAAGGGTTCGGGGGGAACAGACTTCCCTTGTCATGCTAACCTCCCATCTTAGGGCTGGAGGTCCGCACCGTCCGGCAAGGAACCGATCTCGGCGCGGTCCGTGTTGGGTCGCCGGTGACGAAAGGATCCGTCACCGGCGCAGTGCACACAAAGGCCCGCCGGCCCACGTATATGTGATTTGACCGAAGATCTGTTCGCGATCTCTATATTATCAGTACGTCAGCTTGCTCTCTCCTGATATCCGTTTCCTGAAGATGTAGAAGTTCCACCCCTGGTAGAGCAGCACGATGGGCACCAGCACCAGGGCGATGATCGACATGCGCGTAGCGTGTACGGCGTCGACGATGCGTTCTGGACCGTCAGGCTCCACGCATCGTTCAGGCTGGAGACCATGACGCGCGGGTAGAGGCCGCGGAACGTGGTCACGACGGTGAGGGCGATCGTCAGCGAATTCATGATGAAGGCCCAGCCGAACCTCCCCTGCAGGACGGACCATGCCGCGATCAGGAACGCGGCGCCCGCGCCGATCGCACTGATGCCCGGGTTGACGCCCAGCCGCTGGAAGATGTCGGTGGCGAAGTAGGAGGCGACGACCGTGCCCGCGCCCACGACGAGGACGATGGGCCACAGCTTCCTGGAGAGCGCCTCCGCGCGTGCGCACCGTGTCGGTCGTGCGCAAGGCGAGGAAGGTCGCGCCCTGCAGGGCGAAGACGCCGAGTCCGGCCAAGCCGCCCAGCAGCGCGTAGGGATTGAGCAGGTTGAAGAAGCCGCCCACGTAATTCATGTCCGCGTCGATCGGCACGCCGCGCACGATGTTTGCCATGGCCACGCCCCAGAGGAGCGCAGGGATGGCGCTGCCGCCGAAGATGGCCCAGTCCCACGCCGCGCGCCAGCGGGATCCCTGTCCTTGCTGCGATACTCGAATGCCACCGCGCGGAAGATCAGCGCGAGCAGCATGAGGAACAGGGCCAGGTAGAAGCCGCTGAACAGCGTTGCGTACCAGTGGGGAAACGCGGCAAACATCGCGCCGCCCGCGGTGAGCAGCCACACCTCGTTGCCGTCCCACCAGGGCCCGATGGTGTTGATGATCTGGCGGCGCTCCTCGTCCTTCTTGCCCAGGAACGGCAACAGGATGCCGACGCCGTAATCGAAGCCCTCCAGGATGAAGAACCCCGTAAAGAGGACGCCGACCAGGATGAACCAGAGCGTGTTGAGTTCCATCGTTGCCTCCGTGAGATCAGGACGAGCGCAGGACGAACGCATCAGCATCCGATGCGTCGCGGGTCAGCGTGGGCACGCCATCGTTCAGGATGAGCTCCGTGTCCGCGCGCGCGTACTTGACGAGCAGATAGACATCCGCCACGATCAGGATCGCGTAGATCAGGGTGAAGCCGATCAGCGTGGCAAGCACCTGCCCCGCGGGAACGCTCGTCGAGATGCCCTGCTCGGTGCGTAACACGCCGAACACGATCCACGGCTGCCGGCCCATCTCTGTGAGGATCCAGCCCGTGCTGTTGGCCAGGTAGGGGAGAGAGATGGCAAAAGGCAGGCTGAGCAGCAACAGCGACCGCTTGCCGATCTGGCCGCGCAGTGCAACCCAGAGGGCCCAGGCTGCCAGCGCCAGCATCAGGCCGCCTGCGCCGACCATTGCCCGAAAGCTCCAGTAGTTCACGAAGATGTTCGGCACGTAGTCCCCGGGACCATAGGTTTGTTCGTATTCGGCCTGGAGGTCGTTGATGCCCTTGACCTCGCCGCTCGGGCGGTTGTAGCTCAGGATGCTCAGGCCGGCAGGGATGCGGATGGAGAACACGTCCTTGCGGTTGCGCGTGTCGCCGATGGTGAACAGCGACAGGGACGCCGGATCCTCGCTGTCCCACAGCGCCTCGGCGGCCGCCATCTTCATGGGCTGCATGCGCACCATGTGCTGCGCCTGGCTGTGGCCGACCAGGCCCACCATGACCGAGCCGATCAGGGCCGCGATCGCGGCCACCTGGAAGGAGCTGCGGAAGAAGGCCTGGTCGCGGTCCTTGCGCAGGAGCCGCCAGGCGACGATGCCCAACATGAAGAAGCCGGCGGTCGTCAGGCCGGCGAAGAAGACGTGCGGCCACTGCACCCACACGTGTGGATTGGCCACCAGCGCGCCGAAGTCGGTCATCTCGGCCCGCCCGTTGCGCAGGGCGAAGCCGACCGGCTCCTGCATGAAGGAGTTGGCGATCAGGATCCACAGCGCGGAGAGGTTGCCGCCGATCGCGACCAGCCAGATCGCAGCGAGGTGCAGCTTCTCCGGTATCTTGCCCCACCCGAAGAGCCACATGCCCAGGAAGGTCGATTCGAGGAAGAAGGCGAGCAATGCCTCGATGGCCAGCGGCGCGCCGAAGATGTCGCCCACGAAGCGGGAGTACTCCGACCAGTTCATGCCAAACTGGAATTCCTGGACGATGCCTGTTGCGACGCCGATCGCGAAGTTGATGACGAAGAGCTTGCCCCAGAACTTCGTCATGCGCTTCCAGGTCTCGTCCTTCGTGATGTACCAGCGGGTGTGCATGATCGCCACCAGCACCGAGAGTCCCAGGGTCAGGGGCACGAAGAAGAAGTGATACACGGTGGTGATTGCGAACTGCCATCGGGCCAGAACAACTGGGTCCATGGGCTGACCTCCCTTTGCGTGCGGTTACCGTAGCTGCTGACTGACAGCGTGAAGATGACTTAGCATACCGGGTTCCCGGAACTTGTCAAGTAGTTCACAAACCTGTCTGACGTATTTGTGTGCCGGATGGTATAATCCGCGCATGCATGAGCTGCCGATCACCGAGAGTATCCTGAAGATCGCCACGGACGCGGCGGGCGGGCGCCGGATCACTGCGATCCACCTCACCGTCGGCGACCTGGCGAGCATCGTGGATGATGCGGTGCAGTTCTACTTCGACATCATCAGCAAGGGCACAGACGCGGAGGACGCGATGCTCCATTTCCGGCGCCGCCCGGGCGTCGTGACCTGCCTGGCGTGCGGCCAGCGCACGGAGGTCAGGCCGCCGCTGCCCGAGGCGTGTCCCCGTTGTGGGGATGTCAGCCTCCGGGTGACGGGCGGACGGGAGCTGCGTGTGGAGAGCATCGAGGTGAGCGATGATGGCTGAGATTCCGATCCGCCAGCGCATCCTGAGCGCGAACGACGAGGTGGCAGCGGAGAACCGGCGGACATTGGAGCGTTTCGGCATCCTGGCCGCCAACCTGATGGCGTCGCCGGGCGCGGGCAAGACCAGCGTCATCCTCGCCACGGCCGAGCGGCTCCCGGCGCACGTCCGCCCGGCGGTGATCGAAGGGGATCTGGCGTCCAGCATCGACACGGAGAGGGTCCTGGCTGCGGGCGTGCCGGCGGTGCAGATCAACACGGGCGGCAACTGTCACCTGGATGCCCCGATGATCCGCCTGGCGCTGCCGCAGCTGCCGCTCGACCGGATCGATCTGCTGTTCATCGAGAACGTCGGCAACCTGGTGTGCCCGGCCGAGTTCGACCTGGGTGCACGCCTTGCGGTCGTGGTTGCCAGCGTCCCGGAAGGGCACGACAAGCCCTACAAGTATCCCGGCATGTTCGCCGCGGCCGATGCGGTCCTGCTCAACAAGGCGGATCTCGCCGCGTACTTCGACTTCGACCTGGCGTACTTCCGCCGCGGGTTGCGATGGTCAATCCACGCGCGGCGATCTTCGTCATGTCCTGCCGCAGTGGTGAGGGCGTGCCGGAGTGGGTGGATTGGCTGCTGGCTGCGCGCGGCGCAACCCAGTTTGAGACGTAGTACGAGGTGGGCACGTGCAAGTCGCTTCCTTCGACTTCGCTTCGGCTTTGCCTCCGCTCCGCTCAGGATGCTACTCGGTGGGGGATCACTCCCCGGGCTTCTCGTACTGCGATGCGTCGATGCGCTTGCGCAAGGCTTCTTCGGCGCTGAGCGTCGCCGCTGCCCCGGGTTCGGGCTCCCCTCACGGGACTCCGCGACCTCGACCTCAATTGCCGGCGCGGCGGGCAGAATCGCCCAGGCGCCGCAGTGAGGACACCGCAGCAGCTTGCCGACCAGCATGTTCGGCGCCCACCACGGACGCGCGAAGGCGCGGCCGCACTTTCGGCACACTGCGGCACCGGCGATGCCATACGACGGGCGGCCATCGCGGGACGAGCCGCTCGCGACGAACAACCTGCGGCCGATGACCACCAACAGGATCACGACCGGGACCAACAGTCCCAATGGGTTCTCTTCGAACATCCGTCACTTCCCCGGCGAGTACCTCAGAACGGTCCCGCCATTTGATCCATCCGCCACGCATCGCGGACCGTGCCCGGGCTGTGAGTCCATTGCACGGTCCGCGACGTCATGTTCCAGCCCCCCATCAGGCTTGCCTGATGGGGGGTGGTTCTACCGTTACTGGCTTGCCG
The DNA here is from genome assembly GCA_040766655.1 of Anaerolineae bacterium. Classification (GTDB taxonomy): domain Bacteria; phylum Chloroflexota; class Anaerolineae; order CG2-30-64-16; family CG2-30-64-16; genus JALOOB01. Next base: position 329,190 of record JAXGQB010000006.1, read on the forward strand.
GCTGGTAGCCGAACGCGCGCACGTATTCGACCGCCGCCCAGCGCTCCTCAGCGCTCAACCGATCCTGGTGGGCGGGCATGATGCCCTTGCCCGCGCTCACCGACTGGTAGTACTGCTGCGCCGGGTGCTGGGCGATGAAGTCGGGCGAGAACTTCGCGGCCTGTGGGATGAGGCCCTGGCCCTCGGGCCGTGACAGCTCACGCATCCGGCAGCAGCATAGACCGTCTCGCCCTGGGCCAGCTGGCTGGCCGGCACCGCGAAGCTCCACAGGTAGTATGTCGCATTCCAGCGCTCTTCGTCCGAGAGGTCGTCCTTGAACGCGGGCATGTCGCCCGTGCCATTCGTCACCACGGCGTAGAAGTCGACCGGCGCGGAACCCCGCAGGTAGTCCACGTCCGTGAAGTTGCGTGCGCCTTCCACCACGCCTTCGCCCGCTGCACCGTGGCAACTGGCGCACTGCTCAGTATAGATGGCCTGGCCATCGGCTGCCACCGGGGCGGCTTTCGGCAGGACGACGCCCGGCTGCGGCGTGTTCTGAGCGCCGGGCGGCGGCATGGTGGCCGGAACCAGCGTGGGGATCGGGGTGGGTGCGTCCGGCAGTGGCGCGGGCGTGTTGCACGCCGCCAGCACCATGACCAGCACGCAGAGCGACATCCAGACTCTTGTTTTCATCGTTGCTCTTCTCCGGTCAGCCAGGATCACTGGCTCATGCCCTTGACGTAGTTCACGACGTCCCAGCGCTCGCGAACCGTCAGGTTCTCGCGCAGCGGCGGCATCGTGCCGTAGCCCTGCGAGATCGTGATGTAGAGCGAGCTGTCGGACATGGTGGCCATGCGAGCCTCGGTCAGGTTGGCTGGCGGGCGCATATCCGCCATCCAGAACCCGGTGATCGGCCCATCGCCCAGCCCGCCTTCGCCGTGGCACAGCGCACAGTTCTGGTCGTAGAGGATGCGGCCGCGTTCCAGCGAGACCGCGTCCGCGGGCACCGGGTTCTCGGCCGGGCCGCCCTTCGGCTCGCTGGGTCCCTCGAAGCGAACCGAGTCGACCGGCGCGGACAGGCGCGGCCCCTGCTGAGCCTCGATCGCGATCTGGTCCTCCATGTTGCTGGCCCAGTTGATCTTGATCACGTCGTAGGTGAAAAGCAGGCCAAACGCCAACGGGATGGTCACGAGGGCAAAGGTCATGATGACCCGGCGCAGGTATCCTGAAGGTGGGATCATAGCGGCCTCCGCTCCGGCTCGTAGATGCGTTCTGCGCCCTTGTCTGCCATCACCCGGCGGACCTCCTCCTCGTAGCGCGCATCGATGCTGGCCATGATCGCGATCCGGCCCTCGTTGACGATCGGATCGTAGTACTGCGGCTTGGTCGACGGAAAGCCGCATTTCCACACGAAGTTGAGGAAGGTCCCCAGGATCAACCCCAACATGGTCAACTCATACAAGGGGATGACGGATGTCGGGATCGACGTGTACGGCCGGCCGCCGACGCGAATGGCATAGAAGAACCATTGCGTGCCGTAGGTCAGGAAGAAGCCGATGGCGAAACCCGTCAGCGCGCCGATGAGGCTGGCCCAGGGCACGCGCTCGTGGATGTGCGGCCGGCCGAGCATCTTGGCCGAGTGCGGAACGCCCTGTTGGATGGCGATGTCTTCCTCACGCAGGCCGATCAACCGGAGGCCGTCCAGCGCATCGGCCGCCTTGTGCACATCGGTGTAGAGGCCCGTGAGCATGATTTTACGTGGCATTGGGTCCCTCCTACTCCAGCTCGGCAATCGAGGTGACGACGGTCTTGCCGATGCGACGCCGGCTGTGACTGAGCTGCCCTTCGAGGACCTCCCAGACCGGAATGAGCGGGATCACCCGGCTCGCCAACACATACAACAGGCAGAACAGCGCCAGCGTGCCGATGGCGACGCTGATCTCGACCGGCTGCGGGTTGTATTCGCCCCAGTCGAACGGCAGCCGTTGTCGCTGCAGGAAGCCCGGGATGATGATGAAGCGTTCCAGGTACATGCCGACCTGGATGCCCAGCGCGATGAAGAAGAGCGCGGTGGGCGACTGGCGCACCTTTTGCTCCACAGTGTGGCCCACGGCACGACGATGTTGAAGAAGATCATGCCGTACCACAGCGGGGCGATCGGGCCGCGCGCCTGCAACGTCAACAGCTGGTGCCCCACCCATTCCCCGCCGTACCACTCGATCAGGTAGTCGTTGAAGAAGAAGTACGCCCAGGTTATCGAGAAGATCAGCACGAGCTTTGCCAGCGCCTCGAAGTGCTCGCGGCGCAGGAAGTACTGGAGGTTCATCGTCTTGCGCACCACCAGGAGCACCGCGATCACTGCAGAGACGCCGGAGAAGATGGCGCCCGTAACGAAGTAGGGGCCGAAGATGCTCGACCGCCACCCGATCTGCTTGGCCATCGCGAAGTCCCACGACACGATGGTGTGTACGGAGAACATGATCGGGATGATCGCGAAGGCGAAGATGTTGATCGTCTTGTGCAGGTAGTGCCACTCATACTCCAGCCCGCGCCAGCCCAGCGACGTCAGCTTGTACAGCACGTGACGCCACCCCTTGGTGCGATCGCGGGCCATGGCCAGGTCCGGGATCATGGGCAGATAGACGTAGATGGTGCTGCTGAGCAGGTAGGTCGTGATGGCCAGCAGGTCCCACGACAGCGGCGACTGGAAGTTGTCCCAGAGCAGGCGCTGGTTGGGGATGGGCAGCATGAAGTAGACGGTCCACGGCCGGCCGAGGTGGAGGATCGGGAAGATGGCGCCGGCCAGCAGTGAGAAGGAGGTCATCAGCTCTGCGGCACGCGTGATGGGCCGCCGGTACTCCGCGTTGAACACGCGCAGGATGGCGGACACGAAGGTGCCGGAGTGGCTGATGCCGATCCAGAACACGAACGTGGCGATGAAGACGCCCCAGCCCACGGGACGCCGGATGCCCGCCACGCCCATGCCCCACCGGATCATGTAGAACCAATAGCCGAACAGCGCGACTGCCACCACGAGGGCCAGCAGCGCGACGGTCAGCCAGTAGCCCGGCCCCGCCTTCATCATGGGGCGCAGCATGATCTGGTTCATCTCCTCCTGCGGAATCGGGTCCAGCAGGAGGCGCTCCTTCGGATCGTCCTCGTGCGGCCACACGAAATTGCGCAGTCTTGAGAGGTCACCCAGCATGGGACTCGCCTCCCTTCAGGTAGATCACGGACGGATCCGTGCCCAGGTCCTCCAACACGCGGAAGCCGCGGCGGCTGCGGGCCAGCCTGGCTACCTCGCTCGTCTCGTCGTTGCGGTCGCCAAAGGTGAACACCTTGGTCGGACACGCCTGCACGCAGGCAGGCACAACGTCGCCATCGTGGAGCGCTCGTCCCTCCGCGGCAGCTGCATCCTCCGCTCGCTTGATGCGCTGGATGCAGAAGGTGCACTTCTCCATCACGCCGCGGTAACGCACGGTCACGTCAGGATTGAGCTGCTGCTCCAGCGGCTCCGGGAAGTAAGGATCAAACCAATTATAGACCCGGACGCTGTAGGGGCAGTTGTTCGCGCAGTAGCGGGTGCCGATACAGCGGTTGTACACCTGCACGTTCAGGCCCTCGGCGTCGCTGTGATAGGAGGCAAACACCGGACACACCGGCTCGCAGGGGGCATGGGCGCACTGCTGGCACAGCATCGGGATGAAGCGGGCTCGCAGGTTGGGATATTCGCCTTCCCAGTAGCGCTCGATGCGGATCCAGTGGCGTGAGCGTCCCATGTTGACTTCTTCGGGCCCGACCGTAGGAACGTTGTTTTCCGCATGACAGGCAACCACGCAGGCCTGGCACCCGGTGCAACGGTCCAGGTCGATCACCATGGTCCACTTGTGTTGGCCTTGCTGTGTTTCGCTCATCGGTTGCTCCTCATCTCACTCAGCCCGGGAACACGTCGTACTGGTTCGCGGTGTCGACGCCCACGTTGTTCTCGAGGCGCGGCAGCTTCTGCCGGCGGCCGAGCTTCTCGATGCGGACGCGGGTGGAGGCCCACGCGAGCTCACCCTCCGGCGTGGCGACCGGCGCAAGGATCGCCGCGACGTTCGCACCGCGGTCCTTGGCGAACCGGCCAAACTCCAGGTGTCCCTGGCCGAGCGGCACGGCCACGACGTCAGGCCGGATGCCCCGATACAGGTACGCGATGGCGGTGATCTCGCCGTGCGGCGAGATGACTTTCACCACATCGTCCATGGCAATGCCCATGCTCGCCGCCGTGTCCGGGTTGATCTCGACCCAGGTGTCCCAGGAGGCGGTGGTCATGGGGTCCGGCGCCTCCTGCAGCCACGAGGCTGCGGCCCCGCGGCCGTCGCCCAGCACCGCGGACGGGTAGGGGTAGAGCAGGAACGGGTATTGCTCCGGGTTGCCGTCGAAGCTGGCAGGCCCGACGTTCAGCGTCGCGGGGAGAGAAGGTGCGGCGGTAGGGAACACCGGCGCCTCGGTGGCCGGCCACCAGCCGCCCATCTGCCGCCAGCCAGCCCAGATCTTATCGCCGTTGGCGGTGTCGAAGGCAGCGTCCTGTCCGGCCAGGCCGGCGACGGCCGCCTTCAGGAACTCGACCGTGTTCGGGTGGGGGAGCGCAGTCGCAGCCGCGCCGCCCACCGCCTGCGCCAGGGCCAGGATCACGTCACTGGTGGCGCGGGTGTCATACAGGGGCGTCACGACGGGCTGTTGTGCGGAAAGCATCGGCCGGTCGGTGGTGGGTGCGACGAACTGGTAGCCCCAGCTCTCGAGGTAATTGTGATCCGGCAGGACCAGGTTCGCCAGGAGGGCGGTCTCGTCGACCTCGGAGCTGAATGAGACGACGAAGGGCACCTTGGCCACGGCCTCCACGAAGTTGGAGTCGAGCGGCAGCTCGTAACGCGGATTGCCGTGGACCATGAGCACGTCGACTGCACCGCCTTGCATGCGATCGATCAGCTCCTGGACATCGGCGTACGACGAGGCGCCCGCGGCGCCCAGCCCCTGCGCGACCGGCGGCGCCGTGAGCGTGAAGGCGCTGCCCGTTTCGCCCAGATGGCCGGCCAGGGCGTTGAGCGCCAGGATTGCGGTGACGGCCTGCGATCCGTTGGTCTGTGCGGCCACGCTGCCTCCGGGCACCGCGGTCGGCCGTGCGAAGCCGCCGAACTGTCGTGCCAGCGTGACGAGCCGCGCCTCGCCGAGCCCGCTCAGGGACGCGGCGCCGCCGACATCCGCCCCTGCGAACAGGCCGGCCACCGGGCTGTTCGCAGCGTTGCCCAGCCCCTCGTCGATCATGATGCGGCCGATTGCGAGGGCCACCTGACCTTCCGTGCCGGGCGGGATGGGAATCCACTCATCCGCCACCGCTCCGGTGGCCGACAGGCGGGGCTCGAACTGCACGAGATATCCCCGCTTGCCGAGTGCGCCGCCGCGCATCTCGCCGAAGGAGCGGCTGTAGGCCACCATCGACAGCCCGCCATCCAGCAGGTTCGCGCCGAAGGAGTAGACAATGTCGCTGGTCGAGAGGTGGAAGAAGGGCAACGCGGGGCCGGCGCCAAAGAACTGGCCCGTGAGCCGGGCAAGCGTGCTGCGGCCGGCATAGGCGCCTTCGTTGTCGTAGAAGACCGGTGCGGGCGCGCCCAGCGCCTGCAGGAATGGCGCCACGACGGCCCCCAGCCCGTCGTCGATCTGGCTGCCATAAAACGCAACCGCGCCGGGCCGGGCGGATCCGATCCGGCTGGCCAGTTCGGTGATCGCCTCATCCCAGTAGATCGCAGTTGCCTTCAGGCCGTAGCGCTTTCCGAACGGATCCGTGGAGCCCGAGCCCGACCCGCGCGCCTCGTTCCGCACCGCGTTGCGCAGCCGGTCCGGATTGTAGAGATACTGGAGGCCTGCCTGGCCACGCGCACAGGTCTTGCCCGCGTTGAGGGGATGGAGCGGGTTGCCCTCGATCTTGCGCGCCCGGCCGTTGCTGACCCGAACGATGATGCCGCAGCCGGCAGAGCACATCCTGCACGTCGTCGCATACCACACGTTTTCGCCCGGCAGCGACTCCTCGGGTGGGATGACGTAGGGCTCGATGGTCTCGCTGCGCTGCAGGTTGATGGTGCAGCCGCTGACCGCCATGGCAGTGCTCGTCAACGCGCCGAGTTGGATGAACTTCCGCCGGGAGATTCGTTTCGGGTGCACGTTTGAATCGCTGGTCATGGCATCATCCTTTAGTAATGGCACGTTGCGCAGTCGACGAGCCGGGCCGCCACCTCAGCCGGCTGCTGCTGGTGGCAGCTCAGACACCACCCCATGTTGTGGTTGTAGGGCGTGGCATAGTCCATCTCCGACACGTTGCCGTGGCACGTTTCACACGACACGCCTGCCGCGACGTGGGGACGATGGTTGAACTGCACGAAGTCCGGCTGATCGTTCACCTTGACCCATTCGATCGGCCGCTTCTCGTCCCAGTACTGGACGAGGAGGTCGATGTCTGCCTGGTCGGCAGGATCCTTCGGTTGAACGTTCAGATGGCAGCCCATGCACTTGTTCAGGGATGGCAGCCCGGCGACGGCCCCCCTGGACGCTCCGGGGTGGCAGTAGAGGCACTCGGCGCCGGCCGCAATGTGCTGTCGATGCCGATAGACGAGCGGCTGCTCGGGTGCAGCGTACACCTTCGTGAGAAGGAGCACGCCGGCCACCGTCGCCACCCCCAGGAGCACGAGGGCCGCAGCGAGCGCCGCTGCCAGGCGTGGATGCTGGCGTATCAGAGATAAGATCATTTGCACGCTCCAGTCTGGATCAACCAGATAGATCGCCCGTTACTTCTTTCACAAATACAATCAGAGCCCAGCAGGCGCGTCTTGAGGATGTCGCGTTCTCCTTATTGTTGCGAGGCTTGCTCGAGCTGGCAGGTCGAGCCGGGACAGCCTCGGAAAATGACTTGAGGAAACTAGGCCGATTATACATGAAGACGGACGCATGCAAAAACGTTGCGAACCGCGGGGGGACTGCGCGGCCGCCCGGGTCAGGCCCCTGACCGGGTCAGGCGGGTGCGTCCTTGCGCCCGCTGCCTCGCACGACCCACATTGCCACGAATACGCCCAGCACGACCGCGAACGGGATGCCGACCAGGATGATCGTGTTGAGCTGACGTTGTGCCGTGACCTGCTGTACGAAGTCCACCTGTCCCTCGCCCAATGGTCCCTTGAGGTGCAGCGTACCGCTCCAACTGCCCTCCGTCTCAAGCTCGATGTGCGCGGCGTAATCCACCTGGTTGCCCGCGTCCGCGTGGGTGGCGGCCCCCTCGACCGGCGCGCCGCCGCCGGGAGGACGCAAGGTGAACCGTATCTCTGCGTCGCGGATCATGGCCCCTGTGACCGGATCAGTCACGCGCACGACGTAGGTGATGGGCCCGGGGGAGGCAGGGCTCGGCGAGGACGTGACGAACAACGTGTATGGTCCGACCGCCGCATCTCCGAAGACGATGCGCGACCCACCGGGGCCCAGGTTCTCCGCGTGCGCGGCCCGCGGGCCCCACAGCGCGAACATGATCGCCAGTGCGAGCCAGCCGATCGCTCGTACAAACCGGCCTGCGGGATCATCCGCTGGATGCCTGCGTGTCAGCAAAGCCTCATCCTCCCCCGGTCATCAGCATCGTGCCCCGCATCTCCATCGGCTGCAGCATGATCCAGATCCCGAAGCCAAGCATCAACAGCGTGATCCCGATCCACGGCAGCGCGGCGAGCAGGGCCGCGCCGCGGCCCTGCTCGCCGCGCGCAGCAGGCCGCACCGACGCCATGTGGTCCTGGGCGACCTGTACCGCGGTGATGATCGACAGGGTGGCGCCCCCGTATAGCAGCGCGGCCTCGATCGGAAAGACCCAGCCGAGGGGCACGATGGGGCCCAGGTCCCAGCGTGGCGCAGCCTGCGACAGGCCGACGTCGGCCAGGAACGACTGGATGACGGGCACGACCGTCAGGGCGCCGGTGAGAAAGTGGAAGGCGTAGTGGGCCAGCCACATCCCGAAGCCCATCGGGGCCAGTGTCCAGACGTAGCGCCCCACGATGGCCCGTACGGATGCGCCGGGCGCCTGCAGCCTGGTCAGCAGCGCGGCCGCGGCCAGGAGCAGGGCCGGCAGCACGACCAGGCCGATGGCGAAGATCAGCACCAGGCCCGGCGCGCGGTGGGCGGTGCCCAACAGGCGGCCCAGCCCTTCCTGGAGGGCATAAACGGGCCGGATCATGGCGAACGCGTTGAGGAACGCGCCGAAGGTCAGCACCACGACGAGCGCGGCCAGGTCCGGCCGGTCGGAGAAGCGCCCGATGCCCGACCGCCACGGGTCTCGCCACAGCTCGCGGGCGGGGGCGCGGCCCACCATGCCGATGTTGTCGTACGGGCAGGCGTGGATGCAGTCGAGGCAGAAGGTGCAGTCCATGTTGCCCACCTTGCGCGGCTGGAACAAGGCTAGCTCGCAGCCGCGGGCGCCCGTTGCCCGCGATGTCTCTGCAACAGGTTCGGCAGCAGGCGTTCTGACAGTGGCGGGGATCGGGCGTCCTTCGACTGCGCTCCCTTCGGTCGCTCCGCTCAGGATGCTTGCATCCCCCATGCTTGCATCCCCCATGCTGGCATCTTCCATGCCGGCCTCCCCCCTGCTGGCGTCTCCGAGTCCTGGGCTGTTCGAAACGGGATTGGCGGTGATGCAGTCCTTGGTGCGGCAGGCGGCGCAAACGTCCCCGTCGCGCACCTGGATCTCAAGCGGCGAGACGAGCGAGCCGAAGAAGTTGAAGTGGCCCAACGGACACACGTGCTTGCAGAAGGCTGCGCCGCGGAAGAGCGTGTCGACCGCGAGCGCGATGGCGAAGTAGCCGATGGCGACCCAGGCCGTCCACCAGGGCGAGGCCCAGAGCGCGAAGATCTCGTACGCGAAGAAGAACACGACGATCAGCGCGACGGCGATCCACTTGTTCTTCATCCAGCGCGGCACAGGCCGGCCGCCGCGGAGCAGGTGCTCGCGCACCCAGCGCCCAAGCCTGCGCGTCAGCATGAAGGGGCAGGCCATGCAGAAGAGGTTGCCGGCAAGCAGCAGGGCGAGGACGACCAGGCCGCGATAGTGCAGCCAGACGCCCACCGTGGCAAGGTTCTTGGGCGCGAGCTGAGGCCCCACCAGGCCGTCGAAGATCATCCACGTCGCGATGAGCAGGACGGGCACCTGCATGGCCATGCGGGCGTGCTGCCATCTCAGGAACCGGCCCAACACGGGCCAGGTCAGCAGATCGACCACGCGCGCTCTGCCGGTCTGGGCTGAAGTCAACGGTTGTCTCCCTGGCGCTACTTCACGTCCGTCGGGAAGCGACGCTGGATCACCTCGCCATCCGGCAGCGTGATCCTGGCATCGACGTACCAGGCGCCGCCCATGGTCCATCTCAGCGGAATGCGATAGACGCCGTCCTGGCTTTCCCCCGAACCGGCGTTGACCGGCACCATGCCCGCGTGGTTCATGTTCGCCTCGACCGCGATGGTCGCGCCGTCGACTGGCTTGCCCGCGGCATCCTCCAGCGTGATGACGACCACCCCGTCACCGATGAGGGGCTGGGCCGGCTCGGTCGCGAACGTCACCTGGTAGCTATCCTGGGCGCCGGTCGCGCCCGATTGGCTTCGCCCGCAGCCGCCCACCGCGGTCAGCGCCGCCAGCAGGCCGGCGATGAAAAGCGCCCTGCACAGGGTGCGCAGGGCGCTGTCGTTCGGTCCGGCTGCGCCCGAAGAGACGCTGTTCGTTCGGATCATGCAAGACCTCGCTTCTCTAACCGATGCGCAGCACGATCAGCATCGGGATCACCAATACGAACGGAACGAAGAAGATGAACGCGAACCACTTGCTGTCATAACGCAGGTGCATGAAGTACATGATGACCAGCAGCGCCTTGAAGACGGAGAGAGCCAGCAGCGTCGGCGCCTGGGGCAGCTGCGGCACGTAGGTGATGCCGACCTCGAGCGCAGTCAGTACTGCCAGCGATAGAAAGACGAGCAGGTAGTTGGGATGGCTCTTGTGCTGCCGATCGGTCGGTACGTTGACCGGCCGGCTCGGGATCGGATCCCCTTCAGGAGCTGGTGAGTGTTGGTTCATCGTGCCCGCCTCAGATCAGGTAGATGATCGTGAACAGGATGATCCATACCACGTCCACGAAATGCCAATACAAGCCGAAGATCTCGATGCGCATGTAGTTCGTCGGCGAAAAGCGATCCTTAAGCGCATCCCGCAGGAGTCCCGCGCACCACAGCAATCCGATGAAGACGTGGAAGCCGTGGAAACCGGTCACCGTGTAGAAGCCGCCGCCGAACAGGCTGCCGGACGGCGTGAAGTCGTGGCTGATCAGCTGGAAGTACTCGAAAACCTGCACCCCCAGGAAGGTCGCGCCGAGGGCGAGGGTCGCGGCCAGGTAGAGCTTCAGCTTGCGCCGGTCACCGTTCATGATGGCCTGCAAGGCAAGCACGACGGTGGTGCTCGATATGATCAGGACGAAGGTGTTGACGGCCGTGAGCGGGACGTTGAGCACCTCGTTCGCCCCAGCCGGGCTCCGGGCCTTCATCTGCAGGAAGGCGCCGATGAGCGACGAAAAGAGCATGACCTCGGTGACCAGGAAGATCCACATGCCCAGCTTGCGGCTGTCGAGGCCGGTGCTGGTACGGGTGGGATCGATGTGCGCTGCTTCGCTCATGGGTGCTCCTCTGCCTCAGTTGACCGCTGGAACCGGGCGTTCGCCGTAGCCGTACGGATCGCTGTCGACCTCGGGCGGGGTCGGGAAGTTGTGCGTGGGCGGCGGCGACGTCGTCGTCCACTCCAGGCCGAACGCGCGCCACGGATTGGCCCCGGCCAGCGCGCCCTTGCGCAGGCTGATCAGCACGTTGGCGATGAAGGGGAATGTGCTGGTGGCTATGAGCATGGCGCCGACGGTGGACACCAGGTTCAGCGTGGTGAACGCGGGGTCGAAGTCGGCCACGCGGCGCGGCATGCCGTCAAGTCCCAGGGTATGCTGGGGCAGGAAGGTCATATTGAAGCCGATGAAGTTCAGCCAGAAGTGCAGCTGGCCCAGCTTCTCGCTCAGCATCCGGCCGGTGATCTTGGGGAGCCAGTAGTAGAGCCCCGCATAGAGTGCGGTGACGCTGCCGCCGAAGAGCACGTAATGCAGGTGCGCGACGACGAAGTAGGTGTCCTGCACGTGGATGTCGATCGGAACGGAGGCCAGGAAGACGCCGCTGAGACCTCCGACGACGAACTGCGAGATGAATGCAAACGCGAAGAGCATGGACGTCGTGAATCGCAGCTTGCCGCCCCAGATGGTTGCCAGCCACGAGAAGATCTTCACGCCGGTCGGCACCGCGATGATCATCGATGTGATCATGAAGGGGATGCGCAGCAGCGGATCCATGCCGCTGGTGAACATGTGGTGGGCCCACACCAGGAACCCGAAGATGGCGATGGCCAGGCTCGAGACCGCGATCAGCTTGTAGCCGAAGATCGGCTTGCGACTGAACGCGGGCAGCACCTCGGAGATGATGCCGAAGCCGGGCAGCACCATGATGTAGACCGCCGGATGCGAGTAGAACCAGAAGAGGTTCTGCCACATCAGGGGATCGCCGCCTGCGTTGGCCGCGAAGAAGTTGGTGTTCAGGATGCGACTGAAGATCAGCAGGAAGAGTGCTCCCGACAGCACCGGCGTGCCCATCACGACGATGATGGAGGTGGCCACCATGGCCCAGGCCATCAGCGGCACGCGGCCGAGGGTCATGCCCTTCGCGCGCATGTTGAAGATGGTCACCAGGAAGTTGACGCCGCCGAAGATGGACGAGAAGCCGATGAACTGGAGCGAGATGGCCCACAGGGTCTGGCCCGTGTGCGTCTGCAGGCTCAACGGCGGATAGGCAGTCCAGCCGCTTTCCGCGCCGCCCACGAAATACGCCACCGTCATGATGATGGCGCCGGGCAGAACTAACCAGTAAGACAGCGCGTTGAGGCGGGGAAAGGCCATGTCCTGTTGGCCCAGCTGCAGCGGCACCACGTAGTTGGCCAGCCCGACGAAGGCCGGGATGATCCAGAAGAAGATCATCAGCGTGCCGTGGATGGTGAAGAGCTGGTTGTAGGCCTGCCCGCCCACGAGCTGCTGTCCCGGTGCGGCCAGCTCGGTCCGGATGATGGTGGCCAGCAGGCCGCCGATCATGAAGAACGTGAACGCCGTCACCATGTATTGGATGCCGATGACCTTATGATCGGTGTTGAAGGTAAAGTAATCGCGCCAGGTCTGCGCGCCGTGGCGGACGAAGCCGCGTCGAGCCGTGTCTACCATCGTCGCATCACCTCATTTCATCTCCAGCAAGTACGTGACGAGCTTCGTCAGGTCCTCTTCCGCGAGGCGGAGCCCGTAGTCCTGCGGCATCAGGTTGGCCGGGTAGCCCTCGACGATATGGGCGTTCGGTTTGACGATCGACTCGAGCGTGTACGCTTCGGCCGATTGTCCGGCCACCCGGTCAGGGGCAACCGCGGCGTAGCCGTCGAGTGCCGGCCCGAGCGCGCCGACCGCGCGTGCGTCCGCCAACGCGTGGCAGGCATTGCAGCCACTGTTGTTGAAGAGCTGTCTGCCCGCGAGCGCCGGGTCTGTGGCCGCAGCCGCGGCCTGGGCGGAGGTCGTCTGCTGGCTGGCGACCCAGGCGCGGAAGTCCGCGTCCGACTGCACGATGATCTGCGACCGCATGACGGCGTGGCCTGCCCCGCACAGCTCCGTACACACGATGGGGTAGGCGCCGGTTTCCGTGCCCGTGATGTACGTCTCCGTCACCCGATCGGGCATCACGTCCTTCTTGATGCGCATGTCGGGCACCCAGAACGAGTGGATGACGTCGGTCGAGCGCATCTTGAGGTGCACCTGCCGATCGACGGGAACGTGCATCTCGGTGGCGGTCAGGTCCTGCTCGGGATAGTAGAACTCCCATGCGAACTGGAATCCCTTGACCTCCACCACCAGGGCGTCGTCCTGCGGCTGCTCGATATCGACGAGCACCTGGTAGCTCATGAAGCCCACGAAGAAGACCACGATCGCAGGGATCGCTGTCCACAGGAACTCCAGCCTGGTGTCGCCCCGCACCGGCGGACCGTCCGTGTCGTCGTCCGGCCGGCGCCCGAAGCGGACGATGGCGTAGAGCAGAAATCCCTGGACGATGACGAAGACGACGGTCGCAATGCCAAGCGTCAGGCTGAAGAGCTGGTCGATGCTGGCGCCTTCGATGGAGGTGGAGCGGCTCAGGATCGGGTTGTTGATGCCGACGACGAGGCCGGCAACCACCGCGACGATGCCGATGACGATGGCCACCAGCCGGCTCGTCGTGTCGAACATGGCCGGCGCGCGGCCCGATGCATCAGATCTGGGGGCGTGGGACATGGGACCTTCTCTCCAGGGTGGCGATCTAGGGCTTAACTCTAATCTGTCGGAGCGCCCCTTGTCAAGTCAACAGACGTTGGGCCAAGTCAGGGGCGCCGCAGTCGCTGAAAGGCCAATCCCGTGTAGCCTGCCACGGCGATGACGGCGAAGGCGAACCACTGGACGGCAAAGATGAGGTGCGAACCTTCGTCCAGGCTGATGTCTGGCTGCGGCTTGGGGAAGGCGCGCGGCTCGCCGAGCCGCGGAGCCTCCTCTTCGATGAAGGCCGGCAGCAGCGGGTAGGGCAGCTGCTGGCTGATCTTGGGCAGGTCGACGCGGTGCCAGGCATCGACGCGCGGTCCGCCGACCACCGGGAGCGGATCCTCCGGCCTCAGCCCGGGGCGCGGCTGCCCCTTGCGCAGGATGCCGGTGATCTCGACGTCGCCCGAGGCGCCGCGAAACCGCACCCGGTCGGTTGCGGACGCAAGCTCGTAGGGGATCCAGCCGCGATCGACCAGGATCGCGGCGTCGCTGCCCGCGATGCGCAGGGGCACGAGCACGTGGACGCCGGGGAGTTCGTTCCACGTGCGATTGCGCAGCACCATCTCCTGCCCGTAGTCGAACCGGCCGCGCACGGTCGCGCGGCGCAGGTCGACCGCCTCGGGATCCAGCGGCTCGTCCGTGATAAGTAGTGGTGGCTCCTTGAGCCGCGCGATGAGCCGCGCGTTAGCCGCGCGGCGATCCTCCAGTCGCTGCAACTGCCACGCGCCCATCCGCACGAAGAAGGCCGCCAGCGCCACGATGAACACGGCGCCGAGCAGCCAGCCGACGCGCGTGCGGGTGGGACGCCGGGTCGGCGGGGTCACGTGCCTGCTCGTGAATGAGATGTGATGGCGTCGCTCCTTATGCCCGGTCCTGTTTCTGATGCGTGGCACGGGGCCTTAAGGTGCCCGGCACTTCGAAGTGCCGGGCACCTGGAATAGGTCACGCGCCCTTACGCTCTGGGCGCGGCGAGGCGGCCGTCGAGGCCCAGGTCCGCGGCGGCCAGCTTCATCCCCTCGAGGACGATGCGGACGTGCTCCCAGAGATCGAGCCCAAGCTCGGCTGCACCCTCTTCGATGTCGGCGCGGTTCACGGCTGCGGCGAAGACCTTGTCCTTCCATTTCTTCTTCACCGAGCTGACCTCCACGTCGCGCAGGTCCTTGCTCGGCCGCACGTAGGCCACGGCCATGATAAGCCCCGTCAGCTCGTCGCTCGCGTAGAGCGCGGAGGCCAGCCTGGTGCGTCGCGGGATGCCCAGGAACGGTGCGTGGCCCGCCACTGCCTCGATCATCTCCTCCGGATAGCCCCACTCGCGGAACATGCGCAGCGCGGTGCGCGGATGGCCATCGACCTGGTCGTCCATGTCCGGGTGACGCTCGAAATCGAGGTCGTGCAGCAGGGCGGTCACGCCCCAGAACTCCTCGTCCTCGCCGAAGTGGCGCGCGTAGGCGCGCACGGCCGCCTCCACGGCCAGGACGTGTTTGCGCAGGCTGTCGCTGCCGATCCACTCGCAGACGATCTGCCAGGCCTCTTGCCGGTCAGGCAAAGCCATGTCTCTACCTCCAACTACGTGTTCGGGCGGACGCAGGCCGTCCCCCCACCTGATGGCGCCCGATTATAGCGCGTTTTGCCCCATGATGCGAGCCGTCAAACCTTGTTACGATCACGCTACCGATTGACAGAATCGTGATTTCCCCGTACATTTGCCGTAGCCCCGGTGGGTTGGGCGGCTGTGCGTCTTTGTGTGAGGCATTTCTCGGCAGGAGTTGGGCATGATACGGGTTCTGATGGCAGATGACCACGCAATCGTCCGGAAGGGGCTGCGGCAGATCCTGGCGGAGGGCGAGCTGCCCTGCGAAGTGGAAGAGGCGACCAGCGGCCGCGAGGTACTCAAGAAGATCTACGATGCGGACTGGGATATCCTGGTCCTGGACATCTCGCTGCCCGATCAGAGCGGCCTGGACCTCGTCAAGGAACTGAAACATCTCCGGCCCAGGCTACCCATCCTCATCCTGAGCGTCCACCCCGAGGATCAATATGCCGTGCGCGCGCTGAAGGCGGGCGTGGCGGGTTACCTCAACAAGGACAGCGCGCCGGACCAATTGGTGCAGGCGGTCCAACGCATCGTAGGCGGCGGCAAGTACATCAGCCAGTCGCTCGCCGAGATGTTGGCTATGAACGTCGGCGGCGAGGGGCAAGGGGCGCCGCACGAGTCGCTGTCCGACCGCGAGTTCTCCGTGCTGCTGCACATCGGCAAGGGCAAGTCCGTCACGGAGATCGCGGACGAGCTTGGGCTGAGCGTCAAGACCATCAGCACCTACCGGACGCGCATCCTCGAGAAGATGAACATGACTTCGAACGCAGACATGATCCGGTACGCGATCGAAGCGAATCTCGTGTGACGGGGGCCTGATCCGATATGTCCACATTCTTCCCGGTCTCCGGGCAGGACGACGACCAGGATCGGGGCAATTCTCTGACGCGCCTCACGCCGCGCACCGTCGCGCTCGGTGCATTCATCGTCGCGCTGGTCGGCTTCCTGTTCGTCTTCACCATTCGCTTCCATCTCATCCTGTTCCTGTTTCTCGTGGCGCTGATCATCGCGACCGTCACGCGGCCGGCCGTCGACTGGCTCGCCCGCCGCGGCATCCGGCCCAAGCTCGGCGTGGTGCTGGTGTTTCTGGTACTCCTGGCGGCAATTGCGGTGTTCGTCGCACTGGTGGCGCCGCTGATCGCGGGCCAGGTAAGCGCAGTGACCAACCGGCTGCCGCAGATGTACGCGGACCTGCGCGAGTCGCTGGTTGCAACCAGCAATCGTCTCGTCCAGCGCCTGGCGTATGGGTTGCCACGCACGCTGCCTCTGAGTTCACTCATGCCCGCACCGGCTGCGAACGGCGAGCCATCCCTCGGACCGTTGCTTTCCTACGTCCGGGTGGGCGCCAAGGGCGGATTCCTGATGATCGCGACGCTGGCGCTGGCGCTCTATTGGGTGCTGGAGGGCGAGCTGATCACGCGCCGCGGGCTCTTCTTCGTGGCCGCGGAGCGGCGCGAGAAGGTCCGGGAACTGTGGGCCGAGATGGAGGGCAAGATCGGCGCGTTCTTCCGCGGCCAGCTCATCCTCATGGGCATCGTGGCCGTGCTCTCTGCCGCCGGCTACCTGGTCATCGGACTGCCGTACGCGCTCGGCCTGGCGCTCATCGCGGGCGTCTGCGAGGCGATCCCCATGATCGGGCCGACGCTCGGCATGGTGCCGGCCATCCTGGTCGCGGTCTCCCTGGCGCCCGACAAACTGCTTGCGGTCGTGGTGGTGGGCATCGTCGTCCAGCTCCTGGAGAACAACCTGCTCGTCCCGCGCGTCATGGACCAATCGGTCGGGGTCAACCCCATCGTGACAATCCTGGCCATCGCAGCGTTCGGCGGGCTGTTCGGGATCGCCGGTTCGCTGTTGGCCATCCCCCTTGCTGCCATGGTTCAGATCGTCGTTGGCAGGCTGATCGCCCTGCGTGAGACGGCGCCGGAGGTCGGCCGCGGCCGCGCCGGCGCTTTGCGACTCGATGCGCGCGGCATCGTGGCGGACGTGCGAGGGGGCGCTGCGGCCGAAGACGGGGATGAGGCGACGTCATCGAGCGATCGTGCGGCCGACATGATCGAGTCGATCGCGGCGGACCTGGATGCGCTGTTGGCATCGGTGGAGGCAGACGCATGAAGCGCTTCACGCTGCTCGTGGCGGTTGTCTTCGCCGTCGGCCTCGGCCTCGTCCTTGCCTGGCGGCTGTCCGACATCATCCTGATGTTCATCGCATCGTTGGCGGTGGCCGCCACCTTGCGCGCGCCCATCGAGTGGCTCGCTGCGCGCCGCGTGCCGCGGGCGCTGGCCACTGCACTGATGTACCTGGGCCTGATCGGCGCAGGCCTGGGCCTGTTCATCCTCCTGTACGAGGCGCTTGGAGACGAGCTTGGTGCGCTCTCTGAAGAGCTCAGCGTGATCTATGCCCGCATCGGACAGCTGCTTTCCGGCTTCAGGGGCGAATACGGTTCGGCGTTCACCGCGCG
The DNA here is from genome assembly GCA_040766655.1 of Anaerolineae bacterium. GTDB lineage: Bacteria > Chloroflexota > Anaerolineae > CG2-30-64-16 > CG2-30-64-16 > JALOOB01. The sequence goes on from JAXGQB010000006.1 coordinate 346,675, forward strand.
CTTCCCCACCCCCGAGCAGCTGACACAGCTGCTGACGGACAGCAACGTGGGCGACATGGAGCGCGCGGTGCTCGGAGCAGGTCAGAGCGTGGCGCGAACGCTCACGGACGCTATCCTGGCGCTGATCCTCAGCATCTACTGGACCGCGGACCGGCTGCGCTTCGAGCGGCTCGCGCTGTCGTTCGTGCCGGCGCATCGCCGGGGCAACGTACGTGACACCTGGCGCGCGCTCGAAGATGGGCTGGGGCGTTACCTGCGCAGCGAGCTGCTGCAGGGCCTGCTCGTCGGCGTGCTGCTGTGGCCCATCTTCCGACTGCTGGGGTTGAACTGGCCGGTGTTCTGGGCGCTGGCCGCGGCGCTGTCGTGGCTGGTGCCATTGGTAGGTGGCTTCATCGTGATCGTGCCGCTGTGGCTGGTCGTTTGGGTGCAGTCGGGCGTGCTGATCGCCACATCGGCGGTCGCCGTTGCGCTCGTCGTGATGGCCCTGCTGGAGTTCGTCCTGGAGCGCCGGCTGTACGTCCGCGAGCGCGGGATGAGCGTGCTGACGATCGCCATCGCGCTGATCATGGCCGACGCGTTCGGGCTGCTCGGCCTGCTGCTCGCGCCGCCGCTCGCCGCCATGATCCACATCTTGCTGCGGGAATTGGCCAATCCCACCGCGCCCCGGTCATCGCAACCTGCGCTGGCAGCCGACATCGCCGCGCTGCAGGCCCGCCTTGCCACGGCGAGGTCGCTCATCGTGGCGGCGGAGGATGGCAGCCATCGCCGCCTGGAGAACATCGCCGACCGGCTGGATCGCCTGCTCGGTGAGGCGAGCCGCGGTCAGGGAGGGGCGACGTCGTGAAAGCCGCCGATGTCGCGCGGGGGCCGCTTGGCCTGCTGAAAGCCACGGTTGCCGAATGGCAGGCGGACCGGGCGCCGCGCCACGCGGCCGCCCTGGCCTATCACACGCTCTTCGCCATCGCGCCGTTGCTGGTCATCTCGGTGGGTGTCGCAGGCTTCATCCTGGGTCCCGCGGCCACCCGCGAGAATGTGGTCGGCCAGGTGCTCCGCTACACGGGCAGCGAGGACATCGCCGCGCTGGTCCAGACCATCATCGAGCAGAGCGCGCGGCCCACTGCGAGCGTCGCGGCGACGGTCGCGGGCGTGGTCATGCTGCTTTGGGGTGCGTCCAACCTGTTTGGCGAGCTTAAGAAGTCGCTCAACGACATCTGGAGCGTGCCGCCCCGCAAACAGGGCTCGATCGTCCGGCTGGCGCTGGATCGCGCCATGGCGCTTGCCATGGTCATGGGCACGGGTGCGCTGCTCCTCGCGTCGCTCGTCCTGACGACCGCGCTGGCTGCGACCAGCCAGCGGCTCGCGGGCGGCTGGATCACGCAGGTCCTGGCATTCCTAGGGTTCTACGCAGTCACCCTGCTCATCTTCGCTGCGATCTATCGCTTTCTGCCCGACGTGCGCATCGCGTGGCGCGACGTGTGGGTGGGCGCGGCCATCACCGCACTGCTCTTCTCCATCGGGCGCCTGCTCATCGGCCTCTACCTCGGCTTCTCCTCCGCCGGATCCGCGTTCGGCGCGGCCGGCTCGCTCGTCGTCGTCTTGTTGTGGATCTTCTACTCCGCGCAGATCTTCTTCTTCGGCGCGGAGTTCACCCAGGTCTTCGCGCGCTCGCGCGGCTCGCGGGCGTTCGAGCGCGAGCGGCTGGATGCACCCGTCGATGAGGCGTCCGTGTAGGACTCGTCCCACAGAAGCATCCGCACTTGGCCGATAGACGGCGGCCCCGGCATCCCCTATACTGAAGCCAGCAATCGAGGAGAACACGATACAATCTACATGAGGAGAGTGTTTTAATGAATGAGGATTTTCTGAAGGGCAAGTGGAAAGAACTGAAGGGGAATGTGAAGGCGACTTTCGGCAAGCTGACCGATGACGATCTGCTTGAGGTCGAGGGCAACAGTGAGGCCATGGTCGGCCGGCTGCAGGCACGCTACGGCTACACCCGCGAAGAGGCCGAGTCGAAGTGGAATGAGTTCGTCAACACGGTCGATCACAAGGTCGACCAGGCTGCGGCCGAGCACCACGCCGACCGTGCCGTCGATCACGTCAAGGACGCGGTCGACGAGGCCAAGAGTGCGGTGCGCCGCGCGCTCGACTGAGCCAGCGTAACACGATTTTCGGGGGAAGGGAAGGCTGAAAGGCCGGACCTTCCCCTTTTTGTTTTGCGGGTCCTTCGACTGCGGGCGACGCTTCGCGCCGCCCTCCGCTCAAAATGCCAATTCTTACAGCAATCTTGACATCGATCACCGCGCACGGCACTGGAGCTTAAGGTGCCGGGCACCTCGCAGGTGCCCGGCACCTGAGCCGCGATCCGTCGATTGAGGCCGCTCCTCCGATATCTGTTTAACGCCGAACCACGCTATAATCGCTCTGGCTTGCCCGGCGTCAGTCCCCGGCGAAACACGCCGGCCGACGCCGCACCCCATCCGTGAAGGAGTCGCCTTGGACGTACGATCCTACAACCGCCAGGCCTGGGATCGCCAGGTCAGCCAGGGCAACGAGTGGACGCGACCCGTGGGCCCCGACGTGATCGCGCGGGCGCGCAGGGGAGACTGGTCCGTGGTGCTCACGGCCACGAAGCCGGTGCCGGCCGCATGGTTCCCGCCCCTGAGGGGCAAGGACGTGCTGGGGCTGGCCTGCGGGGGCGGGCAGCAGGGACCCATCTTCGCCGCGGCCGGCGCGCGCGTCACGATCCTCGACAACTCACCGGGGCAGCTGCAGCAGGACCTGCTTGTCGCCGCGCGCGAGGGGCTCCACATCCGCGCGGTCGAGGGCGACATGGCCGACCTCTCGAGCATGGCAAATGGCTCGTTTGACCTGGTCTTCCATCCCGTCTCCAACGTCTTCGCGGCCGCAGTCCGGCCGGTGTATCGCGAGGCATTTCGCGTATTGCGGCCCGGGGGCGTGCTCCTGGCAGGATTCATGAACCCGGACGTGTTCATCTTCGACCGCGAGGCGATCGATCTCCGCGGCGAGCTGGTTGTGACTTATTCCTTGCCGTTCACAGACGCCGAGGATCTGCCGAAGGACCAACTGCAGCGCGCCATGGACGAGGGTTGGCCGCTCGAACACAGCCACACCCTGGAGGACCAGGTCGGAGGCCAGTGCGACGCCGGCTTCGTCATCACCGCGTTCTACGAGGATCGCTACGGGGAGAAGAGCGGGGACGTCCCTTCCCGGTACATGCCTGCCTTTTACGCCACACGCGCAGTTAAACCGCCGGCCTGAACCTGCGACGCAGCGAGCCGGCGCACAACCATTCACAAGAGGAGTCATCGTGGATCCCAAATTCGACACCTACTACAACTACGCAGAGCTGACCGAGGTGCTGGCTGCCCTCGCCGCAGAGCACGGGGCCATCATGGCGCTCGACACGCTGGGCAAGTCCCACGAAGGCCGCGACATCCCGCTGGTGGTGCTCACCAATCGCGAGACCGGCCCCGACACGGAGAAGCCGGCGTTCTGGATCGACGCCAACATCCATGCGACCGAGCTGACCGCGTCGATGGCTGCGCTGTACTTCATCCATCGGGTGGTGCGGGGCTACGGCTCGGATCCCGTGATCACGCGCATCCTGGACGAGCAGGCAATCTACGTGGTGCCCCGCCTGAATCCCGATGGCGCGGAGCTCGCCCTGGCCGTGCCGCCGAAGTTCATCCGGTCGGGCACGCGGCCGTATCCCCTCGAGGACCGGCGCGACGGGCTCTATGCGGAGGACATCGACGGGGACGGCCGCATCCTGCAGATGCGCATGGTCGATCCTGCGGGCGACTGGCAGGTGTCCGACCGCGATGAGCGCCTCATGGTGAAGCGGCGACCCGGCGAGGAGGGCGGCGTCTACTATCGGATGTTCCCCGAGGGCCCGATCGAGAACTACGACGGCCACACGATCACGCTGGCGCCTGCGCTGCAGGGCCTCGATTTCAACCGCAACTTCCCGGGCGCGTGGCGGCCGGAAGGCGTGCAGCGCGGGGCGGGCGACTTCCCCGGGTCGGAGCCGGAGATCCGCGCGGTGCTGGCGTTCATGGCCGGCCACAACAACATCTTCGGCGCGATCACGTACCACACCTACAGCCGCGCCATCCTCAGGCCATTCGGTAACAAGCCCGACGACGAGATGGAGACCGACGACAAGTGGGTCTACGAGGCCATCACCGAGCGCGGCACGGAGCTGACCGGGTATCCCGCGGTCTCCGTGTATCACCATTTTCGCTACCATCCCAAGGAAGTCATCACCGGCGTGTTCGACGATTGGCTCTTCGACCACAAGGGCGTCTTCGCCATCACCATCGAGCTGTGGGACCTCGCCACCGCGGCGGGGGTCGAGGAGAAGAGCAAAGAGAAGCTCTTCATGGATTGGTTCCGCAAGCATCCCGTGACGGACGACTACAAGATCCTCGAATTCGTCAACGAGCATGCGCCCGATGCCCTGGTTCCCTGGCGCGAGTACGATCATCCGCAGCTCGGCAAGGTCGAGATCGGCGGCTGGCATACCCTGTACTCGTGGCGCAACCCGCCCCATGCGCTGCTCGAGGCCGAGATCGCGCCGCAGTCGGACTTTGCCATCACCTTCGCGTCGCTGGCCCCGCGGCTGGCGTGGCGCACCGTGACCGCGACGCCCCTCGGGGAGGATGCCTGGCACGTGGTGGCCGTGGTGGAGAATCTCGGCTTCCTGCCCACCCATGTCTCGGCCCAGGCGTTGAAGATGAAGGCCGTGCGGCCGGTCCGGCTGGAACTGGTCCCGGGCGACGGCGTCGCGCTCGCGGGCGGCAAGCTGAAACAGGAGGTCGGGCAGCTGGAGGGAAGGTCGAACAAGCTGGCGGTGGCCTTCAACGAGCCTTCGCCCACCGACAACCGCGCGAAGGCGGAGTGGGTGGTGCGCGGGCCGGCCGGCGCCACGGTGGAGCTGCGGGCGTCGTCCGAGCGGGCCGGCGTGGTGCGCCGCACGATCGTCCTGGGCGCCTGATCCGTGCTGGTTCCCTTTCACGATCTGACGGATGACCAGCTGGCGCGCGTGATCGCGATCTACGAGGAGGCGCTGGCAGCGGCCTGGGAATGGCCGCCCGAGCGCCTCCGCGAGATCGCCCGCCAGCGGGGGGCATCCACCCTGGCCCTGGCCGCGCTCGAAGATGGCGAGCCGGCGGGCTTCATCATCCTGGACCACCTGCCCGGGGGCCGGATGTGGTACATCCGGTACTTCGCGGTGCGAGAGGACCTGCGGGGGCAGGGCTGGGGCTCGCGCATCCTCGCTGCCGCGCTGGCGGCCGGCCAGGAGGACGCAGTGCGCGCCGGTCGCAGCGGCAACCGGGGGACGCTGCTCGAGGCTGAGGCGATTGATGGTGGACTATCGGGCCCAGTGCGCACCCTCCGCATGCGCCGCCAGGCGTTCTACCGGCGTCACGGCGCGCTCGTGACCGGCGCGCTGACGCCGAGGTGGCCCGATGCGCCGGCCGCCATGCCTGACTTCGACCTGCTGTTCATCCCGGCCCGCGGCTGGGAGGGGGCCATCGATGGCGGCTTCCGCCGCGACATCGTGCGCTCGTTGATGGTGGAGGGCTACGGCGTGCCCGAGGATGCGCCGTGGCTGGTGGCAGCGCTCGACCGTTACGGTGCGTGATGGTCGTCGCTCAGGACGCTCCTTATAATATCGGATTATGGCTCGCGACCGTTGCCGCTTTGTGGGGCCCTATGTTATAATCCGGCTGCCAGAAGGGGGCGGCGTGCGAGCACGCCGGGCGGCCCGCCTGCGGGCAATTTCGGAGGGTGGTCATGGTTGAAGTGACAATCGACAGCGTGCGCGTGAGCCTGATGTCCCAGCACCGCATCGTGGTGCTCAAGGAGACCGGCTCCACGCGTTTTCTGCCCATCTGGATCGGCCCGTTTGAGGCGGACGCCATCACGATCGAGCTGCAGGGCGTGGAGGTGGCGCGGCCGCTGACGCACGATCTGCTCAAGGCGATGGCCGAGAAACTGGGCGCCGAGATCCTGCAGGTGACCATCACCGACCTGCGCAACGACACCTTCTACGCGGAAATCAGCCTTCAGGTCAACGGCCGGCGCCTGCTGGTCGACTCGCGGCCCAGCGATGCGATCGCCCTCGCGGTGCGGGCCCGGGTGCCCGTTCTCGTGGCCGATTCGGTGATGGAGCAGGCCGCGATCACGCCCGAGGAGGACCTGGAGGGCGGCACTCCCGTGGATGCGGGCGATGTCCCGGACGAGGCAGGGCCGCCGGAGGCCTTCAAGGAGTTTCTCGAAGGGCTGGATCTCAGCGGCCTCGAGTGATCGGCCGCCTGCTCACGGCAGGCGCGTCTGCTGCGCGGCGCTGCTCGCCGTGCGCATGGCATACTCTGACAGCGAACTGATCGGAACCCCGTCCTGCGACGGTTCGTCCGTTTGACCCGCCTTGAAGCCGGCTCGGAAGCCGGCTTCTCCATCTGAAACGAGATGCTCGCCCGTGGACACGCTCGATAAGGCAGTCCCCTCCAATCCCGAGGCCGAAGAGGCGGTCCTCGGTTCTCTCCTCATCGACCCGGATGGGGTGCTCAAGGTTGCCTCGTTTCTGGAGTCGGAAGATTTCTACCGCGAGCGCAACGGGTGGATCTACCGGGCCATCCTGGACCTGCACGAGCGTCGCGAGCCGGCCGACTTCGTCACCCTGTGCGACGAGCTGGAGCGGCGCAATCTCCTCCAGGAGGTGGGCGGCGCGTCCTACATTACGCAGCTGATCAACAACGTGCCCTCCGCGGCGTATGCGGAGCACTACGGCCACATCGTCGAACGCACCGCTACCCTGCGCCGGCTGATCGACGCGGCGGGACAGATCGCCGCGCTCGCGTACGAGGAGGCGCAGGAGGTCGACGAGGTGGTCGACCGCGCGGAGCAGATCGTCTTCGGCGTGGCAGAGCGACGCATCCGCCGCGACCTGGTGCCGGTGCGGCAGGTGATGCACGATGTCGTCGACCGCGTGGATTACCTCCATCGCCACCAGGGCCAGATACTGGGCGTGCCCAGCGGCTTCACGTACCTCGACCGGCTGTTGGGCGGCTTTCAGAAGTCCGACCTCATCATCCTCGCCGCGCGGCCGGCTGTCGGCAAGACATCCCTGGCCCTCAACTTCGCGCTCAACGCGGCCCGGCGCTTCCGCAAGGTCGTCGCGTACTTCAGCCTCGAGATGAGCGCGGAGCAGCTGGTCCTGCGCCTTTTGTCCACCGAGACCGGCATCGACCAGCAGCGGCTGCGCCGCGGCGAGATCGAGGACCACGAGTGGGACGTCATCATGGCCGCGGCCGGCGAGCTGTCGGGCACGATGCTCTTCATCGACGACACACCCGCCATGTCGGCCCTGGAGCTGCGCACGAAGGCGCGGCGGCTGCAGGCCGAGCATGGCCTCGACCTGATCGTGGTGGATTATCTGCAGCTGATGCGCGGGGACAACCGGAGCGAGAACCGCGTGCAGGAGATCAGCTATATCTCCCGCGCGCTCAAGGGGCTGGCGCGCGAGCTCGAGGCGCCGGTGATCGCGCTCTCTCAGCTGTCGCGCGCCATCGAATCGCGCGCGGACCACAAGCCCATGCTGTCCGACCTGCGCGAGTCCGGCTCCATAGAGCAGGACAGCGACATCGTCATGTTCATCTACCGCGAGGACATGAGCAAGGAAAACAGCGACAAGAAGAACATCGCGGACATTATCGTCGCCAAGCATCGCAACGGCCCGACCGACACCATTCCGCTCTTCTTCCGCAAAGAGCTGACGAAGTTCGAAAATCTCGAGATGACGCGCGAATCGTTGGAGTGATCGATGGGCGATCAGATGGAAGGGTTCCCCGGATTCCCGGCCGGCAAGCTGGCGACGACGCCGCTGCCAAACCAGTTCTTCAGCGAGCTGCTACCGCTGATCGACAACCTGGCTGAGCTCAAGGTCGTCCTGCACCTGTTCTGGCTCATCGGGAAGAAGCGCGGCGCGCTGCGCTACGCGCGGCTGGACGAGCTGCGTGGTGACCGTCGCCTGCTCGGGGGCCTGGCCACCGCGAAGGCGCCGGGAGAAGAGGTGCTGCTCGATGCGCTCGACCGTGCCGTGGCGCGCGGCGCGCTGCTGCGCACGGCCGTGACGCGCGGCCAGGGCACTGAGGAATGGTACATGATCAACAGCGCGCACGGCCGCGAGGTTCTCGATCGGCTGGAGAGCGGCGAGCTGGACCTTGCGTTCGAGGCGGGCGAAGACGTTCAACTGCAGACAGAGCGCCCCACCATCTTCGTCCTGTACGAGCAGAACATCGGCATGCTCACCCCGATGATCGCGGATGAGCTGCGCGATGCGGAGCGGCACTTTCCCGCGGAGTGGATCGCGGATGGCTTCCGCCAGGCGGTGTTGAACAACAAGCGCAGCTGGAAGTACGTCCTGGCCATCCTCGAACGGTGGCGCACCGAGGGTCGCGGGGCCGCGCGCCAGGGCCGGGACCAGGAGGCCTACGACGTGCCCGAGGGGTACGAAGGGCTGATCAAGCATTGAGGCGGCTGCCGTGAAAAGACTAGGCGAGTTGTTGGGCGATCTGAAACCCCCGGAACGTGACGATGACGACCAGGCCGAGGAGAAGCAATCCCTGTCGCCGCAGACGGCCGAGTGTCCCATCTGCAAGGGCAAGGGCTTTCTCGTGCCGGACGTGCCGTACGGCCACCCCGATTTCGGCAAGCTGATCCCGTGCCGCTGCACCGAGGCGCAGATGGCGCTGAACCGGAGCCGAGAGCTCTTCGGGCTCAGCAACCTCGGCGCGCTCCGGCGCATGACGTTCGATTCCTTTCTGCCCGACGGCGTCGCGCTGCCGCAGCCGGTGCGCGCCATGCTGCACCGCGCTTACGAGCTGAGCCTGGAGTACGCCAAGCGGCCTCGCGGCTGGCTCGTGCTGCTGGGCGGCTACGGTGCGGGTAAGACCCACCTGGCCGCGGCCATCGCCAACTACAACCTGGACCTGGGCCGGCCGGCCATGTTCGTCATCGTGCCCGACCTGCTCGACTATCTCCGGGCCGCGTTTGGGCCGGCGAGCGAGAGCGGGGTAGACGAGCGGCTGAGCGCCATCCGGGAGACGCCGCTGCTGATCCTCGATGACCTGGGCGCACATCACTCCACGCCCTGGGCCCAGGAGAAGCTGTTCCAGATCCTGAACCATCGCTACAACGGCCGGCTGCCCACCGTCGTCACCACCAACCAGCGGTTCGACGATCTCGATCCCCGCATCGCGTCGCGGCTGGCCGACCTGGATCTGAGCCAGGTCTTCGAGATCCCCGCACCCGACTTCCGGCAGGGGCAGGGCAGCTCCGGCGCGCTGGAACGCCAGGCCCGCAATCTCAGCGAGCTGGCGCTGCATGCGGACCAGACCTTCGAGAGCTTCTCGCTCAGGCGGCTTGAGGACATCGATCTCGAAAGCAAGGAGAGCCTGGCACGGGCCGTGGCGGAGGCTAAGCGCTTCGCGGAGAATCCGGCGGGGTGGCTGATCCTGAGCGGCGTCTACGGGTGCGGCAAGACGCACCTGGCGGCCGCCATCGCGAACCACCAGGTCGCTGCGTCCCGGCCCGCGCCCATGTTTGTGGTCGTCCCGGACCTGCTCGACCACCTGCGCGCCACCTTCAGCCCGACCAGTGGCGCGTCCCTAGACCGTGTCTTCGAGCAGGTCAAGTCGACCACGCTGCTGGTGCTCGATGATCTTGGCACGGAGAGCGCCACGCCCTGGGCGCGCGAGAAGCTCTTCCAGCTGCTCAACTACCGTTACAGCGCGCGGCTGGCGACCGTGATCACCACGACCGCGAAGATCAACGAGATCGACCCGCGGCTGCAGAGCCGCATGCTGGACACCAGCCGCTGCACGTTCTTTGTCATCACCGCGCCCAGCTTCAGGGGCAGCGAGGGGCAGCGCGGCAAGGGCGAGGGGGGTGAGGTGCGGCGACGCGGCAAGCCGTCGCCCGCGCGGCGGCCTTAGCAGTCGCGATGGGGCAGTGCGAGAACGGGCGGTCCCGAATTTGACGTCCTGAACCAAACTGATTATACTCGGCATGTCTTAGCACTCAAGATACCTGAGTGCTAAGATATGTCGATTTTTCTGTCAAGACAGGCTCGCCACAGGCGGGCAACACACTCACATTCACCAAGGGAGGCTGTTGGACTATGAATCTCAAGCCGCTCGCCGATCGTCTGGTCGTCGAACCGCTCGAGCAGGAAGAGGTCACCGCGGGTGGCATCATCCTGCCTGAGACCGCAAAAGAGAAGCCGCAGCAGGGCAAGGTCCTTGCTACGGGTCCGGGTCGCGTCGATGATGATGGCGAACACATCGCCATGGAAGTCAAAGTAGGCGACGTCGTGCTGTACCAGAAGTACGGTGGCACCGAAGTGAAGATGGGCGGCAAGAAGCTGCTCGTATTGCGCGAATCCGACGTTCTCGCGATCGTCATTGTCGAATAACTGAACGAGGAGAAAGAACCAATGGCAGCCAAGCAGTTGCTTTTCGCGGAGGAAGCCCGCCGCAATCTGAAGATCGGCGTCGACACCCTTGCCGATGCAGTTAAGACCACCCTCGGCCCCAAGGGCCGCAATGTTGCGCTGGACAAGAAGTGGGGCGCACCGACCATCACGCATGATGGCGTCACCGTCGCCAAGGAAATCGAGCTCCAGGAACCGTTCCAGAACATGGGCGCCCAGCTTCTGAAGGAAGCCGCGACCAAGACCAACGATATCGCCGGCGACGGCACCACTACCGCGACCGTGTTGGCGCAGGCCATCGTCAACGAAGGCATGAAGAACGTCGCCGCGGGCGCGAACCCCATGCTGCTGAAGCGTGGCCTGGACAAGGGCGTCGCAGCCCTTTCTGACCACATCCGCTCGCAGGCGATCACCATCACGACCAAGGAAGAAATCGCGGCCGTGGCCGCCATTTCGGCGCAGGACCAGGAAATCGGCGACCTGATCGCCGAGGTCATGGAGCGGGTCGGCAAGGACGGTGTCATCACGGTCGAGGAGGCCAAGGGCCTTCAGTTCGAGACCGAGTACGTCGAGGGCATGCAGTTCGACCGCGGCTACATCAGCCCGTACTTCATCACCAACCCCGAGACGATGGAAGCCGAGCTGGCGAATCCCTACGTCCTGATCACGGACAAGAAGATCTCGGCCGCGTCCGACATCGTCCCGATCCTTGAGAAGCTGGTCCAGTTGGGCCGCCGCGAAGTCGTCATCATCGCGGAAGACGTGGACAGCGAAGCGCTGGCCACCCTCGTCCTGAACAAGCTGCGCGGCATGTTCAACTGCATCGCCATCAAGGCCCCGGGCTTCGGCGATCGCCGCAAGGCCATGCTGCAGGACATCGCCGTGCTCACCGGCGGCACCGTGATCACCGAGGACCTCGGCAAGAAGCTCGAGAGCGCGCTGATCAGCGACCTCGGCCAGGCCGACAAGGTCATCGCTGACAAGGACAACACGACCATCGTGAGCGGCAAGGGCGACGCCCCTGCGATCAAGGGCCGCATCGAGCAGATCCGTGTCGAGATCGAGAACTCCACGAGCGACTACGACAAAGAGAAGCTCCAGGAGCGGTTGGCCCGGTTGGCGGGCGGCGTGGCGATCATCCGTGTCGGCGCCGGCACCGAGGTCGAGCTCAAGGAAAAGAAGCACCGTGTCGAGGACGCGCTGAGCGCGACCCGCGCCGCGGTTGAGGAAGGCATCGTGCCTGGTGGCGGCGTTGCGCTGCTGAACTCCGTAGAGGCGTTGGCCGCGGTGGAGCAGGAGCTGGAAGGCGACATGCTCACGGGCGTCCGCATCCTGCGCAAGGCGCTGCCCATGCCCATGGCCACCCTGGCCGAGAATGCGGGCTACGACGGTGCAGTCGTCGTCGAGAACGTGCGCCGCGGCCAGAAGGAACAGGACAATCGACGCCTCGGCTTCGACGTCATCACCGAGGATTACGGCGACATGGTCGCCAAGCAGATCATCGATCCGGCCAAGGTCACCCGCGGCGGGCTCGAGAATGCCGCCTCCATCGCGGCCATGATCCTGACGACCGAGGCCCTCATCTCCGACATCCCGGAGAAAGAGAAGCCTGCGGCGCCTGGGCCTAGCCCCGACATGTACTAAGCCGAAAGGCTAGTGTGAACGAGAAACCCGCTCCCTGCGAAGGGGGCGGGTTTTTTTGTGTTGGGGCGAGGAGATGGAAGATGGAAGAAGGAAGATGGAAGATTGGGGGCGGCGCACGAGGTTGAAGGTTGAAGGTTGTGCCGGAGAGCCGGCCCGATGTCGCGGCTAACTGCTTCAGGGGCTGAGACATTTGCACCTGGCGCGCCGAAGACGAGCGAGGGGTTCGGGCCTTACCAGCTTCAGGCGCCGGCCGATGCCTGTTTCTGGCCGTGCTGGATCTCACCCAAACGGATCACCAGGCGGAGCGCCTCGTTCACTGCCTCCTGGTCCGGGAAGGCTTTCGCTACGTCAGGATCGAGCAGCACCAGATTGGTGCCGGCGCGATAGCGTGTCACGTACTTGCCCCGGGCGCCACCTTTGAGCAGTTCGCACAGATCGTATTCTGGCCGCAGTTCGTCTTCCATCTTATCCGGATAGCTCTTCTTCATAAGCTTTGCTCTCTGCACGGGTCAGTGTTCGTGCACTGATGATTCTGAACCGGTCCCCTCTTTCTGCGAAGGAGACGATCAACAGGCGTCGCTGAAGCGATTGCCCAACGATGATCAAGCGGTCTTCGGCCGTCGAATGGTCAGGATCCGGCACGGTCACGCTTAAGGGATCATCAAACACAGTCGCAGCCTCGCTGAACCACACTCCGTGGTTTCGGAGGTTCTTGGCTGCCTTCTCAGGATCCCATTCAAATTCCATCGGTGCGCCTGCTGGACTTCGTATCGAGCATTGACCCACTGAGCGCGATCATCTTCAGCAACGCTCGAAATCATTGTATCTCAAGCAGTGATCTACCGCAACACGAATGAACACGCGACTAAGTGTCTCAACTGTCTCAAGAGTCCACTGTTTTAAGACACCCCCCCGGGCTGAGACAGTTGAGACAGTTGAGACTCTTGAGACAGTGAGACGATGGAAGATGGAAGATGGAAGAAGGAAGATTGCGGGCGGCGTACGAGGTTGAAGGTTGAAGGTTGTGCCGGTGAGGCCGGCAACCGTTCCAGGTAACGGCGGACGGCGCGCTGCGTGCGCCATGTGATCTTAGATGCGGCAACCTCTCGGTTAAGCCAAATGGCTTATAGGCCAATCGGCTTATCGATGATTTGACAGAGCAGGGTGCGCGTCAAGCCGACCGGCGCGCTATCGCAGGCTCAGGGTGTAGAGCGGCAGCAACCCTACGAATGTGTTCACAACTCGATCGGCGATGTCCACGCCCAGTTCGATGGCTTCTCCCTTGCTCATCTTCGCCTGGAAGTACAGGTCGCACCAGAGTATAGGGTCGAGTTGGGAGAGCAGTTCGGCGAAGTCGGGCCACGATGTGTCCACGGCACCGCCCCCGGTCGGACGCCAGGTCAATCCCTCTGGTCCGGCGTCGAGCTGGCCGGTAGGGGGGCCCTCTTCATCACCTTCCGACAGATAGGGTTGCGCTGTTACCCCGTGTTCGCGCATGACCGTTGAAATCTGCCTCAGTTCGCTGGCCTCGCGGCGCAAACCGGAGATGAAGCGCCGCCAATCCCAGTCCCCGTTTACCTCATCCCGGTTGCACTCGATGTAGGTTCCGCAGCGAGCGCCTTCCGGACCTAGCGCAAAGACGAAATTAGCTCTCCGAATACCTTCTTGGCGAATTGTCATGCGGGACTCTGAATTGGCGACATCTACATGGGCACGTCTGTAAGTAGCCCAAGATTGAAAGGAGGTGCCGGCGGCACTAGACAACCGCTGTGCCAGTCAGCCACTCAGGTATTCACGAGCGCGCCACTCAGTTCCGGTAACACCGGCCTGGAAATCGTGCTCGATTGGGCTATCGAACAGAGCTCCTTGTTTCCCTCGTTGCGCGAACGTATCGTAGTGTCAGAGTTGCGGGTATCACCCGTCCGAGGCACATGCGCGGGTACCGCCTCTTGGGCCTCTGGCCTTGCTGCAGTTTGTTCGAACTGCAGGTGAGCGGTTCAGTGCAGGCACCGACTCTCATGTACCACGACCTCAGGACGTGCCAGGTTCCATGGCGAAGGTGAACACGCCGTCGTAGCTAGAGATGACCGACAGCTGCCCATCCGTGCCGACCGCAAGCACTCCATAGAAGTAGTCTGTCGCAGGCGGAGCAAGGGCATTCGAATCTGTGCATGCTACTTCACCCCCGGAGGAGGGTGCCGGGACATCAGCCACCTTCACGACGCCTGGATCGCCACGGGAGAAGTAAGGTTGCGTACTGCGATACACTTCATAACTGGCAACGTGGTCCCCAAGATGGCTCCAGAATAGCACCACATCTGGGTCTGACCTGCGCCCGGCGACGATCGGCGCGCCTACAGCCGTGACACCATTGCTGACTGCAGACTCGCTCCACAGTCCTGCTTCGTTGCGGGCCTGTACCGACAGATAGTAGGTCTGTCCGTCAGTTAGCGATAGACCAGAACGCACGACTTCTGTCGAGCTGAGAGCCGTCCAGTTGATGACTTCCGTTCGACCGGGCGCGGTCCCGACGGCGTAGCGAAATGAGGTGATGGATGACTCCGGGTCCGAGCTGGACCAGTGAGCGGAGAGAAGTACGGTGCCCGTGATCTGAGCGAAAACAGTTGGCGGGGTTGGAGCTGTCCTGTCGCTGACGCTGCCGGCGTAGTCGAGAGTGAACGTGAAGCTCCTGCTCGGGGCGATCTCAAGGGCAGCGACATCCCGTGCGCCGGCCACCTTCAGAGTATAGACCCCGCGTGCCACTAAGGCGTCGAAATCGTAGGAAGCCCGATACTCAGAATCTCTTGTCCATTGAGGTAAGCCATCCACCCGCCGTTCGAAGGGCACACTATACTCCAGGACGGGACCGACGGCAGTTCCGGCTCCCCCTGTGGCCGCATTGTAGCCGCCGATGACGAATACCCTTCCGCCATCTGCGGCTGCAGCCCCGGCCCGGACACGAGGCCGCAGCATTGACGGCGCCATTGACCACTGGTCGGTGCTCGGGTCATACTCCGCAACAGTCGCCACTTCCGCTCCCGCCGCCCAGCCACCAAGCACATAGATGCGCCCGTTTGAGGCAAACGCAGCGGCCAGCGCGCTCCTGGGTGCAATCAGGTCCGCTCGCTGAACCCAAGAGTCGGTAGTAGGGTCGTACTCCTCAAGCGTGGCCTCAGCGTTGAATCCGCCTATCGCGTAGATCCTACCCGTGTCCGCTACGACGGCTGCGAGCGCATATCGCGCTGTGGGCATCGGGCTTCGACTGATCCATACACCGGTTGTTGGATCGTATTCCTCAACCACTGCCAACGCTGCACCCCCGGTGGCACTGCCACCGATGGCATAGATCTTGCCGTTCTTGCCCGTCACCGCAGCCAGTTGGGACCTAGGGGTAGGCATATCAGCGCGCGTGGTCCAGCTATCCGCGTCTGGATCATACTCCTCAACGAGTGAAAGAGCTTCGTTGTAGTGACCCCCGATGGCGAGCACCTTGTCGCTGTGAGTTGCGGTTGCGGCCAGATAAACCCGACCATGGGGCATAGGCGCTCGGGGGCTCCAGAGGTCCAGGGCAGGGTCATAATGCTCGTTGCAGTTTGGGGCGGGACTGCAGTCAGGGGGGCAACGCCCGCCACCACCGATTGCATAGATCGTGCCATCCGTCAGGGCAGCAACGCCGAGATCCTCGCGTGGACAGATCATGGCTGCCTTCTCGATCTGCCCGTAACCACTCGTGAAGCTGACGACTGGCCGGATAGCGGCATCCATCGGCCTGCTGAATCCGACCGCAAAGGTTGCGGTCTCCAGGCCCACGGGACTAGGAGGCGTCAGGGTGATGCTCTGTACGTATGCCGGTGCTGCAGTAGATGCAGACTCCAGCATCGGGGCGAAAATGATCTTTCCCAGGTTGTAGTCATCGTAGAAGTCGTAAACTCGCTGCCCGATGAGGCTCACATCCACCGTGCCCCACCAATTGGAGTCCGCCGTGATGTTCTGCCCGTACGGATTGTCGTTGTAGAGATCATACGGTCCACTGTTGAATGCAAAGTTGTTGCCGGCGATCTCCAGGGGAATGCCGCCACTGACATAAATGGATCGCCCGGCAATGCCGGTCAGTGTATTGCCCACGACGGTGGCCGCACCCACCCGGAGGCCATCACTCGCAGCATCCGCCACGAGGTTTCCCTGCACCAGACCTGTCGAGGCCACAATGCCGGGTCCCGAACTCGCCACAACTCTGTTGCGCAGTACCGTGGCAGTCCCAGTGGTCTGAATGGCCGCACTTGGCGCATCTTCGATGTCGTTGGCCTCGACGATACAGCCATCGCCGACTGCTATGCCGCCACCGCGAACCGTGTTCGACGTCACCTGACCGCTGGTCAACGAAATGCTACCGCCCACTACTTGATTACTCCCAATTGAGCCACTTCCGGAGCTAATGCCGCCGCCAATGACCGTACTACTCACCACATCACCACTTGTCAAACTGATCATGGCGCCAGCTGAACTGCCTTCCACACGGCTGTTCTCGCCAAGGGCGATCCCCTTGCCTATCATACTCGTCAGCACGTCTGAGGCAGTACCTAGGCTGAGTGCGCCGTTGTTGATGGTGCTCCGCCGAACTCGGCCAGGGCCAGAGGCATACACGTTGCCGGTCACGGCGCTATCCAGCAACCAGAAAGAACCGTCGCCAAGGATGCAGTTGATCCCACCGCCATCGGTTGTCAGGTACGCAAGATAGGGGGTGGCGCTGCTACACGCTAGTCCCCCAGCTGCACCCTTTACTTGCGCGTACCGCAGCAGAGTGCCGCTCTGGTAGTTTCCCTCGGCATCTACAATTGCGTCGGTCATCGAGTTATCGAAGTAGATGCGGTTCCAGGTGTTGCTCGAGTAAGGCATGAAGATGATGGGCTGGGCAGGAGTCCCACTAGCGATCAATTGACCGCCAACATTCAGCGAGTAGTCACCGTTGAACTTGACGGACGTTCCTGGTTCAATGGTCAGGGTGCAACCGGGCGCTACCCCCACATTTGCGTTGACAACGTAAGTCTTGTCTCCTGTCCAAACCGTATCCTCGTAGATGGTGCCCGTCACGTACTCCACGCTGCTACGGGTCGTCACCGTGAAGACCTGCGTTGTCGTGTAGAGCCCGCTGTCTGCACTCAACACCAGGTCAAATGAGATAGGGTGCGCATAGGCCGCTTCCCCGGAGATAACGATTGAGTATGGCGTGCTGCTCGCCACCGTCTGCCCCGAAAAGATGTCTCCGAACTCGGCCAGACTTGTAGCTACCGTGACCAGTGGGTCAGTTGTCGTGAGTGTGCCAACCACGTCATGAGCATCCGCCCAGCCGTTGTAGACCGCGACTGCAAGGTTGGCGGTTGTCCCAAAGTCAGGCCGCCCGCCTTCTACCCCGTCAACGCTGTATCCCGCGTGACTCAAATCTGGCACTGGTGACTGCACGGCTCGCGCAGCATTGATGCGTCCAGAACCGAGCTTGCTTTCAAAGCCCGGATTTAGCGCGTCAATCGGGTCGGCTGTGTGCACCATCTGAGAGTGGACAAGTGCCGGCGCCCAGTCAGGGTGTAGTGAGACCAATAGCCCTGCGAGACCAGCTGCAAATGGGGAGGCCATCGATGTGCCCGAGGTCGTGACATAGTCGCTGCCCATAGCCGTGGTCAAGATATCCTCACTCGGCGCTGACACGTCCACCCATGCACCGTAGTTACTCGAAGCCGAGCGCGTGTCACTCATTGAGGTCCCAGCAACAGCAGTAACGTTGTCGTATGCTGCTGGATAGAATGGGACACCTGTGTTGTCGTTGCCAGCGCCTGCCACTACAACGGCATTCTGGGTACTGGCGTATTCCAGAGCGTCTCTCAAGGCGCTTGAGTCAGAGTAACCCCCAAGCGAGAGATTGACGATTCGTGCACCCTTGTCCACAGCGTAGGTGATCCCCGCCGCGATGGCCGAGTAATTGGCCGCGCCGGAGGGCTGCATGACCTTCACCGGCATGATGCGGCAGCGACCGCAGACGCCGGCGATACCGAGGCTGTTCCCGGTACGTGCCGCCGCGATTCCGGACACCAGGGAGCCGTGACCGTTGTCATCCGCGATATCGTTGTTGTTGTACACGAAGTTCCATCCGAGCGTGTCATCCACATAACCATTGGCATCATCGTCCAGGCCATTGGCCGCAATCTCGCCCGGATTAGCCCACAGATTGGGCTGCAGATCTGGGTGTTCAACGTCAATCCCGGAATCCAGTATTGCGATCAAGACCCCTGGCGCGGTGGGTACCGCTTGCCACGCTTCTTCAACCTGGATCCTGTTCAATGCCCACTGTTCTGTGTAGCGCGGATCGTCTGGTATCTCAATCTGGTGCGCGATGTAGTCTGGCTCAGCGTATTCAATGCCAGGATCGGCGCTCAAGACACGAGCTACTCCCCTGACGTCGCTCCCGCGCTCAAGTTGGACAATATAGATGCGATCAAGCCCTACTAGATCGCGTGCCTTCTGGCCAGATCTGGATCCTTCAGGCCTAACTGCGCCAAATAGCGGAGTACTGGTTAGCACCCTCTGGTCTGCTAGTACGGCATCCAGCTCAGTCGGATCGATACCAGAGCGCACTCGAGTACTCAGTTCGAGCGGTGCCTCGCGAGAGAGCTTCACGATCACGCGATCGGGTACGAACTCCACCCGGCTCGTCTGCTGCGACTTCACGGATTCGGGCACCTCATTCATGTGGGGCGCCAGGTCTTGTGAGAGCTGTCTGCTGCTGGGATCTCTGCCAAGGGCCGACTCAGCTTCAGCCCCGACACAGATGACTACACTCAGAAATAAGAGCATGGTGAGCGTGACTGCCAGGAGATCACGAGTAGTAAGTAGATGGGATTTCATTGGGTGCGACTCCTTCACGTGTAGTTCTCAGCCGTTCCGAAAGCCCGTACCTCATGTTCTTCGGACACTTCGTCAGGTACTGCATCGACCTGCGATGGGTACGGCCTGTGCCATCTCCGGCCAAGAGGGCAGCACTGGTCTGAACTTCAGCCCTCTGTCGAGCGCACTACGTTCCTCGCCGGTGTCCATGAATCTGCTCGCCTGCCCATGCCACGCTTTGTCGGCATTAGCATATATAGGGGCTGTGGGTTGCCCGCCGAAAAGACATCATTGTCAATGCTATACACAGTGCCTGGCCTGAGATCCCTCATAACCGGCCAGTGACTTGCCGCATCCTCACAAGATTGACCAGGCTCGGTGCGAAACATGCGACAGAGAACAAACGGGGACGTCTGAACGCCATAAACCGCGCACTGCCCATCCTGGTCATGAATGCAGTAGCCGCATGAGATGTGTCCACCGTTAGGCATGATCTTCCCGCAGAGCCCCGTACAGGTCGATATCGTCAACCGTCGCAGTGCGCCCATCCTTGTAGGTAAACGGGAACGGCGTCACGAGTTCGATGCCGAGGGCGTAGGCGTCGCACCTCGGGCAGATCGTATACGTCTCCTGCTTCTGCTTCAGGACACTCCTTGGAATCGAGCTGATCACTGGATGCAAGCGTTGCATGGCTCGAAGCGTCTTTCGTGATATGCCAACGAGCTCACAGCCGCACTCGGGACACGCATCACCAATCGGCAGCATATCGTCTTCTCCTGCGCACTATCGGTCTGTGCTCGCGCATTTTGGCCGAATCTCCGGCTGAGTTGGTCGCCTTGGACGCTGCACTCAGCTCACCTTATCCACTTGGCCAAGGCTTGCCGGACCACGGCCAAGTCCTCTGCCCGCCGCCGGCACAGATATTTGTTCTTGTCATGGGCAAAATCAGCGTATGAGAGTTCCACCAGCTCGATGCCGTGCTTCGGCAGGACGTCGCGACGGCGCTGGTCGTAGATCGCTCTCTGGGTGCCGCGGTCCACCCCGCTGACAGTCATGCGCCGATCCATGATCGGGATTGCCTCCGAGTGCTGACGCTCGCGATACTCGACAACCAGTTGCCTGTCTGGATAGTACGCATCGACTGGCAGCCTGATCCCTTGCTTTCCTGGTCGCGCATCTCCTCGCAGAAAATCGAATCTGTGCTGGCGCAACGCTCGCACACCCAGAACTTCGTCGCACAGGTCGATCACATATGCTTCATCACTCAGACTTCTGCTCGGCACATGCCCTCCGTGTCGGGGTGGGTCCATGAACACAGGCCTTATTCGGCAGCAGCTTCTATCCTTGCACCTGGCCAACTACTTGCGCCTGGCTGCCCTGGAGGCGGTGACAGATGCGCCATACGTGATTTTCACTTCGACAAACGCGTCTGCCCGCGGCCAATCACGTCTTTTGCCATCACCAACCCTCGCTCGAACGCTTCCAGATCCCACTCACCTCTCCTGCGCACGTCGAGCAGCGCGAGTCGCACCTCCTCCGGCGTGAAATAATTGATCCAATCACAATGCGTCCAATATGGATCAGGTTGGTGTGGCAGCAGCGCCGCATATGCGTCCATCGCTTCGGGCATGGTACTCTCCAGTCGCTTGCAGACGCGATAGGTGTAGTACTGAGCGAGTCCCTCCTTCAGCGCCCGTTCGGCACTCAGAAATGCCTCCGTGTCCCAGCGTTCGCCGTCAATATCCAGCCCCAGATGCGTGTAGGCGTGCGCGCACTCGTGGGCCATGACGACCACGGTGAGTGGCTCCAAAGCTACCCCGAGCATGCGCGCCAGCAGCCCCAGCACTCCGTAATAGAGTTCTATGTAGCTCTTGGCGTCATGCCGCCAATTCCGAGCGACATACCAGTAAGCGCCGAGCACATCTTCATCGACTGACAAAATCCTCTTTGCTGTGTTGGCCTTGTCAAAGCCGTCCAACAGCGCATTGGCAAATTCGAGCAACTCACGTGCCGCGCCGCGGAGGTTCTCGTCTGGTCCCGATTCGGCCGAAGCCATTTCGGCAAGCAGAGACTGGACACCTGGCAAACCCTGCTTGATCAAGAGCAGATCACCGCGGTGCTGGCCAATCATCATCAGATGGGCTTCCTCAGGATTGAATACCATGTTCTGCAGAGGTTTCGGCATTCCAGCGACCACGCTGATCGGCACCGTGATATTCTCGTCCGAACCTGGGGATTGCTGCTCCAGGCCAGCTCTCCTCAACCTCAAACCAGTCTCCTGGCGGAGTATTTCCCTGATCAGGGTGTTATGACGCTTTCGCGTCTTATCCACCCGCGCTTCCGTGTCCTTGGGCAACCTCTCAACTAGCTCCTGGAGTCTCATGACCCGCTCCCCCCAGTAGTTCTCAAGTACGTGACTTCGAATCCCTTGCACGCACGGTATCGCTGTACGCGGTTCGAGAGGTCGAATGTGTCGTTCATCTCATAGCGCTGGAACACATCCAATCCCCGGTCCAGGAGGATCTTCCAGCCGTGATCGGTAACAATGTGCCGCGCGTGGATGGTGGCCGACTCGTCGTACTCCCAGGTGAAGTGAATCCCCGCAACCTCGGCCGCGGCCTGGACCTGGGCCAGGAACTCGTCCTGCTGCTCGCCCCGGAACTCGTCCCGCGTCGTGACCAGGTGCACTGCTACCTCATCCTCGTCCGCCTTCTGCCGCGCAATGGTCTCCAACAGCTCCATCAGGTTGCGCACCTGGTAGAAAGCACGGATGTAGGGATCGGTGACTACGAGGCGCGTCGCGCCCTTCAGGTAGGGGCCGAACAAGACGTCGAACGACACGCCGCGCTGGTTCTCGACGAACGTGAGATGTTGCTCTCTCAGGCTCGGCGCCTCGGCCGGCGTCGCAGCGGCGTCTGTCCCGACGCCCAAGGGCAGCTCCGCCTGCTCCGCCGCGGCCTCATCCGCCAGTCCGATGAAGTACTGCGGGTAGGTCTCCTCTTCCAGGGTTCGGACGAAGCTTTCCGCGCCACTTGCATCCCGGTATGCGAAGCGGACCGCAGCGTAGGTCATATCGATCCGCATCAATTGGTCCTTGACCCGCTTCCGGCCCTCGATCGCAAAGCGCAGCAGTGCCTCCGCCTCGTCCCTGGAGAGCTCTCCGTGCGGATAGAGCACCTTGACCAGGCCGGAGAATGTCTTCTCAATCGACGTCCGGTCGCGCGTCGAGATGTCGGCCGACATCTCGAAATGTTCGCGATACAGCTGCGAGAAGTCGTGGCTGCGCAGGTTCCGGAGGATCTCGGCCAGGTAGTCGACGACGAAGCCGTACCCATCGGAGAACATTTCGCCCCGGATGATGTCCACCTCCCACCCGGGGATGTAGAAGTGCAACCGGTCGAGAAACGCGGAGTCGTGGTATTGCTCGGGCAGCTCGCAGAACAGGTCGGTGTGGCGCAGCATGTACGGCAGGGTGTGCTGCGTGTTGCCGACAAATGCCATGCTTGCTTCTGCCCCCAGCGTCTCGATGCCGCGCGAGAACGACTTGTTCGCCATGTAGTTCTTCAGGATGTCGACCAGTGCACGGTCTGCCCGCTTGTTACGCCCCGCGAACTCGTCGAACGCCACCGTGTCCCAATAGCCGACCAAGCCGATGCGCCCGCTTGCGTTATTCACGAACAGCTTGGCGACGGTCACCTCGCCGCCCGAAATGAGGATGCCGTGCGGCGAGAACTCGGAGTAGATGTGCGACTTGCCGGTGCCCTTCGGACCCAGCTCGATCAGGTTGTAGTTGCGCTCGCAATAGGGGATCAGCCGCACCAATTGCATCAGCTTGGAGCGCCGGCCGAAGAACTCCGGGTTGAACCCCATCGACTGGATCAGGAGGTCCAGCCACTCATCCACAGAGAATTGGCGCCGTGCTTCGAGGTAAGCATCGAAGTCAAAGTGAGAGAGCTGGATCGGCTTGATCGACTCCAGGATCCATGGGCTCTGGTGCTTGTCCTCGGTATACTCGTAACCCAGGTCGGCGATGCACCACACCCCGGCAACGAGCAGCTTCGGGTGCCGCTTGACCGTGTCCGCGTCAACCAGCACATCCTTGATGCCCAGGTTGGCGAATGTGGCTTCATAGACGTCTCGCCTGTCGTTCAACGCGACGCTGATCTTGTCGATCACCTTATGGCGCCCGCGCTCACGGATAGTGGACCGCACAAGCCCTGCTTCGCTTCGGTTGACGTAGTGGTTGCGCAGGATGTCCTTGACCGACTCGATGCCGGATTGGATGCTGTCCTCGTCCGAGGTCGCGCAGTACTGCCCCAGCAGGTACTCCAGAACGTAGCTGGGCACAATCGCGTTCCCTTTGACCGTCTTCACGAGGTCCTTGCGGACCACGAGGCCGGGGAAATAGTGGTTGATCTTCTCGTCGAGCGCGTTCATCGCCATTCCACAACTCGCAATCCTAGAAGTCGAAATCCTTCGTGAACGACCGCCGGAGGACGTATGCCCGCGAGGCATAGGCCTGATAGTAACCCGTCCCAACCACCGGCTCCTCAAGCTTCAACAGCACGGTTTGGCCGTTCGCCGCGTCCGCCGCAGCCGTCAAGACGAAGCGCACGCGCCGCTGGCGATCCCGCTCGTTCTCGGATGTGAAGTCAAACGTCAGCTCGTGGCGATCAGAGATCAGGTCGCCGGCTTCCGTGTAGATCCCGGCCCGCAGCGTGCGCGACTGGACCTTGTCGGTGACGGGTTCCACCTGGTACAACACGGCCGCCAGTTGCCCGGTCGTGATCGTCGCATTCCCGCCGCCGATGAACTCAACCGTCACCTTCGTCACGTCGCCCTGCCGCTTCTTCTTGATCTGCAGTACGGGCACGACGACTTCCTGCAGGGACGTCCCGCCGTGAACGTAGCGCGCGCCCGAGCCCTGGACGCGCAGCCGGTTGATGGATTTCGGGAAGAGGAACTCGTGCGGGCCGGTCAGGCCTAGCTGGGCCGCAGTGAAGTGCTTGAAGCCACTGCCTTTTTGCAGGCCCCGGCCCACGACGTAGCGCCGGTTGCGCGCCTCGATATCGGCGCCCACGGGTTCCTGGCTCAGGAAATCACTGTCTTCCAGCTTGCGGTCCTGATAGATGAACCCGTGATCGGCCGTCACGATGACGTTACTAGCGTTGGCGGCGGTCAGCTTCTTGACGATCTTGACCAACTCCTGGAGCGTCTCGCCGACTGCCTCGAACACCCGCTCCTCGCTGTCACGGCTGTCGCCCACTTTGTCGATCCGGTTGTGATACACGTACACCACATCGTGATCGCGGAACAATGCCCGGCCCTCATCCTTATCCAGCCGCAGCAGCTCCTCCGCACCAATGACCTCAACGCGGCTGCCTGCCATACGCTCCAGCGCCCTGCGCCGGTATTCTGAGCCCAGGGTGCTGGCCCCGTCCACCAGCGCCACGCCCTGCCGGTCTTCCGACAGGCCCAGCGTCTCGTGCGGCAGCAGCGCGGCCATGCCCAGCTGGGTGAAACTGGGCAACACGCCCAGGACGGCATCGAGGTCCGCGTCGTAGCGATCCTCTTGCCGGATCAGCCGGCACAACTCGTCTGCGATCTCGTAACGAAGCGCGTCCGAGATGACCACGCAGACCTTCGTGTCGCGGCGGCGGAACGGCACCACGTATTGCTCGTAGAATCCAGCCTGGCCCGGCACCCCTGGCGCGCCCCAACTCTCGCATGCATCGACGGTCTCTTGCCAGCGGTTGTTGACCGGCAGCAAGTAGTTGTTCGTATACAGATTTTCGACCAGATCGAGGACGTCCTTGAGCAACGTCGCCTCGCGCGAACGCCTGGCATGCGTGAGGACCTGGCGGTAGAGCTGATCGAGCCGGTGCCACGACCGGCAGTACTGCTCGAAGCCGTCGCGCAGCGACCGCACCGTCAGGTCAGCGGCGGACAGCGCGGCCGTGAATCGCACGGCGGCCTGCAGCGCCTCGTACAGATCGCGAAATTCAGCGAACCAGTGCGTGCGACTCCGCTTGCGGACGATCTCCTCGCACTCCTCCGCCGAGATGGTGCGCGCCGCGATTGCCCGGGCCAGGTCGCTCAGGATCTTCCGGTCGACCGACTCGAACAGGTCGAAGTCGTTCAACGTGCGCGCGCCACGGTTTTGCAGGTCAGCGTTTACGTTGAGCACACGGGCAGCCTCTGCTGAGAGCGTCTCAAAGGACTCGCGGTGGGAGGCACTGTCCTTCCAGCGCCTGAGGAAGACCAGGGCGTCGGGTTTCAGGAACGCAGTCTGGCCCAGTCCCACGGCGTAACCGGCCTGGAACAAGGTAATGGCCAGGTCCTGCACGCTCTGAGTGTTGGAGGTGTAGCCATAGACGCGCTCCATCTCCCCCCACAGCAATTCGCCCAGCCCGCACTTCTCGATCAGCCTGATCCGCTCGTCCTTGCCGACCGCCAGTTCGTCGAGCAACGCCTCCAGGATCTCATCCAAGAGCGGCTCGGCAGCGGCACATACACCCAGCATCTTCATCCTGACGACCGCGGGCGAGTCGCTCTGCTCCAACCGAGCGCGCAGCGCCTCTCGCCGGCGCGCAACCTTGAAGAACTCCTGGTGCGGCTCGATATGCTGCCTGAATTCGGGCGGGAGTCCCAGCTCTGCCAGCCACAAGTCCGTCTGGTTTGCCCTGAACGTCGCATATGCGAGCTCTACGTCCAGCAGCCAGTTCTCGGTGTCCGCCGGTGCGGGACCCTCGCGATAGAGCAGGAAGTGCCCTGCGGGCTCCTCGCGCAGGATGCGGTGCTTCACGCCGAACTCATCGTTGTGGAGTGCGATCTTGATGATGTCGTCGAGCTCCAGCGCCTCGAACTCCGCGGCCAACTCGCGTTTCTCGTCCGTCCACACCACGACACGGTGACGCGTAAACAGCCGGGCGAGTGCAGCCTTGATTTCATCCATGTTTGGCCCTTATGGGTTGAACTGGTAGTGGAAAAGGCGGCGAACGTCGCCGTTTCCGACCAGAGAGGAAAAGATGCTGTAGTTGTGAGTCTCCCAGCGGATGCGCCCGGCGATGATCGCCGGGGAGATCTCCAGCCGGTCAGATAGTTCCAGAACGTCTTGATCATTGCTGGAGATCAGGAGATGTAACCCCGCCTCCTGCCAGAGGGCATCTGGGATGAGCCTTTCTCGAGCGAACGCATCGGCCTCAGCCTCGCGCGGATCGTCATCCGTGCACGCATGATTATCCGTATCGTCGAAGAACGCCGGCCCATCCTCATGCAGATGGAGCTTCAAGTGGGCCAGCTCATGCATCAGGGTGAACCAGAAGTTGTCCAGCCGATCATGGCGGATGGTCATGCCGACTACCGGCGCTCCAGCAGGAGAGAGGAAACATGCACCGTCGAGATACGTCTTAGGAAGGTGCGGCAACAACACAAAGTGGATGCCGTGCTTTCTCAGAAAATCGGGGACCAGCCGAGGACCTTCTGAGTAGTGACTCAGGCGCACAAGCCTGCCAAAGAAAGTATCGTCCACTTCGTCGGTGTCATAGGCTGGCAACGCATCAGATCCGACCAGGGCCAGCGCGCGCGCCTGCCACGCAGTCAAAGCATGTGCGTTGATCTGGCGGTCGGTGCGGCGACAATACACCGGCTGCGATGTGCAATCGCTGAAGGAGGCAAAGAGACCTATCAGGAGTTCTTCTGCCTTTTCCCTTGCCTCGCGCAGCGTGCGAACAGAAGCACCGAAATATCCCGACGAAAACATCGCGGCAAACGGGTAGTTCCTTACGTCGTACGCAGTGGGCGGCAGAGTCTCGCCTGGCTTCTGGAGAAGGACTTCAGCCGGAATGCCAAGCCCCTCGTGCAGTGCGCGGATCATCGTAAGCGTGAGCGGCCGTTTGCGGTTCAACACCTCTGAGACTTTGCTGGCGCTGCCGAGGTACTTGCCGAGGTCTTTGCGCGTCAATCCCATCTGATCCATGCGAAACTCGATCGCGTCGATTGGGTCCGGCACGTCGATCGGCCAGCGCTGCTTCTCATATTGCTCGATGAGCGAGGCGAAGAGCTCCAGCTCGTCCTCTTCAGGCGAGTCGGGCGCCGCATCCATGAGCGTGCGCATGTACGCAAGTGCTGCGGCATGCTCCTCATCGGTTTTGATAATTCGTGGCTTCACTAGATTTTCTCCGCATCAATCCGATCGTACTCCTCGTGGGTACCAACAAAGCGTATGTCGACGATGCCTCTGCGATAGTTGACATGGATGATCAGTCGATATCGCCCACCCTTGATCTTAAACTTGATGCGACTACCGGGTAGCTCGCTGGCATTCGGAAAATGATCGATCACCTGCGACGGCTCATCCCACAGGGCGCCATCCACTTCCGCTAACCACGCTTGAAGAAGTCTGCGAGTCTGTTGATGCTTCTCCCAGAACTCGATGAGGAGTTTGCGATTGACTACCTTCATGGGTTATCCTATTCCCTAATTGGGAATTTGTCAAGTATGATTCCTTAATTAGGAACAGTCAACTGACCTATCGATCTGGCATCCTACTCAAGCGTTCAGCCCCACCACCCGGCGCAGCGCGGCGCCGAATTTCGCGTAGTTCACCTTCACGCCGTCGTCCAGGTCGATGCGGATCTGCTTGCGCGCCAGGTCCAGCAGCACTTCCTCGTAGGCCTCCAGTTCCTTGAGCACCTTATCCAGCCGGGCCACCTCTTTCACCGCGGCGGCCTTCTCCCGGTTCGACGCGCCGGCCCGGATGATCTCGTGCGCCATCTCCGCGCGCCGCGCGGCGAGCTTCGCCTGGTACTCGCGCAGGTAGTCGTTGAGCACCACCGAGACCGTGTCGGGCCGGTAGCGGTGCATGTACACAAGCGCGTTGAAGCTGCCCTCGGGCGACGAGAAGAGCCAGTAGATGGGCCGGCGCTTGTAGCGCTTCAGGTGATCGTCGTAGAACTCGCGCACGAAGAACGAGCGGATGTCGCGGCCGATGGATTCTTCGATGAACGCCAGGTTCTCCGCGTAGTGTTCCTCCCCGAACGTGACGCGCAGGAAGCGGCCGAAGCGCGCGACGATGTCGTCGGTGAACCAGTCAGCGTCGAGGATGGGCAGCACGTTGTTCCTGTCGGGCAGGAAACGGATTGCAGATTGCAGATTGAAGATTGAAGATGACGAGCGAGCTTGAACCTCTGCCCCCACGATGCGCAGGTAGTGGTCCAGCGTCTCGCCTGCGTTCGCCAGGATCAGGCCCGACTTGTCGAGGGAGTAGCGGCCGAACATGCAGCCAACCGCGTAGGAGATGAACTCCCGTATCGTATCGGCACGGAGCAGTCGCTCCAGCTCCTCCTCGCTCTTGTTGCCGCCGTAGCGGTAGTGTGGGTTGCAGGTGAGGGTGATCTCGGAGAGGGGGACGTCGGGGGTGAGCTCGTCCTGCAGGCCGTAGGCGTCGATGAAGATGCGGTTGTTTTCCTCTTCCAGGCGCTGCATCTCCAGCGTCATGTCGCGCCAGTGAGCGCGCATGGCCGCGTAGGTGTTGGCGAGGCTGTCACGGCGAAAGTCTGACCGCAGCAAGGGCGACTCGGCGAAGTCCCAGGAGGTTTCGTAAGAATCCCAATCTGTGCGGGCTATCCCAACCAGTCTTTCGGTCTTTGGCCCGCTCGTACTAACATCGCTCGACCAGTCAAAGGGAATGGAAGCGATTTCTCCAACGTTGAACGTGAGGGCAGGACTCGAAATCTCGAGCACTCGCCGAGCGATCACGGAGTTCAGGTAGGCGAGAACCGAATGCTCAAGCTCCTCAGCGAATACACCTGGCCCTCGGTTCCCGATGACATAGCCGTGCGGCAAATACCTGAAGGAAGGATACCCTGTACCGACATCTCCCCACGTGAAGCACTCTCTATAGAAATACTCTGTGTTGAATATCCGTCGAGACCAGTGGGTAGTGTTGGGATCCCGTGGATTGTTCACCACCCAGTGCTTTATTTCCTGTCCATCGTTTTGCCAGTTAATGAGGTACTCGCTATTGCCAAACCACTTGCGGTACTGTCCTCCCTTATTGTACGGGTGCCACTTCACAGGTGCTGCCTCTCGGCTGTAGCGGCCAACGCTTGCTTTGTTCTTAGAAACCTCATGCCAAAAGCGTAGGAATCTCTCATTATCGGTCGTGGACATTCCTGCCCTAACTTCCGCCCTGCTTGAGATGGTACTTCTCAGCTCGAAGATGCGCCGAAACCTGTCGCTCACCCAGTAGCCGATTGGCATACCCGGGATATCATCGAAATCAGTGGCGGAAGCAAGATAGTAGTTGGCTGCTTTGGGACCGTTCCCGTTTGGTATGCTGACGCGAAGCGCTGCTTCTTTCGCAGCCTCGTCGTTGCCGTCTACAAGGCGCAGATAGGCTCCTTTGAAGTCCGGATGCCTTACTTCTTCCATCACAAAAGCTGTGGTGGAGACTACATCACCGCCAATACTATCAAAAGCTCTCGCACCCAGGTGAGCCATCGACAGGATCGTGCTTCCTTCAAGCAGCTTTCTGCGTAACTTCTCGTAGGATGATAGGAACATCCAGCTGTGCATTGTTATCATCCCGACCACGCCGAGAGGGGCCGCAAGAACCTTGTTGCGCTCAATGAACATGGCAAATAGGTCGGACTTGCTATCGGGGTAGACGGTCGGTGCATATTCCCTCATTCCACCATTCAAATATCCACTGCCCAGGTATGGCGGGTTCGTCACCACCACGTGATACTTTCGCGCCAGGTACGCCAGCTGCTCCAGCACGCCCAGCACGCGCTCGTTCGCCAGCCCGTCCAGCAGGTTCCCCGCGCTGCCGATGCGGCCCTGCAGCGTCTCGATCTGGTCGAGCGTGAGCTGCGGCTGGAGCAGCGAGCCGATGTTGGCGATCTGCGCCCACAGACCCAGGTCGTGCAGCAGCGCGTCCCGCATGGGCAGGTCGACCAGGCTGCGGTCAAGCTCCCTGAACCACGACACACCGGCCAAATCCGCCTCGGTGATCTCCGCGGGCGCGTACGCGCAGATGTGGGGCGCGACCCCGCGCCTCAGAAAGCGGCGGTCGCGGCCGCGCGCCTTCATGGTGAGCGCGAACGCGGCCAGGCTGGCGCTGCGCGGATCGATCTCCATGCCGTAGAGGTTCTTCTCCAGGATCAGCCGGGGGATGTCGGGCGGGTTGTAGCCCTCCTCTTCATAGATCAGGTACAGCAGGTCGAACGAGTAGGTCAGCATGTGGCCGGAGCCGCATGCGGGGTCGCCCAGCCGGATCTCCTCCGGCGAGCCGATCCGCAGGAAGTCAGTCTCGGGCTCCTCTGGCTTGATGTAGTACGGCATCTGGCCCGCTTGCGGGTCGGCCAGGCGCGAATGGGGCCGGTTCAGCAGCCACAGCCGGCCCAGCGAGTTCTCCACCAGGTAACGCACGATCCAGTGGGGCGTGTAGAGCGCGGTCTTGGCGGGCAGCTCGTCGGGCTCCACCTTGCCGCCCCGCTTGACCTTGGCGTCGACCTCGTCCTTCTTCTCCGCGATGTAGAACTGGTACAGCCAGCCGATGACTTCCACGTCCTGGCACGCCTCGGGGGTCAGGGCCTCACGCGCGGCGGCGAGCACCGAGTTCGGCGAGAGCAGATCTGCAGGCATGAGCAGCTCGGTGACGTCGCCGATCGGCTCGAACATGAACGGCATGCTGGCGTGGTAGGCGTTGCAGGCAGACACCAACAGCAGTCGGTACGCCTCGCCCTGCGCATCGCTCGATCGCATCCGTCCGGCTAACAGGTCCGACACCATCTTGCGGTCCAGTGCGTGCGCCAACTCGTCGTCGAATACGCCCGCCTTGGCCTCCTGCAGGATCTCGGGCAACGTGCCGTCGTCCGCTGGCGAGACGATCCGCATCGGCGTATAGGCGTTGGCGTCCATGAAGCGCAGCGCGCAGAAGCGGTTGAACCAGGTGTACGCGACGCGCTCGACGACCGCCTCGCGCGAGGTCGAGCGGAGCTCGTGCTTGAGGTTGGCGATGGCCGTCGCGTAGCCGCGCAGCTCCGCGCTGTCTGTGCCAAGCACCGCGTCGAGCCGGCCGGCGACCTGCTCGTGCAGCTGATGCCGCGCAGCCTGTGCGAAGCGTTCGAGGGGCTTCGTGTCCATCTTCAGTCCTGTGTCGCTGCAGGGACGAGCGGGACGCAAAGTCATGCAAGCCGTCGGCATCCGATTCTCCCTACGCGTTCAGCCCGACCACACGGCGCAGCGCGGTGCCGAACTTCGCGTAATTCACCTTCACCCCATCGTCCAGGTCGATACGGATCTGCTTGCGCGCCAGGTCCAGCAGTACTTCCTCGTAGGCCTCCAGTTCCTTGAGCACCTTATCAAGCCGGGCCACCTCTTTCACCGCCGCGGCCTTCTCCCGGTTCGACACGCCGGCCCGAATGCTGTTGTGCAGCGCGTCGGCCCGCGCCGAGGCAAGCTTGGCGATGTACTCGCGCAGGTAGTCGTTGAGCACCACCGAGACCGTGTCCGGCCGGTAGCGGTGCATGTACACGAGCGCGTTGAAGCTGCCCCCGGGTGACGAGAAAAGCCAGTAGATCGGCCGGCGCTTGTAGCGTT
Source organism: Anaerolineae bacterium (assembly GCA_040766655.1). Classification (GTDB taxonomy): domain Bacteria; phylum Chloroflexota; class Anaerolineae; order CG2-30-64-16; family CG2-30-64-16; genus JALOOB01. Next base: position 378,323 of record JAXGQB010000006.1, read on the forward strand.
TCAGGTGATCGTCGTAGAACTCGCGCACGAAGAACGAGCGGATGTCGCGGCCGAGTGCCTCTTCGATGAACGCGAGGTTCTCCGCGTAGTACGCCTCGCCGAAGGTGACACGTAGGAAGCGGCCGAACCGCGCGACGACGTCGTCGGTGAACCAGTCAGCGTCGAGGATGGGCAGCACGTTGTCCCTGTCGGGCACGAACGTGGGATGGGGGACCTGCGCCAAGTAGTCGTCCAGCGTCTCGCCCGCGTTCGCCAGGATCAGGCCCGGCTTGTCCAGCGAGTACCGGCCGAACATGCAGCCCACTGCATAGGAGATGAACTCCCGCATCGTGTCCGCGCGCAGCAGCCGCTCCAGCTCTTCTTCGCTCTTGTTTCCGCCGAAGCGATAGTGCGGGTTGCAGGTGAGCGTGATCTCGGAGAGGGGGACATCCGGCGTGAGCTCGTCCTGCAGGCCGTAGGCGTCGATGAAGATGCGATTGTTCTCTTCTTCGAGACGCTGCATATCCACGGTCATGTCGCGCCAGTGGGCGCGCAGGGCCGCATAGGTGCCGGCGAGGGTGTCCCGGCGAAAGTAGGGCCGCGACAGCGGCAAGGCTGCAAAATCCCAGGAAGTTTCGTAGGCGTCCCAGTCTGCGCGGCATCCATCGATAAGGATGGCAATGTTCTGAACCACGTCGTCAGCTGCAGCTTGAACCTCAGGGACTATCGGAAATCGTGCGATCTGACCTACTTCGAAATTCAAAGTCGGGGTCAGCGCGTCGATAGTGCCGCGCATAACTGGGGAGTTCATAACCCCTAGCGTGAGCTTCAGCATCCGGTTCGAGTCGGCGAAGAGTGAACAGCCAGCCACATCGTAAATGAATCCTGGTGGAAAGTAGCGTAGGGAGAAACCACCGCTGGTGACCTTAGACCAACTTGCTGCCTCCAGGAAGTACGTGTCTGGATTCCGTATGACGGACTTGGGTCTCATGTCAAGTAGCTCCCGCCCGTCATCATACCAATCGATAACGTATTCCTGGTTGCCGTACCACTTTCGGAATTTTCCCCCCTTGTTGTATGGGAACCATCTGCGTCGAGTACTGACCGCCTGGCGACGGTCAGTACACCCAAATCCGGTTCGATGGATGCTGACTTCGTGCCAATGCCGTAAGAAACGATCATTCTCGGCGGTAGCTACACCCTGGCACGCCCTCACGAGCTCGCCCAGGAGTTGTGCGCGTGAGTAGACTCCAATCAACTTCTCACTGACCCAATACGCAATCGGCGCACCGGGGATCTTCTTGAGGTCCGCAGCGGAGGCGCGGTAGAACCACCCGCAACTCGGGTTTTTGATCGCCTCCAACGCCTTCTCGGGCTGCATGTCGGCACCGTAAAACCGATCAAGATCAATATACGCGCCTCGATGGTCGCGCTGGGGCCTGGTGAACAAAGTGAAACCACAGATGGACACGAATGCCGAGTCAAAGAAGGCGTGAAATTCCGGCCGCACCAAGCTCGTGATCGTGCATTCATCTAGGATCGTGTCTCGCAGCTTCTCGAAGGAGCTGAGGAACATCCAGTTGAAAGGCGTCATCATGCCGATGAAACCACCTGCACGAACCTGCTCCTTGACCCGTATCATGAAAGCAGAGAACAGATCAGACTTCACATCAGCATAGCGGGCTCGGAGAAAGTCCTTGAGATCATCATTCATCCCGCCACCCATATACGGCGGGTTTGTGATCACCACATGATACTTTCGCGCCAGGTACGCCAGCTGCTCCAGCACGCCCAGCACGCGCTCGTTCGCCAGCCCGTCCAGCAGGTTCCCCGCGCTGCCGATGCGGCCCTGCAGCGTCTCGATCTGGTCGAGCGTGAGCTGCGGCTGGAGCAGCGACCCGATGTTGCCTATCTGCGCCCACAGACCCAGGTCGTGCAGCAGCGCGTCCCGCATGGGCAGGTCCACCAGGTTCGTGCTGAGCGCCTTGAACCAGGCCACGCCGGCCAGCTCCGCCTCGGTGATCTCCGCGGGCGCGTACGCGCAGATGTTGGGGCGCACCCCGCGCCTCAGAAAGCGGCGATCTCGACTGCGCGCCTTCATGGTGAGTGCGAACGCGGCCAGGCTGGCGCTGCGCGGATCGATCTCCATGCCGTAGAGGTTCTTCTCCAGGATCAGCCGGGGGATGTCGGGCGGGTTGTAGCCCTCTTCCTCATAGATCAGGTACAGCAGATCGAACGAGTAGGTCAGCATGTGGCCGGAGCCGCATGCAGGGTCGCCCAGCCGGATCTCCTCCGGCGAGCCGATCCGCAGGAAGTCGGTCTCGGGCTCCTCTGGCTTGATGTAGTACGGCATCTGGCCCGCTTGCGGGTCCGCCAGGCGCGAATGGGGCCGGTTCAGCAGCCACAGCCGGCCCAGCGAGTTCTCCACCAGGTAACGGACGATCCAGTGGGGCGTGTAGAGCGCGGTCTTGGCGGGCAGCTCGTCGGGCTCCACCTTGCCGCCCCGCTTGACCTTGGCGTCGACCTCGTCCTTCTTCTCCGCGATGTAGAACTGGTACAGCCAGCCGATGACCTCCACGTCCTGGCACGTCTCGGGGGTCAGGGCCTCACGCGCGGCGGCGAGCACCGAGTTCGGCGAGAGCAGATCCGCGGGCATGAGCAGCTCGGTGACGTCGCCGATCGGCTCGAACATGAACGGCATGCTGGCGTGGTAGGCGTTGCAGGCAGACACCAGCAGCAGCCGGTACGCCTCGCCCTGCGCATCGCTCGATCGCATCCGCCCGGCCAGCAGGTCCGACACCATCTTGCGGTCCAGTGCTTGCGCCAACTCGTCGTCGAATACGCCCGCCTTGGCCTCCTGCAGGATCTCGGGCAACGTGCCGTCGTCCGCCGGCGAGACGATCCGCATCGGCGTATAGGCGTTGGCGTCCATGAAGCGCAGCGCGCAGAAGCGGTTGAACCAGGTGTACGCGACGCGCTCGACGACCGCCCCGCGCGAGGTCGAGCGGAGCTCGTGCTTGAGGTTGGCGATGGCCGTCGCGTAGCCGCGCAGCTCCGCGCTGTCCGTGCCCAGCACCGCGTCGAGCCGGCTAGCGACCTGCTCGTGCAGCTGATGCCGCGCAGCCTGAGCGAAGCGTTCGAGGGGTTTCGTGTCCATGAATGGCTAGATCCTTACGCGCTTCCCCGCCTTGATGACTTCCAGCAGCGCCACTCGTAGCACCGCGAGGTAGGCGTCGACGTCGGCTTCGTCCGCGAGGTAGAGCCGGTCAATCTCCACATGCACCGCGTGGTGTGCCACGTAGCCTCCGGTGGGGTCCGCAATTCGTTCTGTGCCCCCGAGTGGCGGCTCAACTACAACCTCCACCGCCGGTTGGTCGAGCTGGGTCTCTGCGGCAGCCGCGCTGCGCATCGCCGCCCAGGCAGTCAGCTTCTCCACCGCCTCCATGTGGCCGACCTCGTCAAACCGCCGCAGCGTATCGCGAATGACCGCAACCAGCGTCTGGCGATCGATCTGGCGCCTCACCCCATCGAAAAGCGACTTCAACTCGCTCCGCTGGTCAGCATTCAGCCCGCCGTACTCGGGGCTGCCCTCGATGCGGCTCCACCACTGGTCAAGCCTGAGGTCGGCCTCTGATCGCTCCGCTGCGACCCGCGCCGCCACCTTCTCCCGCAGCACGTCGAGCAGTGCCTTGGCCTGCGTCATGCGATTGCCCGAGCAGCACGCCGGATCGTCGAGGATCGCGCGCAAGGCCGCTGCCTCGCCGCCGTCGACGTACGACAGGTTCGCATCCTGCGCTTCGAGATACGCCCGCGCCTCGTCGTAGATCTGCCGCTGGCTGCCAGACATGAACCGGCGCACGGGATCGATCACGCGCTCCTTGAGATCGAACAATGCATCGCTCTCCCGAGGCAGCTCCAGCAGGTAGAAGTCCGTCTTCTTGCCGATGACCTTGCCCAGGGCATCGATCGGTCCCTGCAATTGACCGAGAAACGGATACTGGATCGCGCTCTCCTTGAGCCGCTTGAGCTCGTCCTCCAGCGCAATGAACTTGGCATTGGTCTCGCGCGCCAACGGCCGGGCCTCGCTAGCCGCAGGCGGTCCGTCGAAGAAGTCCGCGTAGAACTTGGCGAGCTTCCGCACCTGGCTCGCCGTATACTCGACCAGCGGTTCCAGGACGACGTTGCCGTACCTCTGCGTGGCCGCGAGCGCGCGCAGCAGCGCATCTCCCTCCAGCAGGTTCGAGTCCTGCCGCGCCTCGATCTTTCCGCGCGCGATCAGCTTCGCCAACATGCACGGCGCAGCCCACACGCCCCACCCGTAGGGTTTGCGCTCGAAACGGTTGGCGACGGCCAGCACGGTCGAGCGCTGTCCGCTGCTGTAGTTGGCCTGGACGAACGACAGCACTTCCTGTTCCGGCTCGCTGATGCTCTCCACCTCGCCGCCGAACTGGGGTTGCGGCGCCTGCAGGCAGCCGCGCAGGCTGTCCTCGCTGTAACTGATTCCCCGCAGCATGTCGAGGTTCGTATACACCCGGCGCACAACCTCCTGAAACGCCCGGGTGAGCCGGGTGCGGGCGTCCGTGCTGGTGATATCAAGGTCGTTGCCCGAGAAGATCAGCGTTGCCTCGAGCAGCAGATCCGCCACGAGCGTCTTCAGCGCCACCATGCGCTCGTTGTTCTGCAGCTGGCGCTCCGTCAGGATGCGCTTGATCGTGGGTTCCTGTGTCGCACCCAGATTCTGGCGCACGTACTTCTCCGTGCGCTTGTACATCATCAGGTCCTGCATCAGCCTCGGGCTCGCCGGCAGGGCGACCCACAGCTCGTCCCGCCCCATCGACTGCATGCGGAGCATGGCTGGATTGCCCGCGTGCTCGTGGAACGGGCTGAACACCTGGATCGCGACCTCCGCAGCCTGCCCGAAGGTGACCCCATCCAGCTTGCGCGCGAACGCGAAGTCGCGGCCGTTCTCGTCCCGGATCTTGCGTTCTCCGCGCAGGATCGAGTCGAAGATGATCTTGTGCAGCTCGTCCACAACCGTCGTCGTCTCGACCTCGGTGTTCTTGATCTCCTGCTCGACGTCCTTCTCCTGATCGGTCAGGTATTCGTACAGGTCGCCGTTGCGCAGCACATACGAGCCTTGTTCGAGCCGGTCGAGGGCCTCCTGCAGCAGCACCGCCTGGCCGGACAGGTCTGCGTCGAACCTGCCGGTCATGAGCACGAGAAGATTGTGCGGGGTGGCCTTGAACTCACGCACGTATTTCAGCAGGAAGAGGACCTTGAGCACCTGGGCCGCGAGCGGTGCGTCCGCAAGCTGCCGCTCGGCCGCGTTGATCTGTGTCTGGATGTTGGCCTTGAGCGTCGTCCGGATGCCATCGAAGAGCAGATCGAAGGTGGCGAGGCGCCCCACAGGCTCGTCCGCCAGCCGCTTGGCCGCACTCTGGAACACCTCGAGCAGCGACCGTTCGCCCACCGACCTGTGCTTGCCTTCGAACGCGTTGTGCTCCGACAACTGGATGATGGCCGACTGAAACAGCTCCACCTGGTACGGCACGAAGGGGTACATCCGGATGAAGTGGTCGTGATCGCGGTATTTGCCGTATGAGCGCGTGCCCTCGCCGAAGCCGAAGTAGGTCCGGAAGTTGTTGTACTGGCTGTTGTAGAGCCTGCCGAGCTCGCTCACGCCCAGGTCGTTCTTCTTCAGAAGCCGGTCCTGGATCACCTCGTCGACGTTCGTGCTGGTCAGCTTCATCCGGGTGCGAAAGCGTGCCATGATCTTGGAGAAGTCGGTCGCCTGCTGCTTGCTCATCTCGCCGACGATTTCGTCCAGCCCGTCCTGCGACGTCACGATGATCCACGCCCGACCCCGGCACTTCGTCGCCAGGCTCTCGGCGATCGTCTGCAGGTTCAGCATCAGCTTCGGGTTGTCCGCAATGTACTGGCCCACCTCGTCCACGAAGAAGTTCAGGCGGAAGTCCGGCCCCTGGCGCGCGATGTGAGCCGCGACCTGCTCGGCGAAGTCCTCGATCGACATGCGGTACTGGTCGCGATACCTCAGCAGGATGCCGCTCGCAGCCTCGCGGGGCGCCCCGGTCACCTGCATGTAGGCGGCCGCGATGTGCTGCGCTTCGAGCAGGGATTGCTCCCGGCCCTGCGCCCAATCCCGGCCCGCGATCGATGCGTAGGCCTGCTTGAACGCTTCGTACTGATCGCGGTTGTCCAGGTCCCGCTCGAACTGGGCGATATGCCCTTGCTTGCCGTAGTAGCCGCACATCTCGTCGAATACCTGGACGAACACCGAGAGGAGCGCGTCGACCTGCGCCTTGCTGATCAGCACGGCCTTCTGGTCGATGTTGAAGAGGATACTCTTGGAGGGGATCTTGACGGCTCGCCGGATCTCGGCGGCCAGGATCTCGTTGCCTTCGCACTTCGGCACGAAGAGATCGAGGGTGCGGCGCCCATCGATGGTGCGGTTCTCGAGCAATAGCGCCAGCATCTTCAACAGGTGCGACTTGCCCGAACCGAAGAAGCCCGAGATCCAGGCCCCATTGGCGCCCTGGTAGTCGTTGTAGGCCTCGAGGAAATCGCTCAGGCGCCGCTCTACCTCGCGCGTGACGACGAACTCCTCGACCTCGGTCTTCAGGCTGGCCTCATCGTCGGCCTTGATCACGCCTTCGATATTGCGGCCAACCGGCTTCTTGAAGAGAGCAGATAAGCGCATGACGTTAGCTCCTCGTCGAGCGGGCCAAACAGCGCGACCGCTGGGTTTGGTGGTAACGGCGATCCTTACGGATCTACGTGATAGATGTCGAACGCCCTGTAATATCGATCATCCGGCAGTCGATCGAACAAGCGCAGCGAGGCCCCTGCCTCCAGCGTCTGCTGGTACTTGCCAGGAAAGAACAACACGGTGGGAAACGCCTTCGCCGTGCTCTGGAGATTGTTGAGCACGTTGTGCGACCGGATATAGGGGAACACCTCGCCGGCGCCGGTCAGGAAGAGCACGTCGCACGTCTCGCTGCTCACCCGCTCCGCGATGGCCGGGACAAGGTGATCCTCCGGATCGAGCACGCCTTGCAGCAGTTCGAGCAGCTCCGCCTTGCTCGAAGCAGGCTCGATCTCCAGCACTTGCTCCCAGATGCCGCGCGCTTTGAGCATCTCGACCGCGAGGTCGTACAGGTTGACTTCGACCACCTGTACACCATCTTGCCGCAGCCGCCGGGCAAGCTGCCCGACGAGGGCCTGCATTTCGACCGTCTCATGCGGTGCAAAAGGACAGATGAAGAAAGGCACCTCGTTACCCAGGCTCTCCATCTGTAGGAATCGACGGCTTTTGATAACGCGCCACAAGTGGTCGTAGCGAGCCGCCAGGGGGGAAGAGGCAAGGTCGACGCTCATTGGCTGCATTCCGAGAGTTGCGCATCACTGACGGGAAAGATCGCAAGCAGGGCGGCGTCGTCACCGCGGATGGCTGCGATCAAAGCCGGGGACAGTAGCGCCGGCTGGATTAGGTCCCCCTCCGATACGATGTCTGCCTCGCGGAGCATTGCGAAGAGGTTCGAGCGCAGTTTCGCCCGTGTCGACAGCTTGATCTTCTCGAGCTCGGGGTGCCAGTCCATCTTGCGATTAAAGAAGATGTCGAAATCGCCGTAGGTCAGGTTGAAGTCGAGTCGAACGAACTTCTCCCGGACAACCTGTGCCGCGAAGTCGTGCACGAATTGGTAGCGCTTGCAGATGGCCAGCCAGCACAGCGCGCGCTGGTCTCCCTTCGAGCCGTCCACGAGCAAGCCTAGTTGAACCGGCGTCAGGTTCTCCAGCCGCTGTACGGCCTCCCGTCCCCGCCGCTCTGCAGCGCTTGGTGTCCGGATCTGGAGCAGGTTCCCGTCCCGCATTTCCTTGCGAACCGCGCGCCAGTCCCCCACGCGCGCATACACCTCGGCTGCAATCACGCCTTCGCGCAGCAGCAAGGCGCCGGCGGTAAACGCCATCAGATAGGGTCTTGGGCCCACGCTGTACTTGTCACTCATCTTGCGAGGCGCACGCTTCCGCAGGTACGTCCCAATCGAGTTCCTCCCAGAATGCTCTGTACGCGCCGAGCATCCCGGCCAGATCAAGCTTCTCTCTGTCGACAACGATGGACTGCAACATGGTGAGAGGACCTTTCTGATGCTTGAGTATACTCGTGATGGTGCACCTTGCCCGTAGCCGGCCATGCCCTGTGTGGTGGCGTCTGTCGACGTCCAGACTGTCCGGGGCTTTGCTTCGAATATCAATGCTACTTGCCGAGCCGAGTATAGCACAGTCCCGCATTGTGCCACAAAGCGCGGTGTCGGACGGTGTTGCCCGCCTTGCCGAGGTGCTGACGAATATCATGGCCGTTGTCCGCGGGTTGAGGTAATGTGGGTGAGTTGATGTGCGAAGTTGGTGGGGTCGCGCCAGCGGGAAGCTGCTGCTCAGCGTTGATACACCATAGAAGGATGCGGCAGGTCATGTGGGATGTACTCAAAGGCGCGCTGACGCGCCATATGTTGCGGCTGTTCTTGGTCCTGGCACTGGTGCCCCTGTTGATCGTCGGCGTGGTCTCAGGCGTTCTGCGTGTGCAAAATCAGGATCGCACGGTGCAGGCACTAGAGGCAGACCTGCGTGAGAAGGCATCCGGCCAGATCCTTGCGCAGGCCCGCCACCAGGCCGATCTCCTGGAGCGGGCACTGTTGCATCGCACGGCCGTTGCGGTGCTGCTAGCTGAGCACGGCCAACGGCTCCTGGAGACCGGCAGCATGGCCCAAGGGCTGGGCCTTCAGGAGGATGCACCGGCCGCTGTCGCCATGTCCTGGAGCGTGGCGCAGGACCGCGCGGTTCGCGCTGCTTTCGTGCAGTTGCCGGGCCAGGCCGAATGGATCGTTCCTGCCATCTCTGGTCGGATAGACCATCGGCAGCTCTTCTCTGATTGGGATCCGGCGAGTCCGCCGGCTTCAGGCGAGCCGGCCGATGTCGCCTGGCGTATCACTTATACGGGTCAGGGAGCCGTCCTGGTTCTGGCCGCGCCGGTGTGGTCCGGGAATCGTGCGGTCGGCATCGCGGGACTCGAGTTGTGGCTGGATCGCGTGATCGATGAGGCGCCTCGGGACGGACTCGTGGGGCGCTCGTCTCTGCTTCTCGTCTCGTCAGATGCTCGATTCGCCGCGCTGCAGAGTTGGAGCCACGATTCGTTCCGGTGGAGCCGCCTGCCACCCCTGGCCTTCAGGGCCGGACGTTCTCTCAGTGAGTTCTTGCCGGACGACGCGGCCACAGCGTTGGACGCCGCCGACTTCCAGGCCCATCTCGCGCAACGCGAGCCGCTCGTTTTGCCCGTCGATCTCGAGGATCAGTCGGCGTACATGGCCTTTCAAGCCGTGGGCGGTACGCCTCTCTCCGTCGCACTGGTCTTGCCGCTTGCCGAGGTGTGGAGCCTGGCAGAATACTATGGAGCGCCGCTCCGCGTCTCGATCTTGCCTACGGTCATCGAGATGGTCGTCGCCCTGCTTACCTTCCTGGTCGCGGTCAGCCTGGGCGCGTTCTTCACGCTGCGCCAGATTGCGCAGCCGATCCGTGAGCTGTCGAGCGGCGCGCAGGCCATCATGGAGGGTCGCCTCTCGCATCGAGTGCCCCAGGAAGGGCCGGACGAACTGCGGGATCTGGCCCGCTCGTTCAACAGCATGGCGGAGGCGGTGGGCCAGGGGCAGGCGGAATTGCAGGCAAGTCAGGCGCAGCTGGCGCAAGCGTTGGTAGCGCGCCAGACTCAGTTCGAGGTCATCAACGATGTGGCTTCTGTGGCCAATCATGCGCAGGATCTTAACGGGAAGCTCAGCTGTGTCCTGGGAATGGTCTGTCCCGCGGTGGTGGCCGATGACGGGGCTGTTGTGTTGGTCAAGGAGGACCAGAGCATGGTAACTCTGGCTCAGCTGCAAGGTCCACCGTTGGGTGGTGATGGGTCTCCGCTTGCCCTCAGGGCGGAAGCCCTGGTGCGAGAAGCATTGGCGAATGATCGTGTGCACCAGGCGCCGGTGGCGGCGGTCGCAGATGGCGATCCGAGCGGTTGGTATGCAGCCGTACCGGTGAGGCTGCGGGGATCCGATAGAGGGGCCATCGTGTTTGAGCGCCGTGCACCTGCAGGCTTCGATGCCGACAGCTTATCATTTCTGGAAGCACTGGCGACGCACGTAGGGGTGTTGGTGGAGAACGCCAATCTGCAGAACGAACTGCGGTACGTGGTTCTCTGGGAAGAGCGTCGGCGTCTGGCGCGTGAGTTGCATGACTCTGTGACCCAGACGGTCTTCACGCTGTCGCTGGCGGCCGAGGGTCTGCGGGCCGGATTACCTGAGCCGCGGCCTGAGGTGCGCGAAGCGTTGGACTTTCTGGTGGCGCAGGCCGAGCGCGCGCGTCAGGAGATGCGCGGGCTCATCAACGAATTGCGCCCGATCGACCTCGGAAGCGAGACCCTGGCCCAGGCCATTCGTGTGCATGCATCGAGCCTCCAGCGCGCCACGGGCCTCAAAGTCAAGCCGGCTATTCAGGGCGATATCGGTCGTCTGTCACCCCACGTGCAGCATAACATGAACCGGGTGCTGCAGGAGGCGCTCAGCAACGTGATGCGCCACGCAAGGGCTCACGAAGTTGCGATCTGCCTGTCCGTGGACGGCGGCACGGCTGAGTTGCGGGTGTCCGACGATGGCCTTGGTTTTGCTGCGCCCGTCGCGGGCTCCGAGCACATGGGGTCTTTGGGGCTCATCAGCATGCGCGAGCGCGCCGAGGCGATGGGTGGAACCCTAAGCGTGACTTCGTCGCTGGGCGCCGGAACCACCGTGATTGTGCGTGCGCCGATCCAGCCACGTGAAGAGGAGAGCAACCTTGAGTAGCACACCGATTCGTGTCTTACTGGTGGATGACCACGAGTTGATTCGCCAGGGCCTGATCATCTTTCTGAAGACCGCCGCGGGCATGACCGTTGTGGGAGAGGCCGGGGACGGCTGCGAGGCGGTGGAGCTCGCGCAGCGATTGCGCCCCGATGTCGTCCTGATGGACCTCGTCATGCCCGGCATGGACGGCATCGCGGCCACGCGTTTGCTCAAGGCCGAACACCCCGAGGTCGAGGTGCTTGCGTTGACGAGCTACATCGACGAAGAGAAGGTCCTGGACGCGCTGAGCGCGGGTGCGGCCGGCTACGTGATGAAGGATGTCAGCCCGGCCGAACTGGTGCGCGCGATTCGTGCCGCTGCTGCGGGGCAGGTTTACCTGTCCCCGGCCGCAGCCGCGTACCTGGCCAATCACGTGCGGCCGCGGCGCGAGCCGGAGCCATCCCCGGACGCGCTGACCTGCCGCGAGTTGGAGGTTCTCCGGCTGCTCGCCCGTGGACTCAGCAACCAGGCCATCGCGGAGGACCTGCACATCAGCCCGAAGACCGTGAAAGCGCACGTCGGCACGATCCTACAGAAGCTGCACCTCGAAAACCGCACGGAAGCTGCAGTCTACGCCCTGCGCATGCATCTCGTTCAGCCGGAATGAAGTGGCGCGGCTGCCCGGCCGCGCTTCACTAGGCCTGAAGTCGTACGCCTCAAGGCGCCTGTAATCTGGCCCAAAGTCCCGCTTTGATTAGTGCCGCCGCCCGATGACTCGGCGTCGTCCCGGCGCGAGAATGATCTGCACAGGTCGTGCGCCATGCGCCGCCTGCGTCAGTCCCTTTTCGCGGAGGTTGCCCAGAAATGAACGAACCGCAAGGACCAGGAGCAGCGGAAGCCAAGCGCACCGGACGCAAGCGCAGGAAGATTGCCTGGTTGGCCGTCGCTCTCGGCGTGATGGTGTTGGTCAACGTGCTCGGCGTGGCGTATGCCGCCATGGACAACTATACGCGCACCACCCCCCAGTTCTGTACCACATGCCACAACATGGAATCGCACGTCGAATCCTATCTGACGAGTAACCACATGGACCGGGTCCATCAACTCGCGGGCGTCGGGTGTAAGGACTGCCATTCAGACTATACGCTGGTCGATGAGGCCAAGTCGGTGGTGCAGTACATCTCCGGCAACTACGAGCGGGTCTGGAGCCGGCGCAAGATCCAGGACGATATGTGCCTGCAGTGTCATGTCAGCATGGAATACCATGCCAACCGGACCGACTATCTCAGTCGGAATCCGCATCTCAGCCATTGGCCTGACCTGCGCTGCAACGCCTGCCATCTGTCGCACGACAATCAGGTGGACTACTGCTCGCGGTGCCACGAAAACGGCGGCCAGCGGATGACCGAAGGCGAAATCATACCGAGGGCAAGCAACCCATGGGCAGATCCAAACCGGACTCGTCCTACTGTTCAGTAAACGCAAACCAAAGGAGCATCTGACATGTCAAAGGATCAAGGTCTCAATCGTCGCGACTTTCTGCGCCTGGCCGGCGTCAGCGCCATCGGGGCCGCCGCTGTCGGCGGATTGGCAGGCTGCAGTTCCTCTGCATCCGAAGGCGTGACGCCCGGCGGGGAGATCAAGTTCAGCAAGGAAACGGACGCCGTGATCGTCGGCACGGGTGGCGCCGGGCTCTGGGCGGCCTACGAGCTCTGCAAGGCGGGCATCAAGCCGGTGATTCTCGAGAAACAACCGTCCTGGGGCGGTGACACGATCCTGGCTTGCGGCGTCCTGCCCGTGAGAGGGACGAAGGTGCAGGCGCAGCAAGGCATTAAGTCCGAGACTCCGGCCGAGTTGTGGGAGAAGTATAAGGAAACGTACAGCAAACGGTATGCCGTGCCCGAGTTGATGAAGGTGGTGTTGGAAAACGGCACGCGCTGTGTCGACATCTGGAGCGAGGAATTCGGTGTGGAGTGGATGCAGATGGATCCGGCCGCCTACACCAACTTCTTCCACATCGCGGCGCCTGGCATGCAGAACGATCATAAGCTGCTCGAGCCGCTGGTGAAGTTTGCCAAGGACAACGGCGCGGAGTTCTTGTTTGAGACCAAGGCCCTGAGCCTGATCGTGAACCAGGACAACGCCGTGATGGGTGTTCGGGTGCAGGACCAGGTCACCGGCAAGTTTCAGGACATTCGCGCGAAGAAGGTCCTCATCGCGACCGGCGACTGGGTGTCGAACCAGGAGATGGTTGCCAGGTACCTGCCGAAATGGGAGGGCCTGCCCATGACCACCTACACCAGCATGGGCGATGGGGTCCAGATGGGTACCGCGGTCGGCGCAAACGTGGTGCGCATGGAAGAAGCCTCGAATCTGATGTCGCACTTCGCGCCCACGGTTGTCTGGGGCTACTATGACAGCATCATCCATGTGTCGCCCGAAGGCAAGCGCCTGGGCAACGAGAACAACATTCATGCCGCGGCCGACATGGCCAAGGAAACAGGGTTCCTCTACTGGTGGACCATCTGCGACGATACGCTTGTCAATGGCGTGCACGCCGAGACCTTCCGCACGCGCGAGAAGGCGGGCGGCGTGGTCAAGGCCGAGACTCTAGAGGAGCTTGCCGCCAAGACCCACATTCCGTTCGAGACACTGAAGGCAACGATGGATAAGTATAACGCGGATGCCGAGGCGGGGACGGACACCGAGTTTAAGAAGACGACTGCGTTCAGGCCGATTACAGCGCCCTTCTACGCTGTGCCGAGCACCATCGTGCGCTACAAGACGAACGGCGGGTTGGATATCAACGCCAACTGCGAGGTGATGGACCGGGGCAAGACGCCGATCGCCAACCTCTACGCAGCGGGCGCATGTCAGGGCCAGACCACACCGAACGTTAACGACGTCTGCGCCGTCGGCATGCACGCCGGCCAGCAGATGGCGGCAGCGCTCAAGAAGGCCTGATTCGAGCATCGCAGAGTCTTCAGCTTTCACGATTGGTGAGGGTTGACGGCGGGTTGGTGGTGGAAATGGGGTTGTCCGAAGAGCATCGGGCAGCCCCATTTTGCGCGGGGTGGCAGGAACCGGCGGTGAGCTAATCTGGGCTGGTGTGATGTGGAGTGCCTCTGCCCTACGTGACAACGAGCATCAGCACAGCGTATATCGCTTCTGCAGTGTCGTTCGCTGACGTTCAGCAGCGCGGTCGCGACGGCGGCCGCGACCAGCGCGTTTTGGATTTTCTCCAGCCCCTTGAGTCACTCCAGTTTCTCTGCCTCACACTATCAGTCGCTCTTCCTGACCGACATTTCCCCTGATCTCTTACGACTAACCCTATCACTGAACGATATGCAGCGAATTTGGGGTATTGACAGGCACAGATATGTATGGTAATCTTTGCATTGCAAATACATGCATGCACAAATGTGCCACCCTCTTCGATAATCGACCAATTTTAGCCCGCAGGTGTTCCGCCAAGGCTTGGGGTTTGACTGGACCACTCTGTCTGGAGATTGGGAGGAGTCATGCCGCAGTATCTCTGCTCATTCGACATGGGAACTACCAGTGTCAAGGCTGGCATCGTCACCACCGACGGTCACGTGGTTGGCCGCGGCTACAGCGAGTATCCTGTGCTCTTTCCTGGGCCCAAATGGGTCGAGCAATCGATCGATGATATGTGGGAGGGTCAATGTCGGGCGTCGAGACAGCTGTTGCAGCAGACTGGCATCAGTCCGCACGAGATTGCAGGCATTGCCGTCTCCGCCCAGCGTGCCACGTTCGTCCCCGTCGACAAGCATGAAAAGCCTTTGATGAATTTCATTGGCTGGCAGGACAAGCGCAGCGTCGCTCAGTGCGATGAAATCAAGGAGATCGTCGGTGCGCGTGCCTACTACGATATCTCCGGATTGCCCGTAGAGCCAACTGCGTCGGTTTCGAAGATATTATGGCTCAGAGAGCATGAACCCGACATCTACGAGCGGACCTACAAGTTTTATGCCACCGGGAACATGCATCTCCGCCAGTTAGGGGTCGAGAACCCGCCCTGTGATTTGCCGGGTGCATCCTATGTAGGGCTGCTGGACGTGGATCGTTTTACGTGGAGCGACGAGCTCCTGCAGAAGCTGGAGATCCCCGTCGAAAAGATGCCCTCGCTGGTGCCCTCCTGCACTGTCGTCGGGCATCTTTCGTCTGAGGCAGCCGAGGCGACGGGGTTGGCAGCGGGAACACCATTGATTACCGCAGGTGCTGATTTCCCTTTGGGCGGTCTTGGAGTGGGCGTGACCGAGCCCGGACTCGTTTCTCTGGGGATAGGAACAGGCGCGGGCATCCTATTTCTGATCGAGCGCCCGCTGCGTCATCCCGAAATGGGCATGGGCTGCCTGGCAAACAGTGTACCGGGAACATGGGAAATGGAAGGAATCTGCCTAGCTTCAGGCGGAGCACACCGGTGGTATCGTGACGTCTTGGGCCAAGCCGAGAGGGAAGCGGCTGCGCGGCTGGGGGTCGACGTGTACGACATCCTCAGCCTACAAGCAGCGCAATCGCCGGCCGGTGCACGCGGCGTCTTCTTCATGCCCAGCTTGGCCGGCACCGGCACGCCGTTTTGGTTGCCGGACGCCCGAGGCGCCTTCCTGGGATTGACACTTTCCACCGACAAGAACGACATCTCGCGCGCCGTGATGGAGGGCGTCCTGTTCGAGTTACGCAACGCCTTTGAGTCAGCCGAAAAGATAGGCACACAGATCAGCGAAGTGCGACTTTGGGGCGGCGCTGCCAAGTCTCCCTTCTGGATGCAGATGGCCGCGGACATCTTCGGGGTGCCGATCGTGAAGTCCGCAGTGGCAGACACCGGGCTTGTGGGTACCGCCATTTGCGCTGCGACCGGCGTGGGCCTCTTCAAGAGCGCCCGAGAAGGGGCGTCGGCAATGGTCCGGCAGGTGGAGCGCTATGAGCCTGACCCCAGAACCCATGAGCGCTACAACCAGATGTTCGGCCTGTACAAGGACACCTACGAGGCCTTGTGCAGCGCGGGCATCTACAGCAAGATGAGCGATTTTTCCCGCGCCGTGCAGGCAGAGCCGGCTGGGCTGAGGTGAGCACCATGCGGGACCAGCTGACGCCACGCGAGCGGGTGCGCTTAGCGCTCAATCACCAGGAACCAGACCGCGTGCCGATCAACATCACGTTCACGAGTGTGCCCTATGTAGGGCTGCGCCGCGAGTTAGGGTTGCCTGACGAGGAGATTCATCCCGACGTGTGGGATCGAGTCGTGCCGGCGCTCGACGTGGTGAAGCTGATGTCGTGTGACACCGTGCAGGTCGGACTCAGGAGGCCTGCTCACGTTGCCGGGTTGGACCCCACGCGCGACACCTATACCGATGAGAGTGGGGTGCAATTTGTGCGGACGGACCGTCCAGCGGGCGGTGTGCAATTCGAGATGCGGGAGCATCCGATCAAGGAGCCCTCGTTTGACCTGCTCGATCGCTACACCTGGCCTGACCCATACGATCCGAGCCGCTATGTTGGCGTGGCCGACCAGGTGCGCTGGCTGTACGAGAATACCGATTACGCCATCTTTGCGAAGATGGCGCCCAATGTCTGGGAAGCGGGGAATAACCTCTGTGGACAGGCCCGGTGGTTGGAGTACTTGGCCACTGAGCCCGACTTCTGCCTGGCACTGCTCCAACGAGCCGGTGCGGTCTCGAAGGCTTTTTACATGGAGGGCCTGAAGTGCATGGGTCCGCACATCTCTGTGCTCCGGCTGGCTGGCGAGGATTTTGGCGTTCAACGCGGCATGCTGATCTCACCAAAGATGTTTCGACGCCTGGTCAAGCCTATCCTCGCAGATATCTACCGGGCAGTTAAGGAACGACTCGCAGACATGGGCAACTATGACTGCAAACTGCTGCTGCACAGTTGTGGAAGCGTGGAGCCCATCATCGATGACCTGATAGAGATGGGTGTGGATGTGCTGGACCCGGTACAGACCAGCGCCCGGGACATGAACGCTCTGCAACTCAAAGAGAAATACGGCACCCGCATCTCATTCCATGGCGGCATCGACACGCAGTACGTCCTACCGTTTGGTGATGCCGACGAGGTCGCCGCAGAGACACGCCGTAAGATCGAAGCGCTGGCACCTGGTGGCGGGTGGGTTCTCTGTCCCACACACAATGTCCAGGCTGACGTCAAGGCGCAGAATCTCATCCACATGGTGAACTCCGCCATCGAACATGGCCGATATCCCGTTCGACACACCTACAGCCGCGACGAACTGCTGGCGGCTCGGCACTAGATTCATGAGCGCGTAGGGGGGACTGGATCATGAGCACGCATCCGGACGACCTGCTGAGGTTGATTGCCAGACTCTACTATGTCGATGGCCTGGATCAAGGCCAGGTGGCCGAGATCACGGGCATCTCGCGCACCCAAGTGTCGCGCATGCTCACACGCGCTCGTGCCTCCGGAATTGTGCAGATCACAGTCAGCGAGTATGACCCTCGTGACCGTCAATTGGAGGACGACCTGTGTCGATCCTTTGGCCTGAAACACGCGGTGGTGGTTCGCACAGCAGGAAGGGACGACGCTGAGAGTGTGCGTCAGGCCGTGGGCTACTTCGCTGCCCCGGCCATTTCGGAGCTGATCCACGCCAGGACGGTTCTTGGCGTCGCCGGTGGGCGCACCACATTTGAGTTGGCGCGGCACATGGCGCCGACCGACGACGCAAATGGGCTTGTCGTTGTCCAGTTGATGGGAAACATCGGAGCGAGCGTCAGCAACACCGATGCCGTTGAGATCAGCCGCATGCTCGCTCACTCGCTGGGAGGAAGCTTCTACACGGTCAACGCGCCGGCCTTCGCCGCAGATGCTCGCTCGCGAGATGTCTTCGTCGATCACCCAGATGTGCAATCCGTGTGGCGGTTCTTTGGTGTGATGAGGATCGCCCTTGTTGGAATCGGCACACTCCAGAATTCTCTGTTTATCGCGCGGGGCGCGTTGCGCACTGAAGACCTCGACTGTCTGCAGGCCCAGGGAGCGGTGGGCGAGATCTGCGGGTGTTTCTTCGATCGAAACGGCCGAGAATGCGAGACCGAGCTGCGAGACAGGGTCATCAGCGTTGGGTTGGATCGACTGTCACGCATTGAGGATACGATCTGCGTAACCCACGGCACCGGCAGAACCGAAGCCATCCATGCCGCCATCAGGGGCAGGCTAATCACCTCTTTGGTGATCGACGAGGCGGGGGCACGCGCGGTCTTGAACTCCACCAATGACAACCATTCAGCCCTATGAGCCCGATCGGGCGAGTGAAAGGGGGTGATCCAGAAGCGGCCCTTGGATGATCGACTGGAAAGGGCTGCTTTCGCGCACGGCTGACCGACCAGTATTGTCACACAGGAATCGGACATCTGAATAAGGAGAAGGAACATGTCTTTCCGAACCACCAGGCCGATGATAACGACCGTATGCGTGCTGCTTGTGTTCAGCATGCTCGGAACCATTCTGGCGGGATGCGCCCCAGCACAGCCACCCCCTCCCCCTGCCGTTGCGTCAACTGAGGCCCCGGCAGCTGCCGCACCCACCACGGCGCCAGCTGCTGCACCCATGCCCGGACTGCCGGACGTAGTGACTCCTTCGAAGGCCGCCAAAATCGATTGGCAGCAGTACAAGGGCACCACGATCAATGCTCTCGTCGCGAAGCACTGGTGGAGTGATGCGATCCAGCCATTGCTTCCCCAATTCGAGCAATTGACCGGCATCAAGGTCAACTTCGACATTCTGTCGCAAGACACCTACTTCACCAAGGCTCTCACGGTGCTGTCATCCAAGTCGCCAGCGTACGACTTCTTGATGGTCGGCAACGCCGAGGTTGGCCAGTACATGGCAGGCGGCTGGCTCGAAGCACTGGATCCCTACATGAACAATGCCAAGCTGACCGATCTGGCATGGTACGAAAAGGACGACATCCTGGCGGGTGGGCTGAAGGCGGGCAATAAGAACGGCGCGCAGTATGCCCTCCCGATTAGCTCAGAGGGCGAGATGCTCTTTTACCGCAAAGATGTATTTGAGCAGAAAGGCCTCCAGCCGCCAACCACTTTCGACGAGATGTATGCCATCGCCAAGCAACTGAAGACCGACGATATGGCCGGCTACGTGACGCGCGGCAAACTTGGCGCCGATCTGATGTGGGAATGGGTCGGCTTCCTGCTTAGCTATGGCGGACGACTGCTCGATGATCAGGGCAAGCCGGTGTTCAATTCTCCCGAGGGGATCGCCGCCACGGAGATGTACTACAAACTGCTGAAAGAAACCGGGCCCGATGGCACCATCAACTGGAGCTGGATGGAGGCCGCCGAGAACTTTGCGCAGGGCAAGTCCGCCATGTTCGTCGAGGCCGGCGGCATTGGCCCGGTGGTTGAGAAAGAGGGAAACCCGGTTGTCGGCAAGGTCAGCTATGTAGCACTGCCTCACGCTGAAGGCAAGGCCAGTATTCCCAACTACTGGTATTGGTTGGTCGGTGTCCCTGCCGCCAGCAAGCAGAAAGACGCGGGTTATCTCTTCCTCCAGTGGGCAACCAGCAAGACGCTGGGCGTTCCGTTGGCCACGGCCGGCAGCTCACCAGCGCGTGCTTCGATCTGGAACTCGCCGGAATTCCTGAGTTGGGCCAACCCTGACTGGGCCGCGGCATCAGTAGCAACGGGGCAGGCGGTCCAACCCAACCTCATTCCTTACGATCGGCCGGATTATCCTGAAATCACCGACGCGGTCACAACTGAACTCAACAATATCCACACAGGTGTGAAGGATGTCAAGACGGCCCTCGATGACGCCGCCGCCAAGGTAGAAAAGATCGTTACAAAGTAGCAATTCGGCGGCGCTACCCTCCTTGAGTTGCAGGAGTGGCTAGACGTTACAGGATTCACAGTTGTGAATGACGCCACTCCTGCAACAGCAGGCACTCCTTGACGAGGAACAGGACATGCCGATTTCATCACCGAGTCAAGACCGGTCTCAAGAAGGGGAACAGCACTTGAGGCGTATCTGGAACTACATGAGCGGGCGCAGGATGTTCGTTATCGCTACGATGGCGCCCGCCGTGATCGTCCTTTTCATGCTGACGATCTACCCCTTCCTCACGAATATCTGGTACAGCTTGCTGTCCTATGACCTTACCCGACCAGATGTCCGTCCTTTTGTGGGTCTTGCGAATTATGTCGATATCCTTACTGACCCCGATTTCCTGGCAGCCATCGGTCGCACTGCCTACTACGTGGTTCTCGCCGTGGGGATCGAGCTCATCGTGGGGTTACTGATTGCCGTCTTGCTGAGCCAGAACTTGCGCGGCCAGACCTTCTTCCGCGTGTTGCTGGTGATTCCACTTTCTGCCACTCCTGTCGCGGTTGGGCTGATCTGGCGGCTCATGTTCAACCCGACCGGCGGCTTGGCCAATGGGGTCTTGAACACCCTGGGCATGAAAGGCCTGCAGTGGACGAGCAGCGCAAATGGAGCTATCCCCTCTCTGGTGATGGTAGACGTCTGGCAATGGACACCCTTTGTCGTGCTGATCCTGCTGGCGGGGTTGCTGGCGCTGCCGGATGAGCCGTTTGAGGCGGCACGGATTGACGGCGCATCGGCCCTACAGACTTTCTGGTACCTGACGATTCCGATGTTGAGCCCAATGATCTACGTCGCGCTCCTGTTCCGTTTCATCGACTCCTTGAAGACCTTTGACATCATCTTTACCATCACCGGAGGAGGACCGGGCCGTTACTCGACGACCCTGAACATCCTCACGTATCGCACTGCTTTCGAGTTCCTGCACATGGGCGTTGCAGCCGCGATGGCCATATTGATGCTCATTCTGGCCATCGGTGTATCCACGGCGCTGCTGCGCCGGACTAACCTGCAAAGCTGATCGGCTGGAGGCGCGCATAATGGCGAAGAGAAAGCGATTGAATCTGCCCCGCCTGGGTGCCTACGTTGTTCTGGTGGTCTTTTTCACCTGGGTCGCCTTGCCTATCGTGTGGGCAACGACACTTTCGCTGAAGACCGGCGCAGATATCATCCGCATCCCAACAGGCTTCATCTTCAGCCCCACGCTGGAGAATTACATCAGGGTACTCCACTCGGGCGAGTTCATGCATCAGTTCGGCAACAGCCTCGTGATAGGCTTTATGTCCACCCTGTTGTCACTCTTGATCGGCGTTCCGGCGGCTTACACATTGCAGCGGTTTCGCTTTGCCGGCCGCGAGCGGATTGACTTCTGGATCCTGAGCACGCGCATGGCACCCCCCGTAATCGTGCTGATTCCGTATTTCCTCGTCTTTCAGAAGTTGGGATTGACCGACTCACGCCTGGCCATTATCATTATGCACTTGTCCGTCAACCTGGTCCTGGTTGTCTGGCTGATGAAAGGCTACTTCAGCGACGTCCCCGAAGAACTGACTGAGGCAGCGCTGGTCGATGGTTGCACCGACTGGGGTGCATTCTTCCGCATCAATCTCCCCCTGGCCATGGGAGGCATGGCAGCGACGGCAGTTCTGGCTTTCATGTTCTCCTGGAACGAGCTCATGTTTGCGCTGATTCTGTCGGGGAGTCAATCCAAAACCGCCCCGGTCGGCGTCCTGAACTTCATCGGCTTTGAGCAGGTGGCGTGGGGACCGCTGATGGCTGCCACGATAGTCATGATGATACCGATCGTGGTGTTCGCGACTGCCGTGCAGCGCACCCTGGTTCGAGGGATGACCTTCGGAGCTGTGAAAGGGTGAGCAGTTGTGGAGACGCTTCCATGACACTCTTCCTCATTTATCCCTACAGGAGAATCTGACAACATGGGACTCATTGGTCTGTCCTCGCGCGAGCGGGTCTTGACGGCGCTCGCCCATCGTGAACCGGATTGCGTGCCAATCGACTGCGGCGGGATGCGCTCCAGCGGCATTACGGCCGTGGCTTACGCGCGTCTCAAGGACTACCTGGGACTGTCTCAGGGTGAAATCCGCGTCTTCGACGTTCGGCAACAACTGGCAATCATTGAACAGCCGGTCCTTGAGCGATTCGAGGCCGATGTACTCCCTCTCGATCCGGACCAGTTGGGAAGCTGGCAACCGTATCGCCTGCCTGACGGCCGTATGGCGTACACGCTGGCGTCGTGCGAGTTCGAGGAGGCAGCAGATGGCGCGCTGTACTGGCGAGAGGGGGGCCGCCGCATCGCGAAGCGGCCTGACGGAGGGTTGTACTTTGACTATACTGACTTCCCATTGGCAGACGCGACCACCGTGGCAGATCTGGAGGCCTTCGACTTTGGTGGCTTCACCACGGCGCAGATAGAGGCGCTGCGTGTTACCGGTGAGCGACTCTACCGACAGACTGACAAGGCCATAATGGGTCGTTTCTCTGGAAGCATTTACGAGCGCGGACAGAAACTGCGCGGCTTCGAGCGCTTCATGCTCGATCTGGCCGAGGGCGGGCAGTTCCTCCAGACACTACTGGAGAAGATGACGGAAGCGCATCTGTCCACCCTGAAAGTGTATCTGGAAGCTGTAGGGGGGTTCATCAACCTGATTCAGATGAGCGACGATCTCGGCACGCAGACGGGTCTCCAAATATCGCCGGCGATGTATCGGCGGTGGATCAAGCCGTACCACAAGCGCATTTATGGCTACGTGCGAGATCACTATCCCGACGTGCACGTCTTCCTGCATTGTTGTGGCGCCATTGCGCCGTTGCTTCCGGACCTGATTGATGCCGGTGTGCAGGTTCTGAACCCGGTGCAGACGGCGGCGCGGGGAATGGATTCCCGCTACCTGAAGCGTGAATTCGGAAAGGATTTGACCTTCTGGGGCGGGGGTGTAGAGAGCCAGACTACGCTTCCTTACGGAACACCTGAGCAAATCGCGGACCAGGTGCGGGAGCGTATGGAAGTCTTTGGCCCCGGTGGAGGGTATGTCTTTACCCCGATCCACAACATTCAAGCAGATGTCCCACCGGAGAACATCGTAGCCGTCTATGAAGCCGCGCGTCGTTTCCGATGTTATCGGTAGAGAGGACATCAAGATGGGTGACGGCATCCTGGTTCAGATTGGACCCGACGCGTTGAACGGGCTTATTAACTATGCAGAACAGATGCACTGGGTGCACTGCACGCTGGTAGCAGATGAACGGACTTATGCGGCGCTCGGGGCTGCAGTTCAATCCTGTCTTGTGGGGTCTGGGAGAGTGATTACGCCGGTCATCCTGGCCGGGTCCGAAGTTGTTGCAGACGAGTCCACCTTGATACAGGTGCTCCTGCATGCCGACCCAGAGAGTGACGTCTATCTGGCTGTGGGCGCTGGAACCATCACCGACATTGTACGTTTTGCCAGTCACTGCAACCGGCGTCCATTTGTGTCGGTCCCCACGGCGCCCTCTGTCGATGGCTTCGCATCTGCTGGCGCTCCGCTGATTGTTGGTGGCTTCAAGCAGACAGTCCAGTGCCGACCACCGCTCGCGGTGTTTGCCGATCTGCCGACGCTCTGCGCGGCGCCTCGTTCGATGATCGCCGCGGGGCTCGGCGACATGGTGGGGAAATACACATCCCTTGCCGACTGGCAGCTGGGCCGACTACTTTGGGATGAACCGTACGATGAGCCGGCTGCGCAGCGGACCGAACGAGCCCTCCAAGGCTGCATTCTGCGCATCGACGGAATCGCCCGGGCAGAGCGGGATGGCATCGCGGCGCTGATGGATGGACTGCTCGAATCCGGGCTGTGCATCGCGGAGATCGGGCATTCGCGACCAGCTTCTGGGGCAGAGCACCACATATCTCACTATTGGGAGATGAAGCTGCTCCGCGAAGGACGTCCCGCCGTACTGCACGGAGCCAAGGTTGGCGTCGCTTCACTGGCTGTTGCTGGTGTCTATGAAGCCATCCGCCACATCGACGGTGATGAGGCTGAGGTGCGCCTGGCACGGGCGACACTGCCCGATCGGGAGCGACAGATGAGCGTGCTGGTGCGGGGCTTTGGACTGATCGCGCCGCAGATTGCGGCGGCCCATGAGGCATTCCTGCAGATGTCACCTGGGCAGTTCGCCATGTTGCGGGACCGGGTGAGATGTTCGTGGCCGCGCATCCAGGAGATTGCAGAACAGGTGCCCGAGCCGGCGGAACTGGCAGCACTCCTGAACCTCGTAGGAGGGCCAACCTGCGTACAACCGTTAGGACTGACGGATGAAGAGGCGTGCGAAGGGCTATTCTACGGGCACTATCTGCGCAACCGATTCACTGTTCTCAAGCTGGCGAGTCTCCTTGGGCTCCTGGATGACGTCAGTGCTGCAGTAGCCTTCTGGCCTCCCCTACAGAGCCTGCACCGCGGTGTTGAGCCAGTCATCGACCGCATACATCTCGAGATACCGACCGTGCCCGGCGCCAGCAGATGAGTTCCTGTGCTTCGCATCCCTACGACGCTGGACACAGGGTGTGCGATAATCAAATCGCGGGTGGCATCGGCAACGAATTCTTAGAGGCATTGCGGTACAAGTGGTGTTGTCGATCACGATAAGGGCGATCGCAGGGTCGGATCAAACCGTGGCCAAGAACTACGGCAGCACTGAATGCGTCTCTGCCGCGCGGAAAGGCAAATCACTCAGTTTCGGTCCAACTGCGGACCTGATACCGATGCATTCTCACCCCCCCTCATTCGCCACCGGCGCGGCCTCCACATACCTGAGCGGTATCGGGCTCAACCAAGTTGAGTTAGGCGATTTCCAGCCGCCAGCATCCTGCAACCGATCCAGCGGCGCGCCATTGAGCGCAGTGAGCGGGGCCTTCTGACGAGGGCGTGGGCGGGTCATGTAGATGACCTCGGCACGCTTCACGTCTGTCGGCGGGCCCCTCGCGGCGACAAGGACCATCATCGCTCGCCAGGAATCGCCGATACCCCCCCACTGTCGCCATCGTCGCCCGCAACCCGCGCACCCTCGCCGGCCACACCGCGGGTGCCTTTGTGCGCGACCTCGTGCTCGCCGAAGCCGTCGACCCCGCGATCGTCCGCCGCGTCTTCCGCGCGGCCGGCGCTTTCATCTTTGGCCGGCAAGCCGGGGTGCGATCCCTCTGAGCACCCGCGCATCCGGCCAGAAGCCGTACCTGTTCGGCAGCGTGTCGCTGGCAGAACACTCGAACAGGACGCTGCCCGATTTCGCCTGTCGCGTTCCCTTGCCGGGCTGCCAGCGACAACTACCCGCGCGCCGCGCACCTACACCACCGCGACGCGCAGGCCGGCCTGTTCGCAGAGCGAGCGGAACTGTGCCACGTCCGCCTCCCCGCCGACGATGTCGCCGTAGTGCATGGGCACGAACACGTCCGCGCGGATCGCCTTCGCGGCCTCGAACGCCTCTGCTGCGGTCATCACGTAGGTGCCCGACACGGGCAGCAGCGCGACCGTGACGTCCAGCGTGGCCATCTCGGGTATGTGATCGGTGTCGCCCGCGTGATACAGCGTCTCGCCGCCCACCTCGATCACGTAGCCGTTGCCCAGCGCGTCCTTCGGGTGGAAGGGCTGGCCGGGGCTGCGAAACTTGTTCGTGTTGTAGGCCGGCACCGCGGTCACCGTCACGTCTCCCACGGTCAGCGTCTCGCCGGGCTGGAGCACGCGGGCCCCCGCCAGCTTCTGCGCGGCCGCGGGGTTGGCGATGACGACGGTCTCCGCCTTGCTGATCTTCGCCACGTCTTCGGGCGAGCAGTGGTCGAAGTGGTCGTGGGTCACCAGCACGAGGTCTGCAGCGGGCAGGTCGCCCTGGAGCTTCCAGGGATCGATGTAGATGACGGGCGGGCCCGCCAGCAGGAACGAATCGTGCCCCAATCTCTTCAGGTGCTTCAGGATCTTCGGAAAGACCATCGGATGCCTCCTTTGGCTGATCATTCAGGCGCCACATCGTTCGTGGCGTCTCGCTTGACGACGATCAGGGTGAAGTCGTCGAATTGCGGCTCGCCGGCCGCCCAGGCAGACACGCCCTCGTCGATTGCGGCCGCGATCGCTTCGGCCGAACGGGACCGGTGTTCGCTCAGCAGGGCCGCCAGCCGGTCACTGCCGAACTCCGCGCCCCCCGGATCGAGCGTGTCGATGGCGCCGTCCGTGTAGAACAAAATCACGTCGCCCTCGGCCAGGTCGATCGTCTTTTGCTCGAACTGCACGTCATCGACGATTCCGAGCGCAAGGCCCGACGCGGTCAGCTCTTCGATGTGGCCGCCCGCTGCCCGCACGTGCAGCGCCAGGTTGTGGCCCGCGCTGCTGTATACCAGGCGGTGGCTGGCCGCGTGGAGGACGCCATAGTGTGCGGTCACAAACATGTCCGAGGTGCTGTCGGACAGGATGAGCTGGTTGGCGCGCTGCAGTGCCTGCGCGGGGTCGCGGCCGCTGAGCGCGACCGCGCGCATGATGGTGCGCGCGAACATCATGTAGAGCGCAGCGGGGATGCCCTTGTCGGACACGTCCGCGATCACCAGGCCGATCCGGGACGGGTCCAGCCGCATGAAGTCGAAGAAGTCGCCGCCGACCTGGCGGGCAGACCGCCAGCGGTAGGCGACCTGGTAACCCGGGACGTCCGGCGCAGCCTGGGGCAGCAGGGTCCTTTGGATCTCCTGGGCCAGCTCCAACTCCCGGCCCAGCCGCGCGCGCTCGGCCTCCTGCAGCTGGAGCCTGGCGTTCTCGATCGCGATGGCGGCCTGGTTGGCAATGCCCACCAGGATGCGGACGCGGCGCGGGCTGAACATGTGCGCGCTGTCCACATCGTCGGCCAGCAGCGCGCCGATCGGCTCGTCGGCGACCAGCAGCGGCACCACCAGGATCGTCCGGCTGCCGAACCTGGTGCGCCACGACCGCGGCACGCGCGCGCTGCCCTCGACGTCGTCGACGAAGATCGGCTGTCCTGACCGGCAGGCATCGTCCAGCAGGGGCAGCTCGCCCGGGCGGATCACGGCGTCCCGGTATGCTTCTGCCAGGCCCGGCCGCTGGCCCTGGACGGTGCGGGCGCGGAAGTTGCCCTCGTCGTCGATGAGGAGCGCGACGCAGCGGTCGACGCCCGTCAGCGCAGGCGCCAGCCGGGTCACCTGCTCCAGCGTCACGTCGACGGGCTGCAGGCGGCGGATGGCCTCCGCGACCTGGAGGAGCACGGTGGACGTCCATGCCTCTTCCTCGCGCATGGCCGAGAGGCGGCTGTTGTCGACCGCAGCCGCGATCTGGTGCGCGATGCCGGCCAGCATGGCCAGGCGGCGGTCGTCCATGTGGTTGCCGCGGCCGCCCGCGAAGCCTGCGCCCAGGACGCCGAACACCTCGCCCTTGTTCAACATGGGCAGCAGGGCGACTGCCTCTACGTCGCCGAACAATGCTACGTTGGGACCGGTGTCCTCCGTGTCCGCTGCAGAGGCTCCATTCACGAAGACGGGCGCGCGCGTGCTGCGCAGCGTCTCGAATGCCGGCCACTCTTCCGGGCGCACGCGCAGCGCCACCGGCAGGTCCCCGTCGACGGCGCCGGCCAGCCCGAAGGATGACCCGACCTCGAACGCCTGGTGCTCCTCGTCCCACAGCCAGATGACGACCGACTCGACCCCGGCCAGCATCGCAGTGACGCGCACGGCCGCGTCCAGCACGTCCTGGACGTTGTCGACCTGGCTCGTGGCCTCGGCTACCTGCAGCATGACGGTGGTCACCCAGGCCTCCACCCGCTGCGCCTCGTACGCGCGCGCCGCGTTGACTGCGACTGCGGCCTGGTCCGCCATGGTCCGGATAACGAAGATGTCGTCGTGACCGAAGGCGTCCAGCTGGTCGCTCTGGACGTCGAGCACGCCGACGATCTCGCCATCGACGAGCATCGGCACGGCCAGCTCTGCGCGCGTGTCGGGCAGCAGCCGGGGGTCGTCGGGGATGTAGCGCGGCTCCACGCCGACGTCGTTGGCCAGCAGGGGCTCCGCGTGCGCCGCGACCCACCCGATGATGCCCTCGCGGCCGATGCGCATGGTCCGTGCTTCCTTGCGCCACTTCTGGTTCAATCCCTGGCCGCTGGACGCCACGAACATCGCGTGCTCGTTCCCGGCCTCGATCAGGAAGATCTGGACGTGATAGTAGCCGAACCGGGCGCGCATGAGTTCCACGATCTGCACGAGCAGCTCGTCCAGGTCCAGGATGCGCGTGAGGCTCCGGCCGACCTCGGACACCGCCGCCAGCGCGTTCAACCGGCGCTCGGCGTGGTCGAAGAGCTGTGCATTTCGGAGCGCTGACGCGGATTGGTTGGCCAGGATGGTCAGGAGGCGCAGATGGCGCTCGTCGAAGGCGTCAGGCGCGGGGCTCTGGATGGAGAGCGCGCCGATAGCCTCGTCGCCGGCGACGAGGGGCAGGTAGATGCCGGAGCGCGGCGGGTCGTCGCTGAGGTAGACGGGCCGCGCGGGCAGCGCGTCCATCTCCTGTTGGAAGTCATGGACCAGGAGGGGCTGGCCCGTGACGCGCAGCCAACCGATGATGCCCTCGCCCGCGGCCAGGGGAAAGGTGGCCCGGGGCTGCCGTTGGCCCTGCTTGAGCCACACCTTGATGCGGTAGTGGTCGCCATCGAAGAGGCCAACCTGGAAGGTATCGGTGGGGACGATGCGGCCCGCGAGCTCGTAGATCAGCTCGCAGAGGGCATCCTGGTCCAGGGGCGCCTGGACGATGGAGCGCCCGATGTCGGCCAGCGTTGCCAGTTCCGAAATTCGCCGCCGGTGGTGTGCACTCGGTCGCCCCGGCCCGGACGGCGCAGCGTGCACCCTTGCCACCTTTGCATCGCTCATGAGAGCTCCGTGATCGCGCCTCGCTTGATCATGGTCAGCAGATTGCCGTCGGGGAGAACCTCGTAGACGACCTCATCCATCAACTGGTTTATCAGATGCATGCCCAGGCCGCCCAGCGGGCGCTCTTCCAGGGGCACGTTCTTGTTCGGGGGCTTGATCTTGCCGGGCGTGAACGGCCGTGCATGGTCGCGCAGCGCGATGATGACGTCGCCGTTTGCGGTCACGAAGCGGATCGCCAGCTTGCCGCCGCGGCCCCGGTAGCCATGCTTGATCACGTTGCTCGCGGCCTCTTCGACCGCGAGGGTCAGGTCGAAACAGATGCCGGGGCCGACTGCTGCGCCCTCGCAGGCATCCTCGATGAAGCCGATGATTTCCGGCACGGAAGCCATCATCCCGTTGAATATCGACTCGCGCTCGTACTTCTGCCTCACCCCGCCCATTCTCCTCACAGATAGCACGAAGCTGGAAACCAGCCCGCAGGGCGCTGGCCTCCAGCCTCAGTCAACGGCGTTCCCGACTAGAAGCTACCGACGGCTTCGGCCTCGGTGTCGAAGATCATGAACTGCCCGCTGAGGCCGGTCAGGTCCAGGACCTTCTTGATATTGGGGTTGATCTCGGCCAGGCGCATGTCGCCGCGATTCCAGCGCCGGCACGTCTTCCACGTGCTGATCAGCTCGCGGAGCGCTGCGCTGGACATGTAGTTCACGTCTTTCAGGTTGAGCGTCAGCTTGTAATGACCCGAATCGGTCAGGTTGCGCAACTGGGCGCCAAGATCCGGCGCCACGCTGCCGTCGATGCGGCCGCCGAGCCGGACGAGCGTGCAGCGCTTCAGGTCGACGTTTGAAAACTCCATATTTGCTACCTCCGTCAGAGAGCAGGCATTGTTGGGATGGAAATACCAGCTTCAGTCAAGAACTGACTATACCATAGCATCGCGGGCATCACAACTTCAGTTAGCGGCCAACTTCAGTTAGCCACCAACTAACGCCAGCGGCCAACGGCTGGCCGATCCGGCCGCCGCACCTGCGCTGCCACCGCCATGCCCAGGCCGATGAAGGCCCAAAACAGCACCCCCATGTGCGGATATACCAGGTTGAAGAGGTAGTGGTCGAAGATGCCACCGACCAGGGCGCCGACGACCGCTGCGCCCACCCCGAGCAGCAGCGCCTCCTGCCGGGGGTCGGCAACCTGCCGCCATGCGCGCCACATGCTGACGAGGAACGAGGCGATGACGACGAGGTAGACCAGGACCCCCAGCACGCCCATGATCTCCCCCATCAGCAGGTAGAGGTTGGAGACACCGACGTAGAGATCTGCATCGGGCGAGCCGGCGAAGCCCACGCCGAACCAGGGATAGCGGCTGATGAGTGCTAGCGCGTCCCTGTACTCGCCCAGGCGCATGAGGGTCGCCCGGTCCTGCAGCTGGATGCCCTCGACGAAGCGCGCAACGTAGGCCTGCGTCTGCGGTAGGAGCAGGAGCAGCAGCGCGCCCACCCCGGCCAGGGGCAGCAACTTGCGATAGCGCAGCACGCCGATGACCAACAGCCCCACGGCCAGGCCGACGAGGGAGCCGCGGCTGTAGGTGAGGTAGAGGGCCAGCATCTCGAAGAGCAGGAACAGCGCGACCAGGCTGCGGCGGAACAGCGGCGCGGGGCTGACCAGCTGGGGCAGGGTCAGCCCGATCATCAGGATGAGAAATCCGCCCAACACGTTCGGGTCGACCATCGTCCCGATCGCGCGCATGGGATTCGCGGCGTCGTCCTCGATGTAGCGCAGCGCACCCGCGCCGCCCGGGTAGCCGAAGCGTCCCAGCGCGTTCAGGATGCGGATGGTCGCGGTCTCCGGGATGACATAAAACACGACCGCGATGAACGCGGCCGCCGCGCCGGCCAGCATGATCAGCCGCGCCAGCAGCTCCGTGTCCTTCTTCTCCCGCAGCGTGTTGACGATGATAAAGAAGAGGCCGATGGCCATGATCAGCTCGGCGAAATTGCGGATCACGGTCATCGTGGGCCGGCTGAAGCGCAGCCCGTTCGCGAACGCGAAGAACGCGGCGAGCATGAAGAGGAGCACGGCTGCGCCGATGGGCGTGCCGATCAGTTCGCGGTCGCGGCGGGTCACCACGCGCATGATCCAGACGAAGTAGACCGCCAGCATGCCCACGTTGAGGAAGGTCGGCGTGAAACCGATCTTGAAGGGCAGGGTGGCGAAGGGGAGCAGGCCGATGATCCCGAACAGGGCGACCAACCCCCAGCGGATGTCGCGCAGCATCAGGAGGCCGAAGATGGCCACGACGAGCACGGCCGTGCCGTAGAGCGGGCCGGCGATGACGACGAGCAGTGCGGCGAGCAGGCTGCCGGCCCCGATGAGCAGCGCACGCGCCGTTGCCGCGGACGCCCGATGGGGGCTGAACAGGGCCGATTCGAAACGCTTGATGATCTGCGTCAAGCGATGAAATCCTTTCGCAGGGTGGTGTATCAGGGCCAATCATACCACAAGGTGGCGACGGGGTGTATCAGCGGGACAGGGCTGCCGGAACTAGGGAAATCGCGGCCATTGGCATAAACTATGGCCATGACACGCTACGGCTCCGACCTCAGGCGACTCGCCGCGTACGTGCGCGAGCCGGCCAACTGGCGAGATCCGCTGCTCGCGGCCATCGGCGGGTACAGCGCGGCGCTTGCGGCCTGGTCGGCCAGCCACTCGGCTGGCCTGGCGGCCTTCCTCCTCCGCAACGAGCTGCCGCTGGATGCGCGTCGCGCGCTGGTGGGATGGCTGCTGGCCGGGGCCATCGCGGGGCTGGTGCTGTGGGCAGTGCTGCGTCTGCTCGCCGCCCGCCGCGTCCCAGCGGGAGCTGCGCTCGGGCGCGACCCGCGGGATCTGGGCCGGGCTGCCGTCCCGCCCGCGCCGGACACCGTGCGGGACGCGGGCGCCTCTCCTGCGCCGCGCGGCGGGCGATGGCCCGCGATGGGCCTCATCCTCACGCTGATCCTGGCCGCTGGCTACGCGGCGTTCATGGTCGCGCTCTCGCTCGCGCGGCACGACGCGTACCTGACCAACGCGTTCGACATGGGGATCCACGACCAGGCGCTGTACAACGTCCTGCACAGCGGGTACATGCGAACCACGTTGTACGGCCCCTACGCGATCGACTACATCGGGGATCACTTCTCGCCGACCCTCTTCCTGCTGGTCCCCTTCTACGCGCTGCGCCAGGACGCGACCACGTTGTTGGTCCTGCAGAGCCTGTTTCTGGCCGCGGGCGCAGTGCCCCTGTTCCTGCTGGCGCGGCTCAAGACGCGCAGCGAAGGGCTCGCCCTTGCGTTGGTGGCCGCGTACCTCCTGCACCCCGCGCTGCATGGCACCAACCTCGACGACTTTCACCAGATCGCGCTGGTGGTCGTGTTTCTGCTCGCCGCGTTCTACTTCCTGGAACTGGGACGCGACGCGCCGTTCCTCCTTGCGCTGGCACTGGCCCTGATGGTCAAGGAGGAGGTCGCGCTGACCGTGGTGGCGATCGGCGCGTACGCATTCCTGGCCAAGGGCAGGCGCACCCTGGGCGCGTCGCTCGTCGTGGGCGGGCTGATCTACTTCGCGTTGGTCATCGGGTGGGTGATGCCAATGCTCGGCGGCACCCCGCAGATCGACAAGCGATTCGGCGGCTTCATGGCCGAGGGGACCGATGGCGCGGCCGGCGTGGCGTGGACGCTCATCTCGAACCCCGTCTATACGGTCGTGCACATCTTCGGGAATCCTGACAAGGTGCGCTACCTGCTGCAGATGCTGCTGCCCCTTGCGCTGGTCCCGTTCCTTGCGCCGGCCAGCGCCTGGATGGTCGCGCTCCCGGCCCTGGCGATCGTCACCCTGACCACCGAGCCCGCGCAGTACGACATCGCTTATCACTACTCCGCGCATCTCCTGCCCGCGCTGTTCTACCTGGCCGTCCTGGGCCTGGCGCGCCTGAAGCGGAGCCCGAGTGCAAGGATGGCAGCGGTGGCCCCCATGCTGGTGGTCGCGATCCTGGTGGCCGCGACGGGCATGAGCTACCTGTACGGGCGCCTGCTGCCGCGGGCCGGCGCGGCCTGGCCGCAGCGGGACGCGCACGACCTGGTGGTGGACGGCTTCGTCGCCCAAGTGCCGCGCGAGGCCAGCGTCAGCACCCTCGGCGGCATCGCGCCCCATCTGACCGCGCGCAAGACGATCTACCTGTTCCCCGACGTGGCGGATGCCGAATACCTGCTGTTGGACACCGATCTGGGCGCCAACTACTGGCCCTACGAGGGACTCAAGGCGCGCGACCAGTCGATCGCGAGCATGCTGTCCCACGTGACGAGCGGCGAGTTCGGCCTGGTGCGGTCGGAGGACGGCGTCTATCTCTTCAGGCGCGGCCACGATGCCGCGGGCAATGAGGCGGCAGTGCGGGGGATGCTCTCCACGCGGTACGAGGCGGAGGAGATGCGCTCGGACTTCGACGCGCCTGCCGCGCCCGACGCCGGGGCCAGCGGCAGGCTGGCCCGCCTGGTGACGCCCGCCCAACGACGAGAGGACGGCAAGGCCGCGCTGGTGTACGGCCCTTACACGGACCTCCAGCCGGGGAACTACCGTGCCAGCTACGTGATGAAGGCGGAGGGGATGCCCGAGGACGCGGTGGTGGCGACGGTCGACGTCTTTTCCCACATCGATGGCTACCCGAGAGCGGTGCAGGAGGTGAGGGGCGGGGACTGGCAGACGCCGGGGACCTGGCAGTCGCTTTCGCTGGACTTCAACACGAGCGGCCAGGTGCTGAGGGACGTCGAGCTGCGCGTGATCTACGGTGGCGCGGGCGACCTGTGGCTGGATCGCGTGGAGCTGGAGTACCTCGGGCCGTAGCCCCGCTCAGCGGCGCAGCGGCAGCGTGACTGTGCCGAGCACGATGCGGCCATCCGCGGTCGCAGGGTCGACGGCCAGGTTCCGGAAGCCGGGCGTCTCACCCGCGCGCACCTCGTACATGCCCGCGCGCAGCTCGAATGTTCCTGACAGCCCCTCGGGCAGGCTCAGGCGATGCGTGTCCGCGATCAGCTCGGCCGGCTGCCAGCGCGTCGCCGGCGTGTAGCCGCCCGCCGGATCCCCGTCGTGCTGTGCCACCACAGCGCCGCCCGCGTCCAGCAGGTGGACGAAGATCTTGTAGTTCCGCCCCACCTGCCGCGAGGCAAGCCAGTACAGGGTGACATCGAGCGCGTCCTCGCCCTTCGCCCGCGCCAAGTCGTAACCGGCCAACTGCGCCACATCTTCTACTGCGCTGCCAAGGGGCTGCGGGGTCCACGAACGGACACCCAGGCCCGCGGTGTTGGCGATGATGGCCGCCACCAGCACGACCAACAGGGGCGCAGCCGCGGTCATCCCGACCCGATCGCGGCGCCGCATCTCCCAGCGGCGGCTCCAGCCGGCCAGGGCCCAGCCGAGTGCGCTGAGCGCCAGGATCAGGCCTGCGGCCATGACCGCGCGGGTCGGCCCGAAGCGCAGTAGGACGCGCGCGGTCCCGGGCGGCACGTCGACCGTCACCAGGCCCAGCTCTCCCGAGGGATAGGTATCTGCCCGCCGGCCGTCGAGGTAGGCCCGCCACGCGGGCAGGTGGAACTGGTGCAGGCGCACCTGATCCGGCGCGTCGGCCCTAAAACGCAGCGTGACGCGATCGTAGCCGAGCGACTCGATCTCGACGTCCGGCATCCGAGCGAGCGGTGGCCCATCGACTGCGTCCTCCGCCGGGCGGCCGAGCGCCCACCGCTGCTCGGTCACCGTCTGCGGCAGGAACTCGCCCGTCCACGTTGCCCCCACCTGGCCGGCCGCCGCGTCCTCGCCCCACATGCGCGCCGTGCCCCAGGCCTCCGCCGCCGTGATGGGTAAGGGCTCGAGCGGGACGAGCGCCAGCCCGTTGACCACGAAGGCGAGGGCCATGATCGCCACCAGTACAGACCGCACGCCACGCGCGCGACGGGGCAGTTCCTGATTCGGCCAGAAGCGAAGGCATCCTGAGCGGAGTCCCGGCCGTTTTCTGGCCGGGACGGAATCGAAGGAGCCCGCGTGCAGCGGGGCCACCAGCGCGCCCGCGGCGATGGCCAGCCCCAGCGCGGCCAGCGTCATGAATCGCCAGGGGTACTGCATCTGCGCAAGGACCGGCTGCAGCAACCGCCAGGCGGGAAGCGAGGGCGCAGCGGTCATCAGGGCCGCGGCCGCCGCGAGGCAAAGCCCATAGAGGGCGACTGCAGCGTTCGCAGCCGGCCGCCGCGTTGCCCAGCGCAACGCCAGCCACCCGGCGATGGCGAGCAGGAACAGCGCTGCCGGCCAGCTCAGCGGATGTTCGGCAAGTCCGGCTCCGTGGGCCGCACGATAGCCGTACAGGGGTGCTGCCTGGATCAGTTGGCCGAGGGGCGCCAGGTGCC
Organism: Anaerolineae bacterium; assembly: GCA_040766655.1. Taxonomy (GTDB): domain Bacteria; phylum Chloroflexota; class Anaerolineae; order CG2-30-64-16; family CG2-30-64-16; genus JALOOB01. The sequence goes on from JAXGQB010000006.1 coordinate 413,383, forward strand.
GCACGTATCCGTCCGACGGCCCGAGCCCGATGCCGACGTGCCCGCTCTCGGCAAGGAAGGGCAACCAGACCCATGCGCTCAGGCCCACCGCGAGGATGACGCCGGCCACTGCACCCGCGAAGCGGCGCCATCGCCCGGTGGCCAGCGCCAGGCCGAGCGCCAGGACGATCCAGGCCGGCGCCATCAGCAGCACGGTGAGGTTGTGCGTGTAGACCAGCCCCGCCCACGCCAGGCTGAGCCAGAGATAGGCCGGCGCTCCGTGGGCTTCCCGATAGGCCGCGACGGTGCACCAGACGATGAGGGGCAGGAAGGCGAACGCCATGTGCTCGGGCAGCGCGCCGCGGACGTACACGTCGGCCAGGTGATACGGGAAGTAGGTGTAGAGGACGGCGGCCAGCACACCGCCGGCGACGCCCCACAGATACCGGCCCATGCCGTAGGCGGCCAGGGATGCAAGAATGAATCCGAGTGCAAATGTCCACTCTGCGGCCACGGCCGGCGACATGCCCAGGAGGGCCAGCAGCGTGCCCGGCGCGTAACTCAGCGGGGCGTAGAAGTTGAGCACTGCCTGGCCGTAGCCGAAGCCGAACTGCGGAAAGAGCCGCGGGTAGAGCACGCCATGCTCCCACGCGTCGGCCAGCGCGGCGATGCGATAGACGTGGAAGAGGCCGTCATCAGAAACGAAGAAGCCGGGACGGAGCAAGGGTACGAGCGCGGGCAGGGCGATGAGCAGGGGCAGCACCCACGCGAAACGGGAATGGCTCGCGAAGCCGCGAAGGCCGCGAAGAAATCCTTTCTCCTTCGCGGCTTCGCGTGAGTCCTGCAGTTCTGGGATGGTGAGGTTCACTTGCTACGGCTCCACGACAACAACTGCTAACTCGACATAATCTCCGCGGGGTCCGCTCAGGCGCGGTGCGCCTTCGAGGTCCCCTCGGTACATCCCGACGATCAGGCGGTAGTCGCCGGGCGGCACATCGAGCCGCAAGGCGACGTTGTCGGTCACTGTCTCGCCCGCGCTCATCGCGGCGGTCGGGTGAAGACCGTCGCCCGGCCAGCGGTCCGATTGGGCCACGACCTGGCCGTCCGCGCTCAGCACTTGTGCGAACACGGTGTAGTTCGCCTCCGGCCGGCGGTCAGCTTGCCAGTCGAAGGAAATCTGCAGGATGTCTCCGCCGCGTGCGCGCACCTCGCCATCGTCCAACGGCTGGGCCGCCCTGTCGCGGCCCTCGATCCCCAGGCGCGCGGCCCTCAGCGTGAACTCGCCGAGCGCCTGCCGGGGCTGGGCCAACTCGGCAGGTTGTCCTGCGGCCGAGAAGCGGATCAGCCGCGCCCATTCATCGTAGCGTCGCTCGTCAAGCTTGTACGCGTGGTCCGTGAGCCAGTGCTCCCAGTCTCGGCGCCCTTCCTGCTCGTCCGCCTGGGCGTTACGATCGCGGCCCAGGTAGATGCCCGCATAGCGGGCGGCGAGCTGTTGGGCGAGGGCCTCGTCCACGGGGGTGCTCTCCAGCGAGTACCAGGGCAGGGGGGCGTCCAGGTAGTTGAGGAAGTAGTCGGTCAGCGCCGGATCGGGCATCAGGAAGACGTCCTGGCATTGAAGCCACCCTCGCGCACCCGTGGCAGGCGTCGCGTCAGCCTGAGCACCCTGAGCGGAGCCGCGCAGCGGCGGAGTCGAAGGGGCGCAGCGCGCTTGGTGGAGGTCGGCCATCATCGGCCTCAGGAAGCGGTCCACGTCGTACTTGTCGAAGCGCGCGTCTCCCTGGCGATAGATCAGCAACAGCGCGGATGCGCCGGCCAGCATGGCAACTGCGGACCACAGGCTCACCGTCCGAGCCGCCGCGGGGCGACGCCAGATCGCCACCATGGCCCCTGCGCCCGCGAGCACGAGACCTGCCGAGACGATCAGCCCCCAGGGCAGAACGGCCACCGTACCCTGGGGCCGCTGCTGCACCCAGGCGAAGTCGAGCGGCTGGCCCGCCAGGAGCAGCCGCAGATGTCCGAGCACGGGCGAGTGCTCTGGCCGCAGCATCAGGCCTTCGATGGCCTGGCCGAGCCCGCCCCAGATCGGAATGTTGTCGAGCAGCCACTGCACTTCCCAGGTCACCAGGTCGATCGACACGCCCAGCACCTGGATGAGGACGCTGAGGGCGATCAACGCCCATGCGGCTGCTCGTGCCACAAGTCTCCCGGGCCTCGCAGATCCGCCAGGCGCGTCTTCCCCGGCCAGCCACTCCCACACCGGCGCGGCGAGCAGGACCAGGAAGGGGACGATTGGCAGCAGGTAGCGCATGCCCCAAGCCACGCCGCCGGACCAGTAGTTGTAGCGGCTGTACCCGACGACGTGTGCGGCTACGATCACCAGCGCGGCGAGCCCCTCCCAGCGGTGCCGGCGCGTGAAGCGCCACGCGCCCGCCAGTCCCAACAGCAGGACGGGGCAGTACCAGAAGAGACCCTTGTAGGGACTGATGGTGATGCCGGCCAACGCGCGCAGCATGCGCATGGGGACGGTCTGGGAGAGCTGCGGGTTGGTCGTGTAATCCACGATGTTGCGCGCGAACACCTCGACGCCGCTGAGGGTCGCCCGGTTGTAGACCTGGTAGAGCAGGAGAAGCGCGGCCAGCGGGATGGCCGCGGCCCCAAGCATGGCCAGGCGGCTGCGCCACAGCGGCCTGGCCCCATCTGCCCCGCGTCGCCACTCGACGCCGAATGCCAGAAGCGCCAGGCCGGGGATGGCACCCACACTGATCAGCTTCGTGACGATCGCCAGGCCCAGTCCGAACCCCGCAAGCGCGGGCCAGATCCACCGCCGCGACGCAGGCGCACGGTAACGCAGCAGGGCATAGAACGCGAGAAGGTAGGCCAACGCGGTGAGCGGCTCGCGGAAGAAGGTGCGGCTGTAAGGCCACGCCAGGGTCGCAAAGGCAAATACCAGCGCACCCAGCAGGCCGGTGCGGCGGCGGTAGCCCAGCTCTGCGAAGATCAGATACAGGAGCGCTGCGGCCGCGGCGAGGATGACGGCATTGAAGACGAGCGCGCCCTGGACCCCGGCGCCGAGCGCCCGGCCCCAGAGATAGAAGGGGATCGGCGCAACCATCTGCGCCGGCTCGTAGTTCGGGACCATGTCGCCCGTCGTGGTGAGCATCCCCACCGCGGTGTAATCCCAGTAGATCTGGTTCGCGGTGAACTCCCCGCGCTTGACGAAGCTGTCCATGCCGGAGAAGTACGCCCGCTCGTCGTTGCTCTTGAACGCGCCGACGTAGGTGAAGAGGTAGACCCCCAACACCAGGAAGAAGATGCCGGCGGCAATCCGGCGGTCGGCGCGCGGCGCGGTCGATTCCATATCAGGGTCCAACCAGGCTCAGCGGCGTAAGCTTCAGAACATCTGACAACGGATGCCCGGCATCGTCCAGCCAGGACAGACGCGCATCGCCCGATGCGGCCGACAGCCGAAGTCCTGGCCAGGTGGCGGGATCGCCGGCGGCCACCGCAATCGTGAAGGCCACCTCGCCGGCACGCGTCACGCGGACGGTCTGCGCCCACACCGCGCGGTCCGCGTTCCAGTCCCACAGGTCCACCGTCAGGTCGACGGGACAGGAAAGATCGGCCACCTCCACGATCAGCGGCGTCTCTGCGCCGCGGCGCGCCGCGCCGCCCTCAACCCGGTAGCTCCGGATGGCGATGCGACACGGGGCGGGCTCGTCCGCGCCGAGGACGGCCGGCGCTGCACCCTCCAGCAGGAGGCGTTCCCCGAAGCGCGCCTGGCCGCCCGGCATCTCGACGCCATCGGGTCCGAAGGCCGGCAGCCGTTCGCCGGTGTCGGGGTCGTAGAACCCCACCTCCCAGGTCAGCGTGGCCGGCGCCAGGGGCAGCGGCGGCAGGCCGATGGGGTGGAAATCCGCATAGATGATGCCGGGCTGCCACGTGCTGGTCGGCTGCGCGGCCAGGAGTGGCGGCTGGTCGTGGCCGGCCACGATGCGGCCTGCCTCGTCCACCAGGTGGACGAACATGGCGAAGTTGCGCTCCGGCACGCGCTGCACCCGCCAGTAGAACGTGACGCCCGCAGCCCGGCCACCCTGCCACGGGCCGGCCGGCGCGGTCAGGCCGATCAACTCGAAGGCGCCGCTTGGGCCGTCGCCGAAGCGGATCGCCAGCGGTTCTGCAACCCGCGGCAGCGCGTCGATCATGCCCTGCGGCAGCGGCTCGACCCCGCGGGCGTACACGGTCAGGTCTCCGCCCCAGAAGCCCTGGGCCCCGATGCGCTGCAGGGGATCGTACGCGGCCTGGAACCAGGCATCCTCGTACACGCCGTACGCGTAGGCAGGGTTCAGCTCGGAGAACGCGACGTAGTCCGGCTGGCGTGCGTACATGGCCCACGACATGTCGCCGCGTGCCAGCGCCTGGCTGACCTCGCGGTCGAGGAGGCCGAGGAAATCGACCATCGGCCGGCGGCTGAAATAGCCCATGATGCCGACCTCCGTCACGCCGACCGTCGCGTCCTCGGGCGAGTTGGCCGCCAGCCATTCACCCGTCGCACGGTAGGCGGGGTACTGCGTGCCCGGCAGCGCCTTGTCTGCCAGCGCTTGCGGCTCCGTCCTGACTGCCTCTTCTGAGCGCGCGGCCATCAGGGCGTGCGTCACGGCGGGGCCAAGCAGCGCGAGCAGGAGCAGCGCCGCGCCGATGGCCGCCGTCAGGCGCGTGGCCGGGCGATTCACCAGGCCGGCGAGGCCGACGATGCCTGCCGCGGCCAGCGCGCACAGCAGCGGCGCCACGGGAAGATAGTACCATACGTAGGGCGTCACGCCCAGCACCACGTACAGCCCCAGGTGCAGCACCGTCCATAGGGCCAACAGGGCGAAGGGGACCAAGGACGCGCGCACGGGCTGCGACGGTCGTCTGGCCCGTACCGGTCGCCCGGCCTGCACCGGTCGCCCGGCTTGGGCCGGGTCGCCTGCCTTTGGACCCCGCAGGCCGAGGAGCAGCCCAACGATGGCCAGCCCGAGGATGGCCAGGTATGCGGGCGAATGCGCCCAGTACGCGCGGGCCATGAGCAGCAGGCCGCCGAGATAACCGGTGTCGGAGAAGAAGCCGGTGATGCCGAGCGCCACCTGCGCCTGCTTGCTGCCCAGCGTTCCCGGGAGGGGGACGCCGAGGAACAGCATCATGGCACCGTAAACCGCGACCACGGCCAAGCCGTATGCCAACATGGCCCGCCACGCGCGGCCTGAGGTGGCCCCGTGGCGGACGAGCAGGAAGATGCCCCACGCGGGGGCGGCCGCGGCTGCATCGAAACGCAGCAGCGTCGCGGCTGCCAGAGAGAGCGCGGCCCATGTCGTCCGGCCGCGCAACGTGAGGGCCAGGCCGAGCAGCGCCAGCGCCAGCGCGGGCAGCCCCTCCATGCCCAGGACGAGCCAGCTCATGGGGAAGGCGGCCAGCAGGATGCCTGCAAGCAGCCCGCCCCGCCGCGACCAGTGCCCCAACAGGTCGGCGAGCGCCGCGGCAGCGCCGATCATCGCCGCGATGCTGAGCCAGCCGCCCATGAGGGGGATGTCGAGGCCCAGCAGCCGCAGCCCCGCGAGGAGGGCTGCGTAGGCCGGCGCGGTCGTGGCGAAGGACTGCGCCGGACCGCTCAGGTTGTAGATCAGCTGGCCATGCAGCGCCAGGTTCTCCGCGTAGCGATACGTGATGTACGCATCGTCGAGCGTGACCGCGCTGCTGTGGACCGCGGCGAGCAGCAGCACGACCGCGGCGCATGCGGCGAGGTACGCGGCCGGCCAGCGCGGGCCCGAGGAGGCGTATTTTCCGTTGGGGGCCACGGTATGGGGGATGCTCTGCGCCAGGCCGCCCCTTCGACTGCGCTCCCTACGGTCGCTCCGCTCAGGGTTCTCCACTGATGTACCCGACGTGAGGGGCGTCTGAAACGAGGCGCGTGTGGCTGTCACGGCGCCACCTGGTCCGCGTGCAGCGCCGTGCGCGCCGGGAAGGGACGCGACGCGATCGGGGCGGACGACTTACCGGGCACGGGGAGCGGCAAAAGATCGCCGCCTGCGCCAGGCGGCCCGGCCGAGCCGTGCGGCCCGGCCGAAGCGGGCGAGAGCCACGCGCCCTCCGGGAAGGGCCGGACGCCTATCTCCACCCGTGCGGTTCGCGCCAGCAGCTCCGGCGGCGGGCGATAGGTGTCGGCGACCGCGCGGTCCACCGGCCAGCGGTCCGTGCTGAATCGGCCCGCGGCCGGCGATCGCTTCCACTCCCACAGGAGGTTGCCGTCCGCGTCGAGCAGGCGCAGCGCGGTGCGCAGGTCGTCGGCCGGCGGCTCCGCCGCGCGCCAGTAGAGGGTCAGCTCGCCCGGCGCGGGGTCGTCCCAGGCAGCCGCGACCAGCTCCACGGGTCCGAAGCGCGTGTTCAGCGGCTGCGCGGCCGCGATGCGTTCCGGCCGCGGCTCGGGGGGCGCGGAGAAAGGCTGCACCAGGCCAGTGATCAGCGCTGCGACCGCGATCAGCGCCATGCCGCCGGCCATCACCCCGGTCCACAGGCCGGCGCGGCGCGCCGCGCGGCGTCCAAGCCAGGCGTGCAGGCCTCCCGCGATGAGCAGGGCGAGCGGGCCCAGGGCCGGGAAGAGCAGTCGCCCCTGGTCGGTGCCGAGCGCCACCTTGCTGTACGAGTAGATGCCCGCCGCGGTCACCAGCGGCGTGCCGAGGAGGACGATCCAGGCGCAGGCGCCCGGCAAGTGTGCGGGAGAAGTGCCCGGCAGGGGTGCGGGAGAAGTGCCCGGCAGGGGTGCGGGAGAAGTGCCCGGCAAGTGTGCAGGAGAAGTGCCCGGCAAGTGTGCGGGAGAAGTGCCCGGCAAGTGTGCGGGAGAAGTGCCCGGCACTTCGGAAGTGCCGGGCACTTGGCGCACGAGATGTAGCAGCCATCCCACGAGCGCGGCTGCGCCGATCGCGGCCCAGATGAGATAAAGCGCGGTCGGGAGTGGGATATGCCCCGCACCGCCGAACTTGCCCCAGAAGCTGATCCACCAGCCTGACAGCAACTGCTGCACGCCGGCCAGCCCCAGCGGTCCCTGGCGTTGATCGATGGTCGCGAGCACCATCGGCCAGCCGAACGGATCGCCGTACAGGCGCCAGTTGCGCCACAGCCACGGCGCCGCGATCGCGAAGGCCGCCGCACCCGCCAGCGCCACCTGTATGGCGCCGGGCGCCAGCCGTCGCAGGCCGGGCCAGCGTCGCGTCCCCCCCGGCCATGCCGAGAGGAGGAAGACGGCGGTCACGATCACCGCGAGTGAACCGGTGCTCGCCTTGGTCACGAACGCCAGCCCGAGGCAGACGCCGGTCAGCAGCGCGCGCACCCAACCGCGCGCAGACTGAGCCTGATGGGCGGCGTTGTTGTGGCCTTTCGAAGGGCCAGCAGAGCGAGGATGTCTGAGCGGAGCGTCCTGAGCGGCGGGCGACAGCCCGGAGTCGAAGGAGGCGGAGCGGTCTAGCGGTATGGCCGCGTCCTTCGACTGCACTCCGCCGCCCGGCGATCCGGGCGGCGGAGTTCCGCTCAGGATGCTTTCGGGGGACTCATCTGAGCGGCTCTGCTGTCGCTGGTGGATGGTAATCGCCGATTTCATGCTCAGCCACAGCGCCAGGGTGGCCCACATGGCGGCCAGCATGTCGTTGCTCATCGCGCCGCTGACGAACAGCGACTCGGGCAGGAACGCGGCGAACGCGGCGCCCGCGAGCGCGATCTCAGGCCGCGCGGGCCAGATCGCGCGGCCCAACAGGAAGGTAGCCAGCACGAGCACGAGCCCAGCGAGGATCGACACGCCGCGGCCGGCGCGCATGGCAAGCACACCGTCCCGCCACGGCCATTCCTCGGCGGTGGTGTGGACGAAGAAGTTGGATGCCTGGCTCGCCGGACCGAACGCCATGTCGGGATTGGCGCGCAGGAAGCTGCGGTCCGGCGAGCCGCCGGCCAGCTTCGCGGCGACGGCCGCAAGGGCGTGGTACAGGGGAGGGTGCTTGCCCTGCGTCATCTCCGGCCCGACGGGCAGCTCGCCCTTCTCCAGCAGGTAGGCCGCGTACGCGTAGTGATCTGCCTCATCCGGCGCTTCGCCCAGGGGCGTGGCCAGGCTGAATGCGACGCTGAGCAGCAGGCGCACCAGCAGCAGGGCGACGATCGCCCGCGTGACGGCAGGCGCCCCTCGGTCCATCGGTGTGCGAACCATCACGGCGCCTCGATTGTGACGGGTGCGGGCCACGTCCATGTGTCCACTCCGGGACTCAGCGGAAGCCGCTCGTCCGTCTCTTCGTCGTAGAAGCCGATCTGCAATCGATACGTGCCCGGCTGGAGATCCGCGGCCAGGCTGATGGGGTAGGTGTCCACGATGACTTCGCCGGATTGCCAGGTGGTTGTCAGCGCTGTGCCCCCGCGAGGGTAGCCGTCGCCCTGCGCCCGCGTCGTTCCATCGGCATCCACAAGGTGTATGAACACCTTCCAGTTGCCAGCGGTCGGCCGGTCGGCCCGCCAAACGAGCGTCACTTCGATGGTCTCGCCGGGCTGAGCGGAGGCCGGCGACGCCAGCTGCACCAGCTTGATCCCTTCCACCCAGCTCGCAGCGACCGGCACGCCGATCTCCGGCAACTCGAAGCGCCGCTCGCGATCCCTGATCACAAGACGGCCGACCGGCACCGTGAGCATGTCTTCCCCGGCGCCCATTCGCGCAATGACCAGCGAGGCCGCATATTCGCCCGGTGCCAACAGCCCGGAAAGCCTGAACTGCGGCTGTGCACGCACCAGCCGGCCGGCCGTCCACCGGTCGCTCGGATGCCACGCGGGGCCGAGCGGCTGGATCTGGGTCCACTGCTGCCCGTTGCGCACGAGCTGCAGGCGTGCCTCCAGGGCCGGCTGCGGGGCCTCCACCTGCCACTGCACCGGCAGCGAAAGCGGGCTGCCCGCGAGGACGGGGGCAACGGGCGGCGCCAGGCTGACGAGCGTCAGGCCGCCCGCCGCAGCGGCCGGACGTGAGCCTGAGGCAAGGGGCGCGGCGCGCAGTGCATCTGTTGCAGGCGGGCCGACGCGTACCGTGCCCAGGCGAATTGCGGTCGCCAGGCGCCCGCCGCTCCATGCCAGCACGCTTTCGCCGTCTGTCGTCAGCCACGATGCCTGCATGGCGTAATCACCCGGCGGCAGGTCGGCCGGAACGACGAACGCCAGGCGGTCCGTGACGCTCCCGCCATCCCACGTGTCTGTCGGGCACCGCCAGTTGCACGGCTCGCCGCGACGCTGGGCCCAGACCGCACCGTCTTCCCCGAGCAATGTCACAGCGAAGAGCAGTCGCTGTCCGTTCGCCGCGCTGGCATCCCAGTCGAACTGCAGGCGCAGGGCCTCGCCTGCGGGGGCAGACAGCAGGGGCGCGCCCCCTGCGTCCCGATCACCGGTCATGTGCGAGGCAGCCCATCCGGTCAGTCGTAGGAAATCGCCCCACGTTGCGTCGGCCGGCGCCGGACGCAGCGGCAGGTCGCCGAAGTAGTGCGCCACCGCGCGATCGCCCGGGAACCACTCCTTGAGCGCGCCGTAGCCCAGCCTGGCGAAGGCTGCGTCCACCGTGTCGGTGCTGCTGCGACCCGGATAGAGCATCAGCCAGAGGGAGCCGTGCTCCTGCAGCAGCTGTCCTGCGTGAGTTTCTGCCGCCTCCGGAGAGATGTCCTCGTCACCTGCGGGCAGGTATGCCTGGTCCAGGTTCCGGCGATCGTAATACGCGTCGATGGGCCAGTCGAAGAAATAGGTGTAGACGGTCGGCTCACCGTCGCGCGCCCGCTCCTGGATGTAGGTCATCGCCGGGCTGATGGGCCGCCACGTGTTCTCAGCTTCGCTGAGGCTCAGCGCCAGGTTGGTGCCCAGCACGAGGAGGAGCACCGCGATGGCCAACGCACGATGGCAACGGCGAAGCAGATACACCAGGCCGAGGGCCATGCTGATGACGAAGAATCCGAACGCGCTCGAGAAGTGGCGGGGAACCATGAAAGGAAAGACGAATGAGCCGGCGATCGGCGGCACGAGCAGCACCAGCGCAAACAGTGCCTGCAGGTGCGCCCTTGGCCAGTTGGCCGGCTGCTGCATGCGCACGATGCCGACGCCGACCAGGACCCATATCGGCAGCCCCAGGAGGGCGGCCTGCCAATCCGGCAGGGGGTCGCTCGTGGACGCAAGCGCCCAGTGTCCGACGATCGGCAGCATCCGCCCCGGCGTCCAGGCGGACAGGTTGCTGTTCGTGAGCAGGCCCAGCAGGCTGCCGCGTGGGCCGGGATTGAGGAGGATCCAGATGAGCGGTGCGCCGAGCAGGATGGACAGGACGAGCGCGGCGCGCAGTCGGGCGGGAGGCAGCCTGGTCCACCGCACTGCGATGAAAAGCGCAAGCGCGACCAGCACGAGGCCGGCAAGGTAATGGATGGAAAGCGCGACCAGGGAGGCTGCGCCGAAGAGGATCCAGTCACGCCTGCGGTCGAGCGTGAGCGCGCGATCCAATGCCGCCACCATCAGCACAGTCGCAAGCATCAGCCAGGCATACATCCGGCCGTCGCGACCGTATTGTACGGCGATAGGCTGCAGCGCAATCACCAATGCCGTCAGCGCGGCGGTCCGGTCGCCGAACCAGCGGCGCACGAGCGTCGCTGTAGACGCCAGGAAGAGCATGCCGCCGATGGCGGAGAGGAACCGCAGGGCAAACTCGCTCGTGCCTGCCAGGCGGAGCCAGCCGTGGAGGATGAGGTAATAGCCCGGGGGATGTTCGCTGACCGAACTGGCGGTGTAACGGACGATGTCTGCGGGGGATTTGCTGGCGATGAAGACGCTGATGGCCTCATCCAGCCAGAGATCGGAGGCCCCGAGGTCAACGATCCGCAGCGCCTGTGCGAGCAACATGATGGCCACGCACGCGGCCATGAAGCTTGAGCGTCCGATACCAGAGCCGGCCTTAGCCTGGGGGACAAGCTGCCCGCTTGCCCTAGACATTGACTCCCAAGCCCCCATACGCCAGCAGGTGACCCTGGGCGATGGCCTCCCATTCGAAGCGGCGGGACAGCAGGCCGGCCCGGGCGGCCAAGACCGACCGCAGGTCGGCATCGGTCATCAGCCTGATGACGGCATCGGCCAGCACACGGGGCTGATCCGTCCGGCCCGCCGGCACGAGGAGTGCATTTTCGCCATCCTGGAGCATGGGGAAGTGCTCCAGGGCCTCCGCGGACACGCCGTCCAGCGCCGTGCTGACGATCGGCAGGCCGTGCGCCAGCGCGGCCATCAGGCTGCCGTGGCGCAACGACGCCCCTTCGCGATAAGGCAGCACCGCGCAATCCGCGGCGAGCAGGTTGGCGGACACCTCATCGGAGGCGGTGAAGCCCGTCCACTGCACGCGATCGCTGATCCCCAGCTCTTCGATCAGCCGCTCCACCTTGGCCAGGTACGCTGCGTTGGTCGGGTCGCTGGAGCCGATCTTGCCGCCCACCATCAGCAGCCGCGCGGGCGCACCCCGGCGCACGAGCTCGGCGAGGCACTGCACCAGAGATTCGCCGCCCTTGCTTGCATTCAGGAATCCGAAGTACGCCAGGAGCCACTCGCTCGGATGCGCACCCCACCTGGCGCGCTGGACCTGGCGGGCGTATCCCGGGGGCGGCTCGCAGCGGATGTTGCTACCGATGGGTATCGGCCTGAGCTTCTCGCCGAGCCCGGCGTCCCGCAGGCGCAGCCAATCGGGCGGGTTCGTCACGATGCAGGCATCGCTGCTGCGTCCCAACGCCAGCACCGACTGCCAGCGCAGCGGTCCGGCCTTCGGGAAGAGATAGGGAAACTTGAGATCGTGGAATGTGGTCAGGATGAGCGGACGTTCGCGTCTGAGCTTCAGCCGCATCGGCAGCAAATTCACGGCCGGGTGCAGTCCGTACGCGGCAGATTGGTATTGGAGATGCACCACCTCCGGCCTGAGCTCGGTCACCGCCTCGTTCACGTGGCGCCATAGCCCCCAGCCGGGCCGGTCGAGTTGGGTGTAGACGGTCGGCTCGTACGCTGCAGACGGGGCACGCAGATGGTCTCCGCCCGCGTCGACATGCGTCAGCACGTGGACGTCCGCACCGAGCTCGCCGAGCGACTGGCCCAGGCGGCGCGTGTAGTCGCCCACGCCGCCCTGCATGGCCGGGTATTCCCCTGTGACGAAGAGAACGCGCATGTCCTGATCCTAGGAGATTCGCAGGCCGGAGCGGATCAACTGCCCATAGGCCCGCAGCCGTTCGCGGCGCAGCGCTCGCCGGGAGCCGGCGAGCCACTTGGCGAACTCAATAAGCCATTCTACGGCATACATTGCCAGCAGAGCAAGCCGCAGCACACCGGCCTGCAGCGCGCCGTGGTGCTTTCGGAAATAGCGCACCTTGCTCGTGTTGAATCGGAGATGACGCGCAGCGACGACCTGTTCGGATGATTTGCCCTCGTAGTGGGTGATGGTTGCCGCCGGGAGATAGACGATGCGCCAACCGGCCTTCTTGACGCGGCGGCACCAGTCCAGCTCCTCCGAGTACATGAAGTAGCTCTCGTCGAAGCCGCCGACCTGATGAAGGACCTCGCGGCGCGTCAGCAGGGCCGCACCCACGAGCCAGTCGACCTCCTGCACCTGGTGGGGCTGCCGATCCGCCATGTGATAGCGCAGGGCCAACCGATTGCGTGCCGGATTCAGGTGCCATGCAAGAGGGGTGCTTTCGAAGAGGGCAGTGGCCAGGGTGGGGAAGCGGCGTCGGGACGATTGGAGCGATCCGTCGCCGTAGCGCAATTGGGGCCCCACGACGCCGACGTTCGGGTGCTCGTGCAGGTAGGTGATCATGGTGTCCAGTGCTTCGTTCTGAACGACCGTGTCGGGATTGAGGAACAGGATGAAGCTGCCCTGTGACTGCACGATCCCCTGGTTGTTGGCGCGGGTGAATCCGAGATTGTCCTCGTTGGTGATGAGCCGCACATGGGGGAAGCCGGCCAGGACCATGGCCGCGCTACCGTCGCCGGACGCGTTGTCCACCACGATCGTCTCAGCCTCGCGCGGCAGGGAGGCCAGGCATGCGGCCAGGAGGTCCCGCACGTTCCAGCTGACGATGATGATCGATAAACGGGATAAGTCGGCCATGTCGGAGCTCGGGTCCTGTGCATCGCCCGGCGCACGTCGCGCCGAGCCGCCTGGAGGATCACTCAGACGTGACGCGCCACGACGAAATCGGCCAGTTCCTCCAGCGCGGAACGATAGGGCCCGGGCTCGAAGTTGCCCAGGCGCATCTTAGCCGCGGTCGCAAACGCCGCCGCTTCGTTGGACGCCTGTGTCATCGCGGGCGACTGCCGAACCTGGGCCACGATGTCGCCGACAATGTCGGCGACTCCGTCCTGTTCGGTGTCGTTGCGCGCGTCCAACGCGTGCAGCACGCTTTCAGGGTCGGCGTGATTTTGGAGGAAGTAGTAGAACGGCAGCGTCACGATGCCTTGGCGCAGGTCGCCGCCCACGGGCTTGCCCAGGGTGGCCTCCTCGCCGCTGTAGTCGAGGATGTCATCGACGATCTGGAAAGCCATCCCCACGTCCTTGCCGTATGCGTAGAGCTCCTGCACCTGCTCGTCGGTCGCGCCCGCCAGGAGCGCGCCGGATTTCGTCGCCGACGCAAACAGGGAGGCCGTCTTCGCAAAGATGCGCGGATAGTAGGCATCCCGCGACTGCTGCCACTGCCGGCTCGAGAAGAGTTGGCGCAGCTCGCCCTCGACGATGATCCTCAGGGTATCGGCGAAGAGCTGGATCACCGGCACGTTCTCGGTCTCTGCTGCGAAGCCCGCGGCCTGAGCGAACAGGTAATCGCCCGCCAGCACGGTGGCGCCCTTGTTCCACTGCGCGTTCAGCGTCGTCACGCCGCGCCTGACCAGCGCGTTGTCGATCAGGTCGTCGTGGACGAGCGTCGCGGTGTGCAGCATCTCGATCGCAGCCGCAAGGGCGACGGACTTCTCGGAGGTGTTCGGATGGAACAGGCGGTAGGTGGCAAGCGCAAGCGCGGGGCGCAGGCGTTTTCCGCCGCCCGCCAGGAGCTGCATGAAGGCTTCGGCCAGCGGCGCGTAGGAGTCGGGAGCGATGCTGCGCATCTTCGCCTCAACCCGCTCCAGATCGGTCTGCACAAGATTCAGTATGGAGATTTCTTTGATCATGCCCAATCCAATGCAAAACAGCGCCGGGCTGTGTCGGTGCTCTGCGCTGAGATTAGTTCCACGCTTGTCGCCCTCAACTCAGCCAGCTTCTTCGCCACCAGGGGCAGGAGGGCGGGCTCGTTGCGCTTGCCGCGATGCGGGTGCGGCGCAAGGTAGGGCGCATCCGTCTCCAGCACCAGCCGATCCGATCTCAGTTGCGGCGCCAGCTCGTGAAGCCGGCGGGCATTCTGAAACGTGACCGGACCACCGATGCCCAGGATCAGCCCAAGTTCGTATGCGCGAATCGACTGTTCCAGCGTCCCGCTGAATGCATGCCAGATGCCAAGAATAGCATCGGCGCCGCGCTTCGTCCGTATCTCAGGCACCCATTGTTCCATTGTGCGCAGAAGGTCATCGGTACAGGCCGGATCGCCATCGCGCGCATCACGGGTGTGCAGGATCACGGGCAGGCCGAGCTCGCCCGCGAGCGCCAACTGCGCCTGCAACGCGTTATGCTGTTGCCCGTGATCCACCTTCTCCCAATAGTAGTCCAGGCCGATCTCGCCGACCGCGACGACCTTGGGATGCTGCGCCAGATCGCGCAGCGCAGCCACCGTCTCCGCGTCGAAAGCGGCGCAATGGGTCGGATGGACGCCCACCGCTACGTAGACCTGCGGGTACCGGTCGGCCAGCGCCAGCACCCGGCGACAGGAGTCCAGATCGATCGCGGGATTTACCAGCGCACGCACCCCCGCACTTGCGGCCCGCTCCAGCACCAGTTCGCGATCCTCGTCGAATTGCTGCAGGTCCAGGTGGCAGTGCGTGTCGACGATCTCAGCCAATCCCCGCAACCTTCAGGCCGTCCTGCAGGATCTCCTGGACCTTATCCTCGTGCATGGTTTCGCAGTAGACCCGGATCAGCGGCTCGGTGCCGGAGAAGCGGATCAGCATCCAACCACCATCCTCCAACCAGTACTTGTAGCCGTCGGTGGTGTCCTTGCCGGTCACCCGCAGCCCTGCGATCTGCCCGGGCATGGCTCCGTCCAGCTGTGCCTGGGCTGCGGTCTTCATGTCATTATCGCGCAAGCGCGTGTCGATGCGACCATAATAGTGTGGTCCGCCCACCAGCTCAAACAGACGCGCCAGCAACTGGGTGGGCTTGAGCCCCGTGCGGCACATCATGTCGAGCAGGTACAGGTTCCCCAGGATGCCGTCGCGCTCGGGCACGTGGTCGCGGAACGCGTAGCCGCCGCTCTCTTCGCCGCCGATGAGCCCATCGTACTGCATCATGGCCGGCGCCACGTACTTGAAGCCCACGCCTGTATCGATGACCGGGACATCGAACAGCTTGCCGAGCTTGTTGAGCATGGAGGTCGTGCTCAGGGTCTTGATGATCGCACCGCGCTCACCCCGGATGTCCAGGAGGTACATGGCCAGCAGGCCGTAGACGCGCAGCTGGTCGACGAAGTGGCCGTTTTCATCGCCCAGTCCACAGCGATCCGCGTCGCCATCCAGGATGCACACGACGTCGGCCCCGATCTCGCGCGCCCGCGCCAGTCCCGCGTCCACGTTGGGCGGGATGGGCTCCGGCCGTGCCATCTCTGGGAAGAGGGGGTTGCGGTCCGCGTGGTACTCGACGACGTGCGTCTTGCCGCCCCCGATGAAGCGGGTGAGATAGCCCGATCCGTTGCCCCACATGTTGTCCACCAGCACGGTGAAGCCCGCGTTCTTGATGCGTTCCACGTCGACCAGCGACCGGATGCGCGCATCGTAGGCCGGGACCGGATCGTAATGCCTGATCAGTCCGGCCTGCTCGGCCTCATCGAAACGCATGCGCTTGACGCCCGCGACGTTCGCGGGGATGCGCGCTTCGATTGCCAGCAGACCCTCCGGATCGATCGCACCGCCGTTAGGATCGCGAACCTTGAAACCGTTGTCGCCCGGGGGATTGTGGCTGGCGGTGATGTTGATCGCGCCCAAGGCATTGGCGTCGGTGGCGCCGAAGGAGATCACAGGTGTGGGCACGCCCCCGCCGCAGAAATGCACGGGAATGCCGTTTGCCGCGAGCACCTCGGCCGCAGCTGCAGCGAACTGCTCCGAGAGGAAGCGCTTATCGCCGCCGATCACGACGCCCCGCTCGAGCTCGTCCGCGTAGGTCTCCTTGATGTAGTCGGCGAACCCCTGGCTGCATCGCCGTACGTTCGCGAACGTGTAATCCTCTGCGATGCCCGCACGCCATCCGTCCGTGCCGAAGTTGATGTCGCTCATTGATCCCCCTTTAGACGTGAGGCGTATGGTCGCCCATTGCCTGCAGCGTCTCCATGTCCGCATCGACCATGATGCGCACCAGGTCTCCGAAGGTCACACTGGGCTCCCAGCCCAGCACGCGGCCCGCCTTGGCGGGATCGCCCACGAGCAGATCCACCTCGGCGGGACGATAGAATTTCGGGTCCACCACCACGTACTTCTCCCAATCCAGCCCGAGATGATCGAACGCGACCTGGCAGAACTCGCGCACCGAGTGCGTCTCTCCTGTCGCGACGACGTAGTCATCCGGATGGTCCTGCTGCAGCATGAGCCACATGGCGCGCACATAGTCGGGCGCGTAACCCCAATCGCGCCGCGCGTCCAGGTTGCCCAGCCGCACCTCGTGAGCCAGGCCGAGCTTGATCCGCGCGGCCTGGTGGGTGATCTTGTGCGTCACGAATTCCAGGCCGCGGCGCGGCGATTCGTGGTTGAAGAGGATGCCGGAGCAGGCAAACAGGTCATAGCTCTCACGGTAGTTGATCGTGATCCAATGGCCGTACAGCTTTGCCACCCCGTAGGGGCTGCGGGGATAGAACGGCGTGCTCTCCCGCTGCGGCACTTCCTGCACCTTGCCGAACATCTCCGAGCTGGAGGCCTGGTAGAAGCGGATGTTTCGGTCGACGATGCGGATCGCATCCAGCACGCGTGTCACGCCGAGGCCGGTGAACTCGCCCGTCAGCACGGGCTGCTGGAAGCTGGTGGGCACGAAGCTCTGCGCGGCCAGGTTAAATACCTCATCCGGGCGGTGCTCCTGCAGGATGTGGATCAGGCTGACCTGGTCCAGCAGATCGCCCTGCACGATGGTCATCTGGTCCTGGATGTGGCGCACCCGATCGAAGTTGATGGTGCTGGTCCGGCGCACCATCCCGATGACCTCGTAGCCCTGTGCTAACAGGAAATCGGCCAGGTATGATCCGTCCTGGCCCGTGATGCCGGTGACTAATGCTTTGGGCATGGTTCCTCTATCTTAATGTGTTGATCCTGGTCTGTGTGCGCCAGTCGTCGAGCACGTCGGCGAGCGTCTGCTCGAACGAGATGCGCGGGCGCCAGCCCGTCTGCCGGTGAAACTTCGAGCAGTCCGAGACGATCTTCGGCGTGTCGGCCGGCCGCATCCGCGCCGGATCCTGCCTGACCTCGACGGGGACCGACGCGTGTGACAGCAGGACGTCCAGCAACTCCCGGATCGTGTGGGCCTCGCCTGCGCCCAGGTTGTACACCTCGCCCGGCTCCCCGTGTGCCAGGGCCATCACATATCCCCTGACGATGTCGCGCACGTCCGAAAAATCGCGGGCCACGTCGAGCTGTCCCACGGTCATCACCGGAGGCTGCTGGCCCGCCTCGATCTCCGCGATCTGGCTGGCGAAGTCCGGCGCGACAAAGCCACGACGCTGCCGCGGACCGAGGTGGTTGAAGGGCCGGACACGCACTGTCCGCAGCCTGTGGCTGAGATGGTACTGCAGGCCCAGGTAATCCTGGGCGATCTTGCTCACGCCATAGGGAGTTGTGGGGCGCAGCGGCGTGTCCTCGTCCACCGGCAGGTCCGTCTCGCCCACCCTCCCATACTCCTCGCTCGACCCAACCACCAGGACCGCGGCCTGGGGTGTGACCTGTGCGGCGGCCTGCAACACGTTTATCTGAAGACGGATGTTGGTCTCGAGCGTGAACCACGGATCGTCCCGGCTGAGCGAAGGAATGGGCTGGGCCGCCAGGTGGAAGATCGCATCGGGACGGCAGTCCGAGACGATATCGCGCACCGTATCCAGTTCTGACAGCTCCGCCTCGTAGAGCTCCAGCTCGTCCCGCAGGTGCACGATGTTCCCGGCATCGCCGTAAACGGTGCCGGCGACCGTCCACCCGCCTGAATTCAGCAGGTGTTCCGCCAGGTGGCTGCCTACGAAGCCGGAAATTCCTGTTATTAGCGCGCGCAAGCAGCCTCCTCCCACAGGAAGACAGTTAACTCACTGCAACGAATTATACCGCACTAGAGGAGGAAGCCAAAGCATGGGTTACCCGCGCTTAACTCACGAGCGCCACGCATTTGTCCAGGATGCGTGGCGCTCGGAGCAAAGGAGGAACCCCACCCCAAGGAGGCAACTAACGAAACGAACTGAGGCGATCAGCCCAGGTCGGCCACCGAAGGCAGGCCGGTGAAGTGCCGGCGTGCCGGATCGTGCGGGCCGTCCGCTGCCTGCAACACGAGCAGCAGGTGCGCGGTCTCGGGCCCCAGGTTCTGCCACCGATGGGGCAGCCTCGCCTCAAAGAGCAGCTGATCGCCCGGTTCCAGCCCGTAGGAGACACCGTCGATCTCGTACTCGACGCGACCGGACAGACAGAACACCAGCTCGTGACCCGCGTGGACGACTGCGTCCTTGCCCGAATCGGTCAGCGGTTCGGCGACGATGACGAACGGCTCCATCTGCTGGCCCTCGAGCCGCAGGCCGGTGGCCTCGATCGTCACGCCCTTGTCCGCAATTGCCGGCCGGAGCCCGCTTCTACTATGAATGACCTGGTCGCCTGCCGGGTCGTCGAAAAAGTAGGCCATGCGAACACGCAGCGCGCTGGCAAGCCGTTGCAGGGTAGCCACACTGGGCGAGATTTCGTCGCGTTCGATCAGGCTGATCGCGTTGGGCGAGAGGCCCGCCTGCTCCGCCAGGCCGCGCTGAGACAGATCGCGTTCCTTTCGCAACGCTCGCACTCTGGCGCCCAGGGAAGACTTCGCCTCCGAATTCACGGACCCTCGCGCATTCCTGATGCCGCCGGCCCATGCCTGTTCCGGCGGGCATAGCCAACCATTTGACAATGTCACTGTAAAGTAGTAGTATCATATCAATAATCACAAATCTGTCAAGTATCCTGTGAGACCCGCTGGCCTATCGTGTGACGCTGTGCCTCCAGTCCCGCAGCGGCCGAAAGTGCCTCGGCCAGAAAATACCCATACGAGGAGATCATTCATGCGCATTGCAGTATCTGCAGAGTCAGATGCCGGCCTCGAAGCGCCGGTTGCCGGCCACTTCGGCCGTTGCCCTTTCTTCACGCTCATCGACCTGGAGGGTGACTGCATCCAGTCCGTTCAGTCGATCGCGAATCCCTTCTTTCCCGCGCACGAACCTGGCCAGGTGCCGGAGTTCATCCACGTCCAGGGCGCCAACGTCATGCTGACGGGTGGCATGGGCGCGCGTGCTGCGGCGTTCTTCGAGCAGTACGGCATCCAGGCTGTGACGGGCGCGTCGGGCACAGTGGGCGAGGCGTTGGCGCTCCTCCAGAGCGGTGGCATCAGCGGTTGGGCGCCCTGCAGCGAGAGCGTCGAACACGGCCACGGCCACTGATCTGGCTGCCCAAGTAATTCACCATAGTGAGGTATAAACCATCATGAAGATCGTCGTCACCGCCACTGCACCCGCATGGGATGCTCCGGTCGATCCGCGTTTCGGACGCGGTGCTTACTTCATCGTCGTTGACAGTGCCACGCATGAGTGGCAGGCCCACGAGAATCCGGCCGTGAACGCGGCCGGCGGTGCGGGCTCACAGGCCGCGCAGTTCATCGCGCAGCAGGGCGCCGAGGCGGCCATCAGCGGCGACTTTGGCCCCAACGCATACATCACCCTTGCGGCCGCAGAAATCAAGATGTTCCTGCTTGGCCCGAGCAAGACCGTTTCGGAGGCCATCTCGAACCTGGCGGAGGGCAAGCTGGAGCAGGTGAACGCCCCCACCGGCCCAGGTCATCATGGCGGCAGGTCGTAGGGACGGCGTGGTCCGCCCCCTGCGAATTGCGGTTGCCAGCGGCAAAGGCGGCACTGGCAAGACCACCGTGGCCACCAGCCTGGCGCTCAGCCTGGTCCATGTGGTCGCGCGTCCTCTGCTCTTCCTGGATTGCGACGTGGAAGCGCCGAACGCACACATCTTCCTGCGTCCGGTGCTGACGCAGCGACAGGATGTGGCGATCATGATTCCGCGCATCGACGAAGCGCGCTGCACGGCTTGCGGGCGGTGCGCCCAAGTGTGCGAGTATCACGCGATCGCCGTGGTCGGCAAGAAGACGTTGGTGTTTCCACAACTGTGCCACGGCTGCGGGAGCTGCACCCTGGTGTGTCCCGAGGGCGCCATCACCGAGGTCCCGCAGATCATCGGGGCATTGGAGGCGGGCGAGACGCCGGAGGGTATCCGCTTCGCCCGAGGTGTCCTGAACATCGGCGAACCGATGGCCACGCCCGTCATCCGGCAGCTGAAGCGGTGGGCGTTGTCCGGGGACGGTGCGCCGCCGGGGGTCGCCATCCTCGACGTTCCGCCGGGCACGTCGTGCCCGGTCGTTGAGTCGGTGCGCGGGAGCGACTTCCTGCTGCTGGTCACCGAGCCCACCCCCTTCGGGTTGCACGACCTGCGGCTGGCAGTCGATGTGGCCGCGGAGTTGGGGATCCCGGCCGGGATCGTCCTGAACCGCGACGGCATAGGCAACGACGATGTGGAGACATTCGCCGCGGGCGCCGGAACGCCGATCCTGATGCGGATCCCCTTCGATCGCGCCATTGCGGAGGGGGTGGCCCAGGGACGCCCGCTGATCGAGCTTTTCGGAGAATACGAGGACCGGTTCAGGGTGCTATACGAGCAGATCGCGCACCGGGTTTGGGGCGCATCATGAAGCAGTTGGTGATCCTGAGCGGCAAGGGCGGCACCGGCAAGACCAGCGTCGCGGCCGCGTTCGCACACCTGGCGGCGGAGGGCGACCCGCCCGTGACGGCAGTGCTGGCGGACGCGGACGTCGATGCGGCCAACCTGGAATTGGTGCTCAGCCCGCGGCCGCTCGAAACGCACGAGTTCATCGGGGGATCGGTTGCAGCGATCGATCCCGAGCTGTGCGAGGGGTGTGGGCGCTGCTACGAGGTCTGCCGGTTCGATGCCGTGCTTCCGCCTGCGTCCGGGATCGGCGCGTACACGGTGGATCCGATCGCGTGCGAGGGGTGTGCGGCGTGCGTCTATCAGTGCCCGGAGCAGGCCATCGCCATGGCGCCGCAGGTCGCGGGCTCGTGGTTCCGCTCTGACAGCCGGTATGGCGCCCTGTTTCACGCCGCGCTGAAGCCGGCACAGGAGAACTCGGGCAAGCTGGTGACGCTCGTCAAGCAGCAGGCGCGACTGCTGGCGCTGGATGAAGGTTACGGCGCCATGATCGTCGACGGCCCGCCCGGCATTGGCTGCCCGGTCATCTCTGCCGTATCGGGCGCAGACCTGGCGTTGATCGTGGCCGAGCCGACGGCAGCGGGCATCCACGACCTGTCACGCGTCGTCCAAACGACGGCACATTTCCGCGTGCCGCTCATCGTGTGCATCAACAAGGCGGACATCTATCCTGCGGGGACACAACAGATCGAGGCGTACTGCCGGGAAAGCGGCCTCGAGATGGCCGGTCACATTCCCTTCGACCCATTCGTGACGGATGCTATGGTGCAAGGCGAGCCGATCACTGCGTACCGGCCCGATTCGCCGGCAGCCGTGGCGCTCCGCGCCCTATGGGAGCGTGTCGCAGCGCGGCTGAACGAGCGCGAGCCATAGTGGTCCGTAGGTCTGGATCTTGTCACGAAGCATGATCAGGAGATAGGTGCAGATGAAGAAGATCGGCATCATCATATGCGACCGCTACCACACCTGTGCGGGCGGAAAATGCCTTCGTTCGTTGCGAAACCGCGAGGGCGCTTTTGCCCGCTACGGTGACGAAGAGATCGAGCTGGTGGGTTACACCAGTTGCGGCGGATGCCCCGGCGGGAATGTGGAGTACGCGCCTGCGGAGATGAAGAAGAACGGCGCGGAGATCATCCACCTGGCCACCGGGCTGGTGGTGGGTTATCCGCCCTGCCCGCGCATCCAGGCCTTCACCGACTTCATACCGGCCAAGTACGGTCTTGAAGTGGTGATCGGCACACACCCTATCCCGCAGAATTACTTTACGACCCATGAGGAGCTGGGGACGTGGCGATCGCCCAACTGGCAGGAACGCATCCAGCTCATTCTGACTGACGAGACAATTCGCAAGGCCTATGACTAAGGATAAACAGACTCAACCGGGCGCGCCCCCTGGGGACGAGACCGCAGGCGCCATCGAAGGCGCGTGGAGCGATCATCCAGCTTCCTCGGAGGTGATCGAGTTGCGGCCCTCCGCCTTCTCCGCGAAGGTGAAGGCGCACGGTCGCCATCCGACCCACTACGGGCGCATGGAGAACCCCGATGCACAGGCCGTGAAGGTGGGCTGGTGCGGCGAGGTGATGGAGATGTACCTGCGGCTCCGTGGGGAGCAGATCGTTGAGTCCTCTTTCTGGGCCGACGGCTGCCTGTCCACCATGGCCTGCGGCGACATGTTGATGACCCTCGTCCAGGACACGTCGGTGGACGATGCCCTGAAGATTGCCCCTGAGGCGCTGATCTCGGCCCTGGATGGCCTCCCGTTCAGCAGCCATCACTGTGCGGAGTTATCCGTGGAGACGTTCCGCGCGGCGGTGGCGAGCCGGCAAGAGGGGAGCCACACCTGATTCGCAGGGCAGGATGATTGCCTTGCACGTCATTGTTTGTTACAATGTGAACAACCAACTGCGCCGTGACCACTCGATCGACCAAGGAGGCTAATATGCCGGAACTGAAGGAAGGCTGCGTCAAGCCTGCACGCGGGCCGATCCTGCCCGCGCCACAACTTGCGCCCGAGGGGGCCGCTACACCAACACAGGAGGTGCCAAAGATGCTCGCACGCGTTGGCAAAGAAGCGATTGACTTTGAGGCGACAGCGTTCGTGAAGGATGTTGGGTTCAAACCCGTGAAGCTTTCGGACTATAAGGGCAAGTGGATCGTCATCTGCTTCTACCCGGGTGATTTCACCTTCGTCTGACCGACAGAACTGGCGGCGGTCGCCGCCATGTACGATCAGTTCCAGGCATTGGGCACCGAGTTCCTCGCGCTGAGCACCGACAGCCGCTTCGTCCACAAGATCTGGCAGGAGCAGGAGTTGAGCAAGATGGTGGAGGGCGGCGTGCCGTTCCCGATGCTGTCCGATGGCGGCGGCAAGATCGGCACGATCTACGGCGTGTACGACGAGGACGCGGGCGTGGACATTCGCGGACGCTTCATCATCGACCCGGACTTCGTGATCCGGGCGATGGAAGTGCTGACGCCTGAGGTCGGGCGCAACCCGGCCGAGTTGGTGCGGCAGATCAAGGCCTTCCAGCACGTCGTGGCCACCGGTGAGGTGATGCCGTCGGGTTGGGAGCCGGGTCAGGTGACCCTCAAGCCGGGCCCGGACCTGGTGGGCAAGGTCTGGACGGTCTGGAAACCCTAAGCGGATAGAGTGGCGCGGTGGTTGAAACAGGGGGCGGGTGATGCGCATCACCCGCCCCCTTCTTCGTAGTGGGTGAGGCCTTCACGCCCAGTCGGGCTGCCTTGTTCTGCCCTTACATTGCCGTCGGATAGGATCTTACTTCGCCATGTGGTCCGTGGGGGCAATTCGCTCGTTTTGCATTTCACAATCGGCATGGTATAGTCTGTCCCGTGCCGGAAACGTCCGGCATGGGCTTCTGCTTTATGTCTCAGGCAAGAGCTCGCGTCGATCGCATCATCCGCACAGGAGCACAACCGTGGCTTCTACGTACCACCGCCAAACCTGACTCAGCACCCCGATCGCCGGCCGGCGATCACGGGGCAGCTCGCATGCGTCGGGCGGCGGCGGTGCCGATGCTCTTGCATCGCCCCCGCCCTGATCTGGCCTGGCATCTTCCGCCTGGGCCGTCGCCCGCGCATGCGAGCGACGGCTTTTTGTTGTCCGCGTCGTGGCGCACACGGCAGCGCGCCGTGCCCGCTGCGTGGGAACATTTACAGGAGGGAGAACATGTCTGACCAAGTCCAGTCCCCTGGCGAACGCCTCACCCGTTTCTTTGCTTCGCGGTGGGGCATCATCCTCGCTGGCGCCCTCATCGGCGTCCTTGCGCCGCTGTTGCAGAAGCTGGGCAACCCGCCCAACATGGGCATCTGCGTTGCCTGCTTCGAGCGCGACATTGCCGGCGCGTTGGGCCTGCACCGCGCAGCCGTCGTGCAGTACATCCGGCCGGAGATTGTCGGATTCGTGCTGGGGGCGATGCTGGCGGCCTACGCGTTCGGCGAGTTCCGGGCGCGCGCGGGCTCCGCGCCCATCGTGCGCTTCGTGCTGGGCATGTTTGCCATGATCGGTGCGCTCGCGTTTCTGGGCTGCCCCTGGCGCGCCACCCTGCGCCTTGCCGGCGGCGACCTCAACGCCATCCTGGGCATCGCAGGGCTGGCCGCGGGCATCGCCGTGGGCGTGCAGTTTCTCAAGTCGGGCTACACCCTGGGCCGCGCGCACAAGACGTACGCGGCCGTGGGCTGGATCATGCCCCTGCTCATGGTGGGCCTGCTGTTGCTCCTCCTCTTCGCACCGACTTTCAGTAAGGATGGGCCGATCTTTTTCAGCCAGAGCGGCCCCGGCTCGATGCATGCGCCGATCCTCGTCGCGCTGGGCGTCGGGCTCCTGATCGGTGCGGTGGCTCAGCGTACGCGCTTCTGCACCATGGGCGCGATCCGGGACGTGCTCCTGATGCGCGATTTCCACCTGCTGAGCGGGCTTGCCACGCTGTTGGTGGTCGCATTCGCCACCAACCTCCTCCTCGGCCAGGTGCGTCTTGGCTTTGCCGGTCAGCCCGTGGCGCACAGCAACTACCTCTGGAACTTCCTGGGCATGGCGCTCTCCGGGCTGGCGTTCGCGCTTGCCGGCGGCTGCCCGGGACGCCAGCTCTTTCTCTCCGGCGAAGGGGACGGTGATGCGGCCGTGTTCGTGCTGGGCATGATCGCCGGCGCGGGCATCGCGCATAACTTCGCCCTCGCGGGCAGCCCCGACTCGGTGGTCGAGGGCGTCGTCAAGGTGGGCGGTCTCACGCCCTTCGGTATGGGCGCGGTCATCATCGGTCTCGTGGCCTGCCTGGCCATCGGCCTGACGATGCGCGAGCGAACGGTTTAGGGAGATAAGCGATGAAGACAGTCGACGCACGGGGCCTCTCGTGCCCCGAACCCGTCATCCTGGCCCGCAAGGCGATCGAGGCAGGCCAGTTTCCGATCGAGGTGCTGGTGGACGCGGTCACGGCGCGCGAGAATGTGCGGCGCATGGCCGAAATCTCCGGCTGCACCGTCGCGGTCGAGCAGGTGGGGGATGAGTACCGATTGGTGCTTGCCAAGTAGGTAGCGGGATGTAGGGGCGGGGTCACCCCGCCCCTACCGTGATGGTGCCGTGATGTAGGGGCGACCGGCGACCCCGCCCCTACCGCAGGCATCCAGAATCGAGTGAGACAGGCGATGATTTACTTCGACAACGCGGCCACGTCGTGGCCCAAGCCGCCGTGCGTGCTGGAGGCGATGGCACACTATCTGAATGACGTGGGCGCGAGTCCGGGCCGGTCGGGGCACCGCCTCGCAGTCGAGGCGGCGCGCATCGTGTACGGTGCGCGCGAGGCGGTGGCCGAGCTGTTTCATGCGCCCGACCCCCTGCGGGTGGTGTTCGGCGCGAACGTCACGGAAGCGCTCAACCTGGCGCTCAACGGGCTTCTGAGACCGGGCGATCACGTGGTGACGGGGAGCCTGGAGCATAATTCCGTCATGCGCCCTCTGCGCGCCCTGGAGCGCTCGGGCGTGCGCGTGACCACTGTGCGATGCGCCAGGTCCGGCGAGTTGGACCCAGAGGACCTGGAGGCTGCGCTGGGGCCAGACACCCGGCTGATCGTCCTCAATCACGCGTCGAACGTGGTTGGCACGTTGCTGCCCGTTGCCGAGGCAGGGGCGATCGCGCGGCGGCACGGCGTCCTGTTGCTCGTTGACGCCGCGCAGACGGCGGGCGCGTACCCGATCGACATGCAGGCCGAAGCCATCGACCTTCTGGCATTCACCGGCCACAAGTCGCTCTACGGGCCGATGGGCACCGGTGGACTGGTGGTGGGCGAGCACGTGGACGCCGCGAGACTGGCGCCATTGAAGCGCGGGGGCACCGGCAGCCGGTCCGAGCGTGAGGATCAGCCGTCATTCCTGCCCGACTTGTGCGAAAGCGGCACGCTCAACGCGGTGGGGCTGGCCGGCCTGGGGGCAAGCATCCGTTGGGTGCTGGCGCAGGGCGTGGCGCAGATCCGCAGCCACGAGATGGCGCTGACGAGGCAGTTGCTGGCCGGGCTGGCGGCGATCCCGCGAGTCACCGTCTACGGCACGCAGGACGCAGCGCGGCAGACGGCGACCGTCTCCTTCACTATCGATGGCCTGCCGCCGTCCGAGATCGGGCTGCGACTGGATGACGAGTATGGCATCATGTGCCGGGTCGGGCTGCATTGCTCCCCCGCGGCGCATCGGACCCTGGGCACCTTTCCTGGGGGAACGGTGCGTTTTGGCCTGGGCGCGTTCAACACGGCGCAGGAGGTGGTCCAGGCCATTGCCGCCGTGGCTGAGATGGCTGCGGGCGCGAGGGAGGGACGATGAGCGGTGAAAGTTACGCGGTAATCCTGGTCTACTCCACCAGCCACGCGATGCGCATCGAGAAGCTGCTGGCAGACCGTGGCATCGGGTGCAAGATGATCCCCGTGCCGCGGCAGATCAGCTCCGATTGTGGCGTGTGCGTACGCATCGGCCGCGACCAGCAGGAGACTGCCGCAGAGGTAGCAGCAGCGGCAAGGATCGAGATCCAGGGGATCGTGGAAATTTGAGAGAGTGTAGCCGCGCCCCGCTATGAGATGACGCGATGGCACGCGTCGACGACAGCCGCTCCTGGGGCTGCTGACGAGTTTCTGCGGATCGTGGATCTTTGGTGAGGAACTGCCTGGCGAGGGCAGCGAGGTGGTTGCGTGTGCTGTTCCTGCTTCCTCACGCCAGGCAGAACTGTGGGTTGACGCGGACCCGAATTACGGTTGGAAGGGGGGTGGGTTTTGGATCTGCACCTGGTTCACAGAACCCTCGCCGTTCTCGCCTCGCACCTTGTCTCCTCCGGCGAGCGCAGGTGCAGCCAGCGCAAGAAATAGCAGAACGACGACGAGCAGGCTGGAAAGAGTCTTCTTCATAGCAGGTTCCTCCGTGTTGATGGTGGCGGTGAAGTCCGTCAGGCGCATTGCCATGCGCTCATGATACACAAATGCTGCAACTTCTCCAAAAGATACGGTTTGCCCGAGCAATTTTGATTCTACGCCAGAAAGTGTGATTTGTACCTATTGACAAATTGCACATATGGTGATATCATCTCTTCAGATGATCAGTCGATAGGGGAGGAATCGTGATTCAGAGGAGACGCCGGGGACGCGGGGGAGAGTTCGATGGTGGAGTGCTGCCAAGGCGCATCGCGCGCTTTCTGGAACCATGCCTCCTCCTGTTGCTGCGCGGGGATGCATCGCACGGCTACAACCTGGTCGACGCTTTGAGCCAGTTCGGGTTTGCGCCGGGCACGGTCGATGCCAGCGTCGTCTATCGCATGTTGCGGGAGATGGAAGTGGGCGGCTGGGTCACGTCACAGTGGGACACGGCTGGTTCGGGGCCGCCGCGACGGGTCTACCAGGTGACGCCCGAGGGCGAGGCCTACCTGGCCGCCTGGGTCGATGATTTGAGATACACGCGCGAGGAACTGGATCGTTTCATTGCATTCTACGTCCGTCAGGGGACGGCGTCTGAGTCGAAGCAGACGTGACGCCCGGGGAGGGGACCTATGTACAGCGTTGATACGACACGCTGCACCGGCTGCGGTGACTGCTTGGAGGCTTGTCCGATCGGAGCGATTCAACTCCTGGCCGGACTCGCTCAGATCGATGCAGACGCGTGCATCGAATGTGGCGCGTGTGCGGATGCCTGCCGCCGCGGTGCGATCAGACTCCAGGTGGGAGCGGTCGCGCCCACCACTGGTGCGCAACTTGTAGCGCCACAGCGGAGCGATCGGCTGCCCGTGACCGTCGGGTCCCGCGAGCCCGTCTACAGGGTCAGCGGTGAAGTACTTCCCGTCGAGGGACGACGCAGCACGGTCTGGCCCCTCGTCGGCAGCGCACTGCTGTGGGCGACGCGTGAGTTACTGCCCGAGGTACTGCGCGTCTGGCGCGCAAAGCCGGTTCCAGTGGCTGGCGCGCTGACTGCCCGACGGTTCAGTGCAGCCCCGGACGGCCGTCTGGGATCACGCGGAGGACGGCGCCGGCGGCGCGGCCGGTGGGGCGACGGAGTGTAGGATGGAGCGCGCCCGGCACAGGAGCCGGGGAAGCGTTTCAACCGAACGGATCAAGAAGAACGAAGGTGCGATCGGACGCATCGGTTCATACATCCCATGTTGATAGGAGACCAGGAAGGTTATGGGCGAATCACACAAGGTTGTTGTCATCGGCGGCGTCGCCTGCGGCTGTAAAGCAGCTGCCAGGCTGGCCAGACTGGATCCGGCTGCGGACATCACGATCGTGGAGCAGGGCAGTGTCCTCTCCTACGCTGGTTGCGGCCTGCCTTACTACATCCAGGGCAAGGTCAGCGAACTGCGAGACCTGACGTCGACGGCAGTCGGCGTGCCCCGCAATCCGAACTTCTTCAGGTCGGTGAAGGGCATTCGGGCGCTACTCAACACCCGGGCGGTGCGCATCGACCGCGACGCCAAGACGGTGGAAGTCATCCAGTTGGACACAGGCGTCACGGATACGCTGCACTACGATCAATTGGTGCTGGCCATGGGCGGTCGTTCGGTGCAATTGCCCATCGAAGGCACGCGGCTGGATTACGTCTTCGGGTTGCGCGAGTTGCGCAATGCATCTGCGATTCGCGACGCACTGGCCAGCGGCAACATTCAGAAGGCTGTGATCGTGGGAGGCGGGCTGATCGGCCTGGAGATGTCCGAGGCACTGCGGACACGCGGCCTTGATGTGACGGTTGTGGAACTCATGCCGCATGTCCTGTCGGGCTTGCTGGATACGGATATGGCGGTGCTTCTGGAGAACTACATCACCGACCAGGGCGTACGGCTGGTCTGTGGCGAACGAGTCGTTGCGCTGCAGGGCGATTCGGGCAGCGTCGAGCGCGTCGTGACGGACAAGCAGACGCTTGATGCCCAGTTGGTGCTCATCGCAGTAGGCGTGCGGCCGAATGCTCAGTTGGCAATCGATGCCGGCCTGGAGGTGGGCCCTCATGGCGGGATCAAGGTGAATGAGCGGATGCAGGCCAGCGATCCCGACATCTACGCCGGCGGCGACTGCGTGGAGAACCGTCACCTCGTGACGGGAGACTGGGCGTATGTGCCGCTTGGCTCCACGGCCAACAAGCATGGCCGGGTCATTGGAACGAACCTGGCCGGGGGCGACGACACGTTCCCTGGCATCATGGGAACCGCGATCGTCAAGGTGTTCGGCTACAACGTGGGGCGCACCGGACTGACGGAGCAACAGGCCCTGGAGCACGGGTACGACGTCGTGAGCTGCGTGGCACCCGGCGCGGATCGCCCGCACTACTATCCCGGCGCTCGGCAGATCATTGTCAAGCTAATTGCCGACAAGAAGACGCGCAAGGTTCTGGGCGCACAGATCATCGGCCCGGGTGACGTCGCGAAGCGCATCGATGTGCTCACGACTGTCCTGAGCATGGGCGGAACCCTCGAGCAGGTCGCCAACCTGGATCTGGCCTACGCACCGCCGTACTCCGAAGCGCTCGACAACGTGATCCATGCGGCCAACGTGCTGCGCAACATCATCGATGGTGTGGCAGTAAAGGTGTCCGCTGCTGAGGTCATGAGCCGCATCGAACAGGGCGAGGATTTCGTCCTGCTCGATGTCCGATCGCCCCAGGAGTACGAGGCGGCGCGAATCGAGGATCCGCGCGTTCGTCTGTTGCCGCTGGGCAAGTTGCGCGGGGCCTTTGACACGCTTCCGAAGGATAAGCCGATCATCGCCTTCTGCAAGGTGAGCCTGCGGGGATACGAAGCTCAGCGGATCCTGAGCAACGCAGGATTCACGGACGTTTCCTTCATGGAAGGCGGCGTCTCGACCTGGCCCTATGGGCTCAAGACGGCGCCGGCAGCTTCCGCAGCAGCGGACGCCCGGGGTGAGCAAGCATGAATGACGACGAACTGACGCACGATGAGGCCACCATGGCCGAGGAAAGAGCGCAGTTGCAGCAGGGAGATGCGCCGGCGGATGCGGCGCAGCACCTCAATCACGTCAAGCACGTGATCGCCGTGATGAGCGGCAAGGGCGGCGTGGGCAAGTCGTTGGTCGCAGGACTTCTGGCGGTGATTCTGCGACGCCATGGCTACCAGGTAGGCGTCCTGGACGCTGACATCACCGGGCCGAGCATCCCCAAGATGTTCTTCCCGAACGGTGCGCGGCCTGGATACAGCCCGATCGCGATCTTGCCAGCCGAGACGCGCACAGGCATACGGGTGATGTCCATCAATCTGCTGCTCGAGAGCGACGACCAGGCGGTGGTCTGGCGCGGACCGCTGATCAGCGGTGCGATTCGGCAGTTCTGGCAGGACGTGCTCTGGGGCGAACTGGACTACCTGGTGGTAGATCTGCCGCCGGGAACGTCGGACGCATCGCTGACGGTGCTCCAGTCGTTGCCGATGAGCGGGGTGGTGCTGGTGACCTCTCCGCAGGATCTGGCAGGGATGGTCGTGCGTAAGGCCGCGCAGATGGTTGCGCAGGTGCAAGTGCCGCTTCTGGGGTTGGTGGAGAACATGAGTTACTTTGTCTGCCCGGACACGGGCAAGCAGCATGAGATCTTCGGCCCCAGCCACACTGAAGAGATGGCCGATCGGTTGGGTGTCCCGTTGCTGGGACGGCTTCCCATCGATCCCAAGATCGCTACGCTCTGCGACCAGGGCCAGATCGAGTATTACCTGGGAGACGGGTTCGAACCGATCGTGGAGCAGCTGGAGGATGTGGCGCCGGGCGCCCGTATGCCCGCGATGCCGTAGAAACGATACGGGCGAAGAGTTGTAAGGATTGTTCCGTGAGGAACTGGGATGGCAGAAAGGGGTAAATCCAATGCCAAGAGGAGATCGTAGTGGACCATGGGGGGCCGGCCCGATGACCGGTCGTGGAGCCGGGTGGTGCGCCGGATATGATCGGCCCGGGTTCTCGAACCCGATGCCGGGGCGTGGGCTCGGTCTGGGAGCTGGCTACCGCGGCGGCGGCCGCGGCCGGCGCAACATGTATTACGCAACGGGCATGCCGGGATGGGCGCGGCCAGGTTATGTACCTCCTGCGCCACCTGCCGAGCAGGAATTGACGGGCCTGAGGGCCGAGGCGGCCTTGCTTGCCGAACAACTTGATGCCATCAAGGCGCGCATCGAAGCACTTGGCCAGCAAGGTTCCGAGCCGACCGGTCTGTAGGGCGGCGATGGGTGTGAAGCGACCTGATACGGCATTTCACACTAAGCGATAGGGGGGTATGATTATGTTCGACAGGTTGTTTCGCGGTGGCCGCGGCGGCGGGCGTGGCGGCGCGGGCGGCGGGGGCCGCGGGCAGGGCACGAGGCCCGGCTCAGGACCCGGCGGCGACTGCGTGTGTCCGAAGTGCGGCCATCGGTCGCCTCACGTCGTTGGCCAACGCTGCATGGACATCGCGTGTCCGAAGTGCGGGACGCGCATGGTAAAGGAATAGCGCTGCCACGCCTGGCGGCGCGTTAGTGTGGGCCGGGCCCGGATCGCTCGTTTGATGGCGGTCGAGGCCCGGCCATGCGTCGCGTGCCGCGGACGGAATGTGGCGGCGATCGTACGCAGCCTGGAGGTGCTCGTGATAGATTCTGACCGGCTTCGCATTGCCATTCTCGAGAAGCTCACTCACGTGATCGACCCTGAGACGGGCGTCGACGTCGTACGCATGCGGTTGGTCGAAGATCTGGTCGTCGACGCGACGGGGCGGGTCTCCTACAAATTCCGGCCGTCTTCGGTGCTCTGCCCGCTCGCCGTGACGTTGGCGTTCGCCATCTACAAGGCCGTGGAGTCGGTGGAGGGCGTACAGGAGCAGGATCTCGAGGTGGTCGGCTATGTTCAGGCCGAGGAACT
Source organism: Anaerolineae bacterium (assembly GCA_040766655.1). Lineage (GTDB taxonomy): Bacteria > Chloroflexota > Anaerolineae > CG2-30-64-16 > CG2-30-64-16 > JALOOB01. The sequence continues at coordinate 445,881 of JAXGQB010000006.1, forward strand.
CACCGCGCTGATTCGGGACGCGGCGAATTCTTCTTAGCAGAAGTGAGGGTGGGCAATCATGATCGCGTTCGGCCCGGTTCCATCGCGACGCCTGGGGCGCAGCATTGGCATCAATCATATTCCGCCGAAGACGTGCACCTATTCCTGCGTCTACTGCCAGGTGGGGCGCACTTCCCGGCTGACGATCACGCCCACTCACTTTTATGGGGAAGACGAGATCGTGTCGGACGTGACGCGCAAGGTGGATGACGCGAGATCAGCAGGCGAGGTCATCGACTATCTGACCTTCGTCCCGGATGGCGAACCCACGCTGGATCTGAGGTTGAGGCGCCTGATCGAACGTCTTCAGCCATTGGGCATCCGGATCGCAGTCATCACCAACGGCTCCCTGTTGTGGCGCCCTGAGATACGGGAGGCGTTGGCGCTTGCTGACTGGGTTTCAGTCAAGGTGGATGGGGTCCGAGAGGATGTGTGGCGACGCATCGACCGGCCGCATCACGGCCTCGTGCTGGCCCGGGTCCTGGAAGGCTTGCAGGAATTTGCCGGGACCTTTCGGGGAGAACTGGCCACCGAATCGATGTTGGTGCGGGGGTTCAACGATGGCGCGACGCATCTTGCTGACCTGGCCTCATTCTTGGGAGAGCTTGGCCCCAGAATCGCTTACCTGTCGGTGCCGACCCGACCGCCTGCCGAGCCCGACGTCGAGCCACCACCGGAGGCCGTCATTACCCAGACATTTCAACTGGTGCGTGCCCAGGTCGCTCATGTCGAGCTCCTGATCGGTTACGAAGGCAATGCGTTTGCCGCCACCGGCGCCCTGGCTGAGGACCTGCTCAGCATCACCGCGGTGCATCCGATGCGCGAGGATGCCGTGCAAGCGTTTGTGTCGAAGGCCGGGGGCGACATGTCTGCGGTTGATTCGCTGATCGAGCAGGGTCTCCTGGCCAGGACCAGCTACGACGGCTCCCGGTTTTACATAAGGAGACTGCAGTCCGGCGCGTCGCGCTAGCGCGCGGCGGATCGGGGCGACTCATTCCCATCGACGCAGGTCTCAGGAGGTGCGGGCGAACGTGATGGCTGATCACCCATCGGCTCGGGGAAGGCTCCGGCACTCAGCCGGACGGATGCTGGTCTGGCTGGTCCTGGCTGCTGCCCTTCTGGCGCTTGCCGGGAGCACCGGTGACGCGGCCGGCGATGGCGACGCGTCCGTGTGGCAGTGGCGGCCGTGGCATGATGGCCTCCCCACCTATGGGCTTGCCGTTGCCGTTGCGGGTTGTCCGTCTCATCCGGCCGTGATGTACGCAGCCACGTACGAGCCGCCTGTACTCTGGCGCTCGGACGATGCCGGGCACTCCTGGATTCCCGACGATGGCGGCATCGGGCGCGTCCCGGTGTATGCTCTGCATTGGGATGCTTTGCGCCAGCAGTGGTGGGCGGGGGCCGAGGATGGCCTCTATGTTCGTTCCGAGGGGGCGGCTGGCTGGCGGCCTCATCGTTTCAGCGACCATGCCGTCTATGACCTCGTCGTGGGGCATGAAGGCGAGGTGTACGCGGCGCTGACCGGACAGGTAGCCCGATCCCTCGATGGCGGAGATACGTGGGAGCTGCACGGCGCGGGGCTTGTCGCGGCCGACGCGGTGCTCGATCTCGCCGTGTCTCCCGTTGATCCGGCGCTGGTCTTCGCAGCTGCGTGGGACGGCCTCTATTGCAGCCGCGATGCGGGTCGGAACTGGAACCGGTGCAGCAACGGACTCGGATATCCCGATGTGAACGCCTTGATGTGGGATCGCGAAGGCAATCTGATCGCGGGCGCGCGATCCGGACTCTATCGCAACGAGCACGGGCGAGGTAGCTGGGAGGAAATCTCGGATATCGGCGCCCGCGCGGTCCTGACATTTGCCGGGGCGGAGGATGGGCTGTTTCGCTGGAAGCCTGGCGCGGAGGCGTGGCAAGCGCTTTCGTTGCCCCTGACCGCGCCGACGGTGTTCGTGGTGGCCTCCGACGCCACGGATGGGATGCCGGTCTATGCAGGCGCCACCGATGGTCTCTGGCGAAGCTCAGACGGTGAAACGTGGCGCCGTTGGGGCACAGGTCTCGACGGCATCACCATCACCTCCCTGGCGATCAGCCCGGTGGATGAACGCTTCGTCTTCGCAGGCACGCGCCACAGGGGACTCTACTCGACCGCTGACGGAGGCGCGACCTGGAGGCCGGGGTGGGCAGGGCGCCTCCAATCAGCCTCGGTGCGCGACATTCTCTTTGCCGCAGATGGACGGTCAGTGTATGTCGCCGCCGATCAGGGAATCTGGCGGGGTGATGTTGATGGAGCGCAGTAGCAGGGTCGCCTGCTTCGTCCTCCTGGCGCTGTTGCTGACGGCGGCCGCGGCCGATAGTGTGGCGGCGGACGACCGGCTGCGTCCGGCGGTGCATCTCCTGACGGCATCAGACCGCATGTTCCAGCTGGCCGCTCAAGGCGGGTATGAGAGTGCGGTGCAGCTGTTGCCTTGGCGCGATGTAGAGCCAACCGACGGCGAATGGCATTGGCAGCAGCCGGATTTCGCGGTCCGCGCCGCCGAGTACTACGACCTTGGGCTGATCGTTCGGCTGGACCATCCGCCCGACTGGGCAGTGCGGTCGCCGGAGAACGGTGAGGGTGGTCCGATCGATCCGGACGCCTACGCTGACTTCGTGGCCACGGTAGCCCGGCGCTACCGGGGACAGGTGCAGGCGTACATCGTCTGGAACGAGCCGAACCTGAGCCTGGAGTGGGCGGACCGGCCGCCTGATCCTGCTGGCTACACGGCGTTGTTGTGCCGCGCCTATTCCGCCATCAAGGCAGCAGATCCGGGCGCAACGGTGGTCAGTGCCGGGCTGGCGCCCACCAACGGCGGTGAGGGCGCGATGGACGAGCGTCAGTTCCTGCACGGCATGCTGGAGGCAGGTGCAGCCGCGTGTTTCGATGTGCTGGGTGCGCACGCGTATGGGTTTGGCCGGCCGCCCGACGACCCACGTGACGCGCCGGATGGCCTGAACCTCGCTCGGCTGCTGGATCTGCGTTCGGTCCTGGAGATGCACGGTGCGGACGCGACAGCCGTATGGATCACTGAGCTGGGATGGACCACCGAAGCAGCGGGCCCGGATGCCTGGCAGCAGGTCTCGAGGGAGCAACAGGCGGACTATCTGTGCCGCTCGTGGGACTACATCAAGGACGCATGGCCGTCGGTGCAGCTGGCGGTCGTGTGGAATCTGAGCGAGGGGCTGCCCGAAGCGGACGGGATGGCGGGATACAGCCTGTTGGATGCCGGGGGTGAGCCGAGGCCCGCGTACCAGGAATTGCGAACGCTGTTTGCCGGCGATATGCGCGGCACCTGGTTTGACTGGGCCTCCAGGATGCAGACGGCCTGGAGGAAGTTGACCTCGACCGACATCCCCATCCTGGCAGCAGATGAGGTGGTGCACCTGGGCGATAACCAGTGACCGCCGCTGCGGCCCCTGTACGGGGCCATCGAGCCAAGCCTGAGCTGGGAAGGTGGCTTCTACGTTTCGAACCCTCTCTCCAGGGATTGGACGCTGCGGCTGGAGTTCGAGGGACACGAACGCAGTAACCGGATCAGGCTCAATGGCCAGCTGCTCGGCCTGCTCCCGAGCCAGACCTGGGCCGACATGTGGATGAGCGCCACCCTGCCGGTACCGGCCGGCCTGCTGCGGATGGGATATAACGAACTGACCATCGAGGTGGGGCGGGCCATCCCCGACTGCCAGGCGCCCGGAAATGCCTGGGACGAGCTGCTGTTCCGGCACGTGCGCCTGGTGCGCGAGGATGGTGCAGCGTCCCGGGCTTTGGCGTCCATGCCTCTTCTTCACACACAGGGCGAGCAAGTGGTAAAATCAGATCATTCCGTGACGATTACGGTCGTATTCGACAACAACACCCTCCGGCCGGGGCTGGCAACCGCCTGGGGGTTCAGCACCGTCGTGCAACACGGAGGGCGTACGGTCCTGTTCGACACGGGCGGCGACGGGCAGATGCTGCTCGCGAACATGGCGGCGCTGGGATTCACGCCGCGTGACCTGGACATGATCGTGTTGTCACACGACCATGCGGACCATACCGGCGGCCTGGAGGCAGTGCTCGAGCAGAACGCACAGGTGACGGTCTACCTGCCGCAGGCCTTTCGGTCCGGCTTCAAGGAGCGGGTCAGGGCGCTCGGCGCGCAGGTGACGGAGGTTACAGGGCCCTTGGAGATCGCGCCGGGGCTGTGGAGCACCGGCCATATGGGTGGCAGCATCATCGAGCAGGGCCTGGTCCTGCAGACGGGCGATGACCTCGTGGTCATCACTGGATGCGCACATCCCGGGATCGTGGAGATGGTCCGGAAGGCTTCCGAAGTTGGCCAGGCGGACGTCAGCCTGGTGATGGGTGGATTCCATCTCAGCGGGGCGAGTACGGCAACGATGCAGGGTGTCGTGTCTGGCCTGGACGAATTGGGGGTGGCGCGCGTCGCGCCATGTCACTGCACGGGCCCGGACGCCACCAGGCTGTTTGCTGCTGTGTTCGGCGAGAGGTACCAGCGTTGCGGGGTGGGGCTGGTCTTGCAGCAGGACGAGTGAGGCCGAAAGTGCGTACCACTGTGTGCCGCATCATTCATATCTGGAGGGGATAATCGTGTGCCAGGCGACCGTGTACATGGGCGATCGGGAGATCGCGCGCGATGTGATATGGCTGGAGCCGTCTGAGGATGGCGCCCGGTTCGCCACCTTCTTTGAGGGTCCGACGACGGTTCAGGCTCGGATTCAGCGCATCGATTTTCTGAAACATCGCGTCATTTTGGAGCCATTGGAGGGCAACAATGAACGATCTTGAGAGACTACGCGTCCTGCTGCCGCACTGGATCGAGCACAACGGCGAGCATGCCCAGGAGTTCAGGGGCCACGCCGAAGAGGCCGGGCCTGCCCGAGAAAAGTTGCTGGCAGCTGCCGAGTTAGTTGAAGCAGCCAACGCACAGCTCGAGGAGGCGCTCGCCCAGCTGGGCGGCCCGCTGGAGCACCATCATCACCATCACCACCATCACGAATGAGGACTTACCTCGATTGTTACCCCTGTTTTCTGCGCCAGGCACTTGAAGCATCGCGCATGAATGGTGCGGATGAGCAGGCGCAGTGGCGCGTACTTCGCCAGGTGCTGCCGATCCTGGAGACCGCAGATTTCGCGGCGACGCCGCCCGAAATCGCGCACCGGGTGCATCAGACCGTGCGGGACATACTGCAGGTCGAAGATCCGTATCGCCTCTGCAAGGAGGAGAGCACCCGCCAGGCGCTCGAGCTGTACGAGCATCTCCGATCGATGGTCGATGGCGCGCCGGATCCGCTCGAAGCCAGTGTGCGCCTCGCGATTGCCGGCAATGCGATCGACTATGGGGCGCCCAACTCGCGACCGGCCACGACCGCTGCGCTGCGCGAAGCAGCCAAGGTGGCGCTCCAACTGCCGTTGACCATCGATCACCTGGGACACCTTCGCGATCGCCTGGCGAGCTCTGAGCGTGTGCTGTATCTGGCCGACAACGCGGGTGAGACCGTCTTCGATCGCGTGCTGATCGAGACGATGGCGCGGCCGACGACCTATGTGGTCAAGGACGCACCGATCCTGAACGATGCCGTGATGGCGGATGCGCTGGACGCCGGACTCGATCGGGTCGCACGCGTGATGAGCAGCGGGAGCAACGCTCCTGGAACGATCCTGGCCCTGTGCTCGCCTGAGATGAGGACGGAGTTCGACGCGGCCACCCTGATCGTAGCGAAGGGCCAGGCCAATTTCGAGACACTCAGCGACGTCGACAGGGAGGTCTTCTTCCTGCTGCAGGTGAAGTGCCCGGTGATCGGACAACACCTTGGCGTCCCTGTGGGAAGCAGGATCGTCAAGTGCACCACCTGCCGCAGTGGCAGCGCATACGGCGTGCCGTGACGCACGGCGCGCTTTCACCGGTGTGGAGGCTCATGACATGAAACTCACCTGTGTGGTCGATAATGGCGTGCAGGCCAGTTCGGGCCTCTGGGGCGAGCACGGGCTGTCCTACCTGATCGAGTCGGCCGGCAGGCGGGTCCTGCTTGACACAGGGCAGAGCGGTGACGTGCTCATGCACAACCTGCAGGTCCTCAACATCGGCGCCGACACCATCGACGCAGTGGCCATCAGCCATGCGCATTACGATCACACGGGCGGTCTGCCGCTGCTGCTCGACCATCTGCGCCCGGGGATCCCGCTTTACGCGAATGCGGACCTGTTTCGAGGGCGGTATGCGCAGCGGTCCGGGCATGTGCAATTCATCGGCGCCGCGCTGAACGAGGATGCGCTCTCGGCCAGGCTGACGCTCAGGCTCAGCGCCGACCCCCAGGAGATCATCCCGGGGGTGTGGACGACGGGCGAGATCCGTGAACGCACTGAATTCGAGGGGAAGAGCAGGACGCACCTGATGTCCGGGCCGGACGGACTCGTTCCTGACGCCTACCTGGACGACATGGCATTGATCCTCGCAGTCGGCGATGGTCTCGCGCTCGTGTGTGGCTGCTGTCATGCCGGGCTGCTCAATACCTTGAGGCAGGTGGAGTGCCTCTTTACGCAGCCCGTCGTGGCGGTCGTGGGCGGGCTCCACCTGGCGGGGGTAGCCGAGTGCGACCTGGCACGCGCCTGCGCCAGTTTGGCCGCCATGCCGGGCTTGCGCTACATCTACAGCGGCCATTGCACAGGTGAATCCGCTCATCGGGCGCTGGTGCAGGCGCTGGGAAGTGAAATCGTGCGCCCCAGCCCGGCAGGGACGGTGATCGATCTCGCATGAGCGCGGGCGCCATCTCCGATCTTGCCCGGCCTGGCTTGACAAATTCGTGAATAATGTGAAGAATATCACTAGAGGTCACGGTACATGAAGTGGAACTTGCGTCATCGGTTGTTTTCCCTTGCGCTCATCGCGCTGCTGATCTGTCCCGCGCCGCTTGCGGCCCTGGCGGAGGCGCCTGTCGTGCGCGCGGTGCTCTTCTACTCGCCCAGTTGCGGGCATTGCCATAAGGTCATCACGGAGGATCTGCCGCCTCTCTTCCAGAAGCACGGCGACCAACTGCAGATGATCGGTGTCGACGCTTCAGAACCGACGGGCGGAGCGCTCTACAACGCGGCGGCCGACAAATTCAATGTCCCCCCCGAGGAGCGAGGCGTGCCCATGCTCCTCGTTGCCGATGTGATGTTGATGGGCTCGGCCGAGATCCCGGAGCGATTTCCCGGCTTGATCGAGCAGTACCTTGCCGCGGGCGGGGTGGATTGGCCCGACGTCCCCGGCATGGCCGAAGTGGTCGCACGGGCCGAAGCACAGGAGCAAGCCGCGCAGGCCGCGGCGACGCCGGCCCCAGCGCCCCAGGCGACTGCGCCGGCTGCGATCGCACCCGCTGCGGCGACCGCTATCTCCGAAGCGACGCCGGCGCCGCAACCTGCAGCGACTGCCGTCCCTGGGCTGCGCACGGCGGACGGAAGCGCCGTCGGACTCGGGGCACGGTTCGATCGCGACCCTGTCGGCAACGGGCTCGCGGTCCTGGTGCTGGTCGGGATGGTGGCAGTCGTCGGGTGGGTCTTGGCGAGCCGCCCCTGGCGCGCGTGGCGCGGTCGCACGCCCGTGGCCCGGTCGTGGCGCGAATGGGCGGTGCTGGGGCTCAGCATCGTGGGCCTGGGTGTCGCGGGCTACCTTGCGTATGTGGAGACCCAGCAGGTGCAGGCGGTCTGTGGGCCGGTCGGCGACTGCAACACGGTGCAGCAGAGCGACTACGCCTTGCTCTTCGGCCTGATTCCCATCGGGGTCATCGGGGTCCTCGGCTATCTTGCCATCCTGGCTGCATGGGCCGTGCAACGCTTCGGATCGGGTGCGCTTGCCTGGTGGGCGCGCGCAGCCATTCCTGCCATGGCGGGCATCGGCGTCCTCTTCTCGATCTACCTCACCTTCCTCGAACCCTTCGTGATCGGCGCAACTTGCGCCTGGTGCCTGACGTCGGCCGTGATCATGACGCTGCTGCTGCTCCTGACGACGCGGCCGGCAGGGCCGGGCCCCCGGTTCAGCGTCCGTGAGGCGATGGGTGAACAGCAAGCAAGCTGAGGCATCCGACGATCCGGTCGAACTATTGATGAACACAGTGCCCAGGCACCTATGGGTGACGATCGTCACCCTGGCGGCGATGCTACTCGTGAGCTGGCTGTTCTTCAAGCCGCCACTGCCCGCGCCCGGCGCATCGGATGAAGGTGTCGCCCCCGCGGAGACGCTGGAAGGTCGGATCGTAGAGGTTGTCGCCGAGGAGGAGCTGCTTGTCGCAGAGCAGCCTCAGCCCGTGCAGCGCGTGGTCGTCGAGATCACGAGCGGCAGCCGCAAGGGCGAGCGCATCGAGTTGCTGCATGGTGAGGCAACGATGTTGTCCGAGGGCACGCGGGTGCGGGCCGGCGACCGCGTCCTGATCGAGCACGAGGTGGCGCCTGACGGCGAGTTCTACTACATCACCGACTTCGTCCGGCTTCCTGCGCTGCTGATCCTGACGTTGCTGTTCGCCGCGGCCGCGGTGGCAGTGGGGCGCTGGGTGGGGCTGCGGGCCTTGCTCAGCATGGGCATCAGCGTTCTCGCCGTCGCCGGGTTCATCATCCCGGGCATCCTGGCCGGCCTCGATCCGCTCCTGGTATGCGTCCTCGGTTCGCTCGGGCTGATGACAGCGTCTCTCTACCTCGTGTACGGTTGGACCTGGAAGACGCACGTCGCGCTGGCCGGGCTGACGATCAGCCTGGCCGCGACCTCGCTGCTCGCGGTGCTCTTCACCGGGCTGGGCCATCTGGCCGGTTTCGGCTCCGAGGAGGCCGGATACCTGGTGCACCTGGGGCAGGTGCGACTCAACCTGCGCGGGGTGTTGATGGGCGGCATCGTCGTGGGCGCGGTGGGCGTGTTGGACGACGTGGCGGTCGGGCAGGCATCGGCCACGTTTGAGCTGAGGCGGGCCAACCCGCAGCTTGGTTGGGCCCAGCTCTTCAGGCACAGCATGGTCATCGGGCGGGATCACATCGCGTCGATGACCAACACCCTGCTGCTGGCGTATGCCGGCGCATCCCTGCCGCTCTTCCTGCTCATGGCCAGCCTCGACGTCTCCCTGGGGCAGACGCTCAACCGCGAGTTCATCGCGGAAGAGATCGTGCGCACCCTTGTGGGCAGCCTCGGCCTGATCCTGGCCGTGCCGGTAACCAGCGTGCTTGCCGGCGTGGTGGCTCAGCGCTACGATACGGCAGCGCCCGGCTGAGCCTCAGGTCTCTGCATTCCCACGACCCAGGATGTGCTGCGCACCGCACGCGCAGCACAGGGTCGCTTGGACGCGCGTTCAGGTGTCTTATCCGCAGCCGCCGCCGGCGGGACCACGCTTCAGTTCCATCTGCACCTTTCGCGTATATTCCAGGTCGAACTCATGCGGGTCCGGTGTGGCGGCCGGCGAGCGCGCGCCCAGCGCGAGATCGAATTCGTACGACAGTCGATCGCTCTCGACGGCGGCCAGGCTCTTGCGCAGCCCCGGATCCGCGCTGGCAAACACATCCAGCCAACCGTTGATACCGCCCTCCAGGATATAGACGTTGGGTACGCTCTCGGCAGAGAGCAGCTGCCAGGCCTCCGTCGCCGCTTCTTCGCCGTTGCTCATCGTCACGAAGAGCGTGTTGCTCGGCTCGAGCAGCAGGTCGGGGATGAGACCGGGCAACTCCTCGATCGACACACGCCGTGCGCCGGCAATGTGGAACAGGTTGTAGTCCACCTCGTTGCGGAGGTCCAGCATGATCACCTTGACCGAATCATCATGCTGGGCATCCAGCAGCTCCCCGGGATGGATCTGTACGGATCGCTCCGCAAGCAGGGGTTCCTTTTCGGCCGAGATGGCCTGCCATTTGTCAGCGGTGGTGGGCTGTCCGATGAAGATCAGGGAGGCCGCGGCGAGCGCCAGCACGGCAGCGCCGGCATAGCGCGCCTTGGGTTCCCGCTTCAGATCCTTGCCCCCGAAGCGTTTCTCCAGCTGTTCGCCGCCCCAGAACATGAACAGTGCCATCAGCACGATCCCCAGCACCACGACGCCCACCGGGAGATCGAGCCAATCCGGGACGGTGAAGCGCCCCATGTACGATGAGTTCCAGAACGCGGCGAAGGAGTCCACCGTCTCGCCGAAGAGGAAGATGCCGAACAGCCCGCCGAGTACGAAAAACACACCGTCGAGCTTCAGGGTCGCCAAGGAGACGAGCGAGGTCCCGGGGCAGAAGCCGCCGATGATGAAGCCCACGCCCATGATCAGGCCGCCCACGATGCCGGGCCACAGATAGGTCGGGTTCACCCAGATCGCGTTGTAGTCCAGCAAGCCGAGGCCGGTAGCGGCAAAGATCAGCACCATCGCGGTCACGATCGCACCGAACATCACCTTCAGCACCGTGAGGTCCCTGAAGTAGAACTGGCGCGCCAGCTTCAGTGAGTTGCCGAAACCTGAACTCTCCAGGACATAGCCGAACCCGAAGCCGATCGCCAGGTAGACGACGTACTGGCCCCAGTGGCCCAACAAGGCAGGAAGGTCGAGCGGAAATGGCGTCATGGTCGGTGCCTCCTTACAGCCAGAACCTGCGTAGCGCGTAGGCGAGTCCGTAGGCGCCGCCGAAGACCGCGAACATGAACGCCCACGAGCCCACCGAGAGCACCGCGCCGCCGGAAAGAGCCTGCCCGGAGGTGCAGCCACGTGCGAAGCGCGCACCGTAGCCCATGATCGCCCCGCCCAGGAACGCCATGGCCCAGCGGGTGCGCGGGGTGATGTGTGGCCCGCGGATGGTCTCCACCTTCACCCGCCCGTTGCGCCACCCCGAGGCAAAGCCCCCAAGAATCGCGCCGAGCACCACGAACACCAGGTACGAGTCCAGTGGATTCTTATCGCCGCCCGCGATCTTGACCAGGTAGGGCACGCGGTCCATGTGGTCGGGCGCGATCAGGTCCTGGACGAAGCCGATGATGTTGTTCAGCCCGCCCGAGGCGCCCAGGCCGTTTCCGGTGATGAAGAACGCCAGGAACAGCACGACGCCGAGCAGCGCGCCGCCCAGGTAGGGGTGGATGTAGCCCCTGGTCTCTCCTTGCGCGAAGAACCTGCGGCGGGTTGCAGGCAGGCTTCCCGGTGCATTTGCACCAGGTGACGTACGGGATTCAGCTGCCATGGGAGGCCTCCTGGACGGGTTTCAAGGCTTGGGCCGGCGGAAGGCCCGCAGTCGCTGGGGCTGCCTGGGCCGGGTGCACCTCAACCTCCTCCCAGCCCGTGATCATTGCCTCAATGAGTGCGGTCGGTGTATGGCCGGTTGTGGCCAGGTAGACATGCATCACGACGAACGCCGCGAGCAGCCAGGCAACAAGGGAATGCAATGGCGCGAGCAGTGGCAGCCCGCCGACGCGTTGGGCAGCTTCGGGCCAATGCTGCGCGCCCCAGATCAGCGCGCCGGTGACGATCTGTGCGGGCAACAACACGTTGAGCAGCCCGAGGTAGGTTACCTGCTGCAACGGATTCAGCTTCCTGGCGGGATCCTTCTCGAACGGATGCGGCTCGTTCTTGAAGATGCCCCCCAGGTAGTACTTGGCCTGCAGGATCGCCTGGTCGTAGAAGCCGCGTGGTCGGGGAATGAACTGCCTGACCTCGCCGTTTGTCAGATGATAGAAGAGCGAAAGTGCGGCATTGATCACGACGATGGCTGCCAGCACGTTGTGGACGTAAACCATCCATCTGAACGCAAACATGCCGAAGATCTCCGGTTTGTGGATGATCAACCCTGTAAAGATCAGGCCGACGATCGTGAACGTCTGCAGCCAGTGCCAGAAGCGTTCGTAGACTGTGTAGACATAGATCTGTTTCAGCTGCGGCGTGTGCCTGGGCATGCGCATCGAAGCCGCGAAGCGCAGGCCGCCATGCAGCGCCACCCCGGCCAACGTGCCCAGGAAGGCGAGCACGCCGAACCAATCGATGAGGGAGACACGGCTCTGGCCGAAGACGTACAACCCCTGCCTGTCGGGCGGCGCATTCAGTTGGAGAACGCCGTCCGGCGTGGTGTCCAGATCGGCATCCACCGAGAAGCTGCGGCCGGCCAGCAGCGCCGGCGTCACGCCCGAGGGACCCCCGGCGGCCAGCGTGACCGGCTGTGCCAGGATGGAGTCGCTGCTGTGGCAGGCCGTGCAATCACGGATTGCGCCCGCGCTGTCCGTGACGTTGTGAGCGATGCTGTAAGGCTGAACATCACCGATGATCTGGGCGTCCGGGACGCCGCGGGTGGCCAGCCTTGCGGCGATGGCTGCCTGTTTCGCTGCCGTGTCGAGGACCAGCTCCCTCTCCGCCAGAATGCCGTCTCCGTCACCATCCAGCGCAGCCACGACCTCGGCTGCATACCCGTCGCCGTCGAACCAAACGGACTCCAGGTCGTACAACCGCACCGGGCGCAGCGGATCGCCGTAGACCCAGTACCAGGCGGTGACCAGGTTGTGCGGAGCGATCAGGCTCCGGCCGTTCGAGTCTGTGTTGACAAGCAGCGCGGGCTGGAAGCCTTCGATGAGGGACGCGGGCTGCAACGGGTCGCCGGCAACGCCCCGGTACTCGCGCCGGGGCTCGCGGTCGGGCGTCAGGACGGTCCAGTCTATGCTGCGGAGCGCCGGCGCGTAGAGCTTAGGGATGTGGCAGCTCTCGCAGGCAACGGTCTCCAGGTGGCGCTCCGTGTAGGGCAGCCAGCCGTGTGTGGCCTCTGCGTCATGGCACCCTTCGCAGCGCCGCATCGTGTCGGCCAGCTCCGGCGCGATCGCATGCTGCGCGGCGGAACCCTTCGCGAAATCATGGACCGGCTGGAGCAGATACTCGCCCAGGTCCAGCCGCCGGGGATCGTACACCAGGTGGTCAGGACTGGTCTCAGCGTTCACCTGCACGTGGACCGGGTTGTTGAGCGAATAGTGGCAATCGACGCATTGCACCTGTCTCGCAGCATGGATGTCCCATGGCCGCGACAGCTGCTCCTTGCCGGCCACGTTCATCCCGGACTTGTCTATCTGCTGGCCCGAGATGATTTGGCCTGTAGCGTACGTGGTCCAGGGCATCGACCCGGCGCCTGCAAGTGCGACCGGCGTCTCAGCATCGGTGTGGACCAGGCCGTGGCACTGGCCGCAGTTGTCATCGGTCGGATCCTGAACCGTCACAAATTCCGATTTCAGCAGTCCCTCTGCATCGAAGGCCGCGGCAGAATAGGCGTATTCGTTCGATCCGGCGGCTTCGACCAGGCCCGTTCCTGCCAGGGTGGCCGTGTTGGCCCAGCCGAACGCGCCCGCTTTCAGCGTGTTGATTCGAGCGTCGTTGTTGGGATTGGGGAGGTGGCAGAGGAAGCAGTTCATCTCGACCACGCCCGACGCGGCCCAGTCCCACGCCACAGCCTGGCCCGTCTGGGGATCCAACACGGCGGTCTCCGGGCTGGACGGCACGGCGGGCAGCCCGGTGAGAGGACTGCCATCACGCGCGTAGAGCGCAGGGCCGCCGCCGATGTGGCGGTCGCCGAAGGTCATGACCCATTCTGCGGTCCCGAGGTCCAGGGCCTGGCCGGCGCTCGTCGAGAGATGACGGTAGCGCAGCGCGTCCCACTGGCCGAAAGCTCCCGGGCTGGCGTCCCATGTGCGACCTCCGGCGGCTGCATCTTGTTCACCGAAACGGTCGAGCCCAAGCGTGGCGTGATAACTGTGGGACTGAATGAACGCCGTGTCATGGCACGTGCCACACGTCTTCAGCGTGGATACGGGCTCGCCCGAATCGAGCACGTTGGCTCCATCGACATCGAGCAGTGCGAATTGCGGATGAAGCGGCGCGGCTGCGGGCAGGGCGGGCTCGGCCGACTGTGCCGCAGCACCGGCCAGGCCAAGGACGGTGACCAGCAGCATCACACCGAGCAAGCCCATCGTTCGTTGGTGGCGCATCATAATCATCATCGACTCTCACTTCGCCTGTGCGCGACTGCCCCATTCGATGGGGTCACCGTTGTAGCCCAAAGCCTTCCAATCCATGCGGCCATCGGGCCTATGACATGCCTCACACTGAAGCGCGTCCTCGGCCGGCTGCACCATGTGCGCGATCGGCCAGTACATCCAGGTCTCGGCAAAGTCATACTGGCCGGAGAACGGGATGCCTGCATCCTCGGCGCCCAGGGCCAGTCCCGAAGGCCAGTCGAACGTGGTCCAGTAGCCGTCCTCGCCGGCCGTGCGCGGTGCCAGCAGGATGTTGTGGACCGTGTCGTAGGGTTGCTTGGCGACGTGCACCTTGAAGGGGTAGATCTTGGCATTCGGATCCGCGATATCGCCGTCCGGCAGGTTGATCATCGTCGGCTGGCCGGGGTCGATGGTGTCGCCCAGGATATAGCGGTAGGCGTTGCTGCCGTTGAACCAGCTGTAGGTGGGGATGACGTTGTCCACGTACAGGAAATTCCCCTTGATCTTCAGGTAGGTGTGCGGATCCTCCGGACAATCGCATCCGGATGTAGACCAATCCCAGGTCATCTTGGTCGGGTTCCTGACAGCCACTATCGGGATGTGGCACGTCTGGCACGCGACGCTCGACGTGTGCTGGTTGATGCGCTGGTCCTGATGCGGCGCGGAGGCGTGGCAGTCGGTGCACTGCACCTGCTCGTCGGGGGGGATCGTCAGGTTGTTGGCCAGCAAGCGGCCCTTGATCGCATGCTCCGGTCCCTGGTGGCAGTCAATGCATTTCAGGTCCAGCCGGCCCATGTGCACATCCAGGTTGTCCGACGGGTAATTGAGGCTGGAGTCCATGTCGCCATGCTTGACGTTGTTGCCGCCGCCGCCGTCGTAGTGGCAGAAGCCGCAGTTTTCGCGGGTGGGCAGGCCGACGGACTGGGCAGCGGCCACCAGGTCCAACTCCGCCAGCGGATAGCCATAGTCGCCCTTGCCGTATAGGGAGCGATCGGCATGGCAGACCAGGCAGTCCACGTTGAGCGGATTCGTGAAGTCGAAATCGTCGTCCTCCCAGCCGTAGCCTGCATGGCAGCCCATGCATTTGTTCTCGTTGCCCTGCGCGCTGATGCAGAAGTTGTTGATCTGGTTCTTCTTGCCGATGGTGACCGTTTCGCCGCGCCACTCGGCCATCTCCGGAGCGCTTTCCCAGGTCCAGTGCGTGGTCTTCATGAAGTCGGATGCGGCCTCCTCGTGGCATTGCAGGCAGGCCGCCGTGACCTCCGGGCCGCTGGCGTAAGGGCCCCTGAGCAGGTTCGTATGATCCGTCTCAGGAACGCGGGTCGGCACCCCTGCCGCAGGATTGTCTCGGGCTTCGGTCGCGCGCGGCTGCAGCAACACCAGCGGAATCACGATCACGGCCAGCGTAACGGCCAGGCCGATCAGCCAGGTGGCGTTTCTTTTCAGTTTGGGCGGTATGCGCATCGGTCACTCCTTGGCAAACGGGCAGCGTAAGTCAGCCCGCGGTTTACGGCGTGCGAGTAGGTTGCTCTATCAAGGTGGTGGGACAATTCCTTGGTGAGTATAGTCCGATTGCGGGGTCTGTCAACTATGATACTTGACAACAGGTACACAAGAAGGGGGGCAGGCGAAGACATCGCCTGCCCCCTCTTTCAGGAACGTGGGTCCGCCGTATTACAGCCCGGCGGCTGCCTTCAGCGCGGCGGCCTTGTCCAGCTTCTCCCAGGGTGCGTCGATGTCGTTGCGGCCGAAGTGGCCGTACGCTGCGGTGGCCCGGTAGATCGGCCGGCGCAGGTCCAGGTCGCGAATGATCGCGGCCGGGCGCAGGTCGAAGTGGGCGTCGATGAGCTCGACGATCTTTTCGTCGCTGATCTTGCCGGTGCCGAAGGTCTCCACCGCGATGCTGAGAGGCCGCGCCACACCGATGGCGTAGCTCACCTGGATCTCCAGCCTGTCGGCCACGCCCGCGGCCACCAGGTTCTTGGCCACGTAACGCATCATGTACGCCGCGCTGCGGTCGACCTTCGTCGGATCTTTGCCCGAGAACGCGCCGCCGCCGTGCCGTGCCACACCGCCGTAGGTGTCCACGATGATCTTGCGCCCGGTCAGGCCCGCGTCGCCCATCGGCCCGCCGACCACGAACCGGCCGGTCGGGTTGACGTAGATCTTCGTGTTCTCGTCGAGGTAGCCGTTCGGGACGATGTATTTGATCACGCGCTCGTAGAGGTCGGCCTCGATCTTCGAGTGCTCGACGTCAGGGCTGTGCTGCGTGGAGAGCACGATCGTGTCGACGCGCACGGGCTTGCCGTTGTGATACTCCACCGTGACCTGGCTCTTGCCATCCGGCCGGAGGTAGGGCAGGGCGCCACTCTTGCGCACGCTGGTCAGCCGCTTGCACAGCTTGTGCGCCAGGTCGATGCTGAGCGGCATGTAGCTCTCGGTCTCATTGCACGCGAAGCCGATCATCATGCCCTGGTCGCCCGCGCCGATCGCCTCGATCTGCGCGTCGGTCATCTCGCCGCGCTTGGCCTCCAGCGCCTTGTCGACGCCGAGCGCAATGTCTGCGCTCTGCTCCTTGATCGAGACGAGCACGCCGCACGTGTCCGCGTCGAAGCCATACTTCGCGCGCGTGTAGCCGATGTCGCGCACGACGTCGCGTGCCAGCGCCGCGATATCGACGTACGTGCTGGTCGTGATCTCGCCCATGACGACCACCAGGCCGGTGGTGGTCGCGACCTCACATGCCACGCGGGCATCCGGATCATCCTTGATGATGGCGTCCAGCACTGCGTCGCTGATCTGGTCGCACATCTTATCGGGGTGACCCTCCGTCACCGATTCCGAAGTAAAGTACAACTTCGGCGAACTTGCGAAGGTGGTTGTCATTTATCTCACTCCTGTGTGTATGCTGACGGAAAACGAGTAAGGAAGAAGGCAGATTGAAGAAGGAAGAACGGGGTTTGGGCTCACCTTCCTTCTTCTGTTTTCCATCTTCCTTCCGGTTCACGTCCCCATCCGCCATTCGTTCAGGTAGGCTTCCTGCTCGGGTGTCAGGACGTCGATGTGGACGCCCATGGCGGCCAGCTTGAGCCGCGCGATCTCCGCGTCGATCTCGGCGGGCACGCTGTAGACGGTGTTCTTCAGGCTGGCATGGTTGCGCACCATGTACTCGGCGCTCAGCGCCTGGTTGGCGAAGCTCATGTCCATGACCGCGCTGGGGTGTCCTTCCGCAGCGGCCAGGTTGACCAGGCGGCCCTCGCCCGCGAGATACAGGCGGCGGCCGTCCGGGAGGATGTACTCGTCGAGGAACTCACGCACACGGCGCACCTCGACGGACATGCCCTCCAGCGCCGGGATGTTGATCTCGACGTTGAAGTGACCGGAGTTGGCCATGATCGCACCGCTCTTCATCGCTTCGAAGACGTGCGCGTCGAGCACGTTGATGTCGCCGGTCGCGGTGATGAAGATGTCGCCGATCGGTGCGGCTTCGGCCATGGTCATGACGCGATAGCCGTCCATGACCGCCTCCAGCGCCTTCATCGGGTCGATCTCGGTGACGATCACGTTGCCGCCGTGGCCGGCCGCGCGCGAGGCGATGCCGCGGCTGCACCAGCCGTAGCCCGCGATGACGACGGTCTTGCCCGCGATGAGGACATTGGTCGCGCGGATCACGCCGTCCAGCGTGCTCTGGCCCGTGCCGTAGCGGTTGTCGAAGAGATGCTTGGTCATCGCGTCGTTGACCGCGATGACGGGGAACATCAGCTCGTTGTCGTGCGCCATCGCGCGGAGGCGGATGACGCCCGTCGTGGTCTCCTCGGTGCCGCCGATGATGCCGTCGAGCAGCTCGCGGCGCTCCTTGTGCAGGGTGCCGACGAGGTCCGCGCCATCGTCCATCGTGATGTGCGGCTTGAAGTCGAGCGCGGCCTTGATGTGCTCGTAGTAGGTCGCGTTGTTTTCGCCCTTGATCGCGTAGACCGGCATCTCGTAGTGGGCGACCAGGGTCGCGGCGACGTCATCCTGCGTCGACAGCGGATTGGACGCGGTCAGCACCACGTCGGCCCCGCCCGCCTGCAGCACGCGCATCAGGTTCGCGGTCTCGCTCGTCACGTGCAGACACGCGGAGATGCGCAGCCCGGCCAACGGGCGCTCCTTGGCGAAGCGTGCTTCCAGTTGGTCCAACACAGGCATCTCCCGCGCTGCCCACTGCATGCGGAAGCGGCCCTTCTCAGCCAGACGGATGTCCTTGATGTCGTAGTTGGTGCTCACTCAGTGCTCCTCTTTCTTGGTTTGCAGGTTGAAGGTCGGAAGGTTGAAGGTTATCAGGCGCGGCCCGAACCTTCAACCTGCCACCTGTAACATGTGCTCAAGTTCGGGTGCGTCCCCAAAGTGCTCGCGATAGCGCGCGACGAATTGGGGGACGGTGTAGCGGTGGTTCATCGTGCCGACCTGCTCCAGGCAGTAGGTGGCGGCCAGCGCGCCGATGCGCGCGGTGATGTCCCACGGGTAGCCGCGCATCAGGCCGACGAGCAGTCCGCCGCGAAAGGCATCGCCGACGCCGGTCGGGTCTGCGACGATGTCGGCCGGCACGATGGGCGCGTCAATGCGGCGATCCTTGGACATGATCGTGGAGCCGTCCATGCCGCGGGTGACGACCAGCATGCCGACGCGGTTCAGGATACCGCTCTCGCTCAGCCCGGTCTTCGACTTGATCAGCTCGAGCTCGTAGTCGTTGACCGTCATGCCGAAGGCGCCCTGCATGGCCTGGAGCACCTGATCCCCGTCCAGCCGAGCCAGCTGCTGGCTGGGGTCGAAGATGAAGCGCAGGCCCAGCTCGCGGCATTCGGTGCAGTTGCGGATCATGCCCTCCGGATCGTGCGGCGAGATGATCACGTAGTCGATGCTCTTCATGTCGAGCCCGCGATAGGTCAACTCGCGGCCACGCGCCATTGCACCGGAGTGGAACCCCGCGATCTGGTTCTGCTCCAGGTCAGTGATGACGGTGAAGGTGGCGGTGAACTCGCCGGGATACGCGACGACGAGCGAGGTGTCGATTCCCTTCTGCTCGAGCCACGCGCGGTAGTCGCCGAAGTCCTGGCCCACCGTTCCCATGAGCCGGGGTCGCTCACCCAGCAGGGCCATCGTGTAGGAGATGTTCGGCCCGATTCCGCCGCGGCTCATCTCCTTCTCTTCGACGAGGAAGCTCACGCTGAGCTTGCCCGTCTGCTCGATCAGGATGTGCTCCCGGAACATGCCCGGGTACTTCATCAGGTAGTCGGTCGCAATCGATCCGGTGACGATGACTGACATGTTACTCCAATCGTGCGCGATCAAGTGCCCGGCACCTCGCAGGTGCCGGGCACTTACTATCCCACTGCCTCGCTAACGCGCTTTTCTGCCAGCCGGCAATACTCCGCCGACACCTCGTACCCCACATAGTGCCGTCCGGTCATCACTGCCGCGACCGCAGTCGAGCCGGAGCCCATGAACGGATCGAGCACTAGATCGCCGGTCTGCGTGTAGAGCAGCAGCAGGCGTCGCGGCAGTTCCTCGGGGAAGGGCGCGGGGTGGGGGACGCTCGTCTCGGTCGTCATCTCCCACACCGACTCGCCCGGCGCGATCGCCTGGCCCCACACCGCCCGGGCGATGGACTCGGCGATCCAGGCATCGTCCTTTTCGCGGCGCCGGGCATCCGCCAGCTTGCCCGCGATCTTGCGCTCCAGATCCTTGAGCCCATCCTCCGGCCGCCAGATGCTGCGCGTCCATGCGGCAAACTCGTTGCCCGTGGCGCCGGTCGGCCCGCCGCCGTCCAGGCGGAGTTGATCCTTGCTCCAGATCGTGATGTACTCGTGCACGTCCCGCAGAGTCGGGTTGCTAGAGCGGCCGAAGCTGCCCCAAGCGGTGCTGGTGCCCGCGGATGCGCCTTTGTCCCATACGACGTGCCCGCGATGCAGCCACGTCTGCCCGGAGGTCCGCAACTGCTCGTCGATCAGGCTGACCAGGGACAGGTAGGGCTTGCGGTCGGTGTTGGCCACGTTGATGCACAGCCGGCCGCCCGGCGCCAACACGCGGTAGCACTCGCGCCACACCGCGTCGAGCAGCGCCAGGTACGCGTCCAGGCTGAGGCTGTCGTTGTGATCGGTATACCCCTTCGCCACGTTGTAGGGCGGCGAGGTCACCACAAGCTGCACAGCACCGGCCGGCACTGCGCTCATGTCGCGTGCATCCGTGCAGAAGATGCGGTCGAGATAACGATGGTCGGTCATGCGTATTCGCGTTCCCAGACTCATGGCACAACGATCCTGGACGGAGCGATCGTAGGGGCGAGGTCGCCTCGCTCGGAGTTGGGCGGGGAAACCCCGCCCCTACAGCGCGTTCGCAATGTGCGAACGGTTCAGGCCTCGGAGGTTTGTGCAGCGCGCCGGCGCGCCTCGGCGGCCTCGACCGCGCGGCGCAGGCTCACGTCGAACGGCGGATAGCAGATGCCCTCCTCGGTGATGATGCCGGTCAGGTAGCGGTGTGGCGTCACGTCGAAGGCCGGGTTATAAACCGGCACGCCGTCCGGCGCAACCTGCTCGCTGCCCACCTTCGCCACTTCCTCCCAGCCGCGCTCCTCGATGGGAATGAGGTCGCCGTGTTCGAGGCTCAGGTCGATGGTGGGCGTGGGCACCACGGAGTAGCACGGGATGCCGTTCTCCTTCGCGAGCACGGCCAGCTTGTACGAGCCGATCTTGTTGGCCACGTCGCCGTTGGCTGCGACCCGGTCCGCACCGTACAGCACCACGTCCACCCTGCCCAGCCGCATCAGCATGCCTGCCGCGTTGTCCGCGATCAGCGTCATGGGGATGCCGTCCTGCATCAACTCCCACGCGGTCAGGCGCGCGCCCTGCAGCCGTGGCCGCGTCTCGTCGGCCCAGACGTGTACGTCCTTGCCCTGCTCGTGCGCCGAGCGCACCACGGCGAGCGCGGTGCCGTAGTCCACCGTGGCCAGCGAGCCCGCGTTGCAGTGCGTCAGGATGTTGGCGCCCTGCGGGACGATCTCCGCGCCGAACGCGCCCATGCGCCGGTTGATCGCCACGTCTTCGTCCGCGATGGCCTGTGCCTCGGCCACCACCGCGGAGCGAATGTCGTCCACGTTGGGCAGCACGAGGGCGCCGGCGTAGTCCATGACACGGGCCGTGGCCCAGCTCAGGTTCACCGCGGTCGGCCGGGCCGCGTCCAGCGTCTGCCTGGCCTGCGCCAGGTCGGCGAGGAGGCTGTCGCGGTCTGTCGCCGGGCTCTGCAGTGCGGCGAGCGCCATGCCGAACCCGCCGGCCGCGCCGATCGCGGGCGCGCCACGAACCACCATGTCCGTGATGGCCGCAGCGACCTCGCGATAGCCGGTGTAGGCCAGGATCTCGTAGCGCAACGGGAGGATGCGCTGGTCGATCATCTTCAGTTGGTTATCTTCCCACCACAGGGTGCGCGGCATAGGATGTACTCCGTAAAATAAAAATGCCCTCCGAGAGGAGGGCACAGTAGCGTGACATGCTTAGGCCGGCCTCTCATCTTCCAGACTGGTCACGACGGTCGCAGACCGGCGTGATACGCTGACGGAATTGGCACCTGCCCGATGTCCCGTTCGGGGCTCCGCCGCCCTCATGCAGCTTGTTAGCCGCACGCGTGCGTCGCAACCGGTCTCCGGGGCTCCAGGTGGTTGCCGGGGGTTCACAGGGCCGATCCCTCCCCCCCTCTGGATGAGTTGTCCAGGTTCGAGTTGTTAAAGCGGTACGTGCGCCGCACAAGGCACAACTATAGCACAACGTCCCCGATTGTCAAACAAAGTGCCTCGTGCGTGGCGGCAATGGCCGCCCGGTGCAGTCGCCGCGCGTCGGGGCTGTGCAGCGGCGCTACGCGGCGTTGATCCGCAGCCACTCGTACATCAGCACGCCGCCGGCCACCGCGACGTTCAGCGATTCGGCCTTGCCGCGCATGGGCAGGCTGGCCCAGCGCTCGATCAGCGACTGGACATCGGCGGAAAGGCCGCGCGCCTCGTTGCCCAACACGAGCGCGACCGGGCCGCGCAGCGCCGACTCGCCCCACGGCTCGCCCGCGTGCTCGCTCGTCCCGACCGCGACCACGCCCTGCGCCGAAAGGAAGCGCAAGGCTCCGGGCGCATCGGCTGACTGCACGACGGGCAGGTTGAAGAGGGAGCCCATGCTGGCGCGGATCGTCTTCGGGTCGAAGAGGTCCACGGCAGGCTCGAGCACCAGCACGCCGGCTGCGGCCACCGCGTCCGCGGTGCGGATCAGCCCGCCGAGGTTGCCCGGGTCTTGCGGCCGGTCCAGGACGAGGACCAGGGGAACGCCCCGCAGGTCGAAGCTGGCGAGGGGCGTGTCAAAGGTTCGGAAGGCTGCAACGATCCCCTGTGGCCCGTCGCGGTCCGAAAGCGCGGCCATCACCGCCGCAGTGACGGGGTGCAGGGTCGCGCCGGCGGCGTGCAGCCGGTCGACGAGGGCCGGCGCCTGGGGTCCGGCGAACTGCTCCGGGCAGAAGAAGGCCGGCCCCGGGGTGAGGCCGGCGTCGAGCGCCATGTGAAGCAGCTGCAGTCCCTCGATCAGGAATAGCCCCTGCTCCTCCCGGTGCTTCCGCTGCCGCAGCTTCCGCGCCTCCACGACCTGGCGGTTGGCGGCGGAGGTGATGGCGGGTGTGGTCATGTTATCCCCAGACCCCCGAGTCTTAGGCCAACCGAAGGTTGGCACGACCTCCCGAGGCGCAGGCCAGCCGCTGGCTGGCACGACCTCGGAGGTCTTCTTCTATGAACCGAACGATGCCAGCGCGCGACGCAGGCGCTCCTCCACGTCGGTGACGTCGCGCGGCAGGGCCTGGACCGCGCGCTGCGCCTCCACGATGCTGTAGCCCAGCGCGGTGAGCGCGTCGATCACCGCCGCGTCGGCCTCGGTCAGTGCGGCGAGCCCCTCGCTGAGCTCCACCTCGCCCATCTTGTCCTTCAGTTCGAGCACGATCTTCTGCGCGGTCTTCTTGCCGATGCCAGGCACGCGCGCGAGCACGTCGGCCTGCTCCTGGCCGATGGCCAGCCGCAGGGCGTCCGGCGCCATGCCCGACAGGATGGAGAGGGCCAGCCTGGGCCCGACTCCGGACACCGTGATGAACTTGTGGAACAGGTCCAGCTCATCGTCGGTCGCGAAGCCGATGAGCGTGAGATCGTCCTCGCGCACGACCAGGTGTGTGTGTAGTACGATCGGCTCGCCCGGCCGGCTCGCGGCCAGGAGTGGCGCGGGCACGAGCACGCGCAGCCCGACGCCGCCGACCATCACGATCAGTGCGTCGTTGGTCCGGGCGTAGATGTTGCCTTCGAGGATGGAGATCATCATGTGTCCTTTGTAGGGGCGACCGGCCGGTCGCCCCTACAGGTTGGCCAGGCGGGTCAGCCGCGCACTGTGCAGGTGGCACACCGCAACGGCCACGGCGTCCGCTGCGTCGTCGGGCCTGGGAATGTGGTCCAGATGCAGCAGGAGACGCACCATCTCCTGCATCTGGCGCTTGTCCGCGTTGCCGTAACCCGAGAGCGCCTGCTTCACCTCGGCAGGCTTGTACTCCGCAACGGGCAGCCCGGCCTGCGCCGCGGCCAACAGCACGACGCCCCGCGCCTGCCCGACCGAGATCGCGGTGGTGACGTTTCTTCCGAAGAAGAGCTGCTCCACCGCGACCGACTCTGGCCGGTGCTCGCGCAGGATGCGTGTGATCTCATCGTGCAGGACCAGCAGGCGCTCGGACATCGGCGCGCCCGGCGTGGTTTCTATCGCGCCGTACGCCACCAACATGGCCTCGCCGCGCTCGTCCTCAGTGACGACGCCGTAGCCCGTCGTGCCGATGCCGGGATCGATGCCCAGGACGATCATTATTCCAACTGTGCCAGGGCTTCTTCGCTGATCTCCAGGTTGGAATCGACCTTGACCACGTCATCGAGCTCTTCGATCGTCTCGACCAGGTTCAGCACCTGGAGGGTGTCGGCTGGTTCGAGCGAGACCTGGGTCTGGGCAAGCATCGCGACTTCCGCATCCTCGATCTGGTACCGGGCATCCAGAAAGGCCTGGCGCACCGTCTGCAGGTCGCCCGGGAGGGTGTAGATCTCGGCCACGCCTTCGCCGTATTGCACGTCCTCCGCACCTGCCTCCAGCGCGAGCTCGAAGATCGCGTCCGGATCCTTGCCCGTCATGTCGACCGTGACGAGGCCTTTCTGATCGAACAGCCAGGCCACGCTTCCTGATTCGCCGAGCGACCCGCCGCCGCGAGTGAGCGCTCGGCGGAGTTCGCTGACGATGCGATTTCGGTTGTCGGTGACTACCTGGATGTACAGCGCGACGCCGTGAGGTCCGTAGCCCTCGTAGGTCACCTCTTCGAGCTGCGCGCCGTCCGAGTCGAGCCCTGCGCCGCGGCGAATGGCGCGGTCGATGTTGTCCTTGGGCATATTCTCGGCCTTGGCCTTGTCGACGGCCAGGCGCAGGCGGAAGTTGAAGTTGGGGTCAGGGCCCTGGCGCGCAGCGAACTGGATCTCGCGCGCCAGCTTGGTGAACATCTGTCCCCGCTTGGCATCCGCGGCGCCTTTCTTGCGCTTGATGGTGGCCCATTTGCTGTGTCCTGACATTGAAGATGTACCTCCTTGATTAGTACGAAAGTACGAGCGGCCGCAGGGCGGGCACGCAGGCCCGCCCCTACCGGGCTGTGCTTGAGCAGGCGTGGAAGCCTGACGGCTGGCCCATGTGCCGGCCCCTACGTGTGATCGATAATGGCTTGCAGAAACGCACGGAACAACGGGTGCGGCCGGTTCGGCCGTGACAGGAACTCCGGATGGAACTGCACGCCCAGCATCCACGGGTGCAGGTTGCCATCCAGCTCCGCGATCTCGACCAGCCGCCCGTCGGGCGAGAGGCCGCTGAAGCGCAGGCCCTGCTCGGCCGCAGGCGCTCGGTAGCGATTGTTGAACTCCCAGCGGTGACGATGGCGCTCGCCAATGCGGGTCTCCGGCGCGTACGCGGCCGCGGCCAGGCTGCCGGCCTGAAGGTCGCACGGCCACAAACCGAGGCGCATCGTGCCGCCCATATCCTCGATGCCCTGTTGATCGGCCATGAGCGAGATGATCGGATCCGGCGTCTTCGGATTGAACTCGGTGCTGTTCGCGTCGGGCCGGCCGAGGACGTGGCGGGCGAACTCGATGCACATCACCTGCATGCCGAGGCACAGGCCGAAATAGGGGATGCGATGCTCGCGCGCGTACCTGGCCGCGGCCACCTTGCCTTCGATGCCGCGTTCGCCAAAGCCGCCAGGCACCAGGATGCCATCCACCCCCGCGAGCGCGGCCAGCCCGTCGGGCTTCTGGAGGGTCTCCGCGTGCACCCATTCTATCTCCACGTCGTGGTCCAGCGACCAGGCTGCGTGGCGCAGCGCCTCGCGGACGCTCATGTAGGCATCTTCCAGCTCGACGTATTTGCCCACCAACGCGATCCTGACCGTGGCCTTCGGCTGCGCGATCTTCTCGACGAGGTGGCGCCAATCCGCCAGGTCCGGCTTGGTGACCTTCAGCTCGAGCTTCTCCGCGATGAAGTCCGCGACGCCCTCTTCCTCCAGCATCAGCGGCACTTCGTAGACGCTTTTGGCCGTGTACACTGGCACCACCGCGCGCGGCTCCACGTCGGTGAAGAGCGCGACCTTCTCGCGCACGCTCTGCGTCACCGGCAGGTCGGACCGGCAGATGATCATGTCGGGCTGGATGCCGATGGAACGCAGCTCACGCACGCTGTGTTGGGTCGGCTTGGTCTTGAGCTCGTTCGACCCGGACAGGAACGGTAGCAGGGTGACGTGCACGTAGAAGGTGCGGCTGCGGCTTCCCAGGTCCTTGCGCAGCTGGCGGACGGCCTCGAAGAAGGGCAGGCCCTCGATGTCGCCCACGGTGCCGCCCACCTCGACGATCACCACGTCGGGGTCCGCGTGGCGCGCCGCGTCCTGGATGCGTCGCTTGATTTCGTTCGTGACGTGCGGGATGACCTGGATCGTCCCGCCGAGGAAGTCGCCGTGGCGCTCCTTTGCCAGCACCGCGCTGTAGATCTGCCCGGTGGTGACATTGTTCTCCTTGCGTAGCGCCACGTCGGTGAATCGTTCGTAGTGCCCCAGGTCCAGGTCCGTCTCCGCACCATCCTCGGTGACGAAGACCTCGCCATGTTGATAGGGCGACATGGTGCCCGGATCGACGTTCAAGTAGGGATCCAGCTTCTGCATGGACACCGAAACACCGCGGCTTTTGAGCAGGCGGCCGATTGAGGCAGCCGTCACGCCCTTGCCCAATCCGCTGACGACGCCACCGGTAACGAATATATATGAGGTCACTTTGACTCCAGAACTTGCACTCAGAACAACGGGCCTTTTAACAACAGAGACACGGGGGTAAGCCTCCCCGTGTCTCCGGCGAAGTTCGCATTAAGTCCAATCAAATGTCGGAAATTTGAGCACCTTGCGCAAGGAAATCATTCACGTGGTCCTTAGTTATCGAATCGGGCACAGTATAGCACGGCCCCTGTCAAACGCATAACCCGGCCGCTTGTGGTACAATGGGTCCTAAGCGCGGGCGGCCGCCGGCCGTCCTAGAATGGAGACCTCCCCTTGCCGCAAACATATGTTGCGCTCGACCTCGAGACGACCGGCCTGAACGCCGAGAAGGATCAGATCATCGAGGTCGGTGCAGTCAAAGTCCAGGATGGCGAGCCGGTCGACCGGTTCGAGACCCTGGTGAACCCGGGCCGGCCGATTCCACATGAGATCACCCTCCTGACCGGCATCCGCAACGAAGACGTCATCCGCCAGCCTTCGTTCGAGCAGGTGGCCCCGGCCCTGGATCGCTTCGTCGGCGCAGCGCCCGTGGTGGCCCATAACGCCAGCTTCGACCTGGGTTTCCTGCGCGCACGGGGCCTGCTGGTCGAGACCACCGGCCTGGACACCTGGGAGCTGGCCTCCGTGCTCATCCCCTCCCGGCCGTCGTACAGCCTGGCCAGCCTGGCAGCGCACTTCGGCATCGACTCTCCCAACCAGCATCGCGCGCTGAACGATGCCGACGTGACCGCCAGGCTGTTTGAGATCCTGCGCGAACGGGCGGGCCTGCTGCCCAGGGGCGTGCTGGCTGAGATCGTCCGGCTGGCAAACCGGAGCTCGTGGCCGCTTCGGGTCGTGTTCGCCGAAGCTGCCGAAGCTGCCGGCATCGGGGTCATTCCGGATCGGGAGCTGCCGCTGGAGCAGGTCGTCCCCGGCTGCGCCCTGTTTGCCGCGTGGAAGGCTTCGGAGCCGCTGGCGGCCAAAGGGGAGGCGCGGCCGGTCGACGTCGAGGCACTGGCCGCGATGCTGGAGCCGGATGGCGCGTTCGCGCGCGAGTTTCCCACCTACGAGCATCGCGCCCAGCAGGTCGAGATGCTCCATGCGGTCGCCGAGGCATTCAACCAGCAACATCACCTCATGGTCGAGGCCGGCACCGGTACCGGCAAGTCGGTGGCCTATCTCCTGCCCGCGATCGCTTATGCCGCAGGGAGCGGTGAGCGGGTCGTGGTCAGCACCAACACGATCAACCTGCAGGACCAGTTGTTCCAGAAGGATCTGCCCGACCTGCAACGAGTTCTCGGCCGTGCCTGGGGCCGTGCCGAACCATTCCGCGCCGCGCTGCTGAAGGGGCGGAGCAACTACCTCTGCACCTCCCGGCTGGCCGCGCTCCGGTCGCGGTCGCCGCTCAGCGATGACGAGGTGCGGGGCCTGGCGCGCATCTTCTGTTGGCTGCCCCAGACGCGCACGGGCGATCAGTCCGAGCTGTCGCTGCCATGGCCCAGCGATCGGTTCGTGTGGAGCCAGGTGGCCGCGGACAACGAGGGGTGCTCGGTCGAGCGGTGCTACCGGGAGACCGGTGGGCGGTGCTTCTTCTACCGCGCGCACAAGGATGCCGACGCGGCACACGTCGTGGTCGTGAATCACGCGCTGCTGATGGCGGATGCGGCCACCGGCAATCGGGTGTTGCCCGAGTATCGTCGCCTCATCGTCGACGAGGCGCACCACCTGGAGGATGCGGTCACGGACCAGCTGTCGTTCCGGGCCGATGGCTTCACGCTGAACCAGATGTTCGGCCGCCTGTTCCAGCGCGGCGCCGGAACGGGTGCGGGCAGCGGGCGGGGACGCGCAACAGACGCGGGCAGGCCGCGGACCGGCCTGTTGGGCGACATCTCAGCGACCTTGCGCACCAATCTGCCCCGGCACGTCTTCGAGCCGCTGCAGAACGCGATCATCGCGACGCAGGGTGACGTCGAGGCCGCACGCAGCAGGCTGGACGGATTCTGGAGCGTCATCGATGATTTCGTCCAGGATGCGGCGCCGCGTGGCGACCGGGATGAGTATGGTTTCCGTCTGCGCGTCACGTCTGGGACGCGTGCCCAGCCCGTCTGGGTGGACGTGGAGGTCGCGTGGGACAACCTCGGGGTGACGTGGAACATCCTGCTGGATCACCTGGATGCCCTGGGTGAAGCGCTGCAGGACGTCCTCGCCATCGCGCCTGATGCTGAGGAACTCGAACGCCAGATCGAGGAGTTGGCGGGCAGTGCCTCGCGTCTGCGCGAGACCGCCGACCAGTTGGAGATGTGGGTGATGAAGCCCGACGCGAACAGCGTCTACTGGATCGAGCTGGCGCTGGGCGAGCGCGCCGCCCGCCGGGTGACGCTGCGCGCTGCGCCGGTGCACGTCGGCGAGCTGGTTCAGAAAAATATCCTTTTCCACAATGACACCGTCGTGCTGACCTCGGCCACGCTGCGGACGGCCGGCACGTTCGACTACGTGCGCGACCGCCTCGCCGCGCAGGACGCGGACACGACGTTCGTCGGCTCGCCCTTCGACTACGAGGCGAGCACGCTGCTTTTCCTGCCGACCGATCTGCCCGAGCCCAACATGCCCGGGTTTCAGAGCTCGGTGGAGCAGGCAGTCATCGGGCTGGGCAGGGCGCTGGGGGGCAGGACCCTCGCCCTCTTCACCAGCTACGCGCAGCTGCGGC
Organism: Anaerolineae bacterium; assembly: GCA_040766655.1. GTDB lineage: Bacteria > Chloroflexota > Anaerolineae > CG2-30-64-16 > CG2-30-64-16 > JALOOB01. The sequence continues at coordinate 474,966 of JAXGQB010000006.1, forward strand.
GCACTGCCAGTGCGATCGCACCTGCACTGATGCGCGAAGGCGTCACGGTGCTCAGCCAGGGCTCCGGCGGCTCGCGACACCAGTTGCTGGAGACGTTCAGGGGCGCGAACAACACCGTGTTGCTGGGAACGCGCAGCTTCTGGGAGGGCGTTGACGTTGTCGGTTCGGCGCTCAGCGCACTGGTGCTCGTGCGCCTGCCGTTTGCCGTGCCCACCGATCCCCTGGTGGCCGCGCGTAGCGAGACTTTCGACGATCCGTTCCACCACTACCAGGTGCCCGATGCGATCCTGCGCTTCCGCCAGGGCTTCGGCCGGCTGATTCGGAGCAAGACGGACCGGGGCGTCGTGGTCATCCTGGACAAGCGCGTCACGTCCAAGGGGTATGGCCACCTGTTCCTGGAGAGCCTCCCCGAGTGCACGGTGCAGCGGGCTCCGCTGATGAACCTGGCGCAGGCCGCGCGGGAGTGGGTGGACGGCGCAGGCCGCTAACGATCGGCTCCAGGTGACCGTGTGGCGCAAAGAAAACTCCCGGCAGGTTGTCCACTTGCCGGGAGTTTCTCTATAGGGGCACGGTTGCGTCGAAAGCTCTGCCCTCTAGCTGGCGCTGCCGAGCTCGACGGCAACCACATCGTAGTACGTGCCCGCGCCGAAGCCGTCGAACATGATATGATCGCCCGGACGGAGATCGCGCAGCTTGCGCAGGAAGGCGATCATGGCAGACGCGGCGCTGACGTTGCCGAAGTCGCTCAGAAGCCAGGGCATGGGGACGCTGATTCCCTCCCTCTGCAACTGCTTCGCCTTCAGCAGGTTGATCTTGTAGTTCGCATGGTGCACGATGGTCACGCAGATGTCCTTGCCCGGTGTGCCCACGCGCCCCATGCGCTCCCGGTACGCGCCGTAGACCGTCCTCACGGCACTGACGCCGCTGCGCACGAACAGCTTGACCATGCCCATGGGCCCAGCCATCACCACCGGGCCGGCGCCGGCCGCGGGCTCGTGCTGCAGCCCGGCAATGCGCAGCGAGTGTTCGCCCGTCTCCTGCACCTCGAGCAACCCGTGGCGGGAGTGGGGATAGGTCATGCGCACCTGGAGCAGTCCCTCTTCGTCGTACACTTCCTGGGCGCCGCCTGCGAGGAACGCCATGTTCTGGCCCGGTATGAGGCCGAACACGCCTGCGCCGTTGCCGAAGAGCTGCAGCGCCTGCGCGTCGAGCGTCTGGTGCATCACCCGTGAGAGGCCTTCGATGCCGCCCACCAGCACCTTCTTGCCGCGCAGCGTCTGCGCCAGGCGTGACAGCTCCGGATTGAGGGCCAGGTTCAGCGCGGCCACCGACCCATCGCAGGCTTTGTGGACGCTCACCTTGATGCTGCGCTCTGGGATGCCGGCCCGCGCCGCGATGCGCTCGACGTAGTCGGGCACGGCGGGCGTGGTGGCGCCGATCAGCACCGCATCGACCTCGGCCGGGTCCCACCCTGCGGCGTGGCTGGCCTCTGCCAGAAAGCGGGCGCCAGCCTCCACCTCGACCTCGATGTGCTCCTGGTCCGAGAGGTGAGGCACGTGGTGCCGGTAGTTGAATCCAAGCTCGCCGACGTTGAGCGCACCGTTTTCGCCGAGTCCGTGGCCGAGGATCTGTTCGACCGTCGCGGCCAGCGCCGCGTTGGAGCAGCACTCGCCCCACGTGCCGTATGCACCGCCGATGCCCAGCGCCGCGTTGGTGACCTGTTCGATCCCGATGGGCACGCCAGGCCCGACGCCGATGGTCTCCAGCTGGACGCCAGGTCGCTCGTAAAAGGAAGTCGTGTCGGCAGAGCCGACCGTGCCGGCTGCGCCGACCGTGCCGGGAGTGCCGACCTTACCGGCTGCGCCGACCGTGCCGGCATCGCCGGCGGACTCAGTAGTCTCGCTCATCTGCTCCATCCCGTCCACAGGTGTCAAGAAGTAACCCTGCCTAATCACAACACCCGAACCTGCGAATAGTAGCGCGTCTGTCTGGATGGTGCAATTCTGGCGCGCGTGTTCCATGGTCTGGAGTGGCGCTCAGTTGAACACACCTGAGTGGTTGGGGGATGAGGTCAGTTACCTGCGATACCCGGCCCGAGGACCCTCACTGCACTGCAATCGACGCCAGGCCGGCCAGCGTGACGATATCCTCCGTGTAGGCAACGACGCGCAGCGTCGTGTCGAGGAAGGTGCGGTCCGTCAGGCTGCCACGCCAGGCCACTGAGTCGCCGACGCGGCGATAGGGGTAGTCACCGGTCCCCTCGAACTGCGCGCCTTCGTCGGTCTTGCCGATGAAGCGCAGCGTCGTGCCGGGGACGCTGTCGCCCTTCTTCACCGTGTAGCCCGTCGCCACCTTGTAGTTGTAGGGCGCCGAGCCGGGGAGGCCGGCCGGCGTTGGATTCGCGTTTCTCACCGTGATGCGCACGGTGCCGACCGTCTGCAGCTTCGTCTCGCTGGCCAGGACGATGCGCAGGGGCATGGAGACATCGACGCCTGGCGCGACCGTACCCTTCCAGTTGAGCGAGTCGCCGACCTTCTTAACCGCGCGCTGATCGTTGATGAGAACTTCGGCGCCCCGTTCCGAGTAGCCGACGAAGCGGATGTTGGAGCCGGGGATCGCCTCACCCAGCGCGATGCCATGCTCCGTCGCGCCGTCGAAGACCAGCGTGCCGCTCGCTCCGCCGCCCATGCCGGGGACGAGGGAACAGCCGCCGAGCGTCGCGAGCACCGCAACTAATGCTACCAACAGCAACCCATACCGGAACATGACGCCCTCCTCTCACTCAACTTCATTACGCAGCCACACGGTAATTGGTTCCCTGCACCGGCCCCGTCCTCCGCGCGGCTAGAGACAGTTTATCATGGGCCACGTGTCAGCCCAACTCGCTCGTGGTGCGGCGTGGTCTATTGGCGCGATGGCGTGGTACACTGGGCCGCGATGCGTGAGCGCCGCATAGAACCAGTGCAAGGTGAGGCCATGAGATTCTTCACCGTCGAAAAGATCGAAAGGCTCCTGCGGGACGTCCGGGCTTCCGTCACGCGCGGCAGCGCCGACATTCCCCGCTTCAAGTTCCGGCAGACCCCGTTCTCTGACGATGCCATCGCCGGGGCGGAACGCCCCGAGTACGACGATCGCGGCTGGGATGACTTCCACGTGGGCGGTGCGTGGGGCGGCTACGACTTCACCGCCTGGTTTCGCGCGGCCGTCCCGATCCCGCCGGACTGGCGCGATCGGAAGCTGGCGCTGCGCCTGCTCCCCGGGCCGCCCGACGGCGGCGAATCCACCGCGGAGGCGCTGCTCTATGTCGAGGGCCGGCCGCTGCAGGCCTTCGATGCCTGGCACAGCGAGGCGTGGCTCCCGCCGGAGCTCCTGGCGCGCGGGGAAATCCACATCGCGCTCAAGGCGTGGAGCGGCGTGCTCGGGGTTCCGGAGCGGCGGCGATTTGAAACCGCACAGCTCGTGTGGCTCGACGAGGGGGCAGAGCGCCTCGTCGCCCTGGCAGACACGCTGCTCGGAACCGTGCGCGTCCTGCCGGAGACCGACCTGCGACGGGGAATGATCCTGCAGGCGCTGAACGAGGCGTTTCTCGCGGTGGATTTCGCCCGGCCCGGCTCCGATGGCTTCTATGCGTCCGTCGCAGACGCGGCGCGCGGGCTGGAGCGTGCAGTCGACGGATGGCGGGAGATGGGCGAGCTCAAGCCGCGGGTGGTGGCCCTGGGCCACGCGCACATCGACATGGCCTGGCTGTGGCGGCTGGCGCACACGCGCGAGAAGGCGGCCCGCACCTTCACCACGGTGCTCCACCTGATGCGCCAATATCCCGAGTATCGCTACGTGCACTCCTCGCCGCAGCTCTACAAGTTCCTGAAGGAGGACTACCCGGAGATCTTCGCCCGGGTGAAGGAGCGGATCGCCGCGGGGCAGTGGGAGATCACCGGCGCGACGTGGGTCGAGCCCGACACCAACCTGACGGGCGGCGAGTCACTGGTCCGCCAGTTCCTGTTCGGCTCCCGCTGGGTGCGGCAGGAGTTCGGCGTCGAGATGCGGCTGCTCTGGCTGCCGGACGTCTTCGGCTACTCCGCCGCGCTGCCGCAGATCATCGCGAAGAGCGGGGTCCGCTACTTCCTGACCAGCAAGATCAGCTGGAGCCAGTTCAATCGCTTCCCGCACGACACCTTCCGCTGGCGCGGGCTGGACGGGACGGAGGTGCTGACGCACTTTCTCACCACGCCGGAGGCCGGCACGTCCATGTTCACCTACAACTCGCAGATGCGGCCGGTCGACGTCCAGGGGACGTGGGACAGCTACCGGCAGCGCGACGTCAACGACGAGCTGCTGATCCTGTTCGGTTGGGGCGACGGCGGCGGCGGCCCGACGCAGACCATGCTGGACCTGGCGACCGTGGGCAGGAACCTGCCCGGCCTGCCCTACGTTGCGCCGGATAAGGCGGAGCCGTTCTTCGAGCGCCTCGCCGCGCGGGTGGCCCCCAAGGAGTTGCCCGTGTGGGACGGCGAGCTGTACCTGGAGTATCACCGGGGCACGTACACCTCGCAGGCACGGACCAAGCGCGCGAACCGCCTGGCGGAGATCGCGTACCACAACGCGGAGTGGCTCAGCGCGCTGGCCGACGTGCTGACGGGCGGTCGCGCGTATCCTGCGGCCGAGCTGAACGAGGGCTGGGAGCGCATCCTGCTCAACCAGTTCCACGACATCCTGCCCGGCTCCTCCATCCGGCAGGTCTACGAGGACGCCGCGCGCGACTACGAGCACGTCACCGCCATCGCGCAGCGGGCCATCGAACGCGGCCAACGCGCCATCGCTGAGCGCCTCGCTGCCGGCCGCCCGGCCACTGGTGAAACATCCCTGTTGGTGTTCAACCCGGTCTCGTGGCCGAGGGACGGGGTGGTGGAGATCCCTGCGGAGCAGGCGGCGGGCCTGCACTTCTCTGAGTCGCCGCGGGCGCAGCTGGTTCAGGGCAAAGATGGCGCGCGCTGGCTCGTGTCCGTGCGCGACGTGCCTGCGCTGGGATACGGGGTCTACGGCGGCGATACATTCACCTCCCCGCTGCCGGCCATTCCGGGCGACGAGATCACCGTCACCCCCACGGGCGTCGAAAACCGCTTCCACCGGGTGGCGCTAAATGAACACGGGCAGATCACCTCGCTGGTGGATAAGCGATCCGGCCGCGAGGTGCTGGCGCGGGGCAGCAGGGGCAACGTCCTCCAGGTCTTCGAGGACATGCCGATGCAGTATGACGCCTGGGACATCGACATCTACTACGGCGAGAAGCAGGCGGAGATCGTCGACCTCATCGAGTCGACCGTGGAGGAGACGGGGCCGGTCCGCGGCAGCCTGCGCCTGCGCTGGCGATTCCGCGACTCGACGATCACCCAGCGCATCACGCTCCACGCGGAGAGCCCGCGCATCGACTTCCGCACGGAGATCGATTGGCACGAGGTCCAGACCCTGCTGAAGGTGGCCTTCCCGGTCGCGGTGCGCGCGACGCGGGCCACTTACGACATCCAGTTCGGCTCGATCGAGCGGCCGGCGCACTGGAACACGAGTTGGGACTGGGCGCGCTTCGAGGTCCCGGCGCAGAAGTGGGTCGATCTGTCCGAGGGCGACTACGGCGTGGCGCTGCTCAACGACTGCAAGTACGGCCACGACATCCATGACAACGTCATGCGCCTCACGCTGATCAAGTCCGCGATCAGCCCGGACGCGACCGCGGACCAGGGGCGCCACGTCTTCACCTACAGTCTCCTGCCGCACGCGGGCGACTGGCGTGCGGGCGGCGTGGTGCACGAGGCGTACGCGCTCAACTACCCGCTGCTCCCCGCGCCGCTGGATTGCGGGCCGAAGCTTCTGCCGTGGGGAGACCGTGCAGGGGAGCTGTCCGACCGCTGCTCGTTGGCCGAGGTCAGCGCCGGCAACGTGATCGTCGAGACGGTCAAGCGCTCCGAGGATGATCCCGAGGCCTGGGTGTTCCGCGTCTACGAGTTCGAGCAGAGCCGGCGCCACCGCGTGCGCTTAAGCTTCTGCCATCCCGTCAGGCATGCGGTCGAGAGCAACCTGGTGGAGCGGGAGGAGCGGCCCGTGGACTTCGACCCCGGCGGGATCACGTTCGACATTCTCCCGTTCGAGATCAAGACCTTCATCGTGTGGTTCGCCTGAGCAACACCCTACGTGCGGCCGCCGAGCAGGCGCGTCAGGATCACGCGGGCCGCGCGCTTGTCGAGCGGCTGGTTGAAGTTGCCGCATTTCGGGCTCTGCACGCAGGAGGGACAGCCGGATTCGCAGGGGCAGGCCACGATCACGTCGAGGGTCGCGCGCCACAGGTCGGGCAGCAACTCGAACCCCTTCTCGGCGATCCCCACGCCGCCCGGGAAGCCGTCGTAGATGAAGATCTGTGCCGCGTCCGTGTCGGGGTGGCGCGGGGTCGAGATGCCGCCGATGTCCCACCGGTCGCACATGGCGAACAGCGGCAGGATGCCGATGGCCGCGTGTTCGACCGCGTGGATGCCGCCCAGGAAGTTCAGCCCGCGGCCGGCCAGTTGCGCGGGGAGGTCGGAGGGCAGGTCCCACCACAGCGCGACCGTCTCGTATTCCGAAAGGGGCATGTCCAGCACGTCCTCGCCCACGACCGCCTCAGTGGAATGCTGGATGCGGCGATAGCCGACCACCTGCGACCGCACCCGCACCCGGCCCAGGTAGGCCAGGCCCCCCGGCGTCTCCCGGTGGCGCACCGAGCGCACGATGCGCAGATCGTTCAGCTCGCGCGGCTGGGTGTAGTAGTCGACCTGTGATTGCTGCACGATGGCATGGCGCAGGTCGCCGTTGTACTCCGTCACAAGATAGGCTTCGCCCTGGTGGAGGTAGACTGCGCCGGGGTGGACGCGCTGGGGCGCGGTCGTGGCGCTCAGCTCCTCGATCATCTTGTACTGGTTGCCCGCGTCGAGCACTGCGAAGCGATCGCCCTCCGCGTCGCGCAGGCTGACGTTCTGCGCGGGATAGTCGCCCGCGGCGTAGACCCATTTTTCGCCCGTGTACTGCAGCGTGCCCTCGCGCTCCAGCCCGACCATCGCATCGACGAAGCCTGGGCCGAAGAGCGCCTCGTCGTCCTGCCCGCCCTCGTCGGCTCGCAGCGGCGACTCGTGCGCGGCGCACGGCAGGTGACGCTGGAGGATGTAGACGTTGTCCGGGTCGAGCAGCGCGTGCTCGCTGGGCTTGCCCAGCAGCACGTCGGGGTGGCGCATGTAGTACTGGTCCAGCGGATTGTCCAGGCCGATCAGCATCGAGAGGCTGGGATCGGACCCGCGGCCCGCGCGGCCCGCCTGCTGCCAGAGAGAGGCGATGGTGCCCGGGAAGCCGACCAGGAGCGACGCGTCCAGGCCGCCCACGTCGATACCCAGCTCCAGTGCGGTCGTGGCCGTGACCCCCACCAGCCTGCCCCCGAACAGGTCACGCTCGATGCGCCGGCGGTCCTCGGCCATGTACCCCGCGCGGTACGCCGCGATGCGCTGGACGAGCTCCGGCCGCGTCTTGCCCAGGTGCTGCCGCGCGTAGCGCAGGAGCAGCTCCGCGATCACGCGGGCACGGGTGAAGGCGATGGTGCGCACCCCGCCGGATACCAGGCTGACGAAGAGCTCCGAGGCCTCGTGGTTTGCGCTGCGGCGGGCGGTCTGCGTCTTGTCCACGAAGGGTGGGTTCCACAGCGCGAAGGCGCGCGGCCCGTGCGGCGAGCCGTCGTCGGTGACCACCGTGGCAGGCAGGCCGGTCAGCAGGGTGAAGTGCTCGGCCGGGTTCGCGATCGTGGCCGAGGTGGCGATGAACTGCGGGCCCCGCATCTCGCCGCCGGTGGCGACTCCTCCGCCGTGCGCTGCTCCAACGGTGCTGCCCCGACGGCGCACGCCGGCCGAGCGCAACACCGACGCGCGCGTGCGGCGTCCGCCGTCGGCAGACTGGTAGATGGCGCAGACCCGGCGCAGGCGGCGCAGGACGCAGGCCACCTGGGAGCCGAAGACGCCGCGATAGGTGTGCGCCTCGTCGATCACGACATAACGGAGATGGCGGAAGAACTCGGCCCACAGGGGGTGATTGGGCAGGATGCCCGCATGGAGCATGTCCGGGTTGGTCAGCAGCACGCGCGCCTGCTTGCGCAGACGAGCGCGCGCACCCTGAGGCGTGTCGCCGTCATAGGTGGCGGCCAGCGGGTTGACGATCTCGCCACCCGCGGCCTTCACAAGTGCGCGCCACTTGCCGAGTTGGTCCTGTGCCAGCGCCTTGGTCGGGTAGATGTACAGGGCGCGGGCGAGGGGGTCGCGCGCGAGGGCCTCGAGCACCGGGATGTTGAACGCCAGCGTCTTGCCCGAGGCCGTGGACGTCGCGACGACGACGTGCTCCCCGTCGAGCGCCAGGTTGATCGCCTCAGCCTGGTGCACGTAGAGGCGCTCCGCGCCGGTCGCCCTCAGCGCAGCCTGCACCGGCGGGCTCAGCCGGGCGTTCAGCCGGCCGTAGCGCGCCTCCCGCGCGCGCAGCGTCTGCACGTGGACGAGTTGTCCCGCGTAGCTCCTGTCGCGGCGCAGCGTGTCGAGGAAGGCGTTCGGATCGAATGACATGGCAATTCGCACAAATGGTGCAGGGGCCATTATACCAGATGGCGGACCCTTCGATTCTTCACCGCTCCTTCGACTCCGGGCCGCCGTGGCGGCCCTCCGCTCAGGATGCCAGCTACGGGGCTGTGACGGCTCCTTCGGGCGGCGATCGCTTGGCGATTGCTTGACAAAGGCTTTCCACCTGACGTACCCTGTGGCGGAAGACAGATTCAACCTGCTACTGCGAGGTCATCATGGCGAGATTCACCCGGCTCGAAGTGCTCAACACCATCATCGACACCGGACTGGTGCCGGTCTTCTACAACAGCAGCGCCGAGGTCACGAAGAACGTCGCCCGCGCCATCTCAGCCGGCGGCTGCCGCCTGCTGGAGTTCACCAATCGCGGGGACTTTGCACCGGAGGTGTTCAAGGAGCTGTCGTACTACTGCCAGCGGGAGCTTCCTGGCATGATCCTCGGCGTCGGCTCGATCGTGGACGCGCAGACCGCGGCGCTCTACGTGGCGTACGGCGCGAACTTTGTGGTGGGGCCGTACACCAACGCGGAGGTCGCCCGCTTCTGCAACCGGCGCAAGATCGCGTACAGCCCCGGCTGCGGCAGCGCCACGGAGATCGGCGAGGCCGAGGAGCTGGGCGCGGAAATCGTGAAGGTGTTCCCGGGCGATTCCGTCGGCGGCCCAGGCTTCGTGAAGGCCATGCTAGGCCCGTGCCCCTGGACGCGCATCATGCCGACCGGCGGGGTGCAGGCGACGCGCGAGAGCCTGACCGCCTGGTTCAAGGCAGGCGTGGCGGCCGTCGGCATCGGCGGGGATCTCATCAGGAAGGAGTACCTCGCGGCCGGCGACTACGACGCGCTCACGGCCAAGACCGCGGAGGTCCTGGCGTGGATTCGCGAGATCCGGGGCCAAGTGAAATAGGCCGGCGCGCCCCCGCGTGCGTCAGGGGGCCACGAGGCCCCCTTCTCCGTCTCGTGGCCTACCTCGAGGCCTTCACACCGCCGCCGGCAACGGCCCGCTTGACTTCCGCCAGCACCGCCCGCTCGTCGACCATGGTGGTGTCACCCGGCGTCTCCTGCACCAGGATGCCGTGCGCTGCGCCCCATTGCACTGCCGTTGCCAGGTCGTGGCCCTTCAGCAGCGCGGCCAGCACGCCGGACGTGAACGAATCGCCGCCCCCGGTGCGGTCTGCGATCGGAATGGACCGGCGGATGGGCGCGGTGTGGAAGGCGCCGGCCGCGGTGTCATAGAGGACCGCGCCCCAGTCGATGGCGTCCGCGCTGGTCGCGCCGCGCCACTGCGTGCCGATGAGGCTCAGGTTGGGGAAGTCGCGGGCCACGGCCCGCACGGTCTCCTTGTACGCCTCCAGCCACTCCTCGAACGGCGCCTTGGATGGCACCTTCGTCTCGTAGCCCAGCGCGTCGCTCAGGTCGGAGTCGTTGCCCACGAGGAAGCCGATGTAGGGCGCGATGGCCTGGTTGATCTCCCGGGCGCGCGCCTTGTCCGGCTCGACCTTGGAGCGGTAATTCAGGTCCGCGGCGACGAACGTGCCGTGCTCGTTCGCCTTCTTCACGCCTTCGATGGCCAGCCCGGCGGACGTCGGCGAGATGAGAGTGTAGATGCCGCCGGTGTTGAACACGCGCACGCCATGCGCACCGAACAACGCGTCCCAGTCGATGTCGCCTTCCCGCAGCTCGCGGACAGCGGCGTGCGCCCGGTAGTAGAGCGTGTCGGACGGCAGGATGCCCTTGCCGATGTAGGTGATCATCACGCCGTTCATCAGGGTGCCCTTCTGATCGGTGGAGAAGCGGCTGCCGTCGTTCTTCGTGTTGAACCAGATGATGTGGCCGGTGTCCACCCCCGCGGCGCGCAGCTGGTTGCGGATATTGGCGCCGATGTGATCGTCCACCAGCGCGGTCAGCACCGCGGTGCGCAGCCCGAAGGCGTAGGCCAGGCCGTACGCGACGTTGGTTTCGCCGCCGCCCTGGTAGATGCGCGCCTGCCGCGCCAGGGGCATGGGCACGTCAAATGGGTCAAAGCGCAGCATCACCTCGCCCAATGCCACGCCGTCGTAGCGGCAGGCATCGGCCGGCTTGATCTGTCGGTACGTGACGACTGTTTGTGCCATGATAGGCCTCCTCGTATGAGTGTGTACGGGCCCGGTTCAACCCCACAGGACGCGCATCGCTCCGTTCACCCGCGTCCCTGTTGTCTGCACCGGATCAGCATCTGTGGGAAATGGCCGCTCCGACGCGGCCTCGCGCCGGGTTACCCCGCCAGTTGCGTCAGCCAGGCGCGTGCTGCGCGCGGCGACGGCAGCCGGCAGTGGGCCAGCGTAGCCCGTGGCCGGCGAGTCACGACTACTGTCAGCCCTCCGGCGTCGTTGATCGTAGCGAAGGCCTTTTCATCCTTATCGTCGTCGCCCACGTAGATCGGCAGGCTGCCTTCCCAGGGGCGTTCCGCAAGCAATTGGGCCACCGCCAGCCCTTTGTCTGCCATCGCGGGCGCGATCTCCAGGAATTTGTGGCCGTCCAACAACTGCATGGGCGCGGCCCCGCGCGCGACTGACAGGGCCGGCTCAGCCAGGGCCCGTGCACGCGCCAACACCGTCTCTGCTTCGATGGCGTCTGCAAAGCGCGCATGCAGCGCGAGCGACCAACCCTTGTCCTCCAGGAAGAAGCCAGATCGCCCCTCCAACAGGGCCGCCCACCCGGGCTTGAGAGCCTCAAGGCCCGGCCGCACTTCCCCGAAGGCGAGGCGGGTGCTTTGACGGCCCTTCTCGTCGCGCAACTCGATGCCGTAGGTGCATGCCAGCGCCAGCCCATCGACCGGCACCAGCGTCTCGAGGTGGTCGAGCCGGCGGCCGCTCACGATGGTGACGCGGATGCGGGGAGACGCCACCAGTGCCTGCAACAGGCGGATCACACGCTCGTCCGGCGTCGGGTTCTCCGGCGTCGGCGCGAATTCCGCCAGGGTGCCATCGTAATCCAGGAAGAGGAGCAGGCGGGTGGCGGACGACACTCGTTCCCGGACCTCCCGGTCATCGCAGCGCGGCATCATGGGCATCGTTGGCTCACTTTGCTGCGCCTGTCGCCCGCGCCAGCAGCGGTTCGATGTCGTGCCGCAGGATCGCGTCCCAGGTATAGCGCCCCCGCACGCGTCGTTTCAGGCGGTAGGTTGGGTCGCTCTCCAGCCGCGCCAGGATGCGGGCCGCGATCTCATCCGGCCGGTCGTCCGTTGCGAAGAGCAAAACGTCGTCTGCTGCCAGCTCTACGGCCGAAGGGATCGCGCTGCACGCCACCGGCAGGCCCGCCAACCCCGCCTCCAGCACCGGCATCCCGAACCCTTCGCGGTGGCTGGGCATGAACAGCATATCGGCCAACCGGTAAAGCTCACCGACGGCGCCGGCATCGAGGTAGATGGGCTGGTCGGGATCGGGCCCCGAATCGAAGATGAAGGTCATCTCGTCTTCGATGTCCAGGCTGCGGCGCAGGCCGCGCAGCTCGTTGAAGTAGGCCATGCTGGCGGCATCGTGCGGATCGGGCGGGCCCGTCAGCACCAGCTTTGGCCGGGCGCCGTGCTGTTTGAGCGCGGCCACCACCTGCAGCGCCAGCTCGATGTTCTTCGCGCGCGTCACCCGGACAGGCATCAGCAGCACAGGTGCGCGATCGTAGATGCCCAGGTGCTCCGCCAGCTCGTTGCTCTGCGGCGAGAGTCCCAGCAGAGTGTCGGGCTCCACGCCGTTGTAGACGACCGGTATCTCCTCCCGCCCGCAGCCGAACAGGCCGGCGAGCTCGTCCTGTCGCCTGGCCGAAACCACCACGTAAGTGACATCGGGGTGCCTCTTGCGCAGGAGGTCCCACGGGTACTCATCGTAGACCGCCTTGCGCGAGCTGGGGCTGGTCCACGAGAAGTCGTGTCCCCACGAGATACATCCCGGCAGCGCTTGATCTTCCAACAGGCGCCAGAGCGCCGCAGTGAGGGGCAGGTTGAAGTGCTTGAAGAAGATGTTGTGAACGATGACGACATCGAACCGGGCCAGGTGCGGCGCTAGCGCTGCACGCGCCTGCCCGACCAGGGTGCCGAACTCGCGTGGCACACGGCCACCAAGCAGCGCAGCGCTCGTGCCGGCTGAGCCGAGCGAGTCCAACTCCGGGATGCGGATGAACTCCGCGCGTGCATCGAGCGCTGCAGCGTCGCCGCGCCCGGCGAGGACGGCCACCGGATAGCCGGCGTGGCTCAGTGCGCGCACGTGCGCAGCGATCACGGCTTCCACGCCACCGATGACGGGCGGGGCCGAGTAATGCATGATTGCGACGGCTGGCTTTGACATCAGGTCGCCTCCTCGTTCATAAGTTCAGCTCCTTGACCGTTGCCAGCTGCCGGCACAGCCAGTCCTGGATGTCCTCCCGCTCGATGATCCACTTCAGGCGCGCCTGACGCTGTGCCCGCTCGTCCTCGGGCATGGTCAGGGCCTGATGGAGCGCCTCGGAGGTGGCATAGACGTCGCAGGGCGAGATGACGGTCGCACCCGCCTCCAGTTGCTGCCGTGCGCCTGCGCGTTCGGACAGGATCAGAACCCCGTTCCGTTGGTTGACGATGGGGCCTTCCTTTGCGACGAGGTTCATGCCATCGGCGATGGCATTGACCAGCAGCACATCGTAGAGCTGAAGCGCGGCGACCCCGCGCGCGTAGTCGTCTCCCACCAGGATGCGCACCGGTTCCCAGTCGCTGGTGCCGTAACGCGCGTTCACTCGCCCGGCCGCGGCCATCAGGTCATCCAGGTAGGTCTGGTATTCGTCTACGCCGAGCCGTGAGGGCACCAGGATGGCGATGAACACCACGTGTTTATGGTGTTCCGGATGGTGCTCGAGGAGATCCTCGAAGGCTTGAAAGCCGCGGACGATATTCTTGCTCGGCTCCATCCGGTCGATGCGCAGGACGAGCCGCCGGTCACCGATCATCTCTGCGATGCCCGTCCGGTGTGCGGCCACCTGCGGCGATGCGGCCGTCTGGCGCAGCGCTTCCACGTCGATCGAGATGGGGAAGTCGCGCACGTGGGTGCTGTGGTTTCGGTGCCAGATCCGACCGTGGCTGAAGTTGACATGTGCCTGGGGCAAGAGCGCCTCGCACGTCCGGATGAAGTTCTGAGCATCTTCCCGCGTCTGGAAGCCCAGGATGTCGGCTGCACACAGGCCATCCAGGATGGGCTGGCGCATAGCAGGCGGCAGGATCCGCCAGTACTCCGGGCCCGGCCATGGGATATGGGTGAAATGTAGCATCGCAGGTCGCATCCGCCGCCGAAGCTGCGATCGCAGGAACCGAGGCGCCATGTAGAGGTGATAATCCTGGAACATCACCAGGGGGTGCCCGCCGATCGTGCTGACGCGGCCGGCAATGGTGTTCGCAAAGTGCTGGTTGACCGCGACATAGCCATCGCGCCATGCCTGCCACGTGCTCTGGTCGATGATCGGCGAGCGGGGAACGTCCCACATGGAATGCTGCAGAAACCACAACAGCGGATTGGAGATCACGTTGTAGTAGCCGTCGTAGGCAGATGGTTCCGGGTTGAGAAACTGCAGGTAGAGCGGTTGGTCGCTGCCGGGCAGCCGGACCTCACCTTCGCGCCAGGCAGCATCCGTATCACCCGCGGCGCAGGCGACCCAGGTGGCCTGTGAGTGTAAGCACAGCCCCAAGAGCGCAGTCACAAGACCGCCACCGCTGCGGTGTGCCTGCAGATCCCCACTGTCGTCCGGTTCGAAGCTGATCGGCCCGCGATTCGAGGCGATGATCAATGGCCGTCCGCCCAGCAGTTCTGCTTCGAGCGTCTCGCAGGAAGTGCGCCGATCTGTATCGGTTGAGGGTGTCATCATCGTGCTTCTTTCGGTTGAGGCCCCTCCAACATCGCTGCTCGGGTGGCTTGAAGGGCCAGGTCAATGAACACCGCTGCGGTCCAGCCGAAGGTTCCTGCGGCCGTCTTGGGCGGCGCGCCTGTTTCGGCGTCGTAGTATTCGTAGACGCCTGGATGTGCCATGATCAACTCCAGGGTCTTCTGGCTCAAGGTGTCTGCAAGCGCGTTCTCGCCGATCTGGTGCAGTGCCTCGACGAAGATATAGTTGATATTGGCCCACACCGGACCCCGCCACATCGTTCCCGGTTCGAACTTGGGGTCGTTGCGCGCTACGGTGGCCAGCACGTGTTCGCCCCAGAAGGTCGCCGGGTCCGTCAGCTGCGTGAGCACGCGTTGGCGGATCGAATCGGGCAGTTGGCCGGTCCAGAGCGGATAGAGGTTGAATGGCGTGGCGACCTGGATGGGCTGATGGTTGTGGGTTGCCCTGAACAGGCCGGCCTGCTCATCCCAGAAATCCTCTATCATGCGCCGCACCATGGCCGCTGCGCGTCGTCGCCACATGGCCGCCTCGGCGTCCATGCCCAGGGCCTCTGCCATCATGGCAAGCGAACCCATCTGCACGCACAAGTAGGTGTTGAGGTCGGGCGACTCGACGGGCATCCCCTCGTCCCAGAGTGGGCTGTCATCCAGGCCGGAGGAATAGGGATGGTTGTACTGTGCCAGGCCATCCGCATCATCGTCATTCATGCCGAACCACCAGGCGTTCCAGCGCACCAGCGGGACGTAGATCTCCCGCAGGAATTCCAGGTCCGGCGCCGCCTCGTGGAGCTTCATCGCAGCCCATGCCATGATGGGCGGCTTGGTCACCTCGGCGCGCAACGGATGCTCTATCTGGCTGATGACGGCTTCGTCGTACACAGCGTCCGGGATCATGCCGTCTGGCAGCTGGCAGTCGAGCATCGTGCGCAGCTGGTCCTGGGCCAGGGCGGGATCGACGTGGCGCAACGCAAGCGCGTGGAAGCAGGCGTCCCAGTTCCAGACCCCGACGTAGTCGACCTTGGACGGCATCATGGCCTCGTGTTTCACCCAGCCTGAGGGCCCCACCATGTTGCTGCCCATCACCCACCACGAATAGAGATACTTCTGCTGATAGCGCTCCAGCACGGGTGGCACGCGATCGAACCAGGCGGCCCAGCGCGCCTCTGCCGCGGCCAGCGTCTCAGAGAAGGGCACCGGCGCGCCGTCGAGCGCCAGGTCCGAGCGGATGTTCAGATGGATGGCCAGGTCTTCACCTGCCTGCACCACGAATTCGACCAGGTACGCCTCGCGTTCCAGCGCCAGTTCGTTGCGCAGCACGACACCATTCGTGCGGTAGGCCAGGTTGCGCACGCCCTTCAGCGAGCCACCCGTCTCATCGCGCTGCCACATCTGCGTGCTGACCCGGAAACGAATGCCTGACGCGACGCCATCCGGCAATCCGATGGCGATGGTGTCACCCTTGTGGAAGGCGATGCTGAACGCGCCGAGCCGGGTCTCCAGGTGAAGCGCGTGCGGATAGGTGACCAGGTGATAGGCCAGCGGCATCCCCTCCTGGTCGATGAGGCAGAGGTCCTGGATGTACGGCGGCCGAAAGCGGTAGGTATCGATGCCCGGCTGGATCGCGGTCAGCCGTTCGGCGAGCTTGATGTAGAACCGATCGTTGTCCGTATTCTTCAGGAGCAGCAGGCGCGATCCCCGGTCGCTGAACGGTACCCGGGTGATATCCAGGGCATCCCGCAGGATGCAGAGTGCAGTGTTAGTTACCTCTAATGACACGATTTAAAAGTCTCCCCATGATTGTCCTGTTAACATTTCGATCAACCAAACCATTTTACCACACGTCGTTCGCCCCCGCGGCTGACCGCTCCGTGCGCGACCCGCCCGGCCGGGAAGCGGCAGTGAAGATCCGGCCCCGCCCGCAGCGCCACGCCCATTATTGGGGCTTGCATTTTGCCGATAGATGCCGTATATTATATATAGCATTTAGTTGTTGACGTCAACCGCATTGTGGAGGGGGTGTCTTTTCATGAAAACGCTACGTTTCATCGTTCTGACGAGCCTGGCGGTCTTCCTGTTTCTGCTCAGCGCCAACCTGGCGCCGCCGGCAGAGGCGGGCGGATTGCCGGGGACGGGATGTCCTGCCGTGCACTACCGGATTGCGCGCGGTGACACGCTCACCACCATCGCCTGGCGTTATGGGGTGACGGTCGGCCAGTTGCAGCAGTGGAACGGTATCGCCAATTCCGATCGGATCTACTGGGGCAATGTGCTGACGATCTACCCCGCCAGATGCCCGGCGCCTGCTCCCAGGCCCGCACCCAAGCCTGCGCCGGTGCAGCAGGGCGCGCCGGTGACGGTCATTTCGCCGGTCACCCAGTACCCCGCTTTCATCACCGTCATCGGCTCCGGACCCATCCCTTGTAAGGGGGTCTGTCCGGTGACGCCGGCCGTCTCCTGCGCCGATCAGCGCGCGGTCATCTCGTCTCCCGCGCCGAACTCGGTGGTATCCGGCTGGCTGACGATCAAGGGCAACGCAACGCACGAGAACTTCAAGTTCTACAAGCTGGAGTACGGCGCGGGCTCCGAACCGACCACGTGGTCCTGGTTCTTCGGGGGCGAGTGGCCGATCTGGCAGGGCACGTTGGGCGGGCTGAACACCGGACTGCTGCCGTCGGGCACCTACACCATCCGCCTCACGGTGGTCGACAAGACCAGCAACTACCCGCCGCCGTGCGAGGTGACGATCGTCGTTCGCTGATACTTCGTTGCTCTCAACTGGTACCATGGGCTGGCCTGCCTCACCGACAGGCCGGCCCATCTCTCATTGGGCCGCATCGGATGCGATGATATAATGACGCCCGGATCAATCCTCTCCGCCGCGTTGCGCCGGGCGCGGCATCTGCATCCCTGACGAGGCACCGATGAGCGCACTTCTTGCCGAACAGATGCTGGTCCTCTTCGCGATCCTGGCTGCCGGCTCGTGGCTCGGCAGCCTGTCGTGGCGCGGCATATCCCTCGGCAGCGCCGCAGTCTTCTTCGTCGGCCTCGCGTTCGGCCACTTCGGCCTGACCATTCCCAAGCCGGTGATGGACCTGGGCCTGCTGCTCTTCGTCTACGCGGTGGGCCTGCAGGCCGGCCCGCGCTTCTTCCGCACGTTCCGCAAGCAGGGCCGCGAGTTCGTCATCGTTGCAGCAACGGGCATCCTGGCCGCGGGCATCGTCACGGTGATCCTCGCCCGCGCCATGGGATTGTCCTATGCGGTGGCCGCCGGGATGTTCACCGGTGCGGTGACGAATACGCCCGCATTGGCCGGCGCGATCGACGCCATCGGCCGCGTCGACCCGGAGCAGGCCGCGTTGGCCTCGGTCGGATACGGCATCGCGTATCCGTTCAGCATCGTGGGCGTCACATTGTTCGTACAGTTCCTGCCCAAGCTGCTGCGCCGCACCGTCAAGCGTGCCGAAGAGGAGTGGCAGACCAGCCAGGCCGGCGAGCGGCCCGAGCTCGCGAAGCGGCAGTTCAAGGTGACGAACGCCAATCTGGACGGCAAGCGCCTGGGAGACCTGGACACCCATCGCGTCAGCCAGGTGAACATCTCGCGCGTGGTGCATGGGGGCGAGGTCTTGACGGGCACGCCCGACGTCGTGCTTCACCTGGGCGACGTGGTCTTGGCCGTCGGATCGGAGGCGGAGCTCGAGAAGCTGCGGTTGCTCGTCGGAGAAGAGGTGGAAGTCACGGTGGCGCCGACCGCGCGCACGGTCAGCCGCGAGATGCACGTGACCGAGGCAAAGTTCGCGGGGAAGCGGCTGATGGATCTGCGCGTGTGGGACAACCACGGCGTCGTCATCACGCGCATCCGCCGCGCAGGCGTCGAGATCACGCCGGTCGGGTCGAGCACGTTCGAGCTGGGCGATACGCTGCGCGTGGTGGGCGATGAGAAGGCCCTGGACCAGTTCGCGCAGCTGGTTGGCCGGGATTCGAGGAAGATCGACGAGACGAACATGGTGCCGTTCCTCATCGGCATCTGCCTCGGCATCGGCGCCGGGCTGATCTCGATCCCTCTGCCGAACGGCATGTCGGTCCGGCTGGGTGCAGCCGGCGGCGCTCTGCTGGTGAGCCTGTTGCTGGGGCATTTCGGGCGTGTCGGCCCGTTCCGGGTCTACGTGCCCGTGGCCGCGCGCAACATCTCCCGCGAACTGGGGCTGATGCTCTTCCTGGGCGGCGCGGGTGCAAACGCAGGGACACAACTCGTGAGGGTGGTGCAGGAGCAGGGGGCCGGCATGTTTGCCGCGGGTGCGGCGATCACCCTGACGGCAGTCCTGGTGACCGTCCTCATGACGCACCTGGTGTACCGGATGAATCTGCTTTCCGTCCTCGGCCTGACTGCGGGCGTGTTGACCAATCCGCCGGCGCTGGCCGCGGCGTCCAACCAGACGGCGACGGACGTGCCCGCTGTGACCTACGCCAGCGCGTTCCCCGTCGTGCTGATCTTCAAGATCCTCGTGGCGCAGATCCTGGTGCAGGTGTTGCGGCTGCTGTAGGGACGGGCGATGCAGCCGGTCGTCCGGCCGCGCGGCCTGCCGGCCATCAATGATCGAACTCGCGCACCTCGGGATCTGCCAGCATGGCCATGCATACCTTGTGGTGCGCCTGCGGCTTGCCTCTGACGCTCCACAGCAGGCCGATCGAGTCCTTGCCCTTGGTGCGCGTTTCCTCCCGAACACTCAGGCCGCTGTCCGCGAAGAGCTTCTGCAGTCGATCTGGCTTGGCTGGATCGGCCACGAGGGTGATCCGATAGGTGCGCATGGTGTGCGCCAGCTGCAGTCCGCGCTCCACCCGGGGCAGCACCGCGAGCACGACGATGAAGAGGATGGCGGCGAGGAAGGTGAAGAGCAGATAGCCCACGCCCATCCCGATGCCCAGCGCGGCTGCGATCCAGATGGTGGCCGCCGTGGTCAGGCCGATCACCTGACCGCGGCGCTGGATGATGACGCCCGCGCCCAGGAAGCCGATGCCGCTGACGATCTGCGCCGCGATCCGTCCCGGGTCCTTGTCGCCTGCGATGCGCACCGAGAAGATGGTGAAGAGGGCCGCGCCGACGCTGATCATCGTGATCGTGCGCATGCCTGCGGCCTTGTCATGGTACTCGCGCTCCGCGCCGACCATCAGTCCCACCAGGAACGCGGCGATCAGCTTGATGACGTCGTCCGGTCTGACGGCGAACATCGCGGCGAGCTCAGTCATGGGACTCGACCTCCCTGATCAGTTCCTCGGCGTACTGCAGCAACATCTTTGAGCGCGCAGGTTCGACGCTGCGCGACTCGAAGTAACGTTCCAGCATCTGTGTGGGCGTGAGCGCCTCTACCGATACGCCGCCGAACGGGTCGCGCAGGTGACGCCTGACGTCGCGCTCCACTTTCGCATGGAAGGCAGGCTTCAGCGCCGCGGCGATGTCCCGGTCGACCAGCCGCGGTTGCTGGACCTCATCGAAGATCAGCCGCACCCGGACCACGGCGCCCGACAGGTCACCGGCGGCCGCGATCCGTTCCACCACGGCGGCCGTCGGATCGTCTGCCTCGCGCACGTCGATGTCGATGGTGAGGAAGCGCCGCGCCGGCCGCCGGTAGTGCTCGACGAACTCCCAGGTCGTCGGTCCGTCGGTGATGGTCGCCACCACCCAACCCTTGGGGTCCTTCTCCTCGCCGAAGTCTATCCGCTCCGGGCTGCCGCTGTAGATGATCGGCGGCTGCTGGTCGCGATTGAGGCTCTGGTGCTTGTGAATGTGGCCCAGGGCGACGTAGCGCCAGATGGGGTGCGCCAGGGCCAGGCTGCGATCGACCGCGATGTCGCGGCCCACCATGATGTTGCGCTCGGAGCCGAGGCTGGCCTGATCGACGCTGAAGTGACCGACCAGGATGGTCGGGATCTCCGCCGTGCGGCTGGCCTGTTCGGCCAGGTCGAGGATGCGCGCTGTGATCCGCTCGCTGATCAGCGCGTCCTGGACCCCGATGCTCTTTTTCTCCCATTCCTCCCGGAGCGCATGGTCCTCGCGCAGGGGAAACGGCGCGGTGGCCACCTGCAACACCTGGCCCCGCCTGCACTTCACGGTCAACAGCTCGTAGCCCGCGCCGACGTAGACGTTCGGCACGTCGAGCGTCGCGAAGATGCTGATCGCGGGTGCGCGGCGCTGGGCCGTGTGCAGGTCGTGGTTCCCCACCAACAGGATTACGGGAATGCCCGCGTCGGCCACGCGCTTGATGCGCCGGGCGAACTCGCGCTGGAAGGTCGCGTTCGGCTCGCGCATCTTGTACGCGTCGCCCGCGAACACGAAGATGTCGACCTCCTGGTCGATCGCATAGTCGACCATATCGGTCAGCCGGCGCAGAAAGTCCATGACGCGGCTGTGCATGCCCGTGTTCGGGTCGATCCCGCCGTAGTTCTCCATGCCGATGTGCAGGTCCGCGGTGTGGAGGAGCTTAATGGGTTGCATCATATCCTTTGACGTGCTCAGTCGAAGCCCGCGAAGTTCGGATCGCGTCCCGTGCGCCGGTCCAGGTCGGCAAGTGCGACGCTGCGCTCCTGCGGATCGCTGAAGCCCATCGCGCGGTAGAAGTCGACGTCGTAGCGCCGCGTCTGCACGACCACGGGCATAGGCACCGCGTGGCCGAGGATGAGCGCCTGTTCGCGCGAGTCGAGGCGGGCCAGCACTTCCTTGAGCGCGCTGGCACCGCTCACGCCGGAGAGGACGGCCTTGATGTCGGCCTCGTCATCCAGCAGCAGGGTGACGCGCGTGCCGATCTGCGACATCACCTCCGCGTCGATGCCCGAGGGGCGTTGATCGACGATGAAGAGCGTCACGTTGTATTTGCGCAGCTCGCGTGCGATGGTGCCGAAGATGGTGTTGGCCGCGACGCCGGGGTCGAGGAACTTGTGCGCCTCCTCGATCGTGATGACGAGGGGCGTCGGCTCCTTCGCGGTTTCCCCGAACGCCGCCTCCTTCCGCTGCACGTAATGCTTGTGGATGCGCCGGGTGAGGAAGTTGGCCACCAGGATGTAGGCGCTGAGGTCCGAGCCGTAGCGGCCGAACTCCAGCACGACGTTCTTGCCCTCTTCCAGGTAGGTCAGCAGATGCTGAACGGAATCCTCGGGCGCCTTGGACTTCAGGAAGGTGTAGTTGCGCATGCGCTCGAAGCGCCGGCGCAGCGCGGCCAGCGTCTGCTGCCCCTGGCCGGTGTCGTCAGCCAGCGCCTTCAGCCCGCGCACCTCCCTGTCAGTCTCGGGGTCGAAGCCGCCGTAACTGTCGACCCAGTCGTCGTTCAGGAAGTTCTCGAACCACTTGCGGCCGAACTTGCGGGAGAGCGCGTACACCGCGCCGATCTGAGGCTCGCTGAGGTTCAGTAGCCCGGCCAGCATCTCCAGGTCTTCCGGCTCGATCTGGTCGTAGCCGATCGTCACGTAGTGATCCGGATTGGAGTTGCGGCGCTGCGACGAGTCGCGGTCGAGGCTGAAGATGCTGACCCGGCCGGGGAAGAGCTGCTTCAGGCCCTTGACCTTGTTCGTCTCCTCCGAGCCGCCCTCCCAGCCGTACTCGTTGTGCATGTCGAAGACCAGGTTGACCGCCACGTTCTCCCGGATCGCGCCGGCCAGCAGGACGCGTGCCAGGAACGTCTTGCCAGTCCCCGACTTGCCGAAGACGCCGCTGGAGCGCTCCACGAGCCGTTCGAGGTTGAGCGTGATCTTCACGTCTTCCATGTCGAGCGGCGCGCCGATGTGGAAGAAGTGCACGTCCCTGGCGCCGACCTTGCGCACGCCCTCGGGTCCGAAGACCTGGTCCACCTCGCCCTGGCTGGCGGTGGAGACCGGGGTGAAGTGCTCGGGCACGGTCTTGACCGGCCGCGGCTCGCCCCCCTCGTTCTCCAGGATCAGCAGCGGGCTGAGGTGCACTACGCCGTAGGTCGTCGCGCCCCGGTGGATCTCCGCGATGAAGGGGTCCGAGTAGTCGGGCGGCTGCCTGGCCACGAGCGGGTTGGCCGCATCCAGCGCCACGTCGGTGACCATGCAGAAGAAGCGCCGGCTGCGGCCGCGGGCCACGACGTAGCGGCCGACGGCAAGTTCCTCGATCAGGATGGCGCGGTTCAGCTTGACGTCCAGCCCGGCTGAGAGAGACCCACCGATGACCACGCCCAACTCGTCCCGCGCGTCTGCCGCTGCCTGGCGCACCGCAACCTCCTCGTCGCGCGAGGGCAGGGCGTCGAATTCGGTGACGGGGTCGAAGGCTGTCATTACTGGTACTTCGCAGTCAGGTACTTGATGTACGGTTCGATGGTCAGCTCGCCCCCGGTGACGCGTTGGGCCAACTCGGCAGCGGTGAATTTCGAGCCGTGGCGGTAGATGTTCTCCCGCAGCCAGCCGAGCAGCACGTCGAAGCGGCCCGCACGCATCTCAGCAGGGATCTCCCCATGTGCGTCCAGTGCAGCCTGGTAGAACATGGCGCTCATGATGTTGCCCAGGGTGTAACCCTGGAACTGGCCGCCGATGGCGCCCCAGTACCAGTGCACGTCCTGCAGACAGCCGTCACGGTCGTCGGGCGGCTCGATGCCCAGATCTCTCGCGTAGCGGGCGTTCCAGGCGTCGGGGAGGTCCTTCACTGCCAGCCTTCCCTCGAGCATGTCCAGCTCCAGACCGAAGCGGATCATGACGTGCAGGTTGTAGGTCAGTTCGTCCGCGTCCGTGCGAATGAGCGAACGCTCCACCTTGTTGATCGCCCGATGGAACGTCCCGACCGGAACGGCGCCGAGCTGCGCCGGAAAGACGTCTTGCAGCTTGGGGTAGAAGTGCGTCCAGAAGTCCATGCTGCGACCCACGATGTTCTCCCACAGCCGGGACTGGCTCTCGTGGACGCCCGAGGAGGTGCCGCCCCCGAGGGGCGATGCCTCGTACGCGGGATCCACGCCCTGCTCGTACATCGCATGGCCGGCCTCGTGGATCGTGCTGAAGAGCGCGTCGCCCAGGTCGTCTTCCCTGAACCGCGTGGTGATGCGGACGTCGCCGACCGAGAAGCTCGTGGTGAAGGGGTGAGCGGACTTGTCCAGGCGCCCCCGTTCGAAGTCGTAGCCGATCTGGCGCGCGACCTGGAGCCCGAACTTCAGCTGATCGGCCTCCGGGAATCCGGCGTGGAGGCATGCATCATCGACCGGCTCGCGCGACGTGGCCTGCTCCACCAGGGGCACGAGGCGGCTGCGCAGCTGATCGAACAGCGGCCGGATCACGCCGACGGTCATGCCGTAGTCCGCCTCGTCGATCAGCGGGTCAGCGACGTGCTCGTAGGGCGCGAAGTACTCGGCCAGGCGGCGGCTCAGATCGAGGGTCTTCTCCAGCATGGGCCGGGTGGCTGCAAAGTCGTTCTCCGGCCGCGCCTTTTCCCAGACCATCCCGCTCTCGCCCGCGTGGGCGTACAACTCGGCCATGAACTGCGGCGGCACCTTGACGGCCCGTTCGTAGTGGCGCCTGGCCACGCGCACCAGGGCAGCCGTGTCGTCGTCGTACGGCAGCGTCTCCGCATACGGCTGAACCTCGTCCAGCAGGCGGCCGATCGCCGGGTCGGTCGCGGCTTCGTGCCCAAGGCGCCCGAGCAGTGACATCTGGCGTGCGCGGGCGGGCCCGCCGCCGCGCGGCATGCCGGTCGACTGATCCCAGTGCAGAACCGCTCCGATCGAGCCCAGGTCGCTCGCCTCGGCCAGCCTCGTCTTCAGCTCCTGGATCTTCTCTTCCATCTTTACTCCGACTTGCGATGCGCCAGCGTCGCCGTGGCCTGGGCCGAGGCGAGCAGCAGGATGTCCTGCACGTTGACGTGCAGCGGGCGGGTGACGGCCCAGAGAATGGCATCGGCCACGTCCTCGGGTGTCAGCGGCTGGAGTCCCTGGTAGACCTTTTTGGCGCGCTCACCGTCCCCGTGAAAGCGCACCATGCTGAACTCCGTCTCGACCATGCCCGGCTCGATGGTGGTGACGCGCACGCCGCTGCCCAGCAGGTCGATCTTCAGTGCGCGGCTGAGCATGTCGACGGCCGACTTGGTGGCGCAGTAGACGGTGCCGCCCGCGTACGCGTCGCGGCCCGCCACCGACCCGAGATTGACCACGTGACCCCGATTGCGCTCAACCATGCCGGGGAGAAGCGCGCGGGTGACGTAGAGCAGGCCCTTGATGTTGGTGTCGACCATCTCGTCCCAGTCCGCGACATCTCCTGCGTGAAGCGGGTTGAGTCCACGGGACAGGCCGGCGTTGTTGATCAGGATCTCGACATCCTGCCATCCTGCGGGCAGGTTCCCGAAGGCGGCGGCCACCGCCGCCTGATCGCGCACGTCCAACGGAATGCACAGGGCCTCGGCGCCGTGTGCTTCCTTGAGCTCGGCCGCCAGTTCCTCCAGGCGCTCGTTCCGCCGCGCCGAGAGGATGACGCGCGCGCCGGCCTCGGCCAGGGCCCGGGCCGTGGCGCGCCCGATGCCCGAGCTGGCGCCGGTGACGACCGCGATGCGATCCGTAAGCGATATCGATGGTGACATGGATGACACTCCTCTGTGTTCGATGTGTGTTAGCGCAGCTGCCTCAGTATACCGTCCAGGCGTGATAAGTCCAGCGCCAGCAGGCGGGCAAGCTCGCGTCCTGCGCCGATCAGGTATTGTTCCTGCTCGTCGATGGAGGGCCGCGCGGCCGCCGCCGCACGCAGCGCGGCAACGAGTATCTGGTCCACCGGGCCCGCGGGCGCTGCCAGCACGATCCGCAACCAGTCGTGGCGCTCGGAGAAGCGCCGCAACTCCGCGTTGTTGCAGGTGTAGATCATGTCGAGGGTGCGGGGCGGCTGGGGCGGGAGCCGGTGATAGATCGCGGTCTCGTCGGCGTAGCCGACCGCAAGCACCTCTATCACGACGGGAACCTGGCGCCGCTGGCGCTGATCTTCGATCATCACGGGGTTGTCGACCCCCGCTGCGACGAGCTGGCGCACGAAGGCGTCGTCCTCGATGGTGACGTTGCAGATCAGGCCGAAGATGTTGTTTCGCGCGCCGGCCGTCTTGATGAGCGCACCGAGACGCGGGGTGAGCGCGTCCTGGTCCGCGATCAGTTGCTGTGCGCCGACGGTGAAGGCAGCCGTGCTGCTGCGCAGCACGCGGCCGACCTCGATCGCGTTGCCGTTTTCTTCCACATCAACTCCTTCTCGGGCGCCGGGTCAGTTGCTTGGTCCACGCCTTGGTGGACAGCTGCGGCGTCAGGCCGTTGCGCCACATGATCTGGCTGACCAGGTCGTCCAGCGCCGCGCGCTCGTCCTCCGTGACCAGGGCCAGCTCGTGTGCGCGCGCCAGCACGTAGGGAAACGGCCCGGGCTCGCAGTTTGCGGCGATGACACTCTGCGCCACGTCGATCAGATCGGGGCGGCCGGCCACCCAGCCGGGCATCTCGAGGCGGGCCAACTCGGCCTCCTCGTTGCGCCCCTGCCGCGCCATGTTGGCGTAGCAGAACGTGATGCGATCCCCCGGCATGTCCTCCGTGGCCGAGCGCGCCTCGTAGCGCTCGTTTGCGCGCGAGTTGGGCACGAAGAGCCCAGTGCGCTCGCCGGGCCGCAACGATTCGAATAGCTGCCCGTCGGTCAGGCCGACGAAGGGCCCGAACCGCAGCTTGTCGCGGGTGATCTCCTCCAGCGGCATGTCGATCAATTCCAGGATGCGCAGCACATAGGCACTGCGCGGCCGGTCGATGTAGCCGATCGGGATGGCCTGGACTGCGCGGAGGCGCTGCATCTGCGTGATGAAGAAATCGATCTCGGCCCGCGCGTCCTGTTCGTTGTCCGTGCCCGAGCGAATCCACGGCAGCAGCGGCCCATCGATCAGCACCACGATCGGCGTGCTGAGATCGCCGCCCATCGCCTCTCGTTCTGCCACGGCCAGGTCGGCCAGCGTGGCCAGCTCGAGCCGGTTGCGCAGCGCGCCGACGTACTCCTCGGTGCGCAGCTGGCCGTCCGCATCGTAGAGCTCTTCGTCGCGGTAGTAGAGGGTGGGTTGGCTGATGCAGGCCGGCGCGGCACCGCTGCCCTCACGAAAGACGATGGCCCCGATGTTCAGCAGGTAGTAGAGCGTGACCGCACTGCGGTCGGGGAAGATCTGGCTGCCGTCGGCCGCGATCAGCACAGCCCGGGGAACGGCGAAATCAGCCCGCCGGCGCTCGTCTAACCTGTTGCCAAGCGGCACAGCGCCCCGGCGCCATTCGTCGATCCGGCGCGCAGTCTCGATCTTCTGCAGCAGCTCTTTCGTGACCTGGGGTTGACTGGCCAGCACGCTGCCAGCTTCCGCCGCCCGGCCTGCCAGTTCCTCGCGTCGCGAGGTCATGGCCCTGCCCATCTGATCCACGTCGCGGGTCAGCCGGTTCAGTTCGAGGGTCAAAACGCCTCCGTAGGTCGAACAGATTTTCGTGTTCATTATAGCAGCAGGTTCCCGACCGTGCAAGCGATTGACAAATCGCGCGCGCTGACTTAGAATTCTTATATAGGTTTTCTTGCCTATCTCAAGGAGCATGCTCATGGCCGAACCTCTCCGTTCCACTCTCGGGCAATTCAGCAGCTCGGGCGGGCGGTGGCAGCCCCGCGCGCAGAATGTGCGCGCCGTCGAGCCGGCGCCGGATCATCCGCGGGCGGACCGAGGCAGTCTTTACATCCTGATCGAAGTGACGGGCGCTGGCGGCGGTCATGCCGCGCTTTATCGCCAGATGCTCAATGCCGCGCAGACCGCGTTCTACGAAGTCGGAAACACGGTCGAGGTTGCCTTGCGGCAGGCGGTGCGCGAGGTGCAGTCCGTCCTGAAGAACGCAAATGTGGCCCTGCCGGAAGCGCGCTGGCGCGCGGGCATGACCCTCGTCGTCCGATACGGAACACAACTGGTCATTGCCCAGGCCGGCCCTTCCTTGCTGCTGGTGAGCCACCCCAAGACGGTCGACGTTTTTCCGGAACGGCCGGAGGATGTCGGCCCGGCGCTGGGTGGCCCCGAGCGACCTGAGGTCGTCATCTACGATGCAGCGATCGAGGCCGGCAGCATGCTGTTGCTGGCGCAGAGCGACTGGATGGAGCAGGTCAAGCTGGAGGCGCTGGCCGTTGCTGCGGCTGCGCCGACGGTCGTGCTGGCGACGGAGTATCTCGGGCAACTGGCCGGATCGGCAGATCTCAGCGCGTTGATCGCGGCGTTCGATTATGGGATTCCGGCCGTCGAGGAGGGAGGACAGGC
The DNA here is from genome assembly GCA_040766655.1 of Anaerolineae bacterium. GTDB lineage: Bacteria > Chloroflexota > Anaerolineae > CG2-30-64-16 > CG2-30-64-16 > JALOOB01. The sequence continues at coordinate 502,728 of JAXGQB010000006.1, forward strand.
CGTTCGTCCGCAGGCCTCCGGTGGCCTCACCGGCGCCAAGGCGATCGAGGGGCATCAGCCTCCCGAAGAGGCGGGCAAGCCACAGGGCCGTGGATGGCTGGGGGGCCTGTTCGGGAGAGGCCGCCCGCTGGAAGAGGTCGAGGCGGACGAAGAGGCGCCGCCCGTCGAGCCGGAGCATGACGTCGTGGAGCCGCCTGAGAGGGCTGAGCGGGTAACTGCCCCGCCTCCAAAACAGACCCCGGTCGTTCCGGTGAAGGCGCCGCCGGTGGCGGTCCATGAACCGGAGCCCGAGCCTTCCATGGAGGAGCAGCTCGCGGCGGCAGAAGCAGAGGCGCGCCAACAGGCGGAGTGGGAGCGGCGCGCAGCACAGAGGCCTGCAGCCGCTCAACTGCCTCCCATGCTACAGGAGGAGCCTGACCTGGAGGTGCCGCCACCGCCCCCGGTCCAGCGGCGAAGCGCATGGCCCATCGTGCTGGCAGCGGTCATCATACCGTTACTGATCGTTGCCGTCGTGGTTGGGATGCTCTTCGTGCGGGCCCGCGCGGCTGAAGCGCAGTTTGCGGAGAAGCTCGACGGTGCACGCAACATCCTGGTGCAGGCCGAGCAGGCAGGCGATGATGCCACGGCGGCGCAGCGGCTGGCGGGCGCGAAGGAATTTCTCGATCAGGCCAAGGAACTGCGGGAGAACGACCCGCAACTGGCAGAATTGGTCGCACGGTACGATGGGCTGGTCATGCGCGTCGAGAAAGTGACGCCGCTGTACGGCATCGTGCCGCTGTGGCCATTTCAGCCTGAGACCGGCCATTCGCTGCAGCGCGTGGTGGTGAGCGGCGAGTCGGTGTTCGTGCTGGACAAGGCGCGCGGCGAGGCCTGGCGGTTTGCGCGCTCGGCCCTGGGCGACAGCGTCACCCCCGCCGACAAGCCCGTGGTCCGCAAGGGCGATCCTGCAGGCGATAAGTTCGTGGGCGATCTCATGGACATGGCATGGGTCGACGCGGCCACGGCAAACCAGCGCAGCCTGCTGCACGTGCTGGATGCCACGGGCGAGTTGATAGGCTACGATGAGGTGTACGGTCCGAAGCGGCTGGCGATCAACCGGGAGAAGTGGACGACGCCGTTGCTGATGGCGGGTTATAACGGCAACCTCTACGTAGCTGATCCGGGAGCCAACCAGATCTGGCGCCATGTGCCGACAGCGAACGGCTACGAGGGCGAGGTGGTCGCCTGGTTCGAGGACGCCAAGAAGCCGGACATGGCCAACGTGGTGAGCATGGCAATCGACGGCTACATCTGGCTCCTCTACTCTGACGGCCGTGTGCTCAAGTTCCTGAGCGGCGAGCAGAGTGCGTTTGTGTGGGATGGTCTCCCCACGCCGCTCAGCGAACCGGTGGCGATCGCAGTGTCTCAGGAGGGCGACCGGCTCTACATCGCCGATCCCGGCAACGCGCGCATCGTCGAGGCCAGCAAGGACGGCAAGTTCCTCCGCCAGTTCAAGGCGCGCGAGGGCGACCTCCTGCGGGATGTCAATCACATTTACCTCGACGAGGCCAAGGGCATGTTCTATCTCGTCACGGATGATCAGATGTACAAGGCGAGCGTGCCGCAACCCGGACAGCAATAGCCCAAGGGCGGGGGCAACGAGTCGTTAAGCCCGTACGCCCGTGAAACGCAGGGAACCAGATGCGGTCCAGCGCCGTCTCACACGAGGCGGCGCTTTTTTGCCTGCGTGTCTTTGGATTCGCGCGGCCAGCAGGGTATAATAGTGTGCTATGTCCGATCGTTCTAACCAACCGGAGCGACGTTCGTTGTGGTCCGGCCTGCTGCTCGGTGGGCTGTTGACGGTGTTCGTCGCGACCTTCGCCTACGTTGCCTATCTGTTCCTTTCCTGGGGACAGGCCGCGGCACAACAAGTGCCCGAGATGCCGCCCCTCGCGCTGCCCCGCATCGTGCGTCCGGCCACGGAGGCCGAGGCCCAGGCCGCTTCGGCGGAGACGTCGTTCTTCAGGCCTGTCCGGCTTGCGGTGCAGGAGGAGGCGCCCGTCACGATGCCGCGCACGACCATCCTGCTCCTGGGCGTTGACGCGCGGCCAGGGCAGACGACGGTCCGCACGGACACCATCATGCTGCTCACGGTGAACCCGGAGACGGGTGGGGCAGGCATGATGTCGATCCCCCGTGACCTCAAGGTCCGCCCGACCCCCCTCAATCGGGAGATGAAGATCACCTCGGTGTATGGGGCCGGCGAAGCCGTTGGCTATACAGGCGGGGGACCTGCCCTCCTGTTCGAGACGATCGACGATCTGCTGGGCTACAGGCCGGACTACTACGTCAAGGTCAACTTCGACGGGTTCAAGGAGATCATCGACCTGATCGGCGGCGTCGAGATCGACGTTCCCTACGAGATCTATGATGACAAATACCCCGACGAGAAATTTGGCTATCTGCCGCCCGTGCACTTCCTGCCGGGCAAGCAACAGATGGACGGCGAGACTGCACTGAAATACGCCCGGACGCGCCATGCGGACAACGACTACGCGCGCGCGGGTCGCCAGCAGCAGGTGATCCTGGCCATCAAGGATAAGCTGTTGGAAGACGGCCAGATGGCCGCGCTGCTGCCCAGGCTGCCCGGCCTGGCCGTGGCCATGGCGAACTCTGTGCAGACGGACATGCCGATCGACAAGGCGATTGCGCTGGCGCGCACCTTCACCAAGATGGAACTGAGCAATGTCGCACGGGTCGTGATCGATCAGAAGATGGGCCAGGTGGACCCGGAGTACCCTGAGCTGGGCTATGTGCTCATTCCGGACCTGATCAAGGTGCGGGCGGCAGCCGATGCGATCTTTGCAGACACCGCGCCCGGCCTCTCGCCGGAGGAAACGGAACGGCAGGCGGTGCAGGCCGAGGCCGCAAGGCTCATCGTGATGAATGGAACGCAGGAAAAAGGCCTGGCAACGAAGGTGCAGGCGAGGCTGTTGAGCCAGGGATTTGTCGTGACCATGATCGGCAATGCCGATCGAACCGACTACGCGGAGACGGAACTGCTGATTCACGGCGACGCGAAGCCGGCCACTGTGGATGCACTGCAGAAGTGGTTCGCCATTGCCGAGGAACACATCAGCATGCAGCCCGCTGCCGCCGACCGCGACCTGACCCTGATCGTCGGGGCTGACGGAGGACTCCTGGAGTCCGCCACCCCCTGAGCGAGCCATATGATAGCCGTCATTGCGGTGAGTGCCCTCGTGTGATAACACGAGGGTACTTTTTTGATAGGGTGGTGTCATGCAACTTGGTGATGTCCTGGCGGTTCTTGGCGCGCGCAGCATCTCGCCCCAGATCGATGCCCGGATCGAGGTCCGAGCGGGCTTTGCGGCTGATTTGATGAGTGACGCGTTGCGATATGACCTCTCGCAGGCATTACTGGTGTCAGGACTGGCCAATCCCCAGGTAGTGCGCACCGCGGAGATGGCCGACGTATCGGCGATCCTGATGGTGCGCGGCAAGATACCGCCCCCAGAGACGCTCTCCCTTGCCGAGGAAATCGGTATCCCGTTCCTGGTCACCGAGCTCACGATGTTCGAGTCGTGCGGCAGGCTCTACTCCGCCGGCCTGCCGGCCTGCAAGCGCTTCGGCTGCGACTGATGCCCTCCCACCAGGTCTTCAAGGCCCAGGAACTCGTCTACGAGCTGAAGATCGGCGATATCATGACGCGGCGCCTGATCACGGTCACGCCCGAGGCGACGATGCGCGAGGTGAAGCAGGTGTTGCGCGATCAACGCATCTCGGGCCTGCTCGTCATGCGCGGCGACCAACTGGTGGGCATCGTGAGCATCGAGGACCTGATCCGCAGCCTCGAAAACGACGACCTGGACGCGCCGGTCAACCGCTACATGTCGACTCTGATCCATACGATCGGCGAGCAGGAGTCGGCGGTGCGCGCGGTGAGTACGTTCGCCCAGGCCGCCGTGGGCCGGCTGCCGGTCGTGGACGAAGAGGGGCGCCTGGTTGGCATCCTGACGCCGGGCGACATCACCCGTGGCGTGCTCAAGGCGTTGGAACGCGCCTATTACGAGGAAGAGATTCGCAAGTACCGCGTGCGCCACGTCTTCGAGGACATCAGCTCGGACCGAACGAGCCTGATCCTGCGCTATGACATCCCTGTGCGTGATTTCAACCGGGCGGGGCGAGCCTCAAGCCAGCTCAAACAGACGTTGGTGCGACTCGGGGTCAATCCGCGCGTGATCCGCCGGGTGGCCGTCGTCTCCTACGAGGCCGAGATGAACATCGTGATCCACAGCACGGCAGGGGGATACCTCGTTGCGGAGATCACCCCGGAGCTCATCGCCATCCTGGCCCACGACTCGGGCCCGGGCATCGACGACGTGCGGGCCGCGATGGAGCCCGGCTGGAGCACCGCGCCCGATTGGATCCGCGAGATGGGCTTCGGCGCCGGGATGGGCCTGGTCAACATCAAGGCGACTGCCGATGAGATGTACCTGGATTCGTGGCCGCGTCAGGGCACCAAGCTCGAGGCCGTGATCTATCTGAAACCAAAGGAGGGGACGACCGTCGATGATTCTGAAGGAAATCATTGAGGCGCTTGACCTGCGGGTGGCAGCCGGCGCCGTACACACGGATGTCGAGGTGACCGGTGGCTACACAGCAGATCTTCTGAGCTGCGCCATGGCGGGCGCGGCCGCGGGCAACCTGTGGATCACGCTGCAGAGCCACCTGAATGTGGTGGCCGTCGCGAGCCTGAACGAGCTGGCCGGCGTGATCGTCACCGAGGGAAGACCGATCTCGGCCGAGACAGCCGGCAAGGCGGAGGAGGAGGGTGTCGTCCTGCTGCACACACCCCTCACGTCCTACCAGGTCGCTGGCCGGCTGTGGGCGTTGGGCGTGCGATGATCGGGCCATGCCCAGCATCTACGCCGATCTCCACCTGCACACCGTGCTCTCTGCCTGCGCCGAGGTGGAGATGCTGCCGCCGCTCATCGTTCAGCGGGCCCTTCAACTGGGGCTGGGGCTGATCGCGGTCACCGATCACAACTGCTGCGCCAACTGCGCGGCCGTTTGGCAGGCGGCCGAGGGCACGGGGCTGCGGGTTTTTCCCGGCATGGAACTGCAGACCGCAGAGGAAGTGCACATGCTCTGCCTGTTTGACACGCTCGAACAGGCCTTGACGTGGCAGGGCATCGTGTTCGATCATTTGCCCCAGCTGCCCAATCGGGAGGACATCTTCGGCGGGCAATACGTCGTCGACCGCAACGGCGACTACGTGCGCACTGAGGAGCGGCGGCTGGCGATATCCAGCGACCTGTCGCTGGACCAGGCCGTGCACCGCGTGAAGGCCCTGGGCGGACTCCCCATTCCCTCACACATCGACCGGCAGGTCAACAGCCTCCTGGCTAATCTCGGCTTCGTGCCTGCCGATCTGCGGGTGGCGGCATTGGAGATCAATGGACGCACCGATCCCGATGATCTGACTGCCCGGCAGCCCGAGGTCGCGAAGTACCCGCTTGTGCGCAACGGCGATGCACACCGGCTGGGCGACATGCGTCGCGGCATCGTCTTCGAGGCAGCCGAGGCATCGCTGGACGCCCTCGCGCAGGCATTGCGCCATCGCCGCCACCGCATCGTCGTCGACTGATCTGCGCTCGAACACGGCACACTGGCCGCCCCGCACAGGCGTCCGGCCGTGGTATGACATGCGTCATGGTTGGGGTCGGCGAGATGTGTTACACTGCACAATTGGTTACGTGTGATATTTCACGAATGGACAATGCCAACAAAATGATTGAAGAACTCACTACCCTTGACTTCGCGCCGCTGGATAAGATCCTCGAAGAATATGCGGATCAGAAGGGCGCTGTGATTCCGATCCTGCAGCACGTTCAGGATATCTACGGGTACCTGCCGAGAGAGGTCCTGGAAGAAGTCTCAGCTCGGACGGGCATCCCCGTCAGCCGTCTGATCGGCGTAGCCACCTTCTACTCGCAGTTCCGCCTGAGCCGGCGTGGGAAGCACCTGATTCGCATCTGTGATGGCACGGCGTGTCACGTTCGCGGCGCCTCCAAGTGCATCGAAACGGTCGAGAAGGAACTGGGTGTTTCGGCAGGCTCCACGTCCGAGGATTACGAATACACTATGGAGATCGTGTACTGCCTCGGCTCCTGCGGCCTGGCGCCAGTGGCTGTTGTCGACGATAAGGTTCTCGGCCGGCTGACGCCCACCAGCCTGGTGCAGCAGCTCGAAAATCTCGGATAAGTTGGCGCACACGCGCTGCTCGCCAGCAGCGCGGCGGATGGGCCATCGTCGGCGCTGAGTCTCAAACCATGCTGGAACTGGCCCTGCACGTGCTGGATCTTCTGCAGAACGCGGTCGAGGCGGGGGCCTCTCGTGTGCAGCTCAGCATCCTGGAGGATCGACAGGCGGACCGACTGACGATCACCGTGGCCGACAACGGCCGGGGAATGGATGCTCAGACGGCCCGGCAGGTGCTGAATCCGTTCTACACGACCCGCACAACGCGACACGTCGGACTGGGGTTGCCCTTGTTGGTCGCGGCTGCTGAGGCTGCGAGCGGCGGCTTGACGATCGAGTCGGCGGCGGGCCAGGGCACGACCGTACAGGTTGTCTTTCAACTGAGTCACCCGGATCGGCAGCCTCTGGGCGACATGGCCGGCACACTGCTCGCATTTCTGCTTAGCGAACGGGCACCGGAACTGGCCTACGAACACCGCACGGCTGCCGGTGCATTTGAGTTCGACACCGCGGCCATCCGAGCAGAGTTGGGCGATGTGCCACTGAACGAACCGCTCGTGGTGGCCTGGTTGGCGGACTTTCTTTTTGAAGGTGAAGCGGAAATCTCACTGAGGTAGGTGTATGCCCAAGCTCAAGTCACTGGATGACCTGAGGCGCGTCCGCGATGAGGCGCAGCAGGCCTTGAAGACCCGACTGGACACCGGTACCACCATCGTTGTGGGCATGGGAACGTGCGGCATTGCAGCCGGAGCCCGCGATACGATGCATGCGATCCTGGCCGAGCTGGCCAAGCGTAATATCGACGCACACGTCACGACCGTAGGCTGCATCGGGCAGTGCGTCAAGGAGCCGCTGGTCGACATCGAGCAGGCGGGACATCCGCGCATCTCATACGCGAATATTCGCCCCGATATGGTGCCGAGGCTCATCGAAGAACATCTGGTCAATGGCCAGCCGGTCGAGGAATGGGTGATCGGCCGCATGGAAAGGAACGGATAGGGAGCAGACCATGGAAGAATATGACAGCATCGAAGCGGTCCTCCAGCGAGCCATCGAGATCGAAGTGGAGGCGATGACCCTGTACACGAATGCCGCCCAGACCGTGAAGGACGACGCAGTCCGCCAACGGCTGTTGGAGCTCGCCGCGCAGGAGCGTGGCCACAAGGCCCGCCTGGAAGATATCCTGACCGGCAACGTGCGTTGGGCCATTCGACGCTCGAAGTCGGAACCCGTGACTGATCTGCGATTGAGCGACCATCTCGTCGGGGGGTCCCTGGATCCCGAAGCGGATTACCAGGATGTCCTGCTCTTCGCGGCGCAGCGCGAGAAGACGGCGCACGAGTTCTACACGGCGATGGCCGAGATGGTGGACGACAAGCTGACACAGAATCTCTTTGAGATGTTGGCCACCGAGGAGTTGCGGCACAAGTACGTGCTCGAGCGGACCTACGAAGAAGTCGTCTACAGGGACTTTTAGCCTGCAGACGGTATGGCCTCGGGTGCGCATCTGAGCGTACGAGGCCGCCAGATGCATAAGGAATATGTATGGATAGCAACCTTGTCATGAGACCGGATTTCAACCCTGACGCGATGCTGCGCGCTGAAGTGCTCATCTGCGGCGGCACGGGTTGTCATTCTTCCGGATCAGAGGAAGTGCTGCAGGCGATGGAGACGGAGGTCGCGCGGCGCGGCCTCGCTGATGAAGTCCGCGTCGTCCACACGGGCTGTCGCGGGTTCTGCTCCATGGGCCCGGTCATGATGATCTACCCTGAGGGCGTGTTGTACTGCCAGGTGCAGACGAGCGACGTAGCCGAAATCGTGGATGAGACGCTGCTGAAGGGCCGCCAAATCCAGCGCCTGGCCTACCAGGAGCCGACGCAACACAAGGCGCTGCCGTTCTATCATGACATTCCCTTCTACGGCAAGCAGATCCGGATCGCGCTGCGCAACTGTGGCATGATCGACCCTGAGAGCATCGATGAGTACATCGCGCGTGACGGTTACGCTGCGCTCGGCAAGGTGCTTTCAAGCATGTCGCCCGAAGACGTGCTGCGCGAGATGAAGGACTCGGGCCTGCGCGGTCGCGGTGGCGCGGGGTTCCTGACCGGCTTGAAGTGGGAGTTCGCACGGCGCAGCCAGAATTACCCGAAATACGTCATCTGCAATGCGGACGAAGGCGACCCCGGAGCTTTCATGGATCGCTCCATTCTGGAGGGCGATCCGCACAGCGTGATGGAAGGCATGACCATCGCCGGCTACGCCATGGGCGCGCACGAGGGGTACGTCTACTGCCGCGCCGAATATCCGCTGGCGATCCAGCGACTCAAGACCGCCATCGCGCAGGCGCACGAGTACGGCCTTCTGGGTGAGAACATTCTTGGTTCTGACTTCTCCTTCTACCTGAAGGTGAAGGAAGGCGCGGGCGCGTTTGTCTGTGGCGAGGAGACCGCACTGATGGCCTCCATCGAGGGCAAGCGCGGCGAGCCGCGGCCGCGGCCGCCCTTCCCCGCCGTGGCCGGGCTCTGGGCGAAGCCGTCCAACGTCAATAACGTGAAGTCGTATGCCATGTCGCCCCAGATCCTTCTGAAGGGCGCACAATGGTTCAAGGCCATCGGTCCGGAGAAGTCCCCGGGCACGGCGATCTTTGCCCTGACCGGCAAGATCAACAACACCGGCCTGATCGAAGTGCCGATGGGAATCCCACTCGGCGAGATCATCTTCGATGTGGGCGGCGGCATCCCGAAGGGCAAGCCCTTCAAGGCCGTCCAGACCGGCGGTCCCTTGGGCGGCTGTCTGCCGGCTTCTGCGCTGAACACCCCGGTGGATTTCGATTCGCTCACCGCGGCCGGTGCAACGATGGGCTCCGGCGGCATGATCGTGGTCGACGATGACACGTGCATGGTGGAGTTTGCCAAGTACTTCCTCCAGTTTGCCACGGCCGAATCGTGCGGCAAATGCGTGCCCTGCCGGGTCGGCGGCATCCGCCTGCTCGAAGTCCTGACGCGCATCGCCGAAGGCGACGGCACGATGGCTGATCTAGACGAGATCAAATACATCTCCCAGAACATGCAGACTGCCGCACTCTGCTCCTTGGGCCAGCTGACGCCCGGCCCAGTCATGTCGGCACTGCGATTCTTTGAGCAGGAGTTCCTCGAGCACATCGTGAACAAGAACTGCCCTGCGGGACAGTGCAAGGCGCTTGTGCGGGCGAAATGCATCAATGCCTGCCCTGCAGGCGTCGAGAGCCCTGCGTACCTGGCCCTGGTAGCCCAGGGGCGCTATGACGAGGGGTTGGAGATTCACCGGCAGCGCAATCCATTCGCCTCGATCTGCGGTCGCGTCTGTCCGGCATTCTGCGAGCAGAAGTGCCGGCGCGGTGAGATCGATGAGCCGATCAGCATCCGGCTGGTGAAGCGGTTCATGGCCGATCACGAGTTCAGCCGGCCGTGGCAGGCGCCCCAGGTGGAGGCCTCCAAGGTGCTGAAGGTCGGTGTGGTCGGTGCAGGCCCCGGCGGCCTGACTGCCGCACTGCGGCTGGCTCAGCGCGGTTACCGGGTGACGGTGTATGAGAAGCTCCCCATCCCCGGCGGCATGATGAGCGTGGGCATCCCGGAGTACCGGCTGCCGACGGAAGCCCTGATGGGCGAGATCGACAACATCCGGCGGGCCGGCGTCGAGATTCGCTGCAATATGGGGCTCGGCACCGAGTTCACCCTGGACGATCTGTTCGATCGCGAAGGCTGCAATGCGGTCATCCTGGCCATCGGCGCGCACAAGAGCCGCAAGCTCGGCGTGCCCGGCGAGGAGAAGACAGGCGTGCTGCACGGTACGGATTTCCTGCGCGATGTGGGTCTGATCAATCGCGGCGGCGGCGACGGCCTTACCCTGCCGGAAGTCGCCGGCAAGAGGATTGCCGTGGTGGGTGGCGGCAACGTGGCCCTGGATGCGGCGCGGACGGCATGGCGCCTCGGCGCGAGCGAAGTCCACGTGATCTATCGCCGCACGAAGGCAGACATGCCTGCTTATGCCGAGGAGGTCAAGGCCGCCTACGAGGAAGGCATCCAGTTCCACTTCCTTGCCAACCCGATTGAAACGCTCGGTGACGGTCACGTCACCGGTCTGGTGGTCCAGCGGCAGCGGTTGGGCGAATTCGATGCCGGCGGGCGGCGTCGCCCCGTTCCCATCGAGGGAGATACCTTCATCCTGCCGATCGACATGTTGATCCCTGCGATCGGGCAGACCACGGACACATCCTGGATGCAGCAGGCCGGGGTCAAGGCGACCCGCAGCAGCACGTTCGAGGTCGGCGATGCCTACCAGACTTCGCGCGGCGGCGTCTTTGCCTGCGGCGATGCGGTCAGTGGCCCGGCCACCGTGATCGAGGCCGTGTCTCAAGGCAACCTGGTTGCCGTGGCTGTGGATACCTGGCTGAAGACCGCCGAGTATCAGCGGCCACGCTACGAGACGCCGCGGATCGATATTGCCCAGTACTTCGATCTGGAAGAGTATGCCAACGCCCGGCGTCCTGAAGTTCCCGAGCTGGCGCTGTCCGATCGCCGCGGCAGTTTCCGTGAGGTGGAACTGGGATTCGACGAGCGCACCGTGCAGGAGGAAGCCAAGCGCTGCCTGCGCTGTGACCTCGAATGGCTGGAATATATGAAGCTTCCGCTGCCTGAAGCGATCAATGACGTAGAAAGGAGCCAGTGATCCAATGGCGGTAGTAAACATAACCATCAACGGGATCAAACTCCAGGCTCAGGCCGGCCAGACTGTCTATGAAGCAGCAGCTGCCGCTGGCATCGACATACCTGTGCTGTGCCATCATCCAGCACTGCCGCCGGAGGGCGCGTGCCGCGTCTGCCTGGTTGAGATCGAGAAGCAACGCAATCTGCAGCCGGCGTGCACCTACCCGGTCACCGAGGGCATGGTCGTACACACGCACTCGCCGAAGGTGCTGGCGTCCCGCAAGTTCGTGCTGGAGCTGATCGTCTCCGATCACCCGCTGGACTGCATGACCTGCGAGGCGACGGGGGATTGCCGGCTGCAGGATCTGGCCTACGAATATGACGTCGATGGGACCGCGTTTGAAGGTGGGCGGAAGCATGAGTACGCCATCGACGACCCCAATCCGTTCATCCAGGTGGATCGCAACAAGTGCATCCTCTGCCGGCGTTGCGTTCGGGCCTGCAACTACATCAACGGGGTCGAGGCTATCAGCATCGTCTACCGTGGCTTCGACGCCAAGATCGCGTTCGGCATGGATTCCACCATGGAGGACAGCCCCTGCGAGTTCTGCGGCAGCTGCGTCGAGGTCTGTCCGGTCGGCGCGCTCTGGCCCAAGATGAGCATTGGGAAGGGGCGACCGTACCAGACTCGGCAGGTCGAGACGATCTGCTCCTACTGCGGCGTGGGCTGCAAGCTCATCCTGCACCTGAACGGCAACAAGATCGTCCGTGTGTCGGGCGGCGACGGGGCGGCGAATCACGGCTTCACCTGCGTCAAGGGCCGCTTCGGGTATGACTACGTCAATCACGAGGATCGGCTGATGAAGCCTCTCGTGCGGCGTTATCTGCTCGACGGCAAGCCCAAACCGAAGCACGTCGCGTCACACGATGCGTCCGGTGGAAACGGCCATGGCCCCAATCCTGACATGGAATGGGTGGAGACCTCCTGGGACCAGGCCCTGGGCCTCGTCGCTCAGAAGTGGGTGGCTACGAAGCAGGCTTACGGGGGCGATGCCTTCGCTGCGCTGTGCTCCGCACGCTGCACCAATGAGGAGAACTTCCTGTCGGCCAAGCTGACCCGCCAACTGATGGAGACGCACAATGTCGACCATTGTGCGCGGTTGTGACACAGCCCAACAGTCTCCGGTCTGGGGACATCGTTCGGCTCCGGCGCCATGACCAACACGTTCGACGACATCGCGCACCAGGCGCAGTGTCTGTTCATCATCGGCTCCAACACGACCGAGCAGCATCCTGTGTTCGGCATGCAGCTGCGCCAGGCGGTCAAGCAGCGCGGAATTCCGTTGATCGTGGCGGATCCGAGGCGCATTCCGATCACCCAATATGCGACGATCCATCTGCGCCACAGGCCCGGCACGGACACTGCCCTGCTGAACGGCCTGATGCATGTGTTGATCGCAGAGGACATCTACGATCACGATTTCGTGGCGACGCGCACCGAGGGGTTTGAGGATCTCAAGGCCAAGCTGGCGGAGTACTCGCCCGAAGTGGTGGAGGAAATCTGCGGGGTGAAGGCGGATGACATCCGCAGGGCCGCGCGCATGATGGCCGAAAACAAGCCTACCGCACTGATGTATGCGATGGGCATCACCCAGCACACCAGCGGTCACGGCAACGTGATGAGCTGTGCCAACTTGCAGATGCTCCTGGGCAACATGGGCGTCGCTGGCGGCGGCGTCAACCCGCTGCGCGGCCAGTCGAACGTTCAGGGTGCATGTGACATGGGCGGCCTGCCCAACGTCTATTCCGGCTATCAGAATGTGGCCCTGGAGACTTCGCACAAGAAGTTCGAGGCCGCCTGGGGCGTGGTTCCGCCGCAAGACAAGCCGGGGTTGACCGTCATCGAGATGATGAATGCCTCGATCGATGGCAAGGTCAAGGCGATGCACATCTTCGGCGAGAATCCAATGCTGTCTGACCCGGACCTCAATCACGTCCGGCACGCGCTCGAATCGCTGGATCTGCTGGTGGTCCAAGACATCTTCATGACCGAGACGGCGCAGCTGGCGGACGTCGTTCTGCCGGGCGCGTCGTTCGCTGAGAAAGACGGCACCTTCACCAACAGCGAGCGCCGGGTGCAGCTGCTGCATCGGGCACTCAACCCGCTCGGTGAGACGAAACCTGACTGGCAGATCCTCGCCGAACTCGGCCAGAAGCTCATCGATGCCGGCGTTCTGGGCGAGCGCGCCGCGGCCGTGGAGTCGGCGCCGCATGGCTCGTGGGAATACCTGAACCCGGCCGAGATCATGGACGAGGTCGCTGATCTCACGCCGAGCTACGGCGGCATCCGCCACGCACGGCTGCAGAGCGGCAAGGGGCTGCAGTGGCCATGTCCCGATGAGCGCCATCCCGGCACGCCGATCCTGCATGTTGGCAAGTTTACGCGTGGTCTGGGCAAGCTGGCCCCGGTGGACTTCCTGCCGCCGGTCGAGCTGCCCGACGAGGAGTATCCGCTGCTTCTGACGACCGGGCGCGTGCTCTGGCACTATCACACCGGTTCGTTGACCCGTCGCGCGCAGGGCCTCGCAGCGATCTATCCGGAAGGGTTCATCGAGATGCATCCTGAGGATGCGGCTCGCCTGGACATCGCAGATGGCGAAATGATCGAGGTGACTAGCCGGCGCGGGCACGTCAACGTCAAGGCCGAGGTCACGCAGAAAGTTCAGCCCGGTGTCGTGTTCATGACCTTCCACTTTGCGGAGAGTGCAGCTAACCTGCTGACCAACTCCGCCTACGATCCCATCGCCAAGATCCCGGAATTCAAGGCCTGCGCCGTCAGGGTCAGCAAGCTGCCGGTGGTCGAGTGCGAGGCGTGCTAAACGGTGGTTAGAAGCGAGCGGCGGGCTTCCTACCCGAGCCCGTCGCTCATCTTCTCTCACATAGACAAATATATTTCATTTCGCAATGGAGGGACTGTCTTATGCCTACTGGTGAGATCAACATTGACGCCTTGATGCCGGCCGACATGGCCACAAAGGCGGAGGCTATCGGCATCAAGAAGGCGAGCCTGGGTTTCTTGGACATGTTTGCCCTGGCGATCCTGGCTGGCGCCTTCATCGGTACGGGGGCGATTTATGCCACCACTGTCTGGACGGGCAGCGGCGCGCTTCCCTACGGTGTAAGCCGCTTGCTGGGCGGCCTGGTTTTCTGCCTGGGCCTCATCCTGGTCGTCGTCGCGGGTGCAGAGCTGTTCACCGGCAACAACCTGATCGTCATGGCCTGGGCTGCTGGCAAGGTCAGCACGGCGAAACTGCTGCGCAACTGGGGTATCGTCTGGGTGGGCAACTTCGTGGGCTCGGTATTGACCGCCGTGGTCATGCTGCTGTCGAAGCAGTACATGTTCAGCAAGGGCGCGCTCGGCCTGCAAGCGCTAAACATCGCAAACGCCAAGGTCAGCCTCGACCCGATCCAGGCGTTCTTCTTGGGGATCATGTGTAATGCGTTGGTCTGCATGGCCGTCTGGCTCTGCTACAGCGGGCGCAGCGTCACGGACAAGATCCTCGCGATCCTCTTCCCGATCAGTGCTTTCGTGGCCGCAGGCTTCGAGCACAGCGTGGCCAACATGTACTTCGTCCCGATCGGCCTGTTCATCAAGCAGTTTGCTCCGGCCGCCTTCTGGGCGACTGATGCGTTGGCCAACGCCACACCGGCCGCCATCACGGCCGGCTCGTTTGCGAATCTGACCTGGGGTTCGTTCTTCCTCAACAACCTGATCCCCGTCACGCTGGGCAACATCGTCGGCGGGGCCGGCTTCGTCGGCCTGATCTACTGGTTTGCTTTCCTGCGGAACAAGAGGGCGTAACAGCCAGACGGCCAATCAGGCTGGAACAAAAGAGGGGCGAAGCGGCACGAACCGCCTCGCCCCTCTCTTAGTTTGTGGGTGGGTGTCTCACCGCCGCGCAGGAATGATCAGCCACAGCACCAGGTATGGCACCAGGCCGGGCAGGCCGCCGGGGATCATGAGCAGCAGCAGGATGATCCTGAATATCCAGGGATTGATGCCGAAGAAGGCGCCGAAGCCGCCGCAGACGCCTGCGACGATGCCGTTCTGCCGTCGTAGTTGATTGGTTGTCATAGAATTCGCGTGACTCCTCAGGCACGGTCAGAGCCCGTCAAGATGGGTTCCTACTCATCTGTACGAGACGTCTGCGAGGAAGTTTCGCGCGGGGCGAGCAGGGGCCTCGCGCCGTGTGTCACGCCAGCGCGGCGTCAGGTTCCGTCTGCTCGGCAGAGGGCTGGCTAGCCTGCACTACCGGCAGCCAGAAGTGGAACGTCGTACCCTTGTCGATCTCCGACTCGACCGTGATCTGACCGCCGCCGCGTTCGACGATCTCCTTGACGATTGAGAGTCCCAGGCCGGTACCCATGCGTGACTGCGCCTTGGCATTGTCCGCGCGGAAGAACTCGGAGAAGAGACGCGTCATGGCCTCCTCCGGGATCCCGATGCCGGTGTCCGCGACCGAGCCAATGAGTCGCCCGTCCCCTTGAACCAATGTTATCGTGACGTGGCCGCCATCGCGGTTGTACTTGATCGCATTGCTGATCAGGTTGTTCCAGAGGCTTCTGATCTGGTCGGGATTTGCGCGCACCGCGTCCAGGTTCTCCCCGATGTGCGTCTCGATCGTGATGCTGCGTTCCCGGGCAGATGCAGCCAACAGCTCCAGCTGTTCGCTCAGTAAGGTCTCGATCTGCACAGGCTGAACCAGCCCGCGGGCGTCCGCGGAGCCGATTCGCCCCAGTTCGAGCAGATCAGCAATGAGCGCCAATTGCTCCATCGCGCGGCGCTCTGCCTTCTCCAGCGTCTCACGCACCTTCGGCTGGGGAACGTAACCCTCCAGGATGAGTTTGAGATAGCTCTGAATGGCCGCCACAGGCGCGCGCAGCTCGTGCGTCGTGAGCAGGGTGAACTGGGCCCGAACGTCCTCCAACTCGATGAGCTTGCGGTTGGCCAATGCTAACTCGGCGTTCACGCGTTCCAGATCATCGCGCTTCGCCCGGCACTCCGCATTCGCGGCCCGCAGGAGTTCGTTCAGCTCGCCCATGTGCTCGGTGCGGGTCTCCAGGCGACCCAACGCCTCGCGGAGCTTTTCGTTCACCTGGGCGAGTTCCTCGCGCCGCGCCTTGCACTCTGCATTGGCGAGGCGCAGCTTCTCGTTCAACTCGCTCATACGCCTCGAACGACTCTCCAGGCGATCGTAGGCCGTCTGAAGCTCCGCATAGGCCGCGTCAAGGTGGGTGCGCTGATGCTGAAGTTCGAGGTTGGCCGCGCGCAACTGATCGTTCAGGTCGCGCATCTCGGCCGCGCTGCTATCGGCGCGGCGCTGGTCAGCTGCCAGATCGCGCGTGAACCGTTGCAGGAAGCTGACCAGCAGAATGGTGCCCTCGGATGCCAGAAGGCAGGTGATCGCCACCGCAGCGCACTGCATGACGCCGTAGGCGGCAGTGTGCGTCAGGTCACCTCTCAGCTCGAGCAGGTGGTGGTGTGGCAGCCAACCCTGCCACTCGGCTATGACCATGATCGCGTAGAGCAGGGCGGCGGCGCCTGCCGAAACGCGGGCCGCGGTGCGGCCGAGGAACGCTGCGGCCATGAAGATCGGCAGGGCATAGAGCGGGAAGAACGGGTTTTCCGCGCCGCCGGAGTAGTGGATGATCGCGGTCAGCCCGACGATATCGAGTCCGACTAGAAACGCGGTCAGCCGCTTACTGGCTGGTCGCGCAAGTTTGCTGCCTGCCTCCGTGCGGAGGACAGCCAGCACCAGCAACGTTACTGCGGCCAGCAGGCCTATGGTTGCCAGTAGTGGGCCCGCGGCAATGGCAGTTACATTGCGGATCAGGACCGCAACAATGGCCATGGCGCCGAGGATGGCCAACCTGATCAGTGCGAACTGGCGCAGCCGGTTCGCACTGATCAGGAGCCGTTCGATTTTAGCGGATACCAGGGTCCTGGCGTCGGTCACGGCACATCGAATTGATCGCAGATGGCCGCATACGCCTGCTTGAGATCGGCCATCTCGACGATGCAGTTGACCGTTGAGATCGAGGTACTGATCGCCAGAATGTTGACCTTGTGGCTTGCCAGTGCACGGAACATGCGCCCTGCGATCCCCGGGCGTTCCCGGAAGTCGGGCCCAAAGATCGCGATGGAGGCTACTTCCGGACGGGCGATGACTGCTGCGGGCTGCAGTTCGGGCTTCAGACCCTCCAGGGCGGCCAGGCTGCGCGGGAGGTCGCCCCGGTCGACGCACAAGACCATCTGGTCGTGGTCTTCGTGGTCGATGACCTGGACGACAAACTGGACGTTAAGTCCGCTCTGGCCCAGTGCGTCGAGCACGGCCGCGGCGATACCGGGACGATCCTTCACTGCCAGGACGCTGATGCTTGAGAGCTGATCGTTCTGAATGACCCCGCCTACTTTGACCTTCTCAGACATAGTGTCTCCTCATACCTGGAGATGATCGGTCTCAGACCGCTCCCGGCGACAGCAGTCGAGCGACCTGTCGCAACAGCTCGGCCGGTGCAATCGGCTTGGTCAGGAACGCGTCGATGTGGATGCTTTCGTCCGTCGGGAAGAGCGCCAGGTAGTCGGTATTCGCGATGGATGTCACCATCACGATCGGGACGGTCCGGAAGTCCGGGTCCTCGGCCATCCGTTGGCTCATGCTCAACCCGTCCAGGATGCTCGACATGATCACGTCGAGCACGACGAGGTCGGGCTTCTCCCGCGCCACCATGAGCATGCCCTGGTCGCTGTTGCCCGCACTGACGACCTGGTAGTCGGCGTTTTCCAACACCGTGCGCGTATACTCCACGAAGTCGGGATCGTCATCTACGATGAGAATCTTTGTCTTTGGCATAGTGGTTGATCCTCTAAGGTCAGCGGGCGGTTACCCGGGATTCGAACTCATCCCGGAAGCGTTCCAGCCCAGAGGTGACGGGTTCACACATTCCGGTCCCCATCGGGCAGAATGTATTTCCGGAGATGCCGCGCGCCAGCTCTTCGAGTCTCACGAGATCGCGGGCTCCGCCACTTCCGGCGGCGATACGCTCCAGTGTGTCCAGCAGGCGCCGGCCGCCCAGGCGACAGGGCGTGCATCTGCTGCACGACTCGTGGACGAAGAAGCTCGTCGTACGCCGGATGACCTCTACCATGTCGGTGGTCTCGTCCATGACGATGACCGCGCCGGTGCCGAGCGCGGAGCCGGCGGCCTGCAGTGTTTCGAACGCCATGGGCACATCCAGCTTGTCTGCCCTCAGGATGGGCGTGGAAGCCCCCCCTGGGACGATGGCCTTGACCTGTCGCCCCATGCGCACTCCGCCTGCGTGCTCGTAAATGATCTCGCGCAGCGGCGTGCCGAGGGGCAGCTCGTAGTTGCCCGGGCGGTTGACGTGGCCGCTCACGCAGAAGATTTTTGGCCCTTTGCTCTGCTCGGTGCCGATGCTGGCATACCAGGCCGCACCGCGCGAGACGATCACCGGGATGTTGACGAGGGTCTCGACGTTCTGAACCAGGGTGGGCTGGCCCCAGAGGCCGACATTGGCCGGATAAGGAGGTTTGCGCCGCGGTTCGCCGCGCCGGCCTTCCAGCGACTCGATCATTGCAGTTTCCTCGCCGCAGATATAGGCGCCTGCGCCGCGATGGACCGAGACATCGAGGTCAAAGCCGCTGCCCAGGATATTCTTGCCGAGGAATCCGTGTTGGTAGGCATCGGCGATGGCCTTGATCCACCGCTTCACCCCCAGGAAGAACTCGCCCCTGATGTACACGAACGCCCGGTGGGCGCCGATGGCGTACGCGGCGATGATGACGCCCTCGAGGATGGCGTGCGGATCGCGTTCGACGATGAGGCGATCCTTGAAGGTGCCCGGCTCTCCCTCGTCGGTGTTCACGGCGAGATACTTGACCGGTGCGTCCTTCGGGATGAAATCCCATTTGACGCCTGTCGGGAAGCCGGCGCCTCCCCTGCCGCGCAATCCGGAGGCCTTGACCTCTGCGATGATCTGGCTGGGGGCCATGCTGAGCGCCTTGCGGAGCGCCGTGTAGCCGCCGTGTTCAAGGTAGCTCGAGATCTTCTCAGAATTAGGATGATTCACGCGTGTAAGCAGAACGGGCGTCCAGGCCGACATGTCAAACCTCCCCCAGAAGACGCTCGATGATCGCGTCGATACCGGCCGGCGTGAGATTCTCGTACAACTGGTCATTCACGCGCATGGCTGGCGCCGTGCCACAGGAGGCCAGGCACTGCACCATCTCGAGGCTGAAGCGCCCATCGGCCGAAGTCTCTCCCGGCTTCAAATTGAGCTTGGCCCCCACGTACTCCGCAATCCGGTCTGCGCCATCGCACAGGTAACACGACAGCCCGTCGCACACCTGGATGATAAAGCGGCCCGCCGGTCGGGTACGGAAGAGGGTGTAGAAGCTGGCAATGCTGAACACCTCACCCGGTTGCATCCCCATGCGCTGGGCAACCCGTTCGATGATCTCGGGCGTCAGTTTGCCGTGCTGTTCCTGCGCGATGTAGAGTGCTGACAGCGCCATCGATTCTTTTTCGGGATCGGAGATGGCTGACCCCACGGGTGTCCGTAGTTCTCCCGGTTCTTTCATGATAGTTCCTCACACTCGGTCGGATCGCTGGGGCGCAGGACGCCTGCCACCTCTGACAGCAGATCGTCGGGGCTAATGGGTTTGGATAGGAAACGGTCGACCATGCTGCGCTCGTCTGCAGGCAGGAAACGATCTTCATCTTCGCTGAGCACGGCCGAGATCAGGATCAACGGCACGTGGGCCAACGCCGGATCAGCGCGCACCGCACGAATCGTGCCGATGCCGGCCAGCTCGTAAGACATCATCGCATCCAGCAGGACCAGGTCCGGCAGGTTCTCGCGCATCATGGCCAGGCCGGTCGAGGCGTCGGGCGCTTCGAGGACCCGATATCCGTGCGCCTCGAGCACGATATGGACAAACTCGCGAAAATCCGGGTCATCATCCACGATGATGATCGACGGCTGGTGCGCGTGCTGCATTGTCGACTTCGACACGAGAGCCTCGATATGTTTGGTTAACTGAGCAGCTCGGCAACCTTGCCCAGCAGCACCTTTGGGTCCACGGGCTTGGAGAGCCAAGCGTCCATGTGGGGCTGCTCTTCCATCGGGAACACATGCGCGTAAGGTGTATCTGCGATCGATGACACCATGATTACTGGCATGAATTTGGCATCCGGATCCTGAGACAGCTTTTCGCTGACATCCAGCCCGTCGAGGACCGTCGACATCATGATGTCGAGGATCAGCAGGTCGGGATGTTGCGCTTTGACCTGCGCCAGCGCCTGGGTACCGTTGGCGGCCGTCAAAACCTGGTAGTCGTTTGACTCCAGGATGGTGCGCATGATCTCAACGAAATCAGGATCATCATCAACCACGAGGATTCTGGCAGATGACATAAGTGGGTATCTCCTTGCAACGATGCGAATGGATCTGGCTACACTGCGAATCCGAGCGATAGTCTATCACATTATGACCCAGTTCACAACAGGCTTACAATGATCGACATCATGATACAATGGCGGCGGCGCGAAGTCGCGTTGCGCCGGGGGCACCGGACGGCCTGACAGGCCATAAGGAGGTGGGCTGGCACTATGGAAGACGAGTTGTTGCAGGTTCTTGACCGCCATCTGCAGAGCATCTGGGCGGGTGATCTGGAGACGTATCGGGCCACCACGGCCGAGGACGTGACGTTCTACGAGTGGTACATCAGTACGCAGCGGATCGATGGGCTGGATTTCCACCTGCGCGAGACGTCCGCCAACCGGCGCGCGGCCGACGATCGGCGACGCAACGGCCAGCGCTGGGAAGTCGAGCATGAGGTGCTGCAGCCCAAGGTGCAGTGGTTCGGTGATGTTGCGATCGTCACCTTCACGCTGTTGATGCGCTATACCTCCTCCGATGGCGTGCGACACACCGAGCACAATGAGACGCGCGTGTTCCACCGCCGCCCTGCGGGCTGGCAACTGGTGCATTGCCACAAGTCGCCGATGTGGCCCGCGCCGCACGCACCGGCCGGATGAGCGCTCGCACGCATGATGGGAGCCTATCCATGACGAGACGCGTTGCCCTGATCACCGGCGCGTCCAGCGGCATCGGCGCCGAGTTCGCGCGGCAGCTGGCCGGCCAAAGCTATGATCTGGTGTTGTGCGCGAGACGCACGGAAAAGCTGGTTGAACTTGGCGCGCAACTGGAGGCGAGCCGGGGCGTGCGCTGTGAGTCCCTGACGGCCGACCTGAGCGAAGAGACCGGTATCGCTTCGGTCGAATCCCGATTGCGATCCGGAGGGATCGATCTCCTGGTCAACAATGCCGGCTTCGGGATCGGCGTGGGGTTCGCTGAGGCTGACTTGGTGGGACAGCAGGCGATGATCAGCGTCCATGTGCTGGCGCCGATGCGCCTGATGCACGCAGCACTGCCATCGATGGTCGAACGGGGATCAGGTGGCGTCATCAACGTATCATCCCTGGCCGCATTTGTGTCGCTGCCGGGCAATGCCGGCTACTCTGCGACGAAGGCCTACCTGATGCGTCTGTCCCGGGCGGTGCACTACGAGGTGCGTGGCAGAGGCGTCACCGTGCAGGCGCTGTGTCCGGGGTTCACGGTGACCGAATTTCACGACAGCCAGGCACGCGCGAAGCAGGCGCCGCGTGCTCCCAGGTTTCTCATGGGGCCGGCCTCCGCGGTGGTCCGTGATTCGCTGCGGGCGTTCGAGGCCGGCGGACCGCTGTGCGTACCGGGCTGGATCAATAAGCTGGCCTACTGGACGGCAAAGCTGGGGGTCGCCGATGCGGTCATCCCGCACATCGTCCATTGAGGGATTATCCCACATTTATCCCTCGTTATCCCCCAACATCAACAGTGTCGAAGGAGCGAGACGAATGAGTCGCAAAGCAGTGAAGGCGCCGGGGGCCAGCGCAATTGGCCCATACTCCCACGCGGTGTGGTCGGGCAAGATGCTGTATCTCTCCGGGCAGACGCCCCTGGACCCGGCTACGGGCGAGTTGGCCGCGGGCGATGCCGGCGAGCAGACCCAGCAGTGCTTCAAGAACCTGTTTGCTGTGCTGGCCGAGGCAGGGCTGGGGCCCGACGACGTGGTCAAGGTGAACGTCTATCTGACCGACATGGCGGACTTCACGACCATGAACGTGGTCTATGGCAGCCAGTTCACCCAGCCGTACCCGGCGCGCACGACGGTCGCGGTCGCGGCTTTGCCGAGGGGCGCGCGCATCGAGATCGAGATGGTGGCGCGAGGCAAGAAGAAGAAGAGCTAGCGGCCTGATCGGACCCCTGGCGCGGGTCCAGTCGCGGCAGGACGGGGCGCTCAGGCAGCCAGGCCGAGCGCCTCGATCAGGTCCAGCACGACGACCAGGTCGCGGCGCCAGCCGCCAGCCTCGCGCATCTCGAGCCAGACGGCCCGGCGCGCGACGCGCGCGGGCACGCCGCGCGATGCCAGCTGCCTCTCAAGGCCGGGCCGATCGGCCGTCTCGAGGCAGGAGCACTTCACGAGCACCTGGCCCTCTTCCAGCCCGATGGCCTCCACGCCAGCGTTGACGGCCCGCACCTTGATCCCGACGACGTAGAGCAGGTTCGCCACCTCTTCCGGCACTGGGCCAAACCGGTCGGCAAACTCATGCGAGATATCGTCGACCGCGTCGAGGGTGGTGAGCCCGGCCAGGCGGCGATACAGCTGGAGCCGCAGCGGTCCCTCCGGGACGTAGTCTTCCGGGATACGCGCGGGCAGGTTGAGGTCGAGCTGTACGGTTGGCGCCAGCGGATCTTCCAGCACGTGGCGGCGGCCGACCTCAGACTGGCGCTCCGCTTCTTCGTCATCCCTGGCCGGCCGGCTCGCGACATCTGCGCCCGCACGTTCGCGGGCTTCCTGAACGGCCTGTGCGAGCAACCGGGTGTACAGGTCGAACCCTACGGCTGCGATGTGGCCGTGCTGGCGTGCGCCGAGCAGCTCTCCTGCACCGCGGATTTCCAGATCGCGCATCGCAATACGGAAGCCTGCGCCGAGATCGTTCGCCTCCTGGATCGCATCGAGGCGCCGGCGTGCGTCCTCGGTCAGCGTCTTGTACTTGTCCACGAGCAGATACGCGTAGGCGCGCACGGAAGACCGGCCGACGCGGCCGCGCAGCTGGTAAAGCTGGGCCAGGCCGAACGTGTCCGAGCGATTGATGATGATGGTGTTGGCATTGGGGATGTCCAGGCCGCTCTCGATGATGGTCGTGCAGACCAGCACATCGTACCCGCCCTCCGCAAAGGCGAGCATGACGGCGGAGAGCTCTCTCTCGGGCATCTGGCCGTGTGCGATGGCCACGCGGGCCTCCGGCACGATCTTATGCACGCGCGCCGCCATCTGTTCGATGCCCTGAACGCGGTTGTGGACGAAGTAGACCTGGCCGTTGCGGTCCATCTCGCGCACGATCGCCTGCCGCACCAGCCCTTCATCGAAGTCCCCGACGAACGTCTTGATAGGAAGCCGTTCCTCCGGCGGCGTGTCGATGGTGCTCAGATCACGCACACCCGTGAGGCTCATGTGGAGCGTGCGCGGGATCGGCGTCGCGGTGAGCGTGAGCACGTCGACCTCGGAGCGCATCTGCTTGATCTTCTCTTTGTGCGTCACGCCGAACCGCTGTTCCTCGTCGACGATCAGCAGCCCGAGGTCCTTGAATGCGACGTCGTTGCTGAGCAGGCGATGCGTCCCGATGACGACGTCGACGGACGCGTTGGCCAGGCCGCTCAGCACGCGATCCTGCTGTGAGGACGTCTGAAAGCGCGAGAACATGGCGACCGACACCGGAAATGCAGACAGGCGGCGGCTGAAATTGGTGAAGTGTTGCTGCGCGAGGACGGTGGTGGGCACCAGGATGGCGACCTGCTTGCCGTCCATGACGGCCTTGAAGGCCGCTCGCAGGGCGACTTCGGTCTTGCCATACCCGACATCGCCGCAGATGAGCCGATCCATGGGACGGCCCTGCTCCATGTCGTGTTTGACCGCCTCGATGGCGACCAGCTGATCCTCTGTTTCGACGTAAGGGAAGCTGGCCTCCAACTCGTGCTGCCACGTGGCGTCGGGGCTGAACGCGTGTCCCTGTACGACCTCGCGCGTTGCGTACAGCTCGAGCAATTCGTCGGCAATCTCCGCCACTGCGCGCCGTGCGCGCGCTTTGACCTGTTCCCAATCCGTCGTGCCCAACCGATGCAGCTGTGGGGTGACGTCCCCCGCGCCGATGTAGCGGGCAAGTCGGTCGGCCTGGTGCACGGGCACGTAGAGCTGGTCGCCCTGCGCGTATTCCACCTGCAGGTATTCGCGCTCGACCTCATCGACGGACATCCTGACCAGTCCGCGGAAGCGCCCGATGCCGTGCTCCAGGTGAACGACGTGATCGCCCGGCTGAACGTCGGCGAAGAACACTTCGGGCGCAACGGCGCGCGTTCGCTGTGGCCGCCGCGGCCTGGGCTTTCCCCAGCCGAACAGCTCGGCATCGGTGAGGAACCAGAGCGATGCGCGTTCGTCCTGATCGGGAGACTCGCCCGCCGCGCCATTGGCCGCCAACTCGAGCCGCCAGCCTTCTTCCATGACGCCCTGGACGAGTGTCAGGCCCGGCGCAGGCGGTTGTGTGACGCTGTCCGTGGGTGCGATCGCGTGGCCGTTTTGTCGCAGGAGCTCTGCCAGGCGAGGCGCCTGGCGGCTGACCATGATGACGCGATCGCGGCGCCGGAGCAGCGGCTCGATTTCCGCCAAAATGGTGCGCACCTGCCCGCCGAACCGGGGACCGGCGCGAAAGTGGCGTGCCAGCGAGTCGTCAGCCTGTTGCGGCGATCCGTTCCCGGAGAGGGTGGTGTGGCCGAGGAAGACCGTCGGCCGCGGCGCAAGGCGCTCGACCAGTGCTGCGCCCGTGAAATAGGGCGGCTGGACTTCGACAGGAAGGTCGCCGGCGGCCTTGAGGTCCCGCGCCAGCTGCTCCGCCTGTCCCTCGAGGTCGGCCAGCGCCGCAAGGAGTTCCCCCGCGTCCTCAACGATCAGCCAGGCCTTCTCCGCGGGCAGGTAATCCGGAAGCGCACCGGGCTGGCTGTAGAGATAGGGAATATACCACTCGAGGTTGCTGAATCCGGATCCGTTGCGCAACTGCTCGATCTCGCGCTCGAATTCGATCCGCGCCGGGGGATGGCAGGCGGAGAGGTCGAGTGCTTCCAGGCGGCCGATGACGCGTTCGCCGAGACGCGGCAGCGCTTCGCTGGCCGGGCCGATCAGGAGCTCATTGACCCGCTCGATCGTGCGCTGCGTGGATGGGTCAAACGTTCTCAGGCTGTCCACCTCATCCCCGAACAACTCGATCCGCACGGGGCGGCGTACGTTCGGCGGCCAGACGTCGATGATGCCGCCGCGGCGGCTGAACTGCCCGGGCGTCTCGACCACGGCGGCACTCTCGTAGCCCAGACCCACCCACGACGCCAGCATGCGGTCCAGATCGAAGGCCTGCGATTGGCGGATCACTCTCAGGCTCAGGCGCATCTCCCGAACTGGAAGGGTCATCTGCATCAGCGCGCGTGCTGATGCAACGGCCACGGGAGCGAGGGGGGTTGCGGGCGTCGGGCCTGACCAGGAGAGGAGGCCCACCAGGGCCTCGAGGCGCCTCTGCCGCGTCTCAGGCGCCTGGGCAACGCGTTCGTAGGGGAGGGCATCGGGATCGGTGAAGTTGTAGACGGGCACTTCGTCGGGGAGCCAGGTGCGCAACTCATCGACCCATTGCCGGGCGCGTGCGGTGCGCGCTGTCAGTACGACCAGAGGGCGGTTCAGGGTCCGGCCCAACGTCGCGACGAGATAGGGACGCGCAGCATGGTACACATCCAGCGGGTTTGCGGGCGGCCGCGCTTCGGCAAGTTCCCGGGCAAGCTGGGTGACGGCGGGCAGATCGTGGCCCAGGTCGAGTAGTCCGTTTAGCTTCACTGTCGCATCGAAAAGAGATGCAGGCCGGGCAGGTGCCCCCTGTGTCCCGACCGGCGCATCAAGGCGTGGCCTTGCCGGGCGCCTTACCCGGCGCATTACCCGGCGCCTGACCCGGCGCGTTGAACTGATTCATGGCCGACTCGATTCCTTGCGCGAGCCAGACTTCGATTGCGTCGACCGCGCGCACCCGAGCCAGGACCATCTCCTTCTCCTGCTCGCCCGTGAAGGGCCGCAGGACGTAGTCGGCAGGATCCATGGCCGGCGGCGCTTCGCTGGCCTGGCCGCCCGGCCGGCTGATGCCGACTTTGATGCGCGCGAACTGGTCGGTGCCCAACGCGCGGACGATCGACGCCACGCCTTTCTGGCCGCCCGGGCTGCCGTCAGCACGCAGGCGCAGGCGCCCCAGGGGCAGGTCCAGGTCGTCGTGGATCACCAGGATCGACTCTGGCCGGATCTTGTAGAACGACGCCAGCTGGCCCACCGCCTCACCGCTGAGGTTCATGTAGGTCATCGGTTTCGCCAGCAAGACCCGCTCGCGCCATCCGCCGGGCAAGGACACCGGGCCGATGGCCAGGCGCGCTCGCTTCTGGAACTTATCGAAGACGAGGTCGTGTCGCCCGGCGAAGAGATCGAGCACCTGGAATCCGATGTTGTGGCGATGGCGCGCATACTCGGGCCCCGGGTTGCCGAGGCCGACGATCATGACGGCAGGTGCGTGTGTTTCCGTGCGGGCCGCATGGCGGCCCCCCAAGAGCTCGCGGAGCGAAGGCACGTTATCCTCTACAGAGATGGCAAAGGGCCGCCCACTCGAGGGCAGCCCTTGCGAAAGGTGGCGTAAGGATCGTAATCCGGCCCGACCATCAGGGCTTGATCTTGTACCACAGCCAAACGAGAAGGGCCTTGATGCCGAAGAAGGCGCCGACGATCAGGAACGCAGCCGCCGTGTAAGTTGCGGCCTTCTTCGCGGTGTCGATGAGGCGGCTGCTGCTGAACAGCTGGTCGGTGATCGAGCTACTGTCGCCGCTACTGCCTGTGGCGCCGCTTGCGCCGCTCGTGGTGGATCCCGTGGAGCCAATGATGCTGATCGTGGCTGTCGGTTCCACGGCGCCGATCTCGGGCTCCAACGTGGGCGTCGGTTCTGGTGCGGCCGGCAGCTCGACGGTGGGCGCCGCGATCACGGGCGCCGCCGTCGGGGGAGCGCTCGTCGGCGGCAGCTCGATCACCGCCTCAGGCGTGCCCTCGGGCGTGGGCGGCTCGACCGGACGCGTATTCGCCACCAGGACGCGGACGGCATCACTGTCCAGATAGTTGCCGTCGGCCTTGACCACGCGCACGCGCAGCGCATACGTCCCATCCGGGACCGAGCGCGAGTCCCACGTTCCCAGCAGGCCGAGCGGCTGCTGAGAGAAATGCGCGTCGCCTATGAAGATCCACGACTGATCGGACGGGACCGGAAACGGCGCATAGTAGAGCTCGTAGCGCTGGAACTGCGGGTGGGTGGCCGACCCGATGATTTGCACGACACCGCGAACCGCCGCATCGGTGGTGGGTTGCGCAATCACCGGACGAGATTCCTGCTGGGCCGGCGCGCCGAATGCCGGCGCCACGGCCAGCAACAACGCGCCGCAGATCATCAGTATAGCGAACACAACGGGCCTTTTCATGGGCCGGAATACCTCATGACAGTGAACTCATCTGGCCGCGTCCGTTGGTGCTCAGACTGCCAGATTTACAATCTAACAGTGTATCACAGATGAGCCAGACGACCAAACCAATTCCTTTGTTGGTTTTGTCACAAACGTTCCGGGGAAACCGACTCATGCCCCGTTGGGTCAGGTAGCGGACTTCATTGACAAAGGCGGCGTAAGCCCATACACTGTGTCCACTCGTACAACAAAAGGAGTTATCCCCCCCCATGATTCGCATTATCACTGACTCAACCTGTGAGGCCTCGCCGGAGGTCCTGCGTCACCCTGCAGTCACGGTCATCCCATTAACCGTTGTGTTCGGCCATGAGGCGCTGCGCGATGGGGTCGACATCACGCGCGAACAGTTCTGGGCGCGCCTGCCGTCCAGCTCGCCGCTTCCATCGACTTCCCAGGCGGTTCCCTCCGACTTCGACGGCCTGTTCGAGCAATTCACGGCAGCGGGCGATGAGGTCATCGCAGTACTGCTTTCCGGCAAGCTGAGCGGCACGGTGAGCTCGGCGCTCATCGCTTACGAGAGCAAGCCCGGGTGGCCCGTCGAGATCGTCGACTCAAAGTCCACCTCGGTGGGGTTGGGGCTGATGGTCCAGGAAGCAGTCGCGATGGTCGACCGCGGGGCGACGCGCGAGGAGATCGTGCGGCGCCTGGAGGAGATGCGGGAACATGTCCACATCGTCTTCGTTCTCGAAACCCTGGAGTATTTGCAGCGCGGCGGCCGCATCGGCAAGGCGCAGGCCTTCGTCGGCACGCTGCTGCAGTTCAAGCCTCTGTTGGGAATCGTCGATGGGGAGGTGGTGCCTCTGACTCGTGTCCGGAGCAGGGCCAAGGCGCTGGAGGCGGCCCAGGATGCGCTGTTGCACCGCGTTGCGGCGCGCGGCAACGCGGTGGCCGTGGCGGTGACCCATGCCCTGGCAGGCGATGAGGCCGACGAGTTTGCCCGGCGGCTGACCGCGTCGTTCGGAACGCAGAGCTGCTTCACCGCGGACCTGGGGCCGGTGCTGGGCGTCCACGTCGGTCCGGGGACCATCGGCGCAGCGGTCGTCGATCGCCGCTGAGGCGACGCGCCGCGTCTTCGTTGAAGTTCGGGTGTTGGAGTTCATGACACGGAATGATGGCCGGGCCGCAATCGGAACGCTTGCTGACGTTGAGTTGACCGACCTGCCGGAGCCTGCCCTGATCGAACTGGCAAAGCAGGATGCCGATGCGTTCGGCGAGTTGTATCGTCGTCACGTCGATCGCATCTATAGCTACATCTACTATCGCACCGGCAATGTCGCCGATGCTGAGGATCTCACGGCCCGCACGTTCTACCAGGCGTTGAAGGGCCTTCCGAAGTATGCGCAGCGCGGCGCGCCCTTCGTCGCGTGGCTCTATCGCATCGCTCACAACCTGGTGGCGAATCATCATCGCTCGCGGAGCCGGTGGAAACTTACCTCGCTCGACGACCTTGAATTGACCGGGAAGCCGGCTGACGATCCCGATCGGGCGGCGGAAGCCAATGAGCGCCAGCATGCGTTGTGGTCCGCGATCCGCCGCCAGCCGGAGGAGCGGCAGCGGCTGCTCATTCTCAAGTTCGCGGAGCGGCTGTCGAACGAGGAGATTGGGTCTGCCATGGGACGGACCGAGAGCGCGATCAAGTCGCTTTATTTTCGAACCCTCAAGGCGCTGAAGGCTGACCTTGAGGCGCGTGGTTGGTGATTCTTGTATCTCAGGCGAAAGCAGGGTTTTGACACATGACCGTAAGCCGCATCCCGCTCAAGATGGCGTCGGTGGCTGCCGCGCGCTCATCGTTCGGTCGCAGCAAGCCCGGCGATTTACTGCAGTTGAAGCCGTTCCTGAACCTGGCGCGCGAGCTGGCTGTCCTGCTGGCGCCGGTCAGGCCGCGCGAGGCATTCAGCGCGGAGCTGGAGCTCGGCTTGCTTGCCGCTGCGCGCCAGCAGAACGCGCAGACGTCTTTGCACGCGTTTGGGCAGATAGACGATGGGCCGATGCGCCGCTATGATGGCGCCGGCAACCGCGTGGTGATCGGCGCTGCTGCGGTCGGATCGGCCGTGTCGATCGTCGGGCTTGTTGCGTACATGCTTCACCGCCGGGGTGAACGTGCAGCATAGGCTCGCGCGGGCGAGCCATATCATGGAGGATGAATGGGTAAGATCGATGTGAAGTGGCTTGGGGAAGAAAGCCGGATGTTTGTCGGCAGGGATACGATGGGCCGCACCGTCGTGGCAGGCTATTGGCAGAAGCCCGATGATCCGACCTGGACGGAGGCGCGCGGGGCCAAGGCGTCCGATTTGCTGGTGATAGCCCTCGCGACGTGCTCTGCGTACGATGTGGTCGACATTCTGCAGAAGCAGCGCCAGCCTTTGGCCTCGTTGGCAGTCAGCGCGGATGCCGAGCAGGCATCCGAAGCGCCCTGGCAATTCGTCCGGATCCACCTGCACTATCAAGCATCGGGCGAGGGGTTGGATCCGAAGAAGGTGGAGCGCGCGATTCAGCTTTCGGAGGAGAAATACTGCTCGGTGGCTGCCACGATCCGCGGCACGACCGAGATCACCCACAGCTTCGAGATCGTATAGGGGCGTGCGCCCAGGCGCACGCCTGGGCGACGAAAGACCCTGCTGTCATAACGGCCTGAGCGTGCCAGACCCTGCACGCTCAGGCTTTTTTGTCGCCTGCGACTTTACTTCCAGGCTTCCAGCAGCGCGGTGAAGAGCCGGACGCCATAGCCGGTCGCGCCCTTCGGCTTGATGGGCTTGTCATCATCGCTCAGGGCCATGGAAGCCATGTCCACGTGTGCCCAGCGATAGCCCTCGGTGAAGTGCTCGAGGAACTTAGCGCTCGTGCCCAGGCCGCCGTAGCGGCCGCCGGTATTCTTGACATCCGCGACCTGGCTCCTGATCGGCTCCAGATACTCGTCATAGAGCGGGAAGCGCCAGAGGCGCTCGCCCGACGCATCTGCCGCAGCCTGCAGCCGTCCCGCCAACGCTTCATCGTTGGCGAAGTAGCCGGCGGCAAGCGGGCCGAGCGCCAGGCTTTGCACGCCGGTGAGCGTGGCGATGTCGATCACCGCGGCCGGATCGAAGCGCGCGGCGTAGGCCAGCGCATCCGCCAGCAGCATGCGGCCCTCAGCATCCGTGCTGATGACCTCCATCGTCTTGCCGGTCATCCCGGTGAAGACATCGCCTGGCTTCTGTGCGCGACCGCCCGGCAGGTTCTCCGCGCAGGGCGCCAGCCCCACTACGTGGAGGGGGATGTCGAGCCTGGCGGCCACCCCCACTGCAGCGATGACGGCCGCGGCGCCGGCCATGTCGTCCTTCATCTTCCACATGTCCTCGCCGGGCTTCAGCGAGATGCCGCCGGAGTCAAACGTCACGCCCTTGCCAACCAGCACCACAGTGGGCAGGTCCTGTCGTCCGGTGTTGTGTTCCAGGATGATGAACTTCGGATCCTGCTCAGATTCCTCCGCCACGGCCATGAAGATGCCCATCCCCAGGGCCTTGCACTCGGCCCGGCCGAGCACCTGATAGCGCAGGCCCGTCTCGCGGGCGAGCGTCTCGGCTGCCTGGGCCATGGCGGTAGGCGTCATGTAATTGGCCGGCGTGTTGACCATATCCCGGGCCAGGGCCACGCCGCCGGCAATGGCCTTGCCGCGCGCGATGCCGGCAGTGAAGGCCGGCAGATGGGCGCTGCTGAACTCGACGAGAGTCATGGTTTCCGGATTTGGCTTCCAGTCCTTCGGTGCAGCCGATCGCAAGCCATCATATCGATAAAGGCCGAGCAGCGCGCCTTCGGTGACCGCTGCCGCGGCGGCCTTTGCATCCAGGCCGCCGATGCCCGCACCGTGGACGATTGTCGCGAAGGTGCGGGCGCCCAGCTCGCGCGCCTTCCGTGCCGCGGTGGCGGATGCGGTGCGCACACCCTGCAGGTCGAACTTGCCGGCCTCTCCGAGCCCAACGACGAGCACGCGCGGCGCGGACATCGCGCCCCGCGTGTAGAGCACGAGTGTCTCACCTGGCTTGCCCTGGAAGTCTCCGGTCGCGATCACATCGCTGATCGCGCCGGACAGGGCCCGGTCCACCGCGCCCGTCGCGCCGCCTGGCGCGGTGACGCCCTGGAACAGGTTCACGACCACCAGGTCGGCGGCAAAATCGGTGATGTTGGCTTGCTTCAGTTGTATATCCATGATTTGCTCCTAAATGAGATTTCGCGTGATGTATCCCGACACCATCGTTGTCGGGCAGTGATTTATTGCCGGAGCACGAGCGGCAGATACAGGCTCGTACCGGATGCTCCCCTGCACCAGAAACCTGCGCATAACGTTGCCCCGCCGAAGCCGGACAGGCCGGCGCTGCTCTGGCCGATCGTGACGCGCAAGACCTGGCTGCCGCTGTTGGTCTCCCCGCCGCCGGCAGCAACAACCCATCGTTGCATCACCGGTCGCGCACCGGCTGCGCCGGTCAGCAGGACGATGGCCGCAAGGAGCACCGCGGTTGCGGCGATTTTCCTGATCGATCGCATCGCAGACCTCCTGCTCAGTAAATGGTGACCATGATCTGGCCGCTGATGCCGCTGCCTGCATCGCTCCAGCGGAAGCAGTCCAGCTTGGTCTCGGTGGCGCCCCAGTAGCAGGACGCCCCACGCGCGTCGGTGCCCACGCCGGTGGCGGTGAAGAAACGGTCGTTGATCTTGAACCCGAAATCGATCGTGCACCGGCCCGCGCTTGCGCCATTTGCGATGGTGATGGCGCCGCTCACGTTGTTGAAGGAGCGCAGGATGCTGGCCGACGTCCCACAACTGGCATACACCGCCGCTTTCACCAGCCCATCGGAGGCGCGGGTCTGCTTCACGTCACCGTCGAAGTTGGCGGCGCCCATGGGGCCCTTGGCATAGACCCCATATCCCACGTCCGCAGTGAAATGACCGCCGTAGCTGGCGCCCGAGCCGAGCACGCCTGCGTAACTGATGCCACCCCCGCGGCCCTCGACGCCGATGCCGCCTTCGCTGAAGCCTTTCACGCCGGAACCGCCGTTGCTGTCGTTTGACCCAAGCACGCCCACTGCTGCCGGACGAGACACGTAGCCGGCCACTGCGCTACCATCGCCGCCGTGCATCCCTTCGACGGCCGGGTAGGCGCCAGCGGTATAGCCGTAGATGCCCGGCCCGTCCCCGTTGTGGTACCCGGCGACCGTCGGCGCAGTCGGTGCAGCGCTGGTTGCATGGAGCGCGGAGCCCGTCGTGCTCGCGTTGTACGTGTTAGTCAGACGCAGGATGCTGTCAGTTGTGGACGCGCTCATCCGTGCGCCGGGCCGGAGGCTGAGGGCGTAAGGTGAGGGCAGCAGTTCCTGGCAGCCCAGCCCGGCGCCGCCGATGATCACCCTGAGCCACAGCGCTTGCCCGTTGAAGAGCGCCTGGTTGACATCAAGCTCGACGCTGAAGAAGCCGTCGGACAGTCTCACGCCCGGCTTGTTGATGTCGCTGCCGACCTGCGCCGTGCAGGAGTTGTTGGTGTACAGCCTGAAGAGCATGTCGCGCGTGCCGGACACCGGTGCGCCCCCTTCATTGTAGACCCCCTGGTACGATATCCGGCTGTTAAGGATCGCTGTGACAGAAGCCTCACCGGCTGCTTCTTCCGGCGTCGGGGCCTGCGCCCCGCTCATCCCGCCTGAAAACACCAGGATCAGCGTCAGGCTGATGACAAGGGACAAAGTGCATCGCTTGATCATGGGTTACCTCCCGGCACTGGTTGGCAGGCTGGTACGTTCCAGCGGATCGTGTTACACGACGTTATGTTCTCGCACGAGATCGCCCTCTGCGAAGCGGTTGAAGCGCAATTGGTGCAGATCGAGCGTGTGGGCACGCCCGTCGAGAATCATTTCAGCCACCAGCAGTCCGGCGATGGGGCCGTGCATGAACCCGTGGCCGCTGAAGCCGGCGACGATGTAGAAGCCGGCCGGATCGCTCAGCCCATCGATGACGGGGTGAGCGTCGGGCGTGACCTCGTACAGCCCGGCCCATTCGCGCAGCAGCCCGGCACGCTCCAGCAACGGGAAGCGCCACATGGCCTGCTCGAGATGGTGCTCGGTCCAGGCGTGGTCGATGGACTGATCGAAGCCGATGATCTCATCGGGGTTCGACTGGCCGGTGAGGATGCCCTGGCCCTCGCGGTGGAAGTAGAGGCTTCGGCTGAAGTCCAGCACGAACGGAAAATCAGCTGGCACGCCCTTCAGTGGGGCCGTGACAACGATCTGGCGCCGCAGGGGCACGACGGGCAGGTCGAGATGCGCCAGCGCGGCGACCTGGCCGGCCCAGGGGCCCGCCGCGTTGACCACCACCGGGGTGCTGATGTCGCCCTGGGGCGTGGACACGCCGGTCACCCGGCCATCTGCGACGTGAATCGCAGTGACCTCCGTCGAGGTGAAGAATTGAGCGCCGAGTCGCCGTGCCGCGGCCACGTATCCCTGAACGACGCCGTTCGGATCCGCGAGCCCATCGCCATCGTGCCAGCCGCCCCCAAGCACGCCCTCCAGGTTGAGGAGCGGCACCCTCTCCGCCACCTCGGCCGTCGACAGGATCCGAGACGGGATGCCCAGTCGATTCTGCATGGCGACGTTGCCGCGGAAGATTTCCACATCTCTCTCGTTGTCGAGCAGGAACAGGTAGCCCGGCCAGCGCAGGTCGATGTCCTGCCCGATCTCCTCTTCGAAGCGCTGTAGCATCGGCAGGCTCAGAAGCGAGAGCCGGACGTTGATTTCAGTGCTGAACTGGTAGCGGATGCCGCCCGCGCACTTGCCGGTGGCCTCCGCGCCGAGGAACTCGTGCTTCTCAAGCAGCACGACGCGTCCGACGCCTCGCTGTGCCAGGTGGTAGGCCGTGCTGGCGCCCATGACGCCTCCACCAATCACGACTGCATCTGCGGTCTGGGGCAACATGCTTTCTCCTTCGTCTGCTATGATGGCGCGATCCATGTGTCGCGCCCGGTTCGATGAACAAGCCGCACCGGACAAACCGATCCGCTGCGGGATGGGGGCTCCGTCATTGGTCCGGTCGCCCGGCCGTCAGGGGTTCTCGGGCAGTTGCACGCAGACCACCTCTCCCCGCGCACGCACCTCTCCCGCCGCGCTCAGCTCGATCTCCACCATCACTTTGCGGCCCCGGATCTCACGTGCCCGTCCGCGCAATTCGAGCACCGCGTCCAGCGGCGTGGGGCGCAGGAAGTCCACCTTGAGGGAAGCGGTCAGGAACCGGACGGCGGGCAGGGAGTCGAGCGGGCGGCCCTGGGCGGCAAGCATGGCCGCGGCCGCGGTGCCCGTGGCGTGGCAGTCGATGAGAGAGGCGATCAACCCGCCGTAGACGTATCCCGGCACGGCCATGTGATACGGCTGGGGGCGAAAATGGCAGACCGTCTCGTCTCCCTCCACATAGCTCTTGATCTGCAGGCCATGCTCGTTGAGCCTGCCGCATCCATAGCATTGTGCGAGCGCGTCAGGGTAGGTGTCCTGGATTGCCGTTGCCATCGCCGTGCTCCCTCTGTCTTATCTAGCGGTAGTACCGGATGACGAACGTGCTGTAGGGCGGCAGCGTGTCGATCGGCTTGTACCCCGTGAATGCGTCCGCCACGATCGGTGGAATTTCCGCCGCACCGTCTGCCGCGCCGTAGACCAGCTCAGCCCTGGTTGGGGGATCAACGGGCGCCGCGACGTCGAGCGGCTCGAGGCTCAGCTCGTACTCGCTTACCGGCTTGTCGTCCAGGTTGATGAGCACAAGGAACCGCTCGTCACCCAGCGAACGCATGGCGCTGTAGATCGACGACGCGGTGGCCGGCACGGTCACCGGCCGCCAGTCACCGGTGCGCAGCGCCGGGTAGGTGCTGCGGAGTCGGATCAGGCTGCGATAGTGATTGAGAAGCGAGCCGGGGTCGCCGTCCTGGCCGGCAACGTTACGCTCCTGCACGTCCTCGTAGTACGCATTCCAGGGTTTGCCCGTGGTGAAGCCGCCGTCGCTCGTCCACTGCATTGGCCGGCGGAGGTTCTCATCGGGCTTCTTGCCCATCATGCCGATTTCTTCGCCGTAGTAGATGAACGGGGTCCCGCCATAGAGCATCTGCAGGCTGGCCGCAGTGAATGCCTGTGCCTCGTTCAGCAGCCGCGACCGCGTTCGGACCTGGTCGTGGTTGGCGATGAACGTGGCGTACTCGCCCATCCCGTACTTCGTTGCCACGTTCTGCTGGGCCCGTTCCACGGCCCTGCGGTTTTCCGCCTGGGCCGACTTGAGGATCGAATCGGCCAGGGTGAACTCGAAGACCGCGTCGACGCGTTCGGGGACGTACATCGAAGCGAACATCGTATCCATCCACACTTCCCCGACGGCGAACGCGTCGGGCTTCACGCCCTTGTAGAATTCCTTGAAGCTTTCCAGCCATTTCATCGTGCCGGGGCTGCTCTCGACGGTCTTACCCTCTTCGACCATGTACTTGATCGCGTCGAGCCGGAAGCCGTCCACGCCCATATCGTCCAGCCAGAAGCGGGCGATGTCGTACATGGCTTCGGTCACCTCGGGATTGTCGTAGTTCAGGTCGGGCATGTGATCGCCGAAGTAGCCGTAATACTTCTCGTCCTGTCCCCGGCTGTGCCAACCCGCGCCGGCCGCATCTGCAGACCAGACGTACCAGTCGCGCTTAGCCGAATCGGGTTGGCTGGATTCCAGGAACCAGGGATGCTGGGCCGAGGTGTGATTCATGACCAGGTCGACGATGACCCTGATGCCGCGCTTGTGGGCCTCCTCCATCAGCCGCTGGAAGTCCTCGTTCGTGCCGTATTCGTCATCGATCGCGCGGTAGTCGACCACATCGTAGCCGTGATAGGAGGGAGACTGCATGATCGGCATCAGCCAGATGCCCGTGATACCCAGGTCCGAGTTGGTCGCGGGGTCGCCATCGTTGAGGTAGTCGAGCTTCTCGATCAGGCCCTTCAGGTCACCCACGCCGTCCCCGTCGGTGTCGTAGAAGCTGCGCACGAAGATTTCGTAAAAGGTGGCGTCCAGCCACCACGCCGCTTCCTCCGCTGCCGCAATCGTGGGCTCAGGGGCGGGAGCGGTTGCCGGCGCCGTGGCGGCGGGTGTCGCTGCGGCGGGGGTCGGTGCAGGCGGCGTGCTTCGCGCGCAGGCTGTCAGCACGAGGGCAACCAGAAGCGAGATCAGAAGGCGACTGCTCGTACGCATCGGGCGATTCTCCTTCGCAATGGCGGGCTCAAGTGACAGTATCCCCGCAACGCACGGGTTTGTCAACGGCTGCCCCGTTCGGCCGCGTCAGGCGCCGGACGCCTTCAGGATGTAGTAGGTGGCCTTGCGCTCACCGATTTTGAGGAGCAATCCCTGGTCCACGAGATCCGCCAGGAGGCGGCGGACCGTCTCATCGCTGAGTCCGGGCATCAGCTCTCGGAACTGGCGGTTCGTGATCGACCCGTGCTGGACGAGGTAGGCCAGCGCTTGTTCCTGCCTCGGATCCAGGCGCCGGTTGCCCCAACGAAAGGTGGGTTCGCTGTTGACGAGATCATCGCCGCGGCCGTGCAGGACGACCCGGAATCCGGCGACGGTCTCCTCGAAAGCAGGCGCGGGCAACCCCGCTTCCTGCATCGCCGAGATCATGCGATCGATGCCGTAGCCCAGGCGCTCGACGAAGCCCAGGTCCGACAGCGCCTGCATGATGGCTTCGTTGCGCGAGAAGCGTTCGGTGAGCAGGTTCTCCAGCGTCACGTGTCCCGGGAGCCGGCCGGGGCTGTAGATCTCCATGCGGTTGCTGAACATCAGGACGCGGACATCATCGCCGCGGATCGAGTAGTCCCGATGCGCCACCGCGTTGACGATCGCCTCGCGCACGACGGGCATCGGATACTCCGCCACCTCCGATCGCGTCAGTCCGTCGATGCGCATGCCGCGGCGCATGTTTGCAGTCACGAAGGCCTCGGCGCGGCGGATCTGCTGCGGGAGAGTTCCGACTGCGTCCTCGCGCACGAATTCATCGCCCATCTGAGTGCCCGCATAACGCACCAGGGTGATCTGGGCGTTGCGCAGGAAGCGCTGAGGCGCGCTGCCGAACAGGAGGATGCCGGTGTAGGTGGGCAGGAACTCGGCATCACGCCGTACGAGGCCGCCCTGCGCCAGGAGGATCTGCTGCCACGTCTGGGTGGCGCCCGATGGGAGGAGCTCGAGGTAGGCGGCGATGTGGTCGCGGTCGAGATCGGACAGGGATGCCCCCGGCGCCGGCCGGCCTGCAAAGCCGGCCTCGTCCCTGCTGACGAGCAGTGCGGTGAGCTCGGCTGCACTGAGCAGCCGGTTACGTGCGCCGGTTCGGGTGAAGTAGCGGCCGTCCACGCTGTACGCGTGGGGCAGGCCCGGCGGGACCTCGATCGCGCACACGGATCTGCCGTCCACGTCGAGGGTAGACGGCAGGGGCAGGATGAGCGGGGGAACCGTCGCCAGGCTGGCCGCACGAATCGCGTCGTGCACCGACTGTTCATCGCTGACGCCGGTGACCTTGCCGGCGGTCGACACGCCGAGGATCACGATGCCGCCGTGCGCATTGGCGAGCGCAGCCAGCGTCTCGGCCAGCCGCACCTGGCTGACGTCGGGGGGGAGGAAGACCACCTCTTCGTCCCCGTGGTCCTCCCTCAGGCGCCGGATCTCCTCCGAGGTGAGGGCGGAACCCGATCTCATGACAGCTCGACCGCTTCGATGCGCCAGATGAGGTCGGAGTTGGGCCGGTCAGAGATGATGCTCGTCAGCGTCCAGGTGGCCTCGCGCACGCTTCCGTTCAGCAGGATGCGCGTCGTCACGCTCACCCGTTCGCGGCTGCACCACAGCTTCCAGGTGGCAGGTGTGGCGGAGGTCGTCGAAGCCGGCGAGAGCGCTTCGCCCACCTGCTGGGGCGTGCACGGTTTGCCCAGCCCCGGATTGTGCTCGACGCTGGACGGATTGCCGACCGACACGATGTTGAATACCTGGGGGTCACTGTTGCGCAGGTCCAACTCAGGCGGAAGGACCGCGTTCTCGAGCAGGTACCCGGCCGGCAGGCCGTTGCCCTCTTTCTTGCCACGCAGGAGGGCGACCACCACGCCCTCCGGGTACACGGGCTCTGCTGGCGCGCCGAAACAGAAATCGACTGTTTCGGCGCCGGTGACCGGCGAGAAGAGCAGCGGTGTCCCGATCTCTCTGACGTGCTCTGCGACTTCGCACAGGAGGCTGCGGTGGTTACGCAGGCGGTTATAGGTGATCACGCGATCGATCGATGTATTATCATCTGAGTTCATCCCGACATCGATGCGTGCGTCGCCGACGAAATGCGGTCCCTGGTAACCTGCGGTGGGGCTGGCCCAGCGGAAGATCGACAGCCGCGTGGGCAACTCGCCGCCGCTGTAGCCGAAGATGTAGATCTCGTCGGTCTTGCAGCCGGCGCCCTCCTTCAGGCCGGGCGAATAGCGTATCTCGACGCCCGTCTCCCCCAGGTATCCCTGGCCCTTGCCCGCGTAGTAGTCCGGCAGGAGCTTGTAGGGGACCAGGTTCGAGGGCCGGTAGGGGCCGGGGCTCTCCGGTTGAGGCTGGAGCGTATCTGCCTGCGTGTCGTAGATGACCGCACCGAAGGGTGCAAACGGCAGTTCTTCCTTGCCTCCGGCCGGGATCTGGCGAACACTTGTCGGGTTATACCGGTAGATTAGCAGGCGTTCAGGTTCTTCGTCGGTGTCGAAGCTGCAGGCGACCTGCGGCGCGCGTTGCACGTCCCAGCCAGTCGGGACCAGCGGTTGAAGATCGAGGGGGATTGCAGGCGTGTCGGCCGTGGTGCCGAAAAGACGAAAGCCGTCACCCCCTCCCCGAAGCAAGATGAAGACTATGACGGCCAACACAATGATGATGAGCACGAAGAGCACACCGCCCCGACCCTTCAGCATCCCCTTCCCCCTTGATCTGCCGTTTGCAGGCCAGCGCTATTCGGGCCGTGCCTGAAGAATGCCCTGCCTAGCCAGCTGAGGCCTCGGCTGTCTTCGATGGCGCGTCCTGTGCGGCCGCCTTGGCGCCCTTCTTGCGCGTCGTACCCTTTCGTCGCGACCTGGCCCCAGCCGCGGGCGGTTCCAGCAGCGCCTCTGGCACCACTTCCGCCATGTTATCGACGAGCACCAGCCTGAGCTGGCGCTGTACATCGCGCGGCACGTCGGCCAGGTCCTTGCTGTTGCGCTTCGGAATGATCACGGTTCGAAGCTGCATGCGATGCGCAGCCATCAGCTTCTCTTTCAGACCTCCGACCGGCAGAACCCGTCCGCGCAGCGTGATCTCACCCGTCATGGCCAGGTCGTGGCGAATCGGGCGTTCGCTCAGCGCGGATAGTAGCGCGGTGGCCATGGTGATGCCAGCGCTCGGTCCGTCCTTCGGGATGCCGCCCTCCGGCACGTGGATGTGGAGGTCGATCTTGTCGAAGTCGATATCCCCAATGTCATAGTCGCGGGCATGCGAGCGCGCGAAGGTGAGCGCAGCCTGCGCGGACTCCTGCATCACCTCCCCGATCTGGCCGGTGAGCGTGAGCGCTCCCTTGCCATCCATGACCGAGACTTCGACCTGCATCACGTCGCCCCCGGCTTCGCTCCAGGCCAGGCCGTTGGCGACGCCGATTTCGTCCTGCTCGTTGGCCAGCCATTCGGTGAACTCCGGCGGACCGAGGAACTTGTTCACCAGGGCCGGGGTGACCCGATGCGGTGCTCGCTGGCCCTCGGCGACTCGGCGCGCGATCTTGCGGCAGATGTTGGCGATCGCCCGCTCGAGGTTGCGCACGCCGGCCTCGTACGTGTACTCCCGAATGATGACGCGCAGCGAAGTGAGCGTGAAGCTGACCTGTTGAGACGTCAGGCCGTGCGATTCGAGCTGGCGCGGGATGAGGAACTGCCGCGCGATGGCGAGCTTCTCCTCTTCGATGTAGCCCGGGAAGTCGATCACCTCAAGCCGATCGCGAAGGGCCGGCGGAATGGGATCCAGCAGGTTCGCGGTCGTGATGAACATGACGTGACTCAGATCGTAAGGCACTTCCAGGTAGTGATCGCTGAAGGCGTGATTCTGCTCCGGATCCAGGACCTCCAACAGGGCCGACGATGGATCTCCCCGGAAATCGATGCCGAGCTTGTCGATCTCGTCCAGCATGAAGAGCGGATTGACGGTGCCCGCGGTGTGCATGGTCTGAAGGATGCGGCCGGGCAGCGAGCCGATGTAGGTCCGCCGATGGCCGCGAATCTCTGCCTCGTCCCGCACGCCGCCGAGGCTCAGCCGCACGAACTTGCGGCCCAGCGCCTCCGCAATCGACTTTCCCAGGCTCGTCTTGCCGGTGCCGGGCGGGCCGACGAAGCAGAGAATGGGGCTCTTCATTTTGTCCTGGGCCAGCTTTCGAACCGCGATGTGCTCGAGGACGC
The DNA here is from genome assembly GCA_040766655.1 of Anaerolineae bacterium. Lineage (GTDB taxonomy): Bacteria > Chloroflexota > Anaerolineae > CG2-30-64-16 > CG2-30-64-16 > JALOOB01. The sequence goes on from JAXGQB010000006.1 coordinate 543,877, forward strand.
GCTCCTTCACGCGCGGCAGTCCATAATGGTTGCGCTCCAGCACCTGGGCCGCCGCCTTTACGTCCAGGTTGTCGTCCGTCGCAGCGTGCCAGGGAAGATCGACCAGCCAATCCAGGTAGTTGCGAACCACGGAGGTCTCGGGCGATGCCGGCGGCATCGCGGCCAGCTTGGCAAGCTCCTTCTCCGCCTTCGCGAGCACGCTTTCGGGCAGCCGCGCGGTAGCGATCTTCTCCTTGAGCTCGCCCAGCTCACGCTGCACGTCGTCGGCCTCGCCGAGCTCGGATTGGATGGCCCGCATCTGCTCGCGCAGGTAGTACTCGCGCTGGGACTTGTCGACTTCCTGCTGCACCTGGTTCTGGATGCGATCCTCGAGCTCCAGCACGTCCAGCTCCTGGCCCAGGATGATGCTGAGCCGTTGGAGCCGAGCGTTGGCGTCCAGCGTCTCCAGCAGTTCCTGGCGCTGGACCGCGTCGAGGTCCAGGATGTGGGCGAGGAGATCTGCCAGGCTGCCCGGATCCTTCTCGTTCATGGCTGCGACGTACGAGTCGTCCGGCAGGTTGGGATTGAGGTTGACGACCTTCTCGAAGAGCGCCAGCACCGCGCGCATCAGGGCCTCAGAGGCCATATCGCGGCGTTCATCCTCGAAGAGCGGCACGCCGCGCACGCGCAGATAGGGCTCCGTGTCGATGATCTCCACGATGCGCACCCGCTCGATGCCCTGCACCAGCACCGTCGTCGATCCGTCCGGCATCCGCAGAACGCGTCCGATCTCGACCGCTGTCCCTATCTGGAAGAGGTCGGCGAGGTCGGGTTCGATCACCTCGGGATCACGCTGGCAGACGACGAGGAGCGGCGTCTCCATGGCCTCCGCAGCCTCTACGGCGCGGGCCGTGCGGTCGCGACCCAGGAACAGCGGCATGACCAGGTTGGGAAAGACCACGGTGTCCGGCATGGGCAGCACCGGATACTCGTTTCCCTCTGCCGTCTCGATGTCGGCGCTGCGTGCACGGCGCGGTTCATGCGGCCGCGGCTGCTTCCGCCGTGGCAGCAGGTTCAGCAATGAACCCTCTGCTCCGGCATGCATCGGTCGTTGTTGTGCGTCTATGAGTTGGTGAAAGCTATCCACAAATAGGCCTCAAACTCGTCTTTCAGTCAGGTACAACTTCACCGGCAGTCTCATCCTGCCACACCCAATCGTCGGCAGCGAAAGCCTCGGGATGCCGGTGCGCCCAGTCGCGGCGTGCCTGGGCGACGGCAAAGATGGACCCGGTGATGATGATCAGGTCGTCCTGCCGCGCCCACGCAAGCGCTTCATTGATGGCGCTGGACAGGTCGGATTGCACGCTGATCGGCGTGCGCGAATTGACGTGGCGCACCTGGTCTGCGAGCTGCGCGGGGTCTGCGGAACGCGGATGCCCACTCTTCGTCACGATGACTTTATCGGCCGGCTGATAACCGGTGACGGATGCGGGTTCAAGGAACTTGCGCAGCATGCCATCGATATCCTTGTCCGCGGAGGCGCCGAACACCAGGCAAAGCCGTCGCCGCGGCGGGCGGGGGAAGTAGGCGGCCAGCGATCCGCGGAGCTTGTGCGCCGAGTTCTCGTTGTGTGCGCTATCCACCACGATGGTGGCGGCGTTCTTCAGGAACTCGAAACGCCCAGGCCAACGTGCATTCGCCAGGCCCTCCACGATCGCGTCGTCGCTGATCGAGATGCCCCCGTCGCGCAATTGCTGGAGGATGGCGATCGCCGTCGTAGCATTGTCGAGCTGATAGTCGCCCAACAGGGGGATGCGCAGGTCATGGAAGACCGGCTGGCCCCCCGGACCGCGTACGGTGAGGGTCTGGCCCGAGAGGTCAAAGGTGCCCTTCTCGTGCGTCCAGCTGTCGCCCACCACGGTCAGGTGTGTGCCGGCGTCATGGCAGACGCGCTGGAGGACCGCCATGGCCTCAGGCTCCTGGGGCGCACTCACGACGGGGACGCCCGTCTTGATGATGCCGGCCTTTTCGAACGCAATCAGCGAGAGCGTGTGCCCGAGCAGTTCCACGTGGTCGTAGCTCAGCGATGTGATGGCACAGACAGCGGGGTGGACGACGTTTGTCGCATCCAGCCGGCCCCCGAGCCCGACCTCGACCACGGCCCAGTCGACCTGTTGCTCCGCGAAGTGCTTGAACGCCATGGCGGTCATCACCTCGAACGCGGTGATTCCCTCAACGGCTTCGAGCGCAGGGCGGCAGCGGTCGAGGAGGTCCACCAGGTCGGCCTTGCTCATCAGTTCACTGCCGACACGGATGCGCTCCCGGAACGAGTGAAGGTGGGGAGAGGTGAACAAACCCGTGCGAAAGCCGGCCGAGCGCAGGACAGATTCGACCATAGCCGAGGTGGAGCCTTTGCCCTTGGTGCCAGCGATGTGGACCGAGCGAAAGCTGTCATGCGGCCGGCCGAGCAGCTCGAGGACCTTCTCCATGCGGCTCAGGTCAAAGGTGGCTGCATCGTACGGATAGCGTGCCTTCTTCTCGTAGTTGACGTACGCAAAAATGTAGTCCAAGGCATCCTGATAGCGGCCCATTCGACGCTCCCATGTAATAGTATATGTTCATACTAACGCAATTCAGGCAAAACACAAAGGAGACAGGGCTTTGGGTTTTGCGGACTCCACTGGCATAATGGCCCCGATGCGCAAATACGCTGTGTTCCTGCTGGCCTTTACGCTTCTTGGGCTGCTGCTGACGTGGCCGATGGCCCCGATGTTCGCAACGCACGTTCCGGGCGACGGCATCGACGATCCTTCGCTTGCCTGGAATCTGTGGTGGGTCAAGCACGCCCTGGTCGACGCGCCCCAGAATGCCTTTGCCTGCGATTGGCAGTTCTGGCCCATCGGCATCAACCTGGCCTTCTACACGGTGACCCTCCTCAACGGCATGTTGGGCATCCCACTGCAAGCCGTCTTCGGCCTCATCCCGACGTACAACCTGTTGCTCCTTTCGTCATTCGCCCTGAGCGGGATGGGCGGCTTCCTGGTGGCGCGCGCGTTTCTCGGGCCGCGGGTGCGCGGCCGGCAAGCCAGTGTGGCCGCGTTTGCCGGCGGCGCGCTGTACGCTTTTGCCTCCGCCAAGCTATTCTACGCGGCCCTCGGCCAGGGGAATATCGCCAGCTCCCAGTGGATTCCGTTCGCGGCGTTGTACCTGTGGCGAGCGGCACGGCCGGGGGGCAGGGCGCGCGATGCAATGTTGGCCGCGCTGTTCCTGGTCCTGCAGGCGTATGCCGAGCTGACCTACGCGTCTTTCCTGCTCGTCTTCGCGGGGTTGGCGTTCGTATGGGGCCTGCTGCCGCGCGGCAGCTCAGCGCGGCGCGGGGTTGTTGCCCGGTATGGCATCGTCGCGCTGCTCTTCCTCGCCGGCCTGGCGCCGATCCTCGCCAACATGCTGCCCGATCTGCGGGCGGAAGGCGACTTCTTCACCTCCGGAGGCGGGTTCTCCGATGTGTTCTCGGCCGACCTCGCCGGCTACCTCGTGCCGACCCAACTCCATCCCCTGCTGGGCGGGATCGTCCGGCACTGGTCAGAGGCCAGCAGCCAGGCGGGCCGGCATTTCGCCGTCGACAAGGGGCAGCACGTCTACCTGGGCTACGTTGCAGCCCTACTGGCGCTGGCGGGTGCGTGGCGCGGTCGCAGGCAGCGGGCGACCGCACTGTGGGCCGGCGCTGCAGGCATGTTCTTCCTGTTAACGTTGGGGCCCAACCTGCGCATCGCGGGCGGCGATACGGGGATTCCGCTGCCCTTCAGGATCATGGAGCAACTGCCATTCTTCAAGGGCAATCGCTACCCCAGCCGTTACAGCGTCATGCTGCTGCTGAGCCTGGCGCCGCTGGCCGCAAGTGGGGCGCTGGCCCTGGTCGAACGGATGCGCACGCGGGCATGGGCGCCGCTCTTCGCGCTGCTGGTCGGCCTGATGTTGTTCGAGCATCTCTCCGCGCCGCTGCCCGTCTTCGACCTGCGCGTGCCGCGCCTGTACGACAGCATCGCACCGGCTGGGGGGAGGGACGCGCGCACCGTGCTGGAACTGCCGCTCGGCTGGCGGAACGGCGCGCGGGTGGCGGGCAAGCAGGACCTCCTCATCATGCAGCAGCTGTGGTATCAGACGCAGCACAAGCAGCGGCTGCTCGGCGGCAACACCTCGCGCAACCCGGAGTTCAAGTTCCAATACTTCGCGGAGTTGCCCACCCTGGCCCGGCTGATCGCCGAGATCAACGCGGCCGACCTGCCGCAGCACGATGCCCTGCGCGGGCGGCTGGCGGCCACGCCCGTCACCGGCGAGGAGCGGCTGCTGGCGCGCGAATGGGCGGCGTTCACCGGCATCGAGCACGTGATGGTGCATCGCGACAAGCTGACATCCGAAACCGAGGCGCTGGCCCGCGACCTGTTTGCCTTGAGCCTGGTGGGTGAAGACGGGCCGCTGGCGCTCTATCGTGTGCCGGCCTCCAGCCCACCGGCGAGCTACCGGCTCGCCTCCGATGCCGGACGACTGGCGCTGGCCGAGGGATGGAGCCCTCCTGCGCCCGGCAGCGACGGGCGGGCCCCTGACGGCAGCGATCTGCCCGTCTACGCACAGCGCCGGGAGGCGGGCCTGCTGCTGCCGTTGCCTGCGGGCCCGGCCACCCTGCAACTGCGGGCCGGCTCGCTGGTCGCAAATCAGCAGATGGCGGTCCGTGTCAACGGCGAGCTGGTGGGGACCGTCGCACTGCCCCTCGCGCCCGGTTGGATCGAGTTGGCGGTGCCCGCACGTCCGAGCCGGCCCCCCCTCAGCCGGGTGCAGCTCGAATTCGCGGCCACCGTCCGGGTCGACGAATTCGGCGCGCGGCTGGGCCGCTCGGGTCCCGCCGCGCTCCTCGTACGCAGCGCGGGCCAGGAGACCGGAGACTTCGGCCACATCTACCTCAACGGCCGCGAGGTATCTCCCAACCGCCGCGGCTATAATCTCGTGGCCCTCGACGCGTCCGGCGCCCTGGTCCATGCTGCAGCATTCGACACCCACGGGGATCCCGACGCGGGCGCCCGTATGGCCCAGTGGCTGGCCGGCCTCGCGCGAGGGCTGACGGTCGCAGGTGCGGTGCGCGATGAGGCATCGATGAACCTGGGCGCCGATGCGGTGGAGGCGCTGGCTGCGCTGGGGTTGCGCGGCGACCTGCGCGGCCACTTCAGGTGGGGTCATGCGTTCATTGCGGTGACCGGCCAGCCCGAGCAGGCGGCCGAGCAGACGTCGGCGATTCGGCCGGCGCAGCTCTCGGTGGGCCTCCCCGCCAGCGAGCCACACCTGGCCGCACAGATGTACGAGGTTCGAATTATCGACAAATAAATGGGGTTGCTTTTTGTTGCGGCTTATGCTATGATGGCGTCATCGTGCCGCGATAAGAATGGAAGCAACGCCATGCGACTCCTCGTTCATACCCGTTTCGTCCACATCGTTCTCGGCCTGGCCCTGACCGTGCTGGCCAGCGCGTTCGCTGCTCCGCAGCATGCAGCGGCAGCCTCGGAACGCGGCCTCGATCAGCCGTGGCAGGCCATCACCGATCCGCACGTCGATGGACAGCAGATCCGCGCCATTCTGGCAGCGCGTTCCGGCGAGCTGTGGGTCGGAACCGGCGAGCGCGGCCTCGCGGTGTGGAACGGGGAGGAATGGCGCTCCATCCGGCAGCGGGATGGACTGCCTGACGACCGCGTCAACACCCTGTTCGAGGACAGGTTGGGGCGCATCTGGGTGGCCACCAACACGGGCGTGGGCTACCTGGCGGGCGAACCGTTGGCCTTCCGGAAGGTCGATCTGGCAGGGCTGCCGGCCCTGCCGCTGCTGGCGTTTGCGGAGGATCCCGAGGGTGGCCTCTGGATGGGAGGCGCCAACGGCCTGGCGCGCTGGGCCGATGACGGGATCCTGGATAATGTCGCGCAGTTTCGCGGTCAACTCGTCACCGCGTTGTGGGTTGCCGAGGACGGAGTGTTGTGGGTGGGTGCATCGGAGGGCCTCTGGCAGCGCAGCGGCGACGAGTGGCGCCCTGTCGATGAGCTCGGCCCCGTGCGCGTGGAGCACCTGGCGGGCGGTGGCGATGGCACGCTATGGGCGAGCATCGACGCTCAACACCTGTGGCGCAACCGCGATGGGCTCTGGGAGCCGGTGGATCTGCCTGTCCCGGCCCGGATCTCGGCATTGTTGCCCGATCGCGGTGCGCTGTGGCTCGGCACGTCAGCCGGCGTTGCAGCCACGTCCGGGGAGCGCTGGGTCACCCAGCGGGTTCAATCCGGCGGCGGCACGCTCATCACGGCGCTGGCGCTGGATACGGGACACCGGCTCTGGGCCGGCACGCGGGACGGCCTGGTGTCTCGCCTGACGGACGTCCGGCCTCCGTCGGTCGGTGGGCTCACGGTGAACGGCCTGGCGCCTCAGGGCGGCATCATCGAGCTGGCGACGGACAGAATCAAGCGGCTCGAGATCAGCGGCCGGGACCGCGAGACGCCGGGCGAACGGCTCCTGGTGTTCGCGCAGCTCGAGGGCGTCGACGCTGCCCCGCGCGTGCTGGGCCTTCAGGATTTCGGCAGTTACCGTCTCTCCCGCCTGGTCGAGGGCCGCAACTCGCTCCAGGTCTGGGCGCAGGATGAGGGGTTCAACACCTCGCCGCGCATGCACGTGACCATTGTCGTCCCGTCGCTCGTGCACCTCCCCTTTGGCCTTGCGGTTCGCCGTGACGTTGCCGAGCCGATCGCGCGCGGGGTGCTGGTCGTCCTGGGTGTTCTGGCCGGGGCCGCGCTTCTCTTCTTGCTCATCCGCGGCCTGAAGCGGGCGATCGAGGCGCGGGCGGCCGCACGGGTGCGGGAGATCGTCGCACGGGGCATCAACCCGTTTGGGGGAGACGCGCCCGCGGAGGACCTCCGCGAGGACCGGGGCGTGACGCTGGCGAAGCTGGCGCAGGCGCTGCAGAGCGGGCACGTCCTGTTGCTTGGCGAGTGGGGCATGGGCAAGACCACGATGCTTCACGACCTCCAGGCGTCGCTGTCCCGCGGCAGCAGGAGCGCCGGATTGACGCCTTCCGCGTACGTCGATCTCGAGGCCGATGCGCCTGAGCGATGGCATCATGTCCTGTTCGGCCGGGTCCTGGCCGCACTGGAGCCTCTCATGACCGGGGAGCAGCCGGCCTTGTTGTGGCGCGAGGCGCCAGATGTGGACTATGGTGCGCACCAGTTCAAGGCTGACCTGGCGCTTGTGATGAGATGGCTGGCGCCTGCGCTCGACGCCCGGGAGGTGCGCCTGGTCGCGCTGCTCGACGGTGTCGGAGCCGGCGACTCGGCTCGCGTACCGGCGACTGCCTCTCTGGTGCATGAACTCATGGACGTGGGGTTCCGCATCGTGGCCGCGGCCGAGAGGGCGCCTGCCTGGCTGGATTCGCCGGAACGTCCATTTGAACGCATCTCGCTCTCGCCCCTTCCGGATGAGCGGGCGCATGATCTCCTGCGCCGGCGGCTCAGCGGCCTGTACGACTGGGATGAGGCCGCCCTGGCGCACGTCGTGGTGAGCAGCGGCGGCCGCCCGGGACGCCTGCTGGCCTGCGCTTCGGCAGCGGTCGAGCAGATGCTTGGCGCCGGCCGCACGCGCCTGCTGGCCGTCGACTTCGAGGCAAGCTGCGGACCCGGCGGGCAGGTCACAGCATCCTGAGCGAGAGGCGAGGCCGTAGGTGCGAAACCCCTACGTAATTGGCGCATTCGTGACCGGGCGGGAGCACTATGGTCGTGAAGCCTTGCTCTCCACCGTGCTGGAGGGCCAGTCGCGTGCACATTGGATCGTAGGGAATCGTAGGGTCGGGAAGACTTCCTTGCTGCGCCAGATCGAGTTTCTGGCCTCTGATGCGGGCGGCCTGATCCCTCTCTACTGGGACATGCAGGGGTGTGTTTCCTATGCAGACCTGGGTCGCTGTTTGGCTGATGCGGTCCGTGATCATCTCGTACGTTTTGCCCCGCTGGGGCTATCGCCTGCACTGGCTGACGAGCAGGATGCGCTGACCCTCCTGACGCACGTGCGCAGGCTGGCAGTGCGAGCGAACGGCGAGTTGCTTCTGCTGTGCGATGAGCCGGAGGCGCTGCTCGGGATCGCGGCAAAGGAACCCGCGGCGATGCAGCGGCTGCATCGGGTGCTGACCGGCGGGGCAGGGGTCCGCTCGGTGATGGCATCGACCCGCGCCATCTATCGGTTCTACGACGTGTGCCGGGATTGGCCCACCTCTCCCTTCCTCGGCGGCTTCGACATGTCCCACACGGTCGGCAGCCTTGCCGCCACCGATGCCCGGAAGCTGATACTTCGATCGCAGGCGCCGCGCGGCGGCCGGATGAAGGCCCCGGCGGCGGTGATCTCCGCGATCAAGGACGCCACGAATAACCACCCCCTCCTGTTACAACTCCTCTGCTCACGGCTCCTGCTCGAGGACGGCAGCCTGCGCATGCCCTCCGATACAGACCTGCGCGTCGATTCGATGATTGCGAGCTTCTTGGAGTATGATTTCAGGCAATTGACCAAGGCAGATCGCGAACTGCTCTTGAGCATCTACCAGATCCATCGGGCGAACCCGCGCGAGCTGCAGCGGATGGATTTCGAGCATCCGGCCGAACTGAAGCAGCGGGTCGCCAACCTGGAGGCGCTCGGATATCTGCGGAGGATGGGCGCAAGTCTTGCGATCGGCAACGTGTTCCTGCAGAACTGGCTCGAGACCCAGGTAAGGACCCTGCCGCACGTGCCGTCGATGCAGACCTCATCCGACGCCATGCGCACGGTCTTTGCGCGGCAGCGGGAGCACGACACCAGCTCTCTCGTCCTGCAGCTGAACCTGCGCCGCGCCAGGCTCGTCGAGCTGGAGGGCGTCCGGGCGCAGGAACTGCTGGGCGCATCGCCATCCGTGCTCGCGGAGATCAGGCAGTTGGAGCAGGAGATCACGAATCTGCGGGAGCTGCTGCGGCGTCGCTCGGCCTGAACCCGGCTCATCGGTCACGCACCGCTGCCGGGAAGGGCAGGGCGCCCGGGCCGCCGCACACTCGGAGCGTTTATGCAGCGAATTGACGTAACGGCGCGCTCGCGCCGTCTTCGCGCGCCCGTGGTCCTGCTGTGGGTGGCCATCTGCGCGTACGCGCTGTTCTTCAGTGCGTTCACGATCCAGCGCCACGCGACGCTGAACACCTACGCTGCGGACCTCTCCTACATCGATCAGCCGATGTGGAACACCATGCACGGCCGGTTCCTGGAGCGAACGCTGGGCGCCGTGCAGGCGCCGCGCGTGGCGGAGCACCTCGAACTGATCCTGCTGCCCCTCTCGCTGGTGTACCTGGTGTGGCCCGATGTGCGGGCCATGCTCATCCTCCAGTCGCTCGCGCTCGCCATCGGCGCGCTGCCGGTCTTCTGGATCGCCCGCCGCACCTTCCGGGGGCTGACCGCGGCGGGGCAGGAGGGAGCCGCCCGGGACAGCGTCCGCGCGGAGTGGCTGGCGCTGGCCTTCAGCGTGGCTTACCTGCTGTCCGCCCCGTTGCAGGCCGCCAATGTCGCGGACTTCCATGCGGACCCGTTCGTCGTGGCGCCACTGCTCTTCGCGTTCTGGTACGGTACGGAACGACGATGGCGGGCCATGTGGCTCTGGGCCCTCCTGGTGATGGCGGCCAAGGAGAACCTCCCGACCCTCACCGCCATGCTGGGGCTCGTCCTCATTTTCAGCGATCCCGACCTGAAGGTGTTCCTCCGGCGCAGGAAGCTCGATCTCAGCGCCACCAACAGCGCCGCCTTTCATGGGCTGGCACTGACCCTGGTGAGCGTCGCCTGGTTCGCTATCGCGACGTTTGTCATCGTCGCGCCGCTGGCGCGGCAGTACTACGGAACGGACGGCCCGATCTACCTGTCGAACCGTTTCACTGAGTTCGGCGGGTCCGGCGGCAGTCCCCTGGCCGCCCTGTTCAGCGTGCTGCGCGAGCCGGGCCGGCTGGACTACCTGTTGTATCTGCTGCGGTCCGTTGGCTGGCTGCCGCTGTTGGCGCCGGAGTACCTGCTGCTGGGGCTGCCGGTCTTCCTGGCCAACGTGTTGTCCAACTTCCCCGGCCAGTTCTCGGGCGAGCAGCACTACTCCGCGCCGCTGGTGCCCGTGCTGGTGATCGCTGCCATCTACGGCGCGCGGCGGCTGCAGCGCATCGTCGAGCGGCAGGTGCCGGTGCGCCTGAGCCCGATGTTCACGAACACGTCGGCCGTTGCCGTCCTGGGTGCGGTCTGGCTGTTGCTCTGGGCGGGAGGCGCACAGGTCGAACGCGGCTGGACGCCGCTGGCCCGCCCGTTCGAGTGGCCCGAGCTGACCGCGCATCATCGCACCCTCGATCGCCTCCTTGCCCAGGTCCCCGGGGACGTGGCCGTGTCCGCGTCGCCTGCCGTGCACGCCCACCTGGCGCACCGGGAGAAGATCTACGTCTTTCCCATCGTGGCCCAGGCGACCCACGTGCTGATCGACGTCGCCGGGGTCACCGACATGCACCCTAACGACGTCAAGACGCAGGTCGCGCGGCTGATCGGCGAAGAGGGCTTCGGCGTGATGGACGCAGCAGACGGGTTCATCCTGCTTGCCAGGGGAGAGACGAATCAGGTGCTGCCTCCGGACTTTCTCACCTTCGTTCGACCCGACGATCCGCAGCCTGATATCCCGGCCGAGGTCCGATTCGGCCCGGGGCTGCGATTGCTCGGATACGACGTGGTGGACGATGAACGGTGGCGGCTGACTCGATTCCGCTACTACTGGCAGGTCGAGCAGGGTCTGGCGGAGGACGTGGCGATCCAGACGGAGGTGCGGTCGGCGGCCGGCGTGCTTGTCGACAGCAGCGACCTGCGGCCCGCAGCCGGGCTGGTCTGGCACCCACCGGGCCGGTGGGAGGCCGGAGACGTGATCGCCTTCGAGACGGGGGCCTGGTTCCTTCCACGCCAGTTCGCGCCCGTTGTGCGCGTCACGAGCGGCGGCCGCACGGTGGCGCCGTCGATTGTGGAGGTGGCTTCACAGCCCGCGGCAGCTTCACAGGAGCGAACGAGCCTGCCCCGCGCCGAGGTTACGGCCGACGGCGCGCTGCGCCTGTCGAGTATGGTCCGGCGGGAGGGCCGCCTGTCGCTGTACGAGGGCGCCCTGTCCCCGGTCGTCGCTGCGGATGTCGTCTTCAGCACCGATGCCTGGCAGGTGCGGCTCGCTGAGTGGAGTGCGCCCCCGGCTGCGGCGCCGGGGAGTGCGTTCACCCTGCTGCTATACTGGCAGGGGAGCGGCAGTGCGCCGTTCGATTACAGCGTGTTCGTCCACCTGCGGGACGTGACCGGCAAGACCGTCTCACAGGGCGACGCTCAGCCAACGTGGTTTGTCCCGCGGCCTGCGACGACCTGGCAGCCCGTGGGCGACGGCACAACGGGCGGGATCGATGCGCACTCGGTCGCGGTGCCTGCCGACCTGCCACCTGGCCAATATGACCTGGTGGTCGGATGGTATGATTGGAGCACGGGGCTGCGCCTCCCCCGCGTCGCCGGCCCGGGGAACCCGCCCGGCGATGAGGTCGTCCTGGGAGCAGTGACCGTGGATCCGACGGCCAGGCCTCGCCCCGATGCGTGCTGCCTGATGGTGGCGGAGTGCTGCGGCTCGCTGGAGCGATAGGGTTCGTTGCATTGAATAAGCTCGTTCGCGTCTACCTGATCGGCTTGCTCCTCCTGGCCTTCGGCCTGCGCGTCTGGCGGCTGGACGCTCAAAGCCTGTGGTACGACGAGGCGGTCAGCGCCCAAGTCGCCGCGCAAGGGCTGGTCGAGTTGACCCGCTGGACCGCGGACGACATTCAGCCGCCGCTATACTACTACCTGCTCGCGGGTTGGACGAGGGTCGCGGGACACAGCGAGTGGGCTCTGCGCCTGCCGTCCGCGTTCTTCGGCACGGCAACCGTGGCGCTGCTGTGGGTCACCGCGCGGCGGCTGTTCGGGCGCAAGGATCCGGCGCGCGTCGCGGCGATCGGCGCGACGCTTCTGGCCGCCCTGTCGCCCCTCTACGTCTACTACGGCCAGGAAGCGCGGATGTACACGCAGCTGACGTTTTTCGGCGCGCTGGCCGGGTATGCCCTGCTGCGCGCAGCGCCGGCATGGGGCTCGGCCGTCGCATGGTGGGCCACATTCGTCCTGGCAGGGCTGGCTGCGCTCTACACGCACTACTTCGCGCTCTTCCTTCTGGTCACCTTCGGAGCGTGCGCGTTGCTCCTCTTCGTGAGCGCTGCACGGCAGTCGCTCCGCGCGGGCCAGCGGTGGGCGAAGCTGCGCGGCGGCGTCGCTGCCTTTGCGTCGATCGGGCTGGGCTACCTGCCCTGGCTGCCCGCGATGTTGACGCGCTACCGCGTCGATGCGTCCTACTGGCAGGGCCAGCTGAAGCTCGACGAGGCGCTGCGGCACGTCGCACTGAACCTCACCACGGGTGCGCCCGAAACGATGCTCGAGGGAGATGCGCTGCGGTGGCTGCCGTGGCTCGCGGCCGCGACCGCGCTCGCACTGGTGGGGCTGGTGCGGCTTGGCCGGGCGGCATCGCATGGCCAAGGCGGGGCGCCGCCCTCCTGGCTGCTGCCTGCCGTCGTCGTCGTGCCGGTCGCAATGGTGCTCCTGCTGGCCTCGCGTAATCCGAAGTTCAACCCGCGATACCTGATGATGGTGTCGCCCGCTTACCTGCTGCTGCTCGGGGGTGGACTCGGGGGCTGGCTCGCCCGTGGGCCTGCACCGCGATCCCGGCGCCTCATGGCGGCCATCGCGGGGGCAGCGGTTCTGCTTCCGTTTCTGGCCGTTTCGGTCCTTGGGCTCACGAACTGGTACGGGGATCCGTCCTTCACCAAGGCACAATGGCGCGAGCTGGCCGCCTACGTTCGGGCGCAGATCGAGCCCGATGAGCGGGTGGTGCTCGTCTCGGGACACGCTGCGCCGGCCTGGGCTTACTATGCGCCCGACGTGGACGCCGTGCGGCTGCCTGAGATCGACATCCTGGACGTTAATGCGGTGTTGGGCTTCGATTCGGGCGCGCAACTTGGCGACGCCCTGGCGGGCAGGGGCGGGGCATGGCTCGTCGAGTGGCAGGAAGAGGTGGTGGATCCGGTCGGCTTCACCGCCTGGTTCCTGGACCGGGCGGGGCGAGAGGCTCCGGTGGACGCGCGCTTCTGGCAAGTGGGATTGCGTCACTGGCGGCTGGATTCTTCCGCGGCATTTCCCAGCGCCCCTCAGCCGGAGCACGCTGACGGGGCCAATTTCGATCATGCGATCGAGCTGCTGGGATGGGATGGCCCACGTGATGGCCACCTGACCGTCTGGTGGCGCGCGCTGCGGCCCCTGACCGAGGATTACCAGGTGTCGTTGGTCCTGGAGGATGGCGAGGGCAGGGAACTCGGGCGCTGGGACGGACGGCCCGCCGGCTACGACTTCCCGACGACGCGATGGCGAACCGGTGACGCGGTGTTCGGACGCTATCCGCTGCCGGCCGCGGGGCAAGGGAGGGGCGATCTCCATGTCACTCTCGCCGTGTACGCGGCCGATGCGCCGGACGGGCTGGACATCCGTGACGTGGCCGATAACCCGGCCGGCAAGCGCATCCGCCTGGGCCCGCTGCGGTTTTGACGCTCCCCCGGGCATCTGCTAGACTGAACATTCGATCATCAAGGGAGGTCCTCACATGCGGGTTTCCACCCGTCACTGGTTGCCCCTGGCGCTGTTCCTGGTTGCGTCGGCTGCTTTGTTGGGTGCGTGCGCCTTGCAGCCCCTGCTCTCCGGCGTGTCCGTCAAGCCGGAAAGCATTTCGCCCAATGCAGACGGCCAGGATGACGTGACCCTCATCAAATACGAGATCGGCCGCACCGCGCTGGTCTCCATCTACTTCCTGGACGACCAGGGCCAGCGATACGCCTTCCGCCAGGAAGAACGGCGCTCCCGCGGGGAGTACCAGGTGTATTGGAGCGGTGTGACGATCGACCCGGAGCTGCGCGAGGTCGAGGGGGGCACGATGGCGGTGCTCAGCCACGTCCTGCCGGACGGCGAGTACACCTGGGTGATCGAGGCCACCGATCTGTCGGGCCGGACCGAGCGGCGGGAGGGGAAGATCACCCTGGCGGATGGCGACACCGCGCTGCCCGAGATCCGCAACTTCACCGTCGTTCCGCAGGAGTTCACGCCCAACCAGGACGGCATCAGGGACCGGGTCTCGGTCTCGTACTACCTGATGAAGGAGGCCGAACGCCTGCAGGTGTACCTGAAGCCGCTGGAAGGGGAGGACGGCCCGAGCCTGCTCCGCTATCCGATCGCGGAGGATCCCACCAAGTCCGTGTCGGAGACCGGCCAGCCAGGCTATCACGGCTACAACTACGACGGCGGCGTCGATCTCATGGCGGAGCCGCCGCCGGACGGCGATTACGCCATCTACGCGGATGCCGAGGACCGGGTCGGCAACCACGTCGTCGTATCCTCCACGCTCACGATCCGGGAGGGCGGCAAGCCCCGGGCCAACATCACCGGCGGAGAGATCGACTGGGCCAACGAGGTGGGCCGGGAGGTCAGCGTCCTGCTCGGCCGAACCCTGTGTTTCACCGCCACGGTCGAGAACGACGGCCCGGTGCCCATCCGCACGTCGGGGCCGTGGTCGGGGCAGACCTACAAGTTCAGCGAGAACTACAACACCCTGGCCGTGCGCGAGGACGAGGAATCGTGGCTGCAGCAGGCGGGTGCGTGGCGCTTCGGGATCAACTTCGATGCGACGGGCGTGGACTTCCCGTTCCGCTGGGCCATCGGCCGCCCCGAGGACCTGGAGGAGCGGATCATCGATGGCCGGCCACAGTACTACCTGCTGCCCGGGAAGCGCGGCCTGGTGACCGGATGCATCGAGATGGACGCGGTGCCGCCGGTCGGCACGCAGTTCTGGTGGGGCGGGTTGATCCACGAATTCGTCGCAGTGGCCAACGACGCGGTGGACCGCATCAGCGTGAACGTCGGGACGCCGTAATGGGGCGCACGTCGCTGGCGGTCGTCGTCGTCAGCTACCGGACGCCTCAGTATCTGCGCCAGTGCCTTGCGGCAACGTACGCAAGCCTCGCGCTCAGCCCGGAGCTGGCGGCCGAGGTCTGGGTCATCGACAATGCATCGGGCGACGGCAGCGCGGAGATGGTGGCTGCCGAGTTTCCGCAGGCGCGCCTGCTGGCGTCGGACACCAACCTGGGCTTTGCGGGCGGCAATAACGCGGTCCTGCGCGCCCTGGGCTTCGATGGCGGGGCCGGTTCGCGGCCCGACCTGGTGCTGCTTTTGAACCCGGATGCCGAGCCGCTCGGCGATGCGATCGGCCTGATGGCCGAATTCCTGCGAGACCATCGACAGGTGGGTGCAGCGGGCGCCAGGCTGCAGTACGGCGACGGTACGTTTCAGCACGGCGTGTTCGCCTTTCCCGGTCTTCTCCAGCTTTGGTTCGACCTCTTTCCGCCGCGTCCCAGGCGGCTCCTCGACTCGAGGCTGAACGGCCGCTACGGGCGCGCCCTCTTCGATGCCGGGCAGCCATTTCAAGTGGACTTCGCCCTGGGTGCAGCCCTGATGGTGCGCCGCGAGGCGATCGACGCCGTGGGCCTGCTGGACGAGGGGTACTTCATGTACGCGGAAGAGGTGGACTGGTGCTGGCGCATGCAGCGCGCCGGATGGCCGGTCTACTGCGTCCCTGCCGCGCGCGTGACTCATCACAGTGGGGCAAGTTCGCGGCAGTTCCGCTCGGAATCGATCCTCAACCTGTGGCGCAGCAGGCGGCGGCTCTACGGGAAATTCTACGGCCCGGTGCGCCGCTGGCTGGCCCGTCGCATAGTCGTCGCAGGCATGGCGGCAGAGCGCTGGCGGGCCCGGCGCGCAGCGCAGCGCCAGGAGATCGATCCGCGCGAGCTGGCGCTCCGGGTGGAGACTGCTGAGCGCGTGGCGAGGCTCTTCAGCAAGGGGGTGGAGTTTTGATGGCTCCCGAGTCATCCACGCCGGAGTTGGCGGCCGTCGTGCTCACGAAGAACGTGGCGCAGCACATCGTGCCATGCATCGAGACGCTGCGCTTCGCGGACCGTATCGTCGTGTCGGACTCCTACAGCACGGACGGCACGGTCGAACTGGCGCGCGCGGCCGGTGCGGAGGTGATGCAGAGGCCGTTC
The DNA here is from genome assembly GCA_040766655.1 of Anaerolineae bacterium. Classification (GTDB taxonomy): domain Bacteria; phylum Chloroflexota; class Anaerolineae; order CG2-30-64-16; family CG2-30-64-16; genus JALOOB01. The sequence goes on from JAXGQB010000006.1 coordinate 560,088, forward strand.
GACAACTTCGCGGGGCAGCGGAACGCGACGTTGGAGGCGGTGGACGCCAGATGGGTGTTCTTCGTGGATGCGGATGAGCGCATCCCGCCGGAGCTGGCCGGCGAGGTGCGCCAGGTGCTTCAGTTAGAGCAGGCCGGTTGGTGGGTTCCCCGCCATAACTTCATCGTCGGGGAGCAGGTGCGGCATGGCGGCTTCTATCCGGACTATCAGCTTCGCCTGCTGTTGCGCGCACGGGCGCGGTATGATCCTGAGCGCCCGGTGCACGAGGTGGTGCTTCTGGACGGACCGTCCGGTTGCCTGCAGAACCCGATGCTGCACTACAATTACGACGACTGGGGCCAGTTCCACGCCAAGCAGCGACGGTATGCGGCCCTGGAGTCGAAGATCCTGGCGGAGCGGGGTGTGAAGCCGTGGCCGCACAAGTTCATCCGCCAGCCCGCGCGCGAGTTCTGGCGGCGTTATGTGACCCTCAAGGGGTATCGTGACGGGTGGATCGGTCTGAAGCTGGCCGCGCTGCTGAGCTTTTATTACGGGTTCATGCCCCACTGGTATCTCGTCCGGCCTCCCAGGCCGGCGGCCGGCTGAGCCCTAGACACAAGGGCCAGCATGGCGGCGGGCACTGCTAGGGCTGCACCTGGAGGCGCCGCAGCAGGTTGGGCAGGCCCTGGTCGATCAGTGCCTGAAGCAGGTCGGCTGTCTCCGCGTAGTCTGCCAGGGCGCCGCCGAAGGGATCCGCGATGTCCTCGTGCTTGCCCGCCAACTCCGCGAGAAGGTAGACCTTCGCGAGGTGCTCCGGGGCCATGTAGAAGATGGACCGCCGGTGCGATTCCTCCATGACGAGAATGATGTCGGCTTGCTTGAGGAGCTGCGCGGTCAGCGGCTGCGAGCGGTGGTCGCGCAGCTCGATCCCTCGACTCTTCAGCACGTTGGCGGCGTGCGCGCTGGCGGCCCGGCCGGAATCGGCCCAGACGCCGGCGGAGACGACCCGAACCTGGTCGGTCAGGCCGGCACTGGCGAGACGATCGCGCAGGATGGCCGCAGCCATGGGCGAGCGGCAGATATTCGCGGTGCAGACGAAGGCGACGGTCTTCAATGGGGCTCCAGCGAACGCCCCCGGGGCAGAGCCTGCCCCGGGGGCGGAGGTTGTGGGGGTCAGGCCAGTTCGGGCTGAATCAGGCCGTACTCGCCGTTGCGCCGGCGGTATAGGACATTGATCTGATTGTGGTTGACGTTGAAGAACACGTAGAAGTCGTGGCCCAGCAATTCCATCTGTCCGATCGCTTCCTCCTCGTCCATCGGCACCATCTCGAAACGCTTGACCCTGGAGACGGCGGGTTGTTCTTCGCCGGCGTCCTCTTCTTCCTCGCTCAACTCGGCTGCTGCGATGCCCGCCTGCGGGGTCTCGGACCGCTTCGCGGAGCGTTTGCCCTTGTAGCGATCCGCCTGGCGCTGCATCTTGTCAACAACTGCATCGATGGACACGAAGATGTCCGAGGAAATCTCCTCGGCGCGCAGAACGACCTTCTTCGTACGGAGGGTGACTTGCGCGATCTGGCGGTCATCGGCAGCGCGCGCGCCTTCGGCCTTCTCCAGTTCCACCCGTCCATCGATGATGTTCGGTAAGTAGCGATCCAACCGGCCAATCTTTTTTTCCACATACTTGCGCAGCGTGTCATTGATCTCGATGTTCTTGCCGGTGATGGTGAGTTGCATATCACTTGCTCCTTTCCATTATCGTGGCGATAAGGTATCCGGCCTGCCGACGGCGAGGCGTCTCACCTGCCAGGGAGCGAGCATCGGTGAGCACCGTTCACGGCGATAAGCCGTAGGACTGCCGGACTGTGGATGGCTCGATTGTAGTGCGCGTCATGGGAAAAGTCAACAGCTACCAGGCGCGCGGGGCGATCGCCCAGCGTGTGACTCAGGCCCATGTCAGTGCCGTCTCCGATCCGGACAGGTCGCTCCAACCTGGTCGGGCCACGGTGAGCCCTAGGACGGACGCTGCGCCGCTGTCCTTGAGAGCAGCTGCACAGCTCTCAAGGGTGGCGCCGGTGGTGCAGACGTCATCGACGAGCACGATGCGCAGCCCCGGAACCTCTTCCGTGCACCTGAAGGCGCCGGCGATGTTCATTTGCCTCTCGGCGCGCGTCAGGCCGACTTGCGGGCGGGTGCGCACGGTGCGGATCAGCTCCCGCGACGCGGTCGGCACCCCGACCCGCCGGGACAATTCGCGCGCCAGGAGCGCGGCCTGGTTATAGCCACGCTCGGCCTCGCGCCTGGCGTGCAGGGGCACCGGCACGATGACATCCGCTGTGATGGCGTGCGCATGCCAGGCGACAACCAACCACTCAGCGAGCGGGCCGGCCAGATCGCGCACGTTCTCGTACTTGTAGCTCTGAATTGCTTCCCGCATGGGATGGGTGTAGATGGTGGCAGGGAAGATGCCGTCGATCCGTGCCGGCTCGGCCGCACACGCAGCGCACAGGCCGCGCGAAGGCTCCGCGCGGCCGCAGCGGGGACAAGTTGCGATCGGATAGGTGCGCACCGCGGATCGGCACTTCTCGCAAAAGAGCTCGCCGACCGCGGAGCAGCCGGGGCATCGGGGAGGATAGACGAGGTCAAGCAGGCCGCGTCCCATGCCCCTCATGCGGGTGAGAAGCCCGCCTGACAGGCGGGCGTTGTGTGGCGCCATCGGGCTGCCTAGTTTCGGCCCGCGAATAGTCCCTGAACGGTGTTGACGACCCACAGCCTCAGATCATCGCCCATGATGAGGAGGATCGCCATGATGATGATCGCAATCAGGACGATGATGAGAGCCAGCTCGATGAGGCTGGCGCTGGATCCCTGGTTTCGCATTCAGTCAGGTTCCCTTCTTCAATGCAGACGTGTCGTCCCCCAGCGTCTGGGGGGCGAAGCGCGTTTCGGGCGCGGGGTGGCGGCGCGAGGACGGTCGCACCGCGTAGCGCAGACGGCGCAGGCTCAGGCCGGCCACCGTTCGCATGGCCCGGTAGATCTCGCTCTTCGAGATCTTCGACTGACCGAGCCGCCGGTCAGCGAAGATGATCGGGATTTCCCCCACCGTAAAGCCGCATCGCTGGACGTTGTAGAGCATCTCGATCAGGTAGGAATAGCCGTTGGCGCGAATCGAGGCAGGATCGATCGTCTCCAGCACTCGCCGCCGGTAGCAGCGGAATCCGGCCGTACAGTCGCGGGCGTGCAGCCCGAGAAGAAGGTGGGCGGCCTTGTTGGCGCCCCAACTCAACAGCTTGCGCCCCGGGCCCCAGTTGACCACGCCGCCACCACCCATGTAGCGCGAACCGATGGTCAGGTCGAAGCGGTCTGCGCCGCCGAGCAATGCGGGCAGATAGCTGGGATCATGCGAGAAATCTGCGTCCATGGTGCAGATCAGCTCCGCACCGGCATCCATGGCCCGGGCAAACCCGGCCGCGTAGGCCGTGCCCAGGCCGAACTTGCCGGCACGGTGAACGGTCTCGATGCCCCCGTAGACGTCCGCGAGCTCTTCCGCCAGGGCGCCCGTGCCATCGGGCGAGTTATCGTCCACAACGATGATCCGGATTGCCACGGGCAAGGCGCGAATCACGGCGATCAGTGCCGCCAGGTTCTCGCGTTCGTTATAGGTTGGCAGGACGAGCGCTGCCGTTGGACAGTCACCGGTGGCCACGAAATCGCATCCTCAGGGGTGGCCCAGCGATACGCCGTGCCGAATCCTGAGGACATTCTAGCACAGAATCGCGCGCGGTGCACTTTTCGGGCCAGCAGTAGTAGTCCCCACCGGTAGGTGGTTGCAGTGAAGCGCGGATCAGCAAGGGCCTGATCGCGACAAAGCCAGGAGGGCTATTATGTGGCGCCTCTTAACCCAGACGCTGACTCGTGTTGATGCGCCGCCAAGGCCGCTCGAAGTGGTCGCGGACATCGGAGTTGTCCAACAGGTCTGCAAAGATCTGTAGCCAGCGGCGGATGGTGCTGATGTCCAAGCGGTCTCGCTGGCGATAGACGATGCCTTCGATATCGCGCACGTCTTGCGGTCGACCAGCAACGGCCTTGTGAATGATCAGATCCTCAGCCGAACATAGCCGGACTTCTTTGCCAGGCTCCAGTTCGACTTCAACTGCGCGTTCCATGACCTCTTCCTCATAACCAGGCAGCCCCATGCTGATGTCGAGCGGGCAACCGTTACTTGCCTGTACCAGGATGATCCTGTTTCGCCGAGCAAATGCCACGGCGTCTTCGATACGAGGAACGAAAGCATCGGCAACTTGTCTGATGAACGATTCTGGGTCATCCAGTGGCGCCGCTACCGTCAAGTCAACGTCTTTCGTGAGGCGAGGTTCGCCCCACCATTGCACAGCCATGCCACCGATGATGGCGTAGCGCATTCCGATACTGGTCAGAAAGGAGTGGATTTCCCATGCGGCAGCTTCTTGCAGGTTCATGGTTTCTGGTTCCGCGCTGCCAACTGATCGAACGTGCGCCGTATGATCAACAGCCCCTCGAGCTGCCACAGGTCAAGCCGATCGAGGTTTTCATGGAGGTCCAGGCGCGCATTGAAGCTGCTGGCAAGATCGCGCCAGATCGCCAATGCCTCGGCTGTGGTCATGCGCGCAAGTTGTTGACGGCGCTCTGCCTCGACCACGTCGTTGGCTGCTGCGTAACCCGCCAGCATCTCGCGGACTACCGTCGGATCCAGCTTATGCTGTGGAACGGATGGGGGCTTTGTCATGGTTCGTGATCTCCACAGGCAGTATACCAGTTCTGACCTAACTCTGCACGTCCGCCGGTGCCACTGCAGCCGACTACCGCAGCATCAGCGGCAAGAGGATCGAGTCCTTCAGTTCGGGATTGGATCGCCCACAGCGACACAAGTCTGCAGCTGCGCGATGACGCTTGCCTCTGCATCCGGCTGCCCCGGCGCCAGCGTGAAGCCGAACTTGCCGGTTTCGTTGGAGGACGCCAAAGTCACGCCCTCTGCGTCGACGGCCAGCACTTTGTAGAAGTAGGGGGTTGCCGTCACTGCAGCCTCCACATCAACAAAAAGGGTGTCGGTCGGATCATCGTCTGCCATTGGCTCAGGGCACGCCGTGTCACCGGGGACGCAGTACGGGCTCAGGCTGCGCCATACCTCGTAATGGCTGACGGTGATCGGGTTGCCATTCACGTCTTCCGTCACCGGCGGCCACTCCAATACCACGTCGTCGCCGGCGGGCGCGATGGTCACGTCGGGCACCGGAGGGTTCACGGTGATGTATGCCGTTTTCGACGCGCTGGCGTAACCATCGGAATGATAGGCCTGCAACGCCACCGAATAGATGCCAGGTTCGGTGTAGGTGTGGGATGGATGTTGTTCGTAGGCCCCGGCTGTTTCCCAGCGCCATACGTCTCTCAGGTTGCCTTCAATTGTATTGTTGCCGCCCATTTGGCAGCGACAGCGTCGCGAACGGCGCGTTGTCTTGGGACGCGGGCGCAGCCGCGCCGGGCAGGTTTCCTGCCAGGCCGAGCGCCGCGATCGTGACCAGCGCGAGCAGGCCGAGGACTAGGGTGTGTATGCAAACCAGTGGACCGTAGTGTATACTGGTCAACATGGTACGCAGACACGAATTGACAGACGAGCAGTGGGAGCGGCTTGCGCCGCTGTTGCCACCGCAAAAACCGAAGACCGGGCGTCCCGCCGTAGATCATCGGCGCATCTTGAACGGCATCCTGTGGGTCATTCGGACCGGAGCACCTTGGCGGGATTTGCCCGAGCGCTATGGGCCGTGGCCGACTGTCTATAGCCGCTTTCAACGCTGGCGCAAAGCGGGGCTCTGGGACCGCCTCTTTGCGGCAGTTCAGCAAGCGTCCGATGCCGCCGGTGAACTGGACTGGGAAGTCCACTATGTCGATGGCACCGTTGTGCGTGCGCACCAGCACGCCGCCGGTGCAAAAAAGGGGACCCTGCGACCGAAGCGTTAGGCCGCAGCCAGGGCGGCTTCAGCACCAAGGTCCATATCCGTGCCGAAGGTAACGGCAAGTTGATGACCGTCGTCCTGACCCCTGGTCAGCAGCATGAGACGACGGCGTTCGAGATGCTCATGGCACAGGGCGCCGTGAAGCGTGCGGGCCGCGGCCGACCGAAGTTGCGCCCGCGGCGCCTGATCGGTGACAAAGGCTACAGCAGTCGCCAGATTCGCCAATACCTGCGCCACCATGGCGTGCGGATCACCATCCCACGCCGGCGCAACGAGAACCGTTCAGGACCTTTTGATCGGGACCTCTACCGTTCGCGCAACCGGGTCGAGCGCCTGATCAACCGCTTGAAACAGTACCGTCGGCTCGCCACACGCTACGACAAACGGGCCGAAAACTATCGGGCAATGTGGCTCATCGCCGCCACGATCTTGTGGCTGTAGTTTGCATACACACCCTAGTCTTCGATGCAGAGGGGAAGGTGCGCTCATGGGGGGAACCTCCTTGTCGTGGCGGAAAGAAGAAGGGGCAGCCCCGAGTCGTCGATAGGCCAGCGTTTCGATTGGGACTGCCTGGGCGTAACCGCGGCTGACTGAGAGCCCACTTGCCGGCATGGGTGGATGGAGCGTGACGAGCCGCTCGTGGTATCGTTCATTGTAGCACAATTCTACCGATTCTTCTCACCCACTTGCCATAGGTTTTTTGGATATGGTGTTTTCCCTACACCTCCCGCCGGCGCCGGCCCCGCTGAAAACCATAGATGCGCTATTGGCTAAATGGGTTGGTGCCGGTCGACCGCTGGGGTATAATGGAGGCGATACAACTCTTCAGGAGGTCTCCATGACCAGACCGATCCTCTTGCTCGCGCGGTTGAACGCGGCCGACCTGGCGGTGGACGCGACGAAGACACGGCTCATCGAGATCGCCGAGGCGCTGCGGGAGCCATCCGCCCTGGTGGCGGCCCGGGAGGAGGCTGCGTCCGCAGAGGCCGAGGCCACGCGTCTCCGCCGTGAGCAACAGACGCTGGAGGTTGACCAGGCGGACGCTGCTGCAGCGATCAAGAAGATCGAAGAACGCCTCTACAGCGGCGCGGTGAAGAACTCCCGCGAGCTGCAAGACAGTGAGCGCGATCTCGCCCAGCATCGCCGCCAAAAGGCTGCAATCGAAGACCAGCTGCTGGAGGTCATGGTCAACCTGGATGGCGCGAACACCGCACTGGCGCAGAGACAAGCTGAGATGAGCAGGCTCGCAGCCGAGTGGGAGACCCAGCAGGCTGCACTGCGGGCCGAGCAGGCCGCCCTCAAGAAGCGGCTGCCCGGTGAGCTGGCCCACCAGGCAGCCGCGCGCCGCCCCGTGTCCGCGGATGTGTTGCGCACCTACGACGCCTTACGACCGCGACGCGGCGGACGCGCGGTGGCGGAACTGGACGGCGACGAATGCAGCGCCTGCCTGGTGGCTGTGCCACAGAGCAAGCAGGATGCGGCGCGTTTCGGGGATGAGCTGGTGTATTGCGGCAACTGCGGGAGGTTGCTCTGGGGAGAGTGAAGCCGGGGGCTCATGGTTCCCTGACCCCGTCGGAGCCAGTTTGGGATTCGATTGCAGATTGACATCTGGCAGTGGGAGAACTATAATCGGACCATAAGTGCACGCCAGCAATGATCCTGCCGGCGCTACTCCTGTAGCGCCGCGATGGCGTCCAATTATGTTGACCTCAGCAAGGCGGTCGCGTTTCTGTCAGTAGGATGGGCGCAGCAGTGGGCTGAATTGTGTGCCCCATGTCGTTCGTCACACCCGCGCCCGACGACTGACGAGCGAGTTGTCACGATGTGATAGCTCACGTGCATTTGATAAGGAGGCGCTTACTTTCCAGAGACTACCACCCGTTCAGACCGCATCGATTTTAGTGAACCCGTAGTGTATCTCAACCAAAGGAGAAGGATACGGTGAGTCACAAATTTCCTAAGCTCACGTCGTTTCTACTCATCCTCGTTCTGGCCGTTCCTCTGTTCTTGATTCCTACCGCAGCGGCGCCTTCAGCTGACGCCCGCGCAGGCAGCATCACCACGGCAGTGGACGCGGTGTCCTCCAAGATCCATCCGTCGCTGCAGGCGTCCGTTGCCGCAGCGGCCTTGACGGATCCCTTCGATGTCATCGTTTATGCCAACGCAGGTTCGGATCTGAGCGCCTATCTGGGCGATGCGCTCGTGCGTCCCTATGTCCTGCCCAACGGCACCCAGACGTATTTCGGCCGCATTCAGGCGGCAAATGTCGCCAAGCTGGCGTCACTTTCCTCGGTGGCAGCGATCTCAGAGATGCGCTACACCGGCGATAGCCCGCAGATTCCGGAGCTCGGGGCGAAGCGTCTGAATGCGTTCGATCCGACCACCGCGCGCGCCCGGATCGCCGAGCTGAAGGCCAAGAAGGGCTCCGCTGCGGCGGTGTCGCCGGCCGACACGGCCCGGGTCGCAGACTGGTTCGACATCCTCGACGTCCATAAGTCTAAGGCGGCCTGGGATCTGGGCTACACGGGCGAAGGCGTCAAGGTGATGGTCAACGATACGGGCACGGATTTCTCCCATCCTGACCTGATGGGAACCATCGCCCGGATCAATGACGCTACCTCCCCTTACGACGGCTGGCCCGAGATGTTCGACTCGTTCTCGATGTTGAACCTGGCCTATGACTATTTCCTGGGCTATGACTACGTGGCCTCGGGCGTGGGCATCTTCGGCCTTGCGCCGGACTATGCCGACTCGAGCACCACCCGCTCCGGTGCTGAATTGACCGCGAACGAGGACGGGACGTTCACAGCCGTCTTCGCGCCCATTCACAGCACCGATCCGGCGGGGCACGCCTACAAGCTGCCTGGCACCAGCAAGAGCGGCGTCTATCACCTCGGTTCCCATCCGGACACCGCGCTTGAGCTGTTCTTCGACGAGCGTGCTGCAATCCTCGTCGTCGACGAGGCAGTGGCTGGCGTGTACGACACGGTCTATGTCGACCTGGACTCGGACTATGACTTCACCAACAACAAGAAGTCGGTCAAGGGCGACGAGTACGTGTACATGGACCTGGATGGCGATGGTTATGCCGACCTCTCCGGCGGCATCATCTACTGGATCTCCGACGGCCTTAATTCGCTGCCTGCGTCCGACTGGATGTGGGGCATGGGCCCGGACGTTGCGGGACCCGGTGATCTGGTTGCTTTCTCGATCAATGACTTCGCCGAGAGCGGCGGCGGGGACCACGGCACGCTGTGTGCGTCCGGCGTTGCGGCCCAGGGCGTGATCGATGGCGGTTCCCCGGTCTTCAAGCCGGCGGGCGACGGCACGCCGGGCACCGGCATGGTCCAGGGCGGCGGCAAGGATGTCAAGCTGACCTCCAACGGTGACGGCTACACGACTGCCGCAGCTTTCACGGACGGCTTCCTGTTTGCTGCGCAGGGCTATGACGGCGTGGCCGGCACGGATGACGACATCCAGATCATCAGCAACAGCTGGGGCAGCAGTGCTACCGTCAACGACGGCTGGGACTACGACTCACGCCTCTACGACCTGATCGAGCGCCTTGTGAATCCGTACCTGATCGAGGGCAACTCGAGCGGCAACTACGGCTCGGGGTACGGCACGGTGACGTCACCGGGCTCGACCCTGGCCATCTCGGTCGCTGCGTCCACCCTGTACGGCTCCACTGCAGGCACGTTCGAAACGCCTGCGATGCAGGATCAGCTGCTCTACAACGATCTGCAGAGCTTCTCGTCCAACGGCCCAACGGCCCAGGGCGAGAGCGGCATCTCGGTGATGGCTAACGGCGCCTGGGGCGCCGGTAACATCCCGCTGAACGAGGCGCTGGCCTCGGGAGTGGATGGCTGGAACGCGTGGGAGAGCTGGGGCGGCACGAGCCGCTCGACCCCGGTGGCCATGGGCAACCTGGCACTGGCGATGCAGGCGTTCAAGGAGAAGAACGGACGCTGGCCCACCAACGTCGAGGCGCGTTCGATCCTCATGGCGGGCGCTGACACAGCGCACAACGACGGCTTCGTCGAGGGCGCCGGCACGGTCAACGCGCTGCGTTCCGTGCAGATCGCTGCTGGCATGGGCGGCGTCAACGTCATGCCGGACAGCGTGACGTTCGGCGACTACCGCGGCAAGCAGTACGCCGCGTTCACCAGCATCATGTTCCCCGGCAAGAGCGCAACCGAGACCTTCACGGTTTACAACGCGGGCGCGGCGGACGTGACCGTAGCGCTCTCGGATGACCAGATGGTGCGCATCGGTGAGAAGACGATCGACGTCACGACCGTGGACCAGAAGCTGGAGACGGCAAACTTCTACCTGCCGGACTACATGGTCGACATCGAGCCGTTCATCCCGGATGGCACTGAGCTCATGGAAGTCGAGCTGATCCTACCCTTTGCCGAGTTCGACCCGGACGGCAACTACGGCTACAACTCGCGCTGGCGGGTGGTGCCGACTGATTGGACGGACCTGAATGGTGACGGCGTTCTGTTCGAGGACAAGAACGGCAACGGCGCCATCAACTGCCCGATCGTCGGCGGCATGCCTGACTTCAGCGCAGCCGCGTGCGAGATCCAGGAGGGCGAGTACCTGCGGTTTGGCTACGGCTACGACACCGGCACCTCCATGGAGCAGCGCGTGAAGCTGCCGTTGGAGCGCATGCATGACGGCATCTACGTCGGCATCAGCCATCGCAGTCGATCGGCCGCGGTGCCGGTCACGCACCTGCAGATCAAGCTCAACTTCTACAAGGCGCATGACATGCCGTGGCTCACTACCCCGGCGAGCCTGACGGTTCCTGCGGGCGGCGAGGCAACTTTCGACGCAGTGATGGCGGTGCCCGCGACCGCGAACGTCGGCCTCTACCAGGCCACGATCCGCATCGATGATGGCGAAAACGTCACCAACGTGCCGGTCGTCGCCAACGTCGCGGCCTACAGCACCGACTTCCTGTTCGGTGGCCCGCCTGACACCAAGACGCTGTACGACAATGGCAAGGTCAACGGTTACTTTGACTGGACCAGCACTGCAGCGGACGGCGATTGGCGGTTCTACTTCGTTGACGTTCCCGACAGCACGCCGGCCGGCACCAGCCTGCTGGTGGACAATCGCTGGAGCGGCGCGAACACCGACATCGACACGATCATCATGGGCCCGACCCTGGACTGCTACAGCAACGGTGTCGGCTGTGCGGACTTCGCGATTCCCGGCTTCAAGTCCATCTACGGTCCTTACACGCTGTACCCGGTCGGCGGCAGCAACCGGCTGCACATCGGCACGGGGCGCTGGGCCTACGACACTTCGACCGGCGGGCCGCGCGAGATCGTGGCTGCCCCTGCCACGCCTGGCCTGAACCTGCTGGCGCTGCAGAACGTCATGTTCGATGGTTCCAAGGATGCGGAGATGTTCCAGGGCCAGGTCGGCACCATCTGGGCCTCGCCGAACCCGGTCGATCTCTTCGTCGACAGCAGGACGTCGGGTGTGGTTCCGATGACCGTCAAGTCGTCGCTGCCGCTGCCTGATCTGAAGGTGGCCGCCTTCGGCCTCGGCGTTCCCGAGGAGCAGACGCTGCCGCAGGTCCAGGATGATCCGGACGATCCGAGCACCTCGACCTACCAGATCCCGATCACGGCCAAGGACGCCGCGTTCATCGAGGTGACGACGACGGCCGCTTCGGGCGATCTGGACCTGTTCCTCCTGTACGATGCCAACGCGGACGGCAACTTCAACTTCAATAACGAAGTGCTGGCAAGTTCCACCACCTCCACTGGCAACGAGCAAGTGAAGATCACGTTCCCCGCGGACGGCAACTACCTGGCTGCCGTTCACGGCTGGGGCGTGGACTCCGGTGGCATGTTCGACCTCATGATCAACGTCGTGCAGGGCACCGACCTGAAGGTCGTGAATCTGCCAGACGGGCCGTTCCAGCCCAACGTGCCCATCACCTTCGATCTGCAGTGGATGCTCGACGAGCCGCTGCCGCTGGACGGTGAGGCGTACGGCGTGGTGCTGCTCGGTCCTTCCGGCGCCGAGAGCGCGATCGAGATCCCGGTCACCCTCAATAACCACGTGGGTTCTTACGAGACGTTCCCCATCGTGGCCACGGAGGACGCCCGCATTCACGCTGGCTTGGCGAGCACCAACTTCGGTGCTCAGGCGCATCTCTACGTCGGCGCGAACGATGTCAACCGCTCCGTCGCGCGCTTCGATCTGTCGGGCCTCAATCCGGACTACGGCATCGAGAGTGCCAAGATCCGGGTGTACGTCGATGCCTTCGGAAGCACCGGCGTGGTGGCCGATCTGGCAGCTACCCAGTTGACGACGCCTTGGAACGAGGCGACCGTCACCTGGAAGTCGCCGTGGACTGTGCCGGGCGGCGACATTGTTCCGCCTTCCGTCACCGTGCCGATCAGCAAGGCGGATGTCGGCACGTATCTCGAGCTGGATGTGACACCTTGGGCACGGGCATGGCAGGCAGATCCCGCCTCCAATCACGGCGTGATCCTGCACCTGGTGAACCAGACCAAGTTCACGTACTACCGGCTGGCGAGCAGCGAGTTCTACACCGCTCCTGAGCGGCTGTCGCTCGTTGTGACGGTTGCGAAGCCGTAACGCGCTTGCCTGGACGCAACTGCGTCCAGGCTGACCATCTGAAGTAACAGGGCCGGCGTCGCACGCTTTCAGCGTGCTTACCACGCCGGCCCTGTTCGTTGTACAATGCTGTCCTGGTCAGAGACCGGGGATCGGGCGCCGCAGGTGCAATGCAGGTAACTCCGGATCACCGATGGTGCGTGCTGGCCAGCGAGGGGCGCAGTGAGATCAGCGTGCGGCTCTCGATCTGCGTTGAGAGGACTTCAACATGATGCGTATCAGTCCCCAGCGGCTGCTCTTCAGCCTGGCGCTGGCGGTGGCTTTGACCGGTACAGGCGCCGTGTTTCCGGCGCAGGCCGAAGTGAATTCGTTCGACGCACGGGGGGTGGATCAGCCCGTCCACCTGGTCCTCGGGCTGACCCCGGGGCTCGATGAGGCACGCGCGCGTGCCCTGGCGGCCGAGCGGGGCGCGGAACTGGAGCGCTGGCTTCCTGAGTTGGGTCTCGCCAGGATGGCAGTTGCGGCGGGGAGTCAGGAGGCGACGACGCAGGGCCTGGCTGCCGAGCCCGGCGTTAATTTTGTTGCCGAGGATCGCCGTTCGGCTGAGGTGGCCGAAACACCGCTGGACGAGCATTGGAGCCAGCAGTGGGGGCCTGCCATCGTGGGGCTGCCGGCCGCTCGGGACATCGCCTGGGGCGATCCGACCGTGATCATCGCGGTGGTGGACACAGGGGTCAGCTACTGGCACCTGGATCTGCGCGACCAGATCTGGATCAATCCCGGCGAGAGCGAGGTAGACCCGGCCACCGGCAAGCGCACCTGCAACTTCGGGATCGCCATCAATGGCGCGGATGACGATGGGAACGGGTATGACGACGATTGCCGGGGCTACAACTTCGACTCGGGCACCAGCGATCCCCAGGATGTCTTCGGCCATGGAACCGCCGTTGCCGGCATCGCCTCCGCGGCGACGAACAACCCGGACCCGTACATCGCCGGCGGCTACGAAGGCATCGCGGGCATGGGCGGTGCGACGCAGTTGATGGCCCTGCGCGCGATGGATAGCAGCGGTCGAGGCACACCCTTCAGCATCGCCGAAGCGATCACCTATGCGGCCGACAAAGGCGCGCAGGTGGTCAATCTGAGCGTGACGCTGGGCGTGAACCCCGTGCCCAGCGACGCGGAGATACTTTGCCGTGCAACGTCGTACGCACAGGCGCGCGGTGCGCTGGTCGTGGGGGCGAGCGGCAACCATTCCAATGCAGAGACCGTCTCCGCGGTCAGCTATCCGGCAGCCTGTCCGGGCGTGCTGGCCGTTGGAGCAAGTACGCTGGCCGATGTGCGGGCGAGCTTTTCGAATGGCGGCGAGCGGTTGGACCTGGTGGCACCGGGGCAGAGCATCTTCTCAACACTCCGGACCGGCACGCAAAGCTACGGCCCATGGAACGGCAGTGGACTGGGCACGTCGTTCGCAGCCCCGCACGCTGCGGGTGCGGCCGCGCTGATCCGTGGCCTGCGGCCCGACCTGGACCAGGCAGCAGTTGTAGAATTGCTCCGCTCGTCGGCTGACGATCTCCAACCCGCCGGTTTCGACCCGGCAACCGGCTGGGGCCGCCTCAACGCCGGCCGCGCGGTCGCTGGATCGCTGGAGGGGGCGACCCTGGCGATCGCAGCCGAGCCACCCGGTGTCGGCGCCAACGGGCAGACGGCTGTGACGCTGCAAATGCTGGGTGCGGATGGCCAGCCGGCCGGGTTCGGTGCGCGGGTGGGCTTGGCGGCGGCGATGGGAGTGGTGACACCCACCATCGCGACCCTGGACGAGACAGGGACGGCCGTCGCAACGTTCGCTGCGGGCGCGTCTATCGGCCAGGGACAGGTGACTGCCACCATCGGGTCGCTGCAGGCGTCCGTGCCGATCACGATCACGTCCGGCATCCCACACTCGATGATCCTGGCGTCGCAGCCGGCCTACCTGCCTGCGGGCGGCCGCGCCACGGTGACGGCGTCGGTGTACGATGATGGGGGAAACCTGGTCGGCTCCGGATTCGAAGTTGCCTTCACGGCGACGCTGGGCGCGGTCGATCCGCCTGCCGCAGAGACGACGCGCGGTCACGCCGAGACGCGCTTCACCGCAGGCGACGCCGAGGGAGATGGGTTCGTGCAGGCCACCGCAGATGGGATCAGCGCAGGGTTGGTCATACCAGTGCTGGGGGCTGGCCAGCCCTTCACAGTGACCGTCACCGCCGCTCCTTTGGTGGCGCAGGCCGGGGGTGCGGATGTCACGATCATGGCGGATGTCGTCGATGCGGCCGGCATTCCGGTTCCGGACGGCACGACGGTTGACTTCTCGACCACACTCGGGAGCCTGGCGCCTGCCTCGGCTGAGACAACAGGCGGCAAGGCCAGCGTCAAGTTGTCACCCGGAACGGCCGCGGGTTCTGCTACCGTCATTGCGCAGTCAGGACTGGCGCAGGGTGCCCGGGACATTCCGATCCTTGCCGGGCCGGCTGCGTCGGTGACGGTGACAGCCACGCCGGCCGAGGTGATCGCCGACTACAACCAGACGGTGTCGATCAGGGCGTCCGCTGAGGACATCTATGGCAACGCCATCTTGGGCGGGGTGACGATCCAGTTCGTGACGACGTTGGGCGAGCTGGTGACGCAGTCCGCGGCGATCGTGAACGGATATGCGGAGGTACAATTGCTGGGCGGCCTGGTGGCCGGCATCGCGAAGGTGACGGCCACCGCGCCGGGCGGGGCCAAGGGGACCGTCTCTGTGACGGTGCGCCCGAACAGCCCGGCAGCGGCCACTCTGAGCGCGACACCGGCCGAATTGACTGCGGGCGGCGGCGCCAGCCGCCTGCGGTCGGTCGTGACCGACGTCCACGGCAATCCTGTTGCCGACGGCACGCCCGTGACCTTCAGCACGGACCTCGGCCTGATCCGCCCGCTTGGGGGACAGGGCGGGCAGCAGAGCCTTCCTGTGTCCACGGTCTCGGGCGTTGCGGAGGCTGAGCTGTCGCCGGGCACGATCACTGGCGTCGCGCAGGTGCTTGCCGCGATCGCGCCTGACATACAGGCCACGGCTGAGGTGGTCATCAAGCCGGCCGCCGCCGCGAGCATCGTGCTGGATGCGGAGCCGCGATTCGTGTCCGCGGGCGGTCGCGTCGACCTGGCTGCGATCGTGTTCGATCAGTTCGGCAATCCAGCGCCTGACGGCATCGACGTGACCTTCGGCGTGAGCGCCGGCTCGTTGTACCAATCGGTGGTCACGACGTCGGGCGGTGCGGCAACGACGTGGTTCACGGCTCCGCAAGCGCCGGGGCCTGTGCAGGCAGTTGCCGTGGCCGGCGGCCTGTCAGACTCCACCACGATCCAGGTCGGCCGCCCCTTCTATCTGCCCCTGATCACGCGCCAGTAGCTGCGCGCAGCGACCGGGGATGAGGCAGTCTCACCCGAGGCTGCCTCACCGCAACAGTCCCACCAGCATCTGCCGCACCACACTGAGCAGCAGGAGTGCAATGATGGGCGAGATGTCCAGCCCGCCCAGGCTCGGAATGAGCCGGCGGATCGGATTGAGGATGATGCCCGTGATGCTCGAGATGACCTGCAGCAGGCCGACGATCGTGTCCGGCAGCCGGACATTGGCGACCGCCACCCAGCTGGCGATGACCTCGATCAGAATGAGGATGCTGAAGAACTCGACCACAAGATTGATGATGCCGATGAGCAAGCTGTTCATTCGTCTGCTAACTCCCCTAACGAAACGGATCTCTGGTATGCGGCCCAGATAGCCTTTGACATGACGGTTCGCAAGCCGCCCTTCTCCAACTGATAGAGCGCCTCGGCTGTGGTGCCGCCCGGCGATGTCACCCGATTCCGCAGCTCGACCGGGTGCGCGCCGGTCTCACGCGCGATGGCCAGCGCGCCCTCCAGGGTCTGATAGACCAACTCCTGGGAGACCCGACGTGAGAACCCCAGGTGCACGCCTGCGTCGATGAGCGCCTCCATGAAGAGGAAGATGTAGCTGGGTCCCGTTCCACTGAGCGCGGTGGCGCGATCCAGGTCGCCTTCATCCGCAACGTACAGCTCCTTGCCCAGCGCGCCCAGAATGGCCTGCGCCTGGCGCAGGCCGGTTTCGTCCACTGCTGGCGTCGCGGTCCACACGGTCATGCCGTGCCCCACCTGGGCCGGCGTGTTCGGCATCGCACGCACCACCTTGGGGACGCCCAGCCCCCTGGCAAGGACGCGGCTTGGCATGCCGGCGACGATGCTGATGACCAGATCATCGGGCGCGAGGGCTTCGCGGATCTCCGGCATGACCTTTGGGACGGTCTGCGGCTTCACGGCGAGGACAACGATATTGCCGGCGCGAGCGGCCTGGCAGTTGTCGGTCACCGCATTGATGCCGTAGCGGCCGCGCAGTTCCTGGACGCGTTCGGCGCGCGGGGTGCTGACCGTGATGTCGTCCGCCTCGATCAAGTGCTGAGTCAGGATGCCCCGGATCATGGCCTCGCCCATGGCGCCGGCCCCGATCAACGAGAGGGTGGCATTTCGCAGCATGTAAGTCTATCTTTCTCCGAAAATGGCACGGCCGATCCGAACGATCGTGGCGCCCTCTTCGATGGCGACTTCGAAGTCGTCGGTCATCCCCATCGACAGGTGGTCAAACCGGACGCCGGGGAAGGTGGCGGCAAGCTCATCGCGCAGGCGTCGCAGCGCACGAAAGACGGGCCGTGCCAACTCGGGATCGTCCACGATCGGCGCCATGGTCATGAGTCCCTCGATCCGCAGGTGGGGCAGCGCCGAGATGCTCCCGATCGCGGCCGGCAGTTCCGTGCCGGTGAAGCCGTCCTTGCTTGCCTCGCCGGACACGTTCACTTCGAGAAGGATCGGGAGCACCTGGCCTTCCCCCGTTTCTTCTATCATTCGATTCAGTCGGGTCGCCAGCTTGGTGCTGTCGATCGAGTGCACCATGCTGGCCCACGGCAAGACCTGTGCGGCCTTGCGGCTCTGCAGGTGCCCGATCATGTGCCAGGCCGGCGGGGGGTCCGGGGCGATCAGCCGCGCCAACGACTCGGCCTTTGGCCCGGCCTCCTCGACCCGGTTCTCGCCGAACAGGCGCAAGCCGGCATGGTAGGCCTGCGCGACGGTCTCGACGCTCTGCGTCTTCGACACGGCGACGAGGCTGACTTCGTCATCCCGTCCCCCGCGCTGTCGGGCGGCGGCGATCCGTTCCTGCACGCGCGCGTAGTTGTCACTGAGCTGTTGTATGTCCATGTCACTCCCGCAGCATCATCAACGCGCCGAAATGGCCCGTGCGGCCCCTGCCCGCGCGATATGAGAAGAACTCGTCGTGATGGCACGCGGTGCAGAGTTCGGCGACCTCGATCCGCTGCACGCCCGCGTCGCTGAGCCAGCGCAGGTTGGCCGCCCACAGGTCAAAATGACGGCGCGTGCCGTGCCGGGGCAGCAGGCTGTCCGGCCCGGCGAAGGACTGGCGCACCGCATCGGTGACTTCGTCTCCGACCTCGTAGCAGCACGGTCCGATGCATGGTCCAACACACGCGATGAGTTGGTCCGGTCGTGTGTCGTAGGCTGTGGCCATCGCATCGACCGCGCGGCGGACGATGCCGCCCACCGTGCCGCGCCATCCGCTGTGCACCACCGCGAAGGCATGATGGCCCGGGTCGTAGAGCAGGATGGGTGTACAATCCGCGAAGCGGAGCAGGATGGGGACGCCCGTCTCGTTCGTGTGCAGCGCGTCCACGCCTTGCAGAATCTTGCCGCGATCCGCAGCACTCACTTGCTGCGTCAGGGCGGTGTGCTGTTGATTCGGGCTCACCAGGTGTTCGAAGGGCACGTCCAGCGCTGCTGCCGTGCGATGCAGATTCTCATCGACCGCAGCCGGTCGATCGCCGTTGCCCTTCGTCAGGTTCAGGCTGGTCCAATGTCCCGTGCTCACGCCACCGTGCCGCGTGGTGACTCCGTGGATGACTTCAGGATGGGCCGCCAGCGATTCGAAGGTGTAGAAGGCGAGTCCCCGTATCTCGTGTCGATTCATCGGCCGATCTTCTCCGCTCCAACGGTTTCCGCCTGGTCTGCCGCGCGGCACACTCCGCAAGCCAGGCAGAAATCCGTGCCTGGCGGGCAGCGATGGCCCAGCCGTTCCTGCTCCGAAAGACGTAGCTCGTGGCGATAGAACGTGGTGCGTACGCCGGCATCGACGATGTCCCACGGCAGTGCGGCAGTCGACGACTGCTCGCCGAGGAACTCTGCAGCATCCAGGCCGTGGCGTGCCAGCGTCTCGTGGAAGGAGCGCAGCGTGAGACGCTCCACCTCCCAGATGGCCGGCGCCAGCCGTCGATCGCCGCGTGCCAGAACCGCCTGCACCTCAGCCCACTCGGGCGAGTCCGCATCGACGGTCACGCTGTGCCTGGCGAGGCCCCGCTTCAGCACCCGCTGCCGAGCAGACAGCACCTTGGCCGGCGTCATCGCGGCCCATTGGAACGGTGTGTGCGCCTTGGGCACGAACGGCGTCGCATTGATCGCGACGTTGCGGCGGAAGAGATGCCGTGCCTTCAGCGCCAGGTCGATGATGGCCTCGATGTCGTCATCCGTCTCGGTGGGATGCCCGATCATGAAGTAGAGCTTGACCTGCGGGAAGCCGTAGGCTTGCGCCAATTCCACCGCATGAAGCAGATCATCCTCGCCCTGGGTCTTGTTGATCACCCGCCGCAAGCGTTCGCTGCCTGCCTCGGGCGCGATGGTGAGCGTCTGATTGCCGCTCGCCGCCAGGGCGCGAACCAACGGCTCGCTGATCGGATCGGTCCGCATCGAACTGACGCCGAAGCGTGCGCCCAACGCCTGCAACTCGACCGCAAGCTCGTCGATCTGCGAGTGGTCCGAGACGGCTGCGGAGACGAGCCCGAGCGAAGGCGATTGCTCGCCCGCCACGCCGCCGTGCGCGAAGACAGGGACCTTCCTCTCCAGCCCTTCCTGCACCCACTGCATGATGCGATCCAGCGGCTGCTCGCGCGGAGGGCGATAGACATAACCTGCAAGGCAGAAGCGGCAACCCCGGCCGCACCCGCGCGCGATCTCGATCAGGTGGCGGTTGGCGAACTCCGCATCCGGGGTGTAGATCTGCGATACAGGCTCCAACGCCGTCGCATCTGCCACCCACAGCCGATCGACCGGCTCGCCGCCATCGCCGGGCGCCCTGAGGGTGGGCACGTAGACGCCGCGCTCGAGTGCCATGACTTCGAGCAGGGGACGCCGGGCGTCGCTGCCGTGTTCCTCGCGGGCGGCGCGGTCTTCCTCGATGCCCCGCACCAGGTGATCGACCAGCCTCGGCAGGGCTTCCTCGGCCTCTCCGATCAATATGGCATCGAAGAAGGGGGCTAGCGGCTCCGGGTTCATGCTCAGGGCGGGTCCACCGGCCAGCAGGAACGGACGGCCGCCGTGGTCGTCCCGGGTCAGCCCGGGCGGTTCGACCCCCGCCTGGCGCAGCATTCCGGCCACGTTGAAGTAGTCCATCTCGAAAGAGACGGTGAAGGTCCAGACGTCGAACTGGTGCACGGGGCGTCCTGACTCGAGCGACAGGAGGTCATCGCCGGGCGCCAAAGTCGGGTCCCAGAAGACGCGCTCGCACACCACGTCCGGCCGGCTGTTGAACATCCTGTAGAGGATGTGAAGGGCCAGGCTGGACATGCCCACCCGATAGGAATTGGGGTAGGCAAGCGCAACGGTGAGTTTGCCTCCGTGGTCCTTCTGGATTGCGCCGGTCTCCCGGCTTAGAACCGCCTTACTGGCGGCTATTTGTTTCCAGGAACTCATCTTCTCTCTGCGCAGTGCGATCAGACATCCCGCTGAGTCTATCGCAACTTAGCCCGCCCTGTCTGCAATTTGGCGACCCATTCGATCGGCGGCATCGGCCCAACCGTCGATCACCGTCAACACGATGCCGCCTGCCTCGCGCAGGGCATACCAGGCACGCAGTGGAAAGACGATCCGATGGGTCTCGGTCGTGGTCGGGCTCGTGGCAGCCTCGATGCCCGCGCGGCGGAAAAGCCAGCGCGCGCGGTAGAGGTGCAGCGGATGGCTCACCAGGACGGCGCTGTTCAGGTCCTCCCGGGCCATGATCGCGGCAGTGACGGCCGCGTCCTCCCGGGTGTTCGCACTTCCGTCCGCGAGCAGCACGCGCTCCGCCGGCACCCCGAGGGAGACTGCGTATCGGCGACAGACGGATGCGGCCGAGAGCGGCTCACCGGCGTAGCCGCCGGTGCAGATGACATAAGGCGCAATGCCGAGTTGCCACAGGTCGACCGCGTGCAGCGTGCGGCTGGTCAGGTCTGATCCCGGGCTGCCGTCGGGATTGACGCGTGCGCCCAACACGACGATGGCGTCCGCGCGCTCCGCGTGATCCTGCCGGCCGAGGCTGTCGATCTGCCAGGCGAGCATGACCAGCGCAAGCAGGGCCAGCACTCCCAGGAGCAGTGCGGCGCGGAGTGCGACATGAAGGAGGGAACGCATCGTACGGATTGTATCACACCTGGCCCCGGATGGCCGGGTGTGCACTCAGGACTTCCATATGTAACCGTTAGCGGAGGCATCCTGAGCGGAGTTCCGGCCGGCAGTTCGGCCGGAACGCAGTCGAAGGACGCCGGGAGCGGGTCAACCATACCGCTCCTTCGACTACGCTCCCTTCGGTGTGCCAACCTTCGGTGTGCCAACCTTCGGTTGGCCCTACGCTCAGGATGCTCAATCTCGGCTACATTTGGAACGGCTGGGTGCGCACTGAGCCCGGTTGTGGCTGCGGCTTTCAACCGCCAGCGGTCCCTGACCGGTGCGCTAGCACTCGCTGTAGCCGCACGCGTAGCACTTGCGGCATCCCTCGGTAGGCACGAAGGCTGCCTGTCCGCAATCGGGGCACAGGTCGCCGATGGGGCGGTCGGTGATGGGCAGCGGCAGCTGCGTGGCTGGGGGTGTGTCCTCATCACTTTCGCCCTCGTCATACTCCTGGCCCTGCGCCAGGTACTCCCGCAGGACCTGCGCCACGGCGTCTGGCAGGGAGCGAACGCGGTTGGCGCCGAAGCCCAGGGATCGCCCGCCGCCGATCCCAGCCAGTTGATCGATGACCTCGTTGAGACGCGTCTCCTCGTTGAGGGGCGAGGGTAGGCGCAGGATGAGGGAGATCAGCCGGCCGAGCGCCTCCGAGACTGCAGCGACGTCACTGCCGGCCTTGCCCACGTTCATGAACACCTCGAACGGCTTGTTGCCCCCGTTGATGTTGACCGTCACGAATGCCGTGCCGAGGGGCGTCTCCTTGCGGTAGGTGATGCCGCGCAGCGCGTTGGGGCGTGGCCGTCGCTTGAGGGCCGGGAAGGCATCGACCGAAGCGGTTGCGGCCTGCTCCGGGAGTCCCGACAGTGATTCCTGGCCGTTCGCGCGGCTCTTGGCGACTGCCGTGGCCTTTGTTTCCAGGACAGCGTCCTGCCGGCTGCCCGTCACGTAGACGGTGAGTCCCTTGCAGCCCAGCCGCCAGCCCAACAGGTAGGCCTCTTTCACGTCATCGACGGTTGCGCTGGACGGGAAGTTGATCGTCTTGCTGATCGAGTTATCCACGAATGCCTGGATCGCGGCCTGCATGTGAACGTGTTCGGCAGCCGTGATGTCCTGGGACACGACGAAGACGCGCCGGATCTCCTCGGGCACCTCCGGGATGTCCTGGCAGCTGCCGAGCAGGAGGACCTGCTCGGTGATGCTTTCGCGGGCCTCGGGGCCGATGCCTGCCTCGGTCAGCGCGCGTTCGAAGAGCGGGCTGGTGTAGTTGAGCTTCAGATCGCGATCGCCGTCCTTGACGGTCCGCGTGTAGGCCAGGGCAAACACGGGCTCACAGCCGTAGCCCTCGCAGCCTGCGACGGTGCCGATGGTGCCGGTGGGCGCGACGGTGGCCTGCGCAGCATTGCGGATGCCATGCTTCCGGATTCCGTCGACGACCTCGTCCCAGTCCAGGGCGGGGCGGCGCCAGTCCCGCGTGTAGGACTCCAGCGGCGCGGGAGGCTGCCACTGCAGGTCATCGGGGTCGTAGATGCTGCCCTTGATGGCCAGGAAGGGCCCGCGCTCCTCGGCCAGATCGATGCTGGTCTTCATGGAATGGAAGCGGATGAACTCGGTGACCTGCGCGGCGAATTCCTGGGATTCTTCGGAGCCGTAGCGAACGCCGAGGCGATACATCAGATCTCCGAGGCCCATCAGCCCCAGGCCGATCCGACGTGCCTGCAGTGCGGCCTTACGCAGTTGTGGGACCGCCGGTACGTATTTGTTGGCGTCGACGACGTTGTCCAGGAACCGGGTGGCGACGATCACGCTCTCGCGCAGCTTCTCCCAGTCCACCTGGTTGTCGTCTGTTGCATGCTCGGCCAGGTTGATGGAGCCAAGACAGCAGTTCTCGTAGCTGCCCAGCCACTGCTCGCCGCAGGGGTTCGTTGCCTCAAGCTGATACAGGTGTGGGAGCGGGTTGTAGCGATTGGCGGCGTCGAGGAACAGCGCGCCCGGCTCGCCGTTGCGATGCGCGTAGGTGACGATCTTATCGAATAGATCACGCGCAGGCACGCTGCGCCAGACCTGTCCTGTCCGTGGATTGACCAGGTCAAAATCGCCGTCAGCCTCGACCGCTGCCATGAATGCATCGGTCAGGCCCACCGAGATGTTGAAGTTGGTGATCTGGCCTTCCTGGGCCTTGCACGTGATGAATTCCTCGATATCCGGATGGTCGATCCGGAGCACGGCCATGTTCGCGCCCCGCCGCGTGCCGCCCTGCGCCACCTCGCCGAATGCTGTGTCGTAGACCCGGAGGAAGCCGACCGGCCCGGTTGCCACGCCCGCGCTCGATGCAACTGCGTCACCCTTCGGCCGCAGCCGCGAGAAGGAGAAGCCGTTGCCGCCGCCGGTCTGCTGGATCAGCGCTGCGTCGCGCAGGGTCTGAAAGATGCCCGCTGAATCACGGCCCATGTCGTCGCTGACCGGCAGCACGAAGCAGGCGGCCAACTGGCCGAGCGGGGTGCCCGCGCCGGTGAACGTGGGAGAATTCGGGAAGAACCGCAGGCTGGCAAGCAGGCCGTAGAATGCGTCTTCGGTGCTCTGCACATCGAACCCGTGTTGTGCGTCTGGCTCTGCGACCGCGCGAGCCACACGCCGAAACATGCCGGGGATGTCCTCGATGGGCTGGCCATCGAGATCGCGGCGCAGGTAACGCTTCCGCAACACCTGCTTGCTGTTCTCTGAGAGGTCAATGGTCTGCGGCGGTTCGATCATGGGTGAGAATCGCCGGCTTTGCTCCTCGGTCATCTCGGGCTCCTCAAGGTCTATTTTCGTTCTTTCATCAAGCGTTCGAGTTCTCGTTGCAGGGTCTCGACGTCTTCCATCTCCATATACACCATCGCGAATCGGATGTAAGCGAGCGGGTCCAATTCATTAAGCTTGTCCAGCACCATCTCGCCGATGACCTCACTCTGCACCTCTGCCTTGCCCTGTGCGAACAAGCGCTCCTCGACCTGATCGACGATGCGGTCGATGTCGCTCATCGCGATGGGCCGTTTTGCGCACGCGATCCGGATGCCCTGGAGCAGCTTGTGCCGGTCGAACGGCTCACGGCGACCGTCTCGCTTCACGATCAGCAGCGCCTCGGAGATCTGTTCATAGGTGGTGAAGCGCTTCTTGCACTTCTGACATTCACGGCGGCGACGGATGCTGTCGCCTGCCGACCGAGTGTCCACCACCCGCGAATCCGGTTGGCCGCAATATGGGCACTGCATGTGATTCCCCTCCGACCGACAAAAAGGCCACGCCCGACCGCCGTGCTTGGTGACGAACGTGCAGCGGGACATGGCACAACAGGACGCCTGACTTCCGAGCGTCAACGACCGCTAGCTACTACCGGTAGTAGCTAGATTATGTCACTATACAGTATATAGTAGACCCTACGGAGAGTATAGCATAGGAGGGCGGAGGGCGCAAGGCGAAAATGGGCATTTGCCCATCTTTTAAGGTTGGATTTCACCGGACACTGTGCCCGCAGTGGGGGGCCGGGCAGCGACACGACAATGCCAACCAGGAGCGTGCCACGGCACGCTCCTGGTTGGCGCGGTCGTCCTCGATTACTGATTGCGTCCGGCGCGGCGAAGGAACGCAGGGATGTCCAAATCGTCGCGGTCGTAGGTCCGGCGCGGGAACTCGACGACGCGGCTATCCTCGCCTTGCGTCACTTTCTGGTCCTTGATGGCGTCGAAGCCGGTCGCGATTACGGTGATGCGGATGCCATCCTTCATGTTCGGGTCGATGACCGCACCGAAGATGATGTTGGCGTCTGGGTCCGCCGTGCGCTGGATGATCTCCGCGGCTGCGTTGACCTCGTGCAGCGCCAGATCGTTGCCGCCTGTGACGTTGAACAGGATGCCCTGGGCGCCCTCGATGCTCACGTCGAGCAGCGCACTGTGGATGGCCTGCTCGGCCGCGTCCTGTGCGCGGTTGTCGCCGCTCGCCTGCCCGATCGACATGAGCGCCGAGCCACCCTCGTTCATGACTGCCCGCACATCTGCGAAGTCGAGGTTAATGAGGCCCGGAATCGTGATCAACTCGGAGATGCCCTGGATGCCCTGGCGCAGAACATCGTCCGCCGTGATGAACGCCTGCTGCACCGTGGCCTTCTTGTCCACCACCTGGAGCAGCCTGTCGTTGGGAATCACGATCAGGGTATCGACGCTTTCCCGCAGACGTTTGATGCCCTCCTCCGCGATTCGCTTGCGACGAGCGCCTTCGAACGTGAAGGGTTTGGTCACGACCCCGATGGTCAATGCCCCCGATTCCTTGGCCAGCCTGGCTATGACCGGCGCGGCGCCCGTTCCGGTGCCGCCGCCCATGCCACAGGTCACGAACACCATGTCCGTGTCCTTCAGGAGGCCTTTGACGTCTTCGGCGGATTCCATCGCAGCCTTTTCGCCGATCTCCGGCTGGCCACCGGCGCCCAGGCCCTTCGTCAGCTTGTCCCCGATGCGCACGCGCTGCGGCGCATTGGCCAGCATCAGCGCCTGTGCGTCGGTGTTGATGGCGACGAACTCAACGCCGTGGATGCCCTGTTCGATCATGCGGTTCACAGCGTTCGATCCACCACCACCGACGCCCAGCACCTTGATCTGCGCGGGGTTCTCGAGGAACGGTGGCTGTTGTTGCCCCTTGATAGTCATGACACACTCCTTCTATCCGTGTTCTGGCTTCGCCCGTCGCTGGTCTCCACGTTGCCAGGCAATAGAGCTATATTGTAACCGGCAAAAAGCCTTTCAGGTAATCGAGAATTCGCTTGCTGGCGCCAGATTTCGCCGGCTCCAGGTTTCGGGGTCGCGTGCCCCGTCTTAGTCCCCAAAGCAGCAGGCCGACCGCGGCGGAGTACTCCGGGCTGCTCAGGTCGAAGGTCGAGTTGACCGCACCCTGTGGCCGCCCCACCCGAACGGGCCACTGCATGCGGGCTGCGCCCAGGTCGCCGAGGCCGGGAAGCTGCGCCACGCCGCCTGTCAGTACGACGCCGGCCGGGGTCAGGCCGTCATACCCGCTGCGCTTCACCTCCGAGAGAATCAGGTCCGTGAGTTCCTCGGCGCGCGCGTTGATGATCTCGGAGAGCACCCGCCGGCGAACCACCTGCTGGCCCTCCTGTCCGAATGCGCCCGCCCGCACCTCCGCATCGACCGGCACACGTTCGGGCAAGGCATGGCCGAACTGGCGGATCAGCGCCTCTGCGCTCTCCCGCGACATCCGCAGGACGGAAGAGACGTCGTGAACCAGGTATTCCCCGCCGATCTCGATGCTGTGCGTCTGCCACGGCGACTTGTCCAGGAAGATGGCCATGTCGGTCGTGCCTGCGCCGATATCGACCAGGACGACCCCTGCGCGCAGCTCGTCCGGCGTCAGCACCGCTTCTGCGGAGGCAAACGGCTCGAGGACGAGATCGTTGATCCGCACGCCGTTATCGAGCACGCAGTTGGTCAGGTTCAGGATGTTCGATGCCGCGCCGGTGACGACGGTCGCCTCGACCTCCAGCCGGTAGCCGGTCGAGCCAACGGGATTATCCACGCCTTCTTTGTCATCGAGCCGGTAGCGCCGCGCGACGACGTTGATGACCTCCCGATTGTGGGGCAGGGCAATTCCGCCGGCCTGGTCGAGCGTCCTCTGGCAATCCTCCGGGATGACCCGCCTGCCGTTCTTGCCGAGGTCGACGACGCCCTTGCTGCCGATGGCGCTGATGTGTGCGCCGGCGATGCTGACATAGGCGGATTCCATGGTCAGGCCGGCCGTCTGCTCGGCCTCGTCGATGGCCTTGGCGATGCAGGCTGTCACATCGGCCGTGTTGATCACGACGCCTTTGCGCAGCCCCTCGGCCGGGACGCGGCCCGCGCCGACCACTTTCAGCTGACCTTTTTCGTCAACCTGGCCAATCAGAGCGCACACCTTGGATGTGCCCACATCCAGTGCGCAGAAGGTCTCATTTGAATGACTCGCCGCGGCGCCTGTCACAATGCCATCTCCCCCATGTGATCCGGGCCTCCAACGAGCCCGGCCACGCTTCTCACGACGCTTCTCACCACCACAGGGCCTTGCGCCCGCTATGCCGCACGTCGATGACCTTCGGTTGGCTGCCTTGTTTCACGACCTCGCTGGCCGCTGCATCGATCAGTCCAAGTTTCTCGGCGACGGGCCCACCCTCGCCCAGCCAGACGTCCCAACCGTCAGATGACCGGTAGTATAACCCCTCTGACCCACCGTAGTAGAATTCTGCGATCGATGGCCGCAGCGCGTGAAGCTGAGCGACGTTCTCCAGGATCAGCGAACGCAGCGCCAGGTCCCGGGTCAGGCGGTTGTTGGATTGGTCTACGATGCGAATCGGCGGCTGCGCGCCGGATTGCGGCACCTCGGCCCCATCTTCTGCCAGCCACAGGGTGGTCGTGACCGTCTCCAGGGCGACCAGCGGGGCGTTCTCCACGACATCGATGATGATCTGATTCGGGAGCCTCAGGTGGACCTCGGCGTCCAGGATGCCTGCCAGGTCTTTGACGTTTCCTGCGACTTCATCGCCTCGGATCAGGATGATGTTCCGCCCATCGATCTGGCTCTGCTTGTAGATTTCCCCGGGTGCAATGCGCACCGCGCCACCGATGTGCGTGGTGGAGCCCGAGATCATCAACATAGGCCAGTGCAGGAGGCCGTAGAGCCCGCCGGCAACCGCCGCGGCCATCAGCAGCAACGCACCGATCCGGAGCCACCCGAAGACCGTCTCGCGCGCGGGCAAGGCCAGGACGCCCGGCACGCCGTCACGTCGGGCTTTGCCACCCGATTGCTGCGCCGCGAACGTCCTGCGCCGCGCCTGCTTACGCGGGCGAGGGGGCGCCTTGCGCCACGCAGGCTGTGTCGACGCGCCGTCGTCTTTCTGGCTCGAGTGTGCTTTCGTCTTGGGCAGCCTGGCCATCGTCTTCATCCTACGCGGTCAACGTCCCGCCGTCGAAAGTCGTGGCAGAACGCGTCTTCTCATGATGGCGCTCGAGCGCCAGATCGAGCAGGCGCTGCACCAACTCATCATACGCAAGCCCGGACGCCTCCCACAGCTTCGGGTACATGCTGATCGTGGTGAAGCCCGGCATCGTGTTCAGCTCGTTGATGTAGAGTTCTCCTGTCTCGCCGGACAGGAGGAAATCCACGCGTGCCAGCCCCGCGCCATCGATCGCCATGAAGGCGGCGACGGCCAGCTCCCTGACCCGGGCGCTCAGTGCTGGTGACAGCGGCGCAGGGATCAACAATTGCGAACGGCCGTCGATGTACTTGGCAGCGTAGTCGTAAAAGTCATTCGAAGGAACGACCTCGCCCACCACGGATGCTTCGGGCGTCTCGTTGCCCAGGACGGCGCACTCGATCTCGCGCGGGCTGGGGACGGCCAGCTCCACCAGGAGCCGGCGATCGTACCTGGCCGCCTCATTCAACGCAGCAATCAGTCCCGCGCGATCGGCCGCCTTGCTCACCCCGATGCTCGAGCCCAGGTTGGCCGGCTTGACGAAGACGGGGTAGGGCAGGGACGATTCGATCCGATCGATGGTCTGGCTGGGCGCCGCCTCCCAGCCGCTTCGCAACACGGCCTGGTAGGGCGTAACCGGCAGACCGTGCGCGGACAGGACTTCTTTGCACGCGATCTTGTCCATCGCAAGGCTGCTGGCGAGCACCCCGCAGCCCACGTAGGGCACGCCCGCCAGCTCCAGCAGTCCCTGGATCGTGCCGTCTTCTCCGTATGGACCATGAAGCACGGGGAAGACGATATCCGCTGACGGGAACTCATGGCCCGTGGCGCCCGGAACGAGTTCGCGCCGGCCCGATGCGGGCTCAGTCACGTCAGGGTAGTCTTCAGGGCTGCGGGCCTCCCCGGCATGATCGGACAACTGCGCGTGGGGATCGCCGGATGTCAGCCAGCGTCCCTCGCGCGTGATGCCGATCGGGACAACAGCCGTTCCTTTGCCCCTGAGCACGCTCATGACAGATCGCGCGGAGACCAGCGAGACGTCATGCTCGCCTGAGCGGCCACCGAATACCACTGCGATCCGTTGCATCTTGTCTTTCATCTGAGACCTGAACCAGCAGTCCACAAGCCGGCCATTACAGCGACAATAACGGCGGCGCTGTCCATTCACCCACGAACAAGATTTCCGGCATGAGCCGGATGCCTGTGGCTTCGAACACCTTCCCGCGGATCAGGTTGATCAACGCCGTCACATCAGCGGCGCTTGCTTCCCCTGCATTGACGATGAAATTGGCGTGTCGCGGGGACACCTGTGCGCCGCCGATGCGGCGCCCCTTGAGCCCCAGCGATTCGATCAGCCGACCCGCGTAATCTCCGGCAGGGTTTCGGAAGATGCTCCCGGCACTTGGCTCCACGGGCTGCGTCGCACGGCGTCGCGCCAGGTAACCATCGGCTCGTTCGGCCAGCGGTCCGGAATCTTCCTGCTTCAGCAGGAAGCCGGCCGCCAGCACGATCGGCCCTGCCCCATGGACTGCTTCGAGCAGTTGCTCCTTCAGCACGCTGCCGCGATACGTGTAGTGCAGATCATCCTGCAGCAGCACCCGCCGTGCGCCACCGGGCTCACGCACCAGCACCCAGGCAAGGTTGGCCGCCGTGTCGCTGCCGTGAGCCCCTGCATTGCCGATGACGGCTCCGGCCACTGTGCCGGGCACGCTGACCGCCCACTCCAGGCCTCCCAGGCCATTGCGAATGCACCAACGCGCGAAGCCGGCCAACGGCACGCCGGATTCTGCGATGACGTCGCTGTCGGGCAGCATCCCCTCCGGCCACTGATCCCGGTAGTTCCCTGCCCGACCGTGCCAGCGGGCTTGATTGGCGACCACCAGGCCCCGAATGCCCCTGTCGCTGACCAGAAGGTTGCTGCCGCCGCCGAGAACGGTGAGCGGCACCCCATGCTCTGCCGCAAGATCGGCCAGCAACTCGAGCCGTTCGACCGTTGTCGCAGCGGCATACCAATCGGCAGGACCACCGATGCGAAAGGTGGTGTGCCTGGCGAGTGGCTCGCCCCGCACCAGCTCGAACTCCAGGCGGCGAGCCGCTGATTCGAAGTCCATGTCCGCCCGCCTACACCGATCCGTCTCGTCCGCGCAGCCCGGCCAGGAGCAGCGTGCCGACCGCGTTGCCATCGCCCGCGCTCATCGTGATCACGACGTCATCCGGCTCGACCGCCTGCAGCAGGTGTGCAGCGGCTGCCTCGATGTCGCCCACGTACATCGCGCCCTCATGGTGGATCTTGTCCAGCAACACGGTGCTGTGCATGCCCATATCGATCTTCTCGCGCGCCGCGTAGATGTCCAGCAACAGCACGCGGTCCGCATCATCGAAGCTGTGCGTGAAGTCCTGCAGCAGTGCCCGCGTGCGACTGAAGGTGTGGGGCTGAAATACGACCCATATCCGCCGGGTCGGATAACGCATGCGGGCAGCGGACAAGGTCGCGGCGATCTCGGTGGGATGGTGTGCGTAGTCGTCGATGACGATCACGCCGCCAGCCTCACCGATGTATTCAAACCGCCGGCCTGCGCCTCGAAAGTCCCTGAGCATCTTGGCCGCCAAGTGCGGCGCGATGTGGTGCCAGTTCGCCACGGCCATGGCGGCCAGCGCGTTACGGACGTTGTGGCGCCCGGGCACGGGCAGCGACAGGTCCGCCACATGTTCCCCATCGTGCCAGATCGATGCATCGAATCCCCCAACCGCGTTGGGCGTGAGATCACGGGCTTGCCAGCGGGCATCTTCGGCCAGGCCGTATGTCTCGACCTGGACTCCGGGACCGGCCGCGCCGCGCAGATCGAGGGCGCCCGGATCGTCCGCACACGCCACCAGGAGCCCGCCGGCCGGGATGTAGCCGACGAATTGCTGGAACGCTTCGGTGAACGCCGCCGGGGTGGGATAGCAGTCTACATGATCCCACTCCACGTTGGTGACGACGCCGATCTCCAGCTCCAGCCCCAGGAACATGCCGTCGTACTCATCCGCCTCGACCACGAATGGGCCCTTGCCGCGCGCGCGGAGATGTTGGCGAACGCGGCCATTCCCTCCGCAGGACCCAGCGACAGCCGCCCGCCCACGATGATGCTCGGATCGAGGCCGGCGCGCAGCAGGATGACGGCGATCATGCTCGTCGTGGTGGTCTTGCCGTGGGTGCCCGCGACGCCGATGCCGTGCTGGCCGCGCATCAGCGGGCCCAGCAGCTGCGAACGCTTCACGACCGGTATGCCGGCAGCGTTCGCAGCCACGATCTCCGGGTTGTTTTCAGGCACTGCGGACGAGATGAGCACAAGGTCGGCGCCGGCCACGTTAGCGGCGCGATGCCCGCGATAGACTTGCACGCCCCGGTCCGCGAGCGCGGCGGTCACCTCGTTCGGCCGCTGATCTGATCCGCTGACGACGTACCCGCGGTCGAGCAGGAGTCCCGCGATGGCAGACAGCCCCGCGCCGCCGATCCCAACCAGGTGGATGTGCACGCGCTCGTGCGAGGGCATGTCCGGCGAGAGAAGCTGCATCCAGGCCGGCTCCGCCCCTGGCGGCATCCCGTGGGGCTTAAGATCGATCACGTTGTCCGGTCCATCACTCATTTCCAGACCCTGGCAATCAGCAAGATGACAGCGAGGCCGATGAAGTACGGCCAGCTGAAGACGGCAGGCGGAAGGAGTTGCACGATAGCATTGTAGAACGCCGAAAACGGCGCGCTCACCGGCAGCCCTGGCCATCCGACCTGGTGCAAATAATACCATATACTTCCTGCCAGGAGATAACCGTTCAGCAGGCCAGTGCCGATGTCAAAGAAGGCCCGCCCGCCTCTCCCCGGAAACTGGAGCGTCTGCCCCTGGTATGAGATGAAGGCGATGACGACCAGGACGATGACGAAAGCCCAGGCTCGCACCGGTCCGGCCGCGGATTGCCCCGTCAGGAGGGTCAGCGCCCTGTCCAGCACGCCCTGGTAGCGCTCGTTCAGAAACTCGAGCACGAAGAGGGCGATCAGGAGCATCGTGGTGACGCCGAGCTCCCGAGGGTAGCCCCGCACAACGCCCACGATCATCGATACGAGCAGCAGTACCAGGAACGTAATCTCGATAGGTCCCACAGCGTCATCCCTTCTTGGCGCCACGGCTGCCTGAGCGGGAGGCGAGCAGCAGGAAGATGGCGATGATGATGCCCAAGAACGTGGCAATCAAACCACGGTCGGCCAGGCTGAGCAGGAAACTCAGGACACGCGCGGACAGCGACGGGCCACCGGGCCCTGGCTGAACGGCAAAGGGCGCCGCGGCGACGGGCGGCAGGAAGCCGAACGGCAGCGGGACCAGGGCACTCAACTCCGGCGTCACGGCCCTGATGATCATCCCGGTGACGATGTAGCCCGCTGCGAGGCCGAGGAACAGGCCGAGCACCGATCGCTTCCCCTTGAAATACGGGATGCCACTCAGGAGCAATGCAACGAGGACCACGATGACGAAGAGCAGCCCGAGCACCAGGGGCTCGTTTGCGCCTTCAACGAGCGCGGGCGCGTCCCTCAGCGACTGCAGGGCCTCTTCGGCGCCACCTTCGCCCGTGAGGGCGCCCATTCCCCCCGAGAGCAGGAAGCGGAAACCCTTGCCGAACGCATTGATGTAACGGATGATGACATCGCCGAGCCGTCCGGTGATGGCAACGGCCAGCATGGTCAAAATCAGGACGAAGAGGGCCGCACGCCAGCCGCGCAGGTATCCGACCACCCCGAAGATGGCCATGAATGCAGCCAAGACGATCAACCAGGTCATCTCACACTCACCCCAACCGCTGCGACGCGGAGCAATTCGGTCGCGATGCGCTCCGCAGCATCGGGCCGCGCCAGCGCGGCGGCCGCGGCCGCCATGGCCTGAAGCCGCTCGGGCTGGTCCAGCAACGACTCGATCGCGGGCCTAAGCCCTGCCTGCAGCTTCTGGTCCGGGATCACGATGGCCGCGCCTCGTTCCGCGAGATAAGCGGCATTGGCATCCTGATGCTGCCCGGCAAAGGGATACGGCGCCAGTATGGCAGGCAGTCCGGCGGCCGGGAACTCGCCCAGGGTGGCCGCGCCCGCTCGTGCCACCACCAGGTCTGCCGCGACCAACGCATGCACCATATCATGCAGATAGGGAACTGCGTGATATCGGGTGCGCACCTCGGCAGGCCAGGCATGGCTTGCCAGGGCCTTCTGCGTCTCGGGCCAGTCTGTCTGCCCTGTAATGTGCACCACCTGGCACCGACTCAGCAAATCCGGCAGGGCCGCCAACAAGGCCCGGTTGATGCTGCGCGCGCCCCGGCTGCCGCCGAAAACCAGCACCACCGGCAATTCGGCCGTCAGGCCCAGCGTGCGCCATCCCGCATGCTTGGGCGTCGTGAACAGATCGGCGCGCACCGGGTATCCGGTGACGACGGCCTTAGCGCCGAAGAAGTGGGCCGTTTCCGGGAATGAGACCGCCACCTTCTGCGCGAGGCGGCTGGTGACCTTGATCGCCTGTCCGGGCGTCAGATCGGGCAGGTAGATCATCAACGGCACGCGCGGCTTCGCGCGGGCTGCAGCCCAGGCCACCGGCGCCGCCACATAGCCGCCGGTCATGAATACGGCGTGAGGCCGCCATTCAGCGATCAGCCGGGCACACTGCTGCGCGCCATGGCGCATCCTGGCGACGTTGCGCATCGCCACCAGGGGCGAGCGGCCGCGTATCTGCCCGGTTTCGATCGCGACAAACGGGATGCCTTCCCTCTCGGCAAGGATCTGCTCGATGCCGCCCGCCTCTCCGACGTATCGGAA
Source organism: Anaerolineae bacterium (assembly GCA_040766655.1). Lineage (GTDB taxonomy): Bacteria > Chloroflexota > Anaerolineae > CG2-30-64-16 > CG2-30-64-16 > JALOOB01. The sequence goes on from JAXGQB010000006.1 coordinate 594,043, forward strand.
CTCCGCCGAGTCGCTCAGCCGGGGCTCAGCGAGCGGTGTTGGCTCGACGGCGGCTCTTGTCGGTGGCGGGCCGGCGATTGGGCCGGCGGACGGACGGATTGCGTCCCGGGGCAGAGCGCCCTGCTGTCGGGCGACCAGTGCCCGGAGTGCGGCGATTACCGCCAGGACGGGATAGACGTGGCCGCCAGTCCCCCCACCGGAAAGCAAAATACGCATGGGTCGGTGTTTTCTCCCTTGCAGAGCGCGAGATGCTCAGCAGTAAGCCAGTAGCAGCCATGCACGACACGAGTGATGACCCTCCATACGACATGAACGGCAGTGGTTGCCCGGTAGCCGGAATCAGCGTCAGCGATGCGGCGATGTGAATGCCGGCTTGGACGAGGATCCAGGCGGTCAGTCCCACGGCCAGCAGTGAGCCGAAGCGCGTGGGTGCGTTGAGTGCGATGCCAACGGCGCGATAGCCGAACCAGAAGAAGAGGGCGATGACCGCGAGCATGCCCCAGATCTTGAAGTCCGCGCCGATGTTGGCGAACAGGAAATCGCTCCAGAGGCCGAAAACCGAAGCCTTGAGCTGCCACATGCCGGGATCGGTCCCGATGCCGCTGCCCGAACGAACCAACCAGGTCAGCTCCAGCAGCTCCTGCGGCGCCTTGGTCGGGTCGAACCAGACGTTGTACCAATCCTGGATGCGGCCCAACGGATAGCCGAACTGCCACATGGCGAAGGCCAGGATCGGTGTCCCGACCGCCACCAGCGCCAGCAGCTGCTTGAACATGCCGCCCCCAACGAAGTAGATAGTCAGCCCGATGGCGAGCACGATCATGGTGACGCTGACGCTCTGCTCGAGGATGATCAGCCCGGCGACCAGCCCGATGATCACGGCAAACGGGATGAAGCCCTCCTTGAAGGTGCCCACCCGGCGACCGCGGGCCGCGACCCATGCGGCGACGTAGATCGTGACACCCAGCTTTGCCAACTCGCTGGGCTGGAAGCGAGCACCGGTGAAGGTCCGTTTGCCGCCGAACTCGCTCTCGGCGCCGAAGATGAGCACGGCAATCAGAATCAGTACCGTGAATGCCATGACGGGGATTGCCAGCTTGCGCCAGAGATCGTACGGGATCAGTGCGACGAAGGCGCACACTGCTGAGCCTACTGCGACCCACTTGGCCTGTGCCAGGAAGTACTTCGTTCCGACGGTTGCGAAGCTGGCGCTGAACACCATGAACAGCCCGAGCAGCAGCATCGTGGCCACGATGCCCACGAGCGCGAAATCCATGCTCATGATCGCAGATTGAAGCATCTGGAAGATGTCCGGGCGTTTCTGTGCCCCTCTTCGGGCAGATTGAGCGCTCATGGCAAGTTCTCCACCAGGTCACGAAAGTGCTGGCCGCGCGCAGCGAAATCAACATACTGATCGAAGGACGTGCCCCCGGGCGCCAGCAGAACCACATCCCCGGGCTGAGCGCAGCGAGCCGCCTCGGCCACCGCGTTCTCAAGGTCTGCAACCCTGGCGATGGCGACGGGCTCGACGTTCTCCCTGGCCGCATATTGGCTGAGTGCCTCCGCAATCAGTCCGGCCGCCTCGCCGAAGAGGATGACTTTCCGCACTCGGCTGCGATGCACCTCAGCGGCACATTCATCCCAGGGCAGGTGCTTGTCCCGCCCTCCGAGCAGCAAGACCAGCGGTTCGTCGAATGACGTGATGGCCGCGACGGTCCGCTCGGGAGCCGTCGCGATGGAGTCGTTGATCCACAGGACGCCGTTACGCTGGCGGACGATCTCGAGACGGTGCTCGACGCCGGTGAAGGTCGTCGCCACGGCCGCCATCTCCGCGGGACCTGCGCCCGCGGCGCTCGCCAGCGCAGCTGCCGCAAGCATGTTGGCCCGGTTGTGCCGGCCGCGCAGCCGCATGCCGGCCGAGTCGCAGATGTGGGCATCAGGCTGCCCCTCACGGCGCAGCACCAGGCGCTCTCCCTGCATGAATGCCCCGACTGCCACTTCGTGAACCAGGCTGAAGCTGTGCAGCGAGGCCTGGAGCGGGAAGTAGAGCGCTTCCTGGCCCGCGCCCGCATCGACCCGGACGCGGCCGCTTGCCAGCCACGCGCCCGTGTAGGCGTCGTCGGCATTCAGGACGGCCGTATCGCCCCGACCCTGGAACCGGAGGACGTTGGCCTTGGCGGCCGCGTAGTGGCTCATCGAGGGATGGCGATCGAGATGGTTCGGCGTGATGTTGAGCAGTCCCGCGATCGCCGGGCTCCCGTCCATCAACTCGAGCTGGAAGCTGGACAGTTCCATCACCACCTTGTCGCCCGGCATGATCTGGTCGAGCCGGTCGATGAGCGGCGTCCCGATGTTGCCTCCGACGTGCACGCGGAAGCCGCCCGCCTCGAAAATCAGGCCGGTCAGCGTCGTGGTCGTCGTCTTTCCGGCCGAGCCGGTGATGCCGATGACCGGCGCGGGGCAGTGCCGCAGCGTGAGCGCGCCGTCGTTGCTGACCTGGATGCCGCGGCGCCGGGCCTCCTGCGCGATCGGGATCGCGGGAGAGACGCCGCCGCTCAGCAGCAACAGGTCGGTCTTGTCGAGCAACTCGATCGGATGGCCACCCGCGGCGAGCGTGGGGGGCGGCGCGCCGGCCTCACGCGCGAAGTCCTCGAGCGCGCGGACAGCGGGCGCGAGCGCCTCCGCCGGGCGTTGGTCGCTCAGGGCGACCACGGCGCCACAGCGCAGCATGAAGCGCGCGAGGGCCGCTCCCTGGCGTGCAACGCCAAGGATCGTTACCCGTAAGCCGCTGTAATCGCAATCGCTCTTCATACCGTGTCTCTGCGCCGTCACTGGCCCGACTCGAAAGCATCCGGCGCCAGCGCCTGCGACTGCATCTGCTCGACCATCCAGGCCCACAGCGCCTCCGCTTCTTCGGCGGAGGCATTCCAACGCTGGTAGGCCATGTTGACGTAATCTCCCCCTTCGGAGAGCGTGCCATCGGTCAGCGCGACGAGCGGCCTGGGCTCCAGGTCGAGCCATACACACCGCACGCGCGCCACGCCGTCGGCCGGCTCGTCGCCCGCGGACACGAGGTCGGCGGCCTGCACTATGTGCTCGAAGGCCACCTGCAAGGCCTCTGCTTGCCCACCGCGCGCGAACGCTGCCTCAACCACCGAGTTGATGGGCTGAAGCACCTCGAGTGCTGCCTGCCACTGTACGTCTGCGTTCATGTCCTTCCGCTACAGCAACGCCAGCGCGACGCCGATCATGCCGGCAAGGATGGCAATCAGAAAGAACCGCCAAACAATGTGCGTCTCCGACCAGCCAAGCAACTCGAAATGGTGGTGCAGGGGCGCCATCCGAAAGATGCGCCTGCCCGCGCCCAGTCGCTTCTTCGTCCATTTGAACCAGCCGACCTGGATCACGTCGGACAGCGCCTCGGCCACGAAGACGATCCCGACGATGGGCAGCAGGAGCCACTGGCCGGTCATGAGCGCCACCACGGCCAGGGTGGCCCCAAGCGCGAGCGATCCCGTGTCACCCATGAACATCTGCGCCGGGTGCGAGTTGTACCACAGAAAGGCGAACAATGCGCCCACCATCGTGAAACAGAACGAGCTCAGCGGGTACTGGCCCTGCAGGTGGGCGATGATGCCGTAGCTGGCAAAGGCAACGGCGGTCGTCGACCCGGCCAGGCCGTCCAGGCCATCGGTCAGGTTGACTGCGTTCGACATGGCGACGATCACGAAGACGGCGGCCGGAATGTAGAACAGGCCCAGTTCGATCTTCTCCGCGATGCCCGGGATGGCGACGCTCCTCAGGTCCAGGAAGAAGTAGAGCCCGAGGGCAGTGGCCAGCGCGAGCAGCACCTGGTAGGATGCCTTGATGCGTGCAATGAGTCCCTGGCCGTCGTTGCGCTTGCCGAAGATGCCCGACCAGTCGTCGCGGGCGCCCAGGACGCCGAACCCGATGAGCACCAGCAGCGGCACGAGGATGGACTTGCCGATAAGCGGGCTTCCCTCCGCGAAGTTGAAGATGCGCAGGATGGCCTTGCCCCACGGAACACCGCTCAGGAAATTCGCAAGGTTCAGGATGACCGTGATCAGGAAGACCGGCACCAGGAACAGGACGCCGCCCATGGTCGGCGTGCCCATCTTCGTCTGATGGCCGGACGGTCCCTCGATGCGGATCTGCTTGCCGATCCGTTTCCGGCGCAGCAGGTTGATCAGCGGGCGGCCCCAGACGACCGACAGCAGAAACGCGACGGTGGCGAGCGCAAGCGCAAACGGCATGGGTTCCTGTTCGATCATGCTTCCTTCATCCCCAAGGCGTGGCTGTTGCGGCCGCGCGAGAGGGCATCGACGATCATCTCCATCGCAGCAGCTCGTGAACCTTTGATCAACACAACATCACCCGTCTGAATCAATCCCTGCAGGATGCCCACCGCGTCGGTATTCGATCCGACGGGGTGCACATCGATGGACTTCATGCCGGCCGCAAGCGCCTCCTCGGCGGTCCAGCGCGCCATCTGGCCGACCGTGATCAGCTTATCGACGACCTGGGCCGCGCGGGCGCCAACCAGGCGGTGTCCCGCTTCGGCGTAGCTGCCCAGTTCGTGCATATCCCCGAGTACGGCGACTGCACGGTGGCTGGTGTTGGCGATCTCGGCCAGCAGGTTGAGGGCCGCCAGCGACGAATCCGGGCTCGCATTGTACGTGTCGTCGATGAGCGTGGTGTCCCTCAGGCCCGGCACCACCATCAGCCGCAGCTGGCCGCGAATCTCCTGAAGGCCCGAGACGATCTCGTCCCAGCTGAGGCCATCGGCGAGGCCGGCCGCCGCGCCGCGCAGCGCCGTATGCACGCTGTGCCGGCCGAGCATGGGCAGCCGGAGATGATACACCTTACGCCCGTGGTGGCAGCGGAAGCGAATGCCCTCCAGGCCCCGGCTGATGATCTCATCGGCCCACAGATCTGCCTCGGGATGCAGGCCGTACGAGAAGACGCGCGCCTTCGTGACGCTGGCCATCGCCCACACCAGTGAATCGTCCCGATTCAGGATGGCCACGCCGCCCTCATCGGCGGGCGGCAGAGACCGCGGCAGCTCCGATTTGGCCTGGGCGATGGCCTCGATCGCGCCGAGCCGCTCAAGGTGCACCGGTCCGACGTTCGTCACGACGCCGATGCGAGGCTTGGCCATCTCGCACAACTGCGCGATCTCGCCGAGCGTGTACATGCCCATCTCCAGCACGGCGCGCTCCATTGCGGGACCGAGGCGCAGCAGCGTGAGCGGCAGGCCGATCTCGTTGTTCAGGTTGCCTTCGCTGCGCGTCGTCGTGTAGCGCGTCGCCAGGACGTTCGCGATGGTCTCCTTGGTCGTCGTCTTGCCGACGCTGCCCGTCACGCCGATTGTGACCACGGGCAGGCGTGATCGCCACCAGGTGGCCAGTTGTTGCAGGGCGGCCAGGCTGTCGGGAACCACGAACACCACGGGCAGGTGTTCCCGGGCGCGCTGCGTCTCCGTCGCGGGCCCGCGCACCTGCACGGCGCCGTCCGGCATCACGAAGGCGGCCCTGTCGCAGGCCTCCAGAGCGCGATCCTGGGCGATGGCCGCAGTGGCGCCGCCCTCGAACGCTGCGTTCACGAAGAGATGGCCGTCCGTCTTTTCGCCTCGCAAGGCAACGAACAGGCTGCCAGCGGTCGCCGCGCGCGAGTCGATGACCGTGTCCGAGATGATCCGATCCCGCCATTCCGGCGACAAGCTCACCCCGAACAGGGCGTCCGCTACGTGATTCAGCGTCAGTTTCGAGCCTTCTGTCATCATCCTCGCCTGTCAGGGCATGTCCACGTTCGGCGTCAACCGCAGAATCTGTACCGCTTCCCGCGCCACCTCGCCGAATACGGGCAGCGCGACCTGCTCCGCCCAGCGTGACTTCCTGGGCTCGTTGATCTTCACCAGGATGACGATCTCCGGGTCGGCCGCAGGCAGGAAGCCGACGAAACTCGTGATCGTCAGTGGGTTGGTGTAGCCGGCCTGTTCTGGGATCTCTGCTGTGCCGGTCTTGCCAGCAACCCGAAAGCCTGGCACGAGATTCTTGCCGCTCGTATAGTTGTCGACGGTGTAGACCATCATCTGGGTCAACGTGCGCGCCGTCTCAGGACGAATCACCTGCTGGTGCACGCGGACGGGCAGCGTGTGCATCACGCCGTTGTGGATCAGGGCCTTGGCGGCCTGCGGCTGCAGCAACACCCCATCGTTCGCCACCGCGGCCGCGGCGTTGACCATCTGCAGCGGAGACACCGAGATGCCCTGCCCGAACGAGTTGGCTGCCTGATCGTATTGGCTCCAGAGCCCCGTATCGGGCCGCTTGACGATGCCCGCGGCCTCCGGACCAAGGTCGATCTCGGTGGGGCGCCCGAACCCAAATAGCCGGACGTACTGGTAGAAGCTCTCGCGGCCGATCTGCAGGCTGACGTCGGCGCTGATAGTGTTCAGCGATTCGGCGAATGCCTGCCACCCGGTCACCCAGCCCAGCTTGCGCTGCTGCGAGTTGCGAATCGCCTGGCCCGAGATGACCACTTCGCCCGTGTCGTTGAACTGTGCATCGGGCGTGAAGATGCCCGTGTCGAGCGCCGTGGCGTAGGTGACCAGCTTGAACACCGAGCCAGGCTCATACAGCAGGCTGACTGCCGGGTTCTGCCACGTATGCGGTTCGGCGTTCCAATAGACATTGGGATCGAACGTCGGCCAGTTGGCCAGGGCCAGGACACCCCCGGTTCTGACGTCCATGACGACGATCGATCCGGAGCTCGCGTCGTATCTCCCCAGGGCGTCCAGGAGCCTGCGTTCCACCACATACTGGAGCGGCGCGCTGAGATGCAGGACCACGTCGCGGCCGCCCGCCGAAGGCAGGAACAGCTCCCATTCGTGGGGAATCGGTTCGCCTTGGCCCGTCAACTGGTCTGTGCCCCACGCGCCGTCTGTCCGCAGCCACGGCTCGTAGAAGGCCTCCACGCCCGCCAGGCCCTTCTGGTCGCGGTCGGTGAAGCCGATGACGTGGGCGGCCAGTCCACCTTGAGGGTAGGTGCGCTTCCGCTTGCCGTCACACCAGATCCAATTGGGCACCGCGATGTCGTTGTCCGCGGCCTCGCACTGCTCCCGGGTGATGTCCTTGGCCAGTTGAACCACCGAGCCAGGCTGTTCGAGCGCGGCCGTGAGCACTGCGACGTCGATGCCGAGCTGCTGGGCCGCAGCGGCTGCATCCTCGGGCGGGAAGTTCTCAGGATTGTAGCGGCTGGGATCGACGTACATCTCCCAGATGAAGGAATCCGTGGCAAGGAGGGTGCCGCTGCGGTCGACGATGCGGCCGCGCGAGGTGTCCACGGTCTTGGCGATCACGCGCTCCGGCCGATCGGCCAGGTTCACGAACTGAGCCAGGACGAGTTGGGCGAGCACAACGAGGATGAACAGCATGAAGAGGAACGACAGGATCCTGAGTCGACGGACCAGGGTCCTGCGTTCTTCAGCGGCAATCTTCGCCGCATCAGCGGCGCGCGCCTCCTGCGTCGGCTCTTCCTTCTGCGTCGTAGCGCGGGGAAGAGGGCGTCGACGGGTCGGCCTGCTGGATCGTGGCATCCTGAGGGCCTTTCTCAGTGTGATCTGCCACTATCGATGTGTGCCGACGAGATGGCGCTTTCTGCTACCTGGACGATGTGTGCGTCCGCGAACACGTAGCCTTCCTCCGCGCTGCGCTTCGCGATGTAGGCCGGCGAGTTCCACTGGGCGAGCTGCGCGGCCAGAACGACGTTTACCTGCTCCTGCCGCGCAGTCAGTCGCTCGAGTCTTAGCGTATCGTCATGGAGGTTCGAGAGCGCATTGACCTGCCACAGGTATGCGCACCCGATTGCGGTGAGGACGATTGCGATCGCAACGTAGCGCAGCAGGGTGGCGACCGGGCCGCGCAGGCTCGCGCGCCGCAGCGGCAGCCAATGCAGCGGCGACCAGACTGGGACCGAGGTAGATCGATGCAACATGAACGCCTCCTCACAACCAACTCGAAACAGCAGATCAACTACGTCGTCGTTAATACATCAACTTCTCAAAGTCGCTCCGCGATTCGGAGCTTGGCACTGCGGCTACGCACGTTGCCGGCCACCTCGGCGTCACCCGGCCGGATGGGTTTCCGGGTGATGACCCTCAAGGTGGCATGGTGGCCACAACGACACGGCTGTGGCAACCGGGTCCTGACATGCCCTGGGAGCGTGTCACAGATGCAATCACGCTCCTCACGCTGGAAGAATTGCTTGACCAGGCGGTCTTCCAGCGAATGGAAGGTGATGACTGCAACTCGTCCGCCCGGCGCCAGCAGGTCCACCGTCTGCGGCAGAACATCCTCCAGCGCCCCCAGCTCGTCGTTCACCGCAATCCGCAATGCCTGGAACACCTGGGTGGCGGGATGCGTCCGCTGGCCCCGCTGACCGCCTAGCGCCCTTGCCACGACCTCCGCCAGCTCAGTGGTGGTGGTCAGGGGCCTTGCCGCGACGATGGCCCTTGCGATCCTCCGCGATCGTGGCTCCTCGCCGTACGTGTAGATCACGTCTGCGAGCGCCTCCTGGGACCACTCGTTCACGATCTCGGCGGCTGATATCGCATCCTGCCGATTCATTCGCATGTCAAGCGGGCCGTTCGCCATAAACGAGAAGCCGCGCTCCGGTGCATCCAGCTGGGTTGACGAGATCCCCAGGTCCAACAGGATCGCATCGACGCTCCCGAACCCTGCAGCGCCGGCAATGGCTGCCATGTCCCGGAAACTGCCATGACGCAGGACAACCCGCTCTCCGAAGCCGGCCAGCCGCTCACGACCAATCCGGATCGCTGACTCGTCCTGATCGATGCCTAACAATCGGCCGTCGGGAGCGCTCGCCCTCAGAATCGCTTCTGCGTGGCCGCCGGCCCCGAAGGTCCCATCGATCGCGCGTGCCCCCGGCCTGATATTCAGGCCAGCCTCTGCTTCTGACAGGAGCACGGGCAGGTGCGTCATGTGCTCAGCATCTTACGGCCGCAGTCCTGAGCGCCGCATGGCCTGGTAATCGTCCCGCCGCGTCTTGTAGGCCGCGATCCAGTCTGCATGGGTCTGATCCCACCTGGCGGGACTCCAGATCTCGACACGATCGCCGTTTCCGACGACAATGGCAGAGGACGTGATGCCCGTCTGCCGGCGCAGGATCCCCGGGATGGCAAGTCGTCCCTGGCGGTCGATATCGGCGTCATTCGCTGCGAGCCAGAAACGCTGGCCCATGTCAAAGTCAGCGTCCAGATCGTCCGGGCTCAATTCCTGGGCGTCCAGCAATCGCTGCTCGAAGACCGGCTTGGGATAGACCCAAATCTGGCCTTCCGCGCCGCGGCCCACGACGACGGTGTCGGTGAGGCCCTCCCGAAACTTGGGAGGAACCACCATCCGACCCTTATCGTCGACTGCGTATTCGTATTCGCCGCGAAAGGTCAGTTCCACGCTTGGCCACCGGTCCGGGAGAAGGGGCTATTTCACCACTTTCTCCCACGATTTACCACGTGGCCATTGTAGCACCCTCTTGTGGTATTTGGCAAGAGGGAAACCGACGTATTTCGCAGATGTCGTCGTTTTTTAATCTTTTATCCCAAAGTTATCCCAGATCTTCGTGTACGGGCGTCCCGGCGGTCCGGACCAGCGGGTGGTCTGACCAGAAAATACTATAACATAGTCGTTCCTTAAATGCAATACCATTATCTGGTCAGAAGATCGAACGCGCGGCTTGTTCTGGGCCGGCGGGTGCCGCAATGCTATAATGCCGGTTCGTCGGGTCAGGACAATGAGAACAGGGGGGAATCGGAGTATTGGATAGGGCAACACAAGACACTGACCGGCCGCGCCGGTCAGTGCGTGACTACGCAGGGCTCATCGCCCGCGGCTTTCTGATGGGGTCGGTCGACGTCGTGCCGGGAGTGTCTGGCGGCACGATGGCGTTGATCCTGGGCATCTACGAGGAGTTGGTAGGCAGCATCCGCGCGGTGGGGCGCCCCGCATTCTGGCGCGCCGCGTTGCGATTGCGCATCGGCCCTGCGCTGCAGGCGATCAACCTGCCGTTCCTGCTGGCGGTGGGTTCGGGCATCGGGCTGGCGATCATCACGCTGGCCCGCGGGCTGGAGTGGCTGCTGATCCACCAACCGGTGCTGATCTGGAGTTTCTTCTTCGGCCTGGTGTTGGGCTCCGTGATCACGGTGGCCAGTCGCATCCGGCGCTGGCGCGTTCCGCTATGGCTGGCCCTGGCTGCCGGCGCAACTGGCGCGTACCTGTTGGTGGGCGTGGTCCCGCTGCATACGCCCAACACCTGGTGGTTCCTGCTCCTGAGCGGCGCGGTTGCCAGTTGCGCCATGATCCTGCCCGGCATCTCGGGCGCGTTCATCCTGGTCCTGCTCGGCAAGTACCAGGTCGTGCTGAGCGCGGTCAACCAGCGTGATTTCGCCACGCTGGCCCTGGTCGTGGCCGGCGCAGCTGTCGGGATCGTCAGCTTCGCGCAGCTGCTGGGCTGGCTGTTCCGCCGTTACCACGATCTGACGATCGCGCTACTCACCGGCCTGATGCTGGGCAGCCTGCGCAAGCTTTGGCCGTGGAAGGTGGTGCTCGAATCGGTGGTGGACAGCCACGGCGAGCTGCTGCCTACCGTAGAGCGCAATCAACTGCCCGCGCTGTTGGTTGGTGGCGGGGTCAACCCGGAGCTCCTGTTCGCCATCGCCCTGGCAGCCGCGGGGTTCGTGGTCGTTGTGCTGGTCGAGCGCTGGGCCAAGGGGCCGGCATAGGGTGTCAGTCACCAGGCGTCAGGCCGAAGGTAAACTCCCCCGTACGATCTGAGCTGTCCGAGGCCGCGCCACATGCATTGAGCGCCCGCACCACGTAGAAGTGATTCCCTGCGCTGGCGGCTGATCCGTGGTCGACGTAGATCAACTCCCCGGTAAAGACCGGCGTGATGTCTCCTGGCTGCTCCGGATCGAGGTCAGGGGCTGTGGAGATCCAAACCTGGTACTGCGCGTTGGCCTCGTCGGCGAGCCAGGTCAGGATGACATCATCGCCGCTGGCCGTCGCGGTCACATCCGGCGCGACTGCCGGCGCCGTGGTGCAAGCGGCACTCACCACCCAGTCAGAGAACCTGGTCAAACCATCGGCGCAAGCCAGATTTGTATCCGTATCGGAGCTGGCCGACCGCGCCAGGCAGCTCCATGCGAACTCCGGCGTCCACCGGCAAAGAACCAGGTCTTCCTCACTGATGCCGGCTGCAGCCACTTCGTCGTCCGCGTAGGCCAGACACAGCGTCAGCTCGAAGTCCGAGGCGCCGTCGTTTGCAGTGATCGAGAAGTAGCGGTCGAGCACCGGCAGGCCCAGGAGATTGAGACCTTCGTAGTCATGTGCGGCATCCGGATAGCCGAGTACGGTGATCTCCGACAGCGTGCCCAGCGTGACCA
>JAXGQB010000060.1:0-6852 GCA_040766655.1 Anaerolineae bacterium
GTTCGTCGTGCTTGGACTTCGACTTGCCTTTCGCCATGAGACACCTCCCGTTGGCCTGCTTGAGTGAATCCGACCTTAGAGAGCCGCAAGCGCGGCTCCGAGCGCGCGGCGGAAGTCCGGGCCGACCAGCGCGGCCCAGGGCTCCGCAAATTGATCCATCAGGTCTGTCTGGAGCTGAACCTGTGCCGCCAGGTAGATCTCCACTCCCTGCAGCGCAGCACCGGCGGGCTTCTTCTTGCGCTGCTTCTGCTCGGCGAGGAATTCGGCGATCAATCCTTCGGCGACATGCGCGTCCTGCAGCGAGCCAAGCAGGTCCTGCATCGCGGTCACCTGCTTGATGATGCCCGGCGCCTCCGGCCCGAGGAGCTTCTGGAAGAATTCGAGCGCATAGCGCAGTCGTTTGCAGTCGACGCGCAGTTGATGGTAGGTGGTGATCGGCGCAGTCGCCAGGATCGGCTCGTACGCACGCACCTGCTCGTAGCACGTCATGACGAGCCGCGGCACGACATGACGCACCTGGTGGGCCACCGGCTCCCCTTCGGGGATGGGCTTTGCGTGCGCACCCGGCGTCAGGAGGAACGAGCGGAACGCGTCGACGAAGCGGCGGTACGCGGGCGCATCCAGGTATTCGATCAGGGTGCGCCGCGCCACCTCGCGGCGGCCGTGCCATCTCACCAGCAGCGGCTCGAGGGTGAGCGGGCTGTCTGGTGGCAGGTTGGCCTGGTAGGCATCGGCCTTTTCGATCAGCACATCGAGGTCGCGCACCGCGCCCAGGGTGCGGCCCGCGCGGCGCAGGCTCTTGTTGAACCGTTTGACCGCCTCGTCATCGTAGTAGGGCTGGAAGATCCGATAGGCCGCGCGCATGCGCCGCGTCGAGACGCGCATGTCGTGCAGGTACTCGATGTCCGCGCCCTCGCGCGTGCCTTGCTCGTTGGCCAGCATGCGCACGAAGTGGGTCAGGATCACCTTCCGCCCCGCCTCGCTCATCGAATCCTCGGGGAGCAGCGCGGGCACGTCGACCGGCAGCGGCGGCTCCTCAGGCGTGGGCAGCGCAGCGGATACCGGCGCCTGTTCCGCAATCGCGGTAGACGGCTGGATCAGGGCCAGGAAGATGATCTCCTGCTTGGTGAGCTGGCGCCAGTGTTCGGCGCGATCCGCGGCCTGCTGGGCGTCCGGTTCCGCCATCGGGCCGGCCAGGATGACGGTGCACTCGGAGGAATCGCCGCCCTCGATCGAGCGGATCGTGGTGCTGTCGGCCCCGTCGAAGGTTAGCGCCCGCCCGATCTGCAGCAATGCCGCGAGCAGGATCGCCTGGCTGCGCTGCTTTGGTTCGAGGGCATCAAGCGCGCGCTCCTTCTCGGGCTTCATCTTCTTGCGCTGGAGCGCCACGATGCAAGCCAGGGCCAGCCGCTCGCTCGTGCTGACGTTGTGCAGCGGCTGAGCCAGGATCAGATCGCGGCCGGCCGCGTAGGGGTGCTCCGGATCCATCTGTGCGCCCACCGTGGCCAACAGCGCGGCCTGGCGGAGCAGGCGGCGCCGTCGACGGGGCAAGCGATGCACCTTGCGCAGCGCGTCGAACAGCTGTAGCGCGATGTCCGCGGCGTAACGGCTGCGTGCGATGTCCACCCCGTGGCGGCGGCAGAAGTCGGGCACCGCGGGGAAGCCCCTCGGGCTGGGTGGGGCCAAGTCGTCGCTGCGCTCCTTGCGCGGGCGCGTCGCCCGCGCCGGGGTGGTCGTCGCCCCGGCAGCTGCGCGGCTCGCGGTGTGCGCTCGCCGCCCCTGCCGCGCGCCAGTTGGCTGGCCGGCCGGCTGCGGCGTTTCGGCCGCCGCGCCCGGCTTCGGGCGTGCACCGCCGCCCTGGCGGGAACGTCGCGGTGACGGCGCAGCCGCCTCTTCCCCCGCGGGCGCGGCGCTCTCAGCAGGGGCGAAGATGTCCATCCGCTGGCTGCGGAACGAGCGCACCCAGAAGCGCACGCGGCCCGATGACAGCCCTGTGGCCGCGACGATCTCCCGCGTCGGCAGGCCGTCCGCCCAGCCCAGGATGGTGGCCGCGCGGCGCGCCAGCTCTTCGTCGTCGCCCGCCGCGTAGGACGCCAGGGTCCCGCGTTCATCGGCTGTTAGCCCGTCCTGGAGCGCGGTCCCGCGTTCGCGCAGCGTCTCCATGCCCCGCGCGAACTTCGAGCGCGGCTCCGGTTCTAGGCCGTGCTCCTCCGTCAGCGCGGTGGCAAGCAGGGCGAGGTCCTCCTCCGTCCCGTCCGGCCGCAGCTCCACCTCCACCTCATAGTAGAACGCGGGCCGCTGACCCACCACTGCGCGCGCTTCGTCGAGGCTGAGCTCCGCCACCATGCGGTCGCCATCGAGGACGTCGCACTTCTGGCGGGTCTGCTGAAGGTCGAATAGCGGTTCGAGCGCCGCGCCCGCGGTCAGCTCGATCGCGCGCTCGCGCGCGGCGCTCGGTGGCCAATCCGCCGGGTTCAGCACCAGCCCGGGCAGGTCGATCTCCTGCTCGTCGCGGCGGTGCACCGCGCCCTCGACGCCGCCCAGCCCCTTAAGCGTCGCGACGATGCGCTCGCCCTCGGTGCGCAGCCGGCAGCTGTAGCTCGTCGCGAGGAGGCGGCCATCAGGCGTGTCGAAGTAGCGATCCACCACCTGAATCCGGTTCGCCGGCGCGACGACGTACTTGCCGAGATTTCGGACCCTCAGCAACTCGCGATACGCCTGGCGATTGGGTACCTTGAATTTGGCTTCGATTTCCATAATGACACGGCCACCGCTTGCGGGGATGAGGCAGAACAGCAACTGACAAGGAGTATATCACAGCGCGGTGCACCGGACAAGCGCATTTCAGTGGACTGAGGATAGCATTGCGGCAATTTGACAGGGTGTCACGTTGGGCTATCCTTCTCATCAGATATCCGATACCAGCGTCACGGAGGAACCTCAATGCCGCTCACTTTCGATCTGCCGTTGGACGAGCTCCGGGTCTACCAGGGCGTGAATCCCCGCCCGGACGATTTCGATGCCTATTGGGACCGGGCACTGGCCGAGCTGGCTGCCGTTAAGCCCGAGATCGAGCTGATCCCGGCCGAGTTCCAGGCGCCCTACGCCGACTGTTCGCATCTCTATTTCACCGGCGTCAAGGGCGCGCGGATTCACGCTCAGCTCGTGCGGCCGCGCCACCAGCAGGGCGCCAACCCCGCGGTCCTGATGTTCCACGGGTACTCGAACAATGCCGGCGATTGGGTGACCAAGCTATCCTACGCTGCGATGGGGTTCACCGTCGCGGCGTTGGACTGCCGAGGGCAGGGCGGCCTGTCGCAGGACGCGGGTGACCGGCCCGGCACCACCTGGCACGGCCACATCATCCGCGGCCTGGAGGGTGCGCCGGAAGATCTCATGTTCCGCGATATCTTCCTTGACACCGCGCGCCTGGCCCAAATCGTGATGGACCTGCCGCATGTTGATCCCGGCCGGGTGGGCGCCACAGGCGGCAGCCAGGGGGGCGGCCTGACGTTGGCCTGCGCCGCGTTGGTGCCGCAGATCCAGCGCGTGGCGCCCATCTTTCCCTTCCTCTGCGACTACAAGCGCGTCTGGGACATCGATCTCGACACGGGCGCGTACGCCGAGCTGCGCGACTACTTCCGCTGGCGCGATCCGCGGCACGAGCGCGAGCTGGAGGTGTTCACCCGGCTGGGATACATCGATGTGCAGCACTTGTGCCCGCGCATCGAGGGTGAAGTGTACATGGCCGTCGGCCTGCGCGATCAGGTCTGCCCGCCGTCGACCCAGTTTGCGGCGTATAATAAGATCCGCGCGAAAAAGAACATGACCCTGTACCCGGACTTCGCACATGAAGATCTCAGGGGGCATGCCGACCGGGTCTTCGGGTTCCTGAGCCAGCTCTAGCGAAAGAAATGGCTGTGATGCGTGCACCTCTGGTCGCCGCGTTGCGAGGATGAGAAGTGTGTATGCTGGCAGCTGATGGAGGAGATCAAGCAGTGTCGAGCCTGACGTTGCCTGCACCGCGCTTCCTTCCGCCCCTCGATCCCGGCTTCCGGCCGGCCAGCCTGGCCGTCCGCGCGTTCGATGCCGCGGTCGCCCATGCGGGCGGCGGCGCCGGGCCCACCGGCGGCGTCCCGTTCGTGCTGGGCCTCGAGCGGGACAACGGCGAGCTGTCGCGCTTCGAGACGAGCGTCTTTCCCGAGGGCCATCCCGACTTTGAGGCCAACCTCGGCCACGTGGAGCGCCTCGTCAAATTCCTGCTGTGGGCGCGCGGCGGCTGGCGGCTCTTCGCCGGCGGACCGCGGGCCATCGGCGAGCACCTGGCCCGGGTCTACTCGCCCGCCGGCGCGCGGGCCTTCGACGAGCACTTCATGGGCGAGCAGGTCTACCAGCAGCCGTTCACGGTGACGCCGTGCGACAGCGACCAGGTGCCGCCCGCGCGCGAGGCGGGACAGAGCCTGGGCCGCCATCTCCAGGGCTGCCGCATCGGCTTCGACCTCGGCGCCTCCGACCTGAAGGTCTCGGCCGTGATCGATGGCGAGCCGGTCTTCAGCGAGGAGATCGTGTGGGAGCCGGTGGAACAGGCCGATCCGGCCTATCATGAGGCGCACATCCGCGACGCACTGCAACTGGCCCGATCCAGGCTGCCGCGGCTGGATGCCATCGGCGGCAGTTCCGCGGGCATCTATGTCGCCAATCGCCCCATGGTCGCGTCCCTGTTCCGGGGCGTGCCGCCCGAGCGCTACGAGGCGATCCGGACGATGTTCCTGCGCCTGCGCGACGAGTTCGGCGTGCCGCTGGAGGTGATCAACGACGGCGACGTGACTGCCTTGGCCGGCGCCATGTCGCTCGGGGATGACGGCGTGCTGGGCATCGCGCTGGGCTCCAGCGAGGCCGCGGGTTACGTGGACGGCAGCGGGGCCATCACCGGGTGGCTCAACGAGCTGGCCTTCGCGCCGGTGGACTACAGCCCCGCCGCGCCCGCGGACGAATGGTCGGGCGACATCGGCGTGGGATCGCAGTACTTCTCGCAGCAGTGCGTCTTCCGGCTGGCGCCGGCGGTGGGCATCGAGCTGCCGCAGGACGCGACCAAGGCGGAGAAGCTCAAGCATGTACAGGGCTACCTGGAGGCCGGCCATGCGGGCGCCCGGCAGATCTGGGAGAGCATCGGCACCTACATGGGCTACGGCCTCGCCCACTACGCCACGTTCTACGACCTGAAGCACGTGCTCATCCTGGGTCGCGTCACGTCCGGCTCGGGCGGGCCCATCATCCTGGATCGGGCGCAGGTGGTCCTGGCCGCGGAGTTCCCCGCGCTGGCCGGGCGCATTCATATCCAGTTGCCCGACGAGAAGAGCCGTCGGGTGGGCCAGTCCATCGCAGCCGCGAGCCTGCCCGCGTTGAGATAGGCCGGCCGGCGGGCCGCTCAGTCAATCAAGGAGCTCAACCCATGCGCTACATTCATGGCGCAACGTTGTACACGCCGGATCGCATCATCGAAGGTGCTGCCGTGCTCGTGCAGGACGGACGCATCGTCGCGGTCGACGCGGTGGCGGCGTTGCCCTGTCCCCCCGGCGCGGACGCCATCGACGCCAACGGGCTGCTCCTCGCGCCCGGCTTCATCGAGATGCAGTTCAACGGTGGATTCGGGGATGACTTCACCGATGACCCGACGACGATCTGGCGCGCGGCCGGGCTGCTGCCGCGCTACGGCGTCACGGCCTTCCTCCCGACCATCATCACGTCGCCCCCGGAGAAGGTGGCGCTGGGGCAGCAGGTCGTGACCGCGGGACGGCCCGCCGGCTTCTGCGGCGCGGAGCCGCTCGGCCTGCACGTCGAGGGGCCGTTCCTGAATCCTCAGAAGAAGGGGGCGCACAATCCTGCGCACCTGCGCCCGCCCACGCTCGAGGCAGCGGCCGGCTGGTCGCCGGAGTCAGGCGTGCGGCTGGTGTCGCTGGCGCCGGAGCTGCCGGGCGCGCTGCCCGTGATCCGCGCACTGGCCGCCCGCGGGGTCGCGGTCAGTGCGGCGCACAGCATCGCGACCTACGAGGAGGCGCTCGCGGCATTCGATGCCGGTGTGCGCTACGGGACACACCTGTTCAATGCTATGCCCGCGCTGGGGCACCGTGATCCCGGGTTGGCGGGCGCGTTGTTGGCAGACGATCGCATCACGGTGGGGATGATTGTGGACGGCATCCACGTGCACCGGGCCATGGTCAGGCTGGTCTGGCAGGCACTCGGACCGCAGCGGCTGAACCTGGTGACGGATGCGATGGCCGCGCTCGGCATGCCGCCCGGGGTGCACCGGCTGGCCGACTACGAGGTCACGGTGGATGGGACCAGCGCGCGGCTGGCAGACGGCACGCTGGCGGGGAGCATCCTGTCGCTGGACCAGGCGGTGCGCAACCTGATCGCGTTTACCGGTTGCACGGTGGGCGATGCCCTGGCCACCGTCACGACGACGCCGGCCAGGGCCTTAGGGCTCGACCGCGAGCGCGGCCGCGTCGCGCCGGGGGCGGTCGCGGACCTGGTGCTCCTGACGCCCGACCTGCACGTGTGGATGACGCTGGTCCGCGGCGAGGTGGCCTACCGCCGCCCGTAGGGGCGCACCGGTGTGTGCGCCCGGGGTGGACGTGTGCGCGGTAGGGGCGCACCGGTGTGTGCGCCCGGATGGGGGCCGACACGCAGGTCGGGGGCCGACCCGTCGGCCCCTACGAATGGTTGACGGATTGTGGGGGCGGCCCCTACGTGTGCGCCCGGATGGACGAGTGCGCGGTAGGGGCGCACCGGTGTGTCATCGCTCATAAGTTAACAACTTCGTCCGTCTGTCAAGGGCGGATCCAAGGCTAA
>JAXGQB010000061.1:0-6539 GCA_040766655.1 Anaerolineae bacterium
GGGACGTGGATTGTCGAGCGCACCATCGCGGATCATGGAGCGCGCGCCGTCCATACACTCTTCCGCGGGCTGAAACAGCAGCAGCACCTGGCCCGGCATCTCCGGCGCATGCTGGGCCAACAGGGTCGCGGCGCCCAGGGCCATCGCCACGTGACCGTCGTGGCCGCACGCGTGCATGGCGCCCGGCGCCGTGGAGACATAGGGTGCGTCGCTGATCTCCTGGATCGGCAGCGCATCCATGTCCGCGCGGAGCATGACCGTGGGGCCGGGAAGCCCGCCGCGCAGCAGCCCGGCGACGCCGGTCTGGCCCAGGCCCGTGCGCACCTCGCAGCCCAGCTCTCGCAGGACCTGGGCGACCATGCCTGCAGTCCGGTGCTCGGCGAAACCGAGCTCGGGATGCGCGTGCAGATCGCGGCGCCAGGCCGTCAGCCGTGCGGACAGGCTATCGGCCTCGCGTCGCAGGTCAGACATAGCGATGGCCGCCATGGGTCCTCCTATTCGTCGCGTATACCCCCATAGAACCAGGGTGTGTTGTTGAGCACGAGGGGCTTCTCCTGGCGGCGCACGCCCGCGCCGGTCACCTCGCCCAACATCAGCGCATGATCGCCGGGAGAGGCTGGCTCCGCCACCAGCTTGCATTCGAGCCACGCCAGCGCGTCGGTCATCAGGGGACACTTCCCGATCGTCATGCGGAAGGACGGATCCGATCCCTGGACGGACTCGAGCGGTGCGGTGTAATGCGCAAAGAAGCGCGCGGCAACCTCTGCCTGATCTTCGCCGATGATGTTCAACGCAAACCGGTGTGCCTTGCGCACCGCTTGCGCCAGGTGAGAATTGCGCCGTAACGCAACGACCAACAAGGCTGGCTGGAAAGACACCTGGCTGGCCCAGGTCACAGCCGCCGCGTGCAGGGTGTCGCCTGAAGCGGTGGTCAGGACATAGACACCGTTCGACATCAGGCGCAGCGCCTCCGAGCGGACGTCGCCCGGCTGTGCCTCGGTTGACATGGCTAGCTCCTTATCCGCCATAGTGCCAGACCGTGTCACGGAGCGCCAGGCTGCGGATGCCCGGCGTCTGGACATCGCCGTCCAGCACCGAAACGATGAAGATCGTGTGGTCGCCTGACGAGCCGACCTCTTCGACGACTTCGCACTCCAGCCAGGCAACCGCCTTTTCGAGGATGGGAATATTGCGCTCGGTGAAGCCGTAGCTGTAACCGCCGATCTCCGATGGGCTGACCTGGCCGACCTTGAAGAACGCTCGAGCCAGCTCGGGCTGCTGCTCGCCCACCACGTGCAGGCCGAAGCGCCGCGCGGCCTGGACCGCCTCGCAGATTGCCGTTCCCTTTCGCAGGGCGACGGCGATCAACTTGGGCTTGAACGACACCTGCGTCACCCAACTCACGGTCGCCGCGGCCGGTGCGCCTTCACTACTTGCACACGTTATCACATACAAGCCATAGTTGAACATCCGCAGGATCGACTGGAACTGATCTGTTTCCATCATATTCCTCCTCAAAAATCGCGCCCTACCACAGGCTGCGATCGGCCACGCCGGCCAACGCGTCCCGGATCGGGTCTCGCCACGCCGGTTCGATATCGGCGCAGGCGCGCAAGAGCCCGTAGCAGCCCACAAGCATCTGGTCTCCGTGCGGCACCGCCAGGTGCAACGGCAGGTCCGTGCCGTGCAGCAGGCTGCGCCGCGGACCTACGACGGCGATGAAGTCCAGCGGCTGTGGCGCGTCATCGAGCACGAGCGCACCGTGCCCATTGTCGGCAAACACCGCGTCGTGGCGAATCGAGCCATCGGCCAGCGCACGCAGCCACAGGGCCAGTTGATCCGGCGTCAGCTCACCGGTGTGATGCTCGAACATGCGCAGCAGCTGGCCTGCGCGGAACTGGAACGCCAGGGTGTGGAAGTTGCCGATGTTGACGACGATGGGGTGGGGCTGCCGCGCGACGATGGGGTCGTCCAGTGCACCGAGCACCGCGGCCGGCGCCGTGTCCATCACCACTGCCGGCCACGGGCCAGCCTCTGCCGCGGTCTCCGCCAGGGCCGCCAGGCGAGTCATGTCGGGGGGCACGTCGGACGACCTGAACGCAAGGGCGCTCAGCCGTTCATCGCGACGCAGGCGGTCCGCCAGGTAGTCCATGCGGAACTGGCGGTCGCTCACATGAGGCGGCGCGGCGCCGTGGTCGAAGACGGCCAGCGCGAGCGCGTCGGGGCGCAGATCCAACCCGAAGGCAAGAAATGCCTGCCGGATGGCCGCATAGTCCAGGTCGCGGAATTCGACGTGCGCGTGCTGATCCGTGCCCATGAGCGCCACAGCGTCCGCGTCATCGATCAGGACGATGCCCAGCTCCCGCTGCACCTTCTCCAGGTCGTCGTTGAACGTGCGGGCCGGCCCCACGGTGGACAGCACGGGCAGTCCGGCCCGGCGATGATCCTCTACGGCCCAGGACACCGGGCCGCCGCCCATCAGGCGGCCGGTGATGAGCAGCGGGCGCCGGGCCGCCGTCGCCGCGCGCACCTCCCGGCTGAGCCGCAGCGTGGGCGACGGAACGACCAGTTTGAGGCAGTTCTCAGGCGTCCGCTCGCTGTCGAAGAGCAGGATGTCCTGAGTGCCCGTGCCGATGTCGGCGGTGAGAATCTGCATGGGCGAGGACCCCCGTCAGCCATCCCCGCGCGGCTGGATGATCCGTGCCTGGCCATCCGCATGGTACGATGACCGCACCAGGGGGGCCGACTCGACCCATTTGAAGCCGCGCTGGTAGCCTTCTTCGGCCAGTTCATCGAACTCGTCGGGATGGTAATAGCGCTCGATGGGCAAGTGATCCCTGGTCGGCTGCAGGTATTGGCCGATGGTGATGATGTCCACATCGACCGAGCGCAGGTCATCCAGCACCTCGAGCAGTTCCGCCCACGTCTCGCCCAGCCCCACCATCAGGCCGCTCTTGGTGAGCACGTGCGGGTCCATCTCCTTGGCCATGCGCAGGACGGACAGGCTGCGCTCGTGGCTGGCCTGCGGCCGGACCGTGCGCGAGAGCCGCGGGACCGTCTCCGTGTTGTGATTCAGGATCTCCGGCTGCGCATCCATCACCAGCTTGAGTGCGGCCGGGTCTGCCTTGAAATCGGGGATGAGCACCTCGATCGTGCACGTCGGCAGCACCTTACGGATCTCACGGATCGTATTTGCGAAGATGTGCGCGCCGCCATCGGGCTGATCGTCGCGGTCCACGCTGGTCAGCACCACGTGGCGCAGGTTCATCCGTTCGACGGACTCGGCCACGCGGCGCGGCTCATCCTCGTCGATCGGCAGGGGCTTGCCGCTCTTGACGTTGCAGAACTTGCACGCGCGCGTGCAGATGTCCCCCAGGAGCAGGAAGGTGGCGGTGCCTCGACTCCAGCACTCGCCCAGGTTGGGACAGAACGCCTCTTCGCACACGGTGTGCAGCGTCTGTCCCCGCATGAGCTTCTTGAGCTCCCAATAACTTTCGTTCTGGCTGAGCTTGACGCGCAGCCATTCGGGACGCCGGCCGGAGGTGGCCTCGGGAGCCTCCGGCCGCTCGCGCAGCCGCGCGCGGCGCGGCGCATTGCGCGCCTCGGTGGGCTCTTGCTCCTTCGACGGAACCGGATCGATTGTAACGTTGTTTTGCATGTCCACTCTTTGGCGCTGGTCAGTCTGCCAGCCGGTCATAGATCAAGTACCCGTAGCGACGTTGCATGCAACGTCGCTACGGACGCGGGGCGGCGCGATTACGTGTGGATCGCCTGGCCCATCACTGCGTGTGCGGCCTCCATCAGCGCCTCCGAGATGGTCGGATGCGCGTGCACCGTGCGCGCGATCTCCTCCGTGGTCAGTTCCCACGTGCGCGCGAGCACCAGCTCCGGCAGCAGCTCGGTGACCTCCGGGCCGACCATGTGCGCGCCCAGGATCTCGCCGTACTTCGCATCCGCGATGATCTTGACGAAGCCTTCCTTCTCGTTCAGGCCCAACGCCTTGCCGTTGGCGACGAAGGGGAACTTGCCGACCTTGATGTCGTACCCCTTCTCCTTTGCCTGCGCCTCGGTGTAGCCCATCGACGCCACCTGCGGCTTGCAGTAGGTGCAGCGCGGCATGAAGGCGTAGTCGGCGTCGCGCAGGGGCCGCGTCTCGTGGCCCGCGCCGTGCTCCGCCGCAATGATGCCCTGGGCGCTCGCCACGTGCGCCAGCTGCAGCTTGCCCGTCACGTCGCCGATGGCGTAGACGCCCGGCACGTTGGTCTGCATGTACTCATTCACGACGATGAAGCCGCGCTTGTCGGTCTCCACGCCGGCCGCCTCCAGCCCGATGTCCTTGCTGTTTGGCGCGACGCCGATCGCCACCAGCACCAGGTCGGCCTCGAGCGTCTGCTCCTTGTCCGAGCCCTGATCCTTGACGCGCACGCTCACGCCCGCATCCGTAGGCACGAGGGCCTCGGTGCGCGTGTTGACCAGCGTCGTGATGCCCTGCTTCTTGAACGCCTTGGCCACCTCGGCCGCGGTCTCCTCGTCCTCCAGCGGCAGGACGTGCGGCAGCATCTCGATGACGGTGACCTCCGCGCCGTACGCGCGGAAGACGTATGCGAACTCCATCCCGATCGCGCCCGCGCCGACGACCACGATGCGCTTGGGCGCCTCGGTCAGGAAGAGCGCCTCCCGATAGGTGATGATGCGCTTGCCGTCGGGCTCCATGCCCGGCAGGGAGCGGGGGTGATGCCCCGTGGCGAGGATGATCTGCTTCCCGCGGATGAGGCCGTCGTACTCCTGGCCCTTGACGGCGGATGCCTTGGGATTCGCCTTGACCTCGATCTCGGTGGCCGACTTCAGCGTGCCGGTCCCCTGGTACACGTCGATCTTGTTCTTGCGCATCAGGAAGCCGATTCCCTTGACGAGCCGGTCGCTTACCTGGCGGCTGCGCTTCTGGGCCACCGCGTAATCGAGCGAGAGGTTCTCGAAGCTGAAGCCGAACTCCTTGCTTTCGCCCGTCAGGATGTTGGCGAGCTCAGCATTGCGGAGCAGCGACTTGGTGGGAATGCAGCCGATGTTCAGGCACACGCCGCCGAGGAACTCGCGCTCCACGAGCGCCACCTTCTGGCCCAGCTGCGCGGCGCGAATGGCTGCCACGTAGCCCCCGGGCCCCCCGCCGACCACAACGACATCATACGAAGGCATCTCAGCCATGCTTGATCAATCTCCTTTGGCATGTCAGCAAATAACAGAATGGGCCGGCCCGCCGGCTCGCCGGTCGGTGCACGGTCACCCCGATCGGCCCAGCCCCAAGTCTACCAGCCGTCGCCGTTTCCCGCAATGACGCCCGTCACCAATGGCGGGCGCATATCGACGGGCGCATATCAGCGGCCGTCACCCGCCGTACGCCTCCAGGCAGGCCTTCACGGCGGCCAGGAAGGTGTCCGCGCCCTGCCCGTCCAACACCCTGTGATCGAAGGTGAAGCTCAGGTAGGCCATGGGCCGGATGACGATCGCATCGTCCGCGTCAGGCAGCAGCGGATGGCCGCGGCTGACGACCACCGCGCGCTTCTGGATGGCGCCCACGCCCAGGATGCCGGCCTGCGGCTGGTTGATCACCGGTGTCGCAAAGAGGCTGCCCGCGGTGCCGTGGTTGGTCAGGGTGAACGTGCCGCCCTGCACCTCCTCCGGCGCCAGCTTCTTCGTGCGCGCCCGCTCCGCCAGGTCGTTGACCGCGCGCGCCAGCCCGAGCAGGCTGAGTCCGTCCGCGTCGCGGATCACGGGCACGATCAAGCCGTCCGCAATGGCCACGGCCATCCCGACGTTGATGCGCCGGTGGATCATCAGCCCTTCCTCGGTGAAGGTGCTGTTGGCCTCCGGCACGGCCTTCAGCCCGGCCACGATCGCCTGGACCAGGAACGGCGTGAACGTCAGGCGCACGCCCTGGCGCCCGAACTCGGCCTTCAGGCGCTCGCGCGCCCGGACGACCATCGTCAGGTCGGCCTCCATGACCGTCGTGACGTGCGGCGCGGTCTGCTTGCTCAGCACCATGTGTTTGGCGATGGAGCGCCGGATCGCGGTGAAGGGCTGCAGCTCGGAGTCGAGGCCCGCGGCCGTCGACGCGGCAGCCGCACGCGGTGCGGGTGCACCCGGCGCCGCGGCCGCTTGGGCAGATGGCTGCCCCATCTCCTCGGTCGGCTTGAACAGGTCGCCCGAGCCCGGCCGCTCCCACGGCGGCAGGTCATCCGCCGGCACGGTCGCGCGCGGCGCGGGCGCGGCCACGTAGGCCATGACGTCCTTCTTCGTGATCCGACCGCCCGAGCCTGTGCCAACGACCTGGGCCAGGTCGACGCCCATCTCCGCGGCGAGCCGGCCGACCGCGGGCGAGATGAAGCCGAGGCTGCGGGCCGTCCCCCCTTCCGCCGCGGACTCCGCAGGCTCCGTCGCGGCCAGGTACGCCTCGACGTCCTCGCGCGTCACCCGGCCGCCCGGCCCGGTGCCCGGCACGTCTGCCAGGTCGAGCTGGTGGTCGGTCGCGAGCTTCTGGGCCA
>JAXGQB010000062.1:0-5562 GCA_040766655.1 Anaerolineae bacterium
GGGGGGGCGCCCCCCCCCCCCCCCGCTGCCGTGGATCGGGATCACGCTGTTGATGCTTGGCTTCGGGATCTGGATCATGCTGCAGCCGATGGAGATGCGGGGCACGATGCTGATGACCGGGGGAGGATGAGGCTTTGCTGACACGCAGGCATCCAGCGGATGATCCCGCAGGCCGGTTTGTACGAGCGATCGGCTGGCTCGCACTGGCGATCATGTTCGCGCTGTGGGGCCCGCGGGCCGCGCACGCGGAGAACCTGGGCCCCGGTGGGTCGCGCATCGTCTTCGGAGATGCGGCGGTCGGACCATACACGTTGTTCGTCACGTCCTCGCCGAGCCCTGCCTCCCCCGGGCCCATCACCTACGTCGTGCGCGTGACTGATCCGGTCACAGGGGCCATGATCCGCGACGCAGAGATACGGTTCACCTTGCGTCCTCCCGGCGGCGGCGCGCCGGTCGAGGGGGCCGCCACCCACGCGGACGCGGGCAACCAGGTGGATTACGCCGCGCACATCGAGCTTGAGACGGAGGGCAGTTGGAGCGGTACGCTGCACCTCAAGGGACCATTGGGCGAGGGACAGGTGGACTTCGTACAGCAGGTCACGGCACAACGTCAGCTCAACACGATCATCCTGGTCGGCATCCCGTTCGCGGTCGTGCTGGGCGTATTCGTGGCAATGTGGGTCGTGCGAGGCAGCGGGCGCAAGGACGCACCCGCCTGACCCGGTCAGGGGCCTGACCCGGGCGGCCGCGCAGTCCCCCCGCGGTTCGCAACGTTTTTGCATGCGTCCGTCTTCATGTATAATCGGCCTAGTTTCCTCAAGTCATTTTCCGAGGCTGTCCCGGCTCGACCTGCCAGCTCGAGCAAGCCTCGCAACAATAAGGAGAACGCGACATCCTCAAGACGCGCCTGCTGGGCTCTGATTGTATTTGTGAAAGAAGTAACGGGCGATCTATCTGGTTGATCCAGACTGGAGCGTGCAAATGATCTTATCTCTGATACGCCAGCATCCACGCCTGGCAGCGGCGCTCGCTGCGGCCCTCGTGCTCCTGGGGGTGGCGACGGTGGCCGGCGTGCTCCTTCTCACGAAGGTGTACGCTGCACCCGAGCAGCCGCTCGTCTATCGGCATCGACAGCACATTGCGGCCGGCGCCGAGTGCCTCTACTGCCACCCCGGAGCGTCCAGGGGGGCCGTCGCCGGGCTGCCATCCCTGAACAAGTGCATGGGCTGCCATCTGAACGTTCAACCGAAGGATCCTGCCGACCAGGCAGACATCGACCTCCTCGTCCAGTACTGGGACGAGAAGCGGCCGATCGAATGGGTCAAGGTGAACGATCAGCCGGACTTCGTGCAGTTCAACCATCGTCCCCACGTCGCGGCAGGCGTGTCGTGTGAAACGTGCCACGGCAACGTGTCGGAGATGGACTATGCCACGCCCTACAACCACAACATGGGGTGGTGTCTGAGCTGCCACCAGCAGCAGCCGGCTGAGGTGGCGGCCCGGCTCGTCGACTGCGCAACGTGCCATTACTAAAGGATGATGCCATGACCAGCGATTCAAACGTGCACCCGAAACGAATCTCCCGGCGGAAGTTCATCCAACTCGGCGCGTTGACGAGCACTGCCATGGCGGTCAGCGGCTGCACCATCAACCTGCAGCGCAGCGAGACCATCGAGCCCTACGTCATCCCACCCGAGGAGTCGCTGCCGGGCGAAAACGTGTGGTATGCGACGACGTGCAGGATGTGCTCTGCCGGCTGCGGCATCATCGTTCGGGTCAGCAACGGCCGGGCGCGCAAGATCGAGGGCAACCCGCTCCATCCCCTCAACGCGGGCAAGACCTGTGCGCGTGGCCAGGCAGGCCTCCAGTATCTCTACAATCCGGACCGGCTGCGCAACGCGGTGCGGAACGAGGCGCGCGGGTCGGGCTCGGGCTCCACGGATCCGTTCGGAAAGCGCTACGGCCTGAAGGCAACTGCGATCTACTGGGATGAGGCGATCACCGAACTGGCCAGCCGGATCGGATCCGCCCGGCCCGGCGCGGTTGCGTTTTATGGCAGCCAGATCGACGACGGGCTGGGGGCCGTCGTGGCGCCATTCCTGCAGGCGCTGGGCGCGCCCGCACCGGTCTTCTACGACAACGAAGGCGCCTATGCCGGCCGCAGCACGCTTGCCCGGCTCACGGGCCAGTTCTTTGGCGCCGGCCCCGCGTTGCCCTTCTTCCACCTCTCGACCAGCGACATTGTCTACTCCTTCGGCGCGAACCTGCTGGATGGCGGGCTGTCGATGGTGGCCTACAGCCGCTCCTTCGGCGAGATGCGCGGCGGCGCACTCGGCAAGCGGGGATATCTCGTGCAGTTCGAGCCCCGCCTGTCGGCCACCGGAGCGGTGGCGGATGAGTGGATTCCCATCCCGCCCGGCACGGAAGGTCAGGTGGCCCTCGCAATCGGCCGCATCATGATCGACGAGGGGCTGGGCAACGCTGCGAACAGCCCGGTGGCCGGCCTGTTCGCAGGGGCGGATGTCGGCGGCGCCGCGTCCCTGAGCGGGCTCGGCGAGGCGCGGCTCGTCACGCTGGCACGACAGTTCGGCGGCTTCGCACGGCCGACCGCGGTGCCCGGAGGCAGCGTGGCCGCACAGACCAACGGATCGCAGGCCGTCACCGCAATCCTGGCGCTCAACGCCCTGGCCGGCCATCTGGGCGAAACGGGCAGCGCCTTCACGCTCACGGCGCCGCCGGTCGCGCAGGGGCTGGGCGCCGCGGGCGCCTCGTCGTACGCCGATGTCCAGGAGCTGATCGATCGCATGCAAGGCGGTGCAGTCGACGTGCTCATGGTCCACGGCAATCCGCGTTACGAGCTGCCGCTCGACTCCAACTTCGTGGAGGCCGTGGCCAAGGTGCCCTTCGTCGTCTCATTCAGCTCCGAGGTCGACGAGACCGCCCTCCTGGCGAACCTGGTCCTGCCGGATCACAATTACCTCGAGAGCTGGGGCTACCAGTTCGTCGCACCCACCACCGACCGGCCGATGCTTTCCGCACAACAGCCCGTCGTGACGCCCCTGTATGACACCCGCGCCACCAGTGACGTGATCCTGGCCCTGGCGCAGGCGGTGGGCGGCGCGGCTGCGACTGCGCTCCCCCACCCGAACACGGTCGAGTTCCTGAAGGCGGCCGTCGCCGGCCTGGCCGGACAGGACGCTGCCTTCGACACCGCCAACGGCGATAAGATCTGGGCTGGCTGGCGGCAGATGGGCGGCTGGTGGCCGGCCACCGAGGCGCCGGTGTTCCCTACCGCCGCGCCTTCTCTCCCCGCGACGCTGAACGTCGGGCCTGCCAGCTTCGACGGCAACCCGGAGCAATACCCGTTCCTGCTCTACCCCTACCCGTCCGCGGTGCTGGGCGACGGCCGCGGGGCCGCAGCCTCGTGGCTGCAGGAGGCGCCGGACCCCATGACCACCGCCTCCTGGGACACCTGGGTCGAGATCAACCCGGACACGGCGGCGAGCATGGGCATTGCCATGGACGATGTGGTGAAAGTCATCTCGCCGCACGGCGAGATCACCGCCATCGCGTACCTGTATCGGGGCATCCGGCCTGACGTCGTGGCCGTGCCGCTCGGCCAGGGACACCTGGAGTTTGGCCGGTTCGCCAAGGACCGCGGTGCGAACGTCGCGGCGATCCTTGCGCCGGTCGCCACGCCGGAGGGTGAGCTCGCGTGGGCCTCCACCCGCGTCCGCATCGAGAAGCTCGGCCGCCGGCAGAAGCTGCCGCGCCTCGAGAACAACGTGGGCGTCGACACCGCGAACCAGTACGACGTGTTCCCGGGCTGAGTGAGATGAGGAGCAACCGATGAGCGAAACACAGCAAGGCCAACACAAGTGGACCATGGTGATCGACCTGGACCGTTGCACCGGGTGCCAGGCCTGCGTGGTTGCCTGTCATGCGGAAAACAACGTTCCTACGGTCGGGCCCGAAGAAGTCAACATGGGACGCTCACGCCACTGGATCCGCATCGAGCGCTACTGGGAAGGCGAATATCCCAACCTGCGAGCCCGCTTCATCCCGATGCTGTGCCAGCAGTGCGCCCATGCCCCCTGCGAGCCGGTGTGTCCGGTGTTTGCCTCCTATCACAGCGACGCCGAGGGCCTGAACGTGCAGGTGTACAACCGCTGTATCGGCACCCGCTACTGCGCGAACAACTGCCCCTACAGCGTCCGGGTCTACAACTGGTTCGATCCTTACTTCCCGGAGCCGCTGGAGCAGCAGCTCAATCCTGACGTGACCGTGCGTTACCGGGGCGTGATGGAGAAGTGCACCTTCTGCATCCAGCGCATCAAACGTGCTGAGGATGCAGCTGCCTCGGAGGGACGAGCGCTGCACGATGGCGACGTCGTACCTGCCTGCGTGCAGGCGTGTCCGACCAAGGTGTTCACCTTCGGCGACCGCAACGACGAGACGAGCGAGGTAGCCAGGCTGGCCCGCAGCCGCCGCGGCTTCCGCGTGTTGGAGGACCTGGGCACGGATCCGTCCGTGATCTACCTGAAGGGAGGCGAGTCCCATGCTGGGTGACCTCTCAAGACTGCGCAATTTCGTGTGGCCGCACGAGGACGATCCGAAGGAGCGCCTCCTGCTGGACCCGATTCCGCAGGAGGAGATGAACCAGATCATGCTGCGCCCCATGATGAAGGCGGGGCCGGGCTACTGGCTGACGGTCGCGCTGCTCGCCCTGGTGGTGGCATTTGCGCTGTTCGGCTACTGGTTCTACATGATCCGGTGGGGCATGGGCGTGGCGGGCATCCGGCGTCCCGTGGGCTGGGGCGTCTTCATCGCCACGTTCGTGTTCTGGATCGGCATCAGCCACTCCGGCACCTTCGTGTCCGCCATCCTGCGCGTGTTCAACGCGGAGTACCGGCGGCCCATCACGCGTGCCGCAGAGCTGATGACCTCCTTCTCACTGCTGGCCGGCGCCATCTTCCCGATCCTCCACCTCGGCCGGCCGTGGACCGTCTACTTCATGTTGCCCATCCCCAACCAGCGCCTGCTCTGGGACAACTTCCAGTCGCCGCTGTCGTGGGACCTGCTGGCCATCACGACCTACCTGCTCAGCAGCACCATCTACGTCTACCTGCCCATGATCCCGGACCTGGCCATGGCCCGCGATCGCACCGTGGGGTGGCGCCACGTGCTGTACAAGCTGACGTCGCTGGGCTGGCGCGGGCTGGAGTATGAGTGGCACTACCTGCACAAGACGATCAACATCTTCGCCTTCGCGATCATCCCGATCATGTTCTCCGTACACACCATCGTGTCGTGGGACTTCGCGATGGCCAAGCAGATCGGGTGGCGGTCGAGCATCTTCGGCCCCTACTTCGTTACGGGCGCCATCTTCTCCGGCGTCTCTGCAGTGATCGCGGTGCTCCTGGTGGTGCGCAAGACGATGAACCTCCAGTACTTCCTGCGCCGCGAGCACTTCGAGGCGCTGGCAAAGCTCGTGTTGATCTTCTCGATAACCTGGGCGTACTTCTTCTTCAACGACTACCTGATCGAGTGGTACGGCGGGGA
>JAXGQB010000063.1:0-5248 GCA_040766655.1 Anaerolineae bacterium
CCGTCGTGCCGGGATAGGTGGTCGATTCGAGGACGATCAGCATGCCGGGGTGGATGTGCTGTGCGGCCGACTCGCCGGCCGCGATCAGGAAGCGCACATCCGGGTCGCGCGTCTTGTTCAGGGGGGTGGGCACACAGATGATGGCCGCGTCGCAGTGGGCCAGGGCCGCGTAGTCGGTCGTCGCCACGATAGTTCCTGGTTGAAGGGCGCCGGGTTGCAGGTTCAAGGTTGCAGGTTGAAAGTTTGGTTCAGCAACCTTCCAACCTTCAACCTTCGAACCTTCAACCCTCCGACCTGCAACCGTAACGCGCGCCAGCCGCTCGGAGGAGATGTCCTGCACGTACGACTCGCCGCGGTGGAGCGCGTCGACCTTGCGCGGGTCGACGTCCACGCCGACGACGGGGAATCCTTGCTCTGCAAACGCGACTGCCAGCGGCAGCCCGACGTAGCCGAGGCCTACGACGGCCACCACGGCGCTTCGGTCCTGGATCTTCTGCAGCAGCTGTTCTTTCATCTGGCCTCTTGTCGATTCTGAGGTTCGGGTCGGTGTGCGGAGCACAGGCTCCGCGGGCCTGTCATGTGGGCATCACAGGCCCGGCACTGGATCTTATGGCTTTTCGAACCGTCCGGGACGGACGGTGAGCGGCGTGCCTCCCGCTCGTTTTGATGCGCGTCGTCCGGAGCAATGGAGACGATGCTTCTACGAAACGATGCGCGATGTAGCGCAACTGTCCCGGTTAAAAAAAGGCGGCCGCCGGGCGCGATGGCCTCCGGGCAAGCCGTCCTTGGTCACATAGGCGAGCAGGTCACTGACGAACCGGCACATTTGCGGTCTGGGGGAAGGAGTTGTATGTTGCGGATGCCCCCGGCCCGACTCGAACGGGCACGTCCATATGGACACAGGCCCTCAACCTGCCGTGTATGCCAATTCCACCACGGGGGCATTTTCAAGCGCAATTATACGCCACCCGGCGTAGTTGTCAACAAATCCCCTGAGTCACCCCAGCCGAGCGAATCTTAGCACCGCGCCGGGTGCTCTGTCAAGTCTTTGCGAAAACGGAAGCCCGGGGCGCATGGGGCCTTCAGGGGGAAATCTTTGCCAAGGCCCGCCATCTGGCGTATACTCAATGGATACTCCCGGCAATTCGGCTTGTCAAAGGTAAGCATGCACGTCCGCATCGTAACCGACTCCAGCACCAACATCCCCGATGAGATCCTGGCGCGACTCGACATCGTGGAGGCGCCCGCGATCGTCACTTTCGGCGACGAGAGCTTCATCTGGAAGCGGGACATCTCGCACGAGGCATTCTACGAGCGCCTCGCGTCCGCGGACAAGCTGCCCACGACCGCCGGGCCGTCGCCGCAGCTGTTCCTGGAGGCCTATCGCCGGGCGGCCGGCGAGGGCGCGGACGAGATCATCGCCGTCACCGTGTCCAGCCGGGCCAGCGGCACCCACAGCAGCGCCGTGGTTGCGGTCGAGCAGTCGCCCGTGCCGGTGCACGTGTGGGACGCGCAACACATCTCGATGGCGGCCGGGTGGCAGGCGATTGCGGCCGCGGAGATGGTGCGCGAGGGAGCCTCCGTGGCGGCCATCCTGGCCCGGCTCGCGGTGGTGCGCAGCAACGTGCACCTGGCGTTCACCCCTGCCACGCTGAAGTACATCATTGCCAGCGGCCGCGTGCCGCGGCTACGCGGGACGATCGGCGAGCTGCTCAACATTAAGCCGGTGATGACCACCATCGACGGCCAGCTCGAACCGGCGGCCCAGGTGCGCTCGCAGCGCAAGGCACAGGAGCAGGTGCTGGAGCTGGTTGCGGCGCCGGTGGGCGATGCGCCGGTGCGGCTTGCCGTGGGACACTGCAACGTGCCCAACGAGGCCGCTGAGTTCGCCGAGCGGGTGCGGTCCCGGCTCAACGTGCGTGAGTTCGTGATGGTTGAGCTCGGCCTGTTGGCCGCGCTCGGAGGCCCGGGTGTGCTCGGCGTGGCCCTGCACAAGTTGGAGGATGCATAGCATGAAGATCGTCCTGGATGCCATGGGCGGCGACCATGCTCCGGCCGTGGCCGTGGCGGGTGCGGTTGCGGAGGCGCGCGAGCGCGGGACGCACATCATCCTGGTCGGCATCGAGTCCGCCATCCGCGCCGAGCTGGCGAAGCACGGCGATGTGGCGAACCTGCCGCTCGAGATCGTGCATGCCTCCGAAGTGGTGGGGATGGAAGAGCACACCATGGCCGTGAAGACCAAGAAGGACTCCTCCCTCATGGTCGGCATGCGCCTGGTGAAGGAGGGCCGGGGCCAGGCCTTCGCGTCCGCGGGCAACTCGGGCGGCGTCATGGCGGCCGCACTGTTCGGCCTCGGCCGGCTGCGCGGGGTGGAGCGGCCCGCGCTGGGCAGCATCTACCCGGCCGCGCCCATCCCCTGCCTGATCGTCGACATCGGCGCGAACGCGGACTGCAAGCCCGAGTACCTGGTGCAGTTTGCCATCATGGGCGCGGCGTATGCGCGGCTCATGTTCGGCATCCCGAACCCGACGGTGGGCATCGTCTCCAACGGCGAAGAGGCCGATAAGGGCAGCATGTTGATCCGCGAGACGTATCCCCTGCTCCAGGCGAGCGGCCTGAACTTCGTCGGCAACGTCGAGGGCAAGGACATCGGCCGCGGCGCGGCCAACGTCGTCGTGGCGGACGGGCTGACGGGCAACGTCATCGTCAAGCTGAGCGAGGGCCTCTTCTCCTTCCTGCTGAAGCTGCTGAAGCGGCAGTTCACCGGCGGCGTGCGCAACAAGCTGGCCCTGCTGCTCATGGCGCCGGGCCTGATCCTGGCGCTGCCGGGGTTGGCGCTGCTGTGGCCGAGCGCCAAGGCCCTGCTGCGGCGGGTCGACTGGCGGGAGGTGGGCGGCGCGCCCCTGCTGGGGGTCAACGGCATCGTGGTGATCGGCCATGGCCGGAGCGACGTGAAGGCCATTCGCAACATGATCCGCATGGCCGTGAAGAGCGCGGAGCAGAACCTGGCACAAGTGATCGGCGAGGAGATCGCCGCGCGGAGCCACCCGGCTTAGCGCGACCCTGAACGGCTTCTTCGGCCTGGGCAGGCAGAGCGCCTGCCTGGTCGTGGGGAAGTATCCTTTATCGAGGTCCTGATATCATATGCGTATTACCACCAACACCAAACAGATCCAACGCCGGGCCAAACTCGGCACCTATGCCAGCCTGGGTGGCATCGCGATCCTCGCCGCCGGCATGTTCGTTTCCTTCCGGCCTCAGTTGATGTGGCTCTCACTGCTGGCGCTCGTCGCGGGCTTCGTGCTGGCGCAGTACGGCAACTATAACCTGCGGCGCTATGGCCGCACCCCGCGGCCGGACCAGGTCCTCGCGGAAGGCATGAAGGGCTTCGACGATCGCTACCACCTGTACGCGTGGCTGCTGCCGGCCCAGTTTGTGCTGCTCTCGCCGCAGGGCCTCTACACGTTCCTGACGCGCGATCAGACGGGCCAGATCACCAACACCGGCGCCCAGTGGCGCAGCAAGTTCAGCCTGGGCCGCGCGCTCCTGGTGTTCAGCCAGGAAGGGCTGGGCAATCCCTCACAGGAGGCGCAGGCCATGGCCGCCAAGCTGACCGACTGGGTCCGTGAGAAGCTGCCAGAGGTGGCCGTGACTGCGCAGCCCATCATCGTGTTCATCGACCCGCGCGTACAGCTCCAGGTCACGGATCCGGCCGTGCCGGTGCTCGATCCCAAGGGGATGAAGAAGTGGTTGCGCGGCGCGGGCAAGGGCGAGACGATCAAGCCCGCGGATCTGCGCAAGTTAGAGGCGCTGTTCGACGAGACGGCGGCGAGCAAGCTGCAGGCGTAACGCTATTTGGCCGGGGAGCAGATATACCATGCGGCCCGCGGGCCGACGTCGACCGCCCGCACGTGGCCGAAGATCTCTTTCATTTCTTGTGGGGCCTGCTGGATGAAATTGAAGTAGTCGCCGCCCTCGAGCCATTCGACCAGGTCCGTCAGGGTC
Source organism: Anaerolineae bacterium (assembly GCA_040766655.1). GTDB lineage: Bacteria > Chloroflexota > Anaerolineae > CG2-30-64-16 > CG2-30-64-16 > JALOOB01. The sequence continues at coordinate 4,006 of JAXGQB010000063.1, forward strand.
GCCCGGTTCTTGTTGTAGTCGTGGACGATGACAAGACGCCTGGCGGCCCTGTTCATTTCACCGTACACCCGCCTTCGCTCGGGCGCCCGCAGGCCGTGCAGCACGTGCGAAGCAATCACCACGTCGAAGCTGTTGTCCCCGAACGGCAGGCGTTCGCTGGCGCTGGCCCGGATGAACGTGATGTCCCCCCTGTCCTGCTTCTGCCTGGCCACGCGCAGCATGGCCGGCGCGGCGTCGACCCCGGTGACGGCGAATCCCCGGCGGTTCAGCACGGAACACAGCGCGCCGGTCCCGCAGCCGATGTCGAGGATGTTCCGGTGAGAGGCCGGGTCCAGCTCGGCGCGCATCTTGTCGAGCACTTCGTCGAACGCGCGCTGCTGGCTGCCATAGTAGAGGCCGTAGACCGGTGCGATGCGGTCGAAGAGGCTGCGCCTGGCGCGCCGGCTGTCTTCCATCGCAGCATTATACCCTAATGTGCGCGCCCCTCAGAACCCGGGCTGCGTTCCTTGAGGCTCACCCAGCGCGGCCTGCAAGTACGGGTGGGGCGTGTTTGACGGCCCCGCGGACATTAGTTAGAATCTGAATAGCTGGCGCGTGTCGAATCTCAACGCGCGGCAGTCTCAAAGCAGGCATCCCTGACGGTATTTGGACTCATGCAATCACTCTGGCCCAGCGAGAACCTGCTCCTCGGATTGCTGGTCGAACAACCCAGGCACGGCTACGAACTGGCTCGCCTGGTCTGTGACGACCCGGCGCTGCGCGCCATCTGGCGCCTGAAGCGCAGCGAGGTCTACTTTCTGCTGGGAAAACTGCTGGCCCAAGGTCACATTGCCGAGGTCGCCCAGGCGTCCGGCGAATCCCCTGCAGGGCGCAGATCGGCGGGTCCCCCCAGGCAGATCTACGAGGCCACACCGGCAGGCCGTGCGCAGCTGGATGCCTGGCTGAGCGAGCCCGTCGCCACGCCGCGTGACCTGCGTGCGGCCTTCCTGGCCAAGCTCTATCTCGCCCAGCGCCGCGACCCCGCCACCCTGTCGGCGCTGCTCGAGGGGCAGCGCCATGTGCTGGGCCGCTGGCAGGCGCGCCTGCTGGAGGTCGCTCCCACCGAGCCGTTCCTGGCCATGGTGCAGAGGTTGCGCCTGGCCCAGGTCGAGGCCGCACTGGCCGCGCTGGCGGACCTGCGGGGCCTGGACGATGGGGCGGTGTGACCGTCGTGCATCCGAGCACCACATCCTGAGAGGTGAAC
>JAXGQB010000064.1:0-4407 GCA_040766655.1 Anaerolineae bacterium
TCGGCCACCAGCATGATCTCATTCGCGCGCCCATCCCTGATCGCGGCATTCAGCGAGCCGACGTCGTGCATGCCGAGCAGGCGCAGGGTATGCCCATACTCACGGAACACGGCCAGCAGCTTGGGATACTTCACGACCGGCTCGAGCGCCATGTTCTGGCGCTGCGGGAAGCGCAGCACGAAACCCGGCTCATAGTAGTCCAGGGCGAAGGACGTCATCACGCCGGCAGAGGGAACCATGTAGCCGTGGAAGTAGCCGCGGAAGCCGCACAGCTCGTACAACACCAGGTAATCCTTGCAGCGGTGCTCGAGCAAGCGGACCTTGTCCTCCTCGCCCCGGCTGCGGAACAACTCGATTGCCTCCGCGAGCGGCACACGCTGCTTGCCGATCGGCGCGTCGGACGCCACGATCTCGCGCATGCGCGCCTCGATCGCTGCCAGCTCCTCCGGGGTGAATTGCGGGCGCCCCTCCACCTCGCAGTAGTAGCCGCCGAAGGTCAGGGAGTGATCGACGTTGACGATCGCCTCAGGGAACAGCTGGTTGACGGCCACCACGAGCAGGAAGGTCAGCGAGCGCCGGTAGATGCGGCTGCCATCGCGGTCATCCATGCCCAACGCCTTGACCTCGACGTCGCGGTCGATGTGGTAGGTCAGCTCGCGCAGCTCGTTGTTGATCAGCGCGGCGACGACCGGGAACGGCCAGGGTTGGTCTGCGTGCGCGGCATCGACGAAATGGCGCAGCTCTGTTCGCAGCGGGGCCTCGTAGAGCCGGTTCTCCGCGAACTTCACGATGGCGGTGCTGCGGGCCGCTGCCGGGCGGACGCCGGTGGGGATCGGTTCGGTCATGGCAGGCTCTTTCGCGTCATTTGTCACGGATTGTACCACAGGGGCAGGCGTGCGGCGGCATTTCGAATTCCTAGCTGCCGCCCTGCTTCGCCTCCAGTGACTCCCACCGCGCGTACAGGGCGGCCAGTTCATGCTCCACCTCGGCCAGCCGCGCGGTGGCAGCCACCACCTCGTCGCCGCCGTCCTGGTACGTGCCGGCGTCGGCCAGCAACGCGTAGAGGCGGGCCTGATCGTGCTCCAGCGCCTCGATGGCCGCGGGCAGCGCGTCCAGCTCCTGGCGCTCCTTGTGCGTCAGCCGGACGGGGCGGGGCGCGGCTGCGGGGGGTGCGGGGCGCGCGGACGGCGCGGGCTTCGAACCTGCAGCGGCGCCGTTCGGGGCCGGACGCTGGCGCACCCAGTCGTCGTACCCGCCCGCATACTCGCCGACGCGGCCGCCGGGCGCCCGGCCGCCGGGCTCGAGCGCCAGGGTGCCGTCCACCACGTTGTTCAGCAGCTCGCGGTCGTGGCTCACCAGGAGCAGCGTGCCCTCGAACGCCAGGAGGAGGTCTTCGAGCAGCTCCAGCGTCTCCAGGTCCAGGTCGTTCGTCGGCTCGTCGAGCACCAGCACGTTGGCGGGCCGGGCGAAGAGCCGCGCGAGCAGCAGGCGATTGCGCTCGCCGCCGGAGAGGGTGCTGACGAACGCGCGGGCACGCTCGGACGGAAAGAGGAACTCCTCCAGGTAGCCCATGACGTGCCGGCGCCGGCCATCGATCATGACGAAGTCCCGGCCGTCCGCGATGTTGTCGAAGACGGTCGCCTCCTCGTCGAGCTGGCCACGCAGCTGGTCGAAGTAGGCGATCTCCAGGTTCGCACCGTGCCTGACCGAGCCGCTCTGCGGCGCCAGCTCGCCCAGCAGCAGGCGCAGCAGCGTCGTTTTGCCCGATCCGTTCGGCCCCACGATGCCGATCTTGTCCCCGCGCATGATCGTGGTGGAAAATCCACTGACGACGGGCCGGCCCTCGTACGCGAAGCTGACGTCGTCCGCGCGGATGACCAGCTTGCCCGATCGCTCGGCCTCCTGCACCTGCATGCGGAGCGCGCCGGGATGCTCCCGCCGCGCGCGGCGCTGCGCCCGCAGGTGTTCCAACGCGCGGACGCGGCCCTCGTTGCGCGTGCGGCGGGCCTCGATTCCCTGGCGGATCCACGCCTCTTCCTGGGCCAGCTTCTTGTCGAACTCCGCCTGCTGTGTCGCCTCCGCGTCCAGCACGGCCTGCTTACGCGCGACGAAGGTATCGTAGTCACACGCCCAGTCGATCAGCCGGCCGCGGTCGATCTCGATGATGCGCGTGGCCAGCCGCCGCAGGAACGTCCGGTCGTGGGTGACAAAGACCAGCGTGCCGCCGTAGCGGAACAGGTACTCCTCCAGCCAGGCGATGGCGTCCAGGTCGAGGTGATTCGTCGGCTCGTCCAGGAGCACGATGTCGGGGTCGCGCACGAGGCCCTGCGCCAGCATGACCCGCCGCTTCAGCCCTGCGGACAGCTGTGCGAAGTCCGCGTCGCCGTCGAGTTGCATGCGCACGAGGATCGTGTCGAGCAGCAGGCGGCGCTTCCAGTCCTCGGGGGCATCCGTGCCCGGGGAGACGGGCTGCCCGCTGGCGGCCACGGGCTCCAGGCCCTGGGCAACCACCTCGGCCACGGTGCCCGCGATCCCCTGCGGCACCTCCTGCGCCAGCGTCGCTACCTTGACCCCGCGCTCGCGCACCACCGCGCCGGAGTCCGGCTCGAGGTCGCCCGCGACGAGCTTGAGCAGGGTCGACTTCCCCACCCCGTTGCGCCCCACCAGTCCGAGCCGCTCCCCGCGCTCGATCTGCAGGTCGATGTTCTCCAGGACGAGCTCGCCCCCGAAACCGAGGCTGACGTCCCTCAGGCTGCACAGCGCCATCGACTATCCCTTCATGCGAAATGACAGCGCCCATTATACCCGTTTTCGCGCGCAGGCGTTTGACAGATGCCCGCGGCCCTGTTATAGTGGCGCCCACAACCGAATACGCCCGCACTTTCATCCAGAGAGGCAGAGGGACCGGCCCGATGAAGCCTCGGCAACCGACTGACTACGAGTATGGTGCCAACTCCGGCAGACATGATCTGGAAGATGAGAGGAAAGGTGCAATGGTGCTGCCTTCTCCCTCGTGCCTGACCACACGAGGGATTCTTATGAGCCGAACCAGGCCCTCTCGTCGACAGGTGAGAGGGCCTTTTTGCGCCCCTCACCCGGCGAGCAGACACTCAAATGAGAGGTGAAGCATGACACACGGACAACGATCCTTCGGCTTTACGACCCGCCAGCTGCACGCCGGCCAGCAGGCCGACCCGACCACGGGCAGCCGGGCCGTGCCGATCTACCAGACGTCATCCTACCAGTTCCGCGACACGGAGCACGCCGCGGCGCTGTTCGCCCTGGAGGAGCCGGGCAACATCTACACGCGCATCATGAACCCGACGACCGATGTGCTGGAGCAGCGCCTGGCCAGCCTGGAAGGGGGCGTGGGCGCGCTGGCGACGAGCAGCGGCCACGCGGCCCAGGTCCTGGCCGTGCTCACGCTGTGCCAGGCAGGCGATCACATCGTGGCCAGCTCGCGGCTCTACGGCGGCACGTACACCCAGTTCAGCTACACCTTCCCGCGCCTGGGCATCACCGCCACGCTGGTCGACCCATCCGACCCGGCCAACTTCGCTGCGGCCATCCGGCCCGAGACGAAGCTGCTCTACGGGGAGACGGTGGGCAACCCGGACATCTCCGTCTTTCCGATCGCTGAGGTTGCAGCGCTGGCGCAAGCGCACGGCATCCCGCTCCTGATCGACAACACGTTCGCCACGCCCTGGCTCTGCCGCCCGCTCGAATGGGGCGCACACATCGTCACGCACTCCACCACGAAGTTCCTGTCGGGCAACGGCACGACCCTCGGCGGCGTGGTCGTCGACGGCGGCACGTTCGACTGGCGGAGTGGCCGGTTCCCGAACTTCACGGAGCCCGACCCCTCCTACCACGGCCTGCGCTATGCAGACCTGGGGCCCTCCGCCTTCATCACCAAGGCGCGCATCCAGATGCTCCGGGATATCGGCGCGTGCCAGGCGCCGTTCAACGCCTGGACGACGCTCCTGGGCATCGAGACGCTCAGCCTGCGCATGGAGCGCCACGTTCACAACGCGGGCCGGGTGGCGGAGTATCTCGCAGCACACCCCCGCGTCAGCTGGGTGCGCTATCCCGGCCTGCCGTCGCACCCCGATCACGCGCGCGCTGCGAAGTACCTGCCCAAGGGACCGGGCGCGGTGCTCGGCTTCGGTATCCAGGGCGGCGTCGCGGCGGGGCGACACTTCATCGAGCGGCTGCAGCTGTTCAGCCACCTGGCGAACGTCGGCGACGCGAAGAGCCTGGCCATCCACCCCGCGAGCACGACGCACAGCCAGCTCAGCGAGGAGGAGCTGATCGCTGCAGGGGTCACGCCCGATTTCATCCGCCTGAGCATCGGCCTGGAGGACATCGACGACATCCTGTGGGACCTGGAGCAGGCGCTGGGCTAGA
>JAXGQB010000065.1:0-4112 GCA_040766655.1 Anaerolineae bacterium
CAGTTCGTTCCAGGATCTGCCGGTGCGCGGCGCGGACGCGCGCCGGGTCCATCTTGACTACCTCCCGGTCGTACGTCACGTAGCCGTTGATCTCGATCTCGACGTCTGTCGTCTGCGTGTAGATCGCGGCCGAGAGTCCCGCCTCGATCCACGGAACGAGTTGTTGCTCCAGCAGCGCCACGTAAGCGCCGGTCAGCGCGTCGCCACTCCCATACTTGCTGTAGCCGAATTCAGCCGACTCGTTCCAGACGTGGCCGGCCACCCGCATGCTGTAGCCGCCGAATTCCGACAGGACCACGGCACGATCGGCTTTGGGACGCACCCGCGGCAGCGCCTTGAAGTAGACATGGAGGCTGCGGCAGTCTCCGCCGCCCTGATCGAACCACCCGCTGGCATGGTCCACCGGGCGCGTGGGATCGTACGATTGCAGCCACGCGGCGACCCTGCTGGCCTCGAACTGCCCCCACCCCTCGTTGAACGGCACCCACATCCCGATGCACGTGAAGGAGCGCAGGTGATCCACCAGCTCGGCCAACTCCGCGCGATATTGGGCGCGGCTGGCCGGGGGGACCCGGCCAGCGCGGCGGAAACATCGATCGCCGCGGCGCCGGTTGCCGAACATGATCGCCAGCCAGGAGGTGATGGGGCCGACCTCCCTCCCCCCGTTCGGCATGTCCTGCCAGACGATCAGGCCCATGCGGTCGCAGTGGTAGTAGTAGCGCGCGGGCTCCACCTTGACGTGCTTGCGCAGCATGTTGCAGCCGAGGTCCTTGATCAGCGCCAGGTCGTAGCACATCGCCGCCTCCGAGGGCGGCGTGACGATTCCGTCCGGCCAGTAGCCCTGGTCGAGCGGGCCGTACTGGAAGTAGGGCCGGTTGTTCAGGCAAAGCCTGGGGCGATCTTGCTCGTCCCGACCGAGGCTGAACTTGCGCATGCCGAAGTAGCCCGTGACATGGTCCGCGCCCGACGAGACGGTCAGATCGTAAAGATGCGGGGACTCAGGGCTCCACAGGTGGGGATCGGGAATGGGGAGGCGGACCTCCTGATCGGCCGCCGCGTCCACGGCGGAGGCGACCGGCATCCCACCATCGGTCACGTCGATCCGGAGGACGGCGTCCGGCGGCGCGCCTTCGAGCCGCACCTTCACCCGAATCTCACCCGCGTCGATATCCGGCGTCGTCACGAGATCGGCGATGTACGCACCTGGCACCGGCTCCAGCCAGACGGTCTGCCAGATGCCCGAGGCAGCGGTGTACCAGATCGTCCGTGGTTCGAGCACCTGCTTGCCGCGCTGCTGCCAGGAACTGTCGGTCGGATCCCTCACAGCGACGACGAGCTCGTTCTCGCCTGCCCGCAGAAGCGGCGTTATGTCAAAACTGAAGGGCAGCCAGCCGCCGCGATGGCTGCCGGCCGGCTGGCCGTTCACCCGCACCTCGGCCTCCCAATCCACTGCGCCGAAGTGGAGCAGCACGCGGCGGCCGCGCCACGCGTCGGGCACGACGAACGTCCGGCGATACCACAGGCGCTGATCGGGGAGCAGCGGCCGCTTGACGCCCGACAGCGCCGACTCCACGGGGAACGGAACCAGGATCTCGCCGTCGTAGTCGGCGGGCACGAGCGCATCCTTCGGCGCGATGGCGACCTGCCACAACCCGTTCAGGTTGAGCCAATCGGGCCGGACCATCTGCGGCCGCGGATACTCGGGCCAGGCAGCCTCGGGCGTGACGTCCTTCGCCCAGCGGGTCATGATGTGTCCGGGCACGGGTTGCCAGGTCATTACGTCACCTCTCGAATGCAGTGTGGCTCCTTCTTACGAACAGGGATGGTTCACTGGCCTGCGACCCATACGGTCATCTCCGATGCGCCCCGGTTGCCCCACAGCGCGTAGGGAATCGCGGTGACCGGGCGGCCGTCCATCGTCTGGCCCCGGAGCACGACGATGCCGCCCAGAAGATCGGGCGCAGGCTCGGGGCGCAGACTGCGTACATCGACGACGGCGGCAAAGATGTCGATGCCAGGATTATCGATGCTCTCGAGACAATAGACCAGCGGGCCGCGCGTGAGCGCGACTTTCCCTGCGTGCCCGGCCACGCGCGGCCCTGCCTTCCGGGCGCGGATGGGCAGATCGAAGTGGAGCGAGATCGTGTCGCCCGCGGTCCAGCAACGGCGCAACGTGAGCCAGCGCGCCAGACGCGGGTCGAAACCCGAGGCAGCCGGCTCCGCCGGGTGAGCGGCGGCAGGAAGCGCGACCGCCTCGTCATTGACCCGGATCTGGGCCTCGGTGACCCACGAGGGCACGCGCAGGTGGAGGGCAGCCTCCGCGGCCCGCTCGGGCGTGACCCGCACAGTCACCTCCCCGGACCACGGCAGCCCCGACGCGACCTCGATCTCCACCGGTACGCCCAGGTCGACGCGCGCCCGATTGCCGATCCACTGGTGGATGTAGACGTCAACGTTATCCCCGGAAACGGTGTAGATGGTCTTGCCCAGGTCGGCCCACGTGCGCGATAGGTTCGACGGGCAGCATGGCACGGCGTACCACGCGCGCCGGGTGATCGGCGTATCCTTGCGGCATGCCAGCGGGTTATTGTAGAAGTACGTGTCACCGCCCAGGCCCATGCCCACCGCCGCGCCATTGTGCAACTGCCATTCGAGCAGGTCGCTGTACCTGGCTTCCGCGGTGATCAATGCCATCTCCCAGTTCCAGAAGATGCTGGCCAGCGCCGCGCACGTCTCGGCATACGCGACCTCAGGGTCCAGTTCGTCGTCCCGCCCGAAGCCTTCCAGCCCCGGCAGCGCACCCAGGCCGCCGGTGACGTACATCCGCCGCGTCACCATCCGTTCCCAGCTCGCGACAAGGCCGGGCAGGAGGGTGTCGTCGTTCGCCGTGCGGCACAGCATGGCGGTTGCCGCCTGAAGATAGCCGAAGCGGACTGCGTGTCCGACCGGCGTGGTCTGCCGGCGGATCGGCGCATGTTGCTGGAAATACTTGCCCGACAGGGCGCTCGCCAGCCAACGCACCTGCGAGCTGCGCGGGCGTTTTGTCCGGTTGCCCGGCGGCACGGTGTAGGTGGCGTGGTCCCCATGAGCCTCCATGTACGCCCGGCGACCGGCAGCCACGGCGCGGCTGCGTGCCCCCGCGCTGCGCATCTGGCGCGCGATGGACGCGGCGAAGCCGTGCTGGCGCCCGCGCTGCTCCAGGAACTGGCGCGCCAGGTCAAGGTAGGGACCGTGCTGCGTGACGTCGAACAGGCGCAGCAGCGCGATCTCGATCTCCTCATGGCCCGGCGTAAAGGCCGGCCCGCGGCCCGCGAAATCTGCCACCACCCGCTCGGCCGCCCGCCGCGCAATGAGAAGCAGATCGGATCGCCCTGTGGCCGTGTAGTGCGAGACGCCCGCCTCGATCAGGTGGCCGTGGCAGTAGAGCTCATGCTCGATCTGGAGATTGACCCAACGCACGCCCGGAAAGTGGATCTGGTTGTAGGTGAAGAGGTAGCCATCGGGCATCTGGGCGCGGCCCAGGAGGGCGATGAAGTCGTCCATCAGGCCGGCCAGTCGTGGGCTCGGCCGGACGGCGCAGATCCGGCTGGCGGCGTCCAGCCACTTGTAGGCGTCGGAGTCCGCGAAGAACCAGCCCTCACGCCAGCCATCCGCCTCGCCGACCGCGATGCGAAAGTTGTGGATGCAGCCGCTGGCCTCGAGTTGTTCCCACTGGTGGAAGATGGCCCGCGACGCGTTGACCTCGACGCGCGGAGACCAAAACGGGTCCTGCAGGGTGACTTGTACCGGTGAAATCTCGTCCATGACGCCCTCGCCGATGTGCGCAGTTGCAGTGTCCCAGGGCGGGCGTCCATACTATCGCGCAGGAGGCTCAAATGGAGAAACCGCCGCCCCCCGCGGCGGCTGACTCCGGCTCTTCGCAAGAGGCGCGAGATGTGCTAGACTTAACGGCGTCCGGAAAGCGACGTCAGGTCGAGGCTTCGGGCGAAGGAGACAAATGGTTAAGAGAACGAGGCTCTGGATCAGCCGGCTGCGCGAACCTGTCAACAGCCTGACCCACCTGGGCGGCGCGGTGGCAGCCGCCGCAGGTCTGGTCGTGATGGTGATCCTTG
>JAXGQB010000066.1:0-4034 GCA_040766655.1 Anaerolineae bacterium
TTGAGCGAGCCCGGGTAGCTGTCGTCGAATGCGGGCCAGCCGCAGCCGGCATCGAACTTGCTCTGCGACGAGAACAACGGCGCATTGCAGCGCCGGCAAATGTACGTTCCCGGCCGGTAGAAATCGTCGTATTCCCCCGTGAAGGGGCGCTCGGTGCCGCGATGAACCAGGATGCGTTCCTCATCGCGCGTCAGAATGTTCCAGGGCATCATGTCCTCCTTAGGCATCAATAGGTCAGGCCGACCGCGCGGCGCACGAATTGCTCGTCCGTCAGGTTCTTCAACATGAAATCGGCCACATCCGCACGCGCGATCCGTGGCTGACTGATCTTCTCCTGCGGATCGATGATGCACCGGTAGACGCCCGTCCGCGGACCGTCCACCAGACCGCCCGGCCGCGCGATGATCCAATCGCGGTCGCTGGCGCGGATGATCTGCTCCTCGATCTCCTTCTCTTCAAGGGCCTTGCGCAGAAACAGCGGCACAAAAACCTGGCGGGCCACCCACCCCATCTGCGCCAGGCTGTCGCCGACGCCGAACGACGACACGTGGATCAGCCGCCGGATCCCAGCCTCGCCCATGGCAGCGACGATGTTCCGGACCCCGTCGGGCAGCACGCCGTACTCCCCGCCGCGCGGGCCCAGCGACGACAGAACTGCCTCATGGCCGGCCGCGACACGCCTGACGGCCTCAGCATCCGTCACGTCGCCCTTGAAAAACGTCAGCCCGGTGCGCGGCTCCAACACGGTCGGGTTCCGCACGAACGCGGTCACCGGGTGGCCCTCCGCCAGCGCCTGATCCAGCAGGGCCCGCCCTGTTCCGCCCGTGGCTCCGAAAACTAACAACCTCATCCTGAACAACTCCTTATCGTACGACACGACGAAGACCGCCGAGAGTCCTTTGAGCCGCCGGCCGGTGAATCGACCCCGCTGCTTCCCTTATAGCATCAGGCCCAGGGCAAATGAAGTGGCTGACTTCCCAAAGCGACGCGCCGCCACACGCGACAGACGGAAGCCGTGAGCTGTGGCAGGCAGGACAGCTGGTCCGATGATCTCGCACAGCGCGCGAGCCGCTGGAACGTCAGGCGGGCCCGAGCCCGGCGACGATCCGGGCGATGCGCCGCTCGCGGGTCGCGAGCGACTTGGCCTCTTCAACACCGCGCACGTACTCCTTGCGCAGCGTATACGACAGCGCGTCGAACGCTGCGGCCGCGCCCGGCACCGCGGCGAGCGCCGCTGCCAGGTCGGCAGGCACCTCGACGGTCCGCGGCGCGAGGTCCAGCGCGATCGTGACCTCGACCACATCGCCGGCCTTCACGCCGGCCGCAGTCCGATGCTCTGCGCTCAGCGGCAGCATGAAGAGATCGCCGTAGGCCGCAACGGCGCTACGATAAGTATGGCCGTTCAGGCTCACGGTCACCTTGGGCCGCTTTCCCGCGCGCAGCGCGGCGACCACCTCGGCCGGCACCTGCAGGCCAGTGGCGTTCGAGTCCTCTGCCTTCACGACCGGCGTCGTGAATGTTGCGCTCATGGTAACTCTCCCCCAGTCAGTGACGATGCGATGCCCCAGCGCGTCAGGCGGCTGGGGCATCGCGTGCTCCTGCTGGCACGCTCACGGAGTGATGAAATCACCGATACCGGCAAAAGTCAACAAGATCATTGACCCGCTACCCATTCAGCGCGAGAATGCCCGTGGGCGGAGGACCTGCGATCAAACATGAGCCATCGCAAACTGAAGCGCCAGTTGGGCTTGGGCCAGGTGGTCATGCTGGGAACCGCCGGCGCCATCGGCGCCGAGATCTTCGTCCTGACCGGACATGCGGCCGGGATGGTGGGACCCGCGGCGGTGCTTGCGCTGTTGATCGGCGGCCTGCTAAGCTACAGTGTTGCGCTCAACTACTGCGAGCTCGCAACGGCCTACCCCGTCACCGGCGGCGCGATGAGCTATGTCCGCGAGGCCTACGGCACCGGGCTACTCTCATACCTGGTCGGCACGATGGACTGCCTCTCCAGCACCTTCTATGCAGCGCTCTCCGCGGTGGGCTTCGCATACTCGCTCCAACTGGTCATCCCAGGGCTGCCCCTCGTGCCGACGGCCGTGGCCATCGTGCTCCTCTTCGTGGCGCTCAACCTCTTCGGCGTCACCAATGTGGGCAACCTGCAGATCATCCTGGGCACAGTCCTGCTGGCCAGCTTTGCCCTCTATGTGGCGGTTGGGTTTCTGAGCCCTCGGGGCTTCAACCTGGGAACCTTCAAGCTGGGCGAAAGCGTGCTCGCGAGTCGCAGCCCCTGGGGCAACCTGTCCCGCATCCTCGCAACAACGGCACTGATGTATACCTCCTACGTGGGCTTTGAGGTCATCGCCGACGATGCCGAGGAGGTCAGCAACCCCGATCGCAACATTCCCCGCGGCATCCTCGTCAGCCTGACCGTCACCATGATCATCTGTGTCACGGTCAGCCTGGTCACGCTGGGTGCAGTGCCGTGGAATGACCTCGCCGGCTCGGAGACGCCGCTGACCGACGCGGCGGGAGTGTTCATGCCCGGTTGGGGCGTGTTGCTGATGGTTGTGGCCGGCATCATCGCCACGCTGACCACGATCAACTCGGCCATGCTCAGCGCGACGCGCGAGGCCTTCACCCTCGGCCGGCACGGCGTTTGGCCATCTGTGTTCTCGAAGCTGAACAGGCACCGTACGCCGTGGGTCGCCATCGTGGTCATCGGCGCAGTCAGCGCGCTGATTGCAGCCATCGGCGTCGTCGACTTCCTGAGTTACATCTCCAGCAGCGGCTACCTCTTCGTCCTCTTCTGGGGCAGCCTCTCCATGATCCGGCTGCGCAAGATCTACCCCGACCTCGAACGCCCATTCAAGGTCCCGCTATTTCCACTCACTGCCTACCTGGCAGGAGCCACGTGCGTGCTCATCATTGCCTTCGCCGACGTCCGCGCGCTGGCCTTCGGCGCGGGGGTGCTGGTGCTCTTTACCGCATTGTACTATGTCGCGCCTGCGATCACTCACCTGATGGGGCGACGATTGAAGGCGGGCCAGCCTGAACAGGACCGCATCGTTGTTGCCGTCGCGAACCCGCGCACGGCTAAGAGCCTGGTGCACATTGCCTCGATTATCGCCCAGGCCAGCATCGACACGTACATCTGTGTCTTGACCGTCAATCCGGCCAACGCTGAGCCGGATGGCGCAGAGGCGAAGGCGCAGAAACGGATCTCTCGCCGGCTCCGTGTCTTCATGTCTCCCCAGCAAAGGGCGCTCCTGCATCAGCACGTGGCCGAGGCGCGGGAGCGCAACGTGGCGCTGTACACCAAGACGCGCCACGCCGTCAACACGAGCGAAGGTATCCTGGAGGAATTGGGCCAGCGCAACAACGTCGGCCTGCTGTTGGTGGGCTGGCCTGGTCCGCTAAGAGCCGAGCAGCTCGCAGAGAACCCGGTCAAGCAGGTCCTCCAGCAGGCATCCACTAACGTCGCCGTGCTGCTCAACCGTGGGCTGCTGTTGCAGCCCCTGCGCCGCATCCTGGTGCCGGTGGGTGGCGGTCCCCATTCGCGGATGGCGGTGCGTCTGGCCTATGAACTGGCTGAGGCCGAAGGCGCACAGGCGACGGCGTTGCGCGTACTGACGGGCGATGTCCCGGATGAGAACGAAGAACTGGAAGACCAGGCGAATTGGCTCGCCGAGACGATCGCTGAAACGTTGGGCGACGTGCCGGCCTGCTTCTCGTTGCAGGCAGTCCGGGCCGAATCGATCCGGGAAGGGGTGCTCGCTGAGGCCCAGAGGCACGCATACAACCTCATCGTGATGGGCGCGTCGGAGGAATGGGCGCTGCGCACGCGGCTCTTCGGGGCCGTGGACGACTGGGTCGCGGATCAGGCGCCCTGTTCCGTGTTATTCTGCCGGCGCTACGAGCGAAGAACCATCTCCTGGCTGCGCCGCCAGGTCAAACACGTCGAACCGTAATGCCAGTACGGTCTGCCCTTAGCCAGCCCTGCACGGGCTCCTGCAGCATCAAACAGAAGGTTTTAC
>JAXGQB010000067.1:0-3505 GCA_040766655.1 Anaerolineae bacterium
ACAGGTTAAACCTGCAACCTTCAACCTGTAACCAGCATCACCAGTCATCGATGGAGGCAACACACATGATCACACCGACCGGCCGCGGCTTCCTCAAATCCGGGGATTGGGAGGCCTGGCGCGACAACCCGACCGACCAGAAGTCCGGCATACCCCATCCGCCGATCCAAAAGCCGCACGACCCGGACGCGGCGATGGTCGACCTGGTGCCGCCCGGCGAGTTCACCGTGGGACAGATGCCTCTGCTAGCCGTGCTGCGTCGCCGGCGCAGCCGGCGCAAGTACACCGCGGAGCCGCTGAGCCTCGAGGAGCTGTCGTTCCTGCTGTGGAGCACGCAGGGCATCGAGAAGCTGATCCAGGAGGGCCGGACGAGCCTGCGCCCCACACCGTCGGCCGGCGGGCGCCATCCGTTCGAAACGTATCTCCTGGTCAACAACGTGACCGGGGTTGCGCCCGGTCTGTACCGCTACCTGCCGCTGGACCACAAGCTGTGCCTGCTCTCGACGGAGCCCGACCTGGCCGCGCGCGTCCATGCGGCCTCGCGCGACCAGTTCGTGCTGGACAGCGCGGCGACCTTCATCTGGACCGCGCTGCCCTACCGCAGCGAATGGCGGTACGCGGTCCTGGCGCACAAGATGATCGCGGTCGACATCGGCCACGTCTGCGAGAACTTGTATCTTGCCGCAGAGTCGATCGGCGCGGGCACGTGTGCGATCGGCGCGTACGACCAGGCGCGCATCGACGCGGTGCTCGGCGTCGATGGGGTCGACGGGGTCGACGAGTTCACGATCTACATGGCGCCCGTCGGGAAGCTGTAGATGCACGCTGCTGAATCAGAAGGAGTAACAGATGGCCGTTGAAGCAGCCGCTCGGCGACAGAGAAGCGATTACAGCCTGGTCGGCGAGCAGGCGAGCCTGGCGGTGGAACGTGGCCTGGCCGACGCCAAATGGTACACGTCGCCGGTGCCCAGAGAGAAGATGCGCGAGCTGCTCCAACGCCGGGACGGCCCGGCGCTGCGCGACACCGCGCTCTGGTTCGGGTTGTTGTTCGCGTTCGGGGCCGCGGGGATCGCGCTGTGGGGCAGCGCGTGGGCCATCATCCCGTTCGCCCTTTACGGTGTGATTTACGCGTCCTCCTCCGACTCGCGCTGGCACGAGGCGGGCCACGGCACAGCGTTCAAGACCGATTGGCTGAACAACGCGCTCTACGAAATCGCGTCCTTCATGGTCTGCCGCGAGTCGGTGCCGTGGCGTTGGAGCCATGCCCGGCATCACAGCGACACGATCGTGGTGGGCCGGGATCCGGAGGTCGGCGTGATGCGGCCGCCCGCCCTGGGCCTGCTCCTGCTGAAGCTCATCAACATCCCGTACATCTTCCGGTTTTATCGGAGCGTTCTGCGCCACGCGGCCGGCAAGCTGACGCCCGCCGAACGCACCTACATCCCGGAATCGGAGTTCGGCAGGGTCTTCCTGCGCGCACGCATCTACCTGCTCATCTACGCCGCCGTCATCGCCCTGGCCATCGCCATGCGCAGCATCCTGCCACTGCTGTTCATCGGCCTGCCCAACCTTTACGGCGCGTGGCTGCAGGTCGTCTATGGCATCCAGCAGCACGCCGGCCTCGCCGAAAACGTGCTCGATCACCGCCTGAACACCCGCACGGTTTACATGAACCCTATCAATCGCTACCTCTACTGGAACATGGGCTATCACATCGAGCATCACATGTTCCCGATGGTGCCCTATCACAACCTGGCCAAACTACACGCCTTGGTGAAGGACGATATGCCGCCGCCGTATCACGGGCTGGTCGAGGCGTACCGTGAAGTGATCCCCACCCTGATCCGCCAGTCAAAGGACCCGGAGTACTTCGTACGGCGGCCGCTGCCGCCACCCGCGCCGCAGATCGAAGCCGCCCAGGGCGGCCAGCCGCTCCACGCCGCCCAGGTCATCACCTCCCAGGCCGCACCCGACGCAGCCGGGTGGGTCGAGGTCTGCGAGCTGGACCTGCTGGCGCCCGGCGATGTGCTGCGCTTCGAGCACGGGGGCAAGTCGTACGCGATCTACCGCACACAGATCGGCCAGTTGTTCGCGTCGGACGCCAAGTGCACCCACGGCAACGCGCAACTGGCAGACGGCTTCCTGCAGGGCGCCTGCATCGAGTGCCCGAAGCACAACGGCCGCTTCGACATCCGCACCGGCGCAGTGTTGCGCCCGCCCCCGCGCGTCGCGCTGAAGACCCACGAGGCGCGCGAACGGGATGGCAAGGTGCTGCTGAAGCCCGGTTAGCGCGATCGCGTCGCCTCGCGCCGGGCCGGCAGCTTACACCGCTGGCCCTCCGAGCCTATCCCGCCAGTGAGCGGATGAAGTCCAGGTCCAGCTCGCCCTTGGCCCCCCAGCCCCGCTTTCCCCCGGGAATCGCCGGGCGGAACGCCTCGTAGAGGTCGTACGCCCGGCGCGCCAGCTCTTCCGGCGACCGCGCCTCTGCCAGCGTCCGCATCGCGGCGCGCGCCTCGTCGAGATCCTCTCCGAATTTCTGCTGCAGATACCGCTCGACGCTCTCCGGCCGGATCTCTTCCCCGTCGATCGCAGCGCGCAGCCCCTGCGGGGTCCTGACGACCGGAATACCCCGCCCCAGGATCTCCACGAATGCGACCTCGCCCGGTGCTGTCCGACCGCGCTCATCCGCCTTCTCGGCGTCCGGCTTCGCCTCGTAGATGCCCAGACGCCGGCCCTTGGACTGCGCGTTGAGCGCGGCCACGGCCTTACCTAGGGTCAGGGCCGTCTCCTTCTCGTGGCCCAACCGCTCCGCCACGACCACGGCCCACAGCGTCAGCACCGGCGCACGATTGATCTTGATCCGCTTGTTCTCCATAGGTAAACTCCCGCCCTCAAAAGAGCCTCGTCCAGAGCCCTGCGGCATCGGCCAGCCCAGGGGCCCACCAGCCAAGCCGTGAGGACGGCTGGACGGGGCGATTCATGTATCAGCCTCCTCTGCCACGATGGCGAGTTCGGCGGCGTTGTCGGGTGGGACGGTCATGGCGTGTTCTCCGAAGCAGGGTGTTGTCCGCGCAGGCCTGCCCCCATCTTACCACAGCCTTGCGTGCGATGAGCCGCGTCCGCGAGCGCGGCCGGTGCTCGCGCCGGAGGATATTCCGGACTTCTTGCACGAAGCGACACATTCCGCGCGGTGGCTGGTATGGACCGGCGCAGTCGTTGCCTACGACACGGCCTGTGTGATCGATACTTTCGATTGATCGACCTGGCCGCGCTGTCAATTGACGCGCAAGGGCCGGCCCATCGGGGTCGGCCCTTTTGTATCGCTCGTCACCGCGACCCGCGCGTTGCGCACACGTCGTTAGGCTCACGCCCAACCTTCGTGCCTTGATGACGAGTTCGGCTGCGTTGTCGGGCAGGACGATCATGGGAGTGACACCAGGGAAAGACTCAGCCCGGAACGACCCTGAGCATCCCGGATTCTGTATCACGCGGGTCACCGCCCCAA
>JAXGQB010000068.1:0-2760 GCA_040766655.1 Anaerolineae bacterium
CCGCGCGGAGGAGGCGGTCGCGCCGGCGTGAGAGAACGGGGATGTGCGGTCGCCGCCGCATGTGCTGCACCGCGGCGACCGCACTCTCTGATGCGGCTGCGTGCTGATCGGCATGACGGCCATCAGCGTTGCAGCAGGATTGACAGAGAGGACTGACGCCGTTACACTCTGTGCAAGAAGGCGCAAGAGCTTCGCAGCACCTCCCCATAGCAGCCTCACCTCGCGCCATCCACGATCTGGCACGCGTGCATTTCACCTGGTAGGAGCAGAACCATGAAACGGTGCCGCTACCTCATCCTCGTACTTGGACTCATTCTCTCCTTCGGCGTGGCCGGCGCATCACACGCCTCCGACTTCTCATCGGATAATGATCACCTTGGCGAACCACCTGATCCCTCCGTCCAAGCCTGGCTGATCGAGATCCCGGAATCACAGGGAACCGGCGCGAGTCACAGATACTCCTATCTGCCCCTGATCTCTGTCCAGCGCCAGACTTCATTCTGGGCAGATGAGTATCGGTTGGAGCCGGGTGAATGCACAGGCCTTCACTGGCAGTCAATCGGCGTACGTCAGGTCTTCCTCGACGGTTTGGAGGTGGCGCTGCAGGGGACGCTGCAGGTCTGCCCGTCAGCGACCACGGAGTATCGTCTCACCGTGGTTCAAACGAGCGGAATAAAGGACTACCACCGCCTGGCAATACTCGTTGGTGGCGACGATGCATGGTTCGGAGTGACCGGCGACGGCAACTTCTATCGGGGCAACCTCGGGGCAACGGTGCGGCTGGAGGAGTTCATGGACTTCCAGTGCCCCTACTGTGTCCGGCACGCGTTGCAGACCGGCCCACTTCTCGATGAAGCATACATTGCTACAGGGGAGGTCGTCGAGGTCTTTCGCAATCTGCCGCTGGACATCCACCCTGGCGCCGTGCCGGCGGCAAAGGCCGCCTACTGTGCAGGCCAACAGAGGCCGGCGTTCTTCTGGTCACTGCATGACTGGTTACTCCAGAACCAGGAGTCCTGGAATCAGGATTCCCAGCCCGCCACGCAGTTTCGCGCCGCCGCACTGCGGCTGGGCGTGGATATCCTTCGCTACGATGCCTGCCTTGTGGATCCGACCACCGAAGCGCACCTTCAGCGTGATGTGCAGGAGGCCCACAGCAGAGAGGTTAGAGGCACGCCTGCCTTCTTCATCAACAGCTGTGCACTGAGCGGAGCGCTTCCATTCGAGCGATTCCGGGACACCATCGAGAAGGCCAAGCAAGGGCTGTGCATACCCAGCGTCGACTTCTTCGACAGTGATCCCGCCCGCCCCGGCTTAACGATTGACGGCAGCCCCACGCGCGGCGCGGCGGATGCGCGGATAGTCCTGATTTCGTATGAGGACTTCAAGAACATCGGCAGTGCCCAGCACGTCCTGACGATCGAGCCGGCCCTGTCAGCGAAATACGTCGCTGCCGGTCAGATGCGGCTGGTCTATGCGTGCTTCGCAGACACTGCGCCGCGAGCCGCCGTGGCCGCGCTCTGTGCGGCGCGCCAGGACAAGTTTTGGGAGTTTCGGAGCCTGCTCTACCAAGAGCGGGCGAACTGGACCGAATACGTCGACCATGACGACCCGATCATGCGAGATTACGCCGCAAGTCTCGGCCTGGACACTGTCGCCTTCGATGGCTGTCTGATAGACCCCTCAGCTCGGTCCCAGGTTGATGCCTATTATCAGTTCGCCCGCGATCAAATTGGTGTGCCCTACGCCCCCAGCTTCCTGCTGATCCATGTGAATCAGGCAGGCGTGGTAGAGGCTATCAAGGCTTTGGTCGGCCCGCAGACGCTGGAGGCCATCGAACAGGCCATCCGGGAATTGCTTTCCAACTGAGCATGGCGCCTGATGAGCTCGACAAGGAGTGGACCAGGTGATGGCGATGAGCATACCGACATCCTGCAAAACCGTGCTTTCTGAAGCCACGCGGCTTGAAGATGAGGCGGGCGATTTCCCGGGGGCGATGGCGCTCCTCAGAGAACACCTTAGCGTCCACCCGGAATGCGTTGAGGCCTATGTGCACCTCGCCGCGGACTCGGGCATCCTTCGGCAATTTGCCGATGCTGAAAAGTACGCGCGCGCCGGTCTCGCGATCGATCCTGATTCGGGACGTGCCCGCTACTATCTTGGCTGTGCGCTGCGCTCGTTGGGGCGCCTGGAGGATGCGCTGAAGGAGCTGGAAACGGCGCTCGTCCTGGTCAAACGCGAGGCAGTGCGCGGCACCCTCGCCGAAGCATCCGGGGTCGAATTGCCGCTGTTCGGATGGAACCGCAATGTCGAAAAGGACGTGATGGCCTTGCGAATGCACCTGGCGCTCCATCCAATCAGGTCCTGGGACGGCGCGGCTGTGGGGCCCATCCTGCAAGGCTGGCGGACACACGAGCATCAGCGCCTCGGCTTCGCGCTCGACCTGCCCGAGGACTGGTCGCTGGTTACCTCACTTCCGCCCTGGCGTGTCCGGATCATGGCGCGTTTGCAGGGCATACCGGTGCCCGACGCGTCCGTGGTCGAGTTCACCTGCGGCAGCGAGGAGTCGCTTAACGTCTCGGTCATGACCCTGGGCGCGGACATGCCCCCTGACGTCAATGAACTCAACATGACCCTGGAGGCGCAGGACATGGAGTTCACCGACCCGGTGTTCGGTCGCATCGTCGTTGGCGGCCGCGAGCACGCCACCGCGCGCTACATCGCGTGGGGACGTCTGCACAGCAAAAAATACCTGCTAGG
>JAXGQB010000069.1:0-2754 GCA_040766655.1 Anaerolineae bacterium
TCATCTTTCGGCCGATAATGGGCCACGAGTTCTCACCCACATGGGCCACGGGTTTTCACCCAAAGTGGTCCAGTGGGCTTTCACCCAAAGTGGGCCACGGGTGACGTGATGTTGGACGCAGCTCCTGCTTTGCGGCGATACTCTCCAGATCCGAGAGAGGGTCTGGGAGGTGCGCCGTGCCCCGCAGGAGATTGGAAACCATGGACGTGTACGAAGTGCTGCGCCTGATCCAGTTGCACAAGAGCGATCGCGCCATCGCCAGTGCCCTGAGCATCAATCGCAAGACAGTCGGTAAGTACCGCGCTTGGGCCGAGAGCCAAGGGCTGCTGGCCGTTCGCGCCCTGCCCAGCCGAGAGGAACTGCATCGCAGGTTGGCTGAGACCTGGCCGGGCGCCCTGCCGCCGCAGAACATCTCGTCTGTGACGCCCTTTCGCGCGATCATCACGGAGTTGCGCGCGCAAGGTGTTGAAGTGGCCGCGATCTTCCAGCGGCTGCAGGCTGACCATCACTATGTTGGCAGTTACTCCTCGGTGTGGCGCTTTGTCAGCGCCCTGGAACCTCCGCGGCCGAACGTGGTCGTGCGCATCGAGGTCAAGCCCGGCGAAGAGGCCCAGGTCGACTTCGGTTACGCGGGTCAGCTGCGGGATCCGCAGACCAGCAATCTGCGGACGGCATGGGCCTTCGTCATGACGCTGTCCTTCAGCCGGCACCAGTACGTCGAATTCGTCTTCGACCAAAAGAGCCCGACCTGGCTGCTCTGTCACCGCCACGCCTTCGAGTACTTTGCAGGCGTGCCAGAACGCGTCGTGGTCGACAATCTTAAGGCTGCCATCGTGCGCGCGGCCTGGGACGATCCGGAAATCCAACGGAGCTACCGGGAATGCGCCGAGCACTACGGCTTCCTCATCGCCCCGTGCCGACCTGGCACCCCCGAGCACAAGGGCAAGGTCGAACAGGGCGGCGTGCACTACGTCAAGCGCAACTTTCTGGCCGGCCGTCAGCCCACCGCGCTCGCGGATGCCAACCAGGCCGTGTTGCAGTGGTGTGAGCAGGTGGCCGGGCAGCGCCTCCACGGCACCATCAAGCAGAAACCGCTGCTGCGTTTCCGCAAAGTCGAGCAGGCGGCCTTGCAGCCGCTGCCGGCGACGCCCTACGAGCCAAGCACCTGGAAGCACGTCAAGCTGCACCGTGACTGCTATGTCGTCTTCGAGCAGGCCTTCTACTCGGCGCCCTACGCCCTGGTCGGTCAGAGCCTCTGGCTGCGCGCCGGGGCGCGCACCGTTGAGTTGTACAACGCAGCCTACCAGCGGATCGCCATTCACGACCGGGCGACTGCGCTAGGCCAACGCCTGACCTGCCTCGAGCACCTGCCGCCGACCAAGGTGCCGGGTTTGCTGCTCAACCGGTCGCTCTGTCAGGCGCAGGCTGTCGCCATCGGTCCGGCCACGTCAGCGCTGATCGCCGCACTCCTGGCCCATCGACCTGAGGATCGTCTGCGCACCGCCGGACGCCTGCTGCGTCTGGCCGACCGCTTCACGCCTGAGCGGCTCGAAACCGCCTGTGCCCGCGCACAGGCCTATGGCGACGGCGACTACGTAACGGTCAAGCGCATCCTGGAAGAAGCGCTCGACCAACGGCCGCTGGCGGTTCCCTGGCCGACCCCAGCCACGCCGCACACCTTTGCGCGCACGGCGGCCGAGTTCGCGGCCCTGGCCGCGGGAGGCGTCTGATGGACCTGCAACACCAGCTCACCCCGCGCCTGAAACGCCTGCGCCTGTCCGGCATCCTCGAAACGCTCGAGGTCCGCAATCAGCAAGCCATCGCCGAGAAGTGGTCCTATGTTGAGTTCCTGACCCGCCTGGCGGAGGACGAAGTCGAACGCCGCGACCACAAGCAATTGACGCTGCGCCTGCGCCGGGCCACCGTCAACACCGGCAAAACCCTGGAAAGCTTCGACTTCGCCTTCAATCCGTCCATCAATCGCCAGCAGGTTCTCGATCTGGCCACCAGCCTCTATGTCCAGCAGAAGCGTAACGTGCTCATCTGCGGCCCAACCGGCGTCGGGAAGTCACACCTCGCGCAGGCGTTGGGGCACGAAGCCTGCCGCCGCGGCTACGATGTGCTGTTTACCAGCGCACACAAGATGCTCCTGCATCTCAACGGCGGTCGCGCCGATGGCTCCTACGCCCGCCGCCTGAACGCGTACCTGAAGCCAGAGCTCCTGATCCTCGACGACTTTGGCCTCAAGCCGATCCTGCCGCCCGGCCCCGAGGACCTCTACGACGTTGTCAACGAGCGCTATGAGCGGGGCAGCATCCTGCTCTCCAGCAATCGCACACCGGCCGAATGGTATGAGCTCTTCAACGACACCCTGCTCGCCTCGGCGGCTCTCGACCGCCTGTTACACAACGCCCACACCTTGTTCATCACCGGCGAGAGCTACCGCGCCCAGGGCCGCCGCTGGCCCAGAAAGGAGGGCCCCACCAGCGCGAACTGATCGCTCGTCCCAAGAATTGTCACTGATCAGAAGCGGGGAACCCAGGTTCCCCGCACCCCTCCTGCTACGACACAATGCCGCAGGAGGCCATATACTCGTCATCCAGACCGCAGGAGCTGCAACCTATCGTCACCGATTCCTTGGACCAGTTTGGCCGCGAACGCGTGGCCCATTTTAGCCGCGATTTGACAATGCATCGAAACACTTGCGCTCGTACTTCCCGCAGATGACGAGTCAAAGCGCCTTCAACCGGCGGT